>CAWENU010000005.1:0-415799 GCA_963810355.1 uncultured Acidobacteriota bacterium
TGTCAGGTGTTCTTGTTCGCGATGGCCATAGCTTCCGGCTCTCGTAGCGGCAGCACGTTGTTGGTTGTGGTGGTCCTTGTGATCTTGTCGGGGTCCATTCGGCTCCATGCACCACGCGTGGTTTCCCTTTATCTTGGGCTGGGCTGCGTTCTGATGCTTCTCTTGTTGATCGTCAGCCAGATGAACGACCGTCTATCCGCAGATATCGGCTCGATCACCCGGCCTCTCTATGGCGACACGCTTAGTCGGGATGTCTCGACACTCAACGGCCGCACCGACGTTTGGGATGCTGCGGCGCCAGCGCTCGAGCACAGCGTCCTCCTGGGTTATGGGCTGGGTGGAGCGCGCGACGTCCTGGTCAAACATGCCTCCTGGGATTGGGCGGCGGGGGACGCGCACAATGCTTACATCGAATTAGTACTCGGCGCTGGATTTCCAGCGGTGCTTGTATTTCTTCTCGGATGGGCCTGCGCGGCGTGGCGCGCCGGGCAATCACATGGCTCGCTGCGCATTGGGGCTCTTGCCATCTATGCGTATATTGCCGGCTTCGGGGTCGTTTCTCCGGATCTGACCAATCTGCAGGCTCTCTGCACATTCCTGATCATTACCGTGGACGCGATGGTGGGCGAAGAATTCGCGGCGTCTCGCGCACAACTCCTGCTGGCCAGTATCTCGGCAGCAAGCAAGGAACCCCTTGAAAATCCTACTTGCACATAACAAGTACCAGGTTCCTGGTGGAGAAGAGGTCGTCCTCGAGCAAGAGAGACAACTGCTCGAGAACGCCGGGCACGAAGTAATCACCTACTGCCGGAGCAACCACGAGATCGAGAAGTTCAATGCTTTGGAACGCTTAACTTTGATTGGTCGCACGGTATGGGCTGTGGACACAGAACGCGAGTTCTCTCGACTCCTCACCCAAGAGAAACCAAATATTGTGCACGTTCACAACACGTTTTTCATGATGTCGCCTTCCATCTATGGTGCATGCAAAGCTCACGGCGTGCCCGTGGTGCAAACGCTCCACAATTTCCGGCTTCTGTGCCCAAGCGTGACATTTTTTCGTGACGGAAAAGTGTGCGAGGAATGCGTGGAGCTCGGCCTGTGGTGCGGTGTTTACCACGGCTGCTACCGAGACTCGCGGGCCGCCACGGCATCGGTCGCCCTGATGCTGGGTGTTCATCGATTTCTTGGAACGTGGGAGAAGTCAGTGACCTGCTATATCGCACTGACTGACTTTGGCCGCCAGAAGTTCATTGCCGGTGGCTTGCCGGCAGAAAAAAATCGCCGTTAAGCCGAATTTCGTTCATCCAGACCCGGGCGAAAGGACAAGACGAGGTGAGTATGGACTATTCGTGGCCGCCTATCCCGCGAAAAAGGAATATCAACACTTCTTCAATCTTGGGGACGCCTCCCTCGGCACTATGCGCTCCATATCATTGGAGACGGTCCGGAACGAGATGGCCTGGAGGCTCAGGCGCGGCAGCTTGGCCTCTCCGCGGTGCAATTCCGAGGGCGCCTCTCCCGCGACGAGTCGGTTACGGCCATGAAGAGGGCTCGTTTCCTCGTCGTTCCGAGCGGTTGGTATGAGACCTTCGGGATGTGTATTGCCGAAGCTTTTGCTTGTGGCATTCCAGTGATCTGCTCAAGGTTGGGGGCGATGCAGGAATTGGTTTCCGACGGTCGGACTGGTCTGCACTTCAAATGCGGCGACCCGAGTGATTTGGCGGAGAAGGTAGCGTGGGCCTGGTCGCATCCGAACGAGATGGACGCGATGGGCCGAGAAGCCCGCGCCGAATATGAGGCCAAGTACACCGCGGAACGCAACTACCCGATGCTTATGGGGGTATATAGGCACGCGCTGGCGACCTACGGACAGCGGCACCAAGCGAGTGAATCGATTATCACAAAAGAATACCAAACGAGCCCCAAGTAACGCGGCCGGTGTGCTGGACGTTGGATTTCCGGGCGATGCGCCTGCGCGGACTACCTTCTTGTCAATGAATAATCGCCGTAGTTCCCAAAAGTGATTCTCCTCGAATTTCGCGATACCAACGCGCCGTAAACCGCTCGGCAAATCCCGTGACGCTAGCCCAAACCGCCGGAGCACATCATGCATAACAAGGGCAAGAGAAACATCATTGGGATCCTTATCGACACCGTGGACTACGAGGCGGCGACTGATTTCGTTCTGCGCGCGGCCCAGGAAAAGCGAAGGGCTGCTATTTCAGCTCTGGCGGTCCATGGACTCATGACCGGTGTGCTTGACCGTTTTCAAAAATTTCGTCTTAACCATTTTGATTTGGTGGTGCCGGACGGGCAACCGGTCCGCTGGGCGGCCAACTGGCTCCATGGTGCCGGCCTCCCTGGCCCTGTCATTGGTCGGAACCTAACCTTGAGGTTATGCGCCCGCGCCGCAACTGAGGGATTGCCGGTGTACTTCTATGGCAGCACTCCTGAAGTGCTGCACTCGTTGAGGAGATCTCTTGAGGAGACCCTTCCCGGAATCTTGATCGCTGGGATGGAACCCTCCAAATTCCGGTCGCTTCAGCCCGAGGAGAAAGCAACGATCGCTTCAGCCATCCGCGAGTCTGGCGCATCCATCGTTTTTGTTGGGCTGGGATGCCCCAGGCAAGAGGTTTTCGCCTATGAGTTTCGCGACCTTCTGCACTTGCCCATTGTCGCAGTGGGCGCGGCGTTTCCATTTCTGGCGGGAAAACTCCCAGAAGCACCGCAGTGGATGCAGCGCGCGGGTCTAGAATGGCTTTTCCGGCTGGCATCGGAGCCGCGGCGGCTATGGCGCCGCTACGTGCTCCTGAACCCGACCTATCTGCTGCTGGTGATGCTGCAGGTCCTGGGACTTTCAAGCTTTTCGACTAACGGGCAAGCCCCCACTCACGAATTGCGGTACGGCTAGCTCACAATGGAGTCGCAAACAGCAGCCGAATAACCATCACCTTGGCCCTCATGGACCAAAGACCAAGTAGAGCACGTGTCTGCTGTCTGTACGACCGGCCAGTAGCGCTTGATCAAGAAGGAAGAGTAAAAATAGTCCTGCGGCCAGATAAGTCGCTCTGGTCTTCCCGCCGCTTTGGGCGTTGGGACAATCAAAATGAAGAAGTTAGCGCTAGTGGTCTTGCTCTCCGCGCTCGCGTCTCCCGCATGGGCAACCACGTACTACCTTGCACCGGCCAGCGGCGGCGGCAGCGACACCAACAGCGGCACGTCTCCCAGCACTCCCTGGCTCACGCCGAATCATCCGGTCAATTGCGGCGATGTGATTCTGGCGGCACCCAGCACAACGTACGTGGCTACAAATTTCAGGCCCAACCAGTGGGGTGTCGTGACCTGCCCAGCGGGAAACAATGTTGCTTGGCTTAAGTGTGCGACCTTCGACGCTTGTAAAATCAACATCAACAGCACTGGCCACAATGCCATGACGCCGACGCAAAGTTATTGGGGCGTCCAGGGATGGGAGATTACGGCGTCCGTGCTAAGTGGTAATCAGTGCTTCGAGGCGTTTCCTCCGAACAACTCGACGACCATTCATCACGTCATTTTTGTGAACAACATCGCCAACGGATGCGGAGATGGAGCTTTTACGACGGGGGCAAATGCTAATGCCGGCGTGGACTACGTTGCCATCATCGGGAACATCGCCTACAACGGTGCGCAGGACAACGCCAACTGCTACAGCGGCATAGACATCGTCGTACCGGTAAACTCGGATACGCTGCCTGGGACGCACTACTACATCGCAGGCAATTTCTCTTGGGGCAATGTAGACCCGAATCCTTGTGGCGGCCGCCTGCCTACGGATGGTCAGGGCAAGGCTTGGACACGATAAACGGAAACCGTTACTCGGGCCAGATTGTCATTGACAATAACATTTCGGTTTTCAACGGCGGCACAGGCATTCAGTCTTTCAATAACACCGGCAGTTCGCCGAACGCCAAAGTCTACATCCGCCACAACACGACGTACGGCAATCAGACAGGCAGCATCAACGCTGAGCCCATGTGCTGAAATCAATCTTATGTACAGTCTGTCGACTCAGTCTATCTAAACCTTGTCGAGGCTGGAACGGCAACCGCATGTCGCGTCGGAGGCAATTCACAGCCCGCCTACGCGCTTGCCGTCATGCAGCCCGACTCCACCGATCTTCTCTATAACGATTTTCTGTACAGCGCGGCGGGAAACAACACCACCGGCGGCGGAACCGGATTCTCCTACGGCGCCAATAACGCGACTGGCAGCAATACAAAACTTCTCTAATCCCGTGAAACCTGGAGCGCCGAATTGCGGGGGCTCGACAAGCGTCCCCGCGTGCATGTCAACCGTAATCGCCAATTTCACACCCACCACTGCCGCAGCAATTCCATATGGCTATCAAGTACCGAGCACCTCGCAAACGTACGATGCACTTTTCCCTCAATGGCTATGCACCGTGAATCTTCCTCCTGGTCTGGTCACCATGGGATGCCTCGCGCAATCACCCCCAAGTCCCACGATAACTGGCGTGAAGGCGCAGTGATCCCAGCTCACCTATCGCTAGTCCTCGCACGCATGCCCCATCGCTGAGAGCGGCGCGATTATGCAGTCTAAATTCCTCCTAATAAATCAAAGTCTCTGCGTTTGGACTTTGTTCCCTCTAGAGGTGTGCGTGACTGCTGGCAAGGGACCTGTCCTCAATCTGTTCCCGGGAACAGTAGATTCGCGCACTCAGCCGGCGGACCATTCAAGCGATGGGTCTGTACGCGCCAAGTTGCCACAACCGACGGATAGAACCCAGAGTTCTGACTTGCCGCATTCCTCTCATTTTCTTCGCCCTCGTGACCGTTTCTTTGGCAAGCTGCGGAGCCCTGACGAGGAGTACGGGCGTTGATCCTACGCCGCCGTCGATTACGGATCAACCCACCAATCAGACGGTCGTCGCCTCGCACACAGCGACATTCTCCGTGGCAGCCTCGGGGATACCCCCACTCCGCTTTCAGTGGATGAAGAACGGGAAGTCGGTCAGTGGGGCGACGTCGGCGTCCTATACGACCCGGCCACGACGACCTCCGACAGTGGGACGCGCTACGCTGTTGTGGTTTGGATTCGATAGACACTGTGGAGAGCAAGGCAGCTACCCTCACGGTCACTGATCCTGGGCAGATAAGCGCCAGCCCATCGAACTTGAAATTTGGAGACGTAGCGGTAGGGAGCAGTGCCACTCTCGCGGTGACGCTGGCCGCGTCGGGCAATTCCGATGTGACTTTTTCAAAGATCAGCATTTTCGGACCTGGTTTCAATGTGAGCGGCGCTTCCGCTGGACTCATCCAAACTCCTGGGCAGACCGCGACGTTGGATGTGACCTTTGCTCCGGCGGCTAGCGGAAGCGTCACCGGCAGTGTCAGCATCATCAGCGATGCCTCTAATCCGCTGGCGGTGATTTCTTTGTCGGGTTCGGGCGTGCAACCCTTGTCGCATTCGGTGTCTTTTACCATCCAGGCTCAGAGTGTATCCAACTTAATCGGCTATAACGTATACCGGGCATCCGTATCGGGTGGTCCATATGCGAAACTAACTCTGTCGGTCGATAGAACCACAAGCTTTACGGATACAAACGTTCAGGCAGGCCAAACATACTATTACGTTGCGACATCGGTCGATTCAGACAATACGGAGAGCGCCTACTGAACGGAAGTATGGCCACGATTCCGCTTTCTTAGTTCACCTGACCACGGTGTAGTCCGGCCGTGAGTGCAGGTTCGGTTGTCCAGTTCAAGAAATCTTCGCAAGCAGACTCCTGTGTCCATGTTTTGTAGTATGGGCTTGGCTACTCGGTTGATGCTAGTACTCGCGTTCATTTCCCGGCACCGAAAGTTTAGAAACGAACCAATACAACCTCCCGAGGAGCGTAGCTATGAGCGCTGCAATTATTACCGGTTCGGCTGGGCTCGTCGGTTCAGAGGCCGTGGCCTATTTTGCCTCGCTGGGGATGGACGTCGTTGGAATCGACAACGGCATGCGAGGCGAATTTTTCGGCCCGGAAGCATCAACCAACCGAGTTCGGAATCGTCTCTGTGCCGACATCCCAGGTTACAAGCATCACGATGTAGACATACGTGATACCGATGCAATTTCACGAATCTTCAAGCACTACGGACTCGACATAAGTTTGATTATCCATGCCGCTGCGCAGCCATTCCACGATTGGGCAGCTACGCATCCTGACGTGGATTTCACTGTCAATGCCAATGGAACCTCAGTGCTGCTCGAAGCCACACGGCGATTTGCTCCGGACGCCGTTTTCATTTTTATGTCAACCAACAAAGTCTACGGCGACCGCCCCAACAAACTTCCATTGATCGAGCATGAAACTCGGTGGGAACTCGATGATGACCACCCTTATGCGGCCCGGGGCGTCCCGAAACGACGTCTATCGACCACACGATGCATAGCCTGTTTGGAGTGTCGAAGGTGGCAGCGGACCTCCTGGTGCAAGAGTACGGACGATATTTTGGAATGAAAACCGTATCGTTCCGCGGCGGCTGCCTCACCGGGCCTAACCACTCGGGGACCGAACTTCATGGCTTTCTCGCTTACCTAATGAAGTGCGCGGTTACGGAAGCGCCCTACACAATATTCGGATACAAGAGCAAACAGGTCCGGGACAACATTCACAGTGCCGATCTGATCCGTGCGTTCAATGAATTCTTCCAGGCACCTCGCGCAGGGGAAGTCTACAACATGGGCGGTGGCCGACAGAGCAACTGTTCGATGCTCGAAGCAATCTCGTTATGTGAAAAAATCACGGGAAAGAAGTTCCACGGGAAATATGTCGAAGAGAATCGCGGCGGTCACATCTGGTGGATAAGCGATCTCACGCACTTTCAGGAGCACTACCCTAACTGGAAGCTTGAATACAAAGTTCCTCGATTCTGCAGGAAATCTATGAGATGAACGTCGAACGATGGAGCGAAGAAAGACCTAACGCAAGAGAGAAAACAGCATCCGCGCCTTGATTGACGTCGCGGCATAAGAGATAGCTACCCACGGGCGCAATTCGAGTACTTCGCCGCGGCTGGCGGCGAATTGGCAACAAGGGTAAAATGCACGACCGAGGTGCATAGTTGAATCCGTGACCACAGAATGTCAATGCGGGAGTGCCGAGCGCTGGAATCAACTTCTCCGTGCCGCCTCCGGTGACAGCTTGCACACAGTGTGATTAGGTTGTCCAATGCATCGTCGCCGAGCTTACTCCGCTTCGCTAGATGATGTACGTGCAAGTCTTTCGACGAACCGCAGTCTTGACACCGCCACCCATCTCGTTCGAGCACGCGGTCGCGAAGTAAATTATATTCTTCAAAACTGAGCTTCAGTCGAGGTCGCTTCTGGCGAAGTTGCTGCATTGTCCTCTTAATCTCAATCACCGGATAGAGAATAGCGTCAAAAGGCTGGAGTAGAGTTTGCGAGTGTCTCTGATTCTTTGGTGCTGTTATTGGGGTGAATTGCTGCTGTCGTCAGGACGTCTCTTGAGCACTGGTCGGTTCGGATCAGATTCCGGGCCGGTCTGCATGTCCGAGCCGGCGACGTCGTAAACGTATCGTATGACGATGGGCGTTTTAGATCGACCGTTGTCGATGTGCAGGGTTTCGTGTAAGTTCCGACCGTCTTGGGACAATTCGAACGTTCGACTCATTTTCCCGCCTAGCGGACTTTTTTCATCCGACACAAGCTGACTTCCATTCCAGCGCGCCGCAACCTCCTGATGGTTGTTGTCCGTGGACTTCTGCAATTGCCGCCCATCCATGTACAAGATCAGCTTATGGAATTGATCATCCGTCACATCGACTTCAGGGTTTTTCAGTTCGATGTTTAGCGACCCCGAAGAGTAAATCAGCGGCTGCATTTTTGGGTTGTCTTCAATGTCCTGTCCGGTATTTCGTTGTCCTCCGTAGGGTCCTCCACCTCCGCCCCCAGGGTAGGGAGAACCTCCCCGACGGCCGCCTCCGGGATAGCCTCCAGGATAACCGCCCGGGTTGCCGCCACCGGGATAACCGCTCGTGTTGCCGCTGCTTGAGCCTTCCGCAGCTCGAACTCGCTCCCGGGGATCATCGCTTTCATCGCGATTCAGCTTCCAAGGCCCGGCAAGAGTCGTTCTCGCTGGCACCTGCGGCTGTTTGGGTTTGGCAGCAGGCTGCGGAGGCTGGGCTGGCGACTGCTCCTGTGATTGGGCTGGGACAATCGGTCCGGGCGCCGCCTGTGCATTCAGGCGTTTCGGACTCGTGAGTGAGGCTGCAATCAGGAATCCCCCAAAGGCAACCATCGGAGTGGATCGTGCTTTCAAGTTTGTCTCTGACACCAGCGTGACCGCGGTGAACACCGCATATTTGCTGATGATGCGGTTTCCAGCATTCTAGTTGCCTCTTGCCAAGGCTAATTGCTTACTGGCCGCGAGCGATCTCCGAGGCATTAGCTTAAGACTCGCCCTCTCGAGCGTTCGCTCCGGCAAGAAAATCCGCGCAAATCATCTCCAGCAGTAGCCCCGCGATTTATCGCTTCCCAGCATCAGGGCAGCCGTTTCAAGGGCTTGCTCGATGACCGGCAAGCTGGCTCTTGTAGAGCTTGAAGTAGATGATCTCCCACGGCTCTGTTTCCTTCCCCGTCAGGTGCCGTTCGACCTCGCGCTTGAAACTCCTCCTTCGGTAGTTCCTTCGCCTTGTGCAACCAGGTTGCACAATCGAAGTTCTTCTCCGTCCCTGCGCGCCACTTTGGCCATCTCTGCCGCTTTGCTCCATCCCACTTCTCGGAGCTGCGGTTTGGGGATCTGCGTCAGATTTTCATGGATCGCCATCAGGTAATAGGCCTTTCGGCGCGATTCCGGGAACCGCTTCTCTAGGAATTCATCAAACGATTTCAGGTTCTCCAGCCTCCAGTATTGCCTCGCCCGGACTTCGCACAGATACTCGCCCAAGCTCCACGAACCGCACGTCTCTTTCCTGTCTCTTTGGTCTTCTCCCAGGTCAAGATCTCGTCGATCTTGTCCAGGACGAACAGGGCCCGCCGGCGATTGAGTTTCGGTGCCACCATCGGTCGTCCGTTAGTCCACAAGCTCGTCAAGCCAATCAAGGTCGCTCGCTCCCGGCCTTGCGGATCAGGTTCGCTTCGATCAGCTGCTGGTTGTTGAGGCAAAGCCCCAGATGAGAGCAGCTCACGCAGCCGTTCTGCGGAAACCGGATACCGCTGTGCGAAGAGAAATGCCCCGATTCGAGCTGATTGATGGTCGTTTCAACCAGCCGGCCAAATTCCCGCCGCTGTTCTTCTGAAATCGTGGCCTTCAGGTATTGGATCTCGGGTGCATGTTTCCGCACAAAGACGACAAGAGCCACATCCGGAAATTCCACTGATCCAGGAATAGCAAATGAGCTGTGGATCGAGGGACAGCAAGCCTTCGGGCTCTTCTGGATAGCGGCTGGTCGTGGTCTTCCAGTCGATCAAGCAGCGCTTGCCATCGAGTTCACCGATGGCATCAATGTAGGACACGAACTCAGTTGCCTCCGGGAAGGGATCGAATGATCTTGATCTGCAGATTCTCCTCAGGATTGCGGAACGCGAACGCGATCATCCTGGACGAACTTCTGGAGCAAATGAACTCCCTGGTGCACCAGCCGATCCCAGGATGTCGCCCTTCTTGTATTCAAACGGAGCATCGCGGATAGACACCCCATTCCTTGAAGAGCGCTGCAGCGCAGTCCTCGCCGTCGAAAGTAAGCGCCAGAGCGCTTCTCAAAGCAGCGGCCAAAGACCATGGCCGCACGCGTCTCTTTTTCGCGCCAGCCATCGAGATAGCGGTAGCGATAGCTGCGAGGGCAGCGCAGGTATTGGCTGATCTGGGTGTAGCTATAGACCATCGATGTTCTCCGGTCGTCGTCGCGACTGGCTCGGTGCATGAGGAGAGTTCTTCCCACTCGGCAGCGGGTGCGAACGCTTCGAGGTTCTGAAAAGTACGGTCCGTTCAGCGTGTATGTGAGGTGCGAACGACTCCGCGCAGGTTGACCAGGGCTTTTTCGTCCACTTGATCCTGGCTGAGGAGTTCCGTGTCATAGCCGAAGTCGCGAAGAAACCAATTGAGCTTCCAGAGCGCGCGTTCGGTGCAGTAGAGCCGGCCGGAGAAGGATCGCGACGCGAAAGGTTCGGGTTCCAAGGACGACGAACCGCAGCTGCAGAAAGGACTTCTGCGGATGCCAGCGGTAGGAGGCCCATTCGACGCGGACCAGGAACAACCCTTCGAGGGTGCTGTCGCCATCCTGCTGACGGGAATGAAGACCCGGAATATGTCGTTTCATTGCTTCACCTCCGAGGTGCGCGAATAGGAATTGAGTTTGCAGATCAGGCCGTCCCGATGTCTTCTTTGGCGGAGGCCGACAGATGGGAGATGAAGGATTCGACCAGATCGCGGCTGGCGCCCTTGAGGGTTTCGGTGCCGCAGAAATCGGCGGCGTACGCTTTGACGAGATTCGGATCGAGGTTGTACTGGCGGATCAGAAGGCAGAGTTGATCGCGGAACCGGGGTTGGCCGTTGTTCGAGCCGTTTGAAGCATAGTGTCCGTTCGACTTTCGCGGCTGGAGAGGGCGGTGGCTGCGCAGAAAACCATCCGAGTTCCTCGACGGAGCAGAGGCCGATTCCATACGCTTTCCGCAGAGCGCGGTTGACGGCGCGAGTTTCGGCAACGCGCATCTCGGCGCCGCGGACCAAGGAGAAACGTTGGAGGGATCAGCGTCGCCATAGCCAACAAAGCCACGTGAGCCACGGGATTTGTAGACGGTGGCTTTGAAGACCCACCGGCCCGCAATGGGATCGGACTGCCTTTCTTGCAACATGGTCCGGATTCCGCGGCACCGACGACGAAAGTGCAATTCGGAGAAGGCCGGAGTGCGTGACGTACCAGTGATTGTCGAGATACATTACGTGGCCAGAACCTGACCGAAATTCTGTATCTCTGAATTAGCATCTGCAATTCCTTCATTCGCGTTTCTGGCAGGTGCGGCCACCTGTGCTTCGCGAGCCTTAGCTCCATTCGTAAATGATCCCGCGCTGGCTTCATCAGACCCTCCTTTTCAATTTTATGCTTAGCGTTAAGCATATGCATAGCGCTAAGCATAGTCAAGCGTTTTCTTGATTTCAATGCTCGGCCGGGATAAGGTGGCCTTCAAATGATGAACAGGAAGGACAAGGATCCGAGCGCCGTAGCGTTGGGACAAAAGGGCGGGAAGGCTCGTAGTAAAAGACTTTCACCTGAGCAGCGAAAAGAAATTGCTCAAAAGGCTGCAAGAGCCCGCTGGTCTAAGGCGAAGCCGAAGGATTAACGATTCGCGCGGCGCCCACGAAGTCTACGATTTGGCCACCAATATGGCGGAATGCGCTTCATTGAACGCAAAAAGGCCTTGATGGCCGTTTCCCAAATGCGGCTGGTATAATCTTGTGGCGGATTTGGGCCTGCCCGACGGGAAAGCTCCGCTGTGCAACCTCGTTGCACGGGAGTTAGCCCAGAAAATTCAGTGACTGCCGCAGCCACGGTAGGATTTCAAAGCACCGGAGCATGCCCGACCTGATTTGGTCCGGCTGCCGCCGCGCGGCCGTATCCTGTACAAAACATGTAAGATACGGCGCCCCCTCATCTCCGCGTGGCAGCGCTTCCCCCCTGGGCGCTGTCCTTGCCTCCTCTTCCGCTTATCCTTCCAAGTGATAGAAAGGATTCGAGATCCTGTGGCGCCGACACCTCTCCGAGAGGTCCCCACTCTTAATGCCTCCCTCCACGATCTGCTCTTCCAGGGATCGCCCGACATGGGGCCTGGCTGAAGCCTTGCAGGAGCTATGCGCCTGTAAATCAAAGGTTTGCAAGAACTTAGTGGAAAATTCAAGTTCTCCAAAAAATAATCGGGCCAAATTCGATTTGGTCAGTATTAAGACTTTGAAGGAGGAACTTACGAATGCACAAACGGATTCACAAATCGCACCAGCCGACACTGGGAGAATGTACCTCCGAGATTTTTCCGCCAACCTCGGTATTGTAACTAAGCGCGAGCAGTCGAACTTTGCTGCTCGGTCGGGCGCGGATGGTTTTCGAAGGCACCAACAACTCGGATGTCGAATGGTCGCAGACACACCCCGAACTGGCCAGTGAGAGCAGGCGGGCGATGGAGAATATGATGGCAAAGCGATTCACGGATTCAGACTGGAAAGCTGCATTACGATTAACTAATAAGGATGTTCAAAACATTCGGGAATTTGACGCCAATTGGGATCCAATAGCAGAAGTATGGGTCGTGCGCCCTAATGCTTCTTTGGCTAGAATAATACGTTCAATTATCGAGTATTGTGTTGGACTAAGCAATTAATTGCTCATTTAAGGTGTTTTTGCGCAGCTTTGTTCATTGCGCCTTGCCGGCGGAGCGGACAGAAGTTGACCTGCGGCTCCGGTGGCATCCTCGATGATCGCGGAGGCCGACATCAGTCCGATGTACGGCCCATCCGCGTCCGTCAAATTGCGGTCCCAGGCATATCCGAACGGGTGGTTGCCCCAGGTCCACTGTTTCTTGCCGGGAGCAATGTGATGATCCGCGATCAAGACCACTCCCGCCGCCCGCCGGTGGTCGTAGCCTCCGTGGAAGTCCTCGCGCGAGCCCATTGCCATGTAGCTGGTTGGGACTGGGATATTCGCGTACCAGCTCAGATCGTTCGGCGGATACGTGCCGGGAGGAACGAAATTTGGCGGCTGTTCCTCTGCAGGTACGCCATGGATTCCGCGCTGGCCGTAATTCACGCCGTAGTAGTACGCGTCGCACAAAGGAAACCTGCTCATTGCGCGTCTGGCATGGTCGGCTACCCAATGCACATCCGCCGGGAAAAAGGATTGATAGAGTTCGTGAACGTGAATGCCAACGTTGGCCCACCACAAAAACGTCTGCACAAACGGAGTGCGGTTGTAGAGCCGCAGTGGGCGGGTTTACCCGCTGCCGTTCACGGATCGGATTTCAACGGAAGCGCGCGAGCACTCATGGCAGGCGGTTCATTTGGAAAACGAATTCATTCGCGTCATGGTCGGAGATCGGCGGACGAATACACGTTGGCTTGGACAAGACGAATGGATACGAGTTTTTCGATCGCCAAAACGTCATCAAGCCGGCATGCATGTCGCCGGACGATGGTGCTGCGGCCAGTTAAACTCTACCCCTCCTGAAATCCACGGGCCTGCCAGCCCCACGAACTGCCGAAACCAACCGCGGAACAGACCGGTGCGGTGAAAGCGTGGTCCGCGCCGGTCTCAATTCCTACCTATCATCGATTTGCGCTCGCCGCGCTCACGAGAACCATACTTCCAGCCCGCGCAAGATGCTGAAATGCGAATCGACTTTAGCACAAGGTCCGCCAAGTGCCACTGGCGGGCGCACGGAAAAGCATCCGGATAGCGTTGATTTTCTGCGACAATGAGCCCCTTGGAGGGTGATGTGACTCTGCCGCGACTCCAGCGTACCGCGCTGCCGCCTTTGCTGGTTCTGATTCTGGCTGTTTCATCGCTCGCTATCGCGAGCGGCATGGCCGACGAACCGAACATTCCCACGCAGGTTCCGGGACACAACGCGATCCTAATGGGAACGGACTGGTACCCGGAGCAGTGGCCCGAATCGCGATGGGAGATTGAGGTTCGGATGATGGAAGATGCTCACCTCAACGTTGTACGGCTCGCCGAATTCGCATGGAGCGCGATGGAGCCAAGTGACGGGAGTTTTGAGTTTGGGTGGCTCGACCGCGCGATTCGCCTACTTGAAAAACATCACATCGCTGTCGTGCTCGGTACGCCAACCGCCGGCCCACCTGCTTGGCTCACGCATAAGTACCCGGAGACTCTCCGTGTTGAGCCCGATGGGCAGCGCGTGGCCCCCGGCAACCGCGCGCATGGCTCGCCCACGTCTGTGAAGTATCGAGAGTTTTGCCGCGGCATTGCGGAGGAAATGGCGAAGCGCTACGGCGGTGATCCGAATGTTGTGGGCTGGCAGATTGACAACGAATACGGCTACGCCCTGATGTCTTACGACGACGACACGAAAAAGCAGTTTCAGGATTGGCTTCACGATAAATACAAGGACCTGGGCTCACTCAACTTGCATTGGGCCACGGCGTATTGGAGCCAGACCTACGACGACTGGAGTGAGATCCCAATCCCGACCGTGCCCCACAATCCGGCTCTGATGCTGGAGTGGAAGCGTTTCGTCACACACGCATGGAATTCCTATCAGCAAAATCAACTTGACGTGATTCGGAAGTATGCAAACCCGCGACAATTTATCACGGGGAATTTCATGGGGCTCGGATGGGACGGACTGGATCAGTACACGATTTCCAATCCGCTGACATTTGCCTCGTGGGACGACTACGTGGGTACCGGGCACCTGGATCCGGATAAAAATGGGATGAGTCACGATGGGATGCGAGGGTTAAAAAGGGAGAACTTCTGGGTCATCGAAACGCAGCCGGGCGCGGTGAATTGGAGCGACCTTAACAACTACCTAAATAAGGGTGAAACACGCGCGATGGCTTGGCACGCCATTGCTCACGGCGCTGATGACGTGAGCTATTGGCAATGGCGGAGCGCGCCGAACGGCCAGGAGGAGATGCACGGCACCTTGGTAGGAGCGGACGGCACGCCAGTACCTCTGCTGGAGGAGGTCACACAGACTGCCAAGGAGTTCGACCGCTCGCAAAGCGCGTTCCGCGGAACGCGGGTGGTCTCGGAAGTAGCACTGCTGAACGACTACGAGAGCCGTTGGGCCGTCGATTGGCAAAAACATACCCGGCAATACAACACGTATGCTATGTCGCAAACATACTACAAGGCGCTGCGGAAGATCTCACAATCGATGGACGTCGTTAGCCCGTATGCGCCGCTCGACGAGTACAAATTAGTGGTCGCACCAAACTTGAGTCTAATCCCTGAATCACTGGCGAAGCATCTTCTGGACTACGTGAAGAACGGCGGTCACCTTGTGCTCGGTCCTCGGGCCGGACTGAAGGATGAGTACGACGCGTTACTACCGCAGCGCCAGCCGGGTTTTCTCGCGGATGCGCTGGGCGCGCGGGTCGAACAGTTCTATGCGCTGGAGAAGAATGTACCTCTCTACGGTACGATCGGAACCGGCGCGGGATCGTTGTGGGCGGAGCAGCTGAAGACAACGGACGCGAACACACAGGTCTGGCTGCGCTACGGAACGAGCAATGGGTGGCTCGACGGGCAGCCGGCGGTGGTCACGCACGCTGTGGAGAAAGGTACCATCACGTACGTTGGTGCGGTACTCGACGACACGCTGGTCACTAATTTCGCGGAACAGATGGTGAGACAGAGTGGTGTGAAGCCTGTGTTCGGGGCAGTTCCTGATGGCGTGGAAGTCAGCCGCAGAGTCGGTGCGAACAAACAGATTTTCGTGTTCATCAATTTTTCTCAACAGCCAAAAACGATTGTGCTACCTCGCACAATGAAATCGTTGCTCGAGGACAAGCCAGCCGAAACGTTCGAGCTTGAGCCGTATGGCGTAGGTCTTGCTCTGGACCACAGGTAACTTTTAACAGACCCCAAACGGCGGCGCTTCCTATATCTATCTAAGCTGAAGAGCATAGCTATGGAACCGGCTCGATGGAGCGACGCTGTCTGACTGTGGTCCGTCAATGAGTTTCGAGACCAGAGTGCATTCCATGGGCTCGATGAATGCGGCTTTCCTCGGGGGTAGGGAATCCAGCTTGTTCCGCTTCATGATTTAGCCGTCAACAGTGAAGAGAATCGCTCACTGGTAGAAGTCCACAAGTTCGCCCCCATCGATCAATCGTACTTTTCGTGCTCCTCGCGAGGTGCCGGACATTTGGGTCCGTCGCTCGATCTTTGTTCTCCGTTGCTGATTGATTGACAAGCACGTTGGCTATGCTTACGATTCGACGCGTTTCATAGTTAGGCTGACCGATTCCCGATCTACGACTCCAGATGATGTAAGCGTCGATTCGCAGGAGGTCGTCATGACCCATCGACTGGCTTATCCGCACATAGCGTTGATCGCGACCGCCACCCTCCTGGTTACCTCCCTCGCGGGACTCAACGCGCAGCAACGCGCTGGCGAAGCCGTCTCAATAGGTGACAACGACATTGGCGGCGTCGTCCGCAGCACGAAGGGAGCGGAGGCAGGGGTATGGGTGATCGCGGAAACGAATGACTTACCCACAAAATTTGCGAAGATCGTGGTCACTGATGATGACGGGCGCTACGTGATGCCCCAGCTACCCAAGGCGAACTACAAAATCTGGGTGCGCGGCTACGGCCTCATTGATTCCCAGCCAATTCAGGCCGCGCCTAGCAATACGGTCAATTTGACTGCGGAAGTAGCGCCGAACCCGCGCGCGGCGGCGGAATATTATCCGGCGGTGTATTGGTTTTCGCTGCTGCGGGTGCCCGACAAGGGCGAGTTCCCTGGAACAGGCCCCAAGGGCAACGGCATTCCAGAGAACATGAAGCTCCAAGGGCAGTGGTTGCACTTGCTCAAGACGGATAGCTGCTGGTCGTGTCATCAAGTGGGCGACAAAGCGACACGAGAAATTCCCAAGAGCCTAGGCCATTTCGATTCCTCGAAGGCGGCGTGGACGCGTCGCGTTCAGTCGGGACAAGCCGGGAGCAACATGATCGGTGGCCTCGCGCAGCTGGGCCCAGACCGGGCATTGTCAATGTTGGCGGACTGGACCGATCGGATCGCGGCGGGCGAACTACCGCCAGTGCCGCCCCGCCCACAAGGTATGGAGCGGAACGTCGTCATCACGGAATGGGACTGGGCAGACCCCGAAGCGTATCTCCACGATGAGATCTCCACCGACAAGCGGCACCCCACACTCAACCCCTACGGGGTGGTCTATGGCGCTACCGAACTCAGTAGGGACTATCTGCCGGTCCTCGATCCCGTGGGTGCCGCAAGGAGTCAAGTCAAGGTGCCGGTTCGCGATCCGAAAACACCTTCCAGCGCGGACGATAAACCGCTGGCGCCTTCGCCGTACTGGGGGGATGAAGTCATCTGGCACAGCCAAGCCAACGTGCACAATCCGATGTTCGACGGGAAAGGACGCGTGTGGTTTACGTCCAGAATCCGCCCGAGCGACAATCCGGCCTTCTGCAAAGAAGGGTCGAGCCATCCTTCGGCTGCTCTGTTTCCGCTGAAGAGCAGCGGCCGCCAACTGGCGGTATACGATCCGCAGACGATGCAAGTCACGCTGATTGACACATGCTTCGGTACGCATCACCTGGTATTTGCCGAGGATGCCAACAACACATTGTGGACCAGCAGCGGTGGGGGCGGCGGCGCTGTCGGCTGGCTGAACACGAAACTGTTCGATGAAACGCACGATGAGAAGAAGTCACAAGGCTGGACCGCGCTTGTTCTCGATACCAACGGCAACGGTAAGCGCGACTGACTACGTAGAGCCCGATCAGCCGCTCGATCCCAGCAAGGACAAGCGTATCGCCGCGGCATTCTACGGCGTCACCGTGAGCCCGGCGGACGGTTCGATCTGGGGGACGGTGCTCGGGTTCCCGGGCGGAATCGTGCGACTGGTGCCAGGGTCGAACCCACCCGCGACGACACTCGCGGAGCTCTACGAGTTGCCGTGGAACAATCCAAACGCGCCGGTTCATGGGTTCTCGCCACGTGGGCTTGACGTCGATCGTAACGGTGTCGTCTGGACGGTCATTGCCAGCGGACACTTAGCGAGCTTCGACCGGCGCAAGTGCAAGGGCCCACTCAACGGGCCCACCGCAACGGGCCAACACTGCCCCGAAGGCTGGACGCTCTATCCGTTGCCCGGGCCGCAGTTGAGAGGCGTTGACGATTCCGGGCAGCGCGGAGGCCAGCTACTACGACTGGGTGGATCAGTTCGACACGTTCGGGTTGGGCAAGAACGTGCCGATTGCCACCGGCAACGGGAACGACGCGCTGCTGGCGCTGTTACCCGATGCTGGGAAGTTCGTCGTGTTGCGCGTGCCCTATCCGATGGGCTTTTACGCCAAAGGCATGGATGGACGGATCGACGATCCGAAGGCGGGCTGGAAGGGCAAGGGACTTTGGGCCACCTACGGCACGCGAACCCCTTTTCACGCCGAAGGAGGCAGAGGGACGACGAGCAAAGTCCTGCACTTCCAGCTTCGCCCGGACCCACTCGCGCGTTAAACGGATTATGCAAATCTCGGCGTGCCCATTACGAGGAGCACCGACGCTTCCATCGGATGGCACGCCGCTACGCAGTTTTTGAGCCGAGCGGACAAAACGGTCCGAACACTCGACGACTACTTCGCGGCGGGAATCTCAAAAGGCAGACTTCCTGCCACCGCGTTTGTCGTTAGCGATCCGGTGAAACGGTGAACTTCCCGCAACGGGACTTCTGGGGAGCTACGGAGGCTTTTTGGCCCTATCAAGGCCTCAGACTGCGGGTCGATCCCTACGATTTCAGAATCGCTTTCAATCCACCGGGTACGAGAGGAAGGCTGCGCAACCGCTCACCCGTTGCCTGAAAGATTGCATTCCCAATTGCAGGTGCAATTCCCACGATTGGCGCTTCACCAGCTCCGACCGAGGGAAGATCCTTTCGGTCCAGGAGTACCGTCTCGATCTTCGGGACATCCTTGAATCGCGGCACGCGATATTGAGCGAAGTGAGGATTGAGAATGCGCCCATCCTGAAATTGGATGGCCTCAAACAACGCACCACCAATTCCCATAATATTCGCGCCCTCCACTTGGTTGCGCAGCCCATCTGGATTGACGATCGCGCCGCATTCAAATGCCGTCACTATGCGCTGGACAGTTACGCTCCCTGAGTCGCTGTCTACCAATACTTCGGCAAACGTAGCAACATAGCCGAGTTTCTCGTAACCGCCTCCTATTCCAAATCCGACACCGTTCGATGGTTTCGCCGTTCCCCAGCCAAACTTCTTCGCCCCCTCTTGAAAAACGGCCCGCAGTCGATCGTCCTTCAAATTCTTCAGCCGGAACTGCAACGGGTCCATTCTGAGCAATGCAGCCATCTCGTCCATTTGCACTTCGCGTGCAAAATGATTGGCGGTCGCGGCGAGTCCCCGGTACGAGCCTTGGCGAAGCGGCGAGTTGACGGGGACGAACTCAATCCGCTGATTCGGAATGTCGTAGTAGGTGCGGATACCAGCGGTTCCGGAATTGTAGTTGCGGAATGCCCATGCCGTGATTTTTCCATCCGCCGTTGCTGCACTGGAAACCTCAATGACTCCAGCGGGACGAAAGTAAGCCCAAGTAAACTCCTCTTCGCGTGTCCAAACTACTTTCACGGGACGCTTGGCGGCACGCGCGAGGCGGGCAGCCTCCAGCGCGGCCTCACCCGTATGCTTGCCACCATAACCGGAACCCATATCGGGCATCTGGACGCGAATCTTTTCTTCCGGAAGATGGAAAGCCGCGGCGAGTTCACTGCGCACGCCGAAGGGGCGCTGTGTGCCGGTCCAGACAGTAAGTTCATCGTCGTCCCATTGTGCAACGGCGGCGCGCGGCTCGAGCGGAGCGTGCGCGATGTATTGGATCTGATACGTGGAATTTAGCCGGTGTTCGGTCGAGGAGATAGCCTGCTGGACGTTCCCAATTTCGTGGGGCGAATCGTCGTCACGCTCTTTCCGAGGAACCTGGTTTCTCTTGAGATAGTCGAAAAGCTCTGCATTCGAGGGTTGCGGGTCGGACTTCCATTCAGCGCGGACCGAAGCGGCAGCTCTTGCTGCGAGCGTGGACGTCCGCGCCGCAACACCCAGGAAATTGCCGTCGCGAACGACGGTGACCCCAGGCATACGTTCCGCTTCCTGCGTGTCGGCGGAGATCAACGTAGCGTTGAAAGCTTTCGGACGCACGATCTTGCCAAAAAACATACCGGGCAATTTGTAGTCAGAGGGATAGCGGTGCTTTCCCGTGACAAAGTCGCGGCCATCCACTTTGGGCAGCGCGTGCCCGGCAATTTTCCACTGCGTCGCAGGGATAAGCGGAGCCTCCGAGGGGAGGAGTGCGGTGATTTGTTGGCCCCTGACCAGTTCAGAATAGGTAGCCGAGCGAGTGGAGGAGACGTCAAAAATTTTACCGTCCTCGGCCGTCAAGCCCGCCAGATCAACGTTCCACTTCTTTGCAGCGATTGCGATGAGCGCGTCGCGGGCGGCCGCGGAGACGCGGCGCAATTGGAGATTCATGATCGGCGTCGTACGGCTGCCGAATGTACCCATGTCGAATGGCACGAGCTGGGTATCACCCATGACCAGTCGAATGGATGCCGCCGGCACGCGCAGTTCTTCGGAGATGGCCTGAGAGAGCGAAGTGCGGATGTTTTGGCCGACCTCAACTTTTCCAGTGAACGCCGTGATTCCTCCGCTTGGATCTATGTGCAACCACGCATCCAGTTTCCGGGGAAGATCGTCTTCGCTGTTACCTCGGCTCCCGCCGGATTCCTGTAAGCCAGCCGTTTGTGACGCAGCACAGGCCACGACGACGCCGGCGCCAAGGAATTTGAAAAAATCGCGCCGATTGGATCCAAAACGGACGGAAGACGGAGAGTGCAGTTCGTAACGTTCAGGTTCTGTTGCTGCGCTAGATTGGCTATCGGGTCTCATGGACGAGACTCCTTCATCGCGTTGCTAGCTCTGCGGACCGCCGCCACAATTCGTGGGTAAGTTCCACAACGGCAAATATTCCCCTGCAGGAATTGAAGGATCTCGGCATCCGACGGATTCTGCCTGTGGTTGAGCAACGAAACAGCGGACATGATCATGCCGGAAGTGCAGTATGCGCACTGCATCGCTGCTTCGTCCAGGAAGGCCTGCTGAACTGGGTGAAGCCGATTTTCTTTTGCGAGTCCTTCTACTGTGGTAATGGACTTGCCGGAAGCGCTTGAGATGGGCGTGATGCACGAACGTAGGGCGCGGCCGTCGATAAGAACAGTGCAGGCTCCGCATTGACCTTCGCCACAACCATATTTCGTACCGGTCAAGTCGAGATCATCTCTGAGAACAGAGAGCAGGTTCTGGTCCGGTTCAGCGTCGACAGAGAAAGACTGCTCATTAATCAGCAAGGTGTATTTTACGGGCATTTCATCAACTCGAAAAATAGATTACAACAGTGCAGGAGCAGGAGGAAGTCACGCCCCAAACCCCAGCTCCAACTCGCAGAAAGAGGACCACTTCCCTGAGAGCGTGTTTTTCAGTCCTGCCCGATTATGACGGGCGTTCGAGAGCGATGTCTACGAGGCAAGGCGCGAGAACAGTTTCAGATGATCGAGGATCGCGCGAGTCTGAAACCGTAGTTGGTGTATTCGAACTCTGGCGGAATACTCGATCGCGCCGCAGTGCGGGGCAATTTCCAGTCTCCACCAGAATTTCCATCTTGGCATCTTGGGTGGCGAGCATCTTACACCCAACCACCTCCGCTAGATACTGGAGTTATCAGAACTCCTTCATCCCCAGCACTCGAAGCATTACAATGGGCGAAATCTTACGGCTCGTCGTCGGCATTCGCGCACCGAAAGGACTTTCGCATGCCTTCTCACACCCGAGCGATGCGTACGCTTACGTTGTGGTCATTCGCGGCCGCGATGATGTGGTTCGCGGGAACCGGGCTCGCGCAGGACTTGCATGGCGAAGCACTCATCAAAGCCTTGCAAAAAGGCGGATACGTTCTGCTGATGCGCCACGCTAGTTCGCCGCGTGAGGTGCCTGACAAACAGGCTGCGAATCCCGATAACAGCAAGCCCGAGCGCCAATTGGACGAAGTCGGACGGAATACCGCAATTGCCATGGGCAAGGCGCTCCGCGACTTAAGGATTCCGATCGGCAACGTGCTCTCGAGCCCCACCTATCGCGCCCTCGAAACCGTGCGCCTGGCTCAATTCGGTGCTCCGCAGACCTTCGTCGAACTTGGGGATAACGGTCAAAGCATGCAGGGTGGGACGGCCGCCCAAGCTGAGTGGCTGCAGAAGCAAGTAGCACACTTTCCGACCGGCACAAACACGATCGTTGTGACTCACCTCCCGAACATCACCGGTGCATTTCCGCAGTTGGCGTCCGGCTTAGCGGATGGTGAGGCGCTGATATTTGGTCCGGACGCCAAGGGCAAGGCGATTCTCGTGTCCCGGGTCAAGATCGACGAGTGGCCCGCGATGCGTTTTTGAAGCGAATACTTCTGGGTCGTGCCTGTGGGACGGATTCTGGAAAGTGGCCCTAGGCCACCACGGGCGCATCATTCCAAATTGTGATCGCATGACGGGCAATCCAGAAGTTATCCCGGGCCAGAAGTTTCGTTGTGGGAAGACTCACCAGATAGACGAACTTGTCGTCATTCATTCCCATGCCCACCTAAGCCCGTGATAGTCGGTAACATGCGACCGATCTCCAAATTCACAGCCCGATCTTGTAACATCGCTCTCCGAGAAACTCATCGGAGACCACATGGATGTGCACTTGATCGACGGAACGTACGAATTGTTCCGTCATTTTTTCGCAGTGCCCTCCACAACAGATTCGAACGGGCAGGAGATCGGTGCGGTACGGGGTGTCTTGACCTCGGTTTTGTCCATGATCGAGGGCGGTGCAACTCACATTGGAGTTGCAACCGATCACGTCGTGGAGTCATTTCGAAATGATTTGTATCCCGGATACAAGACGAGTGAAGGCGTGCCGCCGGAGTTGCTCTCGCAATTCTCCATTCTCGAGGAAGCATTGGAAGCAATGGGAGTAGTGGTGTGGCCAATGGTCGAATATGAGGCGGACGATGCGCTCGCTTCTGCGGCCGACAAAGCAGCTAAGGATGACCGAGTGAAGCAGGTGCTCATTTGTACGCCGGATAAAGATCTCAGTCAGTGCGTGGTAGGCAGACGAGTTGTTCAATTGGACCGCAGGCATGAAATCGTGCGCGATGAGGCCGGAGTCGTGGCGAAATTCGGAATAAAGCCCCAATCCATTCCAGACTTTCTGGCTGTCGTCGGAGATACCGCAGATGGCTTCCCGGGCTTGCCGGGATGGGGCGTAAAGGCCGCTGCTCTTACACTATCTCGGTATCCCCACCTTGAAGGTATTCCTAAGGATTGGCGAGAATGGCACCCGACAATCCGAAGAGCCCGATTACTGTCCGAATCGCTGAACCGTTCATGGAGCGAGGCCCTGTTGTTTCGCACTCTTGCGACCCTGCGATTGGATGTGCCCGTATTTGAGAATGTCGAGGACCTTCGTTGGAAGGGACCGCGCCCGAGCTTTGAGGACTACTGCCGGCGAATGAGGTCTCGCGATCTGCTTGCTCGCGTACGCCGACAGACTCAATGAGAATACCCCGCAATCTTCCGAGATTGATTCCAGAGCGGAGATCATTTCCTACAAGCGACTTCTCGTGACCTATCGCATGTCCCGATCTGGATTACTTCCGGATTGCCGACGCCGCTCGGAACCAATCTGGTGTTTGGGGCAAGTCAGGTCTCGGTGGCAGTTTTCGGCGCTTTCGGAATTCGCAGAATCATCAAACCCGCGATGAGCACCGCAATCATCACCAGTCTCAATCCCCAAGAGAATGACGCTCCGGTGCGGATATATACGTAGCCGAAGATGTAAGGCCCGGCAAATCCGGCTACGCTGCCGACCGCGTTAATTACCCCCACGGCTGTGGCTGCTTCTGCATGGCTCATGATCTCGGTAGGGATCGCCCAGAAGGTCGACAGATAAGCTGTTAGAACGCCCGCGACCGTGAACAAGAAAATGGTGGCCACAATAGAGTGGCCTGGAATGGAGAGAAAGAAATAGGCTGTCCCGGCAACGAATAGCGGCATCGCAGAATGCCACCTCCGCTCCGCCTCCTGGTCGGAGTGCCAACCATTGAGCTGCATTGCCACGAACGCGGCCAGGAACGGCAGAACGCCCACGATCCCCACCCGCATATCGGTGAAGTCCGTCAGCCGCTTCAGCATGGTGGGGAACCAAAACACGAATGTGTACTGGCCGACGTAAGCGAGGAAGGTGAGCGAAGCCATCCAGGCAATGATCGGCGATCGCATGACCTGCCACACCGTTATGGCGGTAGTCGAACGCGGTGTTTCCTCTTCAAGCTTCTGCTGGAGCCATTGCCGCTGCTGGGCGCTGAGCCATGCGGCTTCCCTTGGCCAATCCGTCAGGAAGAAAAATGCAACCACTCCCAGCAAAATTGCTGGCGCTCCCTCAACGACAAACAGCCAGCGCCACCCAGGGAACCCCAACCAGCCGCGGCCCAGGATCCAGCCTGCCAGCGGCGATCCGAGCACCGCGGACAGCGGAATGGCGCCCATGAAGTTGCTGGTGGCCTTGGCGCGGTCTTCGAAGATGAACCAGTGGCTCAAATACACGATGATGCCTGGGAAGAAGCCCGCCTCCGCTGCACCCAGTACAAAACGCGCCACGTAAAGTTGCCAGGGAGTGTGCACCAGCGCGGTCAGCACGGTGAGGGAGCCCCAGGCAATCATGCTGGCCGAGATCATGCGGCGTGCGCTCCACTGCTCTACCAGCAGCGCGCCCGGAATCTGTAACGCCAGGTAACTGATAAAAAAGATTCCCGCGCCCAAGCCAAACACGTGGTCGCTGAATCCCAACTCGCGCGACATGCCTAGTGCCGCGTAAGCCAAATTCGTGCGGTCGACATAATTAACGATATACAAAATGAATAGGAAGGGCAGCAGCCGCCAGGCGACGATGCGGCGAGTGTGTTCGTCCACTCCCGTCGTGCTGGGCACTAATACCGGCGAGGCAAATATAGCCACTCAGTACTCCTCGCACAGTCGTGGAAGGCGCAAGGAAGCATATATCGTAATCAGGTTTTCGCGCCTTTTAATTGACCGGCAGCGGCAGAGAATAGGGCAGAGAAGGCCCTCACCGACGATTCCCAGCCCGTAGCGCGAGACACCGCGGCCGCGATCGACCCGCCGGTGACGAACGCCATTGGCGCACAGACGATTGGATGTCTAATGCCAAAGCGTTCCGTGAGACGTAGACTAGTCATCGGTCTTCCTAAAGGACTCGCTTGTTTCAGAACTTTGCGTGGTCACGGGTCGTTTAGGCCGCTCGTCCACTTGTAGTTGAAAAATATCTGGCCGTGCGTAATGGCCAACAACATCCAGATCAAATTTTCCGCGGACGATCTGCGTGCGATCGACCTCGGCGATCAGAATTTCTTCGCCATTCATAATTGGCCCCGCGAGAAAATTACCGAACGGATCAACGATGCAGCTCCCACCGCGATTCAGAACTGCATCCGGATCGTCACCAAATACCGAGCGGTAATCGGTCGGGAAGTCGCGCCGGAGGTTGAACTGGTTGCACGATAGCACAAAGCACCGGCCCTCAACCGCGATGTGGCGCACGGAAGCGATCCATGAATCACGCGCATCCGCTGTGGGCGCGCAATAAATCTCGATGCCCTTCGCATACATCGCCGCCCGCATCAAAGGCAAATAGTTCTCCCAGCAGATTACTGCGCCGATGTTCCCCAACGGCGTGTCGAACACCGGCATCGTTGAGCCATCGCCGAAACCCCACACCAGTCGCTCGGAAGCGGTTGGCATGACTTTGCGGTGTTTGCCCAGGTAGACACCGTCGGATCCGAAGAACAAGACGGAGCAGTAGAGGGTGCCACGGTCCCGTTCGACGACGCCGATAACAAGATGGACGCTGTGAGTTCGCGCCGTTCGGCTGAGTGCGTCGACTGCGGGACCAGGAACGTCCACACTACTCTCCCAGTACCGACGAAAGTCTTCACGGCCCTCCTCGGAACGCGAACCGATCACGGCCCCGAAGTCGAGCCCTCGTGGATAAGCAGAAACGAACGCTTCGGGAAAGAGGACGAGTCGCGCCCCTTTGCGGGCCGCGTCCTCCGTCAAAATGTGCACTTTCTCAAGCGTCCGCTCACGGTCGAACACGACCGGAGCTGCTTGCACAACAGCGGCCTTGAATGTCTGCACATTTGATGACTTTTCTTCTTTTTGGTTCACAATCTTCATAGTTGGCAGCACCAGGAATCTGACACACTATAACCCAGCATTTCATAACCCAGCATTTCGGGTGTCATGGCAGCGCCCCAGCACAAATGTTGGCCCCGCCATGATTCCGGGCGGGTGACGGGCAACACGGAAATATCGCTTCGTCGGTCGGATTAGTACCGACAAACGCGCTAGCCGTGACCGTTGTATTGCTGACGACAAGCTGACTTCCATTACCAATCCACCCAAACCTCCCATAACCCCGTCTCTGGATAGTTTCCAGATTGTCGACAATCCCGGAGCCGTCTCGCACGCCGACGATGGTGAACACGCGACTTGTACGGAAGGCGCGTTTTTCATCCAAATTAGGCTTACAAAGGCTTAGCAAGTTGAAAAGTCCCAGGCCTTTGTTGTTTGGGTTCAATCACTTACCTCGGACCAGTGCGCTCATACTCGGGCCGAAAACTCGATGCTTGGCGAGAATTGTTCCTGACAGTTCCCCAGTCAGAATAGGCCCAAGCACAAGCCGGCAATCAACACCGCTTTTGCATCACAGTTACGGCACAGATTTCTGTCTCGGTTCCGCGCAACGGTTTAGTAAGAGCAACACACCGAGCAGTTCAGCGTGGGAAACGAATCACTTTGAGTTCATCGCGAGTTTGCCGCAGCATTCGGGGCGCTGCGGTAGTTCGGAGGTATTCCAGCCGCCGCCAAGTGCTTGAACCAGGGTCACCGCATCCACCATGCGGCGGCCGAGAATATTGACGGCTGTGACTTCGTCCGAGAGGGCTGCGCTTTGGGCGGTCGTCACTTCCAGGTAACTTGTGACCCCTCCTTTGTACCGGGTGTTGGCGAGTTCCAGGTACTTCTGTGCGGCGACGACTGCGGCTTCTTGAACCTGTGCTTCGTGCTCCAAAATGCGCAACGCCGCCAGGTTGTCCTCAACTTGTTGAAAGCCAGATCGCGACCATACGCCCACGTATCCATTGGTCGGCTGGCGAACTCACTGCCGTTATCTACGGTGATCGACGTCGGGACTCCGCGTTCTCTGACGACGCATTCTAATTCAGCGGCCACTTTTTCACCGCTCAATGCACGGTCCGCGTAAAGTAGCAAGCATTCCCGAGTGAACTGATCAACTACGGTCAACACACGAAACCAACGATCATCCACAAGCCGCTCGCTCACAAAGTCCATCCTCCAGCGCTGATTCGGAGCCGTCGCCAGCCCTTGCATCACGGGGGAGCGGCTCGCTGTCTTCTTCCGATATTTGGTTCGCACGGTTAGGCCTTCCTCGGTATACAAGCGGTAGATGCGTTTCGCGTTCACTCGCCGTCCCTCTCGCTTCAAGAGTACCGTCAACCGGCGATAGCCAAATCGCACCCGATTGGCGGCCAGTTCGCCTACGTAAGCGTTCGCTTCTCGCCGTCTTGACGTAGGGCGGGGCGAGTTGTTAGGGGCGTTTCGCGTTTGCGGCGTTGACCCTGGGCGGGCAAGCTGTGCCGCCGCCGGCGGTCCGCCGTGCCGGGCCCCCCCCCGGACCGCCCGGTTCTCCCTCGCCTAAGGCACCGGTCAGGTTGATGGGCTTGGCGCAGATCTCCCGAAGCGCGCAGATCGAAGGGAGCGAGAGGCAGCGTCGGCTCGATCGCGTCTCGAAATCGGCAACCCATGGGGTGCTCGGGACCCATTTGCCTGCCAGCCAGACAAATCCACAGGCATTTTCCTCTGCTTTTGCAAAAACACGGTATTAGAGGGTTGACAGGAGCTCTTTCATCTGCTCGAGCAGCTGGATGGGCAAATTCAAATCTGTCCATTTAGGAAAGACTTATGAAAACGAAGTATATTGTAAGGGGTTACGTAGCGCCTAAGCCCGAAACACAGCCCACAACCATCGACGAACTTGTCGAGCGCGCCATCGCCGAGCATCTGAAGTTCCACGCCGATGATGGTTTGGGGTTGTTCATTTGGGCGACGCCCGACGTAACTGGACCCCCGCTCTACACTTACCCCATCAGTGCTGCAGATTCGGATCTGGCACTGGAGATCGCCAAAGCCTGCCACGAAAGGCGGGGCATACTCCCTAGCGGCGAATGGATCTTGCAGTTTGGATGGGAGCAGTTATAACCTCCGCGCTGTCGGCAACTAGTAACGTCCTTTCCCCGGGGGGGCACAATGGCACTTATGCCTCCCGGGGAATACTCCCTCCAGCGCTCCAACCTCTCCTCCGAAAACCTTCCCGAGTGCCATTCCGCCCGTTCCTCGCAACCTTCGCCGCACCATTGTCGTTGACCGCCGCGGTGCGGTCCGTTCTCGCGCGCCGCGCACGATGCGCGCAAACGGCTGCTCTGCTGTAAATCAGAAGGAATGCCCTCGATGCGTTCGGTGAACACTCGGCGCGGGCAACTGTGGTACACGACGGAAGCGCCGCACCCGCAGACGAATCTGCACGGTCAGCCCCTGCCAGGGGACATCCTGGAGGCGCCGGACGCAGCTGCTGCGCCTTTCTATATAAGTTCAGATGGAAATGTGATGGCCGTTGACGTCAACATCAGCGGAGTGTTCCGGGCCGGAATTCCCAAGCCACTCTTTAAACTGCCTGGCTGGCGTGCTCTTCGTGGAACGTTTCGCCGGATTGCAAGCAGTTTCTAATGTCTGCTCCCTCAAGCACGGACGAACCCTCACAACCTCCGTTCAACCTTGTGGTGAACCGGCCATCGCTTCTGCAGAAATGATTCCGGGGACCAAACTCGGCCGGTACGAAATTCTCGCGTCGGCATGTCGCAATCAAATTTTGCTCGAACCGTTCGCTCGTGAAAGTGTCCGCAAAGACAGGGTGGAGATTCTCGATGTCGACTTGGCGAGAGCGGTGGAGGTCGGCGCTGCGAGCGAAGCAGCCGAATCGGGGCCAGCCGAGCCGAAGTGGCGGCTGGCCGCGCCGTTACGGTCTTCTGTGCCGCGCCAAACAGCTTGGAAAATCGGTGAACGAGGAAACCAGCTACCAAACCCTCTTGTATCAGGGCACGAATAAGTCGCCCCGATTAGGAGGCGGGCAGATGTCCCACGACAATCAAGAAAGCACGCAAGACCAGCAAAACACTCCCGTAACGACCGGTTCGACCGGGGAAGGGGCTGCTCCTGACCCCAGGACGGCCTCCAGCCATCCCCAGAACGGGCAGGCCAAGTTGGTCTCCCCGCGGAAGCTGGCGGCCAATCGAGCCAATGCCCTTCGTTCGACAGGCCCCCAGACGGCGGAGGGAAAGGCCCAGAGCAGCCAGAACAGCTGCAAACACGGGTTCTTCGCTCGCAAGCCCCTCCCCGCCGGGGAAGAGGGTGACCAATTATGGGAGGAGTATCGCGGTTTGGTTGACGGAATCTGGGAATATTACCAGCCCGAGGGCTATATGGAAGGCCTCCTTACTGAGAAAATCGCTACCGAGTCCATCCGTTTCTCCCGCCTGCTGGACTATGAGTCGAAATACCTAGGCCAGAAACAGGCCTTCCATTTCCAAGGCGTCGACCGCGTCCTGCGATTCCAAAGCGCGATCAACCGTCAACTCTTTCAGACCATCCACGAGCTAGAACGCCTACAAGCGAACCGCAAAGCCCAGCGGAACCGTCCCAAGGATCAACGGAACGACCGAGTCGCACGGACCGCCCCAGTCCCGACCGAACAGGAGGCTCCCCAGCGCCAAGGTAGCGGCGTCCCAAAGGAGCCTGCCAATGAGGAGATGCCTGCGAACCCGAGGAACGAAGGCATCGCGACTCCGGATGTAGCCGGTCTGGGTCTCTCCGGCCGCAACGGGGGAACGCCTAGCGCCCAGGCGACCACTGACCGCCAGCAACTCTCACTTGACCGTCCGCACGCATCCGATTACGGAACGAACCCAACTGGCGCTCAGTCCGAAGAACCGGATGGCGGCGCAGGCTTGACGCCGTTCCCCCTCCCGAAGACTTCGGTGGTGGATTTGGTGGCGCAATCGCCAAGTCTTCCCGTGGTCGAGGGTGCAGACTGCGGAAGGAACGCAAGTGCCACGGTTGTTAGCGCCAAGTAAGGTTGACCCGGGGCTCCGTCCCCCGGTGTACCCTTGGACTACGCCAACGTCATCGCCGACCTCTGCGAAAAAATCGGCGCGGATGTGGAGGAAGTCACGCAAGCCATGGGGCTCGATCCCCGTATTGGCGGCCAGTTTCTTCGTGCCGGCCTGGGCTTCAGCGGCTTCTGCTTCCCGAAAGATCTCCAAGCCTTCGTGCATCTCGCAGGAACCGTGGGCGTCGACTTCGAAATCCTCAAAGCCGCCGAGCGCGTCAACAAGCAGCGCATCGATCGCTTCCTCGAGAAGGTCCATCAAGCTTTATGGGTGGTGAAGGGAAAGCGCGTGGCCGTCCTTGGGCTAGCGTTCAAAGCCAACACCGACGACGTTCGGTTCTCCCCAGCCGTGGAGGTCGCCAGGCGAATGCTCGCCGAAGGCGCGGATGTTCACGCCACCGACCCCGAGGCCATCTCGCGCGCTGCGGCCGTCCTGCCGCGGGTCATTTATCATCGCGACCCCTATGAGGCGTTGCGCGACGCGGAAGCACTTTTGATCTGCACGGAGTGGGAAGAGTTTCGCCAGCTCGATTGGGAGCGCGTAGTCAAGCTCATGGCGCGACGGCTGATCATTGACGGCCGCAACCTGTGCTCCCCTGCACGCATGCGCGAACTTGACTTCGAGTATTTCTCGTTTGGGCGAGAACTGGTTCGTGGCGGCCGCATAGAAGTCCGTACCTAATTTCGCCCATAGCAGCCGTCATATCCGCTTGACCCCCGGGCATCTCGTGCTGGAGCATGGAGGTGACCTGAACGTAGCACTGACGCTAGCGCAGACCGCCCGCCGCGGCCTCCCCACGCTACCCAACTCCGCCGATACATTGGGCTGGGCCTACTATCACGGCGGTTCCTTTTCCGTCGCGGCTCCACTCTTCGAGGAAGCCGTCAAGAAAGAGCCATCGAACTCTACGTACCACTACCATCTGGGTCTGACCTACCAGAAGCTGAAAGAACCAACCCGAGCCCGTGCCGAGCTCCAAAAGGCCATCAGTATCGCCCCAAAATCTCCCATCGCCGATCTGGCCCGTCAGGCAGAAAGCCAAGCATCCGGCTCTTGACAGCCTAACAGCGGTTGCAGGTTTGAGTCTTGCCCGGCTCACTAACGCGGAGACGCAGCGAGCGTGAGATGCGGCGAGAAGAAACGTTGGAGACGCCTGGTGCGGCTAAGTTACGGGCCTGGGATTCAATGTGTAGGAGCTCAGGACGTGAATGTAATTGGCGCGGTCGAAGAATGATGGATTGGGGACGGATTGGCGGCTCATGCTGCCGCGCAATTGATCGATGGATTCGTATTCGTGTTCTTCCATCCAGCGGATCATGTCCTGCAGGACTACGTGGGCGTGGCGGACACCGTATTGGAAGAAGGCGGAGGTCATCATAGCCACGTTTGCGCCTGCCATCATGGATTTCAGGACGTCGCGAGCGGAGTGTACGCCGCCGGTGATCGCTAAATCGGCGGACATGCTGCCGTAGAGGATGGCGGTCCAATGCAGGCGGAGGAGCAACTCTTGCGGGGTGCTTAGCTTCAAGGATGGAACGATTTCCAGCGCATCGATTTCGAAATCAGGTTGGTAGAAACGGTTGAAGAGGACCAATGCGTTTACGCCAGCGTGATTGAGTCGTTGCGCCAGGTTGGCCAGGGCTGTGAAGAAGGGAGAGAGCTTGACGGCTACCGGGATGCGGACGCTGTTTTTTACTTCGCGGACTAGATTGTAGTAGTCCAGCTCGAGGTCGGCGCCTTTGCGGCGGGAGTCGGTGGCGATGTCGTAGATGTTGAGTTCGATGGCGCTGGCGCCGGCTTGTTCCATCAGTTTGGCGTAGTGGGTCCAGCCGCCAGTGGAGGTGCCGTTGAGGCTGGCGATGATGGGGATGGAGACGCCGGCGCGGGCTTTGTGGATCAACTCGAGGTAGGCGTCGGGACCTAGATTGTAGTTTTGAAGGTGTGGGAAATAGTTGAGCGCTTCGGGCGAGCTGTCGGCGCCCCGAGAAAGGTCGGTGTGGACGGCTTCGCTTTCCATTTCGAGTTGCTCTTCGAACAGGGACGGCAGGACGACGGCGCCTATGCCGCTTTCTTCAAAACGGCGGATTTTGTCCAGGGAGTCGCACAGTGGGGAGGCGGAGGCGACGATCGGGGAGCGAAGGATCATTCCCATGTAGGTGGTGGTTAGGTCAATCATTGGGGTCTCCGTTCTGTGGTACAGGTTTGGTTGTGGCGGCAGGCTCGGGCGCGGTGAGGTCTGGTGTTTCGTTGGATAGCGCGTGGTTGGAATAGACTTTCCAACGACGATCTACGTCGCCTTGGGCGAGTTCCAGCAGAGTGTGGGCGGCTTCCGGGTTACTGCGCGCCAGCATCGAGTAGCGTGTTTCCTGGTAGGCGTACTGCTTGAGCGGGATGGACGGTGCTTTGGAATCGAGCTGGAACGGATTCTTGCCTTGCAGCCGGAGAGTCGGGTTGTAGCGGAGCAGCGGCCAATAGCCGGAGAGGACGGCGGCTTTCTGTTGTTCGGCGCCAAAGGCCAAGTCGTAGCCGTGAGCGATGCAATGGCTGTAGGCGATGATGAGCGAAGGACCGTTGAAGGCTTCGGCTTCGAGGAAGGCTTTTACGGTGTGGGTGTCGTTGCTGCCCATGGCGACGCGGGCAACGTAGACGGAGCCGTAGCTGATGGCTTCGAGGGCCAGATCTTTCTTGGCGTTCTGTTTGCCGCCGGTGGCGTATTTTGCTACTGCGCCGCGAGGAGTGGCCTTGGAGGCTTGGCCGCCGGTGTTGGAATACACTTCGGTGTCGAGGACCAGGACGTTTACGTTTGCGCCGCAGCTCAATACATGGTCGAGGCCGCCAGCGCCGATGTCGTAGGCCCAGCCGTCGCCGCCTACCAGCCAGACGCTCTTGCGGACCAGGGAATCGGCGACGCTGAGTAGATCCTTCGAATCAGGGGCGGGAATCGAGTGCAGTTTCTTCTTCAGCTCCGCTACCCGGGCGCGTTGGGCCGTGATGCCTGCTTCGGTGGATTGATCGGCGTTCAGCAGATCAATGGCTAACGTCTCGCCGAGAATCGAAGCATGGCGAGCGACAAGGATCTTGGCGAAGTCCTCTTGTTTGTTTACCGCCAGGCGCATGCCCAAGCCGAATTCGGCGTTGTCTTCAAACAAAGAATTGGACCAGGCCGGGCCCCGGCCTTCGTGGTTGACGGCGTAGGGCGTGGTGGGCAGGTTGCCCCCATAGATGGAGGAGCAGCCGGTGGCGTTGGCGATCAGCAGGCGGTCGCCGAAGAGTTGCGTCAAGAGCTTGATGTATGGAGTTTCGCCGCAGCCTGCGCAGGCTCCAGAGAATTCGAAGAGCGGTTCGAGAAGTTGGACGTCTTTGACGTGGGAGTGGGTGAGCCGATCGCGGTCGAAATCGCCGAGTGAGGAGAAGAAATTCCAGTTGGTGCTTTCGGGTTCGCGCAGCGGGGCTTGCGGTTGCATGTTGATGGCTTTGTGCTTTGCTTCGCTTTTACTTTTAACCGGGCAGACTTCCACGCAGAGGCGGCAGCCGGTGCAGTCTTCGGGCGAGACTTGCAGGGTATATTTCAGGGTTTCAAGCTCACGCCAACGGGGCTTGGCGGATTTGAAGGTAGCGGGTGCGTTGCCCAGGGCGGAAGAGTCGTAAACTTTGGCGCGAATTACGGCGTGGGGGCAGACAAGGACGCACTTGCCGCATTGGATGCAGAGGTCTTGGTCCCAGACCGGAATTTGCTGGGCGATGTTGCGCTTTTCCCACTGGGAGGTAGCGGTGGGGAAGGTGCCGTCGATAGGCATGGCGCTGACGGGCAGTGCATCGCCGTGGCCCGCGATCATTGGGCTGAGAACGTCACGAACGAAGGACGGCGCATGGTCGGACACTGTCGGCAGGACGTGCAGGCCGCTGGAGACCTGTTGGGGAACGTCGATGCGGTGCAGATGGGCCAAGGTGTGGTCGACGGCTGCGAAATTTTTCGCGACTACCGCTTCGCCGCGCTTGCCGTAGGTTTCGCGGATGGCGTCTTTGATGGCGGCGATGGCTTCTTCGCGAGGAAGAATGCCGCTGATGGCGAAGAAGCAGGTCTGCATGACGGTATTGATGCGGCTGGCCATGCCGGTTTCGCGAGCGACCTTGTAGGCGTCGACGACGTGCAAATCCAGGCGCTTGGCGAGAATGTTGTGCTGGACGGATTCCGGGAGATGATTCCAGACTTCGTCGGGCGCGAAGGGTGCATTGAGGAGGAAGGTGGCGCCGGTTTCGGCGCAAGACAGGACATCCATGCGCTCCAGGAATTGGAATTGGTGACAGGCTATGAAGCTGGCCTTGTTGATCAGGTAGGAAGAGCGGATCGGGCGCGGGCCGAAACGCAAGTGGGAAACGGTGACGGAGCCGGCTTTTTTGGAGTCGTAGACGAAATAGCCTTGCGCGTAGTTGTAGGTGCGTTTGCTGATGATCTTGATAGAGTTTTTGTTGGCGCCGACCGTGCCGTCGGAACCCAGGCCGTAGAACACGGCGCGGACGGTTTGCGGATCTTCGGTGGAGAAGTTTGGATCGTAGGGTAGGCTGGTGTGGGTGATGTCGTCGTTTATGCCGATGGTGAAGTGGTTTTTGGGAGTGGGCTGTTTTAGTTCGTCGAAGACGGCCTTGGCCATAGCGGGCGTGAATTCTTTGGAAGAGAGGCCGTAGCGGCCGCCGATGATTTTGGGTACCGGTTGCGAGTCGGAAGTTGCTTCGTGGAAAGCGGAGACGACGTCCAGGTGAAGCGGCTCGGAGATGCTGCCGGGTTCCTTGGTGCGATCGAGCACCGCGATGGCGGATACGGTTTTTGGCAGGGCGGCCAGGAAGGCGTCTACGGCGAAAGGCCGGAAGAGGCGGACTTTCAGCAGGCCTAGTTTTTCACCGCTGGCGTTCAGACGTTCAATCGTTTCTTCGACCGGCCCGGTGCCAGAACCCATCATGATGATGACGCGGTCGGCGTCGGGTGCGCCGAAATAATTGAATAGTTTGTAGGCTCTGTCGGTGCGGGCCGCGAAACGATCCATTACGTTTTGCACGATGGTGGGGCAGGCGCGATAGAAAGGGTTGATGGCTTCGCGGGATTGGAAGAAGACGTCGGGGTTCTGTGCGGTGCCGCGGAGGACTGGGTGATCCGGAGAGAGCCCGCGCTCGCGGTGGTTTTGCACCAGGCTTTCATCGATCAGGGAGCGGAGATCTTCGTCGGTTAAGGGGATGATCTGATTCAGTTCGTGGGAGGTGCGGAAGCCGTCGAAGAAGTGCAGGAAGGGGATGCGCGATTCGAGGCTGGCAGTTTGAGCGATCAGGGCGAAGTCGGCGGCCTCCTGGACGGAGTTCGAAGAGAGTAGAGCGAAACCGGTGGCGCGGGCGGCCATTACGTCGCTGTGATCGCCGAAAATGGAAAGAGCGTGGGCAGCTACCGTTCGGGCTGCGACGTGGATCACCGCGGGCGTGAGTTCGCCGGCGATTTTGTACATGTTGGGGATCATCAAGAGCAGGCCTTGCGAGGCAGTGAAGGTAGTGGCCAGAGCTCCGGCTTGCAGGGCGCCGTGGAGGACGCCGGCGGCGCCGCCTTCGGATTGCATCTCCATGACTTGTGGAACTGCGCCCCAGATGTTCTTGCGGGCTTCCTCCTGCCACTGGTCGCACCACTCGCCCATGGGTGAAGATGGGGTGATTGGATAGATGGCGATCACTTCGTTGAGGCGGTAGGCTACGTCGGCGGCGGCCTCGTTGCCGTCGACCATGGCCTTGACTCTGGTCGCGGACTTACGCGCTTCGGTGTCGCTCGCCGCTTGAGGGATCTGATCTCCGCTCGCAATGGAGGGTGCCAGGGTAGTGCTCATAGATCACCGCGCTTTCGGAAGCGTTGTCGAGAAGATCGTTGTAAGGCGATTGTTTGCAGTATGTTACGTGGCGCTTGAACGGCTTCGTTAACGTCGATTTGTTCGTTCATGGGTAGCACTCGCTCCGCACTTGCGCTCGTGCCCGTCGCGCTGTCACAGTGAGCTTCGCAGGAGAGGCAGGTTCCTGCTGTGACGTACATCACCGAGGGATGTGACCGCAGTCAGCGAGGATTGCTTGAAGGCGTGGGTATGGTGGAGACACGCGAGTGAGGTGGGTCGTGGGACGGCACGATTTCGTTCGTCGTTTGAGCGGCAAAGTGTGATGATCGTCACCGTCGAAGCGGCTGAGTCTTGATGCTAAGCAGTCATTACGGGGGCGGGAATTATGATCTCGACACCAGCCAAGCCGGCTGCGCCCAACCAGGATAAGCGCTGGAAAATTGTGGACGCGACGATTCGCCGAGTGGGGCAAAACCCGCGCGGGCTGATCGAGACTTTGCATACCGTGCAAGAGTCGTTTGGTTGTTTGGACCAGGCGGCCTTGCGTTATGTGGCTGTGTCGTTGCGGGTGCCGCTGAGCCGAGCTTATGGTGTGGCGACTTTTTATCATTTCTTTACGCTGAAACCAGCAGGGGAACATACCTGCGTCATTTGTCTGGGTACGGCTTGTTACATCAAAGGTGCGCCGCAGTTGGTGGACGTGGTGAAGCGGAAGCTGGGCGTATCGCCAGGGGAGACCACCGCGGACGGGAAGGTTTCGGTGCTGTCCGCGCGCTGCCTGGGTTCGTGCGGGCTGGCGCCTGCGGTGGTTTACGACAACGAAGTGGCGGGCAAGGTGACGGCGGAGCAGTTGCGGCGACAGATCGCCAAATGGGAAACTCATGACGCCTGAAGAACTGGAAAGCATTGCGCAGATCGAACGCGAGGCGCAGGCAAGCATTCCGCAAACGATTAACGTGTGCGTGGCGGCAGGATGTATCTCGTGCCAGAGCCACGCGGTGAAGGACGCGCTGGATAAAGAAATCGGCGCGCGCAATTGGAAAGGGAAGTGCCGGATTCGAGGCGTTGGTTGCATGGGGCTGTGCGCCGAGGGGCCGCTGGTGTCCAGCAACAGCGGAACGCTGTATCAACGCGTGACGGCCGACGATGCTGCCGCGGTGCTCGATGCGCCGGAGCACGGGCCGGTGCATCGGTTGTTGTGTCCTACGGATATTCCGTTTTTCCAGCGGCAGAAAAAGATTGTGCTGGAAAATTTCGGCACGATCGATCCGGAGCGGATCGAAGAATACATAGCGGCCTCTGGATACAGCGCGCTGATCCGGGTGCTCACAGAGATGACTCCCGCCGAAGTGATCGAGCAGGTTATGAAAAGCGGCCTGCGGGGACGAGGGGGCGGAGGTTACCCGACCGGGTTGAAATGGAGCACGGTGGCGAAGGCGGTCGGGACGCCGAAATTCGTGATCTGTAACGCGGATGAAGGGGATCCCGGCGCGTTCATGGACCGCAGCGTCCTGGAAAGCGATCCGCATCGAGTATTGGAAGGGATGCTGATCGCGGCGCATGCGGTCGGAGCGAATGAGGGATATATCTACGTGCGCGCCGAGTATCCGCTAGCGATTAAACGGCTAAAGATAGCGATTCGGCAAGCGGAGAAATTGGGACTGTTGGGTTCGAACATTTGTGGGACACACTTTAATTTCCGCATCGAGTTACGTTTGGGCGCGGGCGCTTTTGTATGCGGAGAAGAGACGGCGTTGATCGCCTCCATCGAGGGACGACAAGGCACGCCACGGCCGCGGCCGCCTTATCCGGCGCAAGCGGGCTTGTTGGAACAGCCGACGTTGATCAACAACGTGGAGACCTTTGCTAATGTACCGCCCATTATCCGTAACGGTGGGGCCTGGTATGCCACGATTGGTACGGAGAAGAGCAAAGGAACGAAGGTGTTCGCGCTCGCCGGGAGGGTGCAAAACACCGGGTTGGTGGAAGTCCCCATGGGCATTAGTTTGCGCGAGATGGTCTTCGAGATTGGCGGAGGAATTCCTGACGGCCGTCAATTCAAAGCGGTGCAGACGGGCGGTCCATCGGGCGGGTGTCTTCCCGGCGAGTGTCTGGATATGCCGGTGGAGTACGAATCGCTGGCGAAGGCCGGTTCGATCATGGGGTCTGGCGGCATGATCGTGATGGATGACAGCTCTTGCATGGTGGACGTGGCCAAATATTTTATGGATTTTTGCAAGACGGAGTCTTGCGGGAAGTGCATTCCCTGTCGCGTCGGGACCTACCAGATGCACCGCCTGCTGGAAACCATAGCCACGCTGCACGCGACACCTCAGGACCTGGGGCTTCTGGAAGAGTTGTGCGACCTGGTGAAGAACACCAGCCTTTGCGGGTTAGGGCAATCTGCGCCGAATCCGGTGCTCAGCACGCTCCGTTACTTTGCGGATGAATACCAATCGCATATTGAGCGCAACCATTGTGCCGCAGGGGTTTGCGGAAAGGCGGTGCACGCATGAGCGCAGTCGCTGCGATCAAAACGCTGAAGATCGACGGCCGGGATTTTAGCGCGAGGGAAGACGAAACGATTCTGGAAGTGGCCCGGCAAAACGGCATCTTTATTCCGAGGCTTTGTGAACTGGAAGGGCTTTCGACGGTTGGGGCCTGTCGGCTGTGTCTGGTAGAGGTGAAAGGTTCCAACCGACTTACAAGCGGCCTGTGTGACTCGGGTTGAAGAAGGAATGGAAGTCACAACGTCCACGGAGCGACTGGGGCGGTATCGCAAGGGAATCGTGGAGATGCTGTTCACCGAGGGCAATCACATCTGCTCGGTGTGCGTTTCAAACGGGCACTGCGAACTGCAGACCATGGCGCAGAAGCTCGACATCACCCACATCCATTTTCCCTACATTTATCCGAAAGCTACGGTCGATGCGTCCCACGAACGTTTCGTCATCGATCACAATCGCTGCATTTTGTGCACCCGCTGCGTGCGAGTGTGCGACGAAATCGAAGGTGCGCACACATGGGATGTCATGGGTCGAGGTATCGACTGTCAGGTCATCACCGATCTGAATCAGCCTTGGGGCTCGTCGGAAACTTGTACGGGTTGCGGCAAGTGCGTGCAGGTGTGTCCTACGGGCGCATTGTTCGAAAAGGGACGCTCGGTAGCTGAAATGGAAAAGCGGCGGGACTTCTTGCCGTATCTCCGTTTGATGAGGGGAGAGCAGCGGTGACCAAGGCGCGCCTGGCAACGGTCTGGTTGGACGGATGTTCTGGCTGCCACATGTCTTTCTTGGATATTGACGAGCGCTTGCTGACCCTGGCGGAAAGCGCGGAAGTGGTTTACAGCCCGCTGGTGGACGCGAAGGTATTTCCGGAAAAGGTGGACGTGACGCTGGTAGAGGGAGCGGTGAGCAGCGAGGATGACTTGCACAAGATCAAATTGGTGCGTCAACGGACAGGCACATTGGTGTCCCTGGGCGATTGCGCGGTTACCGCGAATGTGTCGGGGATGCGAAATCCTTTTGCGACGGCCGCGGTTTACGGACGCGCTTACGTGGAAAACGCCACGCTGAACCCCAGCATTCCCGATCAGGTCGTGCCGCGGTTGCTAGCGCAGTCGCGACCTGTCCATGAATTTGTTCCCGTGGATGTTTTTGTGCCGGGATGTCCGCCATCCGCGGATACCATTTTCTATGTTGTGAGCGAATTGCTCGCCGGGCGGAAGCCAGAGTTGAGTTCGCGAACGCGATTCGGGGCCTAAGAATGGCGGAGAAGAGAACGATCGTAATCGACCCAGTGACCCGCATCGAGGGCCACGCCAAGATCACGCTGCACCTCGACGAGCACGGAGAAGTGTCGGAGGCGCGCTTCCACGTCATGCAATTTCGTGGATTCGAAAAGCTTTGCGAAGGGCGCCCGTTTACCGAAATGCCTTCGCTGATGGCGCGAATCTGCGGGATTTGCCCGGTAAGCCACCTGATTGCGTCGGCGAAAGCGTGCGACGCGCTGCTCGCGGTCCGCATTCCGCCTACGGCGGATAAGCTCCGCCGCATTATTAACATGGCGCAGATCGTGCAATCGCATGCGCTCAGCATTTTTCATCTGTCATCGCCCGATCTGCTGCTGGGCATGGACGCTGATCCGGCGAAGAGCAATTTGTGGGGAGTGTTCGAAAGGGATCCGCAACTGGCGCGGGACGGCATCCGGTTGCGGCAGTTCGGGCAGCAAATTATTGAGCGGCTGGGCGGTAAGCGCATTCATCCAGTTTGCGTCGTGCCTGGGGGAGTCAGCCAGCCCTTGAGTCAGGAAGACCGGGACGCCATCTTGAAAACAATCCCGGAAGCGATTGCGATTGCCGATCGAACAATGAACTGGTTCAAAAAGATCACCACGGGGTTCCGCGAAGAAATCGGCGCATTCGGAAACTTTCCTTCGCTGTTCATGGGCACGGTGAAACCTGACGGGAGTTTGACGTTTTACGATGGCACTATCCGCATCGGAGATGCGACCGGGAACCTGGTTGCCGACGGCCTGGACGCCACGCGCTACTTTGACTACATCGGTGAGAAAGTCGAACCGTGGAGCTATTTGAAGTCTGCGTATTACAAGCCTAAGGGTTATCCCGAGGGTATGTACAGAGTTGGACCATTGGCGCGGCTCAACGTGGTAGATCGTTGCGGTACCGAGCGAGCGGATCAGGAGTTGGCGGAGTTCAAGGAATTGCAGCGCGCCGCGGTGCTCAGCTCGTTCCACTATCATCAGGCCAGGCTTATCGAAATTCTGTACTGCGTGGAACGACTGGAACAGTTGCTGAACGAACCCGAAATACTCTCGAAACATGTTCGCGCAGAAGCCAAGCCTAACGCCCTCGAGGGCGTGGGTTCCGCGGAAGCCCCGCGGGGCACGCTTTTTCATCACTACAAAATTGACGAGCAGGGGCTGATCCGCTGGGCCAACCTGATTATCGCCACGGGGCAAAATAATTTGGCGATGAACCGGAGCGTCCTTCAGGTCGCGAAACACTTTGTGCGCGGAAACGAGCTGATGCCCGGAATGCTCAATCGAGTGGAAGCCGTGATCCGCACCTACGATCCATGCTTGAGCTGCTCAACGCACGCGATGGGCGAAATGCCGCTGCGCATCCAGTTGCTCGATTCACAAGGCAAACTCTCCGCCGAAGTGGCGCGCTGAATTTACGTCATGACTCGAACTCTCGTCATCGCCTACGGCAACCCGCTGCGTTGTGACGACGGCTTAGCGTGGCGCTTGGTTGAAGATTTCTTACAGCGAGAAATTCCCAATGACGTGGAAGTAATGACCTGCCACCAGTTGACGCCAGAACTCACGTCTTCGGTGAATGCGGCGTCCCTGGTGTTGTTTATCGATGCGGCGCGAGCAGGAGTTCCGGGTGATGTGGTATGCACCCCGCTAGAGCCAAAAGCGCGATCCTTCGCATTCAGCCACGAATTTTCGCCTGCGGCGGTCCTGAGTCTGGCACAGAAACTCTACGGGACTTGTCCTGCCGCCTTTGCGATCTCGCTCTGTGGTGAATGCTTCGATCACGGTCGGACCCTTTCTTCAAAAGTCACAGAAAATCTACCACGTCTTGCCGCACTGGTTGACAAAATATTGAGTACATGATAAATCGCTGATACATAAGGAACCTAGCGGAAAGCCTAGTACGGCGCTCTCCAAATTATCTCTTATAGCCACCTAATCCTGCCAAGCCGCCCCCGGGATACCCCATCACTTTTCTGAGTGATGGCTGGCAGGCCAACAGCGCTCAAAGGAAACTTTAACTTGTGTCACGGAGGGTATGGAACGGCTCCCAATCGGATGACCGCCGCTCAAGCCGAAACAAATCCACTGCTTCCACACATTCTTGCCGGAACCCAGGCTGCCGCTCCGCCGGAGTACCCGCTGAGAAGCCCTACGGAAAGGCCCTGTTCTCCGAAGCGTTGCTGAAGATGAACCCCACGCGTCAACGTCGCGGACGCCGTTCTTGTTGCCACTGGTCCGACCACTGGCCCATGGGCGAAGACGGGGTAATGGGGTAGTTAGCGATGACTTCGTTCAGACGATCGGCAAGGTCTGCGAGCACAGGCAAATAGACTCGGCTGAACTGTTCGCGGGAATCGCTGGGTTTACTTCAAAACATCTGCCCTCGTCGGCGCTCGCGCCTCATACCGCGGCCTACGGTGTGATGCTGAACACGCTGACAGGTGACGCGGAGCACCGCAATTCTGAGGAAATGAGAGTGAACGTGTCTTTGGGACGGGATGTACTGTTGATCCTGCGGCTCCCAAGAGAAAAGGGAGGGGATCAGTGGCATCGCCCCCGAGTAAAAGAGAGGGAGGCTTATATGTTTGCACGCCACGTGATGTTGCAACTGAAGCCCAACGTTGCGAAAGAATTTCCGGCAGTGTTTGAAAAGGAAGTCCTGCCCCTGCTTCGCAGGCAGAAGGGATTTCGGGATGAGCTGTTGCTCATCACGCCGGAAAAGAAGGAAGTAGTGGCAATCAGCTTGTGGGAAACGAAGGAGTATGCGGAGACCTACAATCGGGAACTCTATCCACAGATCGAGAAGATCGTGGCCAGGTTCATCGAGGGCATCCCGGTGGTGAAGAAGTTCGAAGCGGAATACTCTACGTTCCACAAGACTGCGTTCGCTGCAGTCGTCTGATTGCGGAGTTTCCCTTGAGACGAGGGGGCGAAGTTAGCCCCCTCTTTTTTTTGCGTTGCTCAAGCTTAGCTTGACGTGCGCCACTGAGTCCGTTTTTCCTGTCTCCAAAAGTGAGTTATCTTTGCGGTGGCGGCTCGTGTTTGCCGTTACATCCGCTGGTGACCCGTATCACCGCCAATTGCACCTCTAGTCTGGATACTGCGACTAGCGACAGAGCTGCCGGGCCAAGCAGGACTCAGGAGGTGTCTATGGCTGAGCTTATTAAGGAAGAGCGATTTCTTTTTTTCGTCGGCACGAAAGAGCACGTTCTCCGCGTACAAGAGTTGCTCTGGGGCTCGACGGCATGGCCGGAGAGATTTCGCATTCATGTTCACGGATCCTACAGGCGAGAGGCCCAGAACTTCTACGGGACAACGGCTCGGGAGGCAGTCGAGCGGGCAATTGAATACTTATCATCTCCGATCCGCGAGGCCGGGCCTTCGACATTCGGGCTCCACGCTTCCAACTGAATCATGACCGAGGTCTTAGAATGGATCAGACGTAGAGCATCCCCCATGGAGGGGTTCATGATCTTTCGAACTCTCGGCAAGCTGCTCGGGTTATGCGTGCTGTTGGGTTTGATGGTTGGCCTTTGTGGCGGGCAAGAAAAGCAGGCACAGAAGGCGCCGGAAGCGTCTCAGACAATCTCGTCGGGGGCCGAACTGTTTTCGCAACATTGCGCCGTCTGCCATGGAAACGACTTGAAGGGAAACGGTCCTTTCCCTCCTCCCTTTAGGGTACCTCCCGACCTCACTACCTTGTCACGACGTCATGCGGGCAAGTTTCCCGAAGCCTATGTGTCGGGTGTGCTGCGCGATGGCGTAAAATTACCCGCGCACGCACCCGCTGAGATGCCTGCTTGGACAACGACGAACCGATCGGATAAGGCTCACTTCGAATCGCGGATTCGAGACCTGACCGCCTACATCAAGTCACGCCAGGCGAAATAGTCGAACATCGTGGCCTTACTTGTCTTGGGGATGTCGCCTAGATTTCGCTGCCCCGCCATCTGCCGAATCGGTTCGCCCAACGCAACAGAGTCATTTTCGGAGCGCTTTTCGTCGCTGGGTGAATTGGCCGTGCCTGGATATGGTAAACGTATTAGCATGGGAAGATTCGAAGAAGCATTTGGTTCCTCTCCACCGCAACTCACGCGGTTCTGCATACCAGGTGGTGTGGCAGCAGCCGGCCGAGTGATTAGGATGTGTCTCTGAGGCTGTGGCTGTGCGCGCCGGCTGGTCGGTCGAAGTGATTCGGGAGCGAAACCAGCCAGCGGAGGAAATTCGCAAGGATTGTGGCACCCATGGTTCGCTCCGAAAGAATTGCTACCGTACTAGACGGAAGGTTGCTGGGAGGTGATCATGTTTGCGCGGCGTGCCATTCTGTAGGTGTTCTGATTTTGGGAGGCTGCGTCATAGGCGTTCGAAGTAAGCTGGCCGTCGCCAAAGGACCAACGCCGCGGACAATCGCCGCGTCTGGCAAGCAAACGTATATGCAATATTGCGCTTCGTGTCACGGTATTGACGCTCGGGGCGATGGACCGGCCGCGGTCGTGCTCAAAACGCCGCCGCCTGATCTGACCACGCTCGCCAACCGCCATGGCGGGAAATTCCCCTACGAGTATGTCTCCGACGTGCTGCGCTTTGGTACGCGTATCCTTTCGCATGGCTCGTCCGACATGCCCATTTGGGGACCCATCTTCGGCTCCCTGGACAATTACAACGAACCTGCCGTACGAAAGCGCATCAAGAATCTCAGCGACTATCTGGCGTCTTTGCAGCAAAAGGAGTCTTAGCGCGGGCGGCGCGCTGTCGTGAGCTCGAAACCGAGCGTCGGAGGGGAGCCACACTCAATGGAACTCCTACACGAAATTGCGAACTCCTGGTAAGCCGGGTGATCGTATATGTGGTTTTTTGACCCGATTTCCGGATGAGTACCTCGATGCCCCCCACACGAGAAAATGCTCCGCGCCATCGAGATTCGGAGAACCAGTCAGTTTGGCACAAGAGTATGATTTACAAACAGCATAACGGCACACTGAGCCGTTGCGTGGCGTGGGGCTCGGTAGTACCCGTTTTGACGCTGCGCTTCATCCAATGAATTATCGGCTTTGGAATGGGCACTTGTTGATGACAGGTCTTCGTGCGGCGAAGTAAGTCTTTTCGTTCCGTGGCATGCTGCGGTCCGCACGCTACGGAACGAGGATGGCTGCTAAAGGAGGAATTCGGCGATGAAAGAAGCCGAAGATACCCAAAGGAGTGATCCTCCACCGAACGCGCTCTCCAGACGCGACCTAATAAAGGGAGTGATTGTAGGCGGCATGGCCGCCTCCTCTACAAGCTATTTATTCCGAGCCTCCACATTGTTAGGCCAATCTGCTAGAGGCACGGGTGAGAGGCTCCTCTCCATCAACGTGAATGGCCAGTTGCGGCGAGCGGATGTCATGAGACAAGAAACGCTGGCCTGGACCCTGCGCCACAAACTAGGGCTCACCGGTACCAAGCTGGGGTGCGATCGAGCGGAATGCGGCTCTTGCACCGTGCTTATTGATGGGGTGCCGCACTATGCTTGTTCCGTTCTCACACACACGGTGCGCGATCGGAAGGTCCTGACAATCGAAGGGCTGGCAAGCCCCGAAGGAACGCTGCACCCGGTCCAGCAAGGTGTCATTGACGAACAAGGCTTCCAATGTGCATTCTGCATGCCCGGCTTCATCATGGCAGCAGTGGCGTTTCTAAAGACCAATCCAAATCCTACGCGAAGCGAACTGGCTGAGGGCCTTTCGGGAAACCTGTGTCGCTGCCAGGACTACGACAAGATACTGACTGCGATGATGCGCGGAGCGGAGAACATGAGGAGGGCAAGCCATGCCTAAGGGCGATGCAGGAACTGGCGAACCTACACCGCGTGTGTATGGGGCCGGACATAAACTGATTGGCAAGGATTATGAAACCGCCGACCTCTATGCAAAGGTGACTGGATTGGCGAGGTACGCCGAGGATTATCACGCCGACGGCATGCTTTACTGCAAGCTGCTGCTCAGCCCCCTGCCGCACGCCCGTGTGAGGCACCTTGACCTGCGGGAAGCCCTTGCCATGCCCGGCGTGAAAGCGATTCTCACAGCTGACGAACTTCCACCTCCGGCCGATACCCTCACCGACAATGGCACCGTGATCCGGGCCAACCCAAAGAGCGAGAAGGCGCTCACCATGGAACCGCTTTACGCCGGTGAGCCGATTCTCGCCGTGGCCGCTGTTGATGAATACACTGCTGCGGAAGCCATCGAAAAAATTCGCATCGAGTTTGAACCGCTCCCCTTCGTTATCGACCCGCTCGATACCTTGCGACCTGGCGGGCCCAACCCAAGAGCGGAAGGGAACATCTGGGTGCAGCATCCGGCCCCGGCGACCGCGGCGGGAGCCCGGCCCGCAGCTCCGCCACCTCCGACGATCGGAGTACTCAAGTGGACCGAGGCGGACTTCGCCGACGAAAAAAAAGGGCGTCTGCCTACGGGAAAGACTCCCGACGAATGGTCTTACGGGGATCTTCAAGCGGGCTTTCAAAGTGCCGCGCTAGTCCTCGATGAAACTTTCGTCACGCCAGACACGAGCCACCAGACTCTTGAGCCCCGCACTGCTATGGCTTACTGGCAGAACGGAAAGGTCTATGTTCACACGGGCACGCAAAGCACCGCGCAAACCGTGCCGGCTATTGGAAGGTGGCTGAACATTGACCCGAGTAAAGTCGTGCTCATTAGCGAGTACACCGGGGGCGGCTTCGGCAGCAAGATCACGGGTGGCGTTACGCTGGTTATTCCGGCGCTTTTGTCGAAGAAAGCGAACGCTCCGGTGATGATGCGCATCAGCCGCGAAGAGGAGACTTTCATCGGCCGTGCGCGGCCCAGTATGCTCGGGCGGATGAAAGCCGGGTTTTCCAAGGATGGCCGGATCATCGCGCTAGATATGTTTGTGATTGCGAACAATGGTCCTTATGACGCGGTCGGCGATTCTCCCTCATCAGGCCGCATCGTATCTCTTCTCTACCAACCACAAGCCATGCGCTGGCGCGGAGCGACGTTGCTGACGAACACGCCGCCCAGAAGTGCGCAGAGTTCGCCCGGCGGCATGCAAGGGATTGTGATTATGGAGCCGGTCATCGCCAAAGCCGCGCGCAAACTCGGGCTCGACCAGGTGGCCATCCGCCGTATCAACTGTCCCGAGGGCAAAGCGCCCTTCGGATCGGCGGCGCAGGGCAAACGTCCATACGCGACGAGTGCGTTCCTCAAGGAAGCGCTCGACCGCGGTGCGGAACAGTTCAAATGGCAGGAACGTGTCTCGCGCACGCCGAAGCGGATTGGTTCCAAGGTGCGCGGTGTCGGAGTTTCGCTGAGCTGTTATGCGGGTGGCACGGTGGGCTTCGATGGAATCCTGATTATCAAGCCAGATGGACGAGTGTCCATCCTCTCCGGAATCGGCAACTTGGGAACGGAGTCCGTGATCGATGTTCACCGAGTGGCTGCCGAGGTTCTGGGAGTGCCGTGGGAGACGTGCGACATAACATGGGGGGACTCGTCGAAAAACCTTCCCTTCACGTGCGTTTCGGGCGGAAGCCAGACAACACATGCAATGACACGGGCTGCGCACGCGACTGCGATGGACGCCCGGAAGAAACTGCAGGAGCTTGCCGCCAAGAAGCTCGGCGGCAAACCAGAAAATTATGAAGTCGCCAACACGCGCGTATTTCGCAAGGGTGGCGGCGCCGGAATGACTTTGGCACAAGCCGCGAACTACGCCATTCAACTGGGTGGCGTCTACGATGGCCACGAAGTTTCGCCCGACCTCAACAAAGTGACGAAGGCTTCCGTAGCCGCGCTTGCGGGCCAAGGTCTGATAGCCGCTGCCAAGGACAATTACCCCCGTGACGGGTCGACATTTTCCTACGTTGCCAGTTTTGCCGAGGTTGAAGTCGACGTCGAAACCGGCAAGTACCACATCGTGGATTTCCTCGCTTCCGCGGATGTAGGCTCCGTGATTCATCCCCGCGCACTTGGAGGTCAAGTGCTGGGCCGCTCCGTTCTGGGCATCGGGCATGCGATTGGACAGAAATGGGTGTTCGACCCTCGCTATGGCGCCATGCTCTCGACTAGGTTCAGTCAGAGCAAACCGCCAACGATTCTGGATGTGCCTGTCAATATGCAGTGGTCGGCGCTCGACATTCCCGATCCGGAAACGCCGGTCGGCGCTCGCGGTGTAGGTGAACCTCCCGTAGGAGGAGGATGCGCCTCTATCTTGAACGCGCTCTCAGACGCTCTCGGCGATGAAATCTTCAGGCGGGCGCCCGTCAACGCGGACACGATTCTAACCTCGTTGGAAGCGGGACGGCCCATGCAGCATCCGCTGATGGCGCATATTTAGATGGCGCACGTTTAGCGAGACGCGGAAGGAGAACTCATGGCTGTAATCCGAGACGTCATGCCGGCTTTTGATTTGCTTCAGCCGGACTCGATTGCGGATGCGCAAGAATTGCTCCAGCGGCAGGGTAGTGATGGCTGGGTGCTCGCCGGAGGCATGGATAGCTTCGACTGGCTCAAGGACCGCATCAAAAAACCCAAGGTCGTGGTCGATTTAAGCGGAATCGCTGAGCTCAAGGGAATTCGCAGCACGGCCGACGGCATCGAGATCGGCGCGATGACTACGCTTACGCAGGTAGTCGAGCATCCCCTCATCAAAGAGAAGTACAAGCTGCTGGCGGACAGCGCGGAACTGGTTGCCTCGCCGCAGATCAGAAACCAGGGCACCATCGGCGGCAATGTTTCGCAGGACGCGCGCTGCTGGTATTACCGCGCGGGCTGGCCTTGCTACCGTGCTGGCGGCAACATGTGTTACGCCGACACGCCGGAAGGCCGTAACCGCGAGCATGCGATTCTGCATGCGGAACGATGCGTGGCTGTGAATCCCTCCGATACTGCTCCGGCCCTCATCGCACTCGACGCCAAATTCGTGGTCCGCACTCACAAAGGTGAGCGCATCATCGACGCCGAAGACTATTTCATCGGTCCGGACATCGACATCACGAGCCTGCACATCTTGCAACCCGGAGACCTACTGACGGCCGTTCGCATCCCGTCTACATGGGCCGGCGCGCATTTCTATTTTGAAAAAGTGCGTGACCGCAATGTGTGGGACTTTCCCCTTCTGAACGTGGCATCAGCGATGGTCGTCTCGGGTAACAATATCCAACGCATCCGCATCGCCGTAAACGGCGCAGCGGCTCGTCCCCTGCGATTAAAGGCCGTCGAGGACGCCGTCCGCGGCAAACCGGCAAACGCTGCAACTGGCGAAATGGCTGGGAAACTGGCAGTGCAAGGCGCGGTCCCCTTGCAGTTCAACGCGTACAAGATCCCGCTGATGCGGAATCTGGTGAAGCGCGCCATCGGAGGAGTTCAGGAGGCTACATGGACTTCCTGAAATGGGCCATCAGTCCGTGGGGACAGCGTGTCCCGATTCACATTGCTTGGTTCCTGATTTGGGTCGCAGTTATTGTCGGATTTCTGTTTTTTATCGTTCACGCCACGTACCTTCGATATTTCGCTAAACCTAAGGACTTTGCGAGCAGCGGATCGCCTCTGATGGCCGCGCGCATACCCGAGCACGTGCCCAGACATTCGCTGACCGCGCGGTTCTTTCACTGGACTATGGCAGCCTCCATGTTCACCCTGCTATTTACCGCTTTTCTCCCCAAGGTGGGCATGCCGTTCGACTGGGTCACTTACCACTGGATAGCTGGCTCCGTCCTGACCGTCTCTATCCTCTTCCATATCATCCACGCCTCCTTCTTCATGGACTTCTGGTCGATCTGGCCAGACAAAATTGATCTGCGCGACGCATACAGAAGAACACTGCGTTTCCTGGGCCAGTCTGCGTTGCCGCCGGATAAATTTGCCAAGTATCCCCTCGAGAACAAGCTCTATCACGGCGCGATCATGGCCGCTGGTCTCTCTGCAATCGTAACCGGTGTGTTCATGATGTTTCGCGTGCGGACAATCTTTTTTCCCCACAATCCCTATCTATTCAGCGACATGACTTGGGGCATGATGTATGCGCTGCACGGCCTGGCTGGCGTGGGACTGATCGCCTTGATCATGGTGCATGTCTATTTTGGGCTTCGTCCGGAAAAGCGCGCGATCACGAAATCCATGGTCTTCGGCTGGATGAGCCGCGATTTCTATCTGAAGGAACACGATCCGCAGCGCTGGCCCGTCGAATCTCCCACTTCATCGCCGGCATCCCGGGGAGAAGCCCCAGAGGGATTAAGAGATGCTGGCTGACCTCTGGGAACGCTCCGACACGATCGAAGAATGTTACGAGTTCATGCTGGCTTATGCGGCGCAAGGGCTTCCCAGCGATGAAGGAAGCCGGTCCGGCGGGCAAATTCGCGAATATCTGGGCCACGCCGTGAAAGCCATCTCTGGTCTGGCCAATAGCTGTGCGACCGCAGTGAAACAAGAACGCCTCGATCCGGCGCAAAAATATCGCGCATTCTTCGCGGTGCTCAAACGCGACGCGAGCGATTCGCTCGCCGCCATCGAGTTGGTCCTGGCGCAACCTGCCATCGGCTCTCAGTTGATCGACAACCTGAACGCTTCCATTCATTTGCGTGCGCTCCTCACGGATCTGTTTCTCCTGACCGAGATCGCAAAGATTCAACGCACACCGGCGAAGCCTATGCCTTCGAGTGGCTAGGACTTCTTTTTCGCGGCGTATATATTAGAGAACACAGCTGGATTGACCGCTCTCGCATGCTCGCTGCCGGCGAAAAATTTTTGGACGAGTGGTGATGCTTGCCCGACCGGGGCAAGTGCCCAAAAATATGTTTTTGATGTGCCCGGCTCCGATGCCAGGGCCAGAGTTACACCTGCCGTCGAAGCGAAACTCGGGGAGCGCCACAGTTGGCGCGCTGCGTACCGCAGATCCTGAGCGAGGCGGTCAAGCCAGGACTGCGCCCTCCACAACCAGGTTTATCGCTGCCGACAGGCGATGCCATTCTGTTTGGTCCTTTTCCAAGCGCGCTCGTCCGGCCAATGTGAGCGAATAGAACTTGGCCTGTCGACCAGTCTCTGTTTCTGCCCATTTGCCTCTAACCAAGGCTTGCTGCTCCAACCCGTGCAGTGCTGGGCACAAGGATCCTTGCTGGACCTGCAAGACTTCACCCGAGACTTGCTGAATACGTTTTGCAATCGCCCAGCCATGACAAGACCCGAGCGAAAGACTCTTCAGGATGAGGAGATCGAGCGTGCCCTGTACAAGATCATTGGGTTTTCCGATACTATGATTGTCGGGCAGTTCGTGCATGGGGATGGTCCAGCGCCGCGGTCGGTTCGTCGAGAACCAGAAACAATGGTTGATCGCGCATTGCCCGTGTGCAATCGGCAGCCTCCATCACGAGTACCCATGGCAAAGGATTGCCGCATGAGGGACCGTATGCTGAGAAGACGGCGACCTTTAATTGCCTCTCCGCTCGAATGGCAGCTGACCGCGGCACCCGTACCGCACCCAGTGATTCCAGTCTTGGCCGAGCGCGGCGGCACGCAGCTCCAGACGCCCCGCCCGACTCTCTTGGTTGATACGCGCGAGCAGAATCCCTTCAATTTCGCTCGTTTTCGAGGATGGTTCGCAGGCATCGAAAAGAGAGCGCTTTCGTTGGGCGACTACTCCATTGCAGGGTTGGAAGGTGTCTGCACCGTGGAGCGGAAAGATCTCTCGGACTTGGTGCACTCCTGCACTGCCGACCGCGCTGCCTTTCTCAAGCGGCTCCGGCTCATGGCTCGCTATCCGCATCGGCTGTTGGTGATTACGAGCACTCTGAGTCAGATCAAGTCCCCGTATGGCCACACGAACTTTGACCCGAACCGGACAACCCAGTTCTTGATCGCCGTCCTTGCTGGGCTGCAGGTTCCGTTCGTTTGTAGTGAGACGCACGAGTTAGGGGAAGAACTCGTGGGTTCATATCTCTATCAGATTCACCTGTACCATTGGCTGGAGTCCAACGATTACGGCCGTTTTTTGTCCGACAGTGATATCTAGATGTTGAGGGACAACATGCCTCCGGTGGGTTTCGACGCACCGACGGAATTTTTACACGGCACAAGTATGAACGGCGGTGGCAGGCCCCGGGACCGAACAGCATGATCGACGTCGGACTTTCGTTAGGAGAGCAGAAATGAAGCAACTTGGGATCTTGCTATTCCTATGCGCAGGTTTTTGTTGCGCACAGGAGCCGGACAATTATCAGCCCTCTGAAACCAACGTTTGGGGAGCGGAATATCCGCGTGTCGATGGTGCGGGGAGAGTGCAAATCCGTGTGAAAGCTCCCGACGCCACCAAGGTCAAGTTGAATTTCTGGAGTGGGCCGAAAGTGGATATGGTGAAACAACCGGACGGGTACTGGACGGTCACTACAGCTCCTCTGGTTCCCGGTTTTCACTACTACACCTTGATCATTGATGGTTCAGAAGTCAGTGACCCAAATACACATGCGTTCTTTGGCGGAGGTAAGCCCGCAAGTGGCGTGGAGGTTCCGGAGCCAGGGTCTACCTATTATTCGATTCAGGAGGTGCCGCACGGCCAGGTCCGGGAAGTTTGGTATCACTCGAAGGTTACCGGAACTTGGCGCCACGCGCTTGTCTACTTACCGCCGAAATACGATGAGCAGAAGAACGTGCGCTATCCGGTGCTCTATTTGCAGCACGGCGCTGGCGAAGACGAGACCGGGTGGACCAAGCAGGGTCGCGCCAATTTCATTCTGGACAATCTGATCGCCGCCGGAAGCTGCAAACCGATGATCTTGGTGATGACTTATGGCTACGCCAGGCGCGCCGGTCAACCGGCTCCGGATTTGACGGGAAAACCCTTTGGATCACCCGAAATGATGAAGGCTATGCAGGACATGGCAGCTGCTCTCGAAGATGATGTGACGCAGGTCCTGATCCCGTACGTTGATTCCAACTTCAGGACACTTTCGGATCGCGATCACCGCGCGATGGCTGGCCTTTCCATGGGCGGAATGCAGACATTCCAGATTACGCTCAATCATCTCGATCTCTTCTCCTACATTGGGGGATTCAGTGGAGCCGCTGGGCCGCTGGTTCTCGGCGACCAGAGGCTCGACCCTAAGACCGCCTACAACGGCGTGTTTGCGGATCCAGCCGCTTTCGTCAAAAGAGTGCATTTGCTGTGGCTCGGTGTTGGAACAAACGAGCCCGAAAGAATGCGCACCGGGCTCCAGAGGCTACATGCTTCCCTCGTCGAAGCGAATATTCAGCACGTTTTCTACGAATCGCCGGGCACAGACCATGAGTGGCAGACGTGGCGTCGCGATCTTAAGGATTTTGCACCGAGACTTTTCCAAGAGGCCGCCAATAAAGGGTAGAGCAGAGTCAAGCCGCCGCTGGCGAGTTGGAGTGCAAAATACGGAGGCCTATTCCGAACATGCGAACACGGAACTCCAAGATTCCTTCTGTAATTCTTGTTTTCTTGATGGCGAGCTGTGCGTACGCCCAGGACTCAACCCCACCGGCCTACCTGAACACGTCCTTGCCGGCCGAGCAGCGGGCCGCGGACCTCGTACACAGGATGACCGTGGAAGAGAAGGTTACGCAGCTGACGAACCAGTCACGGGCGATCCCGAGATTGAATGTGCCAGCCTATAACTGGTGGAGCGAGGCGCTGCACGGAGTGGCCAGCAGCGGCACCACGGAGTTCCCCGAACCGGTTGGCCTGGCTGCCACGTTTGATACCGAGGCAATCCATCGTATGGCCATAGCCATCAGCATCGAGGGAAGAATCAAACATATGCAGTTTGAACGCGCAGGCCAGAGCCGGGCACAGGAGGGTCTGGATTTCTGGGCGCCGAACATCAACATCTTTCGAGATCCCCGGTGGGGACGTGGGCAGGAAACTTACGGCGAGGATCCATTTCTGACCGCACGCATGGGCGTTGCCTTTGTCACCGGCATGCAAGGCGATGATCCCAAATACTACCGGGTGATTTCGACCCCCAAGCACTATGCCGTACACAGCGGGCCGGAGCCGACGCGCCACACCGCCGACGTGAAAGTCAGCAAGCACGACGAACTGGATACGTATCTGCCGGCGTTCCGAGCAACCGTAACCGAAGGCAAAGCCGGCTCGGTGATGTGTGCCTACAACAGCGTCAACGGACAACCTGCGTGCGTAAACGAATTTCTGCTGCAGGACCAGTTGCGCGGTAAATGGAATTTCCAAGGCTACGTCGTGTCCGACTGCGCGGCCATCATCAATATTTTTAGCGACCACCACTTTACCAAGACGCAACCCGAGGCCTCCGCGTTAGCGGTGCAGCGCGGCATGGACAACGAGTGCTTGAATTACTCGGATATTAAGGACAATCGCGACTACAAGCCGTACCTTGATGCTTACCAACAGGGCTTTCTAAAAGAGAGCGATATCGACACGGCCTTGATTCGGCTGTTCACGGCCCGCGTGAAGCTGGGCATGTTCGATCCGCCGGAGATGGTTCCGTACTCAAAAATCGATGAAAAGGAACTCGACAGTCCCGAGCATCGCGAGCTCGCGCGAGTGCTGGCAAACGAATCGATGGTGCTGCTGAAGAACGATGGCACGCTGCCGTTGAAGAAGAGCGGCATAAAGATCGCCTTGGTGGGCCCACTTGCCGACCAGACTAGATATCTGCTCGGCAACTACAACGGCAGGCCCACGCATACGGTTTCCGTTTTGGAGGGGCTCAAGGCGGAGTTTCCGGAGGTGCAGATCACCGTTTCGCAAGGAACACAGTTCTTGCGTACCGAAGGAGAAGTCGTAGCGGCATCGTTCTTGACAACGTTGGAAGGTCGGCCAGGACTCGCGGCGGAGTTCTCTACCGGAGAGATGTTCGGCGTAGAGCGAACGGTACTGGCGGAACGCCAGGTGAACAACGTCGATTTAAAGGCGCAGGACATTCCTCAAGAAGCGTCAAGCAAATATCCGCTGCGGGTTGAATGGACCGGCTTTCTCACGCCAACGGAGACAGGAGACTACACGGTCGGAGTGCGGTTGCAAGGCGGGTTCGCGAGAGTCCAGATCGATGGCAGAACAATAGCGCATGGTTGGGTCGGCAGTGATGAAGCTCCCCAGGCGAGGGTCGGTCACATCCATCTGGAACAGGCGAAAAAAGTGTACCTGAAAGTCGGCTACGGGCAAGGCAGCGCGGGTCCAGTGCAGGCACAATTAATCTGGTCGAAGTACGACCCTAAACCAAGCCCCGAAGCCGCAGAATCGGCAAAGAATGCAGACGTAGTCGTAATGGTTTTGGGCATTACCAACGAATTGGAAGGCGAGGAGATGCCGGTCAGCGAGGAAGGCTTCAAGGGGGGCGACCGGATCAGCATCGATCTTCCCAAGATGGAGGAGGATTTACTGGAAGCTGTGTCGGCAACAGGGAAACCTGTGGTACTTGTGCTGGCGAACGGTAGCGCGCTCGCAGTGAATTGGGCCAAAAAGCACGTGAATGCGATCCTGGAATCCTGGTATCCCGGTGAGGAGGGCGGAACGGCGATTGCACAAACGCTCACGGGCAAAAACAATCCCGCGGGTCGGCTTCCCGTCACATTCTACACCGGAATCGAACAGTTACCTCGTTTTGAAGACTATTCGATGAGGGGACGCACCTACCGCTATTTCGAAGGCAAGGCGCTCTACCCGTTTGGCTATGGCCTCAGCTACACAACTTTCTCCTATCGCGGACTGCAGCTCCTGAAAAAAGCGATCCATGCGGGCGATCCTCTCACGGCGGAGGTCACCGTTACTAACACGGGAAAACATGAGGGCGACGAGGTGGCACAACTTTACCTCAGTTTCCCGAACGTGCCGGGAGCGCCGCTCCGTGCTCTACGCGGGTTCCGGCGCGTGCATCTCAAGCCCGGCCAGTCGCAGAAGGTGCGCTTCGACCTGAAGGGCCGCGATCTGAGCATGGTTAGCGAGGCGGGCGAACCGATTATCGCTGAAGGCAGGTACTCTGTGTCAATAGGCGGTGGACAACCAAATACCGGTGCGCCAGCGGTGGTCGGAACGTTTGAAGTGAAAGGAACAAAGACTCTACTGGAATAGCACCGGGAGGCATTTGTAGCGCGGATTCGAATGCCAGGAATTCAAGGATCACAAAGCCGGTTGTTTGCAAACTGGCAAAGATCTGGGCGATACCATTGAAGTCGTTGTTTGGAAAGATGAAGAGGTAAGAACCGTCGAAGTGCCTGCGCAATTTGAAGAGTTGATCACGAAAGAAGGGCTGCTTCCAGTTTTCGAAAAACTGAGTTACACCAACCGCAAGGAGTACTGCTGCTGGATTACCGACGGCAAGAAGGAAGAAACAAGATTGAAGAGATTAGGGAAGGCTGGCCCGACCCACGAAGTGCAGCCTAACCAGCCGTCAAGATGAGGCTGCAGCTCCCAGCGGTCGCGGCTTGGCGCCTTTGGTTCACCATCAGCACGGCATGGTTCTGGTCCACTCCCTTAAACAACCGGTGGCGATGGCGATCGGGAGCGCAATACGTACCCCCTCCGATCGAAAAAGAAAAAGAGTTTGTCCCGGCGAATCGGGCGACGTTTCGCGACTAAACGCAAGAACCGCAGAAGGTGATCAATATGGGTGATGGAGTCAACCACCCACGGGCCCTGAAGGCGACGGTCGGGATCGCCATGGCGCCGGTACCGACGTAGCGCGCGAAAGCGCCAACGTGGTTCCGATCGAAAACGACTTATCCAAGCTCGTTGAGACGCTGACGATTGCGTGGCGGCGCCGTCGGACCATTCTTCAGAACTTGGGGAACTCTCGCTGTCGACACCGCGGGCGTGGTGATTGGCCGCTTGCGGTTTCCCGAATCCGTTCCCGGCGTTCATTCAGGTGTCCTCCGAGATGGCGTTCATCCTGAACTCGGCGAGACTGCTGCCTCCGCCGGGGGGCCGCGAAGGGCCTGATGCAGGTGCCCGTGGCGCCACAAGAAGAGGCGACGAATTTCTAGAAGGTAGGGCTCTTACTTGAGATAGGTTCGGACAATCTCGATGACGTCTTCGGCCGCTTCTTCGGAAGACTTAGAGTTTGTCGGCATGTGGTTGCGGATATGGTCTTCCAGCAGCTCGCCCATGAGCGCGTTGATGGCGCCGCGCGCGGCAGATAACCTCTGCAGCACCTCCGCGCATTGCTCGTCCTCATTGAGGCCGCGCAACACGCTTTCCAGTTGACCGATGATCTTCTTCGTGCGGTTGACCAAATCCACTTTTTCGCGGGTGGTGTGTGACATCTTTTCGCCTTGACTACCCTACATGGGTATGGTATCTAGAAAAAGATTCACCGTACCCTAGTGGGGTAGAGTAGCAGAATCGGAGCCGCCCGTTCAAGTGCCCGGGGCGCAAGCTTAGCGTGGAAACCTCTTCGACCATGAGAAGGAACCTGATCCGTAACAGTTCTGTAATCTCGATGCCAAATACTGGGTTCTTTGTCTGGACCCCGAACTCGTCTGGTCCGCTGATGAAAATTCGAGTTGCTGTTGTGGTCCGGCGCATCCCGCCGCAGAACGCTGGCGCACGATTTGTTTAAGTAATTCGCAATCGAGGGGAAGCGTGGCCGTCCGTCAAGGAGGATAAATGAGAAGGGTTCTTAGATATGTCTGCTGGGGCGTGTTGCTGGCGACGGTGTTTGCACGCGTCAGTCTGGCACAGAGACCGCTAAGCTGGGATGAAGTACGGCAGCGCTTTGAAACCAACAACCCGAATTTGCGCGCTGGCCAGCTGGGAATTGATGAATCCAAGGCTAACGAGATCACCGCCTACCTCCGGCCGAACCCGACGGCAACGATTCTGGCCGACCAGATCGATCCGTTTCCCGGCGGACAGGCACACGGCCCGTTCGCGTTCTTACTGACCTCCGCGACCGTCAGTTACCTGCACGAGCGGCGGCACAAACGGGAGCTGCGCCTCGAAAGCGCTAAGGAAGCGACGGACATCACCGTGTCGGGCCAGGCCGACTTGGAACGGACGCTGCTATTTGAATTGCGCGGAGCATTCGTGCAAACGTTGCAGGCCAAAGCCATCCTGGACTTGGCCAAAGAGAACCTCAAATACTACGACCACGTCCTGGATCTGAATCGCGAGCGTTACAAGGCCGGGGGCATGGCGAAAATCGATATGGAACGCCTCGAATTGCAGCGTGTCCAGTACGAATCGGACCTGCAAACGGCCGAAGTCAATCTGATCACTTCGAAAGTGCAACTGCTTCTGCTTCTGAACGAGCGCGCCAATCCTGAGCAGTTCGATGTGAGCGGCCCTTTTGATTTCGCAACCCATATTCCTCCGCGCGACGAAGCGCGCCAGGCGGCCCTTGATACCCGGCCCGACCTGCGTGAAGCGCTGCAGGCGTTCACCAAGGCCAAGACAGACCATCAGCTGGCTGTTGCCATGGGGTCGACGGACCCGACGTTCGCCTTGGACGTGGGCCGCAATCCTCCAATCGACCAGTACGTGGGGGTTAGCGTGAGTATTCCCTTGCGAATCTTCGACCGGAACCAAGGGGAAAAGCTCCGCACGCGGATCGACATTGACCGCAATCAGCGGCTAACCGAAGCAGCTAAGGCCCAAGTTCTGAGCGACGTGGACTCGGCTCACGCCGCGGTGAACAGCACCCTCCTCCTTTTGCAACCGTATAAGGACCACTACCTCCAGCAGGCAACGGAGGTTCGGGATTCCATCGAATTTGCTTACGAACATGGCGCGGCGTCCCTCCTCGATTACATGAACGCGCAGGCGGACTATCGCAGCGTGCAAGTCAATTACTTGAACCTGATCGGCTCCTATCTAACGGCGGCCAGCCAACTGAATTTGGCGGTCGGACGCGAGGTCATCCAATGAAAGGATTTACCTGTGCTGTGCTTCTTGCGTTTTCATTGTTTGGATTCTTCGCGGCCGGCTGCGGCGACCAGAAGCTCGGCCCGAACGAGGGAGCTCCGCCGAAATTGAAGGTCGAGAGCGTCGAAGACCGGAATCTCTTTCACGTGGAACACCCGGAGCGGTTTCCCCTGACGAAGGCGGTCGAGCACGTCGCCACATCCGAGCTGCGAGCCACCGGGACTGTGAATCCGGACATCAGCCGGACAGTGCCAGTCATTTCGATCGCCACGGGTCGCGTTCTTGAGATCAAGGCGCGCCTCGGGGATGTGGTGCAGAAAGGCCAACTCTTGTTGCGGGTGCAAAGCGCGGACATTGCCGGTGCGTTCTCCGATTACCAAAAGGCGGTGGCGGACGAAAAGCTGTCGCGGACGCAGTTGGAACGCGCTCAGCTTCTGTACGACAAGGGCGTCATTTCGCTGAACGACCTGCAGGTCGCCGAGGATACAGATGCCAGGGCCAAGGTGGACGTGAAAACGAGCGCCGAAAAACTTCATGTTCTGGGCAACGCCAATCTCGATCAGCCTTCGGGCATCGTCGAAATTCGGGCCCCGGTGTCCGGCGTCATCACGGACCAGCAGGTCACCAACGCCTCGGGGGTTGCCGGTCTAGGCTCGCCGAACCCGTTCATCATTTCGGATCTCACCTACGTCTGGATCATCTGCGATGTCTACGAGAACGACCTCTCAAACGTGCATCTTGGGGAGAAAGCAGACATCCGCATGAACGCTTATCCCGACCAGGTTTTTAGCGGAATCATCAACAACATCGGGCCTGTTCTCGACCCGAACATCAGGACCTCGAAGGTGCGCCTCGAAGTTCGTAATCCGGGACTCATGCGGCCGGGAATGTTTGTGGTAGCAACGTTTCACGGGCACAAAAAGGAGACGCGCGCCGCTGTGTCGGCCGCCGCCATCTTGCACTTGCAGGACCGGGATTGGGTGTATATCCCCGCCGGCGAAAAGAACCTTCGTCGAATCGAAGTGAAGGGCGGCGCGATGTTGCCTGGGAATATGCAGGAGCTTCTGTCCGGGATTTCGGTAGGGCAGGAAGTGGTCTCGAACGCGCTCGAATTCCAGAACACGGTGCAACAGTAATGATCCGCAAGCTAGTCGACTTTGCTCTCAACAGCCGTTTCATCGTCCTCAGTCTAGCCCTTCTTCTTTTTGGGTGGGGCATCATTGCCTTCAAGGCGCTTCCCGTCGAAGCCTACCCGGACGTTGCCAACACGTGGGTGCAGGTCATCACGCAATGGCCGGGACGTGCTGCAGAGGAAGTCGAGCAGCAAGTGACCGTGCCAATCGAAATCCAAATGAATGGGATGCCGCACGTGCAGCACGTCCGGTCGGCATCTTTGGCCGGTCTGTCCGTCGTCAACCTGATTTTCGACGACGACTCGGACAACGATTGGGACCGCGAGAAAGTGAACGAACGTGTGGGGCAAGTGACATTGCCGCCGGGCGTAACGGCGCAAATCGGCCCGGATTTCAGTCCAATCGGTTCCATTTATTGGTACACGATCAAGAGTGACAACCCGAACTACGGCGTGATGGAACTGAAATCGCTTCAGGACTGGGTGATCGCCAAGTACGTCAAGTCCGTGCCGGATGTCGTCGACGATTCTTCGTTTGGTGGTATCACGCGCGAATACCAAATCCGCCTCGATCCAGACAAGCTGGTTTCCTATGGTCTAAGCCTTGCGCAGGTGGAACAGCAACTGACCAACGCGAACGCGAACGCCGGCGGCAGTTTCATCGAGCAGGGAGCACAGCAGATCAATGTGCGCGCAGTGGGCCTGGTTCGCAACATTCAGGACATCGACAGGACCGTGATCAAAACGCAGAACGGCACGCCGTTGCGCATTCGCGACGTCGCGGTCGTCACGCAGGGACCCAAGATCCGTTTAGGGCAAATCGGGAAGGCCATTCACCGTTCCGATGGCGTGGTAGTGGATGATAACGATGTGGTCGAGGGCATCGTCTTCATGCGCAAAGGAGCGGATACAGCGACCACGCTGGAAGGAATCCACGCCATGGTCCGCCGGCTCAATGAGGAAATTCTTCCGCCCGGCGTCAAGATTGTTCCCTACCTGGATCGCGACGATCTGGTCCACTACACGACCCACACGGTCATGCACAATCTGACGGAGGGCATGATTCTCGTGGTGATCATTCTCTTCATTTTTCTGGGGAATGTCCGCGCGGCCGTCATCGTGGCACTCACCATTCCGTTCTCCCTTCTATTTGCAGCGATTTGTCTGGACTTGCGACATATTTCCGCCAACCTCCTTTCGCTGGGGGCGCTGGATTTCGGCATGGTCGTTGATGGCGCCGTGGTTATGGTCGAAAACATCGTCCGCCACCTGAACCAGCCAACCAGAAATCATCAGCTTCGACCATTGGACAAAATCCGCGAAGCCGCCCATGAGGTGCAGCGGCCTGTCTTCTACGCCATCGGCATCATCATCACGGCCTACCTGCCGATCTTTACGTTGCAACGTGTGGAAGGAAAACTGTTCAAACCCATGGCCTGGACGGTCGCCTTCGCTCTCCTTGGGGCTTTGATCTTCTCCATGTTGATTGCGCCGGCACTAGCGAGCTTCTTCTTCCGCGGGGGAATGAAGGAGTGGCGCAACCCCGTCATGGAGTACGTCGCTGTCCAATACAGGAAGGCCGTGAACTGGGCGATTCAGAATCGTCGGATCACGATAGGCGCGGCGCTGGTTTCCTTCGCGTTCACCATTTATCTGGCGTTTGGAGGCCTCATCGGGTCGGAATTTCTTCCGCACCTCGATGAAGGCGCGATCTGGGTTCGCGGCACCTTGGCTCCAAGCACAGGCCCCACCGAAGGTGCGCGCGTCGCCGATCGCGCTCGCCAGATTCTCTGTTCGTTCCCGGAAGTCCCACAAGTCGTTGACCAAGTGGGGCGACCCGACGACGGCACCGACACGACGGGCTTCTTCGACACCGAATATTTTGTCGATCTGCTTCCCAAGGAGAAATGGCGTCCGGTCTTTCATCAGAAGAAGGATTTACTGATCGAGGCCATGAACCGGGAACTCGAAAAAATTCCGGGAGTCATTTGGAACTTTTCGCAGCCGATTTCCGACAACCTGGAGGAGGCGGTGAGCGGCGTGAAGGGCGCGTTGGCCGTGAAAATCTACGGTGATGACCTGAAAACGCTCGAAGAGAAGGGCGATCAGGTGGTCGCGGTAATGCGGGACATCCCGGGTGTGGAAGATCTCGGCCTGTTCCGCGTACTCGGACAGCCCAATCTGGATTTTGAAGTCGACCGTGACCAAGCCGCACGCTTCGGGATCAACGTATCCGACGTCCAGGACGCCATCCAGACGGCGGTCGGTGGCAACGCTCTCAGCCAAGTGCTCATAGGGGAGCAGAGGTACGACCTGGTTCTGCGGTACCTGCCCGAATACCGGGACAGCCGCGAAGCCATCCAGAAAATTCGCCTTCTGGCCCCGACGGGCGAGCGCGTCTCTCTGGCCCAGCTCACCAAAATCAGCGTGAAGGATGGTGGCTCGGAGATTTACCGCGAAGCGAATTCGCGCTATGTGGCGATCAAATACAGTGTCCGCGGCCGGGACCTGGGTGGCACGGTGGAGGAAGCGATTCGCAAGGTCAATGCCGCCGTCAAGCTGCCGACGGGCTATACGTTCGACTGGGCCGGCGAATACGAAAGCCAAAAGCGCTCGCAACGACGACTGTTGGTCGTTCTCCCGGTAACCATCCTGGTGATCTTCGTCATTTTATACACCATGTTCCGGTCGATGAAATGGGCGCTCCTGATCCTGACGAACGTGGCTATGGCGCGTCTTGGTGGACTCGTCGCGTTGCTTGTGACGCACACCAACTTCAGTGTTTCCTCGGGTGTTGGCTTCCTCGCGTTATTTGGTGTTTCGGTGCAGACGGGCGTAATCATGCTCGAATACATCAACCAACTCCGCGCAAAAGGCTATTCCATCGAGGAGTCCGCAGCTGAGGGCGCCGTGCTGCGGCTGCGTCCGATTATGATGACCATGCTGGTTGCGACGCTAGGGCTTCTTCCCGCAGCGCTATCGCACGGAATCGGCTCGGACTCGCAGCGGCCCTTTGCGATCGTGATCGTGGGAGGGCTGATTTCCGATCTGGTCATGAGTATCTTCCTGTTGCCGGCGCTCTATGTGTGGTTCGCGCGTTCGGGCGATAAGCTTCCCGAGTCGGCACCGGAGGAAATCCTATGATCGCGTCAGTCAAGAGTTGTGACCGCTTGCGAAATGACGGGGAGGATTCTAAAAATGAATAAAAGCCAAACCTGCGCAATGATCCAGGAAGTGGGAGTCATTCCCGCGGTCCGCCTTTCTTCCGCCGAGGAGGCACACTTCGCGGCCGAAGCTGTCTGCAGCGGTGGCATACCCATCGTGGAAATTACGCTGACGGTCGCGGGCGCGGTTGAGCTGATCGCACACCTTTCTCACTACCACCCTAAAATCGTCGTAGGTGCAGGAACGGTGCTCTCGACAGATTTGGCACAGAAGTGCCTGGATGCGGGCGCCAGCTTTCTGACTAGCCCAGGACTGAATGTCAAAGTCGTCGCGTTCGCGGTGAAAAACGCCATCGCAGTCCTGCCCGGAGCATTGACGCCGACCGAAGTGATTGAAGCTTGGGAAGCGGGAGCGGATTTTGTCAAAGTATTTCCCTGCGTCGATGTTGGCGGCGAGAGATACATTAAAGCACTGAAAACCGCGCTGCCGCAGATTCCATTGGTGGCCGCTGGCGGTGTGAATCAGCAAACGGCGGAAAATTACATTCTGGCGGGAGCGTCCGCGATTGGGGTCGGTAGTGAATTGATTCCTCCCGAAGCCATCGAACGACGGCAGGCGAAGCGAATCAAGGAGCTGTCGTTACGTTTTGCCGGCTTTGTGAAGGAAGCCCGCGAACGCATCGAACCGCCCAAGCCGGTTTCTGTCAGCAGGTTCAAGAAAATCGAAGAGTGCGAGAAGAAATAAGTGTCGACTGCCTGGACGAAAAAAGTCCCCCATTTGTTGAAGTGATTCCCTAAACGCTCACCGGGGAATTTCTGTGTTCCTCCGGGATGACGGGCGCTTCCGGCGACGCTGGCATCGATGGTGCGTTCAGTCTCGCCCCGCGACGCGGACCACTGGAGCTGGTGTAGACTGTAACTTCCGCAAGCTTCGTGCGTACTGTACTTGAAGATACCTCGTGAGGGAGGCAGCGGCGTGGCAGACTCAATTTCTCTGGCGTCCCAAGTGCACAGTCGAACGACCGACCACGCGATTGCGCGCACGGAGTCAATTCCCTGGTACATCTGGTCCTGCCTCGTTGCGGTCATCTGCAGCGTAATCGGCGGTGCATGGGACATCTCCTGGCACGAGAGCATCGGCCGCGACACATTTTGGACCACCCCGCACATCCTCATCCAGCTGTGCGGCATTTTGTCGGGCATTTGCTGCGGCTATTTGATTCTCTCGACCACCTTCCAGAAGAATTCGCCCTTGCGCGCTCACTCCATCTCGCTGTGGGGTTTCCGCGGGCCCATGGGCGCGTTTATGTGCGCGTGGGGCGGCGTGGCCATGATCACCTCGGCGCCGTTCGATAATTGGTGGCACGCGGCCTACGGCCTGGACGTCAAGATCCTCAGCCCGCCTCACGTTTTGCTGGCGCTCGGCATGACTGCCATCCGCTTCGGCACGTTGGTGATGATTCTGTCTGAGATGAACCGCGCTCAGGGTGAGTACCGCGCCAAGCTCGAGCGTCTGGTGTTTTTAGCTTTTATTTTCATGATGGGTATGACGATCGGAATTGCTCAGGAGTATACCTTCCGATTCCTGATGCACGGAGCGATGTTCTACCTGGTGGTCGCTCTCGTGGCTCCGATTTGGATGGCCGCGGTGGCCGCTGCTTCAAAACATCCCTGGGCCGCGACCATCATGACCACCATGTACACCGCCATGCATCTTTGCCTCACTTGGCTGCTGCCACTTTCGCCCGCGGAGCCCAAGCTCGGCCCGGTCTATCAAAAAATCACCCATCTCGTCCCGCCGGATTTTCCCTTGCTTCTGATCGTGCCCGCGATCGTTTTCGATCTGGTCCGCCGCCGAGTCGGAGAGTGGAACCGATGGGCCAAGGCGGCGGTGCTCGGTGCGGCGTTCCTTGCCAGCTTTCTTGCCGTGCAGTGGCCATTCGCAGATTTTCTGATGTCGCCAGCTTCGCGCAACTGGATTTTCGCAACCAACAACTTTCCTTATTTCGTACGTCCCGGGTCTCCCTGGGCCCTCAACATCTTCGTTCCGACGGAACCGAACCTTGCTGCATTCTGGATTCGCATGGGCATCGCGCTGGTCATAGCGGTCGTCATGACCAACGTCGGCTTCGGCTGGGGCCAATGGATGCGGCGGATTCGTAGGTGAACCCTTAAGGTCACTGTAGCGGCCGCCTTCCGAGGCGGGCGCCTTGACAGAGCGCTGATTTCGCGTGCGAATTCCTAAGAATCAGCAGTCGAAACCGTTCTTTCTCAAAACCTGATGCGACTAGCCATACAACTCTTCGCTTGTTTAGCCTTTCTCCTGGCCACCGTACTCCCCGTGAGGGCTCATGTCGGAAGCCCGGACGTCTTTTACGAAGGTAGCGCCGGTCCATACCGTCTTGTGGTCACCGTACGTGTGCCTCAAGTCATTCCCGGCGTGGCTGAGATTCAGATTCGCAGCGAATCAGGTGATGTTCGTGCGATTCGAGTCGTTCCCTTGCGCCTCGCGGGTCCAGGGTCCAACCTGCCTCCCACACCGGATCTCGCCCAGCGGTCCAACGACGATCCTCAATTCTTCACCGCCAGTCTTTGGTTAATGGAGTCCGGGGCATTGCAGGTGCGTGTCCTCGTGGACGGGGCCCAGGGACCAGGGGAGCTCTCCGTTCCGGTGCCGTCTTCCGCGCAGCGTACTCTCCCTATGGAGAAACCCCTTGCTGGTCTGCTACTTGCGCTCATGTTATTTCTGGCTGTCGGGGTGGTCTGCATCGTCGGTGCGATCGCTCGCGAAGGCAACCTGGAGGCAGGCGAAATCCCGGATCGGTCCCATAAGCGCCGCGCCTACGTGGTCATGCTCGCGACTGCAATCTTGGTCGGCGCTATCCTTTATCTCGGCAAAGCCTGGTGGGGTTCCGACGCGACGGAATTTCAACATCGGGTGGATTTTTTCAAGCCTCCCGTCGCCGCTCTAGAACTCGTTGATGGCCACCGCCTCGAGATTCGCGCGCAACGCACAGACATCAAGTCGTCCGCATATATCCACCTGGGAGACGTCCTTCCCGACCACGGTCACCTCATGCACTTGTTTCTCCTCCGCGTTCCGGAATTGAACCGGATGTGGCATCTTCATCCGGATCCCATCAAGGGTGGCGCGTTCGCGGTGGATTTGCCCGGTCTTCCCGCTGGTCACTATAAAGTTTTCGCTGACGTTGTCGACCCACGCGGCTATCCGTGGACCTTGGTTGGGAGCATTGACCTTCCGCAACTTGCCAGCAAACCTCTCGGGGGTGACGACTCCACGTGGTCCGGCGCACCGCTGCTGGCGCTCACCGCGGATTCCACGACTTCGCCCCTACCTGGTGGCGGCCGCATCGTTTGGCAACGCCCGGCGGGCAACTTGAAAGCCAACGTTCCCTTGGAATTTATATTCTTCGTGCAAGACAAAGACGGCAAGCCCGCCCAAGATATGCAGCCCTACATGGGCATGGCAGGCCACGCTGAGTTTGTGCGTTGCGATTTGAGCGTTTTCGCCCACCTCCATCCGGCTGGATCAGTTTCCATGGCCGCGTTGGAGCTTGCGCAAGCCGGGCTCACCAACGCCGCGCCCTCCGCGCCAGACGAGATGATGTCCATGCCAATGGCCGCATCCGGCCCGCTTCCGCCTGAAGTCCGATTCCCCTATGGGTTCCCACAACCCGGCGACTATCGCATCTTCGTGCAGATCAAGCGTGCTGGCCGCGTGGAAACCGGCGTCTTTGACGCCCACGTTCAGTGAGGCAAGCTTTCCGGCGGCCCGGCAGCGACAGATTTGCCGCGCTACCTTGGAAATAAACGCGAGTGAAAGACCAATGAAGCGGGAAGATGCGCAGCGAAGTAAGTGGCATCATGGCGCCCAGGGTAGATGTGGAATTCATGCGGGACGCGGCGTGAGGTGAGGACTTTGTCGAGCGCGGTGGCTCCGGAATCAAACCCAAAGTCGTCTTCGTCTCCACAATCGAAATAGATTTTCAGGCCGGCCAGATTTGCGGTGCGGGCCATGGCAATGGGGCTGTTCTGATCCCAGAAGGACGGATCGGGCGGATTGCCGAACACGCCCCCAAGCACGCGCGAGCGCGGCGAATTGGGTGCCGTGCCGGCGAGAAAATTGGGCAGCCTGTCGATCAGCGCGGCGCTGTGGGCGCTAACCGACGAAAAAAGCTGCGGATGGCGAAACGCGAGATGCAGCGCTCCGTACCCGCCCATGGAAATACCGGAGATGCCCCGATTGGCCCGGCCGGGCGCGGCACGATAGCGGCTTTCGATGTACGGGAAAAATTCCTGTACCAGAAAATCTTCGTAGCGCTCTTTTCCGTCTCTCGCGTTGATGTAAAAGGTGGACCGGGCATCCGGCGTAGCGATTAGAAACTCTTTCAATTCACCGGCGTCGCGCATGTCCTCCACGAGATTCCAGGCGCCGGAATGGACGAAAAACTGTTCGTTGTCTCCCAGGCCATGGAGGAAATACAGAACCGGAAAATGGCGCGCCTTGTCCGCATCGAACGAGGGCGGAAGAACGACGCAGTAGGGAATGCTGCGGTCCAGGATCTTGCTGGGAATGGAGTTACACTCGACGTGCCCAGTCGCGAGAGCAGACCTCGGGAAGCTAAAGAGCCAGATGAGTAAAAGGAAATGGAGGAACGGATGCGCAAACCTACTCATAGCGCAGGGCATCGACGGGATTGAGCTTGGCGGCACGAGAAGCAGGATAGAGGCCGGCGGCGAGACTCACAAGGACCGCAAAGATGAGCGCGGACAGTACCAGCCACCAGGGCACCGAAGAGAGTTCGATGGAATTGAGATTTTGGCGGTGGAGATAGATGTTGGTGCCGTATGTGAGCGCACGGCCCAGGAGCCACCCGAACAGCACGCCGAGAATTCCACCCAGGAAACCCATCACGCCGGCTTCGACAAAGAAGAGTTGTTGAACATCCGAGTCGGCGGCCCCAAGAGCTTTCAATATGCCTATCTCCCTACGGCGCTCAAGGATAGCCATGACCAGCGTGTTGACGATTCCGAGCGTCGCGACGGCCAGCGCCAGACTGCCAAATATGCCTAGGAGAAGATCGAATACTGAAAAAAACGTGCGCAAGGATTTGGAAGCGTCCAGAAGAGAGAATGTGTTGAAGCCGAGAGCCTTGATGGAGGCCTCGAGGGCTTCGACCAGCGAAGGAGATTTCGCGCGAACGGAAAGGGATGGATATGTCGTTTTGTTGGCCTTCGAATCGCGGACTATATCGCGCAGGTCGTTGACCTGCGCCGCGCGCAGCGTTGCGGCGGTTTCCAGCGGCATCAGCAGGCGCGCATTGCCATAGCCGCCGTAGCCTGCGGCCGGTTCGGTTTCTACCACGCCGACGATTTTCAACCGCAACTCTCTCGGCACGACGGAAAAGCCACCTGACGGTTCCCCTGCATTGCCGGAAGCCTCGGTCGCATTTGGGCCGAGAGCTTGACGCTCCGCGTAACGGAGGGTGAGTTCTTGGCCAAGGAGAGAATCCGGTTTCTCGGAAAGGTCCTTTGCGAATTCAATCTGCAGGATGGCTTCATTCGCGGTAGGCGAAGAGAAGAAGTGGCCCTGCATACCGTCGAAGGAGCCGGAATTCTTGGAAGAGTCCGGCATGCCCGCGACGACCGTGGCATAAGGTTTGTTGTTAAAGCGCACTTCCGTGAAGAATCGGACCTGGGGATAGACTTCAATGACGTTGGGAAGTTTTTCGATCTCTTTGCGGGCATCTTCATCGAGCGCACGGGCAGGGTGGTCGGGTGGTGCTTCGCGCTGCGGGCGGCCCATGCCACGAAAACTATTTTTTGGCGTCACAAAAATGGTGTCGAACAGGCCACTTTGTGAAAGGCGCTTGGAAGCGAGCTGCTGGAGGCCGACACCGAGAGAGAGCATGGCAACGAGAGAAGCCACTCCTACCGCGACGCCGAGGGTCGTGAGTGCGTTGCGAAACAGGGCTTCGCCCAGGTTGCGGAGAGCGAGGTCGGCGAGATCGCGGGTCTTCATTGGGGAAGGCCTTTCGCCGAAGAAATACTGAGAAGCTTGCCGTCGCCCATGATTGCGATGCGGTCCGCGAATTTCTCAGCGAGTGCACGCTCGTGCGTGACCATGACTATGGTCATCCCCAGTTGTGATTGCTCGCGGAGCAGGCCGAGGATGGCTTCGCCGGTGGCGGAATCGAGATTGCCGGTGGGCTCATCGGCGAGAAGTATTTTCGGACGATTGACAAGCGCACGGGCGATCGCGACGCGCTGCTGCTCACCTCCAGAGAGTTCGGCTGGACGATGGCCCATGCGATGCGTGAGACGAACGCGTTCCAGGGCTTCGCGCACGCGCGCGGGACGTTCTGCGCGATCGATTTCGGACAGTCGAAGCGGCAGCTCAATATTCTCCTCCAGCGTCATCCGCGGGAGCAGATTGAAAGATTGGAAGATCATGCCGATGCTGTCACGACGATAGCGCGCCAGGTCGAGTGAGGAGAGCGCGGCGATATTCTGTCCGTTGGTGACAATGGAGCCGGAGGTCGGGCGATCGAGGCCGCCGATGAGATTCAGAAGCGTGGACTTGCCGGAGCCGGAAGACCCCAAGAGGGCCAGGAATTCATTCTGGCTGACAGAAAGGGAGAGGTCATCGACAGCTCGAACGCTGGCACCGCCCATGGAGTAGTAACGGGAAATGTGGTCGAGCTGGATGGCGGGATCGGACGCAGACATGAGTTTTGAGTCACTCCATGATACGCAGGAGGGAGGAGAATAATTTCAACGATTTCGCGGGCCAGCTAAGTCATTCTTCCCATGGCGCTTCTTCCAAGAGTAGCAGAGGACCCTCCGGTCACGCCGCTGCCACAAGATGCCGCCGCGAAGCCACGGATTGTTGTACGGCTTTGCGCCGTGTGCTAGTGTTCGCGGATAGCGATATGGCGGAGACTGCCTACCTGACGAGGGCCGCAATCCTGGAAGAAAGTAGACGGGATTCCGCGCGGTTCTCCCTGCTTGTGCGAATCACGCACTGGCTGAACACGATAAGTTTCATTGCACTGGTAGTCAGCGGGATCGGGATTCTGCTCGCGCATCCGCGGTTTTATTGGGGCGAGACCGGCGGGCTAGGTACCCCTTCGATTTTCGATTTACCGCTGCCGTTTATGTTGGGAGGGCCGTCGGGCTGGGGACGATATTTGCACTTTCAGGCAGCGTGGCTGTGCGTGCTGACGGGATTGCTCTACGCGATTTCAGGCCTGCTATCGCAGCACTTCCGGAAAAATCTGTGGCCCGCAAGAGGGCAGCTTGCGTGGAATTCCTTGAAGGGTGAACTCTGGAATCATCTGCGATTTAAGAAGCCGCCCGCCGAGGAAGCGTACAGCTATAACGTTCTGCAGAAGCTCTCCTACCTGGTGGTCGTTTTCTTTTTGTTTCCGCTGATGATCTGGACCGGGATGGCCATGTCGCCGGCGGTGACTTCGGTTTTTCCATTTTTCGTGACGTCCAGCGGTGGCTACGAGAGTGCGCGAACGATTCACTTTTTCGCGGCCAATTTGCTGGTGTTGTTTCTTCTCGTCCATATAACGATGGTGTGTGTTGCGGGATTCGTCCGGCGCACCAGGGCGATGGTCACGGGCCGGGTGAGCGCCGGGAAGGAGCGGCCATGAGCGGAATGATTTCGCGGCGGAAATTGATAACGACGGGATTGACGGCAGCAGCGGGTCTAGCGGGGCTGGGAGTTGCGGCGAAGCTACCACTATGGTTTGATCCCACCGGACTGGGGCGGCGTCTGGGGGCCGGGCGAAACCCTGACGTATGCTACCCAGCGGCTGCTGACGGCGCGCCATTCCATGGCGCGAGAGTTCAACCGCAGCGAGGTTTCCAAGGTCGTTCCGGTGAGCGGGCCGCAGCCGAAGACAGATCCGTATCAGCGCCTCCTGGCGGGGGGATTCGCGGACTGGCGGCTGACGGTTGACGGACTGGTGGCAAGGCCGTCGTCGTTTTCCCTGGAAGAGATCAAGCGCATGCCGGCGAAAAGCCAGATCACCCACCAGGCATGTGAAGAGGGCTGGTCATTCATCGCGGAGTGGACGGGCGTGCCGCTGTCACACGTGCTGAACCTGGTGGGAGTTTCGGAAAAAGCCAGGTTTGTCGTGTTCACCCCATTCGACGAGGCGTGGGACAGTCTGGACTTGCCGGATGCGTATCATGCGCAGACGTTCCTGGCGTACAACTTGAACGGGAAGGACTTGCCCGCGGATCATGGAGCGCCGCTGCGCGTGCGCGTGGCGCGGCAACTGGGGTACAAGAGCGTGAAGTACCTGCAGAAACTCACGCTAGTGGATTCCATGAAGCATGTGGGCGATGGGACAGGGTCATCGGCGCCTGCGGCCGGCTACTCGTGGTACGCAGGGATTTGATCACTCTGCCGACACCGGGACGGGACTAGCGCCTACCTCTTGGTCTCACCTTCGACCGGCGCTCTGCGGAATTCGGCAAGGGTCTTCAAGATGGCCCTCGCCGCAGAACCGAATCCCGGTTTAATCTCGCTGCTGTCGATGGCGCGCATGCAACGACCTCTATCAGATAGCCTGGCCAAAACTCCTTTGAATTTCAATCGCTGTGAAAAATCAATTGGACGGCGAATTTCGAGACCACTCGCGCGAGGTGAGTGCTAGGATACTGCTGCCATGAAAAACTCTTTGTGGGCACGCATTTTCTCGTCTCTAGTCGCTGTGTCTCCCTTCATTTTGCTCAGCTTGCTGGCGGCTGGCTCTTGCTTTGGCCAGGGGGGGCAAGTCTTCCGTCTGGACGGCGGCAGCTCCACTTACGCTTTCGGAGTGAACGAACGTGGGGAGCTGCAGCCGCTATATTGGGGCGGGCGGTTAGGCGCGAGCGACGCCATCCCCGCAGCGCATTCCTTGCCCGAGATGGCTTCGTTTGATTCGCCATATACCACCACGCCGCAGGAGTATGCGAGCTGGGGCGCGGGCCTATTTACAGAGCCTGCCCTCAAAGTGACATTTGCCGATGGCAACCGCGATTTGGTCTTGCATTTTGTGAGTGGCAAGCCTGCTGGCTCGGGAGCGTTTGACATCTTGCTGAAAGATATTTCCCGCGAGATTTATGTCACGTTGCATTATTCGGTCGACCCTGAGAGTGGAATTCTGGCGCGGTCGGCCGTAATCGAAAATCGCGAGAAACAACCGGTTGTGATCGAGCAGGCAGCCGCGGCTCAATGGACGCTGCCTCCCGCGCGTTACACGTTGAGCTATCTGAACGGCCGGTGGGCCGGTGAGTGGACACTCAATCAGGAGCCGATTCAGGGCGGAGCGCGCGTCCTCGAGAGCCGCCGGGGGACCACCGGACATCAGGCGAGCCCATGGTTTGCAATTTCGCGGGACGACAGCCACAGCAGCGTGGGACCTTTCGATGTCGGCGAAGAGCACGGCGAGGTTTGGTTTGGCGCGCTGGCATGGTCCGGTTCGTGGCGAATCACCGTGGAAAAAACGCAACTCGACGCGGTCCGTGTAACCGGCGGATTCAATTCCTTTGATTTTGGCTACAAGTTGAAGCCCGGCGAGCGTCTGGAGACGCCGGTTTTCTACGGCGGTTACACAAATCACGGTTTGGGCGGTGCCTCCAGGCTGCTACATCACTTCGAAATCGCTCGCATTCTGCCGCAGGACGCCGGATCCCAAGCCCCGTCCGGTCATTTACAACTCCTGGGAAGCAACCGAAATTCGAGTGGACGAAGCCGGCCAGATAGCCATCGCGGAAAAAGCCGCCACTATCGGCGTGGATCGTTTTGTCATGGATGACGGATGGTTCGGCCAGCGCAAGGACGATCACGCGGGACTCGGCGACTGGTACGTCAACGCGGAAAAATTCCCCCACGGCCTGAAGCCGCTGATCGGGAAGGTGCATTCACTGGGAATGGATTTTGGCCTGTGGGTCGAGCCGGAAATGGTCAATCCAGACTCCGATCTATACCGCAAACATCCCGACTGGGTTTTGAATTTTCCGGCACGCCCGCGTTCCGAGGCGCGCAACCAACTGGTGCTGAATCTGGCACGCCCCGATGTGCGCAACTACGTCGAAGGATTCCTCGACAAGCTGCTGACCGAAAACGATATCGCTTTTCTGAAGTGGGACTACAATCGCAACTGGTCCGAGCCAGGCTGGGACGCCGTTCCCGTCGACGAACAGAAGCGGGTATACGTCGAGTTCATCCGCAATCTCTACTCGATTCTCGCGGACCTCCGAAAGAAACATCCCAAGATCGAAATTGAGAGTTGTTCCGGCGGAGGCGGCCGCGTCGATCTCGGCATCCTGCGCTACACCGACGAAGTCTGGCCGTCCGACAACACCGACCCTTACGATCGTCTCTCGATGCAAGACGGTTTCACCTACGCCTACACGCCCCAGATCATGATGGCGTGGGTCACCGACTCGCCGCACTGGCTCAATCACCGCTCTACTTCTCTCACCTACCGTATGCTCAGCTCCATGCAGGGCTCGCTGGGCATCGGCGCGAAATCTGAACAAGTGGAGCCCGGAAGATTTTGCGACCGCGAAACGCCTGATCGCGGCGTATCACGCGGTGCAGCGCACCATCGTGCAAGGCGATCTCTACCGTCTCATCAGTCCGCGCGACGCCAGCAAGTTTTCCGCCACCGAAACGGTGTCTGCCAACAAGAATCAAGCGGTCGTCTTTGCGTTCGCGAATGCCACAACCGAAGGCCGCGGGTTCCCTTTGCTGGAATTACAGGGACTCGATCCCGCCGCCGAATACAAACTCGCCTGGATCGAAGGCAAAGCACTGCCGGGAACGCCGGAAATCGCATCTGGCGACTGGTGGATGCACCACGGAGTGCAGCTCGATTTCGGCGACTATCAGGCGGCGATCCAATTGGACCGGCAGCGCTAGCAATCGCTACTCGCGCCGTGGCAGGCTGCGGAAAAGTTTCTTCTTCAGGAGGTCGGTGCTCTAGCTCCGACGTAAACTGCGTGCTCTCAACGGCCTTCAGCCCTGAGGAAGATTTCCTCGGTTTGTTGCATTTCCGCAGCTTGCTAGCTTGAAGTGCTGCTCTTAGCGCCCACCAGTTTCTTGAACTCGGGGTCGTCCTGCAGGATCTTCAGGTCCGGGTCATTGATCGCCCAGGCAGAATTGGAATAGCCCGATTTAATACAACGCTGGAACATCTCCAATGCGTCCGCCTTCATCGCCAGTGAGCCGTAGGTGCACGCGGCGTTGTAGAGCACGTTGGAGTCGGTGGGACGCATGGCCACGGCAATGCGCACGTGCAACACGGCCTCTTCCGGTTGACCAAGATTTGCCAGATCCGCGGCCAACAGAATGCGAGCGCGTACGTCGTCTGGAAATTGCCTCAGCTGTAGTTCCAGCACTTCTTTTTCCCGCCGCCGCAGGCGCTCCGCATCCGCCATGCGCCCCAGAAGCTCGAAGGAATTGATCAGCGGAATCAACGCATTGTAGTCGCTACTCACAATTTCCAGCGCGCTTTCCGCGAGCTCCACGGCCTCTTCGTATCGCCGGGAGGCAAAATAAGAGCGCCCAAGTACATCGTGGGCCCCTTCGCACTCCGAGCGCAGTTCGATGGCTCGCCGCGCCAAGCGGATACTCTCGTCATAGTTATGCTGCGCGTATTGGATGCGCGCTCTGGCCGAAAGCACTTCGGGAAGGTCCGCGGCTAGCCACTCCGCCTTGGCGCAAGCGGCCAGGCCCTTCTCGACGAACTCCGGGTTCGGGCTCCGGAATTCGTGCATTCCGCCCCAGACGTGCGCAATGCCCGCATAGGACAACGCGAAATTCGGGTCCAGCTTCACCGCTTCCTCGTACATCGCGAGGGCGTACTCGAATTGACGCTGCCGGAGATAGCTGCGGCCACGCAGATAGAAATCGTAAGCCACGGGATTCGCGGTCGGCTTCTTGGCGATCACCTTTTCTTCTTGTGGCGAAAGCTTGATCTCCAGCGCTTTGGCGATGCTCAGAGAGATCTCCTCTTGAATCGCGAACACGTCTTCCATCTGGCGGTCGTAGCGCTCGCCCCAAATCGAGTGCCGCGTGGCGCTCTCCACGAGCTGCGTAGTAATGCGCAAACGGTTCCCGGCGCGGCGGATGGATCCTTCGAGCACGTACATGGCGTTCAGCTTTTCCCCCACCTGCGGAGCGGTTACCGGCTTGTCGCGAAAGGCCAGCATCTCCGAGCGCGGAAAAATCTCAATCCGCGCAATTTTCGAAAGCTCCGTGATGATGTCCTCGGTCATCCCGTCGCGAAAGTATTCATCTTCTTTCGCGCCGCTCAGGTTTTCGAAATACAGCACCGCAATGCTTTTTTTCGTCGGCGCGACCGGACGTGTCACAACAGGCGCCGGCGCGCTTGTCGAAGAAATGCGCGCATCGGAATCACTGCGAACCGAGCTATCCAGATCGCGCTTCAGCCTTTTGAGATCCGCGCGCAATTCCGTCGCCGTCTGGCAGCGCAGGTCGCGATCTTTCTCCAGAGCCTTTGCAATGATGCGGTCCATTTCCCCAGGCATCTTGCCGTTGATGCTGGTGACCGGCTTCGGCGTGTCGTTCAGGATGCCATTGAAAATGATCGCCGCGGTACTGCCGCTAAATGGCAGTTCACCCGTCGCCATCTCGAAAAGAACTACGCCCAGCGAGAACAAATCCGTCCGGCTGTCCAATTCCTCTCCACGCGCCTGCTCCGGACTCATGTAAGCGACCGTTCCGATGGAACTCCCCGGACTGGTCAAGTTCTCCTCGGTGATATCGTGCCCCACGGTGCGCATTGCCGACTTGTTGACCGTCTCGTCCCCCGCGCCTCGTTTGCTCTCCAGCTTGGCCAAGCCGAAATCGAGGATTTTCGCCTGACCCCGTTCGGTGACAAAAATGTTTGCCGGTTTGATGTCCCGGTGCACGATGCCTTTGCGATGCGCTGCATCCAGTGCATCGGCGATTTGAATGCCGAACTCGATCACTTGCGCTGCTGCCATGGGCTTTCCCGCCATGCGGTGCTTCAGCGTTTGTCCCTCAAGCAGCTCCATGGCGATAAACGGCTTGCCATCTACCTCGCCCACGTCATACACCGTGCAAATGTTCGGATGGTTCAACGCCGAGGACGCTCGCGCCTCACGCTGGAAGCGATCCAGCGCCTGGCGATCACCCACGGTTTCGGGCGGCAGAAATTTCAGCGCCACGTTGCGGCCCAGCCGCGTGTCCTGGGCGTTGTAAACCACGCCCATGCCCCCGCCGCCGAGCTTCCCAACGATTCGATAATGAGAAATGGTTTCGCCGATCATGCTGGCCAGCGATGTTAAGGGTTGCGTTAGTCGATGTCAAAGCTCGCGGAACAAATGCAGACGGGACCCACTCCAAGCGGGTATGCGGGCTGCGGAAAGAGTCCTTTCTTCAGGAGGTCGGTGCTTTAGCGCCGACGGAAACTGCATGCTCAACGGGCTTCCGCCCCTGAAGAAAGCTTCTTCCTCATTTTCCGCATCCTGTACAGGCGATCGGCGAAATCTACCCAATCTACATTGTCAGGACCACGCGGAATTGCGCCTTGCCGCTGGTCATGCGTTTGTAGGCTTCGTTGACCTTCTCCAGCGGGAATTTTTCGATCATTGGCCGCACCCCGGTATACCCGGCGAAGCGCAAGGTATCTTCGGAGTCGGGCGCAATCCCGGAGGCCCAGCCCCTTAATTCCTTGTTGCCAAAGATCAGTTGGGCGGTTTGCACCTCGATCGGATCAGGGCCGGCGCCGAGGACCATCATGGTCCCGTTTGCGCCGAGGCCGTCGATCAGGGAGGCCATGGCCTTGCCGCTGGGCGCGGTGGAGAGAATAGTCTTTGCGCCGCCCAGTTTCTTGAGCTCGGCGGCCGCGTCGACAGCGGAGCTGTCGATGTAAATGTGAGCGCCAAGTTTTTTGGCGAGTGCTTCGCTTTCTTTGCCGCGGCTGATGCCCACCACCTGATATCCAAGTTTGTTTGCGAACTGAATGCCCAGGTGGCCGAGGCCGCCGACGCCCAGAACCGCGACGAGGTCGCCCGGGATTGCGCCGCTGTGTCGCAAGGCGTTGAACGTAGTGATGCCGGCGCAAAGCAGGGGAGCGGCTTCGACCGGATCGAGTGCGTCCGGCATCGACGCCACCGCTTCCCACGGCGCGATCATGTATTCGGCGTACCCGCCGTCGCAGTGCGTACCCGTCCATTTTTCGTTGACGCAGTTGATGAAGTCCCCGCGGCGGCACCGCAGGCAAGTGAAGTCATGTCCGCCGTGCCAGCCCACCCCGACACGTTGGCCCTTCTTCCAGTTGGTAACGCCGGGGCCGGCCTCGTCGATGATGCCGGCAACTTCGTGCCCCGGCGAGCGCGGATATTGAATCCAGGGCATCAGGCCGTCTTTCACCATGTGATCGCTGAAACACACACCACACGCGGTAACCTTGATGCGCACCTGTCCTGGTCCCGGCGTGGGGATTTCGCGTTCCACGAGTTCGAAGTCGGCACCCGGTTTCGGGACTACGGCAACTCTCATTTTCGGCATGGCGCTCTTCCTTGCCACTCTCGATTTTGAAAATACCAGCATTGGATGCCAAGCGGTTTCGCTCGGTTAGGCAGAAAGAGAAGGAAGCGAAGAGAAACTTTGCTACAGACCCTTGTACGGGCGCAGCACTGCTGCGCCCCAAACGCCCAGCCCTATACGACGATCCCGCATTAACTTTCGAAAGCGCCTCACTTCGACTGACCCGTAACCGTTCATGCTACAGTTTTGCCTTCAAGCACCCGCCGTTTGCATGCGTTCAGGAGGAAAGCGTGGCGTATCGGGATTTGCTGGAATTTGTGCGCAAGCTGGAGAAAGAGGGCGAACTGACGCGGGTGCGCACCGAGGTGGACCCCGTTCTGGAGATTACGGAAATCACCCAACGAGTCGCTCGCGACGCCAAGCGTAAAGCAAATAGCGTTGGACCCGCGTTGCTTTTCGAGAAGCCCAAAGGCTCCCGCGTGCCACTGCTGGTGAATACCTTCGGCAGCGTGCGGCGCATGGAATTGGCATTTGAGGTTGGCAGGCTTGAAGAAGTGGCGGACCGCATCAAGGGTTTCCTCGCCATGGAGTCGCCGCAGGGCTTGTTCGACAAAATCAAGATGTTGCCGAAATTGGCGGAGTTGGGTTCGTTCTTTCCAAAGAGCGTGAAAGACGGCGACTGCAAGGAAGTCGTGCGCACCGGCGCGGACATCAACTTGTTCGATTTTCCGATCTTAAAGTGCTGGCCGCAGGACGGCGGGCGATTCATCACCTTCCCGCTGGTGTTTACGCGCAATCCGGAAACCGGGAAGCGCAACGTCGGAATGTACCGCATGCAAGTTTACGACGAGCGCACCACCGGGATGCATTGGCAGACGCAAAAGCATGGCGCGGAACATTTTCGGCGCGCTCGCGCGGCCAATCCCGACGGCCGCATTCCTGTCTCCGTGGCCATTGGCGCCGATCCCGCGACCGCGCTGGCCGGCATGCTGCCCATCCCCCCGGACCTCGACGAAATGATGTTCGCCGGATTCTTACGGCGCGAACCCGTCGAGATGGTCAAGTGCGAGACCAACGATCTAGAAGTTCCCGCGAATGCCGAGATCATCCTCGAAGGCTACGTCAGCCTCAACGAGATGCGCACCGAAGGCCCGTTCGGCGATCATACCGGATTTTATTCTTTGGAAGGCGAGTTCCCCGTGTTCCACGTCGAGTGCATCACGCACCGCAAGGATCCCATCTATTTGACCACCGTCGTTGGACCGCCCCCCCAGGAAGACTATTTCATGGGTTACGCAGTGGAGCGCGTGTTCCTGCCAGTCATGAAAATGCAGTATCCGGAAATCGCCGACGTGGCCATGCCCGCCGAAGGCATTTTTCACAATCTGATGATTGTGGCTATCCGCAAGTCCTACCCAGGGCACGCGCGCAAAATCATGAATGCGATTTGGTCGCTGGGCCAAGCCATGTTCACCAAGGTGATCGTGGTGGTCGATCACGACGTGGATGTGCACAACTACCACGAAGTCGTTTGGAAAGCATTGTGCGCCATCGATCCCGAGCGCGACGTGCAATTCACAGTGGGGCCGGCAGACACCCTGGATCACGCCCAGCGCCTGCAGGACTACGGCTCGAAAATGGGCATCGACGCCACGCGAAAATGGGCGACGGAAGGATTCACCCGCCGCTGGCCCGACGAAATCCTCATGGACGAAGCCACCAAGGCCCGCGTCGCCTCGCTTTGGAAAACGCTAGGCTTATAGCCGCGCAGTAGCACAGACACTCCTGTCTGTGTCAGCCTAAGATCAGCCCAAAACCGTACCGTTTCATCTACTTCTTCTGAAGCTTAGAAATATTCCAAAGCTTTAGAGCCGAGCCACCAACACTCAAGCAAATCCAAATCCTGCCGATACGTAAGGGGTGAGGTTCGGCTATGAACGGTAGGCACGATTCCGCAAGCTTACAGGCGGCTACTCAACACGGCACCGAGCGCAGACGCAGCCCGCGTTATCGCTTCAGCGAAGCCATGGCCATCCAGTGCCCAGGCGGTACTCTCATGACCGGGATCAGCGTCGAAATCAGCCAAGGCGGCATGTCCGCGATGGTGAACGGATTACTGCAAATTGGCGACGCTGCGGAAGTCTATCCGGTAGCGGGCGCTCCCGTTCAGGCCAGAGTGCGGCACAAACTCGGGCTACTCTATGGTTTCGAATTCACGGAAATCAGCGCGGCCCAGACCCGGCAAATAGCGGAGAATTGGAAGAAATCGTCTGCCTGGCGCCTGCGCGCCCGGAACCCATGATCGCAAACGATAACCGTCCCACGGAACAGGTCGAAAGCCTGCGAAACTTCAACATATTGTAGTACTGAGAGTCAAGCTACGCTATATATAGCGCCCCATACCATAAATACCCAACAACTACCGGAAAGAACCCATATACATAGGACAACTCGCGCACAAAATCCCTTTGACCCCCGAACTCCTGCGATGTCATAAACGCTAGCACAGGGCGCGCCCTCGCATTTTCTTGTGTCGGGTGGGGTGCACCGGTGGTTTGCAGTTTCGGGCGTATTCGGGCGCCAGGGTAGCGTTCCTCGTGAATGAATCTCGTGAAGTGATGAATGTGCGGCAAGCCTCGCAGTATCTGGGTATCTCCCCGGATACGCTGTACCGTTACATCACCGAAGGCGAGATTCCCGCATTCAAGCTCGGCAATCGTTGGAAACTACGCAAGACCATCCTGGATCGCTGGATGGAACGCAAGATGAGCCAGGCGCACGTTCGGCGCCGCTAGTCTGGCGAGGGCGACAGGGAAAGAGGCCGCGAATATGTGGTTACTGGGCGGACGGAAAAACAGGCAGCTCGTGGGACTGGACATCGGCTCCAGCTCGATCAAAGCCGTGGAGCTGCGTTCCACCAAAGCCGGTTATGAACTGGTGAGTTTCGGTATGGAGCCGCTGGCGCAGGACACCGTGGTCGATGGCGCGATCATGGACGCGCCGCAGGTCGCCAACGCCATCAGCAAAATCTTCGACGCGGAAAAGATCAAGACCAAGAATGTGGCCACCTCTGTTTCCGGGCATTCGGTCATCGTCAAGCGCGTTCCTCTTCCGCTGATGACCGAAGAAGAGCTTTACGACCGCATCCCCTCCGAAGCCAGCCAGCACATTCCATTCGACATCGCCGACGTCAACCTCAGCTATCAACTTCTGGAATCGATGGACGCGCAGATGGACGTCCTGCTGGTAGCCGTCAAGAAAGACAAGATTCTGAACCACACCAACGTGCTAGCCCAAGCCGGAAAGACCCCGGTGGTCGTGGATATTGACGCCTTCGGCCTGCAGAACTGTTTCGAGATGAATTACGAACCCGACGCCGGTCAGACCGTGGCGCTACTGAACATTGGCGCCAGCGTAATGAACATCAATATCGTGCGCGGCGGCATTCCGTTGTTCACCCGCGACGTCAGTGTCGGCGGCAATCAATTTACCGACGCGCTGCAGAAAGAGCTCGATCTGAGCTACGAAGACGCCGAGCGCCTCAAGAAGGGCGAAACCCTCCCCAGCGTCACCGACGAGCAAAAACAACAGATTCTGCGCAGCGTTTCCGACATCCTCACGCTCGAAATTCAGAAGACCTTTGACTTTTTCCGCGCCACCGCCAGCGGCGAAAACATTCAGCGCATCGTTGTGGCCGGCGGCACCGCCCGCGTTCCCGGGCTGGTCGATCTGCTCCGCGAAGAATTCGCGATGCCGGTCGAAGAACTGAATCCGTTCCGTAAAGTGCTGGTGAATCCGGGCAAGCACAGCGACGACACCATTCGCGAAATGGCGCCGCGACTCGCGATTGCCGTCGGGCTGGCGCTGAGGAGCTTTGACTAGCCATGATCCGAATAAATCTTCTCGGACAAGCCAAACCCAAGGCCTCTCGCCGGCCCGTGGATACCGGGGCTGCCATCCCAGCTCTGTTCGTCGGCGCCGGCGTTCTGTTCGGTGCCTTGATCCTGGGCTACCTCTACTACTCGTGGCAGCGCCAGTTAAATGATGAGAACGCGCGCATCAAGCAACTCCAGGCGCAGAAGACCGACCTCGAGCAGGTGAAGCAGCAGGTCGAAGCCTTCGAGAAGCAAAAGATAGTTTTGCAGCAGCGTGTCTCCACCATCGAACAGTTGCAGCGCGATCGCACCGGCGGCCAGGAACTGCTCGACGAAATCGCCAGCACCGTGGCGCGCACCGAAAATTTGTGGCTCACTTCCATGGTTCGCAAAGGCAGTACTTTGACCATCGACGGCGCTTCGGCATCGGTCAATGGCGTCGCCAACTTCATTACCGCGCTGCGGCGTTCCGGTTATTTCTCCAAGATCGAGATCAAGGAATCCAAGCAGGACGACAAGAACACCGCGGTTCAGACGTTCATGTTCGAGGTCTCCGCCGATATCACTCCACCGCCTGCGGGCGTCCCTGCTCCGCATGCGCAAGCCAAGCCGGCCAGCGCCCCGACGCAGCCCGCGCCAGCCACAGCGGCTAAGCCGAAGGTAGGGTAACGATATGGCCAATCCACTTCGCGATATGTCCGTGATCATGCAGGGCCTGCTGGCGGTTGCCATTACCGTCGTGCTGGTGGTCGTTGGGGTCTACGTGCCCCTGTCGCCGGTCGCGCAAGAGCGCGATGAAGTCGACAAAGCCGTCCGCCAGCGTTCGCAGCTCAACCAGGAGGTCACCCAGCTCCAGGTTTACCGGCAGCGCTACGGAGAATTGAAGTCCCAGATGGACGCGCTTTCTAAGCAATTGGAGACGCTGAAGACCATCGTGCCGGAAGAAAAGGAAGTCGATGAATTCATCCGCCTGGTGGAAGGCGCGGCGTCGGCGTCCAATGTTCAGATTCGGCGCCTGACCGCCCAGCCGGTGGTCGCCCGCGAATACCACTACGACATGCCCTTTGAAGTACAGGCCGACGGCCCCTACTTCAACATTCTGGACTTTTTCGGGCGCCTGAGCCGTTTGTCGCGAATTATCAACGTGGGCGATTTGGACTTCGAGGATGCCACTGGTTCGAAGGGCGGGAAATATCCGCTTCGCCCGGGCACCTCAGTTTCCGGGGTCTTTACAGCAACTACATTTTTCACCAAGCCGGCCGATACTGGCGCCGCTCCCGCTGCAGCTGCGGGCGCGAAGCCGCAGCCGCCTGGAAAGATGTAAACGGAATGAGCGAACTATGCGTTCTGTGAACACTCTCGTAGTAGCGATTTTGCTGGCGGCAAGCTCTTCCAGCTTGTTGGCGCAGGCCAATTCCGCGGGCGCGGCGACGGTGGCTCCGCCGGCGGCAAAGACCACGTCGCACGCGTCGAAGACCTCCGCCAAGCCCAAGGCCAAATCGTCGGCGCGAAAGCCCGTGGAAAGCGCGGCGTCGCCCGCCGATGTCCAAGCATCGGGCGAAGTCGAAAAAACCGCGCGGCGCGATCCCTTTGAGTCTCTCGTAAATCGCAACAAAGACACCAATGCCGGGAAGAATCTGCCGCCCGGAAAGGCTGGCCTGCAGGTCAGCACGCTCCGGCTCGACGGTATCGTGCGCTCCTCCAACGGCATGATCGCGGTGGTTTCCAACCCGCAGGCGCGCACCTACTTCTTGCGTGAGGGCGACCAGCTGTACGACGGTCGCGTGGAAAAAATCGCCATGGACGGAGTTTCCTTCCACGAACTGGGCAAAGACGCTTTCGGAAAGCCCGTGGAACGCCAGGTAAATAAGAGAATCTACGCCAGTGCAGGAGAACAGCAATGAAGACGAACCGGCCGGCCTTTCGAATTGGCTGCCTGATATTCGCGGCGACAACGTTGACCGTGATCCCGTCGTGCGCTCAGACTCAGGAGCCCGCCGGCACCACCGCGACCGCCGGCGTGATCTCCAGCGTGGCCGTCAGCCAGGCGTCCCAGCGCTCCAGCGTGCGTGTCGAAGGCACCGGTCGCCTGGAGGTGCGCGCCTCGCGCATGCAGAATCCCGAACGCCTGGTGTTGGACTTCAGCGCCACCCGGCTCGCCACCCAGAAATCCGTCATTCCCGGCGTTGCCGCTCCGGTGCGAGGCGTCCGCTTGGGCCAGTTCCGGCCCGATGTTGCTCGTGTGGTGGTCGATTTGACCGTCGCGGCACCCTACCAGATTTTGCGGGAAGGCCCTGCCGTGGTGATTTCGTTCGACATGCAGCCGGAATCGCCCGTGGATGCGCCGGTGGCCACCACGACGATCGCTTCCCAAGACTCCGCCCAGCAGCGAGCCAATTTCCACTATGACCTGTCCGCGCCACGCGTCATTCCCGTGCGCACCTCTAAAAAAGCTTCCAACCGAGTTCCTCGTTTCGCGTTGCCTAGCGAACTGACCCAGCCCTCATTCGTTCTGGCATCGTTCAGCGGGAAAGACGAACCCGCACGTCCGGTCGCCGCCCAGGAAGCGGCGCAACAGGCAATGGCCCAGGCAGGCAATGCCGCTGCCACCGTTGCCGCCACGCCCCAGGCAGCAGCGCCTGCGGCACCCTCCCGATACACCGGCGAACCCATCTCCGTAAACTTAAAAGACGTGGACTTGCGGGATTTCTTCCGCTTGATTCACGAGATCAGCGGCCTCAACGTCGTGCTGGACCCCCAGGTGAAGGGCACCCTCACGATCGTTCTCGACGAAGTTCCCTGGGATCAGGCACTCGACATCGTGCTGCAGAACAACGGTCTCGACAAGCAATTGCACGGCAACGTTCTGCGCATCGCGACCCTGGACACCATCAAGAAAGAGGCGGAAACCGCCCGCGATGTGAGGAAAGCGGAAAATGACGCGCAAGAAATGATCACCGTAACCCGCGTGCTCAGCTATGCCAAGGCCGACTCTCTCAAAGATACGCTGAAAAAGTTTTTGACCACACGCGGCGATATCCTTGCCGATTCCCGCTCCAACCAGCTCATCATCCGCGATATTCCCGCGGTCATTCCCGCCATCGACAACCTGATCCACCAGCTCGATCGTAAATCGCAGCAGGTCGAAATCGAAGCGCGAGTTGTATCCGCGACGCGCTCTTTTGCTCAGGACATTGGCGTGGAATGGGGTTTTGCAGGCACCACCACCGGCGGTCGCTCTCTCTATAGCGGCTCTCCGGCCGTAGGCGCAAGCGGCGTGACCACCGGAACCGGTCTCCCCCCGTCTCCTGTGACCGTCTCCACGGGACAAACCACCGGCAACGGCCAGACAGCCGGTATTCCACTCAACGTCAACCTCGGTGCGGGCGTGCCGACCAGCGGTTTGGGATTCTCTCACCGATCCCCGAACTTTGCGGTGGACTTCTTTATCACTGCCGCGGAGGCCAAGGGCGTTGGTAAACTGCTCTCCAAGCCCCGCATCGTGACCCAGAATAACGAAAAGGCCACCGTCAAGCAGGGCGTCAAGATTCCGATCCAAACGACCATCAACAACACCATTTCCGTGCAATACATCGACGCCGTGCTCAAGCTGGAGGTCACTCCGCAGATCACCGCCGAAGGCACGATTTACATGGACGTGATCGTCGAAAACACGCAGATCGACAACGGTATTCCCCGAATTCAGGGCGTTCCGGCGTTGGACACAGAGTCCGCGGAAAGCAAGGTAACCGTTGCCGATGGCGCCACCATTGTTGTCGGTGGTGTGATCGTTACCCAGAGCCAGGTCAACATCACGGAAACGCCCATCCTGGGCAGCCTGCCTTTGATCGGAAACCTGTTCCGGCGCACCAACACCAGCGTGCAAACCGGCGAACTGCTCTTCTTCCTGACGCCGCGCATCATTCCGGCGGCTTAATAACGGTAATTCTCCAGACGCGGACTTCCCATCGAGGGCCACATCGAGGAGACTGCGGTCTCCTCGATTCGTTTATGAAGACTTCTTTTGCGCAGCGCCGGCAGGCGCTTTTATCGCGGCTAAATAAGAGTCATCTGGGCTGCTTGCTGGTCACTCGGCCGGCGAACTGGTACTACCTGTCCGGTTTCACGGGCGAGTCCGGCGCCCTGGTCGTTTCCCGGCGCGGGACCACGCTGATCACCGACGGCCGCTTTACCTCGCAAGCTCGCGCGGAGATGTCGGGAGTTCGCATCGTCCGGCAAAAAGGGTCTCTGCTAGCGGCGGTCGGAGAGTTTTTGAAAGGTGCGGGCAAGGTGGGTTTTGACGCCTCGCATATTACCGTCGGCCAGCTTTCGGCGTTGCGAAGGGCTGGCGGGCGCCGCGTCCGTTGGATACCTTCGGTGGGTCACGTCGAGGAGTTGCGCAGCCGAAAGAATCCGCAGGAGCTCGCGAAGATGCGGCTGGCAGCTGTCCTGGCATGCAAGGTTATGGAGGGTGCCCTGAAGCTGCTCAAGCCCGGAGTTCGCGAACTGGAAATTGCCGCGGAGATCGAGTACCAGATGCGTCGCTTGGGCGCTTCCGGCCCGGCCTTTGAGACCATCGTGGCTTTTGGCGAGCGTTCCGCATTTCCTCATGCGCGCGCGACCGCCAAGCGATTGAGGAAAAATGAATTGGTCGTCCTGGACCTGGGTGTTATACTCGCGCACTATTGCAGCGACATTACGCGCACCGTGGTGGTTGGGCGAGCGTCAACAAAAATTCGCCAGTGGCACCAGTCGGTCCAGGAAGCGCAGGCGGCGGCCATCGGAGCGGTAAGGGCCGGGGCCAGCTGCGGTGAAGTGGACGCCGCGGCCCGGACGGTTTTGTCGAAACATCGCCTCGATCGCTATTTTGTGCACAGCACCGGGCACGGGCTTGGGCTGGAGGTGCATGAGGATCCCCGGGTGGCCAAGGGACAGAAGCAAACCTTGGAGCCGGGGAACGTGATCACCATCGAGCCGGGTGTTTACGTGCCGGGCGTCGGGGGAATCCGCATCGAAGACGACGTCGCCGTACACGCATCGAACACCGAAGTACTCACCCGTATTCCACGGGATCTCATTGAGATTTAATAAAAGGCATGAAACGCAAACAGCCCTCGAAACCGACTGCTAGCCCCGCGATAGGGAACCCCGAACTCCACCATATCGAGCAGCTGCTTCGCTATATGAGCGAGCACAACCTCGAGGAATTCGAGTACTCCCACGGCGACCTGAAGATTCGGCTGAAGAAGCCCTCGGCGGGGACGGTCATAAGTGTTCCCAGGCAGATGGCTGCGCCAGAGATCATTGTCGCCAGCGGAGGGGCGTCGCTATCGCCTCCCAACCCTCCGGCGGCGCCGCCTGCGCAGGCCCCGGAAGGGCGTTCCGCGGAAGACTTGCATGTGGTCAAGTCGCCCATCGTGGGAACGTATTACGGCTCGCCCAGTCCCGGCGCCGAGCCTTTTGTGAATATCGGCGGATACGTCGAAACCGGGCAGACCCTGTGCATCGTGGAAGCCATGAAGCTTATGAACGAGATTGAATCCGACATCAGCGGCGAAGTGCTGCGTACCTTCGTCGAAAACGGACAGCCCGTGGAGTACGGGCAGCCACTGTTCGGCATCCGTCCGAGTCGGAAGAAGTAGCCTCGCCTGCCTATGTTCCAGAAAATCCTAGTCGCCAATCGCGGGGAAATTGCCCTGCGGATCATCTGTGCGTGCAAAGAGCTGGGAATCTCCACCGTCGCCGTCTATTCGGAGGCGGACCGCAATTCGTTGCACGTGCGCTTTGCGGATGAAGCCGTTTGCATCGGCCCTCCACGGAGTAGCGAAAGCTACCTTAATATTCCGCAGGTGATCAGCGCCGCGGAAATTACCAACGTGGATGCGATCCATCCGGGGTACGGATTTCTCTCCGAGAACGCCAACTTTGCGAAGGTCTGCGAAGCGTCGGAGATCACTTTCATTGGTCCCACCGCCGAAGTGATCGAGATAATGGGAGAGAAGGACCGCGCGCGGCGCGAGGTCAAGGCCGCCGGGCTGCCGACGGTCCCCGGTAGCGACGGAATTGTGGAAGGCGAGGAGCAGCTGGCGAAAGAGGCCGCGAAGATCGGATATCCGCTGATTCTGAAGGCCTCGGCGGGCGGCGGCGGGCGTGGTATGCGCATTGTTCGCAAGCAGGACGAGCTGTTGTCCATGTACCAGACCGCTCGCAGCGAAGCGCAGCAGGCTTTCGGAACGCCGGATGTCTACGCCGAGAAATTCATCGAGCATCCGCGGCACATCGAGTTTCAGGTGCTGGGCGACCAGCATGGCAAGGTCATCCATCTGGGCGAACGGGAATGCACCATTCAACGGCGGCACCAGAAGCTGCTGGAAGAATCACCCTCGCCGGCCATGGATCCGAAGCGCCGGAAGGAACTTGGGGCCAAAGTCGTGCGGGCGCTGGAGAAGATCGGCTACACCAACGCCGGCACCGTCGAATTTCTGATGGACGAAGACGGCTCCATCTACTTCATCGAAATGAATACGCGCATTCAGGTGGAACATCCGGTTACGGAACTCGTTACCGGCGTGGACCTGGTCAAGGCGCAGATTCGGATCGCTGCCGGGGAGCGGCTCGAGGACGCGGTCGGCGAGATGACATTTTCGGGGCACGCAATCGAATGCCGCATCAATGCCGAAGACCCCGACACCTTCGTGCCCTCGGCGGGGCGTATCACCACCTTCCAGGCGCCGGGAGGCACTGGCGTGCGCGTCGATTCCGCGGCCTATGCGGACGCCGTCATTCCGCCCTACTACGATTCGATGATTGCGAAGCTCGTCGTGAAGGGACGCGACCGCGCCGAAGCCATCGGCCGCATGAAACGCGCGCTGGAAATGTTCGTAATCGAGGGCATTAAGACCTCCATTCCTCTGCATCGCAGGATTCTCGCCGATCCCGATTTTGCGGCGGGAAAGTTTGATACCCACTTCATCGAAAAATTGCTGGGAACAAACGGAAAATAGGTGTCGATGCGGCTTGTTCTGCCCAGGCTGTATGTGATACTAGACTCAGCATTGCTGACCATTCCTGTACAAGATTGTGCCCAAGAATTAGTGGATGCCGGCGTCCGGTTGCTGCAATACCGGGACAAAAACGCACCCGCGCGGGACTTGTTGCATTCGTCACGAAGCCTCGCCTCGCTTTTCACTCCTCAAGGAATTGCCTTCATAGTGAATGATCGGGCGGATGTCGCCGTGTTGGCTGGAGCCAGCGGCGTGCATGTCGGGCAAGACGATTTAGACGTGGAGCAGGCGCGCGCATTGGTGAGCAAAGAAAGGTGGGTCGGGGTGTCCACCCACAACCTAGTGCAGTTTCGGGAGGCTGCGGCGACTTCGGCGGACTACATTGCCGTGGGACCCGTGTTTGCGACTTCATCGAAAGCGAATCCCGATCCGGTGATTGGCACGGAGTTCCTTCGGCGGGTCCGCGGCTTGAGCGATAAACCAATCGTAGCCATTGGCGGGATCACGCTGGAAAACGCGGCTTCGGTGATACAAGCGGGCGCTGATTGCGTTGCCGTGATCAGCGATATTTTGCGGGCGTCGGATCGCGGGCTGCGGGCAAAGCAATACCTGGAGACTTTGGGCGGCGTGAATCGCACGGCGATGGCCTAAATCTTGCGCATGGCGGACAGAAGCCAAAACCCGATTCGAGGACAAGCACCGGCCGCAAGGTCGCAGTCGCAGCCGGGATTCGTGCGCGCGCTCGGTCTGTTCGACGGCACCATGATCGTGGTCGGGTCGATGATTGGTTCCGGAATTTTCATCGTGGCGGCGGACATCGCGCGGCAAACGGGATCGTCCGGCGGCTTGCTGCTGACCTGGGTCATTACCGGGTTGCTGACGGTTTCCGCGGCGCTCTCCTACGGCGAACTGGCGGCGCTGTTCCCGCACGCCGGCGGGCAATACATTTATTTGCGGGAAGCGTATTCGCCGCTTTGGGGGTTTCTCTACGGCTGGACACTATTTCTCGTTATCCAGACGGGCACGATCGCGGCGGTCGCCGTGGGTTTTGCGCGCTATTTGGGCGTCCTGTTTCCAAGAATCTCGGGTACGAGCTGGATCGTTCCACCGATTGCCCTGGGGTCCAAGTATGCCATCAGCCTCTCGGTACAGCAGTTGGTCGGCGTGTTGATGATCCTGTTTTTGACTTTTTTGAACATGCAGGGCGTGCGGCTGGGCAAGCTGATTCAAAACGTGTTTACAAGCGCGAAGACGCTTTCTCTTTTGGGGCTGATTTTTCTTTGCGTATTCGTGGCGCGAAACGCCGCGGCAATTTTGGACAATTTCAGCCAAATGTGGGCGGTACGTGGCGCGCAACCCATCGAGCCGGGCGCGAATTTCTTAAGGTCGATCATCCCGACAGTGACGGCGGCCAGTGGAGCTTTTGGGTTGTTCGTGGCGTTTGGCGTGGCCCAGGTCGGTTCGCTTTTTTCGGCCGATGCCTGGAACAACATCGGGTTTACCGCCGCGGAGGTCAAGAATCCGAAGCGGGACGTGGCGCTGTCGATGGCCTTCGGCACGCTGATCGTCATTACCCTGTATCTGCTCGCCAATGTCGCGTATCTGTGCGCGTTGCCTTTGTCACAGATTCAGAACGCGCCCGACGATCGCGTGGCCACGGCGGCACTGAGCGCGATTTTTGGTCCGGCGGGCGCGCTGATCATGGCCGCGGCCATTATTGTCTCCACGTTTGGTTGCAACAACGGGTTGATTCTGGCGGGCGCGCGTGTTTCCTACGCGATGGCAAAGGATGGACTGTTCTTTCGCTCCACCGGCACGTTGAACAAGAAAGGCGTTCCCGCGAGCGCACTCCTGTATCAAGGTGTCTGGATCATCGTGCTGATTTTGCTGCGCACGCAGCGGGTGGGTCCCACGGGATTGATCACCTACGGCAATCTGTACAGCGACTTGCTCGACTATGTGGTGTTTTCGGCCTTAAGTTTTTATGCGCTGACCATCGCGGGGATCTTCGTGCTACGCGTCAAGCGCCCGAATCTAGAGCGGCCGTATCGGGCGTTTGGCTACCCTGTCGTGCCGGCGATGTATATAGTGGCGGCGCTGGCGATCATGTTTGTGCTGTTGTTGTACAAGACGCAGACAGCCTGGCCGGGTTTGGTGATTGTGTTGTGCGGCGTGCCGGTGTACCTGGTGTGGTCGCGCATGGGGAAGCGCGCGCGAACTTAAAGAGTTCCTTGCAGTCATCGCAAGAGTCGTGAGGGTGTGAGTGGCACAGCCATTCCCCGCTGTGTTCACAAGGAGGCTAGGCATGGACGGCCTGTTTGCCAAGAAGCCGATTAGCGCGTTGATGGAGGAGGCCAGAGAAACCGGCGAACACAGCCTGAAGCGCACACTCGGGCCGTTTCAATTGACGGCTTTGGGCGTCGGCGCGGTGATTGGTGCGGGAATTTTCGTGTTGTCCGGATTGGGCGCTCGTTATGCGGGGCCGGGGCTTATGCTTTCGTTCGTGCTCTCCGGGCTGGGCTGCGCGTTCGCCGCGCTGTGCTATGCGGAGTTCGCGGCGATGATTCCGCTGGCGGGAAGCGCCTACACCTACGCTTATGCCACACTGGGAGAACTCTTTGCCTGGATTATCGGCTGGGACCTGACGCTGGAATACGCGATGGGCGCCAGTACGGTATCATCCGGCTGGTCGAATCACTTCATCGAGCTCCTGAATATCTTCCATGTCAAGATGCCTTTGTGGCTGGCCTACGACCATGTGACCGGGTTGCGTACCGCGACGAATCTCGTGGCGCGCGAGATGGTGCAAACTTCCGACCCGACGCTGGTGCCAGGCACGCTGGCGTTTCTGGATCGAGTCAGCGCCGTTGTGGCGGCGCATTCGCCGGAACTGGTGCAGCGAGCGCATGATTTGCTGGCCGCGCCCAAACTGTTTGGCGTGGAGATCGGCTTCAACCTGCCGGCGTTCATCATCGCGCTGGTGATTACGACGATTCTGGTCATCGGTATCAAAGAAAGCGCGAGCTTCAACGCAACGATCGTGGTTATCAAGGTTTCGGTGGTCCTGTTCGTGATTGGCCTCGGCTCCAGATACATTTCGACGGCGAACTGGGGAAGCGACTGGCACAGTTTTGCGCCTTATGGCTTTTCGGGAATCGGCGCCGGCGCGGCGTACATATTCTTCGCCTATATCGGGTTCGATGCCGTGTCGACGACCGCTCAAGAAGCCAAGAATCCGCAGCGCGATCTTCCGATCGGCATCATCGTCTCGTTGCTGATTTGCACGGTGCTGTACATCCTGGTGGCGGGCGTGTTGACCGGTATGGTGCACTGGCAGGATGTGAACATCGAGGCGCCGGTGGCCAGAGCGTTCCTGGATCGCGGACTGCCACTGGCATCGCACATTATTACGCTGGGGGCGCTCGCGGGTCTCACCAGCGTCATGCTGGTGATGTTGCTGGGGCAGACCCGGGTGTTGTATTCGATGGCCAATGACGGGCTATTGCCGAAGAAATTCTTCGCGGCAGTGCACCCAAAATTTCGGACTCCTTACAAGAACACCATGGCGGTTGGCTTGCTTGCGGCAATCGTGGGAAGTGTCACACCGATTGACGATATCGGGAGAATGGTGAATATCGGGACGCTCTTGGCGTTTGTGATCGTGTGCATCGCGGTGATGATGCTGAGGCGCACGAATCCGGAGCAGTCGAGGCCATTTCGGACGCCGTGGGTGCCGGTGGTGCCGGTGCTGGGGATCCTGTTTAACGGCTACATGATGTACAAGCTGGGATGGGTCAACTGGGCACGGTTGATCATCTGGCTGGTCATTGGGTTGGTGGTGTACTTCACGTACAGCCAGCACCATAGCCGGGTGCGGAACCCGGTCGCGAAGTAAGAGACGGGTTCGATCGAACGGATGGGGCCAGAGTCCCTGTTGCACGACCGTGAAGGGGCGGGAAGGAAGTCCCCTGTCTGGCTCAAAGCAAGGCAAGTACTGGGCGTTTTAACGTTAACTTCCTAAGTACCCCACCCCCTGGGTTTTTTGTAAGTGTTCATTCTACGGGTGGTTAAAGTTGTTTGTTTTGATAGACTTTTGTAAGTGTTGATTCTAGAGGAGTTAGTGTCGTTAGCTCTTTACTGGGCTGTAGTGGTTCGACGATTGGGAGGTTGAGATCCTTCGCCGCGCCTAATGTAGGAATGACAATTTACCAGAGTCGCTAAAGAAATCGAACAGCCCGATCGCTAATTCCGTTTGCGTGCGGATACAACCTCTATCCAGATTGGCTTGCTGTCGACTTGTCCTTTCCATCCCGGGTATGGAAGCTTTGCCGCTTCATCCGGATTTAATTCGAGGCCATTCATGCCTCCCGGCGAAGTAGGGAAACCAATTGATCTGAAGGTTCCTTTGAGGAGGTAGCGGCCTGGTGTAAGGAGTTGCGAGAACAAATGAGGGTCCACGCTCACAACTCTCCCAAAGAACGCGCCAGCCGGCAAGGGAATCCAGTGTTTGACCAAAATGTTAGCGAATGGCTCGTTCGGATTAGGAAGCGAATCAGAGGCTCCATTTACGCCGGGACCAGTCGAGTTGGGTGATCCACCTTCCAAACTTAGAGACAGATGAGAGATTGGACTTAGCCCGTCAATGCTCTTGCCCAAGATGACTTCCTTGGATCCAACATTCCAAATCTCAACGGTCACTTCAAGGGAGTCGCCCGCCTGAACGATGTGTCTTTTTGGCAACAATCTGAGCTCAATTGAGTTCTTCTCGGTTTTTTGTCGGCGTCCCGGAAATCCTGCTGAGTAAGATACCGTTGCGAGAATTACTGCGAATCCCGTCATTGCTGAGGCTGAGATTGAACGACGCCAGCCCATGGCAGCTAGTTTCTTCATTTTACTCTCACTGTTGCGGGAACGAGACCCCGGCTGAGATTATCTACCCAATAGGGATAATTAGGCGACTCCGTAAGGCCCTCCGTAACAGGACGAATGTCCCGTAGGCCTCCGTAGGGAGATCGCTCACCTACGCTTGTCGGATAGGCTCTGGTTACAACTGGGTTTTTAGCGGGTGAATGCGTGTCCAGCGGGTCTTAAGGCTGCGAGGACGTAGTAATCAATGAAGTACTTATACCACTTGTAGCGGCGTCAGTCAACTTGAATTCGGGGCTCAGGCTTCGCCCTCATAAGTCTCTACTTGATTTTGTGAGCGGGACCGATCTAAAGATCGGCCACTACAGGTGTGCGCCGGGAGGGGCAAGCCCCTCCCCTACAAAGGAATCGCGCGCATAAAGGAATCGGTGTGATGGTCGGGTATGAGGGAATCGCGCGGGTGGTGGATCGGGTTGCGGTCGGGTGCTTTGGATAAGGTTTGCGGTCAATTGCTTTGGTTCGGGGTTGCGATTGATTGCTTTGGTTCGGGCTGCGGTCAATTGCTTTGGTTTGGGGTTGCCGTTGAGTGCTTTGGTTCGGTGCGGGAGGAGTCTTCAGGTAGAGTAGTGTTTCTGTCTGAGCTGTCCGGGAACTGATGAGCACTGTGCGAGCACAACTTGGGGAATTCTGGCGCCGCTTGTCGCGGCTCGATCTGGTTGCGTTTGTGGTGTTGCTGGCGGGTGTGACCGCGTCCGCTGTCCAGTTCCATAATGGGATTCTGAGCTTCGTCAAGTTTCTGGCGATCCTTTCGGGGTGCTATCTCATTTACCGGGTGATTGGGTGGGGACGCAGCCGATTGCTTTGGAGCCTGCGGAACCGTTTGATCGTGGCGTACCTGTTCATCGCGGTTGTGCCGATCCTGTTGATCATGACCTTTGTGGTGCTGGCCGGCAGGTTTTTGTACTCGCAACTGGGTGCGTATCTGCTTTACGAGGACCTGCACCGGCGTATTGAGATGATTACGGATATTTCCGAGCATATCGCGGCGGCACATAATTTTCTGCCGCGCGGGATCAGCGAGGAAGAGTCCGAGCGCGTTTTAGCGGCGCAATCGCATGTGGTCCATGATCGAGAGTTGCCGAAGTTGAGCATCGAGTTTTCGAATGACGTGAGCTTGTTGCGGAACGTGGCGGGGCCCGGGCGGATATTCTTCGCGGGATTGCTGCAGGACGAAAAGGGTCTGGCGATGGTGGGCCTGCGACAGCTCGATCCGCCGGCCGGTAGGCGAGTGGTGCTGCTGCGCCTGCAGGTGACGCCAGAACTGCTGGAGACCGTGGCGCCCGATCTAGGCGAAATCCAATTGAATCTGACGCGGCCGTACAACGGAGGGGCGCCGAGAGGAGTAATTTACACTACGGCGGGAGTCCAGTATGAGACGGCTGCACCCATCGTAGCGAGTAACCGAACGCTACAGCCGGCTGCGTTCTGGTTCGAGCCGTCGGTGAACGTGGTGTCGAGACTGGAAGACGCGGTGTTTGTGGCTGGGGACGGCACGGTGGGGAGGCCGCGGCCGGTATTTGCGGTGTTCAGCGCGCGGCCTTCGAGCTTGAGCGGGAGAATGTTCAGCACGCTGGGGGAACTGCGCGACTCGTATCTGATCTTGTTTGCGGTGCTGGGGGCATTTTTTCTGATTATCTGGATCGCGGCGTTTATCACCGGGGTGGTGCTGACGCGGCAGATCACCAAGGCGGTGGCGGACCTTTATCACGCGACGCAATACGTGCAGAGCGGGGATTTGACGCACCGGGTGCGCATCGAGCGGCGGGATCAACTGGGAGTCCTGGCGGAGTCGTTCAACCTGATGACCGGGTCGATCAGCGGGTTAATCGAGGAACAAAAGAAGCGGCAGCGGCTGGAGAATGAGATTGCGATCGCGCGGGAGGTGCAGAATCAGCTGTTCCCGCAGAAAATGCCGGTGGTGCCTGGGGTGGAGCTGGAGGCGATCTGCAAGGCGGCGCGGTCGGTCAGCGGGGACTATTACGATTTTATTCAACTGAGCCCGACGATTTTGGCGATTGCGGTGGCGGACATATCGGGGAAGGGAATTTCGGCGGCGCTGCTGATGGCCAGCTTGCAGGCGGCGCTGCGGAGCCAGATGCTGGCGCCCGGCAGCGAGAGCATGAGTACCGCGGAATTGGTGTCGCGGTTGAACAAGCATCTGGTGCGGAATACCGGGGACGATCGATTTGCGACGTTCTTTATCGCGGTGTATGACAGCGCTACGCGGACTTTGCGGTACACGAATGCGGGGCACTTGCCTTCGTTTTTGATTTCGAAGGATGCGGCGTTGCATCTGGATGTCGGTGGGATGGTGCTGGGAGTTGACGAAGATTGTTGTTATGACGAGGGGCGAGTATCGGTGCCTCGGGATTCGCTATTGGTGGGATACAGCGATGGGTTGGTGGAGCCGGAGAACGTGTATGGGGAGGAGTTTGGGATCAAGAGATTGCAGCAGGCGGCGGTGTACGTGCAGGGGTCGGCGCCGCGGGTGGTTGCGGAGGCGTTGATGAATGCGGCGGAAGAGTGGGCTGGGACGCCGGAGCAGGCGGATGATATGACGGTGGTTGTGGCGCGTTTGCGGTAGCGTTGGGGAGAACAGCTCAGAGAGGGGCGAAGAGAAGGGATAACGCTGAGACGCAGAGGGCGCTGAGGTTCGCGGAGGAAGATCGAAGGTGTTGAAAATACGGTGGTCGGCCTCTGACCAGGCGCGTGCGAATGCCCGCAGCCGTAGCAGCGTTGTAATTCTTGCGGCATCGTTCGTCGTACGGAAAGAAACGGCAACCCCAAGACCCAGGTTCAAAAAACGAACCTTGGGCACCCTGCGTGTCTCTATACTGATCTGACTAGAAGGTGTGCCGGTGATCGAGAACTTTGTTCAGGACCTGCGGTTTGGTTTGCGGATGCTGCGGCGGAGTTTGGGATTTTCGATGTTGGCGATTCTTTGCTTGACGGTGGGGATTGGGGCGAATGCCGCAGTGTTCAGTTGGATTGAGGGGATTTTGTTTCGGCCTTACCCGCTGGTGGAGCATCAGGAGAGGCTTGTGGCGCTGGCGGGCACGGCGCGCGGCGAGGCTGGTGCTACCGCTATTTCGTGGCCGGATTTTCTCGACTTGCAGAAGAGCTGCACGCTGGTCGATTCGTTCATCGTGACCAAGATCATGGGGACCACGCTGAGCCTTGGTGATCGCGCCGAGCGTACGATCGGAAGCATTGTGTCGGCGAATTATTTTGACGCGATTGGAGTTCATCCGATCCTTGGGCGGGGTTTCGCGGCTGGGGAAGATGTGGGCAGCAACGCGCACCCTGTAACGGTTATCAGCTATCAGCTGTGGCGGAGCCGGTTCAAGGGTGATACCGCAATCATTGGCAAGACGCAGCGCTTGAACGGCATTGAGCACACCATTGTGGGTGTGGCGCCGGAGGGATTCCTGGGGACCTTCGTGGGCTGGGGCATGCAATTCTGGGTGCCGGCATCGATGGAGGAAACATTCGAAGGCGGGTCGTACAAGCTGGAAGATCGTGACGCGCGCTGGATTGAGGCTTATGCGCGTCTCAAGCCTGGCGTGACCATTGGACAGGCTCAGCAGGAGATGTCCGCTGTTGCTGCGCGTTTGGAGTCTGATTTCCCGGCGACGAACCGGGGGCGGGGCATCAAGCTGTGGCCGTTGTGGCAAACGCCTTTCAATAACGCGGGGACTTTGCTGCCGACACTGGGGATCATGCTGGCCGTGGTGGTTTTTGTTTTGCTGATCGCTTGCGCGAATGTGGGGAATTTGCTTCTGGTGCGGGCCTTTACGCGGCGGCACGAAATGACGGTGCGGGTGGCGGTGGGGGCGAACCGGGGGCGGTTGTTGCAGCAGCTGGTTACCGAGGGGCTCATTCTGTCGGTCGTTGCTGCGACCGGTGGGTTGTTTTTTGCGCACTGGTGCCGGCATGCGCTGGTTCTGCTGTTTCCGGCGCGCGGGGGCGTGGCTATGACGCTGCCCGGCGAGATCGATTGGCGGGTGCTTGCGCTCAGCGCGGGCGTTTGCGTCATCACCACTTTACTGCTGGGGTTGGTTCCGGCGATGCAGACTGGGAAGATCGATCTTGCCGGGGCGTTGAAATCGGAAATGTCGGGTGTGGTCGGAGGTAGCCGGGGAAAGTCGTGGCTGCGGTCGAGTCTCGTTGTTCTGCAGGTGTCGCTCAGTTTCCTTTTGCTGGTTGGGGCCGGTCTTTTAATGCTCAGCTTGCAGCGAATTCGCAACCTTGACCCTGGTTTTACGACGCGAGGCGTGCTCTTTACCGCTGTGGACTTGCGAGGGGCGGGATACGATGCGATACGCGCGAAGACTTTTGACGATGAGCTGATTGAGCGGGTGCAAGCTCTGCCAGGGGTGGAGTCGGCGGCGCTTGCGCGAGCTACGCCGCTGAGTTATGGGAGCTTTTCTTCCTCGGCGATTGCTGTTGACGGTTATCAGGCGCCGCCCGAAGAGCAGCCTGCGGTGGAATACAACCAGGTTGGGCCGGGCTATTTCGCGACGATGGGGATTCCGGTGCTTTCTGGGCGGGAGTTTACGCGGGGGGATAACGAAACTGCTGCGCTGGTCGCGGTGGTGAATGACGTCATGGCCGATCGGTATTGGCGCGGGGATGATCCTGTGGGCAAACGGTTGCAGGTTAAGGGGCAATGGCGGCAGGTCGTCGGGGTGGCCAAAGTGTCGAAATACCAGAGCGTTCGCGAGAATCCGAAACCCTTTTTCTATGTTCCGCTGCGGCAGGATTTTTCTGTCGGAGCGGCGTTGCATATTCGAACGCGGATGCCGGCGGAGACTATGGCCACGGAGCTGGCGCGCGAAGTGCATGCTCTGGACGCGAATCTGGCGCCCTATGAAGTCATCAGCCTGCAAGAGCAGATGGATCGGTCGACGTCGGCGCAGCGCGTTGCGGTGACACTGCTGGGAATCCTTGGTGGATTGGCGTTATTGCTGGCGACGGTGGGGTTGTATGCGGTGATGTCGTATACGATCTCGCAGGGCACACGGGAATTTGGATTGCGCATGGCACTGGGAGCGGGGGCGTGGACTTTGCTGCGGGAGGTCTTGTCACGTGGGTTGGCTTTGACGGGGGTGGGCGTACTCCTTGGCATTGTGGCGGCGCTGGGAACGACTCGGCTACTGGGGAACTTGTTGTACCGGGTGAGTCCGCTCGACCCGGCGGCGTTTGGTTCTGCGCTGGTGGTGATGGCGGTTGCTTCGCTGGCGGCGTGTTTCTGGCCGGCTTGGCGGGCTACTCGGACGGATCCGGCGCGGGCGTTGCGGGATTGACGCTCGGTTTTTGCTGAAGTTCAACGCTTCTGGTACGGGTGGAAGATGTAGTCCTTCGCCTTCACGGCCACATGGCACGCGTGTCCGCAGTCTGAGAGGCTTTTGGGGTCGGCCGTGAATGTGTCCGATGCTGCTTCGTAGTTGAACACCGCGTATCCCCAACCGCCGGTTTTCGGAAATTTCTTGCTGTCCTTTTCCATGACGAACGCCTGGGAAAAGACGTCTGGCACATCCACGACGAAGGGGGCTTCCGTGCTCTTTTTCGGCTTCCACTGGAGCTTCGCGATCTTGGAGCCCTCCGGGAAAGGCTGGCCGTTGCCCGGAATGCCGGACTTGTACGCGTTGATCATGGCCGGATTGGCGACGATGACCTTGAGCACTTCGTCGGTCCGGGCGGAGGAGACCACCGACCAGTCCTCGTATCCCTTGAAGTCGGAGAACGCGATTCCGCTCGGCGATTTCAGCGCGTATTTGTCTTGAGCGTAAACGGCCGTGGCGACGAGGACGGCGAGTGCGGCCGTGGCTATCGCAATGGTAGTCGTGGGCTTGCTTTTGCGCTCCATGGCTGATCCTTCCTAAACAGAAACTTCCATTTTTGCCGTTGGATTCGGCACAGCATATCACAGCCTCAAATCATGGCCCTCGGAGAAACACGGGTCACTGTGATTGGCTGGTGGTCGTGAGTATTGGGAAGTTTCGTCTGGCTGATCGCAGGCACGTGGCTGGTTGCGTCACCGGAAATTGACCTGGCGTCGAAGTTGGAGTCGGAATGCTGGAGTCCTGTCGGCTGGGCTATACTGAATCGCTTTTATGATTTGGTGCGGGGAGAGGGATGACGCTGCAGAATCGGGTGGCTTTGGTTACTGGCGGGAGCCGCGGGATCGGGCGGGGGATTGCGGTGAAGCTTGCGCAGGATGGGGCGCGGGTGGCTATTGCGTATCGCTCGAATAAAGTGGCGGCGCAGCAGACTTTGCGGTTGTTGCAGGAGAAGGGCGCGGACTGCGTGGCGGTGGAGACGGATATTAATGATGCCGCGCGCTCCGAGGATTTGTTGCGCACCGTCGTGGATCGCTTCGGGCGGATTGATATCGTGGTGAACAATGTGGGTGATTTCCGGTGGGGGACACTGGCGGAGTCTTCGCTGGAAGATTGGCGGAATATCATTTCGTCGAACCTGATGACGGTGCTTTATGTCAGCCGGGCGGCGCTTCCGCATTTGCGGCGGGGGCGGTGGGGACGGATCATTAATTTGGGTGCGGTGGGGGCGGAGAGGGCTTTCGGTCAGGCGAAGATTTCGGCTTATGCGGCGGCGAAGGCGGCGGTGGTGGCTTTGTCGAGGTCATTGGCGCTGGAAGAGGCGAAGAATGGGATTACCGTCAACGTGGTGAACCCTTCGAGCATTGATGAGAATGAGTTGACTTTGGGTGAGGCGCGGAAGATTCGGGATGCGCGATTTCCGATTGGGCGGCCGCCTACCGTGGAGGATGTGGCGAATGCCGTGGCGTTTTTTGCTTCGGAAGAAGCGGAGTATGTGACCGGTCAGGTCGTGAATGTCAGCGGCGGCTGGATGCTTTGAGATTGTGGGACATGTTGATTTTGCCGGAGGTTCGGAAAGGCTACGGTGCGACGCTTCCGCTCAGCGTGTTGGGTTTTGGTGGGGCGGCGTCTAAACCCCGCCCTCTCGGAGAGGGCGGCTACAGGGTTCCGTATTTCGGGGTGGGCGGGGTGGTCGCGGGTCGACGGATTTGGCTTGCGCGGAGCCGGCAGGATGGCCTTCGAAACTCAGGGCAAGCCGGCGCTACCAATCGCGCTTGTTTCGCTCGTTCTTTGAACCTGCCATGAAAGCCCTTACTTCGGAAGAGATGCGTGAAGTTGACCGCTTGACCACCGAGCGGCTCGGAATTGCCAGCTTGCAATTGATGGAGACCGCCGGAACTCTCGCGGCGAACTGTTTTGCGGAATGGATGCGCGATGCTGGATTGCATACGCCGACCATTTCCGTGCTGTGCGGCAAGGGAAACAACGGCGGAGACGGGTTCGTGGTGGCGCGGCATTTGAACCCGGCGGCGGAACGCGTGCGCGTGTATTTGTTTGCGGGGCTGGATGATTTGCGAGGCGATGCGGCGACGAATTTTCATCGCTGGCGCAATCTGGGTGGCGACATCATTTCCGTTCCGGACGAAAAGTCATGGGAGGCGGTGCGGGCTGAGGTTGGCGGTGCCGACGTTATTGTTGACGCGATATTCGGGACTGGATTTCGTGGGGTGGCATCTGGCGCTGTGGGGCAGGCGATTGCGGACATCAACCGGATGTCGCGGGATGCGACGGCGGCGCGGCCTGCGGCGATTTTTGCGGTGGATACGCCCTCGGGATTGCCTTCGGATGGAGGAGCGGGGGAGGGGCCGGTTCTGCGGGCGCATCATACGGTGACGTTTACGGCGCCGAAGGTGGGGCAGTTGGTGTCGCGGGATTGTGAGGCCGCGGGGTCGCTGCGTGTGGTGAATATCGGATCGCCGGTGGCGCTGGTGGAAGAGGTTGGCAAGGGATTGCTGCGGTGGAGTGAGCCGGGGGAGTTTGCGGAGCTGCCGCTGGTGCGGACTACGGACGGGCACAAGGGCTTGTACGGGCACATCCTCGTAGTGGCTGGGTCGCAGGGTAAGAGTGGCGCGGCGGTCATGTCGGGGAGCGCGGCGTTGTTTGCTGGGGCGGGTCTCGTTACGGTGGCGACGCCGGATGTGGTGCTTCCGATTGTGGCTGCGGCGCATCCGGAATATATGACTGAGGCTCTGGTGTCGACCGACGCGGGCACGGCTTCTATGCGGAATTTTGTCGATAGGCCGCCGCTACCTCAATCGGGCGATCGGCAAGAGATCGATAAGTTCCTGAAAGGACATCGGATCCGGTTCTGGGCTCTCCAAGCTGGGAAGACGGTTCTTGCTGTGGGTCCCGGGCTTGGTACTCATCACGAGACGCAGGAATTTATTCGAACAATTGTAAAGTGGAGTGAGGTACCGGTAATTGTTGACGCCGATGGCTTGAACGCTTTCGGGCGTCGCGCTGACGATTTGCGTGATCGACAGGCGAAATTTCTCGCGATTACGCCGCATCCGGGGGAGATGGCGCGGTTGCTGAATTGCTCGACCAAAGAAGTGCAGGCGGATCGTGTGAAGACGGCGCAGGATGCGGCGAAGCGATGGGACGCGCACGTGATTTTAAAGGGATCGCATACCATTGTGGCCGCGCCGGATGGGCGGACCTTTGTTAACGCGACCGGTAACGCTGGGCTCGCGAAGGGTGGGTCGGGGGATGTGCTGACCGGGGTACTTGCGGCGATGACCGGGCAGTTCAAGACCGACGATTGGCTGCGAGTTTTGGCGCTGGGAGTTTATTTGCATGGGGCGGCTGCGGAGGTTGCGACGGCGGGCACGGACCTGTCGGGGCTCGTGGCCGGGGACGTGGCTCGGGCGGTGCCTGCGGCGCGGCTGAGACTTTTGCGGGAGCTGCAGCGGCGTGGGTGAAGAGGTGATTACGCGATCGGCGGAAGAGACCATCGCGTGGGGCAGGGAATTCGCGGGGCGGCTGAAGGCGCCGGTTCTCCTGTTGCTGACGGGCGAGCTTGGGAGCGGGAAGACTACCTTGACTAAGGGGATTGTCGCGGGGCTGGGGGCGGCGGCTGAGGATGAGGTGACTAGCCCGACGTTTACGCTGGTGCATGTCTACGGAGGGGCGGCGAAGGTTTATCACGGGGACCTTTACCGGATCGAGAGTTTTCATGATTTTGAGACACTGGGGTTGGAGGATGTTTTTGCCGCGCCGGCGGTGATGATTTTGGAATGGTCGGAGAAGTTTCCGTTGGAGTCGCCCTGGCCACAGGTTCGGGTGCGGCTGGAGCATGTGGGCGGGGATTCGCGGCGGATTTTGGTGGGTTGAGGTTTACTGCCCAGCGTGCCTACCACGAGCAGAGCTTGCATTACGGGTGCGCGTGGGTTCATTGGAGTCTAAACCCCGCGGTCTCGGAGACCGCGGCTACAGGGCGCTCCGACCTCTTACTGGCTAACTGTCTCGCCAACGGTGGTAGCGGTGGCTATTGCCCGGCTCGCGTGCCACTGCTAGCTTGGAAAAAGCCCTTCTGGCGAGACTACATGGCCTACGAGATCCTTACGCCTATCGCGACGGAAGAGGCCCGGATTGAGCTTAAGAGCTACAACACCACGATCCCTATGGGGTCGCTGGCCATTGGTGTGGATAACATCCACCACGATGTGTTTCTTAGCCCGAAGTTCGTCCAGGCCTCGCGCGACTATTTGTTCGAGCTGATTCGCCAAAGCACGAAGGCGACGTATTTTTCGGGGATCGAGTTGCGCACCGTCAAAGCCCCGGACAATGCCGCCTACCGGAAGCTACTTACCGATCTTCTGCAGAGTGCCCTGACGCAGGCCAAATTTCAGAAAAATATCGAGATCGACCTGCTTTTCCGGCTGGCGCTGCTGAAGTTTCTGACCGTCGAGATCGGCAACCAATTTGCAAATCTGATCCTGGAAGGCAAGGAGTGGATTCGTCAGCGCGGCGAGCATTTCGAGCGCAGCCAGCAGGCGCACGTGATCAAGTCGCGATTGTCGGAGTTGCAGTCCTCCCGGCGTGTGGTGGTACGAGGGGTGGGACAGCAGATCGCCCAGATGGTGGGGGATGCGGAAGACAATGTGGTGTCGAAGGCGCGGCGTGCGCTCTTTGGGGAGGATTTCTCTGCGTACTATGAGCTGCTGAAAAACCGGTTGGTGTTTCTGGATGGCGGCAAGGACGACGTGTTCTTTCTGGAGCACTACGTGCTGCTGGGGAATTATGTTCGCGATCCCGACCGTTTCGAGGCCATGGACGAGTTGTTTCAGGATTTCCTGAGAGACGCAGGGCTGGCGATCAGCCAGGATTCCGCGTACACCGATGCGAGCCAAAGCCACAGGACGCTGATGGAGTCGGCGCAACGCATGCGCGACGAGATCGCCAACCTGGAAGAGCAGCGTGAGAGCCTGAGAAAACGGCTCGATCGAGGCGACGGCTTCTTAAACAAGTTCTTGAGTTCCGGGGATCCCTCGGATTTGAAAGCGTCGCTCGGCGACGTGGAAGCCCGATTGAAGCATCAGGAAGTGAAGTTGGAGGAAATCGGGCCCCAGATTGAGGCATCAAAACAAAAGCTGGAGTTCCTGACCAAGGACTACAAGGGCCGCTTAGGCGACTACTTGAACGATCCGGAGAATGCCAAGCGACTGTTCGATCACACATCCGTTAATGCGGGAGAGGGAAACCTTCGCGGGAAACTGCTGTCGGAATTGCTGGAGCGTTTGGAACAGCAGGAAATTATTTATCACGTGCTGGCAAGTTACGAGATTCGTGCTATCTCGGCAGAATACAGTCCTCCGGTTCATTTGCAGCAGCTTCGGAAGGCCTTGGTTTCGAAAGAAGAGATGAAGCGCGTTGAGGGCGTATTGAAGCATGTGCCCGCGCGGCAGTTGTCGCTAAAGCCGATCGAGGATCTATCGCGGAAGATAAGGCGTTTCTCTCGAGAAGAAAAACTGAGTTTCGTGGTGCGTTTCGCGGGTGATTTCCTGCGGCTGCGGCGGGACGTGCGGAATGCCGAGCACCTGACCACCTGCATGGAGCGGATCAACCTGGTTACGACCGAACAAGCGCGCGAGTTGTCGCGAATGAACAATCGTTTGTACGAGTGCGTGCTGCAAGAGGAGGCCAAGCCGAATCAGGACCAGGTCGTGTCGCACGTGATCATCAAGGCGGACGTCCGCGGCTCGACGAAGATGACGCAGGACCTGTTGTCGCGCGGGCTCAGCCCGGCGTCGCACTTCAGCCTGAATTTGCACGAGCCCGTGAAGAAACTGCTGGATCGCTACGCGGCAAAAAAAGTGTTTATCGAGGGAGACGCAATTATTCTTGCGATTTTCGAGACGGAGTCGAATCGCGCGTATGCCCGGGCGGTAGCGAAGGCGTGCATCTTGTCGCGGCAGATCCTCGCGGTTTGCAACTCTTACAACGATCGCGCCGCGACAACAGACCTGCCGGCATTGGAACTCGGGATTGGCGTGGCGTTTCAAGGGTCGGCGCCTACCTACTGGACTGACGGGGATTCGCGCATCATGATCTCGAAGGCGCTGAATTTGTCCGACCGGCTGTCTGGATGCGCAAAGATCGCCAAGCGGCTGATGACAGGGCAGAAGACGCATTTCTCCGTATTCCAATTTCTGACCGCCATGGAAGGAGCGTCGGCCGAGGAGTTGGACGAATTCCTGGTGCGCTTTAACATGAACGGGATCGAGTTGAACGAAGAGGGCTTCCAGAAATTGTCTGAGGAAATTTCACTGGACTCGATCGAGACCAAGCTGGATATGCCGTGGGGCAAGGAAAATGTGATGTTGCACTACGGCGAAGTGCCGATGGGGGATTCCGTAGAGTTGTTGGTTCTACGCAAAGGGCTTGCGCGGGAATTGCGTCCCGACGGGGCGATCGGCATCGCGTCGAGCCATCCTTATTATGAAGTCTGCACGAGCGGCGCGCTCTACGATCTAGTTGCCGCTCTGATCCGCACGCAAAGTGCGGCGCTAGAAGCGACACGCGCCTGAAGGCCTGCCGCCGGTCCTCGAACATTGTTACACGCCCGTTTGGGCATCGCCGATTCTTTGCTTTGCGGGTGACGGGCGACTTTTTAGTGCGGGCAGCGTCGGGCGGGGCGAGCCCCGCCCCTACAAGGGAATCGGCCGGTCGTCAAACCACCGCGTTGCGCTGGATTACTTCGCGGTACCACTCCGCGCTCAGCTTGGGAGTGCGCTTTTGCGTCTTGAAGTCCACGTAGTGAATGCCGAAGCGCTTGCTATAACCGTCCGCCCATTCGAAGTTGTCCATCAGGCTCCAGAGGAAGTATCCCTTGATCGGGTAGTTCTCGGAGGCGGCGCGGTGCAGGTGCGTTAGGTGATTGCGCAGATACATCACCCGGTCGGTGTCTTCGATGTGCCCGTTCGCGGCGATTACGTCGTCGGACGAGCATCCATTTTCGGTGATGTACAGCTCCTTCGGTTTCCAGATATCGCTGGGATTGCGGATGGCCCAGTAGAGCACTTCCGGACCGATGTTGATCCACGGCGAGGCCATGTGCGGATACGAAGTGGGCCGGGGCTCGATGACATAGCCCGCCGGCGAACCGTCCGCGCGAACATAGTCCGGGGTATAGACGTTGAGGCCGATGAAATCGAGCGGGCTGCCGATGGCCTTAAAGTCGCCGGGCTCGACCTTGGGAGCGTTGGCTCCTTCGCGCTGAAGATACCCGTCAGTGTACTTTCCTTCCATGAGGGCGGTGAGGAACGGAGCGTTGCCTTCGCGAGTGGCACGCCGGGCGGCTTCGATGTGCTCGTGACTTTCGATGACTGGCACGTAGACGTTGGCATTTTCGGCGAGGCCCACTAGGGTTCCGCTCTTCGCGCTGGCGCGGATGGCCTGCACTGCCAGTCCATGGGCGAGTATGCCGTGGTGGCGGATCTGGTTGACCTCAGCGGGAGGAAGCTTCTTGCCCGGCGCAAACTGGCCGGTTTTGTAGCTCAGATCGGTGAAGCAGACGAATTCGTTGGTGGTGAAAAAGTGATTGACGCGATCGGACAGATGCTTCGAAACATAGCCGGCGTAGTCGGCAAAAGCCTTTGAAGTGTCACGCGATTCCCATCCGCCAGGTAAGGCCTGCGGTAGATCCCAGTGAAACAGGGTGATGTAGGGCTGAATATCGTTTGCCAGCAGTTCGTCAACCACGTGTTGGTAATAGGCGAGACCTTTTTCGTTCGGCTGACCGGTCCCATCAGGGAAGATGCGCGACCAGGAGACCGAGAAGCGGTAGACTTTCGCGCCCAGATTCTTGAGCAGCCGCACATCTTCTTTATAGAGATGATAGGAATCGTCGGCGACATCGCCGGTGTCTCCCTGAAAAGTCTTGCCCGGGGTGTGCGAGAAGGTGTCCCAGACTGATGGCTTCCGCCCGTCTTCGTTGGCAGCCCCTTCAATCTGGTAAGAGGCGGTGGCGCAACCCCACTTAAAGTCGGCGGGGAAGCGGAGCAAAGTGGCGTTCGACATTTGGGCGAGCGCGATTCGCGGCAGGGAAGCGCTGGCCAAAGAGGTGGCTGCAGTCGCAGCGATCGTCCGGGCAAACTGGCGGCGTGAGAGAGTGTTCATAAGCCCAATAGTGTAAATCACTTGGCGGCGCGGGCGTCAAACAAAAGATTCGAAGCGTGGCTACGCGCTAGAGATTATTGGCTCGGTGATTGAACGTACTTATGTGGGTGACGGCACGCACATACGAGAGCTGGAACGTGCTCCTAAGCTGACAGCAGGTTCCTCAAGCGAATGAATGAAGGAGGTACCATGAAACCGTATCGAGATATTGCAACGCTGGCGAGTGCGCAAATTGCCTGTTTTCTCTGGCTCACTCACCTGGAGCCCAACTTTTTTCTGATTCACCTCTATCAATCGATCTTGTACATCGCGATTCTGGTCATGTTGTTCTACATGGAAGATCGCTGGGCGTACATGATCGGAATGTTGGCTTCGGTTGTTTGGCTAGGCCTCGCTTATGAGTCTGGAATTCTGGGCAGCGCGGTGCGTCAGTTCTCGCAACTGAGAACCGCCACAATGACTGCCAATCTGGTGGCCGTGGTGGCGGCGACGACGGCACTGCTTGCAGTGCTGATGATCGTTCTCTGCGGTAGACACTGGATGAAGGAATATTCGGGACTCGGGAAGGCTCGCAGCACCTTTTTGGTGAGTCTGGGGATCGTCGTTGTGTACTACGGAACTCTGCTCCGATTCTTTTGGGACATGATTCCGAACGCGTAGTCGGGTCAAGACCAAGTTGGCCGCTTAAACATACGGACCTCTCGTCGAGACATTGACCAGAGGTCCGTCGGCGTAGCCCTCGTACATAGAGGCCCCCACTTAAGAGATGCCCTCAGCAGGGGTGACGCTCCTCACGAACTGCTGTGACTCGTGTCATGGCGTGCTTATTTTGTCGTTGCGCTAATGGGTACGAGATTATTGGAGGTCACGATGAGCGCAACATTTGCAGCGGCAATTCCCCAGAAACACCCGGTTCCTTCGACGATGAGAGCTCTCGTATTTCGGGGGCCGAACCAGATCGGAATTGAACAGGTTGCCATCCCGTCGCCGGGACCCAGCGATGCGGTGATCCGCGTGACGCTGACGACGATCTGCGGAACCGACCTGCATATCCTCAAAGGCGAATACCCCGTGAAGCCTGGCTTGATCATCGGTCACGAACCTGTGGGCGTAATTCACGAGCTCGGCGTGGCGGTCACAGGCTACAAAGTGGGTGAGCGCGTACTGGTCGGAGCGATTACGCCGTGCGGGCAATGCAACTACTGCTTGAGCGGCGAATGGTCGCAGTGCGGGGGGCCCATCGGCGGATGGAAGTTTGGGAACAGCATCAACGGAGCGCAAGCCGAATACCTGCTGGTTCCCAACGCGCAAGCCAACCTTGCCAGGATTCCTGACGATTTGAGCGACGAGCAGGTTGTGCTTCTGGCGGACATCGCTTCGACCGGAATCTCCGCCGCGGAGAGCGGGGATGTGCAGATTGGCGACATGGTGGCGGTCTTTGCGCAGGGTCCGATTGGTCTGTGCGCCACGGCGGGCGCCAAGCTCAAGGGCGCCGCCCTGATCATCGCGGTGGAGTCCGATCCGGTGCGGGCTGCGATGGCCAAGCGCATGGGAGCGGACGTGGTTCTGGACCACACCAAGACGGACGTGGTCGAAGAAATCAAGCGGCGTACAGGCGGCGCCGGAGTTGATGTGGCGATTGAAGCGCTTGGGACACAGGCGACATTTGAAAACGCTCTGCGTGTGCTGCGCGCCGGTGGCACACTGTCGAGTCTTGGCGTCTATTCCGGGAAGTTGTCGGTTCCGGTGGGGCCATTCGCGTCCGGGTTGGGCGACCACAAGATCATCACCACGCTTTGCCCTGGCGGCAAGGAACGCATGCGCCGGCTCATCGAGTTGGTGCGTCACGGCCGGTTGGATCTTCGGCCACTGCTGACGCATACATTCTCCCTCGATCAGATCACCGATGCCTATAAGCTCTTCGGCGAACGCCGCGATGGCGTGATCAAAGTTGCGATCCGTCCATGACGCGGATCAAGCGAGAGCCAAACGATAGGCGGCGCGGAAGGCCGACGAGAAATCACATCTCGTTGACGAAAACTGGGCAGGGCCGAGCGCCGTCTCGTCTGCATTCCAACTGCAGACACTCTGAAGGGCACGGGTTCGTTTTCTGAGGTAAAGTCAGGATACCGTTTTCGGAGTTCCTAACACGGGATCTTCTCACCACGGCAATCCACGGGAACGAGACGGATCAACACGCACTCGCTGCAGGGTCGGGGGTTTTGCGTTTTGCCGTGATTTCGGCAGGTCGGCGAGTCCTCGAAGATGAATCGCGACCTCCACGGCGCTTCGGGAGAGTGCTGGTATCCGCCTTTCTCCAGGAATTCAAGTTCTTGCTTGAGCACCGTCAAGAGGTCGCGATCATCGTTCGCCATGACGTCCTCGGCTAGTGATACAGGTTCATGCGTAGCGGGCTTTCGGGACGGTCCACGACCATTTCCGGGTGCTCTCGCCTAAAGGTTTCGGCGATGTGGCAACTCCAGCAGATCGGCCGATGGGTCTTCATGGCCTCCTGCAGGAACTCGGCAGGAATCTCGTTCCACAGCACACTCTTCCGTTCCTCATTCAACAGGGCGGGCGGGTGGCTGTGCCAGTTGATTTCGCCGAAGGGTTTTTGGCAAAACACGCACTTCTGGCCGTGATACCAGCCGTTGGCGATGGTCTCAACCAGGCAGGCCTCGGGCGCTTCGTCAATCTGCGCCAGGCATCCTTGCGGGCAGTTTTGGCGTTCCGGCCAACGGGAGCATGCACGCAGCTGGAGTTTCGGCGTTCCCACAGTCGTGTTCAAGGCTGCCTTTGTTGCGTCCACCTCTACCGCGGCAGGGCAGTGATTCTCGGGGCACGAAACAATTCTCTTTCCTCGAAACGTACGGTACACGTCAAAGGCCAGCGCGAGTCGATAAATGCCATACGTTGCGATTAGAGTTCCCACGGGAATCAGAAAATACGTTGTCAGTGTCATAATTCCTCCAACGAGGCCAACGGCTTATTGGCTGAGCCTGAACACTACGGTTACGATCAAGCGCACCGGGACCGGCTGGTCGTTCAGGTAGGTGGGTTCGTACTTCCATTCGCGTACGGCGTTCAGCGCCGCGTCAATCAACAGTGGCGGGCCCGAAACCACTTGCATCTCAACCACCTTGCCCGTGGAATCGATCACGGCGTCGATCGATACGGTGCCTTGTATGTGTGCTTGCCTGGCCAAAACTGGATAGGTCGGGTCGATCCGCGCGATGAGTCGCGGGGCTTTAACGTGTCCGCCCACGCGAAGCGGCGCGGTCGGCGGAGGGGCTTTCGTCACGGGCGGCGGAATATATGTGCGCGATGCCCCGGAAATAACGCTTCCGATTACCCCACCCATCTGTCCGCCGGGAACGCCACCGGGCACGCCCCCTGCGCTGGCGATATCGGGTTCCAAAGGCTGCTCTTTGAGCATTACGATCTTTTGTGGGATAAACTTTGGTGCGAGCAGTTTGCCGTCCGAGAGCACTCGCCGGGGAGCCGGCGCGACCTTCGCTACGCTTTGCGCCATTGGGGCCGGTGGCGGAGGTGGCGGGGGCGCCACCAGCAACGTTTGCGCGAACCTCTTCAGGTCAATCGTATCCGTGAAATAGAGTGACGGCAGGATCAGCGCCATCAGGACCGCCGCATGAAAGACGACCGATATAACCAAGTCCTGCGTGCGGCGTTGAGGGCGAGTCGAGCTCATCTCCAACAAGGCTTCGGAAAACAAGTCGTTTCTGCGCAGTACTGCGGCGTCGGCGATCGTCGCACAAGTCGCCATGCGAGGATCCCGCGGAGCTTGGATGTCGATAAAGTCTTGCTTGGCTGCCAGTTCAGGTGTTGCTGTCGTTAGATTGGTGGCCATTTCCGTGACCTCGGTTCATGTGCAAGTCTGGCCGCCGGAGGCACAGGTTTGCCGTGACGCCGGGTACTCAGCGTTGTGACGGGCATCACAAGCGCTCCGGCGTACAAGCTGAAAAGGCAGCCGATTCGAGGATCGAACGCAGGCATGGAAAACAATGAAAGCTCTCAAAATGTGGCGGAACGTGGGAATGGGACTTTTCTGAGATATAGGATGGAATCGGTGTGGGATTTCAAGTTTTGTTATGATGTTTTGGCACCGGGGGCGAAAAGGGTCCGGTGATCTTCCCGGCCTTCAAAGCCGGCGATTCGGCCCTTCGCGGGTCGAATGGTGGATTCGACTTCCACACGCCTCCGCCAGAATTTTCCCCCGAGATGTGCTGCGGCATGTTGCCTCTCCGAACGGATGTATCGCAGATGTGCGAGAAATGCGTTGCGGTATAGCGCGGCTCATTTCGTTCACAGCTGGATGCCAGGAGGTATAATTCCGGGCGTGAGCAAGCCGTCCGTATATCTTGGGACTTCTGGTTTTACCGCCGCAGGGTGGGTTGGATCGTTTTACCCGGCTGGGCTGAAGGCTGCGGACTATCTGAGCTTCTATGCCGACCAGTTTGAGACGGTCGAAGTGGATTCGACGTTTTATGGGTGCCCTTCCGCGCGGACGGTGAGCAACTGGGCCGCGAAGACCCCCGCTGGGTTCGTTTTCTCGGTCAAAGTTCCGCAGAGCATCACGCATGACAAGGCCTTGGTGGACTGCTGGGCTGAGCTCGAGGAATTTCTAAGCACGATGAAAATCCTCGGGGAGAAACGCGGGCCGATGGTTCTGCAGTTTCCCGTTTTCGATAAATGGAAAATCAGGGACCGGCATGAATTTACCGATCGGCTGATTCCGTTTCTGAAGAAATTGCCGAGCGAGTATCGATTTGCGATCGAGATTCGCAACCGGGAATGGCTGGATGCCGAACTTGCGGATCTGCTGCGGGAATACAAGTTTGCACTGGTTCTTCAGGATCTGTCGTACATGCCGAAGCCCATGGAGCTTAAATTCGATCCGATTACGACGGATTTTGCTTACGTCCGATGGCTGGGCGACCGCAAGGAGATCGAACGGCAAACTTTGAGTTGGGATAAGGTTATTGTTGACCGCACCGCGGAGATGAGCGAATGGGTGAAGTATTGTTACCCCGTGGTGAGACGCGGCGTGAAGGTGTTCGCGTACGCGAATAACCATTACAGTGGGCACGCGCCAGACTCGGTGGAGCAGTTCCGCAAGCTATGGAAGGCCGTCGCCGGCGAGGAAATTGGCAAGCCGAAGCCAGCCGTCGTGCCGTCGTCGATCCGCCAAAGCAGCTTCCTGTTTGAGTGAGTTTCGGTCCGGTTAGCGGGCCCGGCTAAAAAGGAGTCGAACCGGAGACCCGGGCGGGGTAGCTCTAAACCCCGCCCTCTGAAGAGGGCGGCTACAGGATGCGATTGTTGCTGGTGGAAGATGATGCGCGGATTGCGCGATTTGTGGCCAAGGGGTTGCGGGAACAGGCTTATGCCGTCGATGTGGCTGCGAACGGCGACGATGCGTTGTACCAGGCAGCGATCAATACCTATGATTTGATCGTGCTGGATGTGATGATTCCCGGGCGCGACGGGTTTGCGGTGTGCCGGGAGTTGCGGGCGGCCGGCCAGAAGATTCCGATACTGATGCTTACAGCGAAAGATGCCGTCGAGGACCGCATTGCGGGACTCGATTTCGGCGCTGACGACTACCTGACAAAACCCTTTGAGTTTCGCGAGCTGCTGGCGCGGTTGCGGGCGCTCCTGCGGCGCTCGGGTGAGTTGCGTCCGCCGCGCCTTGCGGTCGCCGATCTCGTGCTGGACACCGCGGCGCGGAGCGTTTCGCGTGCGGGCGCGGATGTGCCGATGACCACGAAGGAGTATGCGCTTCTGGAATACCTCGCGCGAAACCTGGGGCGCGTGGTGGGGCGCGCGGAGATTGCCGAGCATGTGTGGGAGGAGACGTTTGATCCGTTCTCAAATTTAATCGAGGTCTATGTGAATCGGCTGCGGCGGAAGATTGATACGGGCCGGGCGACGCCGTTGCTCCAAACGCGGCGTGGGGCGGGTTACATCCTGGGCGACGCTGCGGATGCTCACCGCGCCGAGACGGGAAAACAAGACACAAAGCGAGGCGCTTCGACCAAGTCGGCCGCGGGCTCAGGCAAGGACCATGCTTGATTCGGTCCGCGTCCGCTTGACGCTGTGGTATTCCGCGGTGCTTGCGCTGGTGCTGCTGGCGCTAGCCGGCGCGATGTATTTGTTGCTGGCGCGGAACGCTCTGCGGAGCACCGACAGCAATCTGTCGGAGCTGGCGGATGCGTTTCTGACCACCGTGGATGCGGAACTGGAAAGCGACACGAGCGTCCCGGGATTGGTGCAGGCCTCGAAGGAAGCGATCGCGGAGCACAGGTTTCGAGACGACGCTTTCGTGGTCCTCGATCCTGACGGGAGGATCGTCATTACGTCCGAGGACCAGCCGGTTGACGGAGGCGCTCGACGGGAATTCCCGCCCGCGGTGTTTACTTCGGAATCGTTTCGAAAGCTGGCAGGCGCCGGCGGTCACGGGACGCGCACCTTTGGAAATGTGGCCGGAAGACCAGACGGGTATCGGGGAGTGGTTCGCACGTTTCCGGTAGGCAGCAGGGAATTCACGCTTGTGGTTCTGCAATCGCTTCACCGTCAGCAGGAAGCGTTCGAAGGAATCGTCAGGACATTTGCGATCGTGATACCGTTCGCGGTGGTTTTGGCCACCGCAGGGGGATATTTTCTTGCGAAAAAGAGTTTGGCGCCGGTTGTGGCCATGAGCACGCAGGCTGGGAAGATTAGCGCATCGAATCTGCACGAGCGGCTGAAGATCCGGAATGAAAGCGATGAGCTTGGGCATTTGGCAAAGTCATTCAATGAATTGCTGGACCGGCTGGATGCCTCGTTTGAGCAACAACACCGGTTTATGGCGGATGCCTCGCACGAATTGAGGACGCCGGTGGCGATCTTGCAAGGCGAGGCCGAAGTTTCGTTGTCGCGAGAAGTGCGATCGCCGGAAGACTATCGGGAGTCGCTCGGGATCGTGCGAGCCGAAGCGGGGCGGCTTTCGCAAATCGTGGAAGATTTGTTCACACTGGCGCGGGCAGATGCGGGGCAGCACCCGTTGGTGAAGCGTGATTTCTACCTGGATGAGCTTGTGGCGGAGGCCGTGCACTCCGCGCGCGCGCTGGCCGTTGAGAAAGAGATCGCGCTGCTATGCGAAACCTCGCAAGAGTGTTTGTTTTTCGGCGACGAGGGACTGCTCCGGCGGATGGTGATGAATCTGGTCAGCAACGCGATCAAGTACACGCCGCGCGGGGGAAGCGTGACCGTAGCCTGCCGCGCCGCCGCCAATCGCTATGAGTTGATTGTCTCCGACTCAGGGCCTGGAATTCCGGCCGAGCTACAAGCGCGCATCTTCGATCGGTTTTTTCGCGTGGACTCCGCCAGATCTCGCGAGGATGGAGACAAAGGCGGTGCTGGCTTGGGATTGTCGATCGCTCGGTGGATCGCCGAAGCGCACGGAGGCAGTTTAGAGTTGACCGGCTCCGCTGCCAAAGGCAGCGTTTTTACGGCATTTTTGCCCATTTCCCGCGGTTAATCCCTCGTTTATCTTCCGCCGCATAGGCTCGGAGCTGGAGCTATGCGCCTGCCTGAAAGACGATCCAAGGTTTTCCGTGGTGTGAATGGCGATGCGTTCATCGCAGCAGGAACTTGTATTTTTGCGGCTCTTTTGCTGGCGGTCACTCCAAGTCTTGCTCAGCAAAGTCCGCAGCAGAGTGCGCCAGATAGCGCATCGAAGGCGAACCTGGAACGCTTGAGCCTGCAGGGTGCGATCGAAAGAGCTCGCCGGAACGACCCGCAACTCCAGTCCGCGCTGACCGAGGCCGCCATCGCAAAGGAAGACCGCGTCCAAGCGCGCGACGTATTGCTTCCGAACGTTGTGTACAACAACAGCGCAATTTATACGCAGGCCAATCACGGGCCGACCGGAGTCATCTTCATCGCCAACAATGCGGTGCACGAATATATCAGCCAGGGCAACGTTCATGAAGCACTGGACGCCGCGACATTGATGAACTACCGGAGGGCCTCGGCGGCGGCGGCGGTGGCGAAAGCGCGAGCGGAGATTGCCTCGCGTGGATTGATTGTCACGGTGGTGCAGAGCTACTACGGAGTGGAAGCAGCAAAAGAGAAACTGGATGCCGCCTCCCGGGCGGCGGACGAAGGGGAGAAGTTTCTGAAACTGACGCAGGACCTGGAACATGGCGGCGAGGTCGCGCACGCCGATGAGATCAAGGCGGAGCTGCTGGCCAACGACCGTCGACGGCAACTGCGCGAAGCGCAATTGGCGTTGGTCAATGCGCGGCTGGACTTTGCCGTGCTGGTTTTCCCCAATCTTCGCGATGACTTCGAATTGACGGATGATTTGCACCGCGACATACCGCTGCCGTTATTCCCGGAATTTCAACAGCAGGCGGCTCAGAATAATCCGGACGTACGGGCGGCCTTGGAAGCCGTGCAGGTTACAAACGCGGAGGTGTATGGCGAGCGAGGAGGGTACTTGCCGTCGCTGAGCGTTGATTATTTTTACGGGATTGACGCAGTGCATTTTGCTACGAAGACCGATGGAGTGAACAACCTCGGCTCGTCAGCCGTCGCCACTCTGAGTATTCCCATTTGGAATTGGGGAGCGACGCAGAGTCGTGTGCGGCAAGCGGAACTCCGAAGGACGCAGGCCAAGCGAGAGTTGTCTCTGACGCAGCGGAAGCTGCTGGCTGAAGTTCAATCGCTCTATGCGGAGGCGGAGGCGGCGTTAAACGAGTTGAGCGGACTGCGGCGCTCGGTGGATCTCGCCGCTGAGAGTCTGAAATTGACGACCCTGCGCTACCGGAACTCGGAGGGAACGATTCTAGAGGTCAGCGATGCGCAGGCCGTGAACGCCCAAGCAAATTCGGCATACCAAGACGGAGCGGTGAGATATCAGGTAACGCTCGCAAATTTGCAGACGTTGACAGGAGTGTTGAAGACGCAATGAGCGCCAGCAGGATTTGCGTGCAACAGCGATGTTCGGCGGTGGTCGCGCTGTTCGCTGCGCCGCTGATGCTGTTCATTGCGATGAGCGTAGCGGGTTGCAGCCCGAGCGAAAAGGAAAAGGAGCCGGTGGTCACCGTGGAAGCGGCGCCGGCGGAGCGCACGGCCATTTCGGAAGTGGTGACGGCCGAGGCGGTGGTGTTTCCGGTGCAGCAATCCGTGATCATGCCAAAAATCACGTCGACGATCCGGGAGTTCAAAGTGCAACGCGGCAGCCGCGTCCACAAAGGGCAGCTGCTGGCGGTTCTCGAAAATGCGGATCTGGCGGCTGCGGCGGAGCAGAGCAAAGGCGAGTTCGAACAGGCTGAGGCGAGTTACGCGACAACGGTCGAGGCTGGAGTTCCACAGCAGATGCAGAAGGCCGAACTGGAGGCGGCCTCGGCTAAGGCCGGATACGAAGCGGCGCAAAAGGTGTACGACAGCCGCAAGGATTTGTTCCAGCAGGGAGCGTTGCCGCGAAGGGACCTGGACGCAGCGCAAGTTGCGCTGGCACAAGCCAAGACGCAGTCGGATGTCGCGGAGCGGCAACTCGCAGACTTGAAGCGGCTCGGCGAGCAGCAAGCACTAAAGTCCGCGAGAGGGCAATTGGGCGCCGCAAAAGGAAAATTGCTGGGGTCGACAGCGGCTCTCAGCTATTCCGAAATCCGGAGCCCGCTTGATGGCGTGGTGACCGATCGCCCTCAATACGCGGGCGAACTCGCCGCAGCAAACCAGCCGTTGATGACTCTAATGGATCTTTCGAAACTGATTGCGAAAGCGCACATCTCACGCGCGGAGGCGGCGTCCTTGAAGGTGGGAGACGCGGCAGACGTACGGGTGCCGGGATCCGACGATCCCATTCATGGGCGAGTGAGTCTCGTGAGTCCGGCGCTCGACCCTGGCAGCACGACGGTGGAAGTCTGGGTGGAAGTGGCGAAGCCCGACGCGAGACTCAAGCCGGGCATGACCGCGCAAGTCTCGATGGTGGCGAAAACGGTGAAAGACGCGCTCGTGGTGCCAGCGGCAGCGGTGTTTAAGAATGCGGAAGGCGCCGACTACGTGGTGGTAGCGGGCTCCGACGAGCATGCCCATCAGAAGGTCGTAAAGGTGGGAATCCGCAATGGCGACGACGTTCAAATAATAAGCGGGCTGGATGCTGTCGAAAAGGTGATTGTTTCCGGGGGCTACGGACTGCCGGACAAGACGCAAATCAAACTGCAGGAAGCTGCACCCTCCAAAGAAGCCGGTGACGACAAAGCAGACGCCGCGGGCGGCCCGGCGAAGAAGCCGGAAACTCCGGTTAAGGAGTGAACCCGATGCCGCCGGATTCGCACGCGAGTCGTGCCGCGGACCAGTCGTTCGAAAACAACGAAAACAAACTCCCCTGGTTCCAGCGGATGTCGCGTCCGATTTTTTTCTTGACGATCAGCCTGGCGCTGGTTGGGGCTTATCTTGCGTTCTTCATTCCGGTGTCGGTTTTCCCCAGCACGGATTTCCCGCGCATCGTAATTGGGGTGGACAACGGGGTGATGCCGATCGACCAGATGCTGGTCACCATCACGCGCCCACTCGAAGAAGCCGTGAACAGCGTACCTGGTTTGCAGAAAGTGAAATCGATCACCAGCCGCGGGTCGGCCGAAGTGGACTTGTTCTTCGACTGGAACGTCAACATGATCCAGACACTGCAGTTCGTGGACGCGGTGGTGGCGCGAACCGAAGCAGAGCTTCCGCCGACCGCAAAGGTCGAAACCCACCGTCTGACTTTCGCGACATTCCCAATCATCGGGTACAGCTTGACGTCGGAAACGGTGCCGCAAGCGAAGCTGTGGGAAATCGCCACCTACGACATCAAGCCGCGTTTGAACCGGTTGGACGGCGTGGCAACGGTGTTGGTGCAAGGCGGCCGTGTGCCGGAGTTTCAGGTTACGCCGGAACCCGCGCAATTGTTGTCGTCCGGGGTTACCGTGACGGATTTGCTGGAGGCCATACGTCGTACCAATCTCATTGAGTCGCCAGGGTTGATCGAGCACGACCACCACCTCGTCCTGGGATTGGTAAGCGGCCAGGTGCATTCGCTAGAAGATATCGGTCAAGTTGTCGTGAAGACGACGACGGCAGGCGTCCCGGTGCGCGTGGGAGACGTGGCGAAAGTCAGCTCCTCGGTCCAGCCCGTCTACACGATCGTCACTGCGAACGGAAAGTCCGCTGTGCTGGTCAGTGTGAACCGGCAGCCCTACAGCAACACGGTCGCCGTGGCTGACGAAGTGCACGCTCAGATCGCCGAGTTGAGCGCATCTCTTCCGTCAGGAATCGACCTAAAGCCCTTCTACGACCAATCGACGATCGTGCATGACTCGATTTCCAGTGTGCGGGACGCGGTGCTCCTGGGATTGCTGCTGTCGTCGGCGATTCTCGTGCTCTTCTTGCGGGACTGGGGGACGTCGATCGTAGCGGCTCTCGTGATTCCCGCCACGCTATTACTTACGTTCATCGTTCTAAAATTTAGTGGGCAAAGCTTCAACCTTATGACCCTCGGCGGGCTTGCGGCCGCTGTGGGACTCGTGATCGACGACGCCATCGTGGTGCTGGAAAACATCGTCCTGCACCGCGACGCGGGAGAAGGGCGCTTGCAGGCGATCCAGAGCGCTCTCCGCGAGATAACCGTGCCTCTGATCGGCTCGACCGTGACGCCCATCGTCGTCTTTCTTCCTCTCATTGCTATCACGGGAGTGACTGGTTCGTTCTTTCGCGCGCTTGCGGTCACCATGACGGTTTCACTGTTCAGCTCACTGTTGCTGGCACTGACGTGGACGCCGACGCTGAGCCAGTATTTCGTAATGCGCAAAGTCAAGTCTGCAAAGGCAGAGGGCGAATCCGATGAGCCTGGCAAACCAGACGCGGCCGCCATTCAAGCCGCCGAGGAGAAACATCTCTCGGGATTTTTCGGACGAATCGTGGAGTTCTACAGCCGCATATTGAAGAGCGTGTTGCACCGGCCGTGGGTATTGCTGGCGAGTTCAGTCGTGATTATGGCGCTGTCCTATGGCTGCTACCAATTTCTCGGCACCGATCTTTTGCCGTTCATGGACGAGGGCGGATTCATTCTGGACTACTACACGCCCGCGGGCAGCTCGCTTGACGGAGTCGGACCGCATCTTGCGTCACATCGAAGAGATCCTTCGCTCGGTTCCCGAAGTGGAAAACACCTCCCGGCGAACCGGGCTGCAGCTCGGGTTGGCCGCCGTTACCGAGGCGAATCGCGGCGACTTCACCGTCAAGACTGAAACGCAAACGGAGCCGCCACATCGACGAGGTCATCGAAGATGTCCGCGGCCAGGTGGAACAAAGCGAACCTTCCGCGAAAGTGGAATTTGTGCAGGTACTGCAGGACATGATTGGCGATTTGTCCAATGAGCCGGAGCCGATTGTGATCAAGATGTTTTGCCAGGATCCGAAGTTATTGATGCAGAACGCGCCGCGGGTGGCGGAGGCCATACAGAAAGTCCCCGGCGTGGTGGACGTTCTGGACGGAATCGAAAATACGATCAGCGGGCCGGCCGTGACGTTTCAGGTGAACCCCATCGTAGCTGCGCGCGCGGGATTTACACCTGAAGAGGTAAGCGTCGATGCGGCCGCGATTTTGGAAGGCGCGCCGGCGGCGACTCCGATGGTGTTGAATGACCGTGTCTATCCCATCCGCGTGCGCTTTCCGGATGCCAATCGCTCTTCGCTGGACCGCATGAGCAACACGCTGCTCACGAGCACGTCCGGGAAATCCGCGACGCTGGGTTCGCTGGCGGCGGTCGCGTCCGAGCCAGGACAAACAGAGATCACGCGCGAGAATTTGCAAAGACTGGTCCAGGTGACGGGTCGCCTGGAGGGCGTCGATCTGGGGAAGGGAATCGCCGGGGTTCAGAAGGCAGTCAATGATTTGCATTTGCCTCCAGCGATCCGCCTCGAGTACGGCGGCACCTACCAGGAACAACAAAGGTCGTTTCGCGACCTCTCGATGGTGCTCGTTCTGGCATTGCTGCTGCTTTTTATCGTGTTGCTTTTTGAGTTTCGAACATTTTCCGCGCCCGCTGGCGATTCTGGCCTCTGCGTTGCTTTCGACCTTCGGTGACTTTCTTCGCGCTGCTGATCACGCGCACCACGTTCAACGTCGCGTCTTTCATGGGCATGATCATGGTCGTCGGAATCGTGGCGAAGAATGGCATCTTGTTGCTCGACGCAGAGAACCGTTTTCGCGCGTTGGGCGCTCCGCTGGAAGAGGCGCTCGTGCAAGCGGGACGTCGAAGGTTGCGCCCCATCGCCATGACCGCCCTCGCGACCGTCGCCGGAATGCTTCCGCTCGCCTTTGCCATCGGCGCGGGCTCGCAGATGCTACAGCCGCTGGCCATCGCGGTCATCGGCGGCCTGCTAAGTTCCATGGTCTTATCGCTGATCTTCACGCCGGCCATTCAGTTTTTCCTGCAATCGAGAAAGACCGCGATCCCATAGAAGAAATCCTTTGGTAACACCCGATTCACACGACGTTCATAACGCGCTGCCCTAGAATCCGCTGGGGAAATGTCCATGAATGTTTTGGTCGTAGAGGATGACAAGGAAATGGCGGAGCTGTTGGTGCGCGGCCTGCGCGAAGAAGCTCACGAAGTGAATCTGGCGCGGGACGGCAGGGCTGCTCTGGCGCTGTCCAATAACGGATCTTTCGACGTCATCCTGCTCGATATCATGTTGCCGGGAATGGATGGGCTGGAAGTCGCAAAGCACCTGCGCCTGCGCCGAGAGCAAGTGCCGGTGCTCATGCTCACGGCGCGCGACGCGCTTTCCGACATCGTCAAAGGTCTCGATGCCGGAGCGGACGATTACATGACCAAGCCGTTTTCTTTCGAGGAACTACTGGCCCGCGTGCGAGCCCTGGGGCGGCGGCGCGCGGAAAGGCCGCGAAACGTGCTGGAAGTGGAAGATGTGGTCTTGGACACCACCACGTACCGCACCTTCCGCGGGCGGCCGGGAAATTCACCTCTCGCTGACGGAATTCCGGCTTCTGGAGCTGCTCATCCGGAACCGCGGTGTCGTGGTGTCGCGCCACGCGATACTCGAAACCCTCTGGGGCAGCCGGCGTGACATCGGGGAGAACACCATCGACGCGTTTATCCGCCTGTTACGAAGAAAATTAGGCGACGGAACGCGCACGAAGCTGATTCATACCCATCGCGGATTCGGATATTCCGTTGGAGTTTTGAACTGAACCTCAATCTCCCAATCCGCGCACGCCTCACGGCGCTGCATTTCGCCGTTTTAGCTTTGTCGTTTGCTGCTTTTTTCTGGATCTGCGACATCGGCTTCCAGCGCAGCATTGAAGTCACGGTCAACGACGCTTCGCGGACCAATCTCGAGACCATACACCGGCTACTGACGCACCGTGCGGATCTGGGAGACGAAAGGATTCAGGCCCAACTTCGGGACCTTTCCGAAGTGTGGGCGAACGGTGCCCTCTTCGAGGTCGCTGACGAAAACGGAAACTGGATCTTTCGCCCAGTGCGCTTCACGCTCGCCTACCCTCCTCTGCCGCCGGCCCAGAGTCAGAATGTTTCGTTCTTCACCGCCAATCTTGATTCCCTCCAGTATCGGATCGCTCTCCAGCAGGTTCAGGTGGCCGGCAAGTACTACGAAATCCACGCCGCGGTTCCCACCGAGCCGTTCGATCAGGCCTTGGATCATTTCCGCCTCATCGAAAAGGAGGCCTTGCCTCTGTTGGTTTTGCTGGCCTCGCTACTCGGCTACTGGTTGAGCGGATGGTCCCTGGCTCCCGTTAAGCGCATCATCGAGACCGCCGAGTCTATCGGCGCGCAGAATCTGTCGCGCCGTCTGGAAGTCCCCAGGGCCCGCGATGAATTGCGGCAGGCTGACAGCAGACTCTCAATGCCATGCTCGCGTCGCATCGAGATATCCGTCAATCAGATCACGCAATTCACGGCAGACGCCTCGCACGATCTGCGCACGCCCGTCGCCGTCATGCGAACGACGGCGGAGATTGCCTTGCGAAGACCGAGGACCGTCGCCGAGTATCGCAATGCATTGTCCAAGATTCTGGCCACCTCCCTGGAGACCTCGGAGCTACTGGAAAACCTCTTGACTCTCGCCCGGGCGGACGCGGGAGCGCTGGGAATGGACATGCATCGCGTCGATCTCGGCGCGCATGTGCGCAAGGCCCAGGAGCGGGCGGCATTGCTATCCGCAGAAAAAAATGTGAACGTGACATCGAACCCGGCCAATCCCGTATGGGTCACGGCCGACGCGATCGCCATCGACCGATTGCTCTTGATTTTGCTGGACAACGCCGTCAAGTACACCCCGCCGGGTGGACGCTGCGAAATCGCACTTTCTCATGATCAGAGCGAAGCACGGATCAGCGTTCGCGATTCGGGTATCGGCATCGCCCAAGACGATCTCAAGAGTATCTTCGACAGGTTTTACCGCGCGGACCGCGCGCGCTCCAAGAACACCGGCGGAGCGGGATTGGGCCTGGCCATTGCGCGCTGGATTGCTCAGTCGCACGGCGGGATGATCGCGGTCGAAAGTACGCCCGGTGCAGGTTCGGTTTTCCGGGTTTCCCTACCCGCCGGACAGGCGGTTTGACCCGGATCTAGTACCAGCCCTCTTGACTGAAAAAAATTCAGCTTCTTTTAAACACCCCATTAACGCTTGTTCACCGACGGTGACCTAGCCGGAAGGTAGAAACATATCAAGTTTCCACCCAGCGACACGGGAAATGAGACCCGAAGTCGTTCGCAAACAGGCCCGACGGCCATTCTATTTTGATCGCGAGAAGAGGATTCAATCTATGAGTTTGAGTACTTCCGGAAAACTATGGCAGCTAAGCATCCTGGGGATGTTTGTCTCCCTCGTATCTGCGGTTGGCGTTATGGCTCAAAGCGCGAAGGGCACTATCACCGGCAAAGTCGCAGATACGTCCGAGGGTGTCTTGCAAGGCGCGCAGATTCAGTTGGAGCCCAGCGATATCAGCGTTGTGTCGGACGTACTGGGGCAGTTTTTTATAAACGATCTAAATCCTGGGAAATACACGATCACGGTCAGCTATGTCGGCTTCACGACCTTTACGAAAACTTTGGATGTGGCCGCCGGCCAGACTGTGAGGGTAGACGCGAATCTCGCTATTGAAGCGCAGAACTTAGAGGTTCTTGTGACCGCCGACCGTGTCTCCGCGGAAGCGGAAGCCATCAACCGCCAGCGGACCGCCGACAACATTGTGCAGGTGCTTCCCGACGATGTGATTCGCAGCCTGCCCAACGCCAACCTGGCTGACGCTCTGGGCCGTTTGCCCAGTGTGACGCTGGAACGCGACGAAGGCGAAGGCAAATACGTGCAGGTGCGCGGCACCGAACCGCGCCTCACGAACACGACGATCGACGGAGTCAACGTCCCTTCTCCCGAAACTGGCGTTCGCCAGATCAAGCTTGACGCCATTCCCGCAGACATCGTGGAGTCCGTCGAAATCAATAAGACGCTGCAAGCCAACATGGATGGGGACGGCATCGGCGGCTCCATGAACCTCGTCACCAAGACGGCGGGCGAGCGGCCCACCGTCGCGCTCAGTGGAATGAGCGGCTATACCCCCATCCTGGGAGGACGCAGTCTGGTCGAGACAACGGGCACGATCGGCCAACGGTTTGGCGACAGCAAGCGCTTCGGCCTCCTGGTTGGAGGTTCGTACGATTGGAACGGACGCGGGATCGACGACATCGAACCAGTATCAGACATCGCCACGGCTCTTCCGGGGCAGCCACGCTTCATCGACGCCATGGACGTCCGCGAATATCGGTACTACCGCACTCGCTGGGGGCTCGCTGGCAGCTCTGATTACAAACTCGGCAACGATTCGAACGTCTATGCTCGCTTCTTGTACTCCGACTTCCAAAACTACGGTGACCGCTGGGTCTATTCTCTGAACGACAATACGCAAAACGCCGGCTTGCTCGGATTCCAACGGCGGCACGCCTTCGTTTGACACCCAAGATCGTCGTCCAGACATCGCTGTCGCCAGCCTCGTCGTCGGTGGCAGGCACGTGTTCACTAGCACCTGGTATTCCTGGGACGTTTCGGTTTCCCGTTCACGTGATCTCAACTCCTCCCCTGGTCAAGCTAGTTTCTCCAGCACCTTGGGCAGCAGTGCTTGCCAATATAGTCCTTCGGCGACCACAGACATTTACCGCCCGCAGTTTACCCCGGTCTGTTTCACGGAAGCATACGACCCGACGACCATGGCCATGAGTGACATTCAGATTTCTCATGGAAAAAGCGCTCAATTGAACCTCCAGGGCGCCGGCGCCATGGGCAAGCGCTACCATCTTGGTTCGCACCTGGCCACCATCGAGATTGGCGGTAAGTTCCGCAATGCCCACAAGTTCGACAACACCTACAACATCGGGTATACGCCCACCGGCACGATACTGCTGAGCCAGTTCCCCAACGGCTTCAGCAACGACAACTACTACGGCGGCACTTACAAGCTGGGCTACAATCCCAACTATCAGACCATTCGCAATTTCCTGTTTGCCAATCCTGGCGACTTCACCGCGCAGCACTTTCGCAGCAGATCCTGCCAATTACAGCTTGGTGGAAAAAGTCTCATCCGGCTACATAATGAACACTGTTGATCTCAGCAGCCGTATTCGCCTCGTGGCGGGCGTACGCTTTGAAGGCACGAATCTGGACACATTTCTTTTGATACCACGACGAATACCCTGACGGACAAGGCCAGCGGCTCTTACATCAAAGTTCTGCCCAGCGCCTCGCTGCGCTATGCCTTCAACAGCAGCACCAACCTTCGCTTGGTTTATGGGCGGGGTCTTTCACGGCCAGACCCTCAGGACATCGCGCAGGCGGTTACCTTCACGACCACTGGCAGCCCGGGGTCGATCAAAAATACCGCTTCCTTGGGAACCCAATCTCAAAGCCGAAACCGCCGATAACGTTGACGTTCTTGTGGAACACTACCTGAACCCTTTTGGGATGATCACTGCTGGATTCTTCTACAAGAACCTATACCGACCCAATTGTGACGCAGAGCTTTGTTCTAATGAATTTCCAGCCCTCCCCAGTCGCACCGATCGGAACGTACACGTTACCCAGCCGATTAATGCGGGAAGCGCTTGGATCGCTGGATTTGAAGCGGCTTATCTCCAGCACCTTACGTTCCTTCCGGGGCGTCGAGCGGCCTCGGCATCTCGGCGAACTATGGCTATACCGACTCGCGCGCCAGCGGATTGCCAGGGCGTTCCGATCACCCACGACTTTTGCGTAATGCCCCGAACACTTGGAACATCAGCCCGACCTACGATCGCGGCCGCGTCTCCATTCGTGTCGGCTTGTCCTACAACCAGGCCAATATCTCCAGTATCAATATCAGGACGGCACGCCCACGCTCGACGGCAATCCTTCGACCCCGACACCCGGCGGCGTCAAAGGGCCCGATGGCGACGTTTACTTATATTCTCACCTCGAAATCGACGCGCAGGGCAGCATTCGCTTGGCCCATGGCCTGAGTTTGTAGCCTACGGCCTCAATCTCGACAACGAAGTTTTCGGCTTCTACCAGGGCAGTACCCGATACATGATCCAGCGCGAATACTACAAGCCCACTATGCGGCGGGCTTCCGCTGGTCGCCGTGCACGGGAAAAATAGGCGTGTTTTGAGTTCGGGTCGCCGAGACAGCGACTCGCCCGGCCGGAGCAGCGACCACCCCTGTTGTCACTGCTCCGGCCGTTTCTTCCTGGCGGTTTGTCTTATAGGCGTTCTAACCTGACTACGCAGGCTCGATTGTGACGCAAGTTCGTGTTCTGGACCAGGGCGGCGAATCGAGTCCCAGAGCGCGATGAAGAAAATGAAGAAGATCTCCGACCGCAATCCTATTTCTCTGCTTGGTTCTGCTCGGTGGCCTGCGGCGGGGCGGTGCAAAATCGCCGCTCCCTTCCGCGCAAAGCGACCAATCAGTGATTCTGGTCGGCGCGGGCGACATCGCCGACTGCAGAGATCTGGCGGGCGCCGAGGCCACCGCCAAACTACTCGAGAAAATCCCTGGCACCGTCATGGCCGTGGGAGACCTCGCTTATCCCGACGGCACGAAAGAAAATTTCGAATGCTATGACCGTACCTGGGGCCGCGTCAAAATCGCGCACCCGGCCGTCCCCCGGGCAATCACGAATTCCACACCCAAGGCGCGACCTACTATTTCTCCTACTTCGGCGAGGCCGCCGGAGATCCCAAGGCCGGCTACTACAGCTACGAACTCGGCTCTTGGCACATCATCGTCCTCAACAGCGAATGCGTCGACATCGGCGGTTGCAACGCGGGCTCCGCGGAAGAAAAGTGGCTGCGCGCCGATCTGGCCGCGCACCCTGTCGCGTGTACGCTGGCCTACTTTCACAAGCCCCTGTTCAGCTCGGGCGGTGCGCACGGCGACGATCCGGAAATCATGCCGATTTGGCAGGCGCTGTACGACGCGAATGCGGACGTGGTGGTGGGCGGGCACGATCACGACTACGAGCGATTTGCCCCGCAGACTCCGCTGGCGAAGCCGGATGCCTCGCGCGGGATTCGCGAATTTGTTGTGGGCACCGGTGGAAAGAGTCACCGTCCCTTCGCCCCGCCCCATGCGAACAGCGAAGTTCGCAACGCCGACACCTTCGGCGTGTTGAAACTGACCCTGCGGCCTGGGAGCTTACGATTGGGAATTTATTCCCGAGGCGGGCAAGACCTTCACCGATTCAGGCACAGGGAGTTGTCATTGACTGTTCTCGTCCCTGTAGCCGCCGTCTCCGAGACGGCGGGGTTTAGATCACCATGGCAACCGCATCACGACGTACCCGGTTGACCATTTCAGTTAAGCGTTCGCCGATTCGACTGCGACGGAGGGAAAAGAAAAATGCAACGCGGAAAAATCATCCTGACGGCAGTTCTCGCTCTCGCAACTCTCGCCGCGAACTCCACGGGGTACCACGTCTTCAAGAAAGTCGCTCTGCCCGGCGCCGGCGGCTGGGACTACCTGACCGTGGACGAGTCGGCGCGCCGGTTGTACGTCTCTCACGCGACGCAGGTTGTTGTGCTGGATGCCGACTCGCTCGACATCGTCGGAAAAATACCCGATTTGTCCGGCGTTCATGGTATTGCCATCGCCCCGGAATTCGGCCGCGGCTTCATTACCGCCGGGAAAATGGATGCGGTGGTCGTCTTCGATCTCAAGACGCTCGCGAAAGTTGGCGAAGTAAAAGTAGGCAAGGACCCCGACGCGATCGTCTACGACCCCACGACAAAACGCGTATTCGCGATGAACGGCGACAGCGGAAGCTTCCACCGCGATTGAAGCGAAGGACAACAGTATCGCGGGCACGGTGGAGCTAAAGGGCGGGCCAGAGTTTTCGGTCGCCGACGGGAAGGGCAATGTCTTCGTCAATCTGGAAGACCAGAGTGAGTTGCTTCGCATCGATTCCAAAACGCTGACGGTGAAGGATCGCTGGCAGGTCGCTCCCTGCAAAGCTCCTTCTAGCCTGGCGCTTGACGCAGACAATCGCCGGCTGTTCCTGGGATGCCGCAGCAAGGTGATGGCGGTGCTCGACGCCGACAGCGGCAAAGTGATCGCAACCTATCCCATCGGCGACCATGTGGATGCCTCAGCCTTCGACCCCGCCGCAAAGGTCGTCTTCAATTCCACCGGCGACGGAAACGTTTTCGCCTTCCATCAAGACTCCGCCGACAAATACACCGCCTTGGATGTGATCCCGACCGTGCAGGGCTCAAAGACGATGACGCTGGATCACAAGACGCAACGTCTCTTCGTGCCCGCGCGCGAAAACGACGCGATCTCCTTGTGGGTGCTGCAGCGCTGACCCGAATGGTTAGGGCATTGCCTGTTCGAACCATCTACCCGTGAGCAAGAGTCTTTCCGCAGCTTGAGCCACTCGGCCTCCATCGGTTGTGAAACGCAGCCGCGACCAAGTAGCATCCTAAGGGCTGCCCGCGTTTCCACGATGCGGGCTTCCCTGGGAGGCACGCGACTCATTGAGCGGCATTGTCGGAATGTTCCGCCAAGACGGCGCGCCAGTCGATCCGCAACTCCTGCAAGCGCTCACCGATTCCATGTCGTACCGTGGGCCTGACGCGAGCGGAATCTGGCACCACGGCGAAGTTGGCCTCGGGCACACGCTGCTGCAGACCACGTCGGAGCTAGCCGGAGAGCGGCAGCCGACCCCGAGCTGCGCCCCGCCCCATGCGTCAAACCATGTAGCGGCCGCCTTCCGAGGCGGGCGCGCTTCTCTTTGCAGCCTTGACGATCGGCTGTGGCTGACCGCTGACGCGCGGCTCGATGAGCGAGCTGCCTTGGTCCGCCAGCTCAGCAGCTCGGAATAGCAACGTAGGCGCGTCCGCGCCCGATTCCGAATTGATCCTGAGAAGTTACGCCGCTTGGGGCGCGAACTGCGTTGACCATCTTCGCGGCGATTTCGCGTTCGCCATTTGGGACGCCCCTAACAAATTGCTGTTCTGCGCCCGCGATCACTTCGGCGTCAAACCCTTTTACTACGCGCACCTAAAAAATCTCTTTCTGTTCAGCAACACCCTCAATTGCATAAGAGCCCATCCCGATGTCTCCGACGATCTAAACGATTCCGCGATCGCCGACTTCTTGCTGTTCGGGCTGAACTTCAACGAAGCTACGACCACGTTTCGCGATGTTCAGCGCCTGCCCCCCGCTCACTGCGTGACCGTGTCGCGCGGCAGCTTGGAGTTGAGGAAATACTGGGCGCCACCTACAAACGGACGCATCCGCTACCGCCTCGACGCGGAATACATCGAGCATTTCCAGACTCTCCTGCAATCCGCCGTCAACGACCGTCTGCGCACCGATCACGTCGGCATCCTTCTCAGCGGCGGCCTGGATTCAACATCCCTCGCCGCAATCACGAAAGAACTCTCCGCGAACAACGGCGGCATTCCCCACATCCACACCTACACCGCGGTCTACGAATCGCTGATTCCCGATCGCGAAATAGACTACGCCGGCGACGCCGCCAAGTTTCTCGGCCTTCCAAACCATCGCTTCGTCATGGATCATCTGCGGCCGTTTGCTTGGCCGGAGGATCCCGACCACAGGCTGCCCGAGCCTCCCGACAACCCCTTCTTCGCGGCTTTATTCGAAGAGTTCCACGCGGTCGCACAGGATTGCCGCGTCCTATTCTCCGGCGAGGGGAGCGATAACCTGATGTACTTCCAGATGTGGCCCTACCTTCAAGATCTGCGCCGAAACAGGGAATGGCCGCGTCTCGGCAGTGAAGTCCTGCGTTATTTCTGGATCAGGCCGTTCCCCTGGCGAGGCATCCGCGTGCGTTTGGCAGGATTATTCGGCAAGGCCTCCGACTCCGATCCGTTTCCTCCATGGATCGCACCCGATTTCGCCCGCCGCCTACATCTAAAGGATCACTGGCGCGAATGCAGCGAACTGCGCATGCCGTCGCCGCTGCATCCCGCCCGCCCCAAAGCGCACGCCTCCATGCTGCTGCCCCATTGGGCGAACATGTCCGAAACCGAAAACGCTGGTGTGACTCGTTGTCCCATTGACGTGCGCTATCCCTTCTTGGACCTGAGGCTCGTCGACTACTTACTCGCACTTCCACCATTCCCGTGGCTCTTCCAAAAGAGGTTGTTGCGTAAGGCTATGGCGGGCAAACTTCCGGAACGCGTCCGCATCCGACCAAAGACTCCCTTTAGAGGCGATCCGCTGCGGGCACATTTTCAGAGGCATCCGATAGACTGGGTCAATCACACTCCTCTCAGTGAAGAGTTGGATCGCTATATCAATCGCTCAGCACTTTTAAGGTTGCATGGTAAGATGGCTCCTGAGCAGATAATTCTCGGTACCCGGCCACACTGCCTCAACTTTTGGCTGCAGTCCGTTCGAAGTCCCCGAAATACGTCGCACCTGGAGACCAGGTAATGGATAAACCCGTCAAGCCGGAACGAAAGAAGCCGTACTCGCCTCCCAAGGTAACGGTTTACGGAACGGTTCGCGAGTTAACCTTGCATAAGGGAATGCGGGGCAAAAGAGACAATCCCCCGAGGAACCCAACGCATAACAAAACCGACGTTTAGAGTTTAAGCGCCTACCGTGAAATGGTTTCGCTACTCCGTTTTTGGATTGTCGCTCTGCTCCAACTTCTCCATTCCGGGACTCCCGTGCTCGAATCCTCCAAACGACGCTCCTGAAGTCCAACTCCACCTGGGAGTTTTCCCCGATGACCTTCGTTCTGACGCTGCGCGCGGTCTGGGCAAATTGTTATACGTGAGCTCTTATACCGATGAGGCCGGGGAACCCGCCTTACGCGCGTCGGAGTCCCCCGACGGCGCTTTGCTGCATCTGGCATATAGCGATGGCACCCAGTTTTGGCTGGATCGAACCGGCACCGCGATCTGGTCCGCGTGGTCTGAGCGCTCCTCGTTGGAGAATGCGGTTTCCTATTTACTGGGCCCGGTGCTGGGACTCCTATTGCGGCTGAGGGGGATCGTTTGCCTGCACGCAAGCGCTGTGGCATTTGACGACACCTGCGTGGCGTTTGTAGGTTCGGCAGGAGCGGGGAAATCGACCACCGCAGCTGCCTTTGCGCAGCAAGGCTACGGCATCGTTTCCGACGACATTGTTGGACTTGCCGAGCGAGATGGAACTTTCTACGTTCTGCCGGCTTATCCGCACCTCTGCCTCTGGCCAGAATCGGTCAGCATGCTCTACGGCTCCCCCGACGCGCTCCCGCAACTCGTCCACGATTGGGAAAAGCGCCAACTCGCACTCGGCGAGAACGGCACGCGCTTCGAGAAGCGCACTCTTCCTTTGAGTGCGATATACATCTTGGAAGCACGGCTCCCAGACACTGCTCCTTCGGTGAACTCCATCCCAGATCGCGAAGTGCTCCTGTCTCTGGTAGCCAATACCTACGCCACGAACCTAATTGACCGAACCATTCGCGGACAAGAATTCGACCTTCTCACTCGCTTGGTCTCCAGCGTCCCCGTGCGCACGGTGCATCCTAGTAACGACCCGAGTCGAATGGGAGAGCTCTGTCGCTTAATCCGGTCGGACTTCGAGACTCACAAAAAGTAGAGGATGTGCCACTTTGGAACTGTACCCCCAGCCCGTTGCTTGATCGGGTACAAAACACTCCCCTAATTCGCAACAACTCCTCCCATCTTGAAACAGTGTGCTAGCATCCTTTTTGTACATATAGTCCTCGCACCGGTAACTCTATGGCCGTCGTTGACAGGTAGACTTCTGTGCCGCGCTCTCGCATCCCAATCCTCGAGCCACGGCACGCGCTAAGATCAGACCTCGTCTTCCCATCAACTCGTTCCGTGGGCCAGCCGCGCTCGAGCCTCCAGGAGGGTTGTCCCCATGACGACGCAATCCCGAAACGCTCGGATCGCTTTCTATTCAGGTTTAGCCGTCCTTGTTTCCGCCGTCATTTTTCTGGGCTCTTGCCCCGGAGCCAAGCACTGGTTCGCAACGACCCTAGCTCACTCGGGCGTAAGCACTCGGGCTAATCCTGCGACTGACGTTCCTGCTCGCCCAGTTGCTGATTCCAACTCGCCGCTACGGTTCGAGGAAAATCAGGGTCAGACGGCCCGCGAAGTCCGCTTCGTTTCTCACGGGGGCGGATACGAGCTCTTCTTAACCCCCGATGAGGCCGTGCTGGCGCTGCACCCTGCGCGACGGTTCGATCTCTCTCCACGCATCGAACCGCCTACTTTAAAGCACAACGCGAAGCTCGGAAGGCCACAAAGACAGCGGTGCTTCGGATGCGACTCGCCAACGCCAACAAGGCCACCAGGATTGCCGGAATCGATCCGTTGCCCGGCAGAGTGGACTATTTCCTCGGCCAAGATCCGTCGAACTGGCGGACCAATATCCCTTCCTACGCTCGCGTAAAGTACGCGGATGTTTATCCAGGTGTGGATCTCGTTTTCTATGGCAATCAGCGGCGGCTGGAATATGACTTCGTCGTCGCTCCCGGAGCCGATCCGAAAGCGATCGCGCTGAATATCGAAGGATCGCGGAAGCTGCGTGTGAACTCGCGCGGCGATTTGCTAGTAACCGTTTCCGGCGGGGAAGTGCTGTTCCAAAAGCCGTTGGTGTACCAGCAGATCAGCGGTGAGCGCCGCGAAATTGCCGGAAACTATGCCATCACCGGCGATCACCAGGTAACTTTCGCGGTGGCCAAGTACGATTCCAGTAAGCCGCTGATTGTTGACCCTGTTCTGAGCTATTCAACGTACCTGGGAGGCGAACTCGATGACACCGGTCAGGCGATCGCGGTGGATTCGCTTGGCGACACGGTTGTCGCCGGTACCACTCTCTCCTTGCAATTTCCTACAACCTCTGGCGCCTACATGCCAAGCCCGCTCGCCAGCAACGCGAACGGCGTGGTTTTCGTGACCAAGATGAATCCCACCGGGACCAGTCTTCTCTATTCCTCGTATGTGGGCGGCTCCGGAGGAGACTCCGGGTTGGGCGTCGCTTTCGACGGTTCCGGCAATATTTATGTCACCGGAGAAACTTCTTCGACCGACTTCCCCACAACTACGAATGCTTTGAAGCAGGCGCCGAATGCTGGCAATGCCAACGGCACCAGCTTCGTCTTCGAAATTAACCCCACGGCCTCGGGAGCTTCCTCCCTCGTCTATTCGTCCTATCTCGGAGGAACCCAGAGCACCGTAACCGAATTCGGAAATGCCATCGCGACGGACGCAAACGGCCTGGTCTACGTCGTGGGGCTGACCGCCTCCCAGCCCGGTGCGGCTCCGGCAAACTTTCCGGTCACCGCGTCCACCGCGTTTCAAGCCACGCCCGATCCCGCCAACACTACCGGAACCGGATTCCTCACCAAGCTCGATACCACCAAGACCGGCACCGCGTCTCTGATCTATTCCACGTACTTGGGCGGCAACGGTGTGTACTCCGGGACTACGCTGGGGCCGGGCTTTGGCGACGCCGCCTTTGGAGTTGCTGAGGATTCCGCGGGCAACACCTACGTGGCCGGCACGACCGCGTCCTCCAACTTCCCGACAACCTCCACCGCTTTTCAGCAGACCAGGCCCGCCGGTAATACCGCAAGCACCGCGTTCGTCTCGCGGTTCGACACCACCAAAACCGGGTCGGCATCCTTACTCTATTCCACTTACCTCGGAGGTGACGCCGTCGATTTTGGCGACGCCATCGCGCTGGGGCCTTCCAACGTCGCGTACACCACCGGTTCGACAGGCTCGCTTCTCTTCCCCGCAACCTCCGGGGCCTTTCAGACCACGGGAAATACCGCAGGCATCTCGTTCATCACCTTGGTGGATACCAGCCTGACCGGCAGCGCTTCCCTCAAGTACTCGACATTCGTCGGCGGCTCCCAAACAAATAGCGCGTTCGGCATCGCTTCCGATACCGCAGGGAACGCCTACATTGCCGGGGCAACTCAGGGATCCGATTTCCCAATAACCAAGGGCGCGTTTCAAACGGCACCCGCCACGGGCTCCCAAGGAGAAGGCTTTGTCACCAAGTTGAATCCAGCCGGAACAGGTACTGCTGACTTGGTCTATTCGACGTATTTCGGAGGCAGCGGAAACGGCTCTAACTTCGACGAGGTCAACGCGATCGCCGTCAACCCGCTCACCAAGAACGGCTACATTACTGGCGTTACGGCCTCTTCCGCCGCTACATTTCCGGTGTATCCCGCGACCGCTTTCCAGGCGGCACTCAACGGTCCGTCCGACGCCTTCATCGCCGAGCTGACCTTCCAGCCCACTCTGACGGTCTCTCCTCTCAGCCTCTCCGTTCGGAACCCAGGTCATTGGCACGCCAACCTCTGCGCAAATCGTGACGCTGACGAACAACAACATCACCGCAGTCGCGTTCACGAGCGTAGCCATTTCCGCCGGCTCACCCGCCGCGGCCAACACCGATTTCACCTCGCCGACAAACACCTGCGGCACCAGCATCGCCGCAGGCGCCTCCTGCACCATCAGCGTCGTCTTTACGCCCTCGGTGACTTCCGCGGAGACCGCCAACCTAGTCATCACCGACGGGGACTCGACCAGTCCGCAGACCGTATCCCTGACAGGAACAGGCACCAGCAGCACCGGCGGCACCCTGACGGTCGCCCCCACCTCCTTGGCCTTCGGCAATCAGCCCGTAGGCTCCGCGACCGCCGCAAAAATGGTCACGCTGACCAATAGCACCAACGCCGCAATCGCGTTCACCAGCGCAGCCATCTCCGGAGGCTCCCCCACCGCCGCCAACACCGACTTCACAACCACCAATACCTGCGGCACGAGCATTGCCGCCAATGGCTCCTGCACGGTCAGCGTAATCTTCAAACCTTCCGTCGCCTCGGCCGAGACCGCCAACCTGGTCCTCACGGACGCGGCTTCGAACAGCCCTCAAACCGTCACCTTGAGCGGCACCGGCACCTCGGGCAGTTTCACCCTTTCCGCCTCACCGACCACCTTGACCGTCACTCAGGGCTCCAGCGGCACCTTTAACGTAACCGTCACGCCCGTCGGCGGCTTCAACCAGGCGGTCACCCTGGCTTGCACCGGCTTACCCGCCAATTCAACCTGCACCGCCTCCCCAATGTCTGTGACACCGTCCGACGGCGTCACCCCCGTCAGCGCCACGGTGACGGTTGCCACCACAAGTCCAGCCGTCGTTACTCCGCCATCCTCGACGCCCGACACGCGCATGTTCCTGTGGCGAACCGTGCCTTTGTTCTCGGCATTCTCGCTGCTGCTCTTCCTGGCTCGCAGGCAAAGGTTCGCCATCCGGCTGAGCATGGTCGCGGCAATGGCAGGCTTCCTGGCGCTAGCAGGCTGCGGCGGCGGCCATACGAAAACCGGCGGCACGCCCAAGGGTACCAGCACCGTAACGGTAACCGGCACGTCCGGAAACCTAACGAGTTCAACCACCGTCTCGCTGACCGTAAACTAGCGGATCGCAAGTCCAACGGTCACATCGTAAGATCTCACTTGCAGGGGCGCAGCACGCTGCGCCCTAAACGCCAGCCCGATCATCCGAGCGACGCAACGTGGCGAAGCGCCCCAGCCACACTGCGGCGCGCGTCAGCATCTCCATTACCCGCGACAAGATCGTGTACACTCATCGGCGTTTTCGCGTCCGCAAGGAGATTCCGATGAAGCCCGCAATCTCTGTCTCGATTCTTGTCCTCTCCTGTCTTCTGCCAACAACGCTGCTCGCTCAGCAGCCACCCGAAATCCGCTACCACGCCGTCCCCGACTTCCTGAAGCTTCCGCCCGATCTCTACTTCGGCGAAGCCGCCGGCGTAGCCGTCAACTCCAAAGGGCACATTTTCGTTTTCTCGCGCGGCAACACCACCGGCCCTGCCTACGCCGCGGCCGGCGCGCAACTCCTCGAGTTCGCGCCCGACGGCAGTTTCATCCGCGAAATCGGCCACAATCTCTACGCCTGGTCCTACGCCCACTCCGTGAAGATCGACCGCCAGGACAACATCTGGGTCGCCGACAAGGGCTCCGACATGGTCATCAAGTTCACCCCCGACGGCCGCGTCGCCATGGTTTTTGGCCGCAAGCAGGAAGCTTCCGACGAAGGCACCGGCCCGCTGAAACATCCGCAGCCGCCGCTGCCTGCGGTCGACGGCCTGTTCCGCCAGGTCACCGACATGGCCTGGGACGCCGCCGGCAACACCTACATCAGCGACGGCTACGTCAACTCGCGCGTCGCCAAAGTCGACAAAGATGGCAACTGGCTCAAGTCCTGGGGCGAACCCGGCAGCGGCCCCGGACAATTCAACGTCCCTCACAGCATCGCGCTCGACGCCGCGGGAAACGTCTACGTCGCCGACCGCGGCAACCACCGCATCCAGGTCTTCGACACCGACGGAAAATTCCTCCGCCAGATCACCATCGACGTCCCCGCTCCCCCCGACGCGCGTCCCGCCATCGGCAACAAGCCCACGCAAGCCACCGGCACGATGTCGCCCGGCGCTCCGTGGACGGTCTGCATCACGCCAGGCCCCAACCAGGTGCTCTACACCTCCGACGCCTTCCCCGGCCGCATCTACAAGCTCAGCCTCGACGGAAAAATCCTCGGCATGTTCGGCAAAGCCGGCAAGCAACCAGGCCAATTCGGCTGGATTCACCAAATCGCATGCCCAACCGAAAACGACCTCTACGTCGCCGAAATCCTGAACTGGCGCGTGCAAAAGCTAGTCCTCGACTCGCCGCGCTGATCCCGTCGTTGTTTTGCCGCTGGGTGCCGCACCCTTGGGTTCTAAGGGTGCGGGTTTTGACTTTCCCCTGAAAGCTCCTGGCGAACCACTGTAGCGGCCGCTTTCCGAAGCGGGCGCCGTCGCAAGAAGCACAGACACTCCTGTTTGTATGGAGCACCGCCAGGCTGCCTCGATGCCAGCCCGCTCGCCTTTGCCGTGCTCTAAGGTCTCGTTCCTCAGGAGGTCGGGGCTTCAGCCCCGACGTAAGCGCGTTCCATCAGTGGGCTTTAGCCCCTGAAGCTGCGTGCCCTAGTGGACCTGTGCGGCCGAGCCATCGGAGCACCAGAGCCCGATTGCTTGCGGCTGAGGAAGACATACAGACACGAAAGAAAAAACGTCGCCACAGCACTGACAAAAAACAACCCATATCCCAGCACAAAGATGTGGCTCAAAATCGCCCCCACCATCCAAACCGCGATCAAAGCCGCCCCGACCCTGGCCGTGCTCGGAATCAGCAACAAAAGCACCAAAATAGTTTCAACGATCCCGGATCCGATCCGAAATACAGGCTGCGAAACCAGTCCATGAAACGCGTTCGACATCGCGGTAAAGAGCGCAACGGAGAGCGGAGCACCAGTAAATTTGAAAAAGATGGCAGGAAGAAAATTCAGCGCAACCACGAGCCGGATCGCCAGCAACACGGCGTTTCTTCGCATAGAGAGTTCTCCGTTGTAGTCGAGTGCAAGGCTTGGATGCTATGCCAGTGAAGACGGCGCAAAACAATTCTCTACTCCGCTCGCACCGGCACTGCCTCAACCGTAAATCCCTGGCCCGGCTCACATCGAACGTTCGCTTCCAAGGTGAATGTCGGGATATTGCCCAAGATTTCATCCGCGCGCAGAAGCATTTCCTCGTACCCTGGAGGAAACTCGCTCTGCCCAAACTGCTGGTATGCCACGAGAGCCCCTTTCAGAGACTCCCGATTTACAGGTGTGGCTCGCAAGGCGCCAGTCCAATAGCCGTCGATATCTGCATAGTCCATGAGAAAAAGCTCCATTGCCTTGCGAGCTTCGCGTCTTATTTCGTCACCACTGACCTGGATTGAACCCGAAGAGTCGGAAGGACCAAAAATGAAAACATGATGATTCTTACGCGCCATTACGAAGGTCAGTTTCACGGGGATGCCCTCCAGGGGCTTGCCGTCAGCCGTGATGTTTATAAGGACCTTCTCGGGTACTCTCAACGTATTCTCCAAACTCTTAATATGCGCCAAGGTGGCGAAGAAACAACATTAACCATTGATGTCATGCAATAGAAGCGGCAGATGTGCAGCAAGTCGAGCGAAAGGTCGGAGCAAAGAAAGAGCCCAGCCTCGCAAAAACGCAAGGATGGGCAACCCGCCAGCAGCGCTCGTCAGCTGGACGGAACTTCAGTATTTGCCAAACGATCTATGTCTTGCCCAGCCTCGAAAGTCCAGCGCGCGTCAGATGCCGGCGTACCAGGCATAGCCGCCTTCTCGAGCCGCAGAGCCCAGGCCCTTGCCAAACCCTTTCAAACTGTCGGTGACTGTCAGGTGATTGATGAACTTGATGTTCTTGTACCCCACTTGCCTGGGGAGCCGCATGCGCAGCGGGCCACCGTGAACCACTGGAAGCTCATTGCCGTTCATCCCATAGGCGAGAAAAGTCTGCGGATGCAGAGCATCCGCCATATCGATGCTGTCCCACGTATCGGGTTCCATTGAACTGTAGACAACGTATTTTGCGCCCGGGTGAACTCCCACAAGCTTCAACACGTGCGACAGCGGGACGCCGATCCATTCGGCTATGTATGACCAACCCTCTTCACAAGCGAGTTCGGTGATGTGGCTGCGAGACGGATAGCTCTTCAGGTCAGCAATGGAGAATGACGCAGGTTCAGCAACCCAGCCATCGACCGAGAGCCGCCAGTCCGCAAAACGCCCGGCCTGAAGGTGCTTAAACTCTTCCGAGAAGGGTGCGAGTTCGTTCGGGAATGGGCGCGGGGAAATCTGGCTGCGCGGGAATTCGCGCGCCAGGGAATGCCGCGTCAGCAGCCGCTGTGACGCGTAGGTTAGCGTTTCACCCAGGCCATAGATTCCGCCAGGATCGGGCGGAACCAAGCCATACTTCTGCGCAAGTCGCGCGGCCACCGCTAAGCCCGATGCCCCTGCCGTTGCCGCGAGTCCGGATACCAGGAGTTTTCGGCGTGAAAGTTTGATCATACCTGCTCCTTCCGTGTAGCGGTGCGACCTGTAATCATTGCTCCTGTGCGCTTCCAGAAACCCGCAAGGCAAATCATCGCGATGTGGACGAACAGAAACAACACAAGAGCCACAGAGACAAAGAAGTGAATGGTGCGGGCGGACTGCCGGCCACCGAGCAGAGTAACCGACCAGGGAACCGCGGAGGCAAAGGCGAGGGACATCGCCAGGCCACTCCAGATGACCAGGGGGAACAGAATGAAGATTACGAAGAGGTACGTGAGGCGCTGGAGCACGTTGTAGGAAGACGCCTCTTCCTCGCTCGGCCTCTCGAAGCGCAGGGGTTTTGTGAAGGAGGTCCAGAGCGCGCGCCACGAAAAGTCGGCGTTGCCGGGAAGCAGGTTTCTCCGGAAATGCCCAGTGACCAGACCAAAGACTACGTACAGCAAGCCGGTAAGGACGGCGATCCAGGCAGCTTCAAAATGCAGCGCGCGACTCCAGCCGTTCTGGTCGGGCAGCACGTAGCCGTAACCGGTCGGGACCGTCGATCTTGAGGAGGGAATCGGCAGCCGGAACAACGGAGTCGTCAAGACCGTGCCGGTCTCGCCCCAGTAGAAGCGGGGGTGCGAGATCACGATTTCAATACCAGTGACGAGCAGCGCAAAAAAACAGATAGCGGTGATCCAGTGAGTGACGCGGACGAGGCCAGAGTGCCTCGGTGCAAGCTTCGCGACTGGCGCGGTTGAAGCCGCCCTCGGAATGCTAGTTTCCGCCCCTAGCTGCGCGGACCCCAGTGTGGCCATTTTGGCCTCCATCGGCCTTCGACGTGCCCCCGATAGGACGGGAGCCATCCTACCACTCTATAGACGCTGTGACGGACCAATCCTGCCGAGGTAATCAACCGGAACCAATACTACTGAGTGATTCCCGTAGGAGAAGCGAGTGGGCGGCTGTAGGGAAGAGCATGGGTCGAGAATCTCTAAGACCGCGGGGAGATAAACACGGTGTCCCAACACAGAATTGTTTCCAAGTGACGAGCATTCTCTACTCAGCTCGCACCGCGTATAATCCGCCATTCCTGGAACGGATCCGGAATCGCACCCGGAAACCATACTTGCCCTGATGTAAACAAATAGTCCGCGGACGAGAAAAACATCCTGTCACAGTCCGGCTTGGCAGCTGAGGGGTCGCTTTTGCTCCAAGATTTGAGCGACATGATTGGCCTTATCTTCGTTCAGGCTATGGCAAAGAGCATGTCCCATTTCGTGTTCCACGGCGATGTTCAGCAGGTCCGTCATGCCCATATGCCAACGGGCTATGAGTTCACTCGCTCTCCCCGGTACCTTCGCCAACAAAGCTTCTTCGATGAAGGTTGTGCGCGTTTCCAGGCAGGTAAACGCGGGGCTGTCGGGATTGAGCCCGAGCTTTCGCGATTGCGCCTTCCAATCCTGAGAGCGCACCAGCACCCAGGTCCACGAGCCGAGTGCTTCGGTTGGATACTTCGCCACGATTGTCTTTAACGTGGCGATTTGTTCGCGGCAGGTGTCCAGCGCATAGCCGGTGTTGCAAAAGAATTGCTGAGTTGCCAGGCGATCTTCGCGGGGGCTGGCGTTAGCAATCCGGGGCGACGCGACGGCAACCAGCAGGACTGGGGTCGTTATCCATCCGATGCAACTCTTGAGTTTCATAGGGCGCCTCCTTTGGCGCCCCGAAACTCAGCGATCTACCGATCTACCGCAATGCAAGGCAAAGCAGATGCTGGTCACATCTAGGTCACAAGCTAAGCCAGTGAGAACAGGAGGATTACACTCGCTCTGTGTGCTAGAGACACTCATCTCGAGCGACGCTCTGTGGTATGCTCCGCCAAGTTAGTTCCGTGGCATGTCTGAAAAAAGCCAAAGCGTTTGCGCTGTGATCCGCTTCGGCCCGTTCGATGCGGATTTGCACACGCAAGAGCTCCGCAAGCACGGAGTCCGGCTTCGTCTGCCAAGGCAATCCTTCCAAATTCTTAAAATGCTGTTGGAACGCCCCGGGAGCCTGATCACCCGGGAGGAGCTGCGCCAGGTGCTGTGGCCGTCCGACACCTTCGTGGACTTCGACCACAGCCTGAATGCGGCAGTGAACCGCTTGCGAGAGGCCTTGGGCGACTCCGCCGATGAACCCCGCCTGGTGGAGACGCTGCCCAGACGCGGCTATCGGTTTATCGGAGAGATTACCGAAACCCCAAACAACGAGGCCTTGCACGCCACCGCAGCCGAAGATTCAATTCCCTCGGGCCGCGTTGGGACAAGTACGCGGTCACCCGGGCGCTTCGTTGTAATTGGGATTCTGTGCGCTGGAGCAATTCTGGGCTTGGCGGCGTTTGGAATCGCACGGTGGCGCAGCAAGCACGCCGAAGTCCCGCGCTTCACGGCGCTGCCCTTTACCTCTCTTCCCGGGGACGAAGTGGCGCCAGCATTTTCGGCCGATGGTTCGCGTATCGCCTTCGCGTGGAATGGCGGTCCCGATGGGCAGGGATTCGACTTATACGTGAGGGCGATCGGAAGCGAGACGCAGCTACGGCTGACCCAACATCCGTCGGGATGGTTGAGTTCAGCATGGTCGCCCGACGGAACGCAGATTGCCTTTCACCGATTAGCAGGCAGCGACACTGGAGTTTACGTTGTGCCGGCACTGGGAGGGCCGGAGCGCAAGCTGACATCGACGCGCATGCCTTTTAGTGCTGGGGCAGGAATCAGCTGGTCGCCCGATGGAAAATGGATTGCATTTGCCGATGAATTACCGAACGAACCACCTCTTCATGATATGTTTCTCGTTTCCGTCGAGACTCTGGAGGTTCGGCCCCTTCCGTATGACGCTTCCTGCCTGGGCGAAGCCAACCCGACATTTTCGCACGATGGGAAAAGAATTTTCTTCATGTGTGTGCACAGCCCGACTTCGATTGAAATTGACGCGATGCCCGCCGCAGGAGGTGCATCCACGGTGGTCCTGCCTCCTCAAAGGCTTATTATGGGCTTTGCGCTGAGCGGGGACGATTCAAGAATCGTTTTCTCGCATGATTTCGGACTGAAACTGTCGATGGTGACAATCAGCGACCGTTCGGTTCGCCGGATCGAGTCGCCCGACCAGGTCTTCTGGCCGACACTCTCCCCCAACGGCGACAAACTCGCGTATAGCGCCGAGTTCCAGGCAGTCAGTATCTGGCGGCGGGACCTGTTGCATCCAGAGATCTCGGCGACCCCATTCATTCCGTCGACCCGGCCTCAGAATTATCCGCGGTATTCGCCGGATGGACAGCACATCGCGTTTGAATCGAAGCGGGGCGGGCCCTGGGCGCTTTGGGTGAGCGATGCGGACGGCGGAAATCTCGCACAAATGTCGAAGGACGTTTGGGGTTCGAGCGGGCCCCGGTGGTCTCCCGACGGGAAGAAAATCGCGTTCGATACTGCCTGGACCACCCCCTCAGCCATCTATATCGTCGACATTGCCGAAGGGGTGCCTCGAAAGCTGCACGCCGACGTGGATGACATCAAGCTGCCTGCATGGTCACGCGACGGGAAGTGGATCTACTTCACTGCGGATGTGGCGCGGGGACACAAGATTTACCGGGTTCCTGCGGAGGGTGGCAAGGCTGAACAATTACCGTCGGGAGAGTCTGCCTTGTGCCCAGCCGAATCCGCGGATGGCGCGTACCTGTATTTCGCATCGCGAGAAGAGAACTTTGAGTTGGAGAAGGTGGCGTTAGCCGGCCTGAAACGAGAAATCCAGAAGGAGGCGATTCCTCGTGTCGTCGTGTGGCACCTGTGGGAAATCGCGCCTGGCGGGATTTATTTCGTTCCGAGTGGTTCCAGTTCGATGCAATATTTTGACCTCACTTCGCATCGGGTGAAAGAGATGTTCACGTTGGACAAGGATTTCCACGACGGGTTCTCGGTGTCGCCGGACGGGCGGTATATGTTGTATTCGCAGCTGGACGAAGCAAATTCAGACATTATGGTGATGAATAAGTATCACTGATGTTCGAACCTCTGATTTACCGCAAAATTCCATCGGCGGCTGCTTGTGTCCTCGGTTACGCACTCAAGACACTTCTATAGCTCATTTCACTTACACGGTAAGCGACGGGTGCCCCATCCTTGCGGTTTTTGCAAGGGTGGGTCTTGGGGTTGACTTCCTCTTACCGGTCCACATTCATCCGAATCGACCAACTTCGCCCTGGCGTTGATATCCCGACACCTCATTCCCAAAATGGTCCTTGACTTATAGTTACCAACATGTTATCCTTCTTCGTGTTACCTCAACGAGTAATTCGAACGCATCGCACTTCAGTCGGTCACTTCGCAATTCCTCCGGCCCAAATCGCATTCCGACCCTAACCCCTGTAGAATCCGCAGATCCGAAAAATACGCCCATAACTCCTTTACAATCCGCAGATCCAAAAACACAGCACTTAAAGCCCTTTAGAATCCGCACTTACAAAATAAGGCGGGGGGAGGGGCGCGTCGCAGAGCTCCAAACCTGTCGCCGTCGTCTAACGCCGCATCGGTTTACTTTCGACTTTGAACTGTTGACTGTCGACTATCTCTACAATTATTTGTGCGATGCGCGGCGCACTAGCGTGTTCTCGAGGAACAGATATTCGATGCCGGTGCTCAGGAAAGTGTCGATCGCTTCGCGCGGCGTGTTCACGATGGGCTGGCCCTTTACGTTGAAGCTAGTGTTCAGGACCATTTCGCGGCCGGTTACTTTGCCGACGGCTTTGAGGAGTTCGTGGAATTCGCAATTGTCTTTTGCGGACACGGTTTGCACGCGCGCCGACCCATTCACGTGGGTGATGGCTGGCAGCGCCGCGCGGAATTGCGGGCGGACGTCGGCGGTCATGATCATGTACGGCAATTCCATGCCGCGCGGGACCTCGAACCAGTCTTGGACTTGCTCGAGCGAAACCGCTGGGGCAAAGGGGCGGAAGGCTTCGCGCATTTTGACCATGGCGTTGATGCGGTCGCGCATTTCCACGTGGCCCGGATCGGCGAGGATGCTGCGGTGGCCCAGCGCGCGGGGGCCGAACTCCATGCGGCCGCGATACCAGCCCAGGACGCGGCCGTCTTTGATGAGCTTGGCGGCTTCGGCGCAGGCGTCTTGCAGACTGGCGAAGCGCGTGACGCTGATGCGGTCGCCAGTTTGGGCAATGGCGGCGTCGATTTCGGCTGGCGTTGCGGCCGGGCCATAGAACGGAACTGGGAAGCGGTGGTTGCGGACGCCGCCGTTGCGGGAAGCTCGCCACAAGCGCCGCGCCAAGCGCCGTGCCGTCATCACCGGCGGCCGGCTGCACGTAGATGTCGTCGAAAATCCCGGACTGCAGCAGCCTGCCGTTGGCCGTGCAGTTCAGGGCGACGCCGCCAGCCATGGCTAGTTTTCGCAGCCCGGTCGCGCGGCCGAAGTGCCCGCAAATGTGCAGCATCACCTTGTCGAGGCACTCCTGAAGAGCGGCGGCGACGTCGCGATGATCGTCGGTGATTTCAGAGTCCGGAGCGCGCTTCGGAATTAGGTGCTCTTCCAGGTACGCGGCGCGTAGCTCCGTAGGTCTCGCGGTCCTCGCGCTGTTCGTTCAGGCGCAGGATGGGAATCTTGATGGTGCCGTTGTCGAGGAGTTCGACGGCCTGCTCGAAGAAATGGCGATAGCGCGCAGGATTACCGTAGGGCGCCAGACCCATGATCTTGTATTCGTCGGAATTGAAATCGAAGCCCAGGTGCAACGTGATGACGGAATACAGGATGCCAATGGAGTCTTTCGCGGTGATCTCCTGCAGCTTGTCGATCTGGTTGCCGTGCGCATGGTATGCGGTAGCGCTGTGAGCTTCGCCCATACCGTCAATGACCACGACCAGGCATTCGTCCCAGCCAGACGTATAGAACGCGCTGGCCGCATGCGCCAGGTGATGATTTACCTGATGGACTTTGTCGGCGCTAAAAGCGGGTAGATGCTGCTGGACCTCGGCGAGCAATTTCTCGCGCGAGAAAACCTGATCGTATTGTTCCGCGCTGGTGGCGTCGAGAAGGAAGGCTGCGCGATAAGGCGAGTAGTCAAAACCGTGAGCGATTTCGTCGACTTCATCGGCGGTGATTCCGGCCGCGTCGAGGCAATACTGAATCGCGCCGATCGGGAAGTCGCCGGTATGCTTTTTGCGACTGAAGCGTTCCTCGGCGGCGCCGGCTACGACTTCGCCGTCGACCAGCAAGACCGCCGCGGAATCGTGTCCCTGCGAAATACGATACTCGCGTTCCTCCAGGCCCGGCCAGTGGGCCTTCTTGAACGGAATGGAATTCTGAAACCCACTGATGCCCAGCACTTTCGCCATGATCCCGTGTCTCCCCTGGCTCGTTACGGCGGAACAGCGCACCACCGGTGTCTCTTATTGCGTAAGCCGTATGTAGGATGCAATTTCGGTGCCTATCATTTTGCGGCATTCGGCGACCGTAACTTCCGCTTTCTACCGGTGTTGTATCGTTAGCTGCATCGTAAGTCGCGCGAAGTGATCGCGCGATCGACTCTGCGTACGAGTCCGGTAACGCCCGTGAGTTACGCAAAGGGAAGGGGTTAACGCCTAGTACCGTAGGAAGGTCTCGGGTCTAAATGGTACGCTGTATTGCCCGAGTCCCCGAGGGCCTCTCTAATAGTAGGGAACTTACAATCGGAAAGCGGGACGTCCCCCTCCTTCCTGCTGCTGGATCTGTCGTTGATTGATCGCACGGCGTAGCCGAAAGGTGACTGGTGAAGGACCCACGCTATCGTCTTGTTATTTGCACACTTCTGGAATCCACATGTCCCTACTTGGAGACACCTGGCCGACGGAGCCGCACGACCTCAGCTTCGCCTCCTGTAAGTAGTATATTTTTCTCTAACTTACAGGCTACTCGACGGAGCGCGCCTTGGCATCGAACATGCTCTCTGTCCACTTGGGGTACTCGGGACCGACGGGTGATGCGAAATGTTCGGGAGTTTCGTTCGCTGGCTTCGGTTCCTGCAATGTCCTTGGCCTCCGAAACGAACGCAGTGAGGCCCTTACCTTTATGACAAACCAGGCTGCGGACCAAATTTTGCGCGTGGGGAATCGTACGAGCGTGCTTATCTCGGAGGCCAGCATGATGTACTGCGACCTCTTGAAGATGGCATTTCTTGCTGTGCCGGAGCGCTTTCAAGTGGTGGCGTGCGCGTCCAAGACCTCCGAAGTATTAGCGCTGGTGCAGCAGCATCGGCCGCAGGTAGCGATTATCAGCGATAATCTGGAAGAGGGGCCGCTTGCCGGACTCCGGATACTGCCGGAAGTGAGACGTGCGAATCCGGAAACCCGGATTTTGGTGGCGATGGGTTCGTCCGACAAGGAACTGGTGATTGAGGCCTTCCGGTTCGGGGCCGACGGGGTATTCTGCAGGAAGAGCCCGTTTGAGCTTCTGTGTAAGTCGGTGGACGCTTTGTCGCAGGGGCAGATTTGGGCGAACGCCACGGAATTGCGTTACGTTCTGAACGAATTTACGAGGGCGCCAAAGCAACGCAAGGTGGACCCCACAGTCGAGAACCGCATGACCAAGCGCGAAGGCGACGTAGTCCGGCTTGCGGTCGAGGGCCTGTCGAATCGCGAGATTGCGCGGGAGCTAGGTCTAACCGAGCATACCGTGAAAAATTATTTGTTCCGCGTGTTTGACAAGCTAGGCGTGTCCAATCGCGTGGAACTGGTGCTGTCGTGTTTGCGACAGGAGGAAGTTGCGCGTGAAGAGGTGACAGTCGCCTCGGTGGCGTCGTAAGAGCGTCCGTAAGAGATTTTAGCGGTTTCGCGACATCCCCGACTCGCGAAAACGTTACATAGAGGACATGCAAAAACAAATGACTCAGGATCAATTCGTGGAGTTGCTTACCAACTGGCTTCGGGCGAACAAACAATTTTCGGCAAACCTGCAGATTTCTCCGGACACCGAGCTGCTGGGATCAGGTCTTTTGGATTCATTCGATTTTTTGGATTTGATCGTGCACATCGAGTCTAAGATGGCGGTTAAGATCGACCTTTCGGTGGCGGACCCCAACCAGTTTTCAACGGTGCGCGGTTTGTGGAATCTGGCGATGAGCGCGCACGGGGTCGGCGCGAAACAGCGCGAGACCGACCGGGGCGATATATTGCCTGCCGGCGCGGGCATTTAAAGGGGCTTGCCCAAAGGGGCATCTGCCGCTTTCGGCTTTCAGTTATTCAATCGGCGACTCTCACCGGCCGCTCCTTCCCGTTCAACCAATTCGACCAGCAACTTTTGCGGGACATATTCATAAGAACGGGCACGCCTGCCCGTTCTTCACATCCAACAGGCCGCCCGATATGGAAGTTCGCTTGAACCCCTTTGCATGGCATCCTCCGGATTGGTGCGGTGTGGGCGGGCGCCACGCGAGTGTCGGCTGCGTCGTGCCAAGACGCAGCGGCGGGCGGGGCAAGCCCCGCCCCTACAAATGCGAGGATGGCACGCGGCCGAGGGGAGGATGACACACGATCCAGGGCGAGGTTGACGCGCGACCGGGCGAGGATGGCGAGGATGGCGCGCGACCGGGCGAGGATGGCGCGCGGCCGAGGGGAGGATAACGCACGACTCAGGGCGAGGATGGCGCGACGACCGGGGCGAGAGAGCGCAAAGCGAGGCTAGCGAGGCTTGCGCGGGGCGAGACGAAGGTCGGGTACGAACGAACGAAAATGCACGAAGAAAGCGGGAGGGGGCTAGTCGGCGGCGCGGCAGGCGGCGCGCACCAGGTTTAACTCTGCGTTCTGCTCTGTTTGGTGGAGGGATTCGTTGCGGGTTACGGCGCGGGCGACGGCGTCGGAGAGTGCGGTCCTGAAATCCGCGGCCAGCAAGTCAGCATTGAGGCGGAAATCTTCGCGAGGCGACATGTGGAAAAACGAGGCATAGCCGAGCGTGGGCTGAGGATTCTTGATCAACTGAAACGAGTATTCCCACGCGGAGTCGTCGGATTTGCGCTCGGACCACTCGAGGAACCACTTGCCTTCCCAGTCGTAGTGCAGGGTCTGAAAGAGAGCTATGGGAAAGCCGTCTTTGCCCAGGTTCTTGAGGCGCAGGCCTTCGAAGCCATTGGGTTGAAGGGTCTCCTGCAAAACCTGACAAATCGAACGAAAGTCCGAGCTAGCAGCCAATGCATCGGTGGCGCGGCGCAGACTCGGCTCGTCGGTCACGATCTGGCGGCGACCGCCAGCCATGAAAAGTCCGGAAAACTCGGGGTAATGAAGCTGCTGGACGCCAACAACGACTCCGAGGACGATCGCGAACAGAATGGGCAAAAGGAATTTTTCGTCCAGCACCAGCGCGAGGGCAGCCAATACAAACGCGGAGGTGATGGCATACAGGACGAAGACGGCCTGGCGATGGGACAACCCAAGGCGGAGAAGTTTGTGATGGATGTGGTCGGTGTCGCCACGAAACACGGGATGCCCGCGAAGAGAGCGGCGCAAGACAGCGAGGGTCACGTCGAGAATGGGGAGTCCAAAAGCCAAAATAGGAATGGCGATTCCGGATATGGCAGTGACTTCTTGACTGGCAGCCATGGCTAGCGCACTGAGCAGGAATCCGATGAACAGGCTGCCGGAGTCGCCCATGAAGATGCTGGCAGGGTAGAAGTTGAAGGGCAAAAAGCCGAGAATGGCGCCTAAGAGCACGACGACGAGATAAGTGATCAGAGCATTATGGCCCAGAAGGCACAGCGCGAGGATCGCGACCACGGAGATTAAGGCGGAGCCGGCGGCCAAGCCGTCGAGTCCATCGATCAGGTTGAAGGCATTGGTGATGAGCAAGACCCAAAAGATGGTGAGCAGGAGATCGATGGCGGCGCCGATGGGATGTCCGGCAAAGATGGCCCGGAAGATGGTACTGAAATAGTGAATGCCGAAGCCCGCGAGATAAAGAAGAGCCGCCGCGGCAGCCTGGACGGCGATTTTCGATTTCGGCTGGAGAGGTTTGATGTCGTCATAAGCGCCCATCAGGAAAATGAGGAGTACCGGGACGAGGATGCCGAGGTAGCTTTTCGTGGAGACGCCCAGGTGCAAAGCACCGGAAATGGGAATATAGGCCAGGGCGGCGGCCATGAAGGTGACACAAATGGCGATACCGCCCAACCGGGGCAGCGGCTGGGTGTGCAAGTGGCGGCCATAGACAGGGGTGGCCTTAAGGCCGTAGGCAACGGCGGTGGTGCGCACCCAATACGTCAAAAGCGCCGATGTGGCGATTGAGGCGGTCAGCACCAAAATGTAGAGAAGCGAAGGCATCAATTACTCATAGTCCGGCTATAGCCTTACTGTATCGTTGGATGCGCCGGAAAGGCACCAGCGAACCTCGTAGGAGCGATTTTTTGTGAAAAGAATCGCATCGCTAATATTCACAAATGATTATACCTGGGAAGCGTGCCGGTTGGGGAGGGGAAAAGAATCTTCAGCGGCACTGGTGCTTCCAACAGGGCTAACACTAACGGCATTAGAATGTCGCGCGGTCTGGGGTTCCACTTCCGCTTGTGCGAAGCGTTCCTTCAGGCGTGGACGGTCGATCTTTCCATTGGGGTTTTTGGGGAGCACGTCATATGCCATCCAGCGAGCAGGAAACATGTAGCTGGGGACAGTTTTCTTCAAATGCTCGCGGAGGACTGACAGGCTGATATCGTCGTGTGCGTGGTGGTACGTAGGCGCAGCAAATCATCCAGCCCCCAAAATTATCCGTGGGGATGGCCACGACGGCACACTCCTGAAGCTTGCCCAGGGAATTGAGAGCGGTCTCGATCTCCCCGAGTTCGATGCGATAACCGCGGACTTTGATCTGGGAGTCCGCGCGGCCCACGAAATAGACAAGCCCCTGCTCGTCTCGCCACGCGAGATCGCCGGTACGGTAGAGGCGGTCCCCGGGATTCGATGGATGGGAATCGGTGTTGCGCGGGTTGCGGATGAAAGCCGCGGCGGTCTTCTGCGGATCCCGCCAATAACCAGGGCTAAGACCCACGCCGGAAATATAGAGGTCGCCAATTTCGCGAGGGGGCACGGGTTGGAGTTTGTCGTCGAGCACCAATAATTGTTCGCCATCACAAGGGGTACCGATGGGGATGGCCGCCTTGGGATCGGCGGGGCAAACGGTGACGTCATAGTAGCTGCTGGCGATGGTAGCCTCGGTGGGGCCATAGAGATTGGAGAAGCGCACGTTCGGGAGGCGTTCCATCCAATATATGAGGGCCGGAGTCGGCAAAACTTCGCCACACCATAGCACCCTGCGAAGCGAAGGAAAATCGTCCTGGCGAACGGCGTTGAATTTGGCCAGGTAGTTCAAGACGGAAGGAACAGAGAACCATTGGGTGAGTTGGGAATCGCGAATGAAATCGACGAGCTTGGGAGGCAGCAGGGCGGTGTCCGGCGGCACCAAGTGCAGCTGCGCGCCGGCGGTGATGGAGCCGAAAATATCAAACGTCGATAAATCAAAATGGAAAGGGGTGTGGCCGGAAAAGCGATCGGTGTGGTCGATGCCGTAATGCTTTAGCGCCCAGGCCACGAAAGCGGCGACGTTCGCGTGGGTGATGACCACGCCTTTGGGTACGCCAGTCGAACCCGACGTAAAGAGGATGTGAGAACCGTCGTCGGGCGTGCATTGCTGGGGAATCGCGTGGGGGTCCGCGGCCTGCAAATCGGCCAAGGAAAATGCCGGCGTAAAATTTGTTCCGGAGGGCGCCTGGGGATCGAGCCAGCCCACGCAGGTACGGGTGCGCAACTGCTCGTCGGCCAACAATTCGTCGAGGAGCGGGCTGACAGGGCCCGCCGCGAGAATCCAGCGATTTTCGCAGGAATCGAAGATGTGGCGTATGCGGGCAGCGGGGGTGGCTGAGTCGATCGGCACATGCATGCAGCCCGCTTTGAGAATGCCGATCATGCTGACAATGGCGGCCGGAGCTTTCGGCATCAAGATGCAGACGCGGTCTCCCTTATGGCAACCCGCGTCACGGAGCAAGTGCGCAAGACGGTTGCTGGAGGATTCCAGTTGGCCGAAGGTCAGGGCGTCGGAGCCCATTACGATGGAGGTCGCATCGGGGCGGGTTTCCGCTTGTTGAGTAACCCACGTGTGGAGCAATCGGTTCATGAAGTCGTTTCCCGCGAAAGTGGCCCCGAGGCAGATTGAGAAGAGCGGAGGCTGAATCGCGATTTTAGAGTTAATCGATAAACGTGTCGAGCTAAGTTTAATGAAATTACCGTGACTGACTGGCCGGGGCCGGAGGGTGATGGCCGATGCGACCATTTTTCTCCCCGGCGGACAAGTTCCGGATGGAGAGCCGGGTAAGGTCCGATTCATCGGATTGATAGATCTGAGCCAAGGGCAAGTCTTCGGGGCGGACCACGTAGTCGCCGTGCTCCATGGCGAGGCCGGAAGTGGAGATGATGGGGCTGCCGCCCGGAGAAACACGGAGGCGAAACTGGCCGGTTGCCGGCTCATAGTTGGAGTAGGTAAAGCATTTTCCGATGCAGGCGCGGTCGACCATATGACGAGAGTTGATTCTGCTATCGTTGCCGAAGTCGATGGTATAGGCAACGCGGGTGCCAAAGGGAAGTGGGTTCACTAGTGTTTCGACCTGGCGCTCCATATCGTTGAGGATCGCGGTGTCTCGATATTGCATGGTGAAAAAGACCGCTGCGAAAACAGCGAGCCCGGCGAGTATCCATTTTCGCGGTTGAACAGAGGCCAATACGGATAAGCCGAGGATGGCGGTAACCACCGTCAATCGGCTATTGATGGAACTAACCGCGGCGGCGTACTGAGGAAACCAGATGGTTCCCGGCAACACCGCCACGGCAAAAACGAAAATCACCCAGAGTTCCAAAGGTGTCCGAAACCACTGCGGCAGCGGAGGACGATTTCTGTCGCGTATGGTTGCGGCGATGAAGGCACAACTTGCGAGAATGAGCAGGTATTCCGCAAACAATCGGTAACGTTCGCCGAACAAGACGAACTGGTCAGCGCCGTTCATGAACACAAAACGCGGACCGAAGCCGCCCTCGGTGCGAAAGTGATGCAGAGCAAAGTGCAGGGCGATGAGAACCAAAAAGCCGGAGGCGAATACGGACCAGCGATACCACCCGCGTGCGGATTCCGCCAGACGAATGTAAGCCGCGATCGCCAGCAACAGTCCAAATCCCATCGGATGAGCCATCAGCGTCAGGACGGCCAGCACCACGCCCAGGATCCAATCTTTGCGTGTCCCTCTCCAAAAAACAGCAGCGGCGAAGAGCGCCAGTCCGATGGAGAGATAAAAATTCATGAAACCGACGTAAAACGTGTACCCGTATGAAATCATGGCGATCGCCGGAATGAGATACCACGGCGGACGCAGAGACGCCGCAGAAATGAATGCGAAGGCCCCCCAGAAAAAGGTGAGGACGCAGAGGGAAACTACAATCTTCTCTGCGGTGATGAAACCGAGATGTGCGCCGAGCGAGGCCAAGGCGGAATCGACGATTACATTGTTCCACTGATGCGCGAGATAAAGGCCCGGAGCGCGGCCCTGCTTTACCAAGAGAGCCAACCAAGCGTTGTAGGTGTGGCTTCCCAGGTCGCCAGCTTCAATCCGGCGATGCCAGAAACAGGGAATCAGCATCAAGCCAGAAATCACCACGACCAGAGCCCAGCAATTCCGTAAAAATTGACCCGCGAGCCCGATGGCCGACGGCGCGGGGACTTGCGTTGTGTCCGATATTCGCTCGGTGGTTACTAGACTCAAGAAGCCACGCCCTTCACGGCGTAGTCGAAGACTGCTTGGGTGTGCGTGAGCTCCTCCCGACTTGGTGGTATGTCCAGAATGAAGGACTTGAAGCCGCCCCGAATATAACGGGAAATCTCGTCGGAGACTTCTTCGTAACTGCCCACCAGATAGGGACAGAAGGTCTGATAATTTTGAAATGGCCACATCCAATACACGCCTTGGACCTCGCCCACTTCCTTGATCATCTCCGAGAGCTGCTGGTGCCACACGGAGTCCGAAACGCGCATAGCCATTTGATGTGCGAGCTGGCCCTTTCGGTCGCCTGGGAATCGCAGATTTGCGACACTCCAGGCGTCCGCGCTTTTGGGGCGGGCGATGACGCCTACGCGGACACCGGATTTCTCGCCATCGAGAAGAACGCCGGGTTGGCAATCCTTGGCGGGCTTAGGATATTTGACAGCGGTCGCTCCGACCGCGCGTGCCGCAGCCAAGCCGGCGTCGGAAGATCCGGACATCAAGATGCCGGGGAAAAGTTCGGGCGGAAGCGGCGGGGTCATCTTGAGATTTTCAACCTTGTAGAACTTGCCTTCGAAAGTGACTGGAGCGGGACCGGACAAAAGTAATTTAATGATGGTGGTGTATTCGATTAATCGCGTGTAACGGTCGTCGTGTGGTGTGGTGTCGTTGAGGGCGATCAAATCGTTCTTAAATCCGCCGGCGACCATATTGAGATACATCCGCCGGCCGTACAAATGGCCGAAGCTGGCAACCATTTTTGCTACGGAATATGGATGCATGTAAATCGGTTGAATGGCGACCAGGGGGCATAATTTTTTCGTGTGCTGGAGAATGATATTCGCGACGAGCCAGGGATCGACAATCGAATTGTCGGTGTACACGAGAATGGCAGTGCATCCAACTTGTTCGCTCCACATGGCGACGTCGATGACTTGCTGCACGTAGGTTTCGCGAGGGAAATCTTTCGATTGCGGCGTGGTGGAAAAGATTTCGATTTGAGATCGATCGAAGGTGTCCATTGTTGTTTTTTTTCTCCCGCTAAGAATTCGTGAAGCGTGTGAACGAATAAGCAATCGCTCATGAGTTCAATTACTTGCGATCCGGTGAATTGAATCTAGAACGATGTTGACGCAGGCCCTGGTGTTGGCCAAAAGCTAAATAGAACCCTTCCTGGTCCTTTAGTGTACTAAGTACACACTGCGGACAGTATTCGTACCAGTACTAAATCGAGCGAACCCTCGCCCTTAATCTGAACCACGACCAAATTGTGACCCCCCGGCACGCTAACTAGCATGGCTCCAAGTCTGGCGACCCTCCCGCCGGCAGGTCGGAAGTGATTGTAAATGCTTGGGAAGACGTGAACTTGGGAAAAGGGAGAGCAAGAGAAATGAAGCCCCTTCGTAGTAAAGTAGTTCTAGTACTTCTAGTAGTGTTACTGGGTTCTAGTGTGATTTGGGCTGGGTGCGCTGGCATGGCGGAGCCCCTACCTTCGCTGGCAGTTGCTCCTGCTAGCCTGACGGTGAGCGCGAAAGTGGGCTCGGCTAGCTCGCTGCCTGTAACGCTAACCAACACGGGCCAAACGCCGGTCAGCGTAACGCAAGCGATCCTGTCGGGGACCGGGTTTAGTATGAGCGGCTTGGCCACGCCTGTAACCCTCCCTGGTGGGCAAAGTACCTCTTTCACTGTCAAATTTGCGGCATCCAAAGTCGGAGTCGTGAGCGGGAACCTGGAATTCATGACCGACTCTGGACATCGGCCGGCGATGCTTCCTCTAAGAGGCACGGGATCCTCGTTGGCGCCGGATGTTGCGTCGATTGTGGTGATTCCGGCGGTGGCTACCCCGCCGCCGAGCGCGACGGTGCAGTTCACGGCTGCGATCCAAGGGTCAACGACAAATGACTCGGTAACGTGGGCGGCGTCGATCGGGACGATTTCTCCTGCCGGCGTCTTTACGGCGCCAGCGACTGGGGGTATAGGCAGAATTGTTGCAACCAGCGTTGCGGACCCGACCAAGTCTGCAACGGCGACGGTGTCGGTAACAGGTGCCACTCCGCCGCCGACAGGGTCTGGGGTGACTGCGGTCACGGTAACCCCTGCGATAGCTTCGTCGATTACCGGCGGCACGTTGCAATTTAAGGCCGCCGTTGCGGGCACAACCACAAATGCAGCGGTGGCCTGGAAGGCCTTGCTCGGTACGATCACGGCGACCGGCACCTATACGGCGCCTGGCAAGGCCGGCACCGACACGGTTACGGCGACCAGTATTGCCGACGGCACCAAGTCCGGCACAGCCAGCGTGACGGTAACGGCAGCGGCACCGGGGTCGACGCCGGTGGTAAATTCAGTTTCCATTTCGCCGACCACAGCCAAGGCAACTACGGGCGGCTCAGTGCAGTTCTCAGCGTCAGTTCAGGGCACGGGAACTGGGCTTGATACGTCGGTGACGTGGGCGGCGGCGCTGGGTACGATCAGTGCTTCGGGGCTTTATACGGCGCCGGCTAAGGCTGGGACGGACACGGTTACGGCGACCAGCGTTGCGCAGTCGAGCAAGTCTGCGTCGGCCACGGTGGCGGTTACGGCGGCGGCTCCAGCGCCGACTCCGACGCCGACTCCGGCGCCGGTTTCGTCCAGCGCGTCGTGCAGCGGCGCGAATTGCCCGTCGTTCCCGGGGGCACAGGGCGGGGGCGCCGGGTCCGTTGGTGGACGCGGAGGGGTGGTGATCGAAGTCACTAATACGAACGATTCAGGGACGGGGTCGCTGCGGGCTTGCGTGATGGCGACCGGGCCCCGCACCTGCGTATTCCGCGTGGCGGGACTGTTTCCGGTTACCTCCGCGGATCTGCGCTTTAGCAGCCCGTACCTGACCGTGGCGGGCCAGACCGCGCCTGGGGAAGTGATCCTGGGTGGGCCGAATACCAGCGGGGCGTTGTTTGGGATCTCCACGCATGACGTGATTCTGCGCTATGTGACCATGAGTCCGGATAACTACAATCAGCCCTCGGGACCAGATACCGGAACGACCTCGGTGTGGATCGTCAACTGCAGCAACATCACGCAGAGCCTGCCCCCGGCGCCGCCCGCGAATAGCGGGTGCTACAACATCATGGTCGATCACGTGACCACGCGGTGGAGCGGGAATAAGTCGTGGATCACGACCAGCAACTTCACGCCGGGCTCGACCACGCAAGGGGTGGGGCCGAATCATTCGATCACCACGCAATGGAGCCTGGACTACGAACCGCACGAGGGGCATCCGGTAGGCTTCGGCACGGCCACGGATGAAAGTTGCGTGAGCACCGTGGCGCAGGGAGCGTGTCTGTCGGAATATGAAACGGACATCGACTTTCACCACAATCTGCTGGTCAACGTGGATCACCGCATCCCGGAAATCGGGAACAAGTCGACGCGCTGGGTGAACAACATTGTCTATAACTGGGGCACCTACGCGATGCAGGAATTGGGGGCGATGACCCTGGATATCATCAACAACAAATACATCAGGGGAAATTTGAATGCCAATGCGCAGGCGCATCCGACGCACTGGACCAGCAATGGGCCGGAAATATCGGGAAATCCGAGCGGCTACATGTCTGGGAACATCTTCGGGGATCCCGGGGACAACACCGTGAACGCCGACCAGTGGGGCGAACTGGCGGTTACCATCAGCGGAGAATCGGCGCAGGGCGAGGATGGCGGACCGGTTCCCAGCAGCTGGCAGAGAAGCAGTGCGATGCCCGCGAGCAATAACTTTCCCATCGTTCCGGACCCGGCGCCACAGCTGGACAGCATCCTGCTGCCCACGGTGGGGAATTCGCAGCACCTGGATTGCAACGGCAACTGGGTGTCGCATCGGGACGCGGCCGACCAGCGCATCATCGCGCAATATCAGACGGGGGGACCCGGGGGTTATTGGCCGAACGGGGTAACGTTCACGGGCATGCCGACGATCCCGCAGCCGACGGCGAACTGGCAAGACGCGCCGGTGGTGAATGGAACGGCGTGCGTGGAGTCCATGCATGACGGGATTCCCGACGCGTGGAAACAGGCGAAGGGGCTGAGCCTGATCGATCCGAATCTGTACAACACCGTGGCGCCGAACGGATACACCTGGCTGGAGAACTATCTGAACGGACAGTAGGAGAGATGACATGGGAGAATCCGCGAAGTTCGCGGGTTCTCCCGACCAAAACCCCTCGCGATACTTTCGGACTAACTGACAGAAAGAACAAAGCGTTGGGAGAGCCCTTCGCTTAAAACAGAACCGTCGCCGGGTAAAGCTTGACTTAGCAATTCGATTTCACGAACAGCGGTTCTTGTTGCTATTTAGCGAACGGGGATGCCATTCAGGTAGTGCTCCAAAATCGTATAACCGTCGGGCGCTAGCGTCTTGAAAAGACCGCGGTTCGTCCGGCTCAGACCTTGCAGCTTCTTCCACTCGTCAGGGATGCCGTCATTGAGAGTCTCTGTACAGGCTGATCCGGAGATAACCGGTCGATCTTGCCACGGCGCTTCCGGGACCGGCAATGGAAGCGCTGCACGGCCGGTGGCGGTGATGTCGTTGGGCCAAAAGCCGCCAGGAGCCTTGGATTGATATTGCGCGATGATTCGAGCGTCGGCATCATCGCGGTGACTAACCCATGCGCCGTTACAATCAAGATGTTGCGAGTTGCCTACTTTTGGGAGAAGGATAGAATCCAAGCTCGTGACCGGATCGGGGATAATTGGAAAAGGGGTTGCGGGCATGGGGCCCGCGCGCTTCCAGCCGTCGGGAATCGGACCATTCTCATGGCCATTCTCTCCGGTGATATGCGAAACCATCAGGTATTGGTCGCCATTCGGATTGGATTGATTCGGACCCACATTGCCGGAAACGAATACCGACGGATTACCAACGATCTGCGGACTCTTCTCGGTTACGTGAATTTCGTGGGCTTGCGCGGATGCATTCAGATTCCCGCGAACCCATTCGTTGCCGATGATGTCTAGTGTTGCGGCGCCGAGGCTGGCGAAGGCATAGAAGGCCCAATTAAAGGTGAGGTTATTCACCCAGCGGACAGACCTGGCACCGACCTCGGGAATTCGGTGACTGATATCGACAAACATGTTGTGGTGGAAATCGATGTCGGTCTCCAGCGAGCTAAAGCAAGGATTCTGCAGAGCCGGGTTCGGCGCGGCTCCCGGGCAGCCGATGGGATTGCCCGCGGTGCCCGGGCCCACGGGGTGGCCTGCGTGTGGTTCGTAGAACAGGCTCCAAGAGGTCGTGATTTGCCGGTTCGGACCAATGTAGTTGCTAGTAGTAATCCACAACTTGTTCCCGGCCCATCGCGAGGTTACGTGGTCGAGGATAATGTTGTAGTTGTCTCCGTTGACCACGCCAAACGCGACGGTGCCGGTGGATGGGCCCGAAGGCGTGTCAAAATCATCTGGACTGAGCGTTATATAACGGATGACGACGTCGTGTGTGGAGACCCGCAATGTGTACCCTTTATTCCCTGGCCCTCCGAGGATGATCTCTCCTGGTGCGGACTGGCCAGCGATGGTCAGGAACGGGTTGTTCACGACGAGATCGGAAAGCTGAGTAATCATCCCGGCAACGCGAAAGATGCAGGTTCGCGGTTCTTTTGCATTCACACAGGCGCGAAAGCTACCCTCGCCGGAATCATTCAAATTGGTTACTTCCAAGACCGCGCCGCCGCGCCCGCCGACGGAAGCGGCGCCGCCGCCTTGCGCCCCGGGAAAGGCCGGTTTCTGCGCCTTACAGGGCACCGCGCCGGCGAACATCAAGCTGCCTCCAAGAACGGCCACGGCACAGCCTTGGCTGAATATTTCTGCGAAGCGGGCACTCATGTTTGGCAGCGTTTGTAAAAATAGACTACGGTCAGAGCCTGTCGGGCACACTGGCTCCTTCGTGGGCGCTGGTATTGTGAACGCCGCCGCCGCGCACCGAGCTCCATGCCGGGCTCAAATAGCCGCGCGAAGATCGACACGTACTTAGAAATGAAAAGGTTTGGATACCATCAGCGATGGGCCCAAAGGTTACAGAATGGCGGCGGTAAATCCGATGGAGAGAGTTCCGAGCCGCCGACGATATTCACGGACGAAAATCGCGCGCGAAGAATCGAAAGTAATTGTCGAGGAAGGGCGTCTTGCTCCGGGCCCGCGGTCTGCGCCTCGGGGTTCCATTCGGCCAGCAACTTCAGGTGCGGAGAGCGGGCCAAAGTGTCGGTCATGCCACGGAGTGCCAAAGCCTCGGCGCCTTCGATGTCCATCTTGCAAACGTCGATGGGAGGCAGTCCGAGTGAGTCGATGGTGCGACCCTCGACGCGGATACTGGTAACGCCCTGCCGCGTTCCGAAAAGAGTAGATCCCCCCGAATTTTGGGAATTGCGGTACAGCGTAACCATTTCCGTGCGGTCGATGGCGGCCATCTCGAACACCGTCACGCGATCGCTAAAACCATTGATGTCTATGTGGTGACGGAGAGCGCGGGCGTTGTCGGGATCCGCCTCGATCGCAAAGACACGAGCCCCGCGTTTGGCCGCGAGCAAGGTATAGACACCAATGTTGGCTCCTACGTCGAGCACAACCGTGCCCGTATCGATTGCAGAGCAAAAGAGTTTACGTTCCTCCCGTTCAAAAAGCTGCGGAGTGTGCCAAATGTTGATGCCGATGGTCTCGCAGACATTGACGTCCAGCTTAAGGTCTCCGTCGAAGTCGTTGACGCGAAATAGGGACTCGGGCGGTAAAAAACGCCGATAGAGGCCGAGGAGAGCGGTTAAGCCTCGAAATCGAGGCAAATATCGAGTGCAACGGCCGAGCCGCATGGCTTGGGAGGAAGCCATCGGCGCACGCTAAGAGGTTGGTAATGCGCTGTCAAGTTTAAAATAGTTGATAACGTCATTTGAAGATAAAATCGCTTGAATCCGTGCGATAAAAATATCGCAGGAATAATTGGTTGCAAACCGCCATCTAGCGGCTTCTTTTGTCTCTCAGCGACATTAAAAAGCCCAGCGGCATGACGGCGGCGACCACGAGCCGGGCAGTTGCAGAATTGAGTTGCTTGAGTTGGGAGGATGAGGGTGTTCCCAATCCGAACGAGTAGCGGCTGAAGTTGATCGCGGAACGAACCACGCTTCGCGGCGTACGAAACAGCCAATCGATCAGTTCATTTAAGACAAAGCGGTGAAGATAAGCGCGACCCGACAGCACAGCCGGGGTCAGCGTCGATAAGTGGTCTCCGGCGCCATCGTGCACGTGGTAGATGCGGAGCGCTTCGTTGACATAACGAGTCTTGTACTTTCGGGACAACGCGAACCAAACGACGCTTTCGGAAATGAACTTGGCATTGGGAACGGAAGGAAACGGAAACTGCTTGAGCACCTCGGTGCGCTGGAAACCCCACTTCTCGCCAGTAACCCTGTATTTGAAAGTAACCTCAATGGTGTCGGAGTCCAGGATATCGCGAGGAAACTTGCTGCCGACGAGGTTTCCGTTCTGGTCTTTGCACAAGACCGTAACGGCGGAGAACCGAGTCTTGTCCTGTGCGGGAATGGCGTCCCAATGATATTTCAAGCGCTCAAGCGCTTCGGGGACGCATTCGTCGTCAGAATCGAGTGTCAGGAACAGTTCACCTCGAGCTTCCCGCACTCCGTGGTTGAAGGCGGCAGGTTTACCCTGGTTTTCCTGGAAAATATAGCGGATCGGGAAGTTGGATTCGGCTTCCCACTGGGCAATGAGCGCCCGGGTGTTATCGGTGGAGCCGTCGTCCATGACGAGCCATTCGAAATTTCGAAGGGTCTGCCGCTGGAGACTGGCATAAACGCGCGGCAAAGTTCGCGCGCGGTTATACGTCGGGGTGAATACGGTAAACAGGTATTCACCGCTCGTATGAATTTTCGCGCAGTCTTCGATGTGGAGTTCCGTCGTGATTCGCACGGCTATTGGATTGCTAATCTTCGATCTCTACGGCACTTGGACGAAAATTAATTCAGCGTCCCGGACGTAGGAGCTGGGCGAGAAAGTTCAACGGACGGCCGCCCCGGTGATTGCAGGGTCCGGACGAAGTTGAGGCCCAGGAACACTGTTTTCTGATGACTCGAGGGTCTCGGGCTCCGAAATAGACCCGCTCCGTGCCGATAGGCGCACGCCGATCACTAAAGCCACCGGAATCAGCAAGAAAAGCACCGCGATGTAACGCAGATCGCCATTCGGGTAGAGGGCGTAGCAGATGGCCCTCGTGGCCAGAACGGCGAAAATCATGTCGGCATAGATTGAAGATCGATTGAGCCAGATGGCGAGGCCGCCCAAGAGCAGGTACAGGGCAAAACTTCCTGAAACGAGCCAAAGATAGGATCCGCGGACGACCTGGTGAAGGTATGCGGAACGCGAGATGTGAATGAGGGTCTCGCCAGGGGCATTGAGTCCGCCGAGGAATGAGTTGTAGAAAAGCGCGGGCCAGCCGTAGTTGCCAGAAAAATGGTTGATTGTGAAATAGCTGACCAGGCTCAACAGGGATAGCGAGGCGAATTGCAGAAAGTCGAGCTTGCCGCGGAGGAGCAGAACGGCCGCCACGATGCCTACGAGGACCAAAGAGTCGGTGCGAACCCATACATCCAGGACCAGCAACGAGCATCCCCAGAAATACAGGCGACGCTCAACGATCAGGTACATACCCAGCGCAGCGACAAAGGTTGCCAGACAGTCGGGAGTTGCCCACCTGGCGAGGCCCAAGATATTGGGAGAGAGCATGATCAGAGTGCAGGCGCCCGCGAGAGGCCAGCCGGTGAGGTAAGGCGAGAGCCATAGCCACAAAAGCAGAGCCAACAAAAAATTGGACGCCGCGGAAATGGCCACAGCCGATTTCGGGAAAGGCATTCCCATCCGGTGGAAGCCCATTATCAGCGCGACATAGGCGGGTTTAATCGAGTAGAAGGGCATTTGCTCGGCGAAGTGATAGGGATTCGCGGTGACGTCGGCGCGATAGGGGTTGTCGGGCTGGATTTCTTTGTCCGACGCGATGGGTTTGATCGCGGCGAAGGTGACGTCATGGATGGTCTGCGGATCGGCGCTGCCTACGGACGCGCCGATGTAGCCCACCAGATCCCAGGTGTACTGGGGCTGTACGACAGCCCAAGCCGAGATCAGCAGGAAAAAGCACAGATAGGGAATGGCTGAGTACGAGAGTTTAGGCTTTGCGGTGTTCATCAGGGTTCGAACTCTTCAGTAGAACGGTTGGGATGCAGACCCCATCGCGTCGTGCCTGGTCGTGATTATTTCTACTGGTTTTCCGCCGGAACCTGGAATACGTGCAGGGCATGATCGAGAATTTCAGTTTGCGGGTATTGCAAGGCCCAGTGGTAGCCCTTTGGATCGTCGAGGAGCTGCCCGGAAAGGTGCGTTGCGCTGACGATGACGGTTCCGGTGACGTGTTCGTTGGGCGCCAGAGGGATGTAGCGGATGCCATAAAGGGAGGGGTCCATGGTTCCGAAATACGCGAGATGAATGGTATCGCCGGGATGTGCGGCCTGGTATTTACGGAGAGCGAGCAAGCCTTGGCCCCAGTCGAGATTGCTGTCACTGAGCAGTTTGTAGCTCGTGGCAGGGTTCACGAAGATGTTGAAATACGAGAGATAGCCGGGCGCGTAGCGCAAGGTATCGACGGCATTTACGACCACCAACGCTACCAGAAGCGCGAGTACCGCGCGACGCTGCCGGACGTAGTGCCACAACGCCGCGGCATAGAGGAGCGCAAATGGATAAACGAGCAGGATGTGGCGCTCTCCCAGGTCCACCTTCGAGAAAATGGCCAAGAAAAAGTAGAGGGCCGGAAAAAGGGAAAAGATGAGCAGGTCCGGCGGAAACTGGATGCGTTTGAGCAAGCCGAGAAAGACGGCTGTCAAGAAGATCGCTAGAACCACGGTCGGCCACTTGAGAAGCACTACGACAGGGAAGTACGACTTCCAGCCCTTACCGACGGACACTTGCCCGAGAAAGAAAGTGGGATGGCCGAGGTTCAAGTGATTGGCTACCCGGCCCATCCCTTCGACGTATTCACCGGCCGGCAGATACATGGTCAGGTTCAAGTGGCGGTGCATGTCGCCCGTGGCGGCCTTGGTGCGATTCGGAGAGGTTACGGTTACGAAGCCATCCTTCACGGTTACTTTGGTCCAGTGGAAAAAGTAGGTTCCCCACACAAAGACAAAAGCGATGGCGATCAACGCGATCGCCTTGCGCCAGTTCCATTCTTGTGGTTTCCAGGAGACGCTAGCGGGCTTGAGGACCAGCACGAGCGCCAAGGCCAGGGCAAACATGACGGGTGTGCTGAATTTCGTGGCGAGGAGAGCGCCCAGAATCAAACCGAGAGCGACGGTTCGGCCCCAAGACTGAGTTCGCCGCCAGTAGACGACCTGCATGGCGGTCACGAAGGTGATCAGCGCGACCGCGCCGTCGTTGCAAGTGATGGAAAAGTTGGCGATCAGCGAGGGTGAGAACGCGAAAAGCGCGAGAGCGAAATTTGCGGCACCTTCGGAAAAAAGGCGCCTCGCGGTTATCCATAACAGGACACCGAGAAGGACGCCCAACAACACGATGACGGGGCGAGCGGCCCAAGCTACCGCTTCGGGGCTGGGCGTGATTCCGTCAAAATATTTGGCGTCGGGCTGGATATCGAGTTGGGTGTGATTTACGAGCAGGGGCAGCGTGCACAAAAGAAAAACCAACGGCGGATGATCGTTCCAGCGCTCGAAACGATGGTAGCGCCACGCATCGAGGCCGGCCACCATGTGGAGCGGTTCGTCGTTGCTGAGCGATTGCGTGTTGATAAACCAGAGACATTGCCCGACGAACAACAGGCAAAGCGCGGTGGGAATGATCCACCTTGTTCTCGAGGTCCGGCCGGATGGTGCGGCGCGATCCGAGGGCGTGGCGGGGCGTTGCGATTCGAGATGTACGTCGTCGAGAGAAGGATTAACGGTCGTTTGAGACATAGTGATTTGAAAGAGTTACGTTCCTAGTATAAGTTTTGGGATATGGCGTCGGGCTTCCAGCCGTTAAGCGCGCTTGATCCAGATTCGCTCGTTGAATATCTCGGCCGGGAAGGCCACGCTGCGGAGGCGGTGCGCTGGAAGTATTTTGATTCGCGATTCAACCGCAACCGCGAGCGCGGCTACGCGTGGGTCAAAGACGGAAAGATCGGGGGTTTCCTGGGCCTGATTCCATTTCAAGTGGTCGCCGGGGACCGCGTGGCGGATGCGGCCTGGACCTGCGATTGGTCGGTGCAAGACCCGACGGCTCGAGGAATTGGAATTTTGCTGATCCGGCAGGCGCAGGAAAAATACGAGTTCCTGACGCAGCTGGGGGGAAACGAAGCGACGCAGCGCATCATTTCCCGGCTTTCTTCAAAGACGGTGAACGACGCGGGAATCGTGTACCGTCTCCCTCTTCGCCTGGGAGTGCTCCTGCGTGCGGCCCGACAGAAATTTTCGAGAGTTCCCGTAGACGCGCTGGACTTCGTAAACCAGTTGCCCTTGCGCTTCCCGCGGCGCACCGCGGAGACTGCCTCGGTGATCGTCGAGCCGGGGGTCTCCGATGTTCTGGGAACGATGTTGGTGCCTGCGCTACGCGGGAACATTTATTCCCGATATGATCTCGAGTACCTGAAGTGGCAGATTGGCGATTGCCCGCTCTTGCTTTCCGAGACCTGCTATATCGGAGACGGAACCGAACCGCGAGCTGCGGCGCTCGTCTGGAGACAAAAGAGTTCGCCCGATGCATGGCGTTTTGCCATGTGGTCCCGCGCAGGCGCCGAAAAAGAGACGGAAATTCTATTGAACAGCCTCATCCAGCGCGTGTACGAGCAGAAAGCGTTCATGCTTTCCTTCGTGGTTTCGCGGCTCGACGTCGGTGCGATCGAACTGCTTCGCCGTAAGAATTTTCTGGCTTCGCGGCGACGCCGGCCGTTACATATCATTGCCAGCAAAAGGACGGGCGAACCCGTCCCGGAGCTGTGGCCGCTGAGTTATCTCGATACCGATTACGCTTACCGGTTTTACTCCGGATAATTTGAGAGGTTCAGTCTCCGGCAGCTCCCTTGGTGAGATGGATGGTTTCCGTGTGCCCGTTGGGTTTGTTCACGACGATTTTTTCGGAGGGGACTGGACCCCTGGGCGCGCTAGCGAAGGCCGCCATCAGATGTTCGTCGAGCAAGTTGCGTGACGGGCTGCCCGCGATCTTGAGGAATTTCTGGTTGTAGTAGCGCGTGTCGGTGTAATCCGTGATTTCCTTGTCTTCGAAGGCCTGGCGAAGTTGGCGCATGCCGTCTTCGAGCTGCCAGGAGGCGGTGAAGCCGAGCTGGGTTTGGATCTTGTCGAAGGAGACGCGATAGTTGCGGCGGTCGGTGTCTTCGATGTGCTGGACACGCGTGGTGGGGAACATCTTCAGAATCATTTGCGAGACCTGGGTGAGCGTGTAGTTGAGACGGGTATCGCCCAGGTTGAAGATTTGGCCGCTGACGATGGGCAGAGGTGCATTCAGGGTGCGAATAATGCCGGCCGCCACGTCGTGGACGTGAATGAACGGACGCCATTGTTCGCCGTTGAAGATGGTGATGACCCCCTCGTTGTAGGCTTTGGCCATCAAGAGATTCACGACCAGATCAAAGCGTGGGCGGTAAGAGAGTCCGAAAACCGTTGCCAGGCGAAGAATCGTGGGGTGGAAGGATTCCGTGCGCGCGTGGAGCAAGGCGTGTTCGGAATCGAGCTTGGTTTGGCCATAGAGGGAGATCGGACGGACCGCGGAGTTTTCGTCCATCATCACGTCGGTGGCGCCATACACGCTACAGCTGGAGGCGAAGATGAAGCGCTGGATGCCATGGCCTTTGGCCACTTCGATCAGCATGCGGGTGGCGGCGTAGTTGATCTCCAGTGCGGTCTGCTTGTCTTGTTCACACGCTGGGTCGCCGACGATGGCCGCGAGGTCGATGATGGAATCGACGCCGCGGACCGCCGCTACCATGTCTTGAATGTTGCGGCAGTCGCCGATGCGCATCTCCAGGTTGGGATGACCGAAAACGCCGCGGAGCGGTTCGTCTCCGTAAACGAGGCTGTCGACGACACGAACCTTCCGCCCGGATTCGAGGAGTTTTCGAACGAGGCTCGATCCGATGTACCCGGCTCCGCCGAGGACGAGGACTGTGCCTTCCGAATTCTGGTTATCGCGTGCGCGGATTTCGTAGCGCTCGGTGAGCAAAGCCTTTGCCAGCCGGGACAACGATAGCGCGAGTACCGTAAGGACTGCGAAGAACAGCAGTGCGAGGCGGGGTACGAGGTTGCCGCGGAAGAAGAGGTAGTTGACCGCGAGAAGGGTGAGGATCCCAACGCCTGCGCCGCGCATCACTACGACCATCTTGTAACGGCCGGTATAGGCGCGTGAGCGGGTGTAAAAGCCGTTCAGCAGGAACACCAGCGGGAAGACCACCGAGATGCATAGGAAGTAAGGAACATAATAAGACAGCGCTTCCTCAAGCCGCGCGGTGGCTGCGGTCGAGTCCCCGCGGGAAAGCAGGAAGACTACCGGAATGCCGAGCGCCGAAATCATGCAGATCTGGACCAGCGCGAAATCGGCCAGCATACGTGGCAGAGCTTGCGATGTCTTAAAATTTCGTACCGACGTTAACATTTATTGTCTCCCCGAGAGTGACACTTCTTTGCGCGTGGTGGCGGACTGGGCCAACCGGTGAATCCCGCGCGAAACGGTTTCGATGGTCGAGTCTGGAAGCGATTCGTAGATGGGCAAGCTGAGAATTCCACCAGTGACCTCTTCGGTGGTTTTGAGATCGCTTGGTCCGGCATGGTGAAAGGACTTATAGAGTTTCTGCATGTGCATCGGCGGATAGAAGTATTTCTTGGTCTCGATGTTTTCCGCCAAGAGGCCTTCCGCAAGTTCGTCGCGATTCATGCCGAATAGGCTTGGCGTGATGTGGATCGAATAGTCCTTGTAGGTGTTCACATCCGTTGGATGCACGCGCTGGAAGCGAAGGCCATGGAGAGAGGACAGTTGGCTTGTATACATCTGGGCGATTTCATTTCTGCGGCGGACGCGCTCGTCGACGTCCACAAGTCCGGCCAGGGCCAATGCGGCGTTGAATTCGGACATGCGTGCGTTCATTCCCAACCATTCCGGGTCGTAGGAACCGGTGTCGCCGTAGTTGCGCATCGCGCGGATCGCTTTCGCGAGGGTGGCGTCGTTGGTAGTGACCAGGCCGCCTTCTCCCGCGACCAATAGCTTGGTCGGTGAGAGCGAGAAGACTTCCGCGTCTCCAAATTGACCGATGGGACGTCCGCGATATTGGCTGCCGAAAGCATGCGCACCGTCGAAAATCAGTTTCAGGCTATGACGGGTCGCAATTTTGGAAAGGGCATCGACATTGGCTGGATTTCCATAAAGATGAACGATCAGCAGCGCCTTGGTGCGCTCGGTGATCTTGCGCTCGATGTCCGATGGATCGACGTTCCAGGTGTCCGGTTCGCAGTCGGCGAAGACCGGGGTCAAGCCATTCCAGCGAGCCGCGTGGCCGGTGGCGAAGAAAGTGAAGCTCGGAATGATGATCTCGCCGGTGACACCCAGGGCGCGCAGGGTCATCATCAGGCCGCTCGTACAGCTGGAGACGGCCACGCAGTGCTTCACTTGCAGTCGCTCGGCGACCGCCGCTTCAAACCTTCCGACGACGTCGGCGTTGGTGATCAAGCCGTTTTCGTAGGCCGCGCCGTAAGTTCCCAACACGGTGTTGAGTGACGGAAGGCTGGGCCGGATAAAGCGGAAGCGCTGAGAGAAGAGAGGGCGGCCCCCGTGAATTGCAGGAAGGTCATGCTCTCCCAGTCGTTCACTCGATGACATGAGTTCTCCTTTGATCTAAGTGCAGAAAATGGCGGGCGGGGGACGGTCCGCAAATTTCTGGCGTTTGTCCAAATAAGGCGTTTTGTGTTACGGCGTCGGAAGCTGGGAAATCATTTTGTACTGGCGAATCTTGCCGTAGGGCACCAGTTCGCGCGGAGTCCAGTCCCGAAAGAGCAGTTTGCAGAAAGTATGAAACAGGATCTTGATGTCGGCGCTCAACGAATGGTTGCGCGCGTAAAATAGCTGAAGGGCGAGCTTTGTTGGGCGAATCAGTTCTTCGTATGTTTTCTCGGGATCTTTGCTGCCTTCGAGCACGGCTGCTTCGTTCGAATTCCAAATTGACGCCCAGTCCGTGATCCCCGGCCGTAGTTCCAGAATCGCGCGCTCCGCGTCGGAATACATATCCACATACTTTTGGACTTCTGGCCGTGGGCCGACCAAGCTCATATCGCCGACAAGAACGTTCAGAAATTGTGGGAACTCGTCCAGTTTGTGGCGCCGGAGGAATTTGCCGATAGGAGTGATCCGCGGGTCGTCTTCGGCGGTTGCCGAACCGCCCAGCTTTTCGGCGTCGATCACCATGGTTCGAAATTTGTAGATGCGAAAAGGTATTCCGTGCAGACCAATGCGGACGCCGCGGTAGAAGACCGGCCCCGGCGAACCAATCTTGATGATCAATGCGACGACGAGCAGGACCGGCGAAAGCACGAGCAGCGCTGTCAACGCTACGACGAAGTCGAAGCCGCGTTTGAGCGTGTCCGAGGCGCCATGCGGTTTTGGGTTCATCTTGCTTGTTGCTCCAGGACGTTGAATTCGCGGGTACTCTTGGGCCCAGCGGCCAAAAGCTCGCGATAAACTCCGAGGGTCTCGCTCACCACACGTTCGATCGAGAATTCCTGTACGACGATGTCGCGGCCCTTTGAGCCCATGCCCGCGCGAAGGGGCGGGTTCTCGATCAGCAAGCGCAGGGCTGCGGATAAAGCCCGGCTGTCGCGCACCGGCACGAGCAAACCGTTTTCACCATTGCGCACGATTTCGCGGCAGCCCGGGGCATCCGTTGTGACGATCGCGCGGCCGCAGGCCGCCGCTTCGATCAAAACTTTCGGTACGCCTTCCCGGAGGGAAGGGAGGCACACGATGTGAGCCCGCGCGAGGACGTCCTTCATGTCCGCTTGATGACCCCACCATTCGACGATGCCGGATTCCGCCCATTGACGCAATTGCGCGACGGTGATTGCCGTGGGGTTGCCGGGATCGGTTTCGCCGACGAGAACGAACCGTGCAAGCACACCCGCGTCGCGAAGGCTTCGCGCGGCATCCACAAACTCGTCCACGCCTTTGTCTCGCAGCATCCGGGAAGCAAGCACTACCACCGGCACTCCATCGCGTTCAGGTGTGGGGATGTAGGTATTGACGTCCACGCCGGAACCTTTGATCAGCGCCGTCTGGCGCGCCGGCAGAATCTTGTTTTGAACGAATACAGACTGATCATCGGGATTTTGAAAAATGATGCATTGATTGCCGTGACGGAACGCTACCTTGCAGCTCAGCGTCACGAGCTTCCGGATCACCGCGGCTTTGCGGGTCTCGGCGATGAAAACATAACCCAAACCGGTGAGCAATCCCACGACGGCAGGAACCCGGGCGCCGTAGGCGGCCAGTCCACCGTAGAGAACGGGCTTCAATCGAAGGTGATGTACCAGGTCAGGCCGGAGCTTGCGATACAGCCTGAAAAGCACGGCGATGGTTGACAATTCTTTCCATGGATGCAAGCCGCTCCGCGTCATGGGCACGGCATGAAAGCCAAAGCCTTCGTTCAAAAGAGTTTCGGCCGCTTTTCCCTGGGGAGCAGCGATGTGAACATCGAAGCCGGCGTCCCGGGCGGCTCGCGCCATCTCGATGCGGTAGGAATAGAATGAGTTAACGTCGTTGTCGACAAACAAGATCCGAACTTGTGGATGCAAAGAATTTCGGCGCAGCACCGTGTGAGTCTGCCGCGAGCGCTCGTATACCACGGTGCGCGAGGACCGCTTGGCGGACGTTTCGTCCGCGATTTGCGTATAAAGGTTTTGATACCGGCTGACGATGGCCGCTAAACCGAAGTTCCGTTCGATTCGCTCCCGTGCCGCCAATCCCAGGCGCCTTCGAACCTCGGGACCCGCATCCAATAATTCCTTCCACACTTGCGCCAGTGCCTCCGGAGACTTGGGAGCCACGACGCGACCCGACTCGCCCACAATCAACCGCGAGTCTCCGACGTCGGTCGCCACGCACGGGATTTCACAAGCCATGGCCTCGGCTACGGCGTTCGGGAAGGCCTCACCGGTCGAAGCCGAGGTGGCAATGTCCAACGCGTTGAGAATCTGCGGAATATCCTCGCGCTGGCCGAGCAGATGGCAGACGTCTTGAATTCCTGCCGATTTGACCCAGGCCATGAGTTCCGCGTCATCGGGCGTGACCCCTTCGCCGCAAAGCACGAACCTGACTTCGGGAAATTCGCGATGCAGAAGTCCCGCTGCTTTCATGAAATTCCCGTGGTCTTTGATCGGATGTTTACGAGCGATCAAGCCGATGACCGGCACCGATTGCGGAATCCCCAACGCCTCGCGGGTCGCGATTCTTTGCATGGGGTCCGACTTAAAGCGGTCCAGGTCAAATCCGTTCGGGATGACCTGCATGCGATCGGAGGCATATCCGAGGTTCGCATGAAACGTCCTCGACGTTTCCGAGCAGCACACGATCCGCCGCGGCACTCGCCGCGAGATCCGGGCGCAAATGCGAGCCGTCCAGATGGTATGGCGCTTGTCGGTGGCCGGATGCAATTCGCTGTGACGGATATTCCAGATCAGGCCGGAAAGGCCCGCCATCCTGGCCGCGAGCCCGCCGACTAGATCGGCGTGATACATCCAGGTCTGGACCACATGAGGCTGCGATTTCCGCAGCCACGAGGCAAGGCGCAGCAGATAGAACGGGTTGGCGCTTCCGCGCTTCATTCCCAATGCGCGAACCGACGCGCCGCAGGCCTGAATTTTTTGAGCCATCGGCCCTAAATTGGTCAGGGAAATTACTTCGTTCTCGAAGCGACGAGAATCCATTCCGGCGATGAGGCGGTGGAGCATCTTTTCGGCGCCGTCAGGGTCTAATCCCGCGATGATGTGGGTCACGCGAATCACAACACCTGCTCCCATGCGGACGTGTCGCTTGTAACCGCATCCGGCTTCTGGATAACGCCTTCTACGTTCGTCACCTGGGCAGCCACTTCGATCATGGAGAGCGATCTCATGCCGTGTGTCTGACGGTAGGCTGCGAAAACTTCCAGGACGCTGCGGAGAAAGTCCAAATTTTCTTTGGTATTGGCACCAAAATTGTGCGGATGCCACCAGAGGTGGAAAATGCCACGCTGCTGCGCCGCCGCGCGAATTCCGCCGCCGATCCGGCGGAGACGAATGGACTCAAAGCTCTTCCGCTGCGCCGAGTACGGCCGGAGGAACATGCTCGAGTGGACATCGCAGAGGCCACTGGGCTGGAGAACTTCTTCCCAGCGCACGACTTTTGACCCCGAGAGCGAAACATAATGGTCCAGCAGCCGCGGCGCGCGAACCGCGAGGGTTTCCTCGCTTCTTGGGCGCGCTTGGTACATCCAGTGGGGCTCATTGCCCCGATAACAAACGATGCCAGCTTCTTTCAGCAGACTCTCGTAGCCGGGGCGGAACTGATTGCGCGGGAACACCATGGAACGCACGTCGATGCCGTGGTGCTGCGCGATGGCTACCGCGCTGGACAGGTCGGCGGCAAAGGCTTCGCGAGTCTCGCCAGGTTCCTGGCAATAGTAGTGCGAAAATGTATGGGTCGCGATCTCTTGTTTCGGGTGTTTCGCGATCTGTGCGAGCAGGCTGGGCGCGTAGTGCAGCGGGTCGCCGTTCTCGTTTTCGCCGGTGGGCTCGACGTAAGGATCGAGGCGCTTGTCGGTATATTGCGGTCGCACCGCCGGAGAGAATTCCTCTCGCTCGCGGCGCGACTCTGCAAAGAGAAACCCGACGGCTGCCCACGTGGCCGCAACGTCAAACTCCTCAAACAAATCAAGGATCTGAGGGATAGCCTGGCGAACTCCCAACAGGCTCTCACGGTACGGTCCGTCCACAGGGCATTTGTCGCGCACGCCCCAGTGCAGCTCAAAGTCGAGGGAGACGACCAGCGCGCCAAAGTCCGGGTACTGTGTGAAGGGGAAGTTCATTTCGAGCGATTTGAGCGAATCACATAGCCGCCAGCGCGTACCTTCGCGCCGCTACCGATCTTACAGGACGGCTTTGAGCCGTTGTCTCGCGTCGGCATCCGCGCTGGCCTCCAGCGTTATCTCCGGCGCCGGCGCGCCGGCCGCGGCCATGGCTACTTTGGCGCGAATCGCAAGATGCCATAGCCCGCCGAACGCGCGATCCATCCAGCTGAGTTTCCGCTGGCCATAAGCGGCGACCATAGCCGGAAGGCTGGTCATCGAGTGCTTGTACTCCCGGAGACATCGGCGGAAGTGCTTGGGGTCGACGTAAAGATGGTCCTTAGAGTGAATGCAAATGGTCCACACTCCGAAAGGTACAGCACGGAATCTCCAGAGCTGTTGCGGAACCCACACGACGTTTTGGGAATCGCGATGAGGATAAAGAGCCAAGCCATCGCTGATGGTCCGAACGCCCAAACTGATAAGAATTGACACCGTGTTCTCGTCAAACGAGTGCGCCGGTGCTACCCAGCAATCCGCACGCACTCCTTCGCGAGTAAAGATTTCGAGGGCCTGCTTTAACTTGACCCGCTGCTCTTCGACGGGAACACCGGCGAACTCACTGTACGGCTTCAAGCCCACGATGCCGGGGTTCCTGCTGACATAGCGATGCTGATATCCGTGCAGACCGATCGTCCATCCGCGTGCTTGCCACGCCCTGACGCGCTCCCAGAAGCGCTCATTTGGCTTACATTCCTGAAGAACGGGATCCTGATTGTCGGGGATCACCGATAAAATCGGCCGAATACCCTCGTCAATCATAATGTCTTCGAGTTTTTGCCAGACGTCCCAATGAATCGTCGGACATATGTCATCGAACCGCAGCAAGAACTGGACACTCATGTTCGAGCCCTGCCTTTTTTCTGGAGCATCAGCTAACTGCACGGCATCCGGGAGAGGGTGAAACGAAGGAAACGTACCGCAGTGAAATTCACGTGATGCTCGGCTGAACGGGCCCGCTCCCAGCCACGCGGGAAGGAATTCCCATCAACGGCGCATTCGCAACGGCTTCGTTTTCTACTTTGCCAGAAACCAGAGACTTGTGCTGCTCCAGCCATGACTGAAACATCAGTACGCCCCACATCTGCGCTTGCCAGTTGCGGCGGCCGCTGACGTGTTCCGACCATTTCTGCCGAATCGGCGGCGCGTTGAAGTAACCTTCGTTGTTCAAGCGCGATTCGTCAAGCAATTCCTCGGCCCAGGGGCGCATCGGGCCCCGCAACCATTCATGAACCGGTACGCCAAACCCCTGTTTTGGCCTCTCCACAAGGTGCTTGGGAACGTAGCGGTGGAGCAGCTGGCGGAGCGGCCGCTTTCCGGTGTTGCCTTGGACCTTCATCGCCAGTGGAAGGCTCCAGGCGAATTCAATAACCCGGTGATCCAGCAAAGGCACGCGAGACTCCAGGCTCACGCCCATCGATGCGCGATCGACCTTCACGAGAATGTCGTCCGGCAAATACATTATCGTGTCCAGGTACATCATGACGTGCATGAATTCTTTGATTTGGGCCCACTTGGTGGGGTCCGTGAGCGGCGTCAACGGTTCCTTTCCGCTGATCACCACTGCATCTGGTTCCATCCAATAGGAGCAGAGCACCCAATAGAGCGCTTCGCGTTGATTCACTTTCAGGATTCCGCCGAGCTTCTGGAGAACCTTGTTCAGATCCTTGCGCCTGAGGCTTTGCGGAAGCACCGACGGGCTGGCGCCCAGCAGAGCATTCCAGTCCAATTTCGCCAATGGGTTCAGCGACTTGGCAAGAGCTGCTTTCAAAGGCCGGGGCATCCAGCCGATGTTTTGCTGAACGCTGCGGCCCCAGAGGTAGGTGTTGTAGCCCCCGAACAGTTCGTCTCCGCCGTCGCCCGAAAGGCTGACGGTAACCTTGCGCCGCGCGAGTTGCGAAACCAGAAAGGTCGGAATCTGCGACGAGTCGGCGAATGGCTCGTCATACAAGGTTGGAAGCCGGGGGATCACGCCCATGGCCTCTTCGGGAGTGACGTAGAGCTCGGTGTGATCGGTTCCGAGATGTTTGGCAACGGCCTTCGCCGATTCGGCCTCGTTGAAGTCTGAATTTTCGAAGCCGATCGTGAACGTCTTCACCGGCCTGCCGCTATTGGCCTGCATAATGGCGACGATCAAAGAGGAATCAATGCCGCCCGACAGAAACGCGCCGAGCGGAACGTCGGCCTCCATGCGCATGCTGACGGCATCGTTCAGGAGCGTATCGAGCTGATCGACGGCCTCGGCGTCGGTTCCCACAAACGGATTGCTCAGCCCGTCTTCGGCGGCGCGTTTTGCGGACCAATACGGCTTGGGTGAGGCATCGCAGCCAAATCCCCGAATCGTCAGCAAGGTGCCGGGCAGCAGCTTATAAACGCCTTTATAAATGGAATGAGGCGCGGGAATGTAATCGTGACGCAGATAGACCGTTAGCGCTCCGCGGTCGATTTCGCCTCGGAAATCGGGATGCTGGTGCAGGGCCTTCAACTCGGAGCCGAACAGCAAGGTATGCCCGGCCCAACCGTAGTAGAGCGGTTTTTCGCCCGCCCGATCGCGCGAAAGGTATAGCGTTCGTTCCTGTTGGTCCCAGAGCGCAAACGCAAACATGCCGTTAAACTTCTTAAGAGCGTTTTCGATACCCCAGCGCGCGATGGCCGCAAGCATCACCTCGGTGTCGGAGTGCCCGCGAAATGTCTGTCCAAGTGATTCGAGCTCTTGTCGCAGCGCTTTGAAATTGTAAATCTCACCGTTGAAGGTGATGACGTAACGCCCGCAGGACGAGTGCATTGGCTGATGTCCCGCCGGGGAAAGATCGATAATGGACAAGCGCCGGTGTCCGAACGCGATTCCGCTGGCGGCATCCACCCAGGCACCCTCGTCTTCCGGCCCGCGATGGCGCAAACTCGTAGCCATGCGGCGCACGGTGTTTACCAGCTCATCGTGCCCCATGGTTTGTCGTGTATCCAGGAATCCCGTTATCCCACACATAAGTGCTTTCTCCGAATGGTCATTTCTTCAGCGGGTCCGGTCTTCAGCGGGTCCGGCGCCGGGCCCGCACAGGTCAAGCGTCTGCCGGGGGATGAGCTTCTTTCGGGTGACCTATCGTTTGCGCGGTCCTTCGGGCCCGGCCCTCCAGGCTCCGAACCAGTGCTTGTTCGGTTTTGTCACCCAGATGGGCAACCGTGAAATTCTCCAGAATCCGCTGCCGAGCTCGCAGATTCAGGGGGTTGCCATTCAGGGTCTGCCGGAGGCCTGCCGCGAGGGCTTCCACATCGTCTGACGGAACTGTGATTCCGGTCGCGCCTACCACCAGTCTGGAATCCCCCACGTCGGTGACCACGCAGTGCCGAGCGCAGGCCATTGCTTCCCCAATTACGTTGGGAAAACCTTCGCTTGAAGAAGAGGAGCAAAAAATGTCCAGTGCGTTGTACAGGGGGCGCATATCGGGGCCGGCTTGCACCCATTGGACTTTACTTTCGATTCCCAGTGTACGCGCCAACTCCTGCAGCTGCTGCAGATAAGGAGCGTCGCCATGGCCGATGCACACAAAGCGCACGTCCGGGCGTTCTGCCGCAACCCGAGCGGCGGCCTTCAGGAATAGCGGATGATTCTTAATCGGGTCGAACCGTGCGACCTTTCCAATTACTTTCTCGTTCTCTCCAATCCCCCATTCCGCACGAATCTGTTTGCCTTCCTCCTCGGCTGGATAGAACGCGTTGGTATCAATGCCATTGGGGACGAACACCATCTTGTCGCGGGGGATGCCCCGGGATGCGGCGTCTTCCAGCCCTGCCATGGAATTGACGACGATGCAATCGGCTAAAAACGACAATCGCGCTTGCAGCCAGACTAGAAGTTTCTCCACGGGGTCAAGAACCGTATCAAGATTGGAAGCGCGCACGCACCAGAAGAGCTTAACTCTGGGATAAAAGAGTCGAACCGTCGTAGCGATCACATTTTGGGTGTGCATCCATCCGTGCAGGATGTCCGGGCGCTCCTCGCGCATGACCCGCAAGACCTTGGTATAAAGAGAAAGCAAGTCCCAGCGAGAACGCTTCTCCAGCGAAATTAAGCGGACTCGCCCGAGGTCCAGTTGCTTTGAAAGAGCACCCCCGGTATAGAACTGCGTGATGACCACTTGATGCCCGCGGGAAGCTAGCTCGTTGGCCACGATTACCAACTGGCGCTCCGCGCCTCCGATATTCAATTGCCTTACAAGAAATAGGACTTTCACGGGCGCTTCTCGCTCTGCTCGTGAATTGTGCAATTAGGCGTACCGTTCAGGTCGTGTTCCATGATGGTGTAGCCGCCAGCTAAGCTCTTGAAACGATTGAAGGTTGTCGTTCTCAAGACGGACTTTCAATCTTGTGGAGTCGCTTTTACGAACGAGTATTCGTCGCAGCCGGCGCCGAGGAGGCCAATCGACGGAGTAACGAAAGACCGAATCGGCTCGAATCCCAGCTTGTGCATATAGGTCGCGGCTTCCTGGGGGGAAATCGATTCGTAAGGGTAGCCGCCGAGCCAATCACGGGTGTCGTGGTACATATCCATGCCCCGCTGCTGGAAATACGTCTCGCGACGTTTCTTGAGGCTTTCTCCCTTCAGTGCCAGCCGAGCGCCCACCGCTACGTAATACACTTGCTCAATGACCCTCTGCACCCACTTTGGAGATCGCGAATAGATTCGTTTCTCAATCCGCCATAGGCCGCAGAAGGGGGTCTTCCCATACAGTGCCAGCGCCAAAATACCCCCGGGCTTGACCACCGTGGAGGCTTTTTCGATCGCCTTGTACATCGCGCCGGTGTGATGCAGCACGCCCCAAGAATAGACAACGTCGAACGTCCCAACATGGGCCGCATCCAGGTCAAACACGCTGAGGCGCTTGCAATCCCAATTCGTGCCCGCCGGAGCGTAACGCTCTAAAGTCTTGCGTGTCGTTTCCACGCTGTTGGGGTCTAAGTCGACAGCCAGAAGCTGCTTGCATCCGAGCCGGACCGCTGCCAGGGAAAACAGCCCCGATCCGCAACCAATGTCGAGAAACGTCTTCCCGTCGATCGACTCGCGGCCCAGCAGCCGAATCAAGGATTTTTCCGCTTCCTCGATCCTTCTCTCGTCAATCTTCTGGGCGTACTGCGCCCAGTTCTCCCCGAAAGAAAAATGGCTTTCGAATTCGAGCAGATTCTCGGTCATAATTTCCTGCGTCCTTAATAAACCTCGAGATTGGCCGGGACTTCGGAGCTTTGACGCGGCGTCAGCCTTCTGCTTCGGCCACGCGACTCACATTGCTGAGCACGTACCACAGCAGCACTACTTCGCCCGCGGTGAGCACGGTAGAAGTGATGATCACGGCAAACGCTGCGCCGAGTAATCCATACCGGGGCACCAACACCCAACTCGCAATAGCGGCGGCCGCTACGGCAGTTGCCAGCACCGGAATTTGCCGCGCAAAGCAACGAGCCGACGTCACCGCCGAAGCCATCAGTCCCGAAACGTAGGTCATGGCGCCGCCTACCATCATGGCAATCAGCACATCCGTGTGCTCCGCGTACTCGGGCCGGTAGAGCAAGGTCAGCAGCATGTGCCCGAAGGCTACGGCAACCGCAATCCCGCTCAGACCTAACACCGCGGCAATACCCAGAAGCTTCAGCAGCAGGGAATTGAATCCCGCAACATCCCCCGCGCCATAGTGTTTAGCCAGCCGCACAAACGCGGACTGCCCCAGCGCGTTGACGATCAAGCTGCCCGATGACACCAGAAAAGCGGTCGCGGTAAAGATCCCGAGCGCGCGTTCGCCCAGCGATCCTTGAATGAAATACCTCGGAATGTTGGGAAGCAGCGACACCAGCATGGCAATCACGCCAAGCGTAATGGACGTGCGAAACAGTTCGCTCTGCGTTCCCCAGTTCCAGCGCGGGCGCAGCGCATCTTTTTTGGAGGCGATGACTTGCTCAGCCTCAGCGGGGGCCGCATGTCGTGGCAACAATTGCGTCCGCTTGTTGATGTCATAGCGGACCAGCACCACCGACCGCGCCAACACCAACGCAACGGCGCCCCAGACCACACTCTTCGTCAAGTAAACGGTCGCGCCTAAAGCGCCGAGTCCCAGCAAACCCCGCGCGATCATGGACTTTGCGATCCGGTCCATGTGGTCGTAAAACTGCATCCGGCCATAATAGAGATCGCTCAGTGTCTCCAGCGCCTGCCCGAGACCTATAATCAACACCACTAATGTCGATTCCCGGCGGTAATGCATCACGAAGGGAATGGCGCTGATGATCAGCAACGAAAGCACCGTCGTGGCTAAGCGGAAGCCCAGGTACTCACCAAACGGGACGCGTTCGCGGACGTCGGTGGTCAGAACCGCTCGCAGCTGCAAGCTCGAGAGGGCCAGTATGGGAGTAGCGATGGCCATCGCCAGCCCGTACTGCCCCACCATTTCCGGATTCCCGATCTTCGCCAATACCACCAGCATGCCCCACTGGCATGCGGAGTAAATGATGTTGCCAACAAAGGTCCAGCTGAAATTCCAACGAAGCGAAGCGCCTCGCACCGGGCTCTTCGCCGTGCTCGGGCGGGCCGCGGTCGAAGTCCCCGCCGATTCCGGAGCTGCGGTATTCAATGAGGTTCCGTCATTCGATTTCTGCTGGCGTTCGTCGTTTGAGAATGGTGTGGGTCCCGTCAAACCAGACTCCGGGGAAGATATGGAGTTGGGCACCGAACTCATGGGCGCTCCAAAGTTGGCGGTTTTTCGAGCCCGGCTTTTCGCAGCTTCACATGCAGTTCGCGAAGCATCCTCGATCGTGCCGGGTTGTATGCGGTCTGTGCCATGGCGGCGGACCGGAACGTGCGCGCGGCGAAATTCTTCCTCGCGGTAGCCACTTGGACGGCCGCTGCATCCGCGGAGAGCAAACCAAAAAGCAGCCAGGTCGGCTTGGTGTTTTCCCAGGTCATTCCCGAGGCACCCAGAGCCCAGGTCAACAGCATGACCAACCACAGGCTGCGGCGCAGTACGGGCAGTTGCCAAGCCGAGTAAATCAGCATCACCAGCAAAACGGTGAAGATGGCGAAACCAACGATGCCCAGCTCCACCAAAACTGATAGGAAGGTGTTGTGGGCGACCCATGCAGTCACCACATTGCGCGCGATGGCCGTGGGGAATGCGCCGGCTCCTACTCCGAAGAACGGGTGTTCCAGATAGACGTCCAAACCGGCCCGCCAGATAACGGTTCGGGCGTCCATGGTCCCCTGGCTGATTTCCGTTCCGGTAGTGCCCATGCGTTCCCAGGTAGAAGCTGGCACCATGGAGATGGCCGTAAAGGCTGCGGCCATCACCACGACTCCCATCACCAGCTTCTGGCGGAAGGTCCACTTGCGGAAGGTCAGCGGGATCATCAGCAACCCGCCAAGCAGCGCGATGAGAGCGCCCCGCGAACCGGTCATGAACAATGCGCAAACGGACAAAACCATGTGCAAACGGTAGAGCCAGACCCGAAAGTCCTGTTTCTCCGACGCCGCTAAATACAGCGCCATCGGAACACTCAGGGCCAGGCGCAACCCGATATCGTTCGGGTTCATGTTGAACGTGGAATTCCTGGTAACTCCCGCGGCAGCGCCAACATGGAGTAGCGCTCCGATCGCGGACACCCCGGTTCCAATCAGATACGCTTGCATCAAGTTAACGCGTTGTTTAGGCAGCGGGGCTAATTCCCAAATTAGCCACACCATGGCCAGGAACTGAATGTAACTTAGGATCTCTTCCACCGAGTCGTCTGGAGAAAGCGTCCAGAAGTACGTCAAACTCGCCCAGATCACGAAGGCCAGCATCACGAGATGCACGGGCAACGGCGAGCGCAGGTGCCCTTTTTCGATGACGGCAAAGAGTCCGACGGCAAATGCTGCTAGACCAACCAACCGTCCGAATGTACCTACACCTGGAAGGACCAGGGCATTTTCCAGCGGAATGGCGAACACAAACAGGACGAGTAATGCGAACGCGGTGGATGTGAGGAGTTGCCCACCCTTCGGTGAAGATAGGCGGCGAACGGCCGTCGGGCCACTCATACTCGTCCTAGGCATTTGTTGTCTGGGGCCTTGTGCAGAAAGCATTGTGGAGAGTCCCTATCCGCGGCGGAACGGCGATTGAGATTGAAATTAGGTGGTGGGAATGAATCGGCTTCCCGACCAAAGCGTTGTGTATGCGTCAGGCGTTGGGGGTCGGAGGATGCTTGGCGTCCGCAGTCTGGCCGTACCCATAACCGTACCCGTATCCATACCCGTATCCATAGGTGCGCCCAGGTGTTTTGCGCGGATCCCAGCTATTGAGCACGGTTCCGAGGATTCGCGTGCCATCTTCGGATAGCCGTTGGGTCGCAACTAGGGCAGCCTCACGCATGGTGTGGCCGGCGCGGACGACCAAAACGACTCCGTCCGAAAGACCTCCGAGGAGTCGTGCGTCGGCTAAGTGCATCATGGGCGGAGCGTCAATGATGACCATGTCGAACTCGGTGCGCATGCGGGACATCAGCGATTCGACCCGTGGTGAATGCAGCAGTTGCGAGATGTTCGTGGTGCGCGTACCGCTCGGAAGCAGCGACACGCCCGCGATCCGCGTCTCGATGACCAACTGATTTAGAGGTACCGTTTCTAGCGGCGCCTCTGAAAGCAGAACGTCGCTAACTCCACGAGTGTTTGCGGCCCCGAAAATCTTGTGCAATTTCGGCTGTCGCAAGTCGCCGTCGATCAACAGTACCCGGCGTCCCATTTCCGCAATGGCGATGCTGAGATTGCTGGCTACGGTGGTCTTGCCTTCCGCGGGACCAGGGCTGGTCACGACGATCACCTGGGGTCCTTCGGAATTCTGCCCCGGAAGCAAAATAGAGGTGAGCATGGCTCGGAAAGACTCCGCTACCGCCGAGGGTTTGTGCTTCCAGGTCACCAGTTCCAGGCAGTCGCTGGGATCGGCAGGTCCGAGAGCGCGTTGGCTGCGCACCGCGGGCGTGTCGCATACCTCCGCCATGGGAATTACGCCGAGTTCCGGAAGGTTCAGGTAGACCTGCAAATCTCCGGGAGCTTGAATGCTGCGATCGAAGCGCGTGCGGAACACGACGAAAGCAAGCCCCAGGAAGACGCCGCAGAACAATCCGAGTGCCGAATTCACCGGCACGTTGGGCTTGGACGGCAGAAAGGGAGCTTTGGCTTCGTCGACGACCAGCACATTGCTGGCGCGCATCGCTGACGCCAGCGAGGCTTGCTTCACACGGTTAAGGAGGGTGTCGTACAGTTGCCGGCTCGAGTCTACTTCGCGGCGCAAGGTGTCGTAATGGATGGCCTTATCGGACTGATTGGCCACCGTCTTCTGTTGCTCGATGTAGGATTGCTGCAACAATTTCTCGCGACGCGCGGCCGCCGCGTATTCGTTGCCCACGCGACGAAGAACGTTGGTGCGCTGTTTCTCGAGAGCGCTTTGCAACTCGTTAATCTGTGCCTGCACGCGCTGAACCTTGTAATGCTCCGGGGTCAGTGTGGCGCTCAGTTCCACCAGTTGCCGGTGCAGGTCCGTCAATTTCAAGCTGTATTCGCGTAGTGTCGGGTCGTCGATTGTTTCCGGGAGAGATTCGGCCGGCTTGCTCTTGGCTTCTTCGAATTTCGCTTGTTTATCCACGCGGTCGGCTTGCGCTTTGTCCAATTCGTCCTGAAGTTCCTTGAGTCTGCCTTCGGTGACGTTTTCTTTTTCTGTCATGGTCAGCCCGGACTGGCGCGCGTAGGCTTGGAGCGCCGCCTCGGACTTTTCCAGGTTGTTCTTCATTTCACTCAAATGGCCGGTCAGCCATTCGCCGGTGCGCTGGCTGGACTTCCAGCGCATTTCCTGGCTTTGTTCGATGAATTCGGACACCAGCGTGTTGGCAAACAGCGCCGCGAATTTCGGATCCTCGGAGTCGTACATTACTTCCACCAGGCGGGTCTGGCCCGAAGCGCGAACCGTCAAGTTATTGCGGGCTTTCGCGACGAACGCATCTTTATTCACTTCCTGGCTGGGTTCCGAGAAACCGAGCATCCGCTGAACGCGCTCCGAGAACGCTCCCCAACCGCTCCCGGGCCGTTCTTGCTGCAGATCGAGCTTGTTGGCGACACGTTCCAGCAGGGAGTCGCTCTGCAGAATCTTGATTTGCGTCTGGAAATAAGAGTCGGTGGCGGCGCCCGGGCCGGCGTTGGTTGGATCGACGTTCTTCAGATCCATAAACTCGGAGTTAAAGTCTTGAATTTCCAGCGAGGTACGCGCCCGGTAAACGGGTGTCTGCAGCAAGCTGAATAAAACGGCCAAGGCGAGCCCCGCCAAGGCAAAGCACAACAGCGTGACCTTGTTACGGACGAGGATGTGCCAGTAGCCGAGCAGGCTGTCGTAGCCTTGCGCCTCGCCATTATCCGCCTGCGCGGGCTCATCCACCCGGTACACCGTGGGGCGATGATCCGTATAGGTGCTCAGTTGTACCGCTCGCGTCCGATTGTTCACTCGATCGAAATGCTTAGACATTGATTACCTGCCGTTCCGCCCTGCGGCTAAAATTGACATCTGCCTGGTTCGCACTCTGGTTCTTTGAAGAATGCTTACGGCCGATAAATCGCGAGACCCGTGCCAGTCGAAATTGCTGCTTCCATGAAACGCAAGGCGACTTTCTTGCCGGTGCTGTCGGGGATAAATAGAATGTCGTTGCCCTGCATGGGAACGTCTCCGCCCTTGCCCTGCAAGATGCTCTTCAAGTCCACGGGAATTTCCGTGCGCTGGTCGGCACCGGGGGCCAGGCGCAGAATCTTGGCGTGCTTTGGATCGGGTGCCGGCCCTAGTCCCTCCGCCAGCGATACCGCTTGCAGCACCGACATGGTCTGTCTTTCGCCGAGAATGAAACCTCCCGACTTCTTTACGTCGCCGGTCACGTAGATCAGTTCGGCTTTGGGTACCGAGATGACGTCGTGTGGGAAGATCTGAATATTTTCCTCAGGTGTCTTTGCTTCCATGATTTCCTGGAGGTTCACTTGGGCCACGCTGAACCGTCCCGAAGCGTCCGAGGTCGCGCCGGGCAATGGGATGCATCCCCATTCGACCTGGCGCGTGATGCGAATGCTGTAGCCGGCATCCGGCCGCACTCCTCCAGCCATCGAGATCATTTCCAGCAGGGTCTTGTGTCCTTCCACCTGATGGACACCCGGACTATTTACGGCTCCCAGAACGGAGGCCGGCTGGCTGCGCAATTCCTTAACATCAAGGGCCGCTTGCGGATGCCGGATGTACGTGCTCAACCTCTTGTTCAGTTCTTGCTCGGCTTGTTGCACGGTCAAGCCTGCGACATGCACTCGCCCAACCAGCGGCACTTGAATGTCGCCTTCACCATCCACGCGCACCGTCTTGGTGGTTAATTCCTCTAGCTCGGGGCCCGAGATTTGGAGTTCGTCTTCCGGGCCAAGCAAGTAGGTCGAGCGCACTTGATTGCTGCAGCTCACCTTTTGAGAATCCGTCGCCGCCGGCGAAGTCGCCTGCCCTTGTCCACTCACAGCCAGGAAGAGAACGACCAGGCCGATCGAGATGCCTCTTAAAGTAGTCATCGACCCCCCTCTCCGTACTTGTCTCACGTTATGAATTTCGGTTTTCACTTGCTGTCCTCATAATCCCTTTGCTCTTAGACCCGGCCCGAGGAAATTTCGGTTGCACTGGGCCCGTTCGAGCTTGGCGCTGGATCGCTCGGTGCGTTTATCGGATGGACCCATTCTGGAGCCACTTCCACTGAGATCGATCGCTTGAGAAGCGTAACCGCGACGTAGATCCGATGCTGATTCGCAATCTTCGTCAGGACCCCTTCCAATCCGCGCAGTGGCCCGTGCTGGAGTCGCACCTTCTGGCCCACCATCAGCGACGGCCACGGCGTAACCGGCAGGCCCGACCGCAGTACCGACTGTATCGCCTCAATCTCGCTTTCCTCCACAGGCTCGGGATTCCTGCCTACGCCAACGAGATACAAAAACCCTGGCGTCGTCAGCAGCGGCATACGCTCTTCGAGATGGAGACGGCAAAACAGGTACCCCGGGAAGAGCGGGAGATCCATCATCTTCACGCGATCGGACCACTGTCGACGGCTTCGGACTAATGGGAGAAATTCTTGAAATCCCTTACCCCGAAGGGCCGCCGCCACAGGTTTCTCGTAGTTCGGACGGACGCGCAGAGCGAACCAAGGGGGCAGAGCCATTGTCACGTCACTTTCAACCCTCGGCCCAGGCGCAAGTTGTTCGACATCGTTTCGCTCGGCCGCAGCCTGGGCGTTAGATTCCCCAAAGTGCTCGCCCGCTCGGCCACTTTCCGATTCTCTCATCCTATGTCCGATCCGTATCCTACTTCAATCCATGTTGAGACAAGCTACCGCCCTTTGAGTCACATTTGTCTCTCAAACTCACTTAACCCGCCGGCCCGCTTTTCGTTGCGAGCGCCAGAATCAACCGCATCCTCAATAAGATCCGGACAGCTCAACATCGCACACGTCAACAGGTGACACGGTGGTGTGACCACACCACTTTGCCATGACCTGTCCTTTCGGCCAATGGGCCTCGCGTTCCTCAATAGCAGTACCGAAGTACCTGGCTGGCAGGGGGGTACGCCCCACCCATTCATAGGCCCATGCCGTACTATTGACGGCGATCGATGCGCTTTCGCAAATGTCTCGGGGCACTTTGGTCGGTTCTTGGTTCTTATTCACCACTTGCCCTCCCGCCGTCCTCTCCTGTCTCTTCCAATCGGAGTTCGTCCAGCGCGGGAAATTCCTGGTCGGTTTTCTGCGCTTGCGTCTCACGTAGGTGCGTCGTGTGATTCATCGCTGCGAACCCGCAGCTGTCGGATCCTGTAGCGCGACGCTCGGACCGTACGACCCTTCCTATCGCGTGAATTTCCGAAGGCCGGACGGAATGCTCGGGCCTGGGCAGGAAAACATTCATCTCGACAGACACGCCTAGCGGCGGCACGAACTCAGCCTGCACATAGATACCGCGGCTGCCCAAATCTCGGCAGTATCCGTCGCATCCTTGCACATGGCCGGCGTCATCCTGCCAGGAAAACACCACCGGAAGCCGCAACGGGTAACGCAGTGCTGTTCTTCGTTCCGCGACCCGGCTCGATGGACTTGAACGCGCGAACATCTGGACCTCCCACCTGCGTATGGGGAACAATCAAACGTGCGACACCCATCCGCCATACCAAATCTACTCCCCTAGCGGCGATAGTAAAGAGGACGAGCGTCGCTAAACTTTAAGGTCTGTGGACCTCCCTATGCCGATGTAGTTGGGTGGAGTCTGAGGACTCTGATGATAGAGTCTAAAGTCTCTAGTCCGGGTCGTGTAGCGAATCTCCGACGGCGCGGGGGTTCGAACGCGCGGACAGTCGAGACCTCGTCCCAAGGGGCTTGTGAAGTAGGCACCTAAAAGTGGATAGGCAAACGTCTTTGTCGTACGTATCATCACGGCGCACTTTAGGGCGAACTATGACTAAGGGATCGGGGCAACTTCATTGGGGAGAGCCACCTTGGAAGATCGATTTTCGCCCCCAAGGGGTCTCCTTGCCGGAGAGTGTCGATTTCGCCGTGGTCGGCGGCGGTTTTACGGGTCTGTCGGCTGGCGCCGAGTTGCGGCGCCTGGACCCAGGCAAGACCGTAGCGGTTTTGGAAGCCGAAACGGTTGGGGCACGGTCGAGCGGCCTCACCGGAGGGTTGGTTCTAGCCGAGACGGCTGTCGGGGATCTGCCAGGACTCGGAGATGTCTTAGCGGGTTATGTTGATGTGCTTAGAAATCTGGAGGTTAACGGGGAGGTGTCCTTGCCCGGGGCGTGGGAATTGGACCGAACGTCGCGAACTGTAGATTCGCCGATCCGCTGGAGCGATTCTGGGCAACTGCGCGTCGCCCGGGAGGTGCCTGGTGGCACAGCAGACCCCGGGAAACTGGTCAGTGGACTTGCGCGTGCCGCGGAGCGGCTGGGCGCCCTCGTCTGCGAGCACGCAAGCGTCGATCGGGTCGATTTTGGGGAGCGGTTAACACTGCATGTCCGCGGCAGGCAAATTCAGGCTTCGCGCGCTCTGATCGCTACGAACTCCGAATCGCTCGAGCTCAGCGGCTTAGCTCGCCGGGCCGAATCGAAATTTACTCTGGCCGTGGCTACAGAGCCCATCCCACTTCCGAAATTAGAGGCGCTCGGCCTAGCTTCGGGCAAACCTTTTTACACGGTAGACTTGCCTTATTTGTGGGGACGTTTGCTTCACGGAAATCAGGTTATCTTCGGCAGCGGCTTGGTCCATCTCAATGATTGGCGGGATTTGGCGGACATCGACATACGCGGGGGCGAAGCCTTTGATCTTCTCATCCGGCTCAAGAAGCGAGTCAACGAGCTTCATTCCGTACTCGCTGACATTCGCTTCAGTCAGGAATGGGGCGGGCCAATTTTGATCGCAGAGCAATGGCAGCCAGTGTTTGCTCGCCATCCTCGGAGCGAGCAGGCCGTAGTCCTCGGTGGGTACAGCGGCCACGGCGTCGCTCTCTCCGTTTACCTGGGGGCATGGGCAGCACAAGTCTTATTGGGGAGACGAGACCTGCCCGCCTGGAACTCCTCGTAGATCTCGTCCCGATCAGCCTGAGGCTCCGATGCTTGTCAAGTGGGCCGATCAAGACGATGCTTGGGCTCGCGCCTTGCGCTCGCCAAAGAGAGCCAACATTTCGCGGTTGAACGCTGGAATATCACCGGGCTGCCTGCTACTCACCCAATTCCCGTCGCTGACCACCTCCTTATCTTCCCATTTCCCGCCGGCATTCGGATGTCATCCTGAATCGTGTGATAGCTCGTCAGCTGTCGACCCTTTACTAGTCCCGCGGAAATGAGCAGCCAAGGTCCATGGCAAATGACCGCTATGGGCTTCCCGCTGCGATCCATCTCGCGGACAAATTCCTGCGCCCCTTTCTCGACCCTCAAGGCATCAGCGTTTAGCGCGCCGCCTGGAAGCAGCACGGCGTCGAAATCACTGGGCTTGGCAGTCGCAAGTTCCAAGTCCACCTTGACCTCTCCAGCCTTATCGTGGTGCTTCATGCCGTAGATGGTGCCGCCCTTAGGCGCAATCACCGTAGTTTTCGCTCCGGCAGCGTCCAATGCTTTCCGCGGCTCTACAAGTTCCACACCCTCGAACCCGTCTGTCGCCAGAATTGCCACGCGAGTGCCATTTAGATTGCGCTCAGCCATTGCTCACCCTTTCCGATCCCGAAAATTTGAGTTCGAAACGCTAGTCACCGGACAGCAAGCGTCCGTCTGGCCCATCTGGCAGAAATATCGGCCGCATCGCAATCCGGGAAACACCTTACGACGGCAGACTGTCTGTAAAATTTCCGTGACGAATTTGTGAAACTTGTCATTCCGCGCCGGCGAGGGACCGGGAAGTACGCGCTTCTACGCTTTCGCAACGCGATCCGTAGGTCGTTCAATGTATGGACGCGGTTCCGCGGAACTCTTAACGTCACACCAGCCTAGCGATGCGACGGCTAACGATTTCTAACGGATGGGAAAGGGGCACGCATATGGAGCACAACGAACTGAAGGAACTTTACATTGATGAGCTAAGGGATTTGTTTGATGCCGAAAATAAACTCGTGAAGGCTTTGCCGAAACTCGCCAAGGCCGCGAGCTCGGACAAGCTTCGCGCCGGGTTCGAAGAGCACTTGGAGCAAACTCGTGGACACGTCGAGCGCCTTGAGGAAATCTTCGAAGCTCTTGACGAAAAGCCGACCGGCAAAAAGTGCGCCGGGATGGCCGGCTTGGTCAAAGAAGGCGAAGAAATTATGGACGAGGACTTCAGCGCGGAAGTAATGGATGCCGCGCTGATCTCCGCCGCCCAGCGCGTCGAGCACTACGAAATCGCCGCGTATGGCTGCGTCAGCGCCTGGGCACAGCTGCTCGGCGAGTCCGAAGCTAACGCGCTGCTGGAAAAGACCCTGGAAGAAGAAAAGGAAACCGACCAGAAACTGACCCAGCTCGCGGAAGAAATCAATGTCGAGGCGAAAGACTCTGGGGAAGAAGAAGAGGAAGAGTCCGACGAAACCACTCCCGGTCGCAAGGCGAAGAGCGCGCGCGCCTAGCTTGGCTTGTAACCCCCGATAGATTAGGCCCGGCGGCGGCGTCTTGCAAACGGCACCGTCGGGCTGCATAACTCCCTTCTGCCCTCCGAACGGATAGTCAGCAAGTCTCGTTGTATTTTCTAATTCCTAGAAGAGTCCACACGGCTCGTCATCACCCCAATTGGGGAATCACAGGCCCCCTGTGGGGAATTTGTCCTCCAGCGAATCTGATGTCTAATGAGCGCGTCAGCCAGTTGCCGTCCAGTTTTTCTTCAAAGCAGTCTAAAGTTTGTGAGATACCTGCCGATGGATCCTGAGAGAAGGTGTTCCCAGACTGCCCCTGTCGGACCCTCCAGTCGGAACAATTCCCATTCACATTGTCTGTACGATGCTTGGAAATCTCGCAACGGGAAATCGCATATCGATGGTTGGTTTGAAGTGTGTCGACTCGTCAGGATGAAGAGCTACGTCAGCGGCGAGCCGGATGGCTTGTCACGAAATTAGTCCCTCGAAAGGTGTTACTCGATGAATTTGGCAGGCACGCGAATTGACGTTCTGATTGCGGATCGCGATCACATGGCGGCGCAATTGATGGCCACCGCTTTGAGGCGCTGTCGCAACCAGTTCGATGTGGTAGTGGTAACCACCAACTCCGGCGAGGCCATTGGAAGCCTGAAGATCTACAAACCACACGTTGCCCTGGTCAGCCCGGACCTCGAGGATGGGTCTCAGACCGGATTTAAAGTGCTTCAAACGCTCCGCGCGAATCATCCGGAAAGCGCTGGGATCATGATGCTTCACTCCATTATGCGAGACTCCGTCATTGCTTCGTTTCGCGCCGGAGCGCGGGGGATTTTTTGCCGAGCCGACTCCTTCAAAGCGTTGTCAAGGTGCATCCGCACAGTGCACGAGGGAAAAATCTGGGCTGGCACCCAGGAACTCGAATACATTCTGGATGCGCTCACCCGCCTCAAGCCCGTGCAAATCAGCACAAACTCTGGTATGGCTCTGCTCACTCCGAGCGAGCAGCATGTCGTTACCTTGATTGGCGAAGGGATGAAGAACCGGGAAATTGCGCAACACCTGCATCTCGCTGAACACACCGTCAGTAATTATCTCTATCGAATCTTCGATAAGTTGGGAGTATCGACGCGGCTCGAGCTACTCCTTTACGCGATAAGCCATCAAAACATGGAAAACCGCGTCTAGTTCAGCATACCAACGCGGGAGCCTATTTTGGATTGGGTCGTTGTCTCGTTAAGGCCCCGCTGTCGTCGTGGGTAAGTAGATTAACCAGAACTATTGCGCCGGAACTGATCTCGAGAGGCTTCTACTTTCTCAGAGATGGCCCGCTCGCTACGTGCAGATCTCGTGTGGAACGATTTGGAAACTACGGGCTGACCTTGTGGGGCGACCTGGAAGCTCGCCATCGTCGCCCCAGGGCCGGAATGATCACGCCGCCCAGATTCGCCAGATTCGCATCGGGAAACGGAACCCGTTCCGCGCCTGGACTGAACGAACCGAGCAACGATCTCGCAAAACGCGCCAGTGCCCCCAACTTTTCCCGAAATGAATAGCGAGGACTCCCACCATTTGCCCTTACCACAAGCACCGTCACGTCATCGGCAGAAAGGTTCTCTGGGAATCGTTCGGTGATTTCCTTGAGGAGCATGTCAATCAGCTTGTGCGGCTCTACTTCACCCAGCAAGTTCATGATCCGAAGTAGCCCATCTTCGCCAAGCATCTCGCCGTCTGCATCGCAGGATTCAATGAGTGCATCGGTATAACTGACCAGGCAATCGCCAGGCTCCAGTTCTACGTCAAACTGTTCGTAGTCCGCCAGATCAATGATCCCCAACGGAATATTAGCCAAAGAGGCCTTCTCGGCCGTTGCCTCGTGGCCCAGGAAAGACCATCGACGATCCGCGGTCCGGTAGAGAAGTGGTCGCGGATGACCGGCATTGCAAACGGACAATCGTCGGCTGGGTGAAAAGAAGGTGGTGACGACCGCTGTGGCGAAGGTTCCATTGCGCGACAGGGCCGTGAACTGCTGATTCAGCATTCGTACAAATTCTTTTTGGTCCAGACGATTGACAAACCTCCTCATGAGCGTCCGGAGGTCTGCGGCGGTCGCGGCGACGGTTTTTCCGTGCCCCGATACATCCGCTAGCAACAAACGGCTAATCCTGCCCGTGGCGCAACTCGACACATAATAGACATCTCCTCCGCGCTGTTCCTGACCGTAGGGCTTGCTGTAGACCCACGCCTCAAGCCCGCCCAATTCCACCGTGCTCGAGGTCAGCTGACTTCCTCCCCAAACCTCCATGCACTGCATATGTTGTGCCGGCGGAGGGCTCATGGCCACATTATAACCATCGTGCTCACGTCCAGGACGGTGAACAGCGACCGAACCACAGTGACGGAGAAGCAGAGAGACTCTAGCGCTCAAACCGCGGGTGGCGGCGTATGCTCGAAAGGCTGCTTCGAAAAGAGCGCCTTGGTAACCTGAATGATCAAAACGATGGGCGACTTCGCATCGCGATACGGCCAGGGTTTTCCGACATACTTCAGCGCCATCGCGTCGTAGTGCTTGAGCTCCGGGTCGGGGCGCCGCTCCACTACGAGTCCGCGCATTTGAACTTCGGTGTAAGGATCGATGAAGTCCACGATGGAAAGGGAAACGCGCGGGTCGCGCAGGGTATTTTTCCCTTTTAGTGAATCCGCTTCCGTGCATACCAAAAGATGGTCCTCTTCGCGACCTATCCAGACCGGCGCGCTGTGCGGTGAGCCATCGGGAGCGATGGTTGCGAGGTGAGCGAAATTTGGGCGATCAACCAATTGTTTCACTTCGTCGGACAGCGCGTTTCCCATCGAACCTCCTTTGCACGTGCCATGGCCTGGAAAGTCGGGCAGCTCAACAATATCGCACCCGATCAACGTACCCCAGCAACGTTCCTGGCGGGGAAATATAACCCGCGGACCCTCCCCGCATGAGTGCCGGATTCGTTTTACGCGCCCGGCAACCGCGCTTACCGGGAAAATGAGTGGAACTGGAGGTCAAGAGCACACCGAACCCCAGCGGAATGCGTGGCAGAAAGGCTCGATGCAAATCGGCGTGTGCGTAATGGCAATGGACCGCGCGGGACCCCGAAAGCAGTCGCGAGCCGCCCGTTTTTACAACTTTTTACAATCCTTTGCGATGGCTTGACACATCCACCCGGAAGAGCCCTTATAGTCCTGTTCTGGCACGGGGTTGACCGAGCGAGTGGGAGATGTTGAAAGAGTGGGCGAGGTTGAGAAATGTCTAAGAAGTGGCGATTAACGGACCGCACGCGGACCCTCCTGACGCTGGAGTTGGCTATCGTGCTCCCGGCGGCCGCCTTGCTCGGTTTCAGTGTCTGGAACCTGAAGCATATCCAGCGCTCCGAGGCCATCGAAGCGGCCATTCAGCGCGACTTTGCGCATGTGCTGTACATCGTGGAGAAGAAGGCCTTGCACAAGGCCGTCGACGCGCTCACCCCGATCCGTAAAGACTTTCCAGCCCCCGACGACGACCGCTCCGTCATCAATGCCAAGCTGGAACGCATCCTGTCCGAACATCCCGAGTTTGCGTACGCCTTGATCTACGACAAGAAGAAGAACCTGCTGGTGAGCCGCGGGCAGCCCGGCCGCGATCAGGACCCCGTATTCTGTGCGGGCGTACAGGACACGGTCAATACGATAGCGAACTGGATACCTCTGGAATCCCCCACTATGGCGGCGCGAGTACGGGCGATGGAAGAGAAAGACGAAGACCCCATCGGATTCGACGGTTGGTGGTCCTTTGGACAGAAGCAAAACTATTTTAACGCAGCCTATTTTATCCTGCCGGGTGCTCCGAAGGATCGCGTCGCGCTCGGCCTGGTCAGTTTTGATAACGAATATCTGCGTCACACCTTCTTGCCGGCCGTCATGAAAGATGTGTTGACCAGCAAAAATGGCGTGTTGATGGCGGGCGCAAACCCGCCGGTGATGATGATTCACAACTCAAAGGATCCCGCCCCATGGGTGGCTACCGCAAACTGGGATAAGGCGAAGCCCGAGGCGGAGCGCAATTTTGAGTGGCTTTTTCAAGGTATGACTCTGGCCATCAAGTACCAGGGAGTGACCGTCGCGGATATCGGAAACAGGTTCCTTCGCTATAACTATATTGTTCTGGGTGCGCTGGCGCTGTTCATGATCGGGGGAATCTGGCTGACGTATCGCAACATTTCCAGAGAAATGAATCTCGCGAGATTGAAGTCCGACTTCGTCGCCAACGTTTCGCACGAATTGCGGACACCGCTGGCTCTGATCCGCCTCTATGCCGAAACCTTGGAGCTGGGGCGCCTGAGTTCCAAGGAAAAATACCAGGAGTATTATCGCATCATCCGGGAAGAGAGCGAACGCTTGACCGCGCTGATCAACAATATCCTGGACTTCTCGAGAATTGATGCCGGACGGAAGGAATACGAATTCCAGGAGACGAACCTGGCCGAGCTTGTCCATTCGACCCTGGATTCCTATCGCTTTCAGATCCAACAAAACGGCTTCGGCTTCGAGGAGAACATATCTCCGGATATTCCGCCGGTAAAAGTAGATAGGGAAGCAATCGCGCGGTCGCTGCTGAACCTGGTGAACAATGCATTGAAATATTCCAAGGATCAAAAGTATATCGGTGTGAGCTTGTATCGCGTGAATGGCTCCGTGAATCTCGAAGTCCAGGACCACGGCATCGGCATTGCTCCGAATGAGCAAGAGAAAATATTCGAGAAGTTTTACCGCTGCGGAGATCCGCTGGTGCACAACGTCAAGGGGTCCGGGTTGGGCCTGTCGCTAGTACGGCACATCGCGCGGGCGCACGGCGGGGATGTGCTGGTGGAAAGCGCCCCCGACAAAGGCAGCAAATTTACGATCGCCTTACCGCTGGTTCCACCTTCGCAGAATGGAAAGGCAACGGCATGAGGTCCACCAACGCAACACCGCCGTCCAAGCACAAGGGAGACGGAATGGGAGCAGCCAAGATTCTGATCGTCGAGGATGAGCCGAACATGGTCGCCGGCCTTCGCGATAATTTCGAATACGAGGGTTTTCAGGTGCTAACCGCGCTCGATGGTGTCGAGGGACTTGAGCGAGCCTTGAAAGAGTCTCCCGATCTGATCGTCCTGGATGTGATGATGCCACGCATGAGCGGCCTGGACGTATGTAAACAACTAAAAGCGAAAAGGCCCTCGATTCCCATCATCATGCTGACCGCGCGAGGCCAGGAAGTGGATAAGGTGGTCGGCCTGGAACTGGGCGCCGATGATTACGTCACCAAGCCTTTTTCCATTCGGGAATTACTCGCTCGCGTGAAGGCCGTTCTACGGCGGGCGCAAACCGTCCCCAAGGAGCAGGACGGCTACACGTTCGGTGATGTGGAGGTGAATCTGCGAAGTTACCAGGTACTGCGCGGCGGTAAGGCCGTGGAACTTTCCAGCACGGAATTTGAGCTGCTCAAGCATTTTTTATGTCATTCCGGGGAGACCCTGAGCCGCGATCGGCTGCTCGACGAGGTTTGGGGTTACGAGAATTTTCCGACCACTCGCACCGTCGATGCTCATATCGTTCGGATTCGCCAAAAACTGGAACCCGTTCCGGATCAGCCGCGTTTTTTTCTGACCGTGCACGGCGTGGGCTACAAATTCGTAGGATGAAATGATCATGATCACGAAGACCGCAGAAACGCAGAAAGCCTCTCAGCTGGTTGGGAATGGTTCCTCGGTTGCGCCCACTACGAGGGAAGGGCAGGCACGTCGAAGTTCATCAACCAGTACGGCCGCAGCTCTCACGGACAGGGCTCGATCGCAGGAGCAAGAAGTCGAAGCCGTGCGCCGCGATCACGCAAAACTGCAACAAGCTATCTACGAGGCGGCCCAGGTTCAAAGGAAGCTCTGCTCTCCCCGTGAATTAGTTTGGGGCGATTACGAGATCGCCGGTGAAATCTTTGCGGTACGCCATCTGACCGGGGACTTCTTCAAGGTGATGCAACTAGACGGCGCCCTTGGTCTGGCGCTCGGTGACATCGCGGGCAAAGGGCTGTCCGCGGGAATCTGGCAAGCCCATCTGATGCACTTGATTCAACGTTGTTCGCGAACCTATCTGCGCCCCACGGAAGTGGTTGCGTCCGTCAATCGCGAACTTTGCCTGGACCAGAGTGAGCCGCCGATCACTGCACTCTTCTTTGCGCGACTCGATCCGGAGCGGAATGAAGTCGTGTACTGCAACGCTGGCCTGCCACCGCCGCTAGTGCTGCGGCACAACAAGTCCGTGGAACGCTTGGAAGAAGGTGGACCGATGCTGGGCGCTCTGCACGAGGCGACGTACAACTCGGGCAGCGTCCGTTTGATCCTGGCGATATGCTGCTCGCTTACTCCGATGGCCTGACGGAATGCCGCAATCCCCAGGACGAGGAATTTGAAACGGGACGTCTATCGGCCGCGGCAAAGTCGATGAGTGGCGCGAACGCAAACCAGGTTCTTTTCTCCACGCTGGCGACGGTACTCGACTTCGCCGACGCGTGCCCGCCGGAGGATGACTTGACACTCCTGGTTGTTCGTCGCTGCGAAGCGGCCCTCGCGGAGCGGGCTTCTGAACGCAAGAAGAGTTTTTCGGCACCTCGCCGTCAGCGGACGTCGACTTCGCGACCCAAGCAGGTCACGAACCGACAGGCAACGATTACAAGCAGTTGAACAAGATTTAAAACGAGCGCGACAACTTCGTGGTTCGGGCCCGGAAGTATGGGTGTGTCCAAATTCAAAGGCGAGGATGGGCGATGGCAACCGAGTCGACTTTACTACCCACCAGCGACACGCAGCTTTGCAGTTCCCTGGGCGAGCCCGGGCCAATCTGCCCGGACTTTCTGAGAGCCTGTTACGCGGCGCACCATCGCTACGTTTTGCGGGTCTGCAGGCAGTATTTTCGCCAGCCAGAAGACGCCGAGGATGCTGCAGCAGAGGTTTTCTTGAAACTTTACAGAGTGCTGCACCAAAGGGATGAGACGGTACCGATCCGCCCCTGGCTCGCGCAGGTGGCTGGGCACCACTGCATTGATAAGCTGCGACGAAGAAAGTGCGAGAAGAGTTCCTCTCTCGAGGAGAACGACTTTAGCGGCTTCGCCGATCATTCGACTCCTTCGCCACTGTCCCAGGTTCTGCGCAAGGAGGAACATCGCCGGGTCAGGGAACAGCTAATTCGCTTGCCGGCAACGTATAAGGCTGCCCTCGTCCTGCGCTATTACAAGCGAATGAGTTACTCGCAGATTGCGCGCACGATGAACCGGGGCCTCCCCGCAGTCAGAATGATGATCTTCCGAGCCAAAGACCAGCTCCGCCGCAATTTACATACCGTGCCGGTATAGCTAGCGAGGTCGCGCACCAGGCATGGCTCTCTGATAGTTCCCAGTGCATCGACTGTCGGTCCGATTCGTTTCAAGCTGAGTCGGTTTCAGATGTCAACGGCCGCTAAACGGCGCTCCGTAGCGGTCCAGAACCGCGACATCGGCCACGGGCCGTCGTTTGACGGGACCGAACTGGCGTGCGGGATAGCCAATAGGCATCAGTGCGAACGTCCTCACGTTCCGTGGTAGATTCAGGACCGCCTTGACCTCCTCCTCGGCAACCGTATGGTTCGTGGTCAACACGGTCCCCAGTCCCAGTGCGCGGCAAGCCAGAATGACATTCTGTACTGCGGGATAGATGCTGGCGCCAGCCGTCCAGGGCGCAGCCTCCTTCATTGCCGAGCAGACCTCGGCCGGAATTTCACTGGGCAGTTCCGCGGGATTCAGCCTGAGGCAGGGAATCAGCAATACTGGTGCCTCTCCCATGTGCTCATGGAGGTAGACGCCTCCTTTCATCATTCGGTCGTACTGGTCCTGCGACACGTGCTCCGGCTTGCTCTGCTGTTGATAGCGCTCTCGGACCCACCGGCTGACTTTGGCGTAGATTTCGCCGAGGCGGCGCCGTTGCTCGGCGTCATAAACCACCACAAAAAGCCAGTTTTGTTGATTGCCCGCGCTGGGTGCCTGGGTCGCCGCTTCCAGGATCCGGGCGATGAGTTGTGGAGGGACGGGATCAGACTTGAGCCAGCGCATCGCGCGCGCCGAATACATCGCCTCAAACAAGCGGATTTGATCGCCAGCGGAATCCCTTTGATCCATCACACTTCGCCTCCCCGGGAACTCTTGTTCATTTTGAATCACGATCAATCCATACGTGGCCGCGGCGACATTCGTCGTCGAAAACAACGCGCGCGGAAAAAACCGTCAAGAGGATAGCGTCTGGAATTTCAGCGAACCTCGTCATGCCGTTGAAGGCGCACCAATCCGATTAGATCGAATCAATCGGACCAACCTATTCCATCTCAAACGTTACGTAGGTGAGTTTGCCGTCACGCTCCACTTGCATCGCGGCTGGTTCGCCAGGTTGCAGCTTGTTGAACGCGGCGCGCAAGCTATCCACGCTTGTGATTTGAGTGCGGTTCAGGGCATGGATCACGTCGCCTTCCATGAGCCCAGAATCGACCGCCAGGCGATCGTCAACGATCGAAGCGACCAGCACACCCGAGGAAATCCGAAGCTCTCCCAACAGATCCAGGATCTCCGGCGAAGTCGTGACCCCGATGATGCCCAATCTGGGAATCATATCTTTGGTGGGGTCGCCTAAATCGGAGAGTCGCTGCGGATCGCTTCGCGGCTCAAAGATCGGCACCGTAACGTCGAGCTTCGTGTCGCCGCGCACAATCTGGAGCTTCGCGGAATTGCCGGTATTCATCAGGTACAGACCCAAAGCAAAAAGCGGGACGTTGTCTACCGGCAGTCCGTCCAGACCTACGATGACATCTTGAATTTTCAGGCCTGCTCGTTCCGCAGGGCTGCCGGGAACCACGTCGGAGATGATCACGCCAGCTTCACTCCGCAAGCCCAGCGCCTGGGCCATGTCGGGTGTCAGAGTCTGGAGATCGGCGCCGATAGAGCGGCGACGAACCCGTCCATACTGCCGAATCTGTTCGTAGGCATACCTAACGATGCCGCTAGGAATGGCGAAGCCGATGCCTTCATTTCCGCCTGACTTCGAATAGATAAAGGTGTCGATGCCGACTACGTTGCCCTCGACATCCACCAGCGGCCCACCACTATTCCCGGGATTGATGGCCGCGTCGGTCTGGATGTAGACCATCGGATTATCTGGGTCCGGCTGCCGCAAGACAGAGCTGACGAGCCCAAGCGCTACAGAATTTTCCAGACCTTCCGGGCTGCCGAAGGCCAAAACGAGCTGTCCTTTGTGAATGCGATCGTAGCGGCCGATGGGAAGAGTCGGCAGGCCACTAGCCTCCACCTTAAGGACCGCGAGATCGATTTGCTTGCTGACCCCGACGATTCGCGCGGGAAGGATACGCCCGTGGGACTTCAGCAAAGCCCTGGGTTGCGAGTCCTGGCTGTTCGCCGGAGTCAGGACAACACGCACGCGGTCCGCGCCCTTCACGACGTGATAGTTGGTGATGATGTAGCCATCTGGCTCGATGATGACGCCAGAGCCGAGGCTGCGTTCGCGGCCCACCGCGCGCGAGGCATGCTCGTCATCATCCTCGTTCGCGGAACCGTAGCCGCTCACCAGCACTTCCACTACCGCGGGAGAGACGCGTTTGACGAGGGACTCAAACGCGCTGCTCATCTGCCGCGTGACGTCAAAATCCTTCTCCACGCCGGTGGACTGGCCCTGCGCCCCCACCGGTGCAAAACATAAAGTGGTGAACAGCGCCGTGGCGCCCCAGGAAAGCTTTGTCGGCAAAGAGCCTTTCAAATTGCGATGGATCATTGCGCTAATCCGCCTTTCGAATCGAGCGTGCCGCCGATCAGCTTCTGCTCTTCTACCATGTTCCGGTCCACTTTTTTTGAACCATGCGGGAAATAAGGAGTCAAGTCAAGGTGCCGGTTCACGATCCGAAAACACCTTCCAGCGTCGACGACAAACCGCTGGCGCCTTCGCCGTACTGGGTGGAGGCCGCGGCCGCTTTCGCCTTTTGGCCCGGCCATTTGACGATGTCGATTCATTTCGATTGCAAGAATTTGAGCTTGTGATGTAGACTCGCGCCCATATTTTCCCCGAAGGGTGAAACCAGGTGCCTCTCCGGGTCTTCATTGCGATGTTTTGCGCTTCGGCGCTCTGCCTGCTCGGCCTAGGCTGCGGCACGCAAGTGCAGAGCGTTCGAATCCGCCTCTGGAAATCCGCCCCAAGTCACGTTCAAGGCTCAATCGTTCCAACGTCCGGAGAATTGCCTGCCTTGCCATCAGCGCCAATTTGACGAGCTCCACAGTGCGGTGAAGTCCGGCTATCGCAACGTGAGTCCTTTGTTCAACGGACTCGAATCAGCAGGCAATCTTGTTAACGGCGGTTTGCTGCGTCCCGTGTACAAGGACAGCACGATCGTGTTGCCTGACGGAACGCCGTTGAATACCAACATGTTCACTCGTCACCGCTCACGGAGACACGGCAGGTACAAGCGGGGTTTTGCTTCACCTGCCACAACGCGAACGTCGAGGTTCTGGGCGTAGCGACCCGACGATGCGAGAGGTCCCGCAACTCGCTGGCCTCGGATACGTGCAATCCGGCGCCCCTGCGGGGCAGCAGTGCTTTCAGCCGCAGATTGTTCCGTCCGCTGCGCGACTACGTGCTCGGTGGATGCGAACGGAAATCAGATATTGCCGCCGACTCCCGGGGGAGACCCTCCCGCAGGCGCACATGCCTTCATTGGGCGCCGCGGGAATTACCTGCGATTACTGCCACGACGAAACCGGGCCAGACCTGAACCGCAGCTTCCAGATGGATGGCTTCGGTAATACAAGTCTGTTGCTGAATCAGACGGAGTCTGAAAGTTGGGCCCTTCCTGTTTCCGGTGGCCGTCAAGAACAATTTCCACGTGGCCAGCAATGACCCGAACCAAAATCGCATTCCTGCGCGCCGGAGCTTTCTGCAACACGTGCCATGACGTGCGCGTGCCCAATCGCAACTTGACGGCGGAAGAGCACAACATGAACCCCGGTGGGCAGAATGTCAGCTACTTCCGACTCGAGAATTTGAGCACCGAGTGGCAGATCGGTCCGTATAACAGCACAAACAATCCGTTCGGCAAGGTCGTGCGCTGCCAGGACTGCCATATGTCGCTCTTTCCCGTACGCCGGAACTTCAACTTACCAAGTGGGCGATATGACGGTGACGAGCCCGACTCCGGCGGTATGTTTGCCACCGACTATGCGGCGGTTCCCGGAGTTTCGACGGACCAGAACGCGCCACTTCAGCAGCGAAAAGTGGTGGAGCATTACTTCACGGGCGTGGATGTTCCGCTTTATGAGTCCGGCGGAATTGAGCGCCCGCCTGGGTACCGAATATCCCGATCCTTATATGACCGGAACGGATCCGCACGGCGTTCCGAATGGGCTGGCGACGCGGCGCGCGGATTTGATGAAAGCGGCCGCGCGCATCAGCTTGAGCAAGTCCGATCACGACGGCGCAGATTGGGCAGACGTTTACGGTGCGGCTGGAGGCTGTCTCGCTAACCGGACACCGCCTGCCAGCTGGGATTTTCGCAGGAGCGCACCGTATACGTGCAGTTGGCGGTGACGGACAACAACGGATTCCTGCTTTACCAATCCGGATATGTGGTTGATAAGCCGCATCCGAACACCGGCGAGACGGCGCCGGACGGCAATCTGGACGACGAAGACCTTGAGCATCTCCACGCCGTTGTCGATCCCGGCAATGATACGGCCACGTACACGACGTGGCACCGGAACAATGGTGGCAACAATCTGGTGTTTGAAGCAGGGCCCGGATGACGGGCCGGACGCACGCCTATTCGTGGGAGCGCCGGAAGGACTCGTGCTTTTCCGCAACGAACTGACGCATATGTTCCTGCCCGGGCAAGCGATCGGGCGCATCGACCCGGACGACGGGAGTGCCAGTTATGGCGAAAGGGCGTGCATTTCGAAGAGACTTTCCAGGCCGCGCTGGCGAACACCGTGGATAATTTCCGTTCCTTGCAGCCGTTGCATCCGCAAACTTACAACTACGAAATTCAACTCCCCACGCAGCAGCAGCTCCAAGCGATGGGCGTGACGCTGCAGGGGCCTTTGCACGTCCACGCGCAAATCAATTTCGAGCATTTTCCGCCGCTGTTCATGAGGTTACCTGACCGGAGCGACGGGCGCGAACGGGCCTGCGGGACAATGACTTGAATCTGGTGAATGAACAGCGGATCGATACGTTCCTGAAGAACGTTAAAAACATCGCTTCGGACGACATCACCGTGAGCTTGACGCCATGAAAATCCGCTATCGATACCCATTTTGATGCTGGTGATGGTGGTGGCCATTGCGGTGCTGCTGGTGGCTGTTTTCGCGCAGACGCGGCGCCTACAGCGCCAGGAGAATTTCAGAGCACCAATCCGAATTATCCAAAACCCAATCCGTTCTATTTCGAGGGCAAGATCGACTGGAACTTGCTCGGCATCACGCAGCCGCAGAATGCCTGGGACTACCTCCAGCGCGGGATGCACTATCAGGACGACATGGACGACGTTCCGGACGCGATCAGCGACTATCAAACATCGCTTTCGATGAACAGTCTGCAGAGCCAGACCTGCCAGATCGTCACGGCAGCCACTTTGGTGAATGGCAACGTTCCGACTCAATTGACTCCTGCTCCCTGCATGTTCACGGTGCGGCTGCGGCTTGGCTATTTGTTGCGCGAAACGCAATCCCAGCACGGCCATCCAGCTGTTTCAGGAAGTGCTGCAAATCGATCCTCAAAGGCTGGGAGTGAATACGTTGATAGCCGAAACTTATGTGATTGAGGCGCAGCAGGCGACCGACCCGCCGACACAACAGCAAGCGTACGCGAACGCCATCACGGCGTATCAGGCGGAGCTGGCACTTTCTCCCGTGACGCCGCAAAGCACCGCGCTCACGGCGCGACACAAGCGAACAATTCGAAAGTGCACTGGGAGTTGGCGCAGGTCTACGCAAGCGACGGGACAGAACAGTCTGGCCAAGAATGAGCTGCAATCGTATTTGCAGGCGACGCAGTGGCACAGCGACGTCTATCCGTGGCGGATCGCGTTAGCAAGAAAGCCAAATCCAAACGTTGGCGCGTCTGAAATAGTTTTTGCGCCGGCCGAGCGTTCGCGAGGGGATCACAGTGTCGAATTGTTTTCCGAGCGACCTACTGCGACGGTGTGCCAGCGCGCGTTGCGGCGCTTATTCCTTCTTAACGGAAGCGAACGCCCAGCCGGTCTCGACGCCGGCCGAACCTCCGGCGGAAAGCAAGCCGAGCGAAAACATCGGCGCGGCTTGGGACAGCTTGCTGCAAGACACGATTCCCCAAACCGCGCCAGAGCCCGCGCCCTAAGCCGTTCGCGCAAAAGTCCTACGAAGCCGGCCCGGCAGGCGACTTTCTGAACCATTTTTTCATGAACACCCGCACCGAGTACCTCCGGACGCAGACCTATTTCACGGGGCTTCCGACTGTGACAGGGGTGATCGACGCCCCGATCACCGGCCCAATCTTCAATCCAGCAGGAATTCCGTATCCCAATGCCTTTCAGTCCGATACCAACGTGATGTATAGCTTCCTGAACTGGGGCACGCGCGGGTGGCTCTCCGATCGCGTGAATTCCAATTTTTCATTCGCTTACTCGCAGGATCTGACGCAACGTCACCGACGCGTCCCCGCAGCTCGACATCCTCAATACCTTCGGCTCGAATCGCCGCGCTGGAGCTAACGTCCGGTTATATTGAGATCAACGGGCGGCCGACCGATGGCATATTTGCGGGAACGAGTTTGCGGTTGGGCCGGCAGTACGTTTACGGAGCGGAACTCGCGGAGATGGACGGCGCTTCGTTCACGATGGACCGTTCGCGGTATTCCTGGACGGTTTACGCGGGCCGACGATTCACTTATTTCTCCGATCCCGACCAGCGCGCTATGGGAGGAGGAAATTTCCTTTATCGGTTCGGCGAAAATTCCAGCTGTGGAATACCAGACGTTTTATTACATCAGAGGAACCAACCTCGTTCCGCTATCGCCAGATATTTCGGAACACCTGGCTGTTTAGCGCCGGCTTCCGGATGGTTGGAAGTTATCCAACTGATTTCACCGCCGATGGTTTTGGAGTCCGAGCGACGGCAAGACTTCACTGCGGCGTGAGCTTCGCGCAGAAGATTACGGACAAAGACTATTTTTTCGACTATACGTACGACGCGCAGAGACCTTGATCCACACAATCCGCTCTTGCGTCTGAATCTCGGGGCCGCTGCACCCGTATACGCAGTTTGTGGTCGAAGCTTCGCGCGCGATCAATTCGCAGGCTGCGCGCTGGGCGGAAGCGTTTGGGTGCGGCAACTGAACGACAGGCAGGATGCGGGCCCCTTTGACACCACTTTTCAGGACTACCGTGCGCACGCGCAATTTTGCCGGGGAAGAAAACCGATGTGTTCTTGGATTATCACATCCGGAATTCGGACGACCGGAGCTAGCGTGACCACCGCCGACGCAGTTCGACGATTTGAGCACCACAGGGCGAGACGCAGGTTCAGGACATCAGCGTGGAAATCGGTCGAGTCTTTCATGGACGGCCGTTTGAACTTGAAAGCCGGCGGATTCTACCGCCAACTGAATTTCCGCGATCATTTCACGATGATCACCAATGCGCGCGATAAGGGCGTTCTTGGGAATGCGTCATTCAACGTCGACAGCCATACCCGCGTCTTTCTGGACTACGGTCTGGACACGGATTACCCCGTGTTTCGGCCCAGCATCCAAAACAGCCAGACATTCCGATTCGGCATGACGTGGAAATACTGAGATGGGCTAGCGCCGCATTTCTTTGGCCAAGCCTCCTTGCCGGCGTGTGCCTCTGCTTCGCAATGACGCTGAGCGGCCAGGAGACTTCCGCGAAAAAGCCGAGCCGCCGTCTTCGCAATCCAGCCGCCGCAAGCTCCTTCGGCCGCCGCAGCCGCCGTTTCATTTGCACGATTTCCATTTGAAGCAGGTCGGACTCGATTGCGACGCTTGCCACGTCCCGGCGAAGGGTGGCTCGGTGGTTCTGCAACGCCCCGGGCACGACCAATGCACCACCTTGCCACCAAGACGACTTCAACAAGAACCTAAAGCAAAAAATCTGCGTCGCAGTGCCACATCGTCTTTCCGCCGACAAGCGCCGAAGATTTGCTGCCATTTCCCCGCTACAAGAACAAGCGGCCGATCGCTGGTCGATTTTTCCCATGCAAAGCACGTGGACCCCCACGCGCGTGTGGACGCGCGCACCGGATTCCGGGCTGATTGCACGTTCTGCCATCAATTCAGGGCGATGGAGCGAGATGCCTCTTTCGGGAATCACGTGGTTTGTGCCGGCTGCCATTCCAAAGCGGGGATGAAACCGCTGCTCAGCGAAAAATCCACCACCGCGGATTGCCAGGGGTGCCATCGTCCGCAAGAAATCGAAAATCCGGGCGCTGCTTCGGTTCACCGCCAACTGGCCTCGTACGTGGCATTCAGGGAAATACGATCACATCAGATTTTCACACGCCGAACATTTCAAGGTCGAGAGGCATATCACCTCGACTGCACGACCTGCCACTACGGGATCGCTGATAGCACTAAGCTTGCCAACCTGACGCTGCCTAAAATGGCGGATTGCGTCAATTGCCACGACATATCGAAGACGATCGCGATCAAACTATCGGATGTCAACTGTGCGGTCTGTCACATCGATGTGCAAATCTGGTCCGCATGCCGGAAATTCACTCGCGCATCGTTAGCCGCCGTCGCACACTGAAGCTTTCCGACTGCATCACGATGAGGAAGCCTCTAAACCGGGCGCGCCTTGTTTCGTTTGCCACCTGAACGTCGCGCCGTCGGCAGTGGGCCAGCAGGAGTGCATTGGCTGCCACCAGGTGATGATGCCCGTTTCGCACACGGCGCGCTGGAAAGACGATGTTCACGGGAAATACGCGGCGCTCGATCGCACGACCTGCTCCGTTTGCCACATAACTGATTTTTGCAGTCGCTGCCATAATCGAGACTCCGCGCAGCCACTTGCCGCTTGCCCAGTTCAAAGCGGGCGGTCACGCGCAACTCGCGATGCTCAACGAACGGAGTTGTTTCACATGCCATACATTTGCAGACACGTGTAAGGAGTGCCATGCGCAGAGCCTCAAATGAATAGGCGTCCAAGGCAACAAGTGCTGTCGAGAGGATTCCCGCAGAGCGACGCGGAGCGACCGACGTTGCTCATCAGGGACCTGGGATTACTGGTCCGCTGCGCTGACCGGTATTTGCCTCTTTCCCTTTGTCGCGCGCGCGCAGCAAGAGGCCGCAGCGATTCCAGCAGGACCCGGTCGAGCACGTCGCAGCACGCGCTGCTGGTTGCTCTGGCCATCATTGGAATCCTGGTGGTAATTTACAGTCTGTCTGAAGTATCGAGGCTGCGGTAGTGGGGCCGGTGTCCTGGGGCTTGCTTTTCGCCGGCGCAGTGGCGATTCCGCTGTTGATAACCGGCGTGGGTACGATCCTGGTATTTCAGAAAGCGGAGCGCGTGGAATTCTGCGCCTCGTGTCATCTCACGATGAAATCATTCGTTGATGATATGCAAGAATCCCACAGAGCAACAGCTTGGCGGCGCTGCATTACAGGAACCGCTACATCCCCGACGACCAGTGTTATAGCTGCCATACGTCGTACGGCCTATTCGGTACCGTGGAAGCGAAAAAAGAAGGGTCTGAACGATGTATACAAGTACTATACTCGGACCTTCCACTTGCCGATTAAGCTGCGCCATCCGTATCCAAACCACGATTGCCTGAAATGCCACGCGGGTTCGGCTAAATGGATTGCTTCGCATGAGGACTATAAGGACGCATTGTTCTCCGGCCAGGCGACCTGCATGCAGTGCCACGCGGACTCTAATCCAGCGCACAACATCGCGCAGAACTGTGACGCCATGAATGAAAGACCCTGCCATTCAAAGCCGTGTGAAGACTTAAACTCCACCTGCTACACGGGAACTCTGCTGATCGCGCGCTCAAGTGCTTGCCCTGATTGTTTTTATCCTGGCCCTCGAATTCCTCTGAAGAGCACGACGGGCGGAACGCTATTCCTCTTCTCGACAATTGCGCCCGTTCTCGCGATGCTCGCGACAATCGCGGCGTATTTGGCGTCGCCGCCTATCGATTCTTGCGGCGCCACAGTCTGTTTGAGATCGAGGATATCGGACCGGGACAAGTAATTTTCCAACAAGGGCGATGAAGGCGACTGTGCATATTTCATCCACAGCGGAGAAGTTGGCGGTGGTGCGAAAGGAAAACGGAGCCGAGAAGGTTATCGCCAGACTCACAAAGGGCGAGTATTTCGGAGAAATGGCGTTGATCAGCAACGCCCCTCGCAACGCCACGGTGCGCTCCGCTAACGCCGGTCCGAGTGGCGATTCTCGGCAAACAGAATTTCCTATCGATGCTCAGTCTGATGCCGCACACCCAGCAAGACATCATGAAGACTGTGAATGAAAGAGCGATGCGAAAAGCGGAGCAGTGAGTTCATTTCCATACAAATAAGGAGAATCCAGAAACATGGTACTAAAAGGACTTCTGACAGCGACACTGATCGTGGGTGTGCTACTTGCGGCCTCTGCTTCATTTTCAGCCCGACCCGCCGGCGACGCCACCGCGGGAAAAGACGTGTTTCTCAAGAAATGCAAGACCTGTCACGGGGAAGACGGACAGGGTAACCAGGGTATGGCCAAGCTCCTGAACACGACAATACCGCCGATGGATTCGGACGAAGTGCAGGGCAAACCGGATGCCGAGATTAAGAAAATCATTGCCGACGGCAAGGGCAAGATGAAGCCCGTGAAGGGTTTAACCGACGCCGATATCGATAACGTGATCGCATACGTGCGCGCCTTCAAGAAAAAATAGCCATCTAGTTGGCCAGGACTGGGTCCTGCCGTCTCCCTGGTGCTTTCCTTTTTCGGCCGGGCAGGCGCTGGTTCCACCGAAACGACTCCGACGTCGGGACAGCGGCTGTGCTTTAGATGTCCCAACTGCAAAAAAACATGGGAACCAACAAGCGAATTCTCGTCCTGGGCGGTGGATTTGCCGGGGTCTATGCGGCTAGGGAGTTGGAGAAGACTCTTCGGCCCGAAGAAGCCTCGATTAGTCTGATCAACCAGGAAAATTATTGGGTTTACCAGCCTTTGCTGCCTGAAGTGATTTCAGGTCTGATCGGCTTGACCGATGTGGTGTGCCCGATTCGCCAGTTAGCTCCGCGGACTGAACTCGTGATGCGCGAGGTTCAGAAAATCGACCTCGCAAACAAAGTTGTTACCGTCAGTCCGGGCTTTAGGCCTCGACAGCTTGAGCTGCCATATGACTACCTTGTGATCGCGCTGGGAGGTATCTGCAACTTCAGCGGGACCCCAGGGATGGTGGAGCACGTGAAACCGTTCCGTACCCTCGCCGACGCGGTGAGTTTGCGCAATCACCTCATTTACACGCTGGAAGAGGCAGAGATTGAGACCGATTCCGATCTGCGCCGGAAGTTGATGACGTTCGTCGTGGCGGGGGGAGGATTCTCAGGCGTCGAAGTCATAGCCGAATTGACGGACTTTGTGAACAAGGTGCGGCAGAACTTTCCAGGACTTCGAAACGAAAAAGGGCGTTTCGTATTGGTTCACGCCGGCGATCGAATTCTCCCAGAGATGTCCGAGAGCCTGGCCCTTTTTGCCCACAAACTGCTCGCCAAACGAGGCATCGAAATCCGACTGAACGACCGTCTGGTCGGCGCGTCGTCCGAAAAGGCACATCTCAAGTCGGGCCTCGACATTCCAACCAAGACGATTGTTTCGAGCGTTCCGTCCTCGATTCCGTTGGTGCTGCAAAAACTCGATTGTGAGAAAGAGAGCGGGCGGCTGAGAGTCAATGTCAACCTGGAGGTTGTGGGCTACGAGGGTTGTGTTTGGGCGCTGGGTGATTGCGCTTCGATCAAGACAATTTCCGGCCAGCGTACCCCGCCCACCGCTCAACATGCAACCCGCGAAGCGAAAACCGTAGCGACGAACATTTCTGCCGCCATTCGTGGAGGACCGAGCGCCCCGTTCGCCTTCGAAGGACTCGGGAGGCTGGGGTCGTTGGGCCACTATTCGGCTGTGGCGGAGATTCTGGGAATCCGTATTTCGGGCTTTCCCGCGTGGCTCCTCTGGCGGGCCATCTATCTCTCAAAGCTTCCAAGCTTACGCCAGAAGGTGCGCATTGCACTCGATTGGTTTTTTGTTCTGCTCTTCCCGCCTGATTTCGTGCAGATGAGGGTTGTGCGCGAAGCCGGTATAGCAAAGCAACATCTGGAAGCAGGAGAGGTCATTTTCTTCCAGGGCGATTTGGGTGATAACGTGTACCTCATCCAGAGCGGAGAATGCGATGTACTCCGGGAAACGAACGGCTCCGCGGGCCACGTCGCAACGCTTGGTCCCGGCGATTATTTCGGGGAAATGGCTTTGCTTAACGATGTCACGCGGAACGCCACGGTTCGGGCGCGCACGGCCATGGATGTGCTCCTGCTCTCGAAACACGACTTCGACGCGCTAAAAAGCACCATACCCGCCTTTAGGGATGTCTTCCTAAGACTTGCCCAAGACCGGTCTACCAGGACCTCCACCACTGGCGCCTGATTCGCAGGACATCCCCGCAAGTCATCCGTCAAGTTCGCCAGTTGGACTAGGAGCACCAGTCATTCCGGAACCTCCTTCAGGCATTTCGCTCGGTGCCCAACAAAATCGCCTTCATGTTTGGTCTTAATCGTGGTTTGCTCCGTCTCCGGCTAGAAGTTATAGGAAGCCCCAACCAGGGGCACGGTCGTCGAGCGCAGTCCGTTGTCGTCCAATTTTACCGGCACGTTGCCGGTGACGACTAAGTTGCGCCACAGCCGATACTTGAGCCCAATCGAGGCGTTCAGGATGTTGTAGTCCACCGATGGGCGAACCCCAAGGTCTGGATGCGTAGTTCCCGGCGTCAAGGTCGTGCAAGCGAAATTCTTGCGTAACACGGTCTCAATGAATAACTTGCCCTGAAGCCGCCAACTAATCGACGATTGCGAGCGAAATTGCCTGTTGTCTATCCTGTGATTGGGCGTTTCCGAGCTGCTAGAGTGCGCTTTTTCCCTAGGAGCCGCGCTTCGAAGCCATCGAGCAAAGCATGGATTCCGAAAGCAAAACGCCGGTCTGGCGTGGCGTCAAATAGTTTATCAGCTAAGCCCAAAATCGTCGGGAATTGATCTGAGGAAAGCGACTTCCACCACGCTGTGCCTCTTTCGCTCAATTGTTCAACCCCGACCGAAGCATCCGTGCGGCCGAGCGTCTCGTCCAAGACAAACCCCACAACAAAGGAGTTGTGAACAGACGCAGCGTCAGTTGCGTCAATAGATGAGAACCCTCCACGGAGAAGCGAAGTCAAAACGGCCTCTATGAGTCTTAGCCGTTTGGGACCAAGTGGCGCCGTTAGAGCAAGAACTCGGGCCCCATCTCGATGCGAAAGAAGCACCCGCCGAAACTGAATCGCTGTATCGTTGAGGAACTTTTTCCAGTCCCTGGAGGCTTCGCTTATTTGCAATTCCGCGCAAATGGAATCGGCAACAAGTATCAGCAGTTCTTCTTTGCTGTGCACGTGGTTATACAAGGATGCTGCCTTAATTTTCATGCGCCCGGCCAAGCCTCTCATCGTCAGGCCGTCGAGACCATCGCGATTTAAGAACTTGACCGCTTCTCGCACCACTTTTTCTCGCGTCACTCCGCGCCGTGCATGTAAAAGACTCGCCCCGGGCTCCATCCGGCCAACCCGTCTCTCCATGGAAGCGCTCCGATCATCGCAATTGACAAGCTAACAGCGTTAGTTAATACTAACATTGTTAGCTTCCGGGTGGCAAGAAATGACCGAGTCGCCGACCTCAAAGAACAACGATCTCCCTTTCTCTGCAGCGGAGCCCTCAATTGGTTTTACCACCTCGGCTGACGGAAGCATTATCGGCTACCGACGACTGGGGCGTGGGCCTGGGGTTCTGGTAGTGCACGGCGGCATGTCGTCCGGGTACAACCATCTGCAGATGGCGAAAGCAATGGCCGATGAGTTTGCTGTTTATCTCGTCGATCGACGAGGCCGGGGGCTGAGCGGCCAAACTGTGGGGGCCAATAATCTCGACACGGAGGTGGAAGACATCGATGCGCTATTGGCTCAGACTAGCGCGCATTTCATCTTTGGAGTAAGTGCCGGAGCGATCATCTGCTTGGAATCCGCTCTTAGACTTCCGGCCGTGCACAAAGCAGCGATATTCGAGCCGCCGCTTTTTATTGGGGACCTTCGAACCCCGTCCGAAGCACTTCTCCGCTTCGATCGCGAAATGGCCAAAGGAGAGGTCGCCGCCGCACTCATTACTGCCATGAAGGCCTCGCAGATGGGACCACGAGTCCTGAATCTCGTGCCTCGCGGTATCCTGGAATGGCTGACAAGCTTGATGATGAAGGCCGAAGACAAGAATCCTCCGATCGGATATGAGACCACTCGTTCGCTGGCCGCGACGATGCATTACGACATGCAATTGGTGGTCGATATGGCTGGAGAGATCGACAGATTTAAAGCCATAGGCCGCAAAGTGCTCTTGCTGGGCGGGAGCAAAAGTCCGACGTATTTGAGGCGCGATTTGGATGAGCTTCAAACTCGATTGGCAGGCGCACAGCGGGTTGAAATGGCAAATGTCGGGCACGCGGCCTCTTGGAATTCGGATCGCGGGGGCAACCCGGAACCGATTGTAAGAGAACTGAAACGATTTTTCGCATCGCGAGAGGAGACACGGCCTGAAATCTAATCCGTCCCTGTGGATTCCGCAGAGATTCCGGATCGAAGTGCTTTGGAGTTGATTAGCACGTAATTGCCAAAGCACTCATCGAACACCATCGCTATCGAGAAGTCGGCTTATGTGAATCGATCGCAGATACTCCTGGGTGACGGCTATACCGAAATTGTACTTTGGGCCGTAACTACGCACCCTGTCAATTCGGATGGTTGCGGGCTCCCAGAAGTTAGTGAAAACGGAACACTTTCGTGTTTGCGGGGGGCAGATTTGAACTGACGGCCTTCGAGTTATGAGCACGTTAACTTGTACATGGCGCTGATTCTGTGTGATTTAGCTGGCAATCATCCAATCTTACTTCTTTCCCAAATCTTTCCCATGTACTGCGCGCTCTTCCGTTTCCCCTGTATACGAGCCGAAGCGAGAGCTATTGCGAAACAGGCGGGCCCACCACGGTCGCTTGGGCGGGAGTTGAGATTCAAACCCTTTCCAAATCTCCATTGGAGAATCGCTTGGAATTACGCGAACCCTGTAAGTCTCCGCATAGCGATGGAACGCCTCTTGAAGCGACATTGTCTGGGCGCATAGCTCGATTCGTTTTACCGCGCTCGGTGTAACGAGTATGCGTACGCCAGCGCCTGTAGAATCCCAAAAGAGATATTCTTCATTCTCAATGTCGATTGCCTCGAGGCCATGAAGAATACTCCCTGGCGTTTCGACCAAATACATTGAGCGGTCGTCTTTCTCGAAAACAAACAAAGGGAATCGAACATCCATAGACGCATTATATCCTGCCACCAATCTGACACGTGGGGGACCATTGCAACCTTGTGCGAGGAAGGTTCTTTTTCAATAAACCAAAACAAAAAAGGCCGGGATTCCTGGCTCCCGGCCTCATGACTCTTAATTGGTTGCGGGGGTCAGATTTGAACTGACGACCTTCGGGTTATGAGCCCGACGAGCTACCAGGCTGCTCCACCCCGCAACACGACTATAGCGGAGCAGCAGTCTCCCGTCAAATCGGCCTCGCGGCGGAATGCTGCCACAAAGCCGCACAAGCTCTCACCACGTATTGTACGGCGTACCCTCGATCGAAGAAGTCAGCGGCGAACTCGAGTGCACATCCACGATTCCATTGTTCGACTGATCCGGGCTCAGCACCAGATCCCCAAAATCCAGGTGCCAGTCCTTCGCTCGGGTCATCGGATCCACTGGAATTTCCCGCAGATACGGCGCCTGTGGATTCACCAGGTCCTCCAGCGATTGCGGCGCCGCCTCTTTATCCAAAGTGTAGTTGTCGATGGCCTGCCGCATCACCTGTAGATCGGTCCTAAGCGTTGCTTCCTTCGCGCGCTGCACGGATCGGTCGTAACGCGCCGCCGCAATCCCCACCAAAATAAAGATGATGGTGATCACAATCATCAATTCGATCAACGTGAACCCGGCGCCCGGCCCCATCCGGCGTTTGCGCCCAGCCCCTAACCCACCGACCTTAAAGATTCCATTCATGCTGCACCTTTAGCTCGACTACCAGTCCGAATATTTCGTCCCGTCGCTCGCAGTCCCTTGTGATTTCGAGTATACGTCGAAAACATTCTTGCCACCCCAGCTCGTCGAGTCCGGATCGTCCTGAACGGCACGTAGGCCCCACTCGGTCTGACCTGTCATCGGATCCTTCGGAATCCTCCGCAGAAATCGGATCTTGCGGTCATTACCCGCCCCCAGTTGCACGCCTTTCACCAGTGTTTCCAAATCGGGGGGATACCCCTCGCTTCCAACTTCGATCCGAATTAAGTTCCGGTCCGCCAAATCTTTATAGCGGTCGATGGCGTCGCGGATCTGCCGCAAGTCGTAGTGCAACTCCGCTTCCCGTTTGTGCACGATGGTGTACCGTGCGATCGGCAAAGCCGCCGAAGTCAACACCAGCAGAATCGAGCAGGCGAGGATCAGCTCCAGAAGCGTCATCCCCGCTTCCGCTGCGGTCCCTCGGTCCCGAAATCGTCTCCCTCGTAACATTTTCTCCTGCTGCTTTAACTCCTCATTTTAGCGTCTAACTAAGGTTGCACCTGCAGCGTGGCCTCGCTGGTCACCAGCGGAATGGCCTTTTGCTGCGAGTCTTTCGCATTCACCTGCACGATCGACAAGTTCGAGGTGCCCGGAGCAATCGCCTTCACCACGATCCCCATGATCGTGCCGGTGCCGCTTACGCCCACGGTATTCGGCTGCCGCGTCGCGGAAATGATCGCTTGTCCATGCTCTTTGTTGATGTTGGTCACGATGGCTATTTCCTGGTTCCCGCCCTGCAGAAATCCTCCATGCTGCACTTCTTCCACGCTGATCACGGCCGGGTTGTACTGCACCAAAAAGGGAATCGAGAACAGATCGTTCACATTATCGACCACCACCCCGATCGTCGCCACCTGTCCCGTCTTTAGCGACAAACTCCGCGGCTCGAATCGCATCTGCGCCGACTGGCCGCCCTGCGCCGCACTGGCTCCCGCCGGAGCAACCGCCGCCGGCGGAGTCGCCGGATTGGCAGGGCCCTGCGGCAACTCTTGCGACGGGCCGCGCACGTCACTCTCACGCCGCACTTGCACGTTGGTTTCGGATCCGGAGTACAACGCCCGCAGGTTCGCGCGAGTCCAATCGGGCATTCGCACGATCCGCGGCGTCAAAATGATCAGAATCTCGTCGTCCTCGGAACTCTTGCTGTCCTCCGAGAACAGATATCGCAGCAGCGGCACATGCGCTACTCCCGGCCACCCATTGATGTTCTTCGTGTCCGACTTGGCCACCAAGCCGCCCAGGATGCTCGCCTCGCCTTCCTTCAACCGGATCTCGTGATCCAGCTTTCTCTGACTGATGATCGGCTGCTGAATCCCTCCGATGTTCGATTGCCCGGTGACCGAGGAAACTTCCACGCTCACCTTCAAACTCACCTCGTGGTTCGGGTGCACGCGCGGTGTAATGTCCACGTTCACACCGACGTCGATGTATTGAAATTGCGTGTTCACCAACGGGTTCACGAACCCGCTTCCCGCCGTCGACCCCACACCAACGCCCGCCTGGAAGCTGCCCGTCGCCACTGGCACGCGATCCCCGATGCGCAACTTCGCCGGCTGCCCATCCACCGACCGCACCTCGGGATTTTGAATGATCTTCGTCGTCGAATCATTCAGCAAGGCGTTGGCCGTGAAGCTCGGCAGCGTCACCGCGTAATTCTGGCCCGTCAGGTGCGCGAGATCCGCCAGCGTCAAAATATTCGTCGTGCTGGACGTCGAAGAACCGCTGTTCGTATTTGTACCGTTGGTCGTGGTGGTCGTTCCCGGCGGTACGATCTGGATCGACGCCGTCTGCCCCGGCAAAACTCCCAGGTTCCGCATCTTGTCCAGCCGCGCTTCCAGTACCTGCACCTGGATCACGACCTCCGGCTTGGCTTTGTCGATGTCCCGGATCATCTTTTCCGCGATCGCCAATTGGTCCGGGGAAGCACGGATGATGATCGCGTTCTGCGCGTTAAGCTGTTGAATGCGCTTTAAGTCCAGCAGTTGCCGCAAGCCCGTGACAATTTCGGTCAAGTCCTGCGCTTGCACCGTATTCGATAGATAGAATGTCCGTACCACCTGTTCTTCGTAGTCCCGGCGCTTCTGCGGCTGGTCCGGAACCACATAAATAATGTTTTCCGTCACCGGCTTCCAGAAGGCCTTGCTTTCCAGCGACACGATCTCCAACGCCTGCTCCAGCGTCACGTTGGTCAGGTCCACGGGGATCCGCCGGGCAGGGAAGTCCGGGTCGTAGACGATCGTCAATCCCGCTAGCTTGCCGATCGTGTCGAACACGATCTTGGCATCATTCGACATGTGCAGGCTGATGGGCGCGCGCGATAGCGGCCTGATCTCGGGTGGTTGGGATGCCAGCGCCGGCGATGCCGGACCCGCGTTCGCTTCAGCGGCGGCCTCTGCCGCGTGATTTTGCTCCCCGATGGCCTCTGCAACTTTCCGAAGCTCTTGTTCCGCGATGGGGCTCGACGGATCAATCGCGATGGCTCTCTGGAATTCTCCCGCGGCCCCTTGCAGGTCGCCCCGCTCGCGTAGTTTCCTCCCCGCCTTGACGTGGAAAGCGGACGCCTCAAACCTCGCCTGGTTGAATTTGATCTGATATTCGGCGTTCTCCGGCTGGCTCTTCAGCGCCTTTTGATAGAAGTCGAACGCCGCATCGTAATCCTGGAGGTTCTCAGCCTTACGCCCTTGCTGGTAGTCTTCTTTTCCCTTCGGGCAGCCCGCGGCCAATAGCCCCACACTGACGCACAAAATCGCCTTGCTCCATCCTCGCATGTACTCTCCATGGCTCGGGCGCAAATTCGGTCGAAGTCTAGCACCGGGTTAGAGGCCGGACAAGCGACCGAAGGTTGGCTGTCTTGCATATGATACCCCGCCCATCTAACATTTAACCTCCGTGTCACGTAGGATTAACGAGTGCCCAAGCCAACCAAGAAGCCCGAAAAGTCGCCCGAGAAGTCGAAGCACAAGGAAAAGGACAAGATCGTCGCCCAAAACCGCGCCGCCTCCTACAACTATCACCTGCTGGAGAGGTTGGAGGCCGGCATGGTCCTTCACGGCACCGAAGTCAAAGCCCTTCGCGAAGGAAAAGCAAACATCCGCGACGCCTTTGTCGACTTCAAGCCCAGCGGCCCCTGGCTCGTCAACGCCCATATTGCTCAATACAATCCCGGCGGCCCCTGGAACCATGAACCGCTCGGCTCCCGCAAGCTTCTCCTCCACAAAAACGAAATTTACAAACTGGCCGGCCGCGTTCAGTCCAAAGGTTTAACTGTCATCCCGCTACGGATATACTTCCGTGACGGCATTGCCAAATGCGAAATTGCCCTGGCCCAAGGCAAGAAGACGTGGGACCGCCGCCAGGACGAGCGCACCAAGGAAGCCCGCCGCGATGTTGACCAAGCCATGTATCGCAATCGGAGGCGATAAGACTCATCATGCAGATCACCCTGGAAACCAAGCCTTACGCCACACTCGAGACCGGAGCCCTGGTCTCCTACGTTTTTGAAGAGGCCGACCCCATCCAAGGCACCTTAGCCGAAATAAATAAATCCGTCAATGAACTCTTGAGTAAACTATCCACCGGCGCGGAATTTACCGGCAAACCTCTGGAAATGACCCTGATCCACGCCCCCGCGGGCCTGCAAGCCACTCGCCTCCTGCTTGTCGGGGCAGGGAAGCGCGACAAATTCGATGTCGCCACGCTCCGCAAGATCGCCGGCGCCGCGCTCCGTTACCTCAAGTCCCGCTCCGTCAAGCAACTGGCCTTTTTGGTCCGCGAGAACGACCTCAACGAAGACTCCGCCCAAGCTATCGCTGAAGGCGTCATCACCGCTGACTTCGAGACCGACAAATACAAATCCGATAAGAAAAACGACAAGTCCATCGACTCCGTTGTAATCGCCGGCTACTCCGACAAAGACAAATCCGCCGGCGAAAAAGGTCTGACCCGCGGCCGCATCATCGCCGAAGCCCAGAACTTCGCCCGCGACCTGGTCAACGAACCTTCCAACAAGCTCACCCCGAAAATCCTCGCCGAAAAAGCCGAAGCCATGGCCAAAGAGTCCGGCCTGGCGGTAGACATCCTCGACGAAAAGCGCATCGCCGACCTGAAAATGGGCGCCCTGCTAAGCGTCGCGCAGGGCGGCCCCGAGCCACCGCGCATGATCGTGGTGAACTATACGCCGGCGACGCCACCCAAACCCGGCGCGCCGGTTATCGGCCTGGTCGGCAAAGCGGTCACCTTCGACACCGGCGGCATTTCCATCAAGCCTGCCGACGGCATGGAAAAGATGAAGTACGACATGGCCGGCGGCGCCACTATGCTCGGCGTGATGCGGGCTCTGGCCGAACTAAAACCCAACGTAAAAGTGATCTGCGTCGTTCCCAGCACCGAAAACATGCCCGGCGGTAAAGCCCAAAAACCTGGCGACATCCAGACCGCGATGTCCGGCAAAACCATCGAAGTGCTGAACACCGACGCCGAAGGCCGCCTGATCCTGGCCGACGGCGTCCATTACGCCAAGCAACTAGGCGCTACGCATCTGGTTGATGCCGCAACACTTACCGGCGCGATCGTGGTAGCCCTAGCCAACATCAACGTAGGCGTCTTTGGCGGCTCCGACCAATCCTGGACCGACAAGCTCCTAGCCTCCGCCAAAGCCGTAGGCGAAAAAATGTGGCAAATGCCCATGGACGACGAATACCGCGAATTCATCAAAGGCAGCTTCGCCGACATCCAAAACATCGGCAGCGGCAAAGGTGGCGGCAGCATAACGGGCGCTTGGTTCATCCGCGAATTCGCCGGCGACACACCCTGGATCCACCTCGACATAGCAGGCACGGCCTGGAACGACGACGCCAAACCATGGCTAGCGAAGGGTCCGACAGGTGTAGCCCTCCGCACCCTAGTCAACTTGGTCATGTCCTACTAATCGCGCAGCGCCAGCCCCTTGTGTTGGGGGACGGCGGATCGTTTGCGTCAGGACGCAGAGGCCCGGGCGGGGCAAGCCCCGCCCCTACATCTTCTCGGGCGCTTCTATCCCCAACAAGTTCAACACTCGTACCAACTCGCGCTCGACTACTTCCGTCAACCCCAGCAAAAACGCCCGCTTCTGCTCATCCGCCTCCGACAAAATATGGTGCTTGTGATAAAAATTGTTAAACCCTTGCGCCAACTGAAACGCGTACTTCGCCAAAAACGCCGGCTCCTGCGCCGCAATCGTTGCATCCACCGCGGTATCCGCTGACCCCGCAAGCAGCAACAATTCCCACAAGCCGCTGCCGTCGGGACCACCCAAAATCGTCCGCACCGTCTCGGCCGTCAATTCCGCCCGCCCGGCGCCGGCCTCCACGCCTTTTCGCCGTATTCCACGAATGCGCACGACCGCGTACTGGCAATAAGGCCCGGTCTCTCCCTCAAAACTCAACGCATCGGCAAAATCAAACGCGATAATCGCGTTCCGCGTGAACTTCAAAAGGAAAAATCGCAGCGCCCCGACCGCGATCTCATGCGCTGTCCGAACCCGCTCTTCCTCGCTCATCTCGGGATGCCGTTGCGCCACCTCCGCCAGAGTCGCCGCCTCCAGCTTGTCGATCAAATCGTCGGCCTTAACGCCCAGTCCCTTCCGCCCGCTCACCTCCACATAAGGCTTCCTATCTTCCTCCGGCCCCAGCTCATAACCCATCTCCGCCGCGCACCGGGGAGTCAAAGCCACAATCTCGTAAGACAAATGAATTGACTGCTTCGCCGCCTCCGGATGCCCCAATCTCTGCAAACCCGCGGCCACCACCTGCTGCAAATAGGCCTGCCGCGCGTCGATCACGTTATAAACGGTAGTCGCAGGCGCGCCAAAATCCGGCGCCGCCGGATCGTCCTTAGCGCTGGTGGTAGCCCAAACGGTATCCCCCTCGGGCGCCTTAGGCCACTTTCGATAGTGAAAATCCTTCCCCAGGAGTCCAAATTTCCACAACTGGTAAGCAATATCCTTCCCCACATACGTAACCGTCCCGTTCGACCGCACAATAATCTTGTCCTGCTCGTTCTCGTTTTCTTCCTTCTCTGTGTCCTCTGCGCCCCCCGCCTCGGTGACCCCCGTGTTAATTCCTTCCTTCTCTTCGTCTTTCCACGGCATAACCCAACACCCGGCCATCTTCCCGCTGGTGGCCAGGTAAATCGCCCCTGACTCCTTCAACTTCGCAAACGCCGCATCCCAAAAATGCAGATGTAGAATCTCACTCTCTCGCGCCAGCAACTCGTAGTGAATCCCTAACCGCGCCATGGTCCGCAAATGGAATCCCACGATTGAGTCCGCGACTACTTCCGCAACCTCCGCCTCTTCACCACGCCCCTCCTCAATCGCCCGCAGGGTAGCCCCCCGCAGAGCGACCGCCCGCGCCTTATCCTCCGCAAAAAACGCAGTAGCGGCGGCATACAAATCCCAGCACAAATAATCAAAACGCGGCTCCATAGCCATCATCTTGACGCTGACGGGAGTCCGCTTTTCCATCACCAGAAGCGCAACCACCACATCCGCGACCTGCACCCCAGTGTTATCAATATAGTTTTGCACCTGAACGTTGTAACCAGCCCCGCGCAGAGTCCGCGCCATGGTGTCGCCCAGCACCGCATTCCGCACATGCCCAATATGCGCCGCCTTATTCGGGTTAATGCTCGTATGCTCGACGATGATCTTCTCCGAACTTGGGGGTCGGAGCTTTAGCTCCGACATTGGAGCGCCGCCGTCACTGGGCTTTAGCCCCTGAGGAACTGGTTCTTGCCTGGCCACTTCCCCCCAAAACGCCCCCCGATCAAAATAAGCATTCAAATACCCGCCGCCAGCCACCTCCACCCGAGCGATGCCCGCGACTGGGGCCAATCCGTTCGCGATCTCCTGCGCGATCATGCGCGGCGCCTTCTTCAATCGCTTCGCGAGCTCAAAACAGACTGGGGAAGCCGCCTCGCCCATCTCAATCTTCGGCGGCCGCTCGAGCGCTACGGTCAACTCCACACCATACTTCTCGTGGATATGCGCGGCGAGCGCCGCACGCAATCGATTTGAAAGTGTCAAATACACGCAACCTCTTTCCGTCTTAAGACCGCAAAATCACAACAGTATAGACCGACCAGCGCCCGCTGTTTGCGCTGGCGGTGACGCGAGGGGTAGCCGATCTGAAGGTCGGCCACTACGTCGACTTTGAGGGGCAGTCGCGGCATCGTGCCTGCCCAAGGCCTGAAAGTCTAGTTAACAAAATCCCCCCTCCCCCCGCCTATTTTCGTAAGTGCGGATTCTAAAGGACTTTAAGTCTAACGAATGTGGAAGTGCGGATTGTACAGGAGTTACGGGCGTATTTTTTGGAAGTGCGGATTCTGGAGGGTTTAGGGCCTTACGGGCCTTGGAAGGACGAGCATCCGAGGACCAGAGGCGCGTCCGGGACGTTCGAATTAGCATTTGCGATAACACGGAACAGGGTAACATATTGGTAAGCAAACGTCGAGCACCAAAATGGGACTCTTCCCGGTCTGGAGTGTGGCTCCGCTCGTTCAAGCACCCCAAGCGCTCTCAGATCGGGCAGCCGACGCAGTTATGCAATCATGTGACTTTTGGAGGGTTCACTTGCCGGGTTTGCAGCGTTAATCGGGGCCTGTCGCGACTTGAACAAAGCGCATGAAACCTTGGCTTCCCCGTTCATTTGCCTTGTGCAGTCGACTTGCTTTGTGGAATGAAACCGGGGACGCCGGTGTTCACCACTGGATTCAGCCGCTGTCTGATTTGAATTCGATTGATTTCGTCGAACGCGTCTTCCGGGAGGCTCGAGATGTCGAAATTCTCTTTCGCGCGGGCCGCACTCCTGGGCGTGGTAAGCACAGCGGTGCCGCGCTGCACCGCCCAAGCCAGCAAGACCTGCGCCGGCGTCTTTCCAACTCGCGCGGCGATCGCGGAAATGACTGGATCCTCGAGGAGTCCCGGCTTCATCCCGTGACCTAACGGCGCAAAAGCCAGGAATACAATGCCCCTCTCCTTGCAGAACTCCAGTAGCTCAGTTTCCGGGAGATAGGGATGCGATTCTACCTGGACGACGGCTGGCTTGATTCTCGCGGATTCGTAGATGGGCTTCAGCAGGTCTAACGTGATGTCGGAAAGTCCGATGGCGCGGCACTTGCCGTGATCCACGAGAGTTTCCAGCGCTTTCCAGGTGTCCAATAAGGTTACGTCGTGGTCGTAGAGGACATTACCGTTTTGATCCCGCGGATCCTGGTTGTCCCCGGGTTGAAATGCAAACGGAGTGTGAATGAGATAGAGATCCAGGTACTTGAGCCTAAGTCTGTCCAGACTCGCTTCGAAAGCCGGCTCGACGCGCTCGGGCCGGTGATTGGAGTTCCATAGCTTGGTGGTGACAAAAATGTCTTCGCGCGTTATTCCTCCATTGGGCCGCCCACCGGCAAGTCCTTCTTGCAACGCCTTGCCTACCTCGCGCTCGTTTCCGTATCGTTCCGCGCAATCGAAGTGTCGAAATCCGGCTTCCAGTGCGTCTCTGGTCGCACTCATGGTTTCGGCTGGGTCGGGAATCAGGGTGCCAAAGCCGAGTGCGGGCATATGGCCAGCACCGTGGCTCAGCGGAATTCTCGTCATCCGCAGATCAGAAGAGGCATTCATGGTTACACCTCCAAGGTATTTTGCGTGCGGCAGCACTTCGATGCGCTTGGATGCCAAGTGTGGCGGACCGGATGCAACATTAGATTCGTGTTGATCAGGACTTGAGCAACTATTGGAACCCAATAGTCAGGAGTCGAGGTTAACCACTAACGTTGTGAAGGTTTCCTGGCGGCGTCTATTTTGGCTCGCTCTGCCTTCTTTTCTTCGATGGCTTTTGCTGTTGGCGGATAAAGTTTGAACGCTTTTACTATGTTACTGTCTGCCGTCTTCCAGATCTTGTCAGGGTCGTTGTGGATGATCCTCTCACTCACAAACAGGCGCCACGCAAGATCCCGCTCTCTCGCATCGATCAGCTCAATGCCAAGCGTGCCCTTGTGGGTCACTTGCGTGCTCATCTCGGTGTACATGACCTTCCAGTAGCCGCTGTAGTAGGAGCCATAGGTGCCGTAAAGGGTTTGGCCGGCCAACTGGGCGTTTGATTCGGACTCGACCCAGTAGCGCACCACCAGGTCCGCATTTTCTTCTGGCTGTACCTCGCGAAGTCCTTTGGCCGTCAATTCACGCACCACGGCGCGGTGGATCCGATTATTCAGCAGATCCGGGTTCAACTGCAGCATGACGAGAGATTCCACTCCGCCGATATAGGCAAAGGTTTTGTACTTCGAGAAATCAAGATTGGGATTGAAATCGGTAGCGAGTTTGGCGGACGCGGGAAACGCCATCAGCAGCGATAGCATCGCCACCAATAGGGGCTTCCGGCGATGTTTCTCAGAACAAACAATGGTCCAATTCATCAAAGCTGTATGGCTCCTTCTTGAACATACTAGTTGCGTGTCGCTCTCCTACTGTCAGATATGACAGTTCCAGGCGGAACGGTAGGTTTTGAGGAGCGGTCTCCAACTCAAAAGCCCAGCAAGCCAACGGTTCGCTGGACCATTGCCGGATTTCGAGGTAGCTAAGATTGAAGACCTGGCGAAATCCAGATTCTCGCGTAGTCGGAGACTGAGCCGCCATTCAATTTCTGGGTGGTTTGACAGTCTCAGGGTGCGCCGATAGTATCAATTCTGGACCCGGCGCAGAGATTCTTTCCAAACAAATGTCCCTACGCATCGCGGGCGGATTCCGATGAATCTTGCATATTTCGATTGTTTCTCGGGCATTAGCGGGGATATGACGCTCGGCGCGCTTATCGACGCCGGCTGCGGTGTCGCGCGCCTGCGCAGCGAACTACAAAGGCTCCAAGTGCCTGGATGGGAGATTAGCGCCGAAAAGGTCTGGAAAAACGGCATGGCCGCCACATATGCGAAGGTCAAAACCGAGGACCAGAAAAAGCATCGCTCGCTGACCGACATCCTGGAAATCCTGAAAAAATCGGAGCTGGTACCGCAGGTCCGTGATCGCGCCAGTTCGATCTTTCAGAGACTCGGTGAAGCGGAAGCACGCGTACACGACGTGGCGCTGGAAAAAATCCATTTCCACGAAGTTGGCGCGGTCGACGCGATCGTGGACATCGTCGGTGCCTGCATAGGCTTCCAATCGCTGGGCATCGACCGATTTGCCTGCTCACCGCTGAACGTAGGTGGCGGCACCGCAAAAATGGCGCACGGAGTTCTGCCGGTCCCGGCTCCGGCTACGGCGAACCTGCTACAAGGCAAGCCGACCTACTCCAATGGCGTGCAGCGCGAACTGGTCACGCCCACAGGCGCCGCGATCGTTGCCACGCTGTGCGATTCTTTCGGGCCGCAGCCACCTATGACCGTCTCCGCCATCGGCTACGGGGCAGGGACCGCCGACCTGGAAGGCCAACCGAACGTTCTGCGCATCATGATTGGCGAATACGCCGAAAAGGCCGTCGTCGGCTACGACGAGGAAATCTCCGTAATCGAAGCCAATCTCGACGACATGAATCCGCAGATCTACGGCTACTTCCTGGAGAGGGCGCTGAGTGCGGGGGCGCTCGACGTGTATACAACGCCAGTGCAAATGAAAAAGAATCGTCCCGGAACGCTGCTGACGGTTCTCTGCAAGCCGCAGGACACCAACGCGCTCACTTCGATGATTTTTGCGGAGACCACGACCTTTGGAGTGCGGACGACTACCGCCCAACGCCGCATTCTGCCGCGCGAGCACGTCAGCGTGAGCACAACGTTTGGCGACGTGCGCATAAAACTCTCGCGAGTGAACGGGCGAATCCTGCACGTTTCGCCAGAATTTGACGATTGCCGCAAACTCGCTGTAGAAAAAAAAGTGCCGCTGCAGCGGGTGATTAACGAAGCCCTCCGCCGCTACGAGGGAGGCCAATGACATTCACTGTAGCCTTGGAGGGTTGGTGGGCGTGGCTTCCGTTGAGATCCTTCGAGCATCCTTGTCGGATGCTCTCAGGATGACAGGTTTATGCGAGGGTTGGGGGAAGAGCAGGTTAGGCGAGGGTTGTGGGAAGTGCAGGTCATGCGACGGTTGCGGGAAGGACTCTTGGCAAGGTGCTAAAGCTTAAAAAATGCCACCAACAAAACCAAAATATTATCTGACCACGCCGATCTACTACACTAACGGTCTCCCGCACATCGGCCACACGTATTCCACGATCGTGTGCGACGCCATCCGCCGCTACAAGCGCATGCTCGGCTACGAGGTCGTCCTGACCACCGGCACCGACGAACACGGCGTCAACGTCGAGCGCTCCGCCAAAAAAGCGGGCGTCCCGGAATCTGAATTCGTAGCCAAGATGGCTGCTGAATGGAAAGCGCTTTGGGATGAACTGGGCATTCAGGGCGACGAATTCATCCGCACTACCGAAGTGCGCCACGCCCGCACGGTGCAATGGCTGTTCAAACTCTGCCGCGAAAACGGCTACATCTACCCAGGCCACTACAGCGGCCAATACTGCATTTACGACAACTCGTACGTTGACGTGAAGCCCGGCGAACCCTGCCCCGATTGCGGCCGGCCGACGGAAACCGTCACGGAAGCAAACTATTTCTTCAAGCTCTCCGCGTTCCAAAGCGTGCTGCTCGATTTCTACAAAAAGAATCCCAACTTCATTCAACCGGAGGCCCGCCGCAATGAAGTATTAGCCTTCGTCGAAGGCGGCTTGCGCGATCTCAGCATCACGCGCACCTCCGTTCGTTGGGGCATTCCCGTCCCCGGTGAAGAGCCGCATGTGTTCTACGTCTGGTTCGACGCCCTGACCGCGTATTTAAGCGCCGTAGGTGGCCCGGAATACGAACGCCGCGGTTTCTGGCCCGCCGACCTGCATTTGGTTGGCAAGGAAATCATTCGTTTCCACGCGGTCATCTGGCCCGCGCTCCTGATGGCCGCGGGACTGCCGGTGCCCAAACAGATCTGGGCGCACGGCTGGCTATTGATGGACAGCGCCAAAATGAGCAAGTCGCTCGGGAACGTCGTGAAGCCGCGCCCCATCGTCCATGTCCTGGGCCTGGATGCGCTGCGTTACTACTTGCTGCGCGAAACGGTCTTTGGCCAGGACGGTAACTTCAGTTATGACTCGCTCGTCCAGCGTTACAATAGCGACCTCGCCAACGGCCTGGGCAACCTAGCCAGCCGCACCGCCGCGATGATCGCGAAAGATTGCGCTGGAAAAATTCCCAAGCCAGGTGCGCTCCAACCGCAAGACGACGCGCTGGCCAAGCAAGCTCAAGAAGCCATTGGCGATGCCTTGGAGCAATACAACAACCTCGGCTTCTCGAAAGCGCTGGAAGAAATTTGGTCGGTGATCGCAGCTGACCGACAAATACCTGACCATCGAACAACCTTGGGCGCTCACTGATTCCGAAGCAGATCAACAGCGCCGTGCCACGATCCTGTGGACCACCGCGGAAGTCTTACGCATCGTGACTGCCCTGACGCATCCAGTTCTGCCAGAGAGCACTGCGAAAGTCTGGACGCTACTAGGCCAGTCCGAACCGCTAGGTCACGTAAGTCTGGAGAGCCTACGCTTTGGCGATCTAAAGCCCGGCACGGCGCTGGGCAAGTCGCAAGCGCTGTTCCCGCGCATCGACAAAGCCGAAGCGATAGAGAGGATGGAAATTATGGAGAAGGAAGAACAGCAGAAACCGCACCCTAGCGCCGCAAGCGCGCCGGCCGCGACGCCCACAGCTTCGCCAGCGCCAACAGGCGCAGCGTCTGCTGCCGGTGCGGCTGCCGCGCCCGAAGGCGTCCAGAAAATCGGCATCGAAGATTTCGCGAAAGTGGAAATGCGCGTGGGCCAAGTCAAGACCGCTGAGCGCATTGTGGGCGCCGACAAACTGCTGCAAGCTGACGGTGGACATCGGCGACCGAAGTCCGCCAGATCTGCGCTGGCATGGCCCAATACTACGAACCCGAATCCCTCGTCGGCCGCAAGGTCGTGGTGGTGGTGAATCTGGCGTCACGCAAACTCCGCGGCGTGGAATCGAACGGCATGATCGTAGCGGCAAGCTAGGTCCAGAAGGGCGCCGGTCCTAGCCAGCTTCGCCGAAGAAGTTGAAGTCGGGGCCAGGCTGAAGTAGCACGCGGTTCCTGCCTGTGTCCTGCGTGGGTAGGGCCAGACGAAAACCACACAGGCAGGAATGCCTGTGCCACAAAACATGCAGCTCATCGACTCTCACGCGCACATCGACTTTCCTGAGTTCGACGACGACCGCGAAGCCATGCTCGACCGCGCCCGCGTCGCGGGCGTCGAAACGATCTTGGCGATCGGGTCAGGAGCCGGCCCGGAAAAGCTGGACGCGGCCATCCCCTACGCCGAACAACATGACTGGATCTACGCCAGCATCGGCGTCCATCCACACGAAGCCAAGGATGTAACGTCGCAGCGCACTCGATCAACTCACGCAACTGGCCAAGCATCCCAAAGTAATCGCCTGGGGCGAAATCGGGCTCGACTATTTTTACGATCACTCACCCCGCGACGTGCAAGACCGCGTTTTCCGCGATCAGCTGTCCCTGGCGCATCGGCAAAGCTGCCTATCATTATTCATTGCCGCGATGCCTGGCCCGACACCCTGAAAGTCCTCGACGAAGCCTGGCGCCCCACGGGCCTCGGCGGCATCCTCCACTGCTTCACCGGCACGCTCGAAGATGCTCAGCGCGGCCTGGACATGGGCTTCCTCATCTCCTTTGCAGGTAATTCGACCTATCCGAAAGCTGCAAACATTCGCGACGTTGCAAAAGCTCTGCCGCTCGAGAACATTTTGATCGAGACAGATTCTCCGTTCCTCGCCCCGCAAGGCTTTCGCGGCAAGCGCAACGAGCCCGCCTACGTGGCCGAGGTAGCAAAGGCCATCGCGAGTGTGAGAAACTTACATCCTGAAGACATTGCTGCCGCGACCACTGCGAACTTCCAGAGTTTTTTCAAGCTGCGTTCTTCCGCTGGAAGTGGGCCTTGACGGAGCCTTGCCAAGCCTGCTGAAAGCGCGGGCTACGTAGTTTGGGTTTGCGCCGACTTTAAATAGATTGACGTGCGCGGTCGCACAGGATACTGTGCGCCTCGCAAGCATAACGTCGTTCATGCAGGCCAGGAGGAAGGCCATCGCGCTGCTCACAGCCAGGGAGATTTTCGATCTCGTCAGAGACGACCTCGTCCTCGTGGAAGACGAACTGGCGCGACAGAGCGCCACCGCCTTCGAGCCCGTCTCCGAAATTACGTCCTATCTTCTGGGTGGCGGGGCAGGCGCCTTCGCCCCGCGCTCCTCCTTCTGTCAGCGCGCTACGCCGGTCACCGCGGCCCAGCGCGATCAAGCTGGCCGCCGTAGTCGAACTCCTGCACAGCGCCACGCTGATCCACGATGATGTAATCGACAGCGCCGACACCCGCCGCGGCCGTCCGTCCGCGAACTCTCGCTGGGGCAATCATCGCAGCGTCCTGGCCGGGGACTGGCTGTACATGCAGTCGTTCCAGATGGCGCTGGAAGAGCGCAATTTCCGCATTCTCGATGTGCTCATCGACCTCACACAAAAAATGGTCGAAGGGGAACTCCTGCAGCTCGCGAAAATCGGTCGAATGGATGTCACCGAGGAAGACGCCCTCCAACTCGCCACCTATAAAACCGCTTGTTTGTTCAGTGGCTGCGCGCGGCTGGGCGCGGTCCTCGGTGGTCTGGAAGGCGCCGATGAACTGGCGCTATCGGAGTATGGCCGCTATGCGGGCCTGGCATTCCAGCTCGTCGATGACCTGCTCGATTTCACCGCCTCAGCCCAACAACTGGGCAAGCCCGTGCTAAGCGATCTCAAAGAGGGCAAAGTCACGCTCCCGCTGATCTACGCCATGGAAAATGGCCACCGCGACGCTCGCGAACTGGTAGCCCGCATCCTGAAAGAGAAAGAATTCGACTCCGTGCGCCCAGAAACGCTGGTAGCCCTGGTCCACGAATCCGGCGCTCTGGATCGCGTCCGCGTGCTGGCCCACGACTACGCGCATCGCGCCGAAAGCCAGCCTGGACGGCCGCAACGACTCCGAATACGCCCGCGCCCTGCTCACCCTGCCCGATTTCATTCTGGAGCGTGAGAACTAGGCTGCGGTTTCCCTCATGTTGCCGTTCAAACTCATCTACCACGAACGCTACGATCTCAACTTGGGCGCACATGTCTTCCCCTCGCAAAAGTTCCGCCTGATCGCTGAAGCACTCCTCGCGGAAGGCATCGCCACGAAGGCAAGATTTCCTCCGTCCCGAGCCGGCCAGCGACGAAGACATCTTGCGGGTCCACACTGCCGACTGGGTCCGCAAACTAAAAACCGGCACGCTGACCGCCAGCGAAGTCATGAAGCTCGAAGTGCCGTACTCGCCCGAACTCGTCGAAGCTGTTTGGCTCGCGGCGGGCGGCACCATTCTTGCCGGGCAATGTGCGCTGCGCGACGGATTCGGCGCGAACCTGGGCGGCGGATTCCACCACGCGTATCCAGGTCACGGCGAGGGCTTCTGCGCCATTCACGACGTAGCCGTTGCGATCCGCCGGTTGCAAGCTGACAAGGCCGTCCGCAAGGCGATGGTTATCGATACCGACGTGCATCACGGCAACGGCACCGCCGCCATTTTTGGCGGCGACGAATCCGTCTTCACGATTTCGATTCACCAGGAAAACAACTATCCTCCGCACAAGCCGCCTTCCAACATCGATCTGAACATGTGGGATCGCGCGGACGACGTGGAATATCTCGGCGAACTGATCCCCGCGGTTCAAAAATCGCTTGATGATTTCCGCCCCGACATCGTGTTCTACGTCGGCGGCGCCGATCCGTTTTGTGAAGACCAACTCGGCGGCCTGGCGCTCACGAAAAGGGGATTGAGCGAACGCGACCGCAAAGTCTTTGAAGAGGTTCGCCGGCGAGGTATCCCCGTCGCTACGACGCTGGCCGGCGGCTACGCGCGGCGCGTCGAAGACACCGTGCGCATCCACGTCAACACCATCCTGGCCGCCCGCGAAGTTGCCCTTGCGTTTCCTGCGGCGAGCGCGGCGTCAAACTGACGGAGAAGAAGTTGACAGATTGTCAGGCGCAGCGGAAAAGCGCCCGCTTCAGAAAGCGGCCGCTACATCCCGGGCTTGTTGGCTGCGGTGGCCGGCTCCAGAGCGTGATGAATTGCGGCCGTCAGTGACTGCTGAAAACTGTCTTCGCCATAGCCTTCGGCGCGGTAAACGATTTTCCCGCTGCGATCGATGATGACGATGGTCGGGAAAGAGTTGACCGCGAAAAGCCGGTCCAGCCCGTCGGCAAAGACGACTGTTGTTTGCGGCTTCACTTCCTTTACGTAGGGCGGGACCAGCGTTTCGTCTTCGTCGCAGTCGGCTGCCAGAAACAGCACGCCGTGATCTTGCTGGAAGTCCATGGCCACGCGGTCGAACACCGGTTCCAGGGCGCGGCAAGGACCGCACCACGTGGCCCAGAAATTCACCACGAGAATTTTCCCTTTTTCGTTTGCAAGCGGAAGACTGGAGCCGTCGGGCACGCGGCGCAAAGTGAACTCGAAGGGCTCCTTGGCACCGGCGTTTCGCGCCGTGCTCGATTTCGCTGGCGAGGCCGTCACTTTATCGTAAGTGTGGAGCACGTATTCACCCAAGCCATCGTCGGAGCCGTGCGCCAGGCGCCACACATTGCCGAGTTTTTGGCGGATTTCGCGGCGGTCGGGCGCGTTTTTGGTAGCGTCCGCCAGCGCGAACGCGCGAGCGTACTCCTGGATCGCTCCCGGCAGATCCTTGTTTAGTTCGGCAATCTCGCCGAGTTTTTCCGCGGCTCCCGGGCTGGGATCGAACGCGTAGCTGTCCTCGAAATCCTTTTGCGCCTTTGCGGTTTCATGAAGCTTCCAATACAACCGGCCGCGAAGCAGCAGTACGGTCATGCGGTCGTGGTTCTTGCTGGCTTCCCAGTCTTCGTTCGAAATCTTTGGCGACTTCTCGTCGCTCCCGATATATTCCAAAACTCGCGTGGAGTAACTAGTGGCGCGACGAAGCCCGGCTTGGTCGCCGTTCCGCTCGAGCAGTTGAATCGCAAGCAGGGTCATGGACATATCTTCGGGAGTCAGCGCGACGATGCGCTCGGCGTAGTCGGCCGCGCGCATCGTGTCGCGGAGTTGCAAAGTTGCTTCAACCAGCGCTCGATAGACTCGAACGCGCTGCGGCGCTTCCGGATATTTCTTCAGGAACGCTTCCAGGTTGCGGACCAGGGCGGCGCGATCGTTGCCTGCGGCATCGATGGCCTGCTGGAGTTCTTCGTCCGGCGAAGGAGGCTTTTGCGAGGGTTGCGCACCCTGTTTGGAAGGAGACTTGGCGGCTTTCGGGTCGTCGTCAAAGCCAGGCGCGAGGCTGGGACGCGCGCCGCCTAGCACGATGGTGGCGGCGCAAGCCAGCGCCAGCGCTGTCTGCAGGAGAGGCATCAGGCTCTATCTTATGCAAATTTGCGCGTCCGCGCATGTCGCACACATCGGGGTCAGGGCTGAAGACCCTGCCACGAGGATACTTAGGATAACGAGGTTTTGAAACGCGTTACGAGGCGCGCACGCGGATTTCGCCGGAGATGGTGTGGACTTCGACGCGGCCTCCGCCGTTGCCCATGCGAGCGCGCAGGGAATGCTTGCCTTGTTCTTCGATCACGATCGGGACATCCGTCTTGATTTGGCCGGAGACAGCCTCGGCGGTCAGGTGAAAGTTTGCGTCGGAAGGAACTCCGAGTTCCACTACGCCAGACACAGTCTTCAGATCCCAGTAACTGCTCTCGCTAGGATTGCCTTGCACGTCCACCCGCCCGGAGGCGGCGTGGGCTTTGACGTCGCGCGTTGCCCCTTGCACTTCCACGGTGCCGCTAGCGGTGTCCGCGTCCACGCGCCCTCCTGGCCCCGAGATTTGCGTTGTGCCGGACAGCGCGCTGATTCTCACGTCGCCCTTGACCTTCGCGACGATGACGCTTCCCGACGCACTCGACGCGCGCAGGTCGTCGCCGATATTTTGCGCGTCGATCGAACCGCTAAGCGTGGTGAGCTGCGTCTGACGGTCGATATGGTCCACACGGATGGAGCCGGACGCGGAATTGACTTTCACCGGCCCGCGTACGTTGAGAATGGTTTGCGATCCGGAAGCGACCGAGGTGTTGACCTCGGTGTCGTGCGGAACTTCGATAACGTAGGAGATCGAAACGTTGTTGGTGCGGCTGATATCCTTCCCGATGCGGATGGTGTCGCCTCTTTGCTCGATCGGGGGATTGTTCACTACTTCGTCCAGCCGCTGTTGCGGGTTGCCAAAGCCCATGCCGGAAGAACGCACCTGGGCATGTACGTGCACCTGGTTGTCGCCGCTACCGGTGATGGAAACATCGCCGGAAGCATTGGCGAGTTCCAGGCGAATCGGAGCAGTGACGGTAAGCGTGCGATCAAAGCTGCCGCTGACGGAAGGGCCCGCGGCACAGCCAGCGCCGACGAAAGAAGCGAGCGCCAATACAAGCGGTGCCGCAAGTTGTTGACGCATCGTTCCTCCACTGCAGTGAACCAAATCAGACGAATCCGGGCTATGTAGGCGCCGGACTTTAGCCGGCAAACCGCGCTCCACGGGCTCAAATAAAGATACGCAGCGCGAGCAGATTATGTTCCGGCAACGCCGTTCGCTCAAGCCTCTTCCCGGCGCGAAAGAGTCTCGTTAAGGGAGCCTTGGCGATATCCTTCGAGATCGAGGGACACGTACGCGAAGCCGGCGGCTTTCAGTTCCTTCGCGATTGTAGCGGCCATATCGGGAGAAAGGGCGCGAGGCATTTCGTCGAGCGCGATTTCGACGCGCGCAAGTTTGTCGTGCAGGCGCACGCGAAATTGGCGGAAGCCGAGCGCGCGCAGTGCCGCTTCTCCTCGCTCGACCAGCGACAACCGCTCGGGCGTCACTTCGGTTCCGTAGGGCACGCGCGAAGCCAGGCACGCGGATGCGGGGCGATCCCACGTCGGCAAGCCGGCGCGTTGCGAGAGCGCGCGGATTTCGGACTTGCGCATCCCGGCGTCCAGCAGCGGAGCGAGTACGCGATGTTCTTTCGCCGCACGATGGCCGGGGCGAAAGTCGAGCGTATCGTCCGCGTTCACGCCGTAAGCCGTAGCGGTGAAGCCGCGCTGTAGAGCCAGCGCGTCGAGGACCGAAAAGAGTTCGTCCTTGCAGTAAAAGCAACGATCCGCGGCATTGGCGCGGTAGGCGGGGTTTTCCATCTCGCGAGTCTCGACGAATTCGTGATGGATGTTTTGCGCGCGGACAAAGTCTTCGACGATAGCGCGGTCATGCGCGGAGTAGCTGGGCGAGAGTGCGGTGACCGAAAGGGCGCGTGTACCGAGCGCACGCTGCGCGGCCCAGGCGAGGTAGGCGGAATCGGCGCCGCCGGAAAGAGCGACGATCAGAGAGGGAATTTCGGCCAACTTTTCAAGAAGTTGGCGCTCCTTTTCTTCGGCGATTTCCGGCGAGGATTCCCCGGTGCGAATTCGGATGAAGGCGGCCATTTCTGTTGTGAGTATAGCGCAAAGCCAATCCGGGCGTGCGCATATGGCATCTCGCACCTCAACTTCGAGGCGCGAATTCATGTTGCGCGCACCTCACTTTTGATGCTTGCGCGCTTCGATTTGGCTCTACTTGAAGTCGAGCAGAACGTCAACGGTGTGGTTGGCTTCGTCGGGCTGGATCCAGTGGCCCACATTTTCGTAGTGGACTGGAAGATTACGAAAAATCTCGGAGGGCTTGGTTTCCAGCTTGGTCAGGAATTCTTCAAAGATGGCTTTGTCGAAGACCTCGCCCTGGGGGATGGCCCAGGCGTCACGGAGCCGTTTCTCCGCAGTCGGTGACAAGCCGGTGATGGCCAGCGCATTGAACTTGTAGGATTTGCCTTCGTCGATGCGGACGTTGTAGCGAATCGTGTGGGCCTGATCGTCGTAGGAGCCGACGGGATCAATCTTCGCATCGAGGTAGCCCACGTGCGCGTACTCCTCGCGAATGCGTTCGAAGCCTGCTTCCACGGCCATGCCATCCGCGACATCATCGGCCTTGAGACCGAGGTCGGCGTTCAGCGTCACCGTGGACAGCAGCGAATTGCCTGAAAACTCGGCGCCTTTCCATTTGTAGACGGTGCCAGGTGTTACCGGGACGAACACGGGAATCTGTTCGGGAAGTTTCTGATTGGGATTTCCCGTGAGGCGAACTTCCGGTGGCCCGAGCTTGGCGCGCAAGTATCCCTGCTTCTGATAAATCGGGCGAACTTGTTCGGTGAGAAAAAGATCGATGGCCATGCGCGAGTAGGGCTTGCCTTTCAATTCGGCGAGTTCCTGCTGCACTACCTTCGACGAATTGAGGGAGGCATCGCTGAATTCCAGGCTGGAGATTTTGAGCGCCGCTCCATCGATACGAAATTCCTGGATGTTGCCCTCGCCATTCGGATTCGCGACGACTTGATGTTCGATTGCGGCTTGCAGACCATGTGCGGCCAGGAATTCTCCCGCGGCGTCGGCGGCTTGATCCACTACCGCCCCCGCGGTCGGCAGCGTGCCGTCATAGAACGGCAGTTTCGCGCGGATGGCGTCGTTGAGTTCGCCGTCGGTAAACCAGGGAAGATTGTCGAAATACGCGGGAATGCGCTCGGCTTCATCCACGTGAAATGTGACGACCAGACCATCGGCGCGGGATTGGAAATTGTATTTCACGTGGGCGAACAGGCCGCTTTGCACGAGTTTGTCGGCGGCGGTTTGCAGGTCGTCGCGGCCGATCTCCGCGCCGGTTTGCAGCCCGCTTGTTGCCGCGACTTGCCGTTCGGTTAGCGTTTTCAGTCCGTCGGCGCGAATTTCGCGGAGCACCGCGGTACTAGTGGAAGAGGCCGACGGAGTTTGGGCGCGCGCGAAGGAAAAGGAAAGCGCCAGGAGACACGCGGCGAGGCCGATGCGACGGGGCATGGAGTTAGTCTACCGGAAAATTTGTTGGCGTCGTAATGGCTCTGTCGCTGATCACAGCGGACCGACCTATGTCGCCGAGCTAGCGTTAGCGAGAGGCGTCGCCACGACGATCTTTGGCCTTCAACTTTATCTGGAGCGATTTCACTACGGAAGCGAACTAGAAGAGTCCTGGAATCTTGAGGCCTGCCATGCCGGGAATCCCGCCGGACAGGTTCTTCATCTGGTTGGTGAGTTCTTCATCGACCCGCCGGGAGGCTTCGTTGACCGCGGCTCGGACCAGATCCTGCAGCATCTCCTGATCCTTGCTCGTGAAAACGTCGGGCTCGATGCGCACATCGACAAGCTGCTTCTGCCCATTCATTTTTACGGTAACCATGCCGCCGCCAGCCGAGGCTTCCACGGTTACGGAATTTACTTGCCGTTGCAGGTCTTCCTGCAGCTGCTTGAACCTGGAGAGCATCTGTTGGAGCGCGTTGACTTCCATCAGGATTCCTCTGGGTTGCGTTTCACTTCAGTAATCTTACCACCGAAGCGCTGTAGCATCGACTTCACCATTGGATCACGCTCGAACTGGGCTCGCAACTCCTGCGTGCCCGATCCACCGCGCGACGCCGACGCAGCCGCGGCTGCAACTGCTTCGAGTTTAGCACAGACGCGCACCGGTCGTCCGAGCACCTTGCTCGAAACGCCACGCAGCTTCTCGAGCGAGTCACGGCCTTCGAGCATTTCCGCGTAGGCGCGGTCAGCGGGAGAGAAATAAATGCGTAGCTCGGCGCCTTCGAGCTCCCAGCGATTGCCGCGCTCCAGCAATTCACTGAGGAATTTTTGCTGCGATTGGATGGCGGACTTGATTTCGGCGACTTGTTCTTCGCTGAGGCCGCTCGCTGGTGTCGGTACGCCCGAGTGTGCGGGAGATGAATCGGCGCTGACTTCGGCGCTTCTTGGAAAAGGAGCCGGCGTTTCCGTGGCGCTGGGAACGATCGCTGGCGCTGCTGGCGCCCCTGGCGGCTGTTGCGCTCGCTCTGTGCGAATCGGTACGGGGGCGTTGGGCGGAGCCGTCGCGAAAGTCCGCGGAGCCGCGGTGAAGGGAACTGGCACAGCTAAATTGGGTGATGCTTCACGACGAGGCGCCACCGCGACCGGCGTCGTGGCTGGCGCCGTGCGCGTTGCTCCAGATCCAACTCCCACCGTCGCCGGAACTCCGTTGCGAACTTCTGCGAGCAATTCCTCGAGTGGGGCCAGGCGAGATGCGTTGATCAGGCGCAGGAGGCCCATTTCCAGGTGCACGCGCGGGTCCGGCTTGCGCCGCAGGTCGTCATCCGTCTGCAGCAAGATTTGGAAGAAGCGCGTCAGGTCTTCTTCGCTGAATTCGGCTGCGGCGCGAGCGAGGGCGGGCCGCTGATCGGGCGTTGCTGCAATCAGTTCGGAGTCAGCTCCGCACACGCGCGCGATCAAGAGGTTGCGCATGTGACGAATGGCCTCACGGCAAAAGTGCTGGAGGTTGCGGCCTTCCTTCTGAAACGTGTGTACCAGCGATAGCGCGCGGTCCGCCGATCCCGCTGCGATCGCCCCGACTAATTCTTCCAGCGCATCATCGGGTACGACGCCGAGCAGCGCCCGCACCTGGTCGGCCGGAATGGTGTCGCCGCAATATGCGCGCGCTTGTTCCAACAACGACAGCGCATCGCGCAGACTGCCTTCCGCCATACGCGCGATCACCGCCAACGCGCCCGGTTCGATCTTCAAATTTTCTTTCGCCGCAATCTCTTCCAGCCGGCCAGTAATTTCCGCGAACGTGAGCGCCCGGAAGTGAAAATGCTGCGATCTCGAGCGAATGGTGTCGACCAGATTCTCTGGCTCGGTCGTTGCCATCACGAAGATCACGCGGTCGGGAGGTTCCTCCAGCGTCTTGAGTAAAGCGTTGGACGCTTCGCCGGTCAGCATGTGCGCTTCGTCGAGGATCACCACTTTGCTGCGGCTTGCCGCCGGAGCGTAGCGCACCATCTCGCGCAGCTCGCGAATCTGGTCGATGCCGCGATTGGAGGCCGCGTCGATCTCGATGACGTCCAGCGAAGTACCCGCCGCGATCTCCGTGCACGAATCGCAGACGCCGCACGGCTCGGCGGTAGGCCCCTTCACGCAATTCAGCGCCTTCGCCAGAATTCGCGCGGCGGTGGTCTTCCCGACGCCACGCGCGCCAGAAAAAATGTAGGCATGGGCTACACGATCGTTGTTGATGGCGTTGGCGAGTGTTTCGGTGACGTGACCTTGACCCACAAGATCACGAAATGTTTGGGGACGCCACTTGCGGGCTATAACTTGATAGGCCATTCGTTCTGCAGGAACCTGCCGGTTTTCCTATTCCAATCTATTGTGATGCACGCCCTGCCATCGCGAGGAACTTCGGGTGATCTGCGGCACCCGAGGCGTTCCCGATACCGTTGCTCCCTTCCGGGCCTGGCGGGGTTCGCGGGACCTCGTTGCACAGAGCCCGAAGCTCCACGCTCTGGCAGTCGCGCGATTTCTCGCACTGCGAAGTTCAGTCTAACACACACATGCGGTCACGGTTTCAAGCGCGGCACGGTCGGCGAAAAATTAGACGAAGCCGAGAAGCCGAGAACATTTCACGAACGCGCTCACGCAGCGAGTTGCTAAGATTTCGGTTTCGCGGCGGCCCCACCCGGCGCGTCGGGAGGAATCACGTCCGCGGGATTGACCCAGTTCACCTTGAAAGGTCCGAGGCCGTTAACCTGCACGATGCTGTCGCCCTTGCTCTGCGCAAAGTGCCGCATCTCTTTCGGCAACGAGACGAAGTTCCCAACGGCCATCGCCTTCAACTTTGCTTCGTCGAATTTTTCGCCCATGCCCAACAGAAACACTCCCTTGAGCACGGTCACGTTTTCGTCGGTAGGATGCCAGTGCGCCGGGATTTTCGCTCCGTCGACGCACCGGATGCGCAGAACAAATTCCGCGCCATCGGCCGCTGGATCGCCCAAAACCGGCGCGAGATCGCAACCTTTGATGATCGGCGCCCACTTCAGATCGCCCGGGCGCACGATCTTGTGCGACGCCGCTGCGTCCGGCTTGTCTTGACTGTAGACACCTGCGCCACAAACGATCATGGCCGCCAGCAACCCACAAACATACTGCGCGCGAATTTTGTTCACGAGATTTCCTCCGAGGGAAAGCAACTGTGCAGGAACGATACCGCCGACCGCCGCCCCCCGCAAGCGATTTGGCAAAACGTGGCCGCGTCACCTTTGTAGCGGCGACTTTACGTCGCCACCTTTCGGATTGCGAGCATAGTTTCTACAACCGGCTACCAACGCGCTCCCGCATCGTAGCCGCCCTCTCCGGGAGGGTGGGCTTGGACACAGCTTCGCTCAGCCCTGGTGCCCGGTACCTACTGTTTCGGAAAGTTAGGATCGGCCTTCACTTCCAGCATCTGCTTGGTGTGTCGTTCGCTATGCCCAGCGATCAGCAGAATCCATTCGTAGCCATCGAGTTTCACTCCCATCGGGCTGTCGATCGCGTGCGCGCGCAAATCGGGAGTCGTTTTCAAATATTCCTCGGTCACCAGACGGCTCTCCAGGAAATGCTTTTCGGCATCAGCAGGTGAACCAAACCGGTTCGTGGGCTTCAGCGGTTCGGGAGCTGAGATTTTGTGCGAGCGGTCCGGCACCTGCGCGAGCACACCGGCGTCGATCTTCTTCAACTCTTCCGGGTCGCGCGGCGCGATTGCCGGGCTCTTCATCACCTGCTCCTGATCCAGGCCTCGAATCATGTCCTCCGCCGCGGCCAGATGTTCCATCACCTCCGCGATTGACCACCGATCCGGCGCCGGCTTGAAGTTCCACTGCGCGTCCGACAATCCCTTGGTCGCATCCACCACGCCCTTCTTGGTCGATTCAAGATACTGCAGCGCGCGATCCTTATCCGCTTGCGAGACATCCTGCGCCCGCAAAGTCACCGCTCCACACACCGTCAAAAAAATCGCCAATCCACTGATCAAGACTTTTCTCATGCGCATGTCCTCTCTTTTTCTGTTCGACCTGGAACGTGCCCGCATGGAACCAACAAGGATCCCTACTGTCCCGGCTTTCCTTGAGAGGCGACACGAGACATTAATTCATCGGTGGTCAAATCTTCGGTATGCGTAGCAATGTACCAGTGGTTCCCCCAAGCGTCTACCACGCCGCCACTCCGCTCGCCGTAAAACTGATCCTTCGGCTCGCTCAATGACCTGCCCCCAGCCGCAATCGCATCCTTATACATCGCGTCGACCTCCGGAACGTATAGGTGCAGCGTCGCTGGCCGCGGGCCCCACTCGCCATGCGCCTCGCTGCATTCGATGATGGAGTCCCCGATACGCACCTGCGCGTAGCCGACGGTTCCGCCCTGACCCTCCTTCCTGGATATGATCTGCGCTGCAAAAGCTTTCGCCAGGAACGTCAGAAACTCCGCAGCCCCTTTCACACTGAATCCGGGCGTCACACTGCGTAGCCCCTCCGGAGCAAAGTGCTGCCCGGCCTTGTGCGTTGCGATGTACCACTGATTGCCGCGCGGGTCGCTAACGCCACCTTCGCGGTCGCCGTAGTCCATGCTTCGCGGTTCGTACAGAGAGGTCGCCCCAGCCTGCAACGCGCGCTGATAGGTCTCGTCCGCATTCTTCACATACAGATGCAACGCCGCCGGCATCACGCGCCCCTCGGGCGCTTCACCCATTTCCACCATCGAATCACCGATCCTCATCGCCGCGTGCGCGATGGATCCGTCTGGCCGCGCCATGCGCTCCAGTTCTTGCCCATCGAACGCCTCCTTCAGAAATTCCATCAATCCAGCAATCCCCGGCATCACCAGATACGGCGTGACCGTGTGAAATCCTTCCGGAATCGGACCCTTGCTCTTCGCCATCGCTGGCCTCCAAGTATCGAAGTAAATGTATGTGCGCGGTAATGTACGTGCCACGGAATTGCGCACTCTTCAGCCACCATAATGGCGAAGCCGCCGACTCCCCGTATTGTAAAAAATTGACCCGCAAGAAACCGCGTCACCGCGTGACAACCCCCGCGCAACATTTCCTCAACTTGTAGGGGCGGGGCTTGCCCCGCCCGGCGTCAACCCAGGCACGCTTGAGGCCTCGGAGCACAATCCGCCAAAAGGGAAGGACAAACCGTGCGATCTCAAACGAGCTCTGAATTGGCCTAGCTATGAATCGGCACGTGATTCAAATGCTCGATGTAGTCCGCGAGATAGCTCGTCGGATTAATCCCAGAAAACGCCCGAAAGTCATGAATAAAATGAGCCTGATCGAAGTACCCACACCTCAGCGCAACCTCCGCCCAGTCCACCGGCCGCCCAGCCGATATCATCCGCACCACTTTTTGAAACCGGCGCACGCGGCAAAATAATTTCGGCGCCAATCCCACTTCGTTGCGAAACACTTCAATGAATCGTCGCGAGCTGAGCCCGATCTGCTCGGTCACATCGGAAATTTTCTGTCCTTCCGGTACCCCACGAAACTCATTCAACGCAAACGCCACCGCTGAATGCCGTTCCGGCACACCACGAGCCGCGTCCAGCAAGGCCCTCTCAATCACCCGCGCCTTGGCGGCCGGAGTAGCAGCCTCCAACAGTTGCTGTCGCACCCGCCCCGCGGCCGCTGCGCCCCACAACACATCCAAACCGACGTGGGTGTTATGCAACTCGCCGGCCGGCAGCTTCAAAAACGGATACGCCCCGCCGGCCTTGAAATGTGCCCCCGCCACTTTTACCGTGGTTGAGGTGTCGATTGCGAAGGGCTGCGAGTGCGGTCCACACACCACATTCCCGCGAAAAATCTCGCAACGATCCAAATCCTCGCGGCTATAAACCGGGAACGCCTCTTCTTCAAGGCTAAAAACCAGCTCCACCGACCCATCCGGCAACAATCGCTCCCGCGGGTGCGCCGCCGCATCATTCTCCAACACCCAAATCACTTCAACAAACCGATCGAGCGGTGGCCCAGGCTTGTAGTGGTAGTTCCGCATGGCTTCACCGCAGTTTACCGCACCCTCCGCCCAGCCGATATGCTCCAGTGCGAGGGTTCACCCGCCATTGTAGGCGCCGGGCTTTAGCCCGGCCTTCCGGGCACGAGGCCAGCACCCTGCGCCCCAGCTTGGCACGTTGCATACACCTGGCGCGAATTCCGCAAATATAAGCCGTCCCGCGTCCCACCTGTGCTATACTGTCGTTGCGCTTAATACCGCGGTTGTGTAGTGCGGCTGCTCTGGGAAGTAAACTGCAATACCGAGAATACCCGCCTCCAGTTTCCTCCGTTCGTCTTAGGTGACACCAATAAGACTGGCAATGAATTCTGCCGAGTCGCACCGCTTAACGTGTGCGCGCCGCCATCCTTCAGCCAGCAAGAAAGCACTATCGAAATGCAAAGTTTTTCAGAATCAATGATTTCTGCCTATACCAAGGAGCGCCTGTCGCACGCAAAGTTCACGACACCCACTCCCGTGCAGGCCGCCGCGATCCCGCAAGCGCTTGAGGGCAAAGACGTTCTAGCCACCGCGCAAACCGGCACCGGCAAAACGCTGGCGTTCATCATCCCGGTCATGGAGCGCTTACTCCAGGGCAGCACTCCCGGCATCGCAGCCCTGGTTCTCGTCCCAACACGCGAACTAGCCATGCAGGTCGTCGAAGTTTACAACCTGCTACGCGGCAGACAGCTTCAACCCGCCGCCTGCGTCGTAGGCGGCCTCTCCGAAGGCGCCCAACTCAGCGCCATCCGTAAAGGCGCACGCCTGGTCGTAGCCACTCCCGGCCGCCTCGAGGACTTCCTCGATCGCCGCCTCTTCAACTTCAAAGATCTCCGCATCCTGGTTCTCGACGAAGCCGACCGCATGCTCGACATGGGCTTTCTCCCAGCTATCCGCCGCATCGCCGCGATCCTTCCGAAAGAACGCCAAACCATGTGCTTCTCGGCAACCCTGGAAGCCTCGGTCGTCCATCTCGTAAAAGACTACATGCGCAACCCGGTCCGCCTGAGCTTCGGCTCGGTCCTGAAGCCGTCCGAAAACGTCCGCATGCAAGCCTTCGAAGTGAGCACCGACCGCAAGCAGCAGCTGCTAAACCGCCTCCTCGCCAAAGAGACCGGCCGCTGCCTGGTCTTTGCCCGCACCAAGCGCGCCACCGACCGCATCGCCAAAAATCTCAACCGCGACGGCTTCTCCGCCGCCATGATTCACGGCGACCGCTCGCAATCGCAACGCAACTCCGCACTGGCCGGCTTTCAACAAGGCCGCCACCGCGTTCTAGTCGCCACCGACATTGCCAGCCGCGGCATCCACGTCCAGGACATCGCGCACGTCATCAATTTCGACCTGCCCGAAGTCGCAGAAAATTTCATCCACCGCGTAGGCCGCACCGGCCGAGCCGGCAAACACGGCGTAGCCTCCACGCTCTTCGCCCGCGAGCAGCGCTCCGAACTCTTCCAGCTGGAGCGCACGCTAGGCATCAAGATGGAGCGCCTCAACGCCGAAACCAGCGCCCCACAAGCCGCCGCCGAACAAACCGGCCGCCTCCACGAATACGCCAGCAACCCGCGCGAATCCTCATTTCGCGACACGCGTCGCTATCAACCAGCCCATCGCCAATCCGCAAGCCACAACGAATCGACGCCACGTCATGCATCCGCGAACAACGTCGAATCCGCGGCCGTAGCCGTCGCCGCCAAATCCAAAATGTTTCGCCTACCCGGTGAAGTCTTCCAAATCGAAGCCGACTAACTCGTTCTAACTTGTCTCGACATCCTTGTACGGGCGCAGCATTGCTGCGCCCCATCTCGGCAAGTTGTCAGCCCAATCGCCACCCGTTTTTTCCTCCCGCCCTGCCAAAGACAATACTCACAGTCTAAAACAGTGCCCATTAGCCTTCTAGAATCGCGGGATGGGTTTATACTCACGTCGCCGTGAACGCAAATTGGATTCCGCGGCCGGCGGGAGATAGAAAATGAGCAAGACGAAACTCTTGGGGCTAGCCCTCGCACTCCTGCTGGCATCGCCAACGAGAATCCGGTGTCAAGCCGCGGTACCCGATCCGCGAGCCACCGAAAAGCCCCCCGCCAAGCTCTACGGCTGCTCCGAGTCCGACATCAAGCGCTACACCGCTCGCCGCGCGACCGGGCCCATCCGCGCCGATGGTCTGCTCGACGAGCCCGACTGGCAAAAAGCCGAAAAGTCACCGCGCTTCGTGGATATGGCCACCGGCGAACCTGCCATTTACGGAACGCGTTCCGCCGCACTCTGGGATGACCAGAATCTCTACATCGCTTTCTGGGTCGAAGAGCCCTTCGTTCAAGCCAAGCTCACCGAAAAAAATTCCCTGATCTTCAACGAGAACGACGCCGAAGTGTTCATCGACGGCGGCGACACCTACTACGAATTCGAAACCAATGCTCGCGGCACGACCTATCAGATGTTCTACATCTGGCGCGACGCCTACCACAAAGGCGGGCGCTTCGACGTCCCGGAATTCGACGTTGTTCAAAAAAACGCCATGACTTTCGGCGGCGACTACGATCGCCAGGCGCCCACCTTCTGGAAAGGGACAAATCCTCGCGGGCTTCGCTGGGCGTTCTTCGGCTGGGATTTCCCAGGACTCCAAAGCGCCACCCACGTGGACGGGACTCTCAACGATAACTCCGACCTCGACAAAGGTTGGACCGTCGAGCTGGTATTTCCGTGGAAGGGCGCCAAGTGGCTGGCGGGCGATCGGCCGTTACCTCCCAGGGAAGGTGACGTGTGGAAGATTTTCTTCGGCCGCTTCGAATTGCTCCATGTCGCCGGTGCGGAAGTCCAGCCCCATCCTGGCTGGTCGTTGAATCGCCACGGCGTTTACGACACGCATCTCCCGCAGTGTTGGACCGCCGTGCATTTTTCGAGCCGTCCGGTGGAATAGCCCTGCCATCAAGCCACGAGCCGGGCAGGTTCAGTTAAATCCGCCCGACGTGTGAATCATATGCAGCACCGCCGCAATAATCACCAGGGTCAAAAATAGCCAGACCATAAAAACGCGTTTCAGAAACCAGTCCACCTCGCGCCCCCCAACCGAACCACATCTCTGCTTCTATCGGCACGGAGTCGATTCGCTTGAACGCGACCCAGCGCGACCTGATCTGCGCGAGCATGGCGTGGTGAGGATGCTGCAATTCCGCTGAACGTGTATATTTTCAACCTCTGGCCCGCGGCCCGAAAAGGGGATCGATCAATCGTGGAACCCATCTCGCACTTTTTCTACTCCGACCGCCTCAAACTCCAATTCTGGGACTACGGCCAGGACCACAAGCCCTCGGTAGTCCTCGTCCACGGCGCACTCGACCACGCCCGCAACTGGGACTGGGTAGCGCAATCTCTCTGCAAGCATTACCACGTCTATGCCCTCGACCTCCGGGGCCACGGTAATAGCGCCTGGGCCCACGGCGCGGCCTACACGGTCGCTGAACACGTCCTCGACCTCTCCGCTTTGCTTGACATCATCAACGATTTCCCGATCCGCCTGATCGGCCACTCGCTTGGCGGCGGCATTGTTCTCCACTACGCCGGCGTCTACCCGGATCGTGTCCACAAAGCCGTCTCCATCGAAGGCCTGGGCTTCCCCCAGGAACACGCCATCCATGGTCCGGCCTCTGGACGCGTCCGTGGATGGATCGAAAATATTCGCAATCTCGAGAAGCGCCACCCGAAAAGTTATCCCAGCCTCGACAAAGCCATGGCCCGCATGCGCGAAGTCAACCCCCGCCTCAGCGACGAAGTCGCCCGCCACCTCACCCTCCACGGCACCAACTGGGAGTCCGACGGCTCGCTCCTCTGGAAGTTCGACAATTTCGCCCGCGTCTTCCCACCCTACGGCCACAACATCGAGGACGCCGTCGAAATCCTCAGCCAGATCACCAGCCCCACGCTGTTCTTCTGGGGCCTGGAAAGCTTCCTACCTGTTCCCGAAACCGACCCCCGCTTCCAAGCCATCCCCAATCGCCGCCTGATCACCGTCCCGGGCGCAGGCCACTGGGTCCACCACGACCAACTCGACCTGTTCCTCCGCGAAACCTCCACCTTCCTAAAAGACTGATGCCGCGCGCACGTCCTCAGCATCGAAGCGGCAACTAGGGCGTCGCGTCGGCAACGTAGAGGGTCTGGCACGCCGGGGGTCGGACGCTAGGGCGGACACGAAGGGGGGTCGGACCTTTAGGTCCGACATAAGCCACGCACTTGCACCACGGCTTTAGCCGCTGAGGACTTGATGCTGCCTTTACCACCGAAACTCATCGACATTGTCATCCCGAACCCGCGAATTTGCGGTGTGAGGGATCTGCTGTTGCCTGTTCGAGGTCCACACGAATCGTCGTCGCCCCTCCACGACGCTGAATAAAAAAGTGCGGCCGCGAGTCATACTTCCGCGACCGCACGATAATCATCCACAAACCATTGTCGCCCCGAGAACTCTCAATCCGGGTGGCTGTGCCGCCAGTTCCAATACTCCTCTTGTTCTTTCTTGCTGGCCTTCGCGAATTCGTGGTCCTTCCGATGCTTCTCCGCGAGGAACCGCGCCCACGCATCTTTCTCGTGGTCGTCCCACTGGTGGTAATCCTTATGTTCCCGGTCGTACACGCGGTCACGATCATGGTTGTCTGGATCCTGCGTCGCAGTCCCAGCGAGGGTCACCACCGGCGCCGCGAGAGCAGCCGTGAGAAATAATGAAGCCACGAACTTGGTAGCTCGATGCATTCTGTGTTTCCTCCACCCTGCAAGGAAAACAGAAGCAAATGGCTCAATCGATACCCCGAACTCGGTATTTAGGCGCGCTGCCACGCTGCATTCCAGCTTCCTGAATAGTTCACGGGGCGTTGGCCCAGGCAATAAGGTTCGAGTTACTGAACTTAAGTTCGCACCCTATTCACTCCGAGGATGCTCCCTGGGTGCCGCACCCTTCGATTTCCAAGGGTGCGGGTTTTGACTTTCCCCGCGAGCTCCCTTGCGAACCATTTACCGGCGACGAGTGCCCAGCCAACACCGGGGGACTGCAGCCCTACATCGTCGACCGTGCATTGTTCGAATGATATCGAGTAATAAATAGTTTGACATAGTTAACAATCCGTGCTATCATGCCTCGTGACGCTTCAAGATCAAGCCCGCCGGCCGCGGCTCCCTTCCTCAATAGCCCGCGCCCGAAATCACGCCTTCTCTTTCATTGCGTTTACAAGCTGCCCTCTGCTCCCAAACTACTCACTACTCACCACCCACTATTCACTAACTCCTTTAAAATCCGTACTTACGCGAAATACGCCCATAACTCGTTTAGAATCCGCACTTCCAAAATCATTAGACTTAAAGTCTCTTAGAATCCGCACTTACAAAAAAGGCGGGGGGAGGGGGTCCGAACGGTTAACCAATGAAACCAGTCGAATTTCGTCGTAGCATTCTGCGTATGACAAATCCTGCTGCTCTTTCACGTCGCTCGTTTCTGGCGCTGTCCGCAATGTTGCCGTTGGTTCTGCGCTTTCCCGCGGCCTCGTCCATTCCGGTCGGCCTCGAGCTCTACTCCGTGCGCGCCGCCTTGAAGCAGGATCTCGAAGGCACCGTGCGCGCGGTCGCGCAGATGGGCTACCAATGCGTCGAATTCTACGCGCCCTATTTCGACTGGACCGAGGCCCAGACCAAGGATATGCGAAAACTCCTCGACGACCTCGGCGTCCGTTGCTACTCCACGCACAACAACGCCGACTACCTCAGCAAGGACAACATCTCCAAGACGCGTGATCGCAACAGGATCCTCGGCTGCAAGTACGTCGTCATCGCCTCCACGCACCCCTATACGGACCTCGATGGCTGGAAGACCTTCGCGACAACGCTCAACTCCGCCGCCGAGCAGCTGGAACCCGCGGGTCTCAAAGCCGGCTACCACAATCACAAGGTGGAGTTCGTTACCATCGAGGGCGTGCGCCCCATGGAAGTCCTCGCCAAGAACACCAGGCCAACGGTGATGCTGCAGCTCGACGTAGGCACGTGCCTCGAGGCCGGCGCCGATCCGGTAGCCTGGATCCGCGCCAACCCCGGGCGCATTCGCTCGCTGCACTGCAAGGATTGGTCACCCGATTCGGGAAAAGGCTACACCGTGCTGTTCGGCGAAGGCGTAGCCGACTGGAAAGCCATCTTCCAGGCTGCGGAAAGCGGAGGCGGCGTCGAATACTACTTGATTGAGCAGGAAGGCAGCCGCCTCTCCGAGCTGGACACTGCAAAAACATGCCTCGATCTCTATCGCAAACTCAGAAGTTAGGGGTCGGACGTTAGAGGTTAAAGGTGGAGGTTGGAAATTAAAGATTGGAAATCGAATATTGGAGATCAAACATAGAGCGAGCCAGAAATGCGAGCGGAAGACGCCCATGGTTTGAGGACGGCCGCGCTCGGCAGCCATTCGGCGTGAGATTTTGTTTTCTGTTTCTAACCTCCAACGTCCAATCTCCAATTTCTGCAAACTCAGAGGTTGGAGATTAAAGATTGGGCGAGTTGGAAATGCGAAGCGGGAGACCCCGATGGCTTGAGGATGGCCGCGCTCGGCAGCCATTCGGCGGTGAATCTTGTTTTCTGTTTCTAACCTCCAACGTCCAATCTCCAATTTCTGCAAACTCAGAGGTTGGAGATTAAAGATTGGGCGAGTTGGAAATGCGAAGCGGGAGACCCCGATGGCTTGAGGATGGCCGCGCTCCGCAGCAATTCCGCGGCGCGCGATGTTGTTTTTCTGCTTCTAACCTCCAACGTCCAATCTCTAATTTCTGCGTTAGGAGGAAAGAGCGCCGCGCAACCAAAAAGTACAGTTACACGGCGCTCGGGGGTGTTGGCGAGTGGATTGTGGGTTCGCTGAAGTAGTTACAGTTGGCGGGAACCTTTCCGCGGGCGCCGCTTGCCGTGACCGATGCACTGGCCGCTCAACGCACTGACGCACTGGCCGCGCCCAACGCGCTGTCGTATCCGGCGCGCTCAACGCGCACGCCGTATTGGACGCGCTTGAGCCCGGCACCTTCGCGGGAATCCTTTCCAGAATTTGCTCCGTCGATCGAACGAATGCACCGGACTCAGCTCAGCAATCCAGCGCTCCAGTTCGCGTTTCGTTCTAATGCCTTTGTAACCTATCGATCGAGCGCAGTTACTCAGTGCAGGGATGGTGCCAAACTCGAAAAACGTAACGTTCGCCTTTTGTGTCCTTTGCCGGAAGCGCACAAATCCATTTTTGTATTAACGCGGGAAACTGTCCCTCCGCGGAACAGCTTTGAGAGAAGTCTCTCAACCGCCAGTTCGCGCACAAACCGGCCGAGCCCCAATGTAGGCGCCGGGCTTTGAGCGCGGCGCTAAGGCTGTGTGACAAGTTGCCCCAGCGCAAAGTCGCGCACAACCGAGACGAGTTGCACGACTATCCCAGAATTAAACCATCGAGCGACGGAGGTTACTTGGTGGCGCAACCCATGGCGCAGATTCCCTATCTGGGACGGAATCCCTTGCCGCATGTCCTTGCCGCAAACCTTGCCGCGCAGTCCCGGAAAAAAATTCTGGAGTTGGCCCGCTTGCTGCCCGAAGGTCAGATCAAGTTCCGGCTACTTGAAAATCATTGGGTAGAGACCTTGACGAGATCGAGGAGTCAAGCCGTCGCGCCACCGGATTTCCCGTGTCCGTCGCGCTCCGGTGCACCGCGCTCCTGTTGGTCGCGCTTCAAGTAGCGGTACAAGCTGGTGCGCCCGATGCCCAGAACCTGCGCCGCCCGCAAGCGGTTCCCCTGGCACAGGTCCAGCACCCGCTGGATGTGCAGCTTGCGGACCTCGTCGAGCGCCAGTGGCCGCCATTCGTCTCCCTGCGGCGTGCGCGGCGCGCGATGTTGCAGGTGCTCGGGCAGGTCCGCCAGATCGATGAAGTCTCCGGTCGCGGTAATGCATGCGCTGGAAATGACGTTCTCCAGTTCGCGCACGTTGCCCGGCCAGGGATGCTGCAGCAGCACCGCTTGGGCGCGCCGCGTCAGCCCGGGAATTTTTTTGCCATAGGCGTCGTTGTACTTTTTCAGAAAAAACTGCACCAGCAACGGAATATCTTCCAGACGTTCGCTTAAAGAGGGAATGCGGATCTGGATGGAGCTCAGACGGTAGAACAGGTCCTCGCGAAAGCGGCCCGCCAGAACCTCGGCGCGCAAATCGCGGTTGGTGGCCGCGATCAAACGCACGTTGATCTGTTTCACTTCGGGGGAGCCTACGCGCTGGATTTCGCGGTTCTGAATGACGCGCAGAAGCTTGGCTTGCATGGCCAGCGAGGTTTCGCCGACCTCGTCCAGGAAGACCGTGCCGCCGTCCGCGTATTCGAACAGGCCCGGGCGGGTGTCGGTCGCGCCGGTGAAGGCGCCGCGCACGTGCCCGAAGAGCTGGCTTTCGAGCAGGGTATCCACCATGGCGGAGCAGTTGCAGACCGCCAGGCGCTGCGCGCCCACCGGGCTGATCTGGTGGATGGCCCGCGCGACCAGCTCTTTGCCGGTCCCGGTGAGTCCGGTCACGAGAACGTTGGTGTAATGCCGCGCGACCTTGCGCGCAAAGTCAAAAACCTCCAGCATGGCCGGGCTTTTCCCCACAATGCCGTGAAACTCAAGGTCTTTGAGCAGTTGCTCTTCGAGCGAGCGCACCCGCCGGCGCTGATCGTGGAGCGCCGCAACCTCGTCCAGGGTGCGCTTGAGGCGGAGGCGATCGATCGGTTTGGGCAGGAAGTCCGTGGCCCCGCGGCGGATGGCTTCGAGCGCGGAGTCCAGCGTGTATTGTGCGGTCATCACGATAACGTGCACGCCCGGGTCGGTCCGCAGTGCGCGGTCGAGAAATCCGTACCCGTGGATTCCCGGATCGGCCAGGAGCACGCGGCTGCGTCCGTAGCGCACACAGCGCAGAGCTTCTTCGGGGTCCGAGGTCAAGATGGACGGGTACCCAAGCTCGTCCACCAGTGCCGCCAGCGCTTCCAGTTGCGCCGGATCATCGTCGAGAATGCAGGGAGTCAGTGTGCTCCTCGGCGCGATGATTTCAACGGCCTTTGTGTAGGCGTGTGCCATGTGCCAGGTATTCGCAACGCGGTTGCCAAGGCGCTCGGGCCGACCAACGCGGAGGCCGGTGCGGCGTCCGGGCGCATGCCGCGAACCCGTTACCCGCCGCTAAGCGCGTGCGATTTCAGCAATCTAACGAGGAGCGCGGCCGCCGCCCGAGAGCCGTTGGGGATCCATCGTTGCCGATGCAGACCCAGGGACGAGAGAGGGATCACAGGTCAATTCGAACCACTGTTCCGTTTCGGCCCCTCCACGGCACCGGGACGACCAGGTGTCAGACAGTCAGCGAGCCGCAAGAAATGATCAGCTGCAAGAAGCTAGTTGATGAGATTCCCGTCGACGGCGCGCGGACTGACCGGGCACAGCCGGAACTGCCGATGACCTTCCGAGGTCACCCCGACGAACTCCACCTCGTAGGGAACCGGGTGTGACCGGTCGGCGCTAAGGATGCGCAGCAGGCGCACAAAGACGACCGCGCGATCCGGCACCTCATGGCTCAGGACAATTCGTTTCCCGGAGTCTTCGGTCCATTCCAGATCGGACTTTTCGACGAAGAAGGCCTGGTTTTTGTCCCAACCGGACACCTCCACGCGGTAAAGCCCGGTGACCGGAAAGGGGGCAGACAGCATGGGTGAGAACCTCAAGGAAGGAGTAGCAGCCGAAAGGCCAATTGCCTGAGCCCCAAACAATGGAAACCGCTTCGGTTATCTCAATCGGGGAGGAAAACGCGGTGCGCCGTGGAAACGCCGGGCCAACCGTGTGTGCAAACTGAACCACTGGGTTGGCACGTGTTCGACTCGGGCACCGGCGTCTGGGGAGCCTAGAAATGGCTGCGGAGAAGCAGGTTTTCGGCGAAGCTTTCGACCGGACCGTAGAAATAGCGGAACGCCAGAAGTCCCAGCAGGAGTCCTAGCCGCGCGTAGCTGCTGCCGCGGAGCCAGGACAAATAGCGACCCGCGGTAGTCTCGTTCATCAACAGCATGATGGCGGTGCTCCCGTCCAGAGGGGGGACCGGTAGGAGGTTGAAAGTACCAAGCAGGAGGTTCAGCGAAAACAGGACATACAAGGTCACGATGGCGAAGTCCGGGCGCTGCCCGGGAATCCAGTGCAGCCAGCCCATCGAGCTTCCGAGCCGAAGTCCCGCCACGGCGATCAGCATCAGCGTGAAATTCGCCGCTGGGCCAGCCAGCGCCATGAGTGCGGCTCGCCGCGGGTGGCGTTGCTCCCACAGCGGGTCGAACGGTGCGCTGGCCCACCCGATCATCCCGCGGGTGAACAGGAACGCCAGGATGGGTATCACCACCATGCCCCACGGCTCGCGCCGGATGTGCGGCACCGGGTTGAGCGTGACCTGTCCGGCCAGGGCGGCGGTGCTGTCCCCGCCCAGTTTGGCCACAAAGGCGTGCGCGGCTTCGTGGCAAGTGGTGGAGAAAAGAAAGACGATGTAGGAAATGAAGCCGTAGACGAGGAGTTCGGGTGTGAGTTCAGGCATCGACGTACGAGCGTAGGGTCTGGCGGGATTATTTGCAAGCGAGTGCGGAGCCCCCATTGGCCCAGCGTCGCCAAGCTGGCCCGCCTCGTTCCATCGTTGACGTGCTTCACCTGCGCGACAAAGCCAGGTCCAGCGCGGTCTTCTCGGCCGCCGTGAGCGTCCGCGAGCCACCCTTTGCCAGATCGCCGAGTGTAAGCGGACCGATGGCAACACGCACGAGGCGCAGGACTTCGACTTCCAGGGCTTCCAGCATGCGGCGGATGTGCCGGTTTTTTCCTTCGTCCAGTACGATTTCCAGCCAGGAATTTTTTTCGCCGGAGCGGAGCCGGCTCGCGCGCTTGACGCGCAACCATTCACCTTCGCTGGCAACTCCTTTTTGCAGCGCGGAGAGCAGTTCGTCATCGGCGATCTGGCCGATGTGCACGTGGTAGGTTTTGTCGAGGTGGGTATCCGGCGCAAGAACGCGGGCAGCCCATTCGGAATCATTGGTTAACAGCAGAAGACCCTCGCTGGCTTTATCGAGCCGCCCGACCGGCGCAATCCATGGAACTTCACGGTCGTTTCCTGGGAGTCGCTCTGGGCTTGACGCGAGGACTCTCGGCGAATCGAGCTGCGGCGCAAGGAGATCGTAGACGGTCTGGCGTCCTTTTTCGTCCGATGCGGTGGTGACGATTCCGCGCGGCTTATTGAGTACCAGATAGAGCTTGCTGGCGGCGATGGCCGCGCGTCCATCGACTTCGATCCGATCGGAGCCGAAATCCACGGGTGTCTCGGGGTTGCGCTTCACGGCTCCGTTCAGCTGCACACGTCCTGCTTGAATCATCCGGGCAGCCTCGGACCTCGAGCAGATGCCCATTTTGGACAGCGCTCTGGCGAGGCCTACTTTTTTGCTGGCTTGTGCGTGACGAGCGGCGTTTCGCCGATCCGCCGGCTTACGCGTTCTTCTTCTCACCCGGCGAATTATATGTCCGGGCCGGTGCTGGCGCATACCGCGGGTTGCTCTGGAATTTGAAGGGTCGAGCCGGGTCAACGGCAGTGGGCCGGATTGAAGATTCATGCCTGGGGATTCATGGCATATAACACGAACGCTCGTAGCCCGCGGCTCGGGGAGAGCTTTCTCGAATCGGCGTCATTTCTGCTTGCCTGCTGCGGGGGCACAGACAGGAGTGTCGGTGCTACGGGTTTCGGCAGGGTTCGTTAGAAGAAGAAGGAGCGTCGCGTCCCAGCCCTACCGCCTCGTTTTTCGAAGCGTACCACGCCGCTCCTCCTCCAACTTAGCGAACTTGTTAGCCCGCGCGTCGATACTCGCAGAGGCGTTTAGCCGTATCCATACCCCGAATCTGGTAATCGGAACTCCGGGTGTTCGTGTAGCGAGACCTAGAACTTAGCGGGATCGGGCGCAAGTTCGTCGCAGACTGGCGCTCAAGAAGCGCCAGTCTGCGGATTGAACCGGTGGCAGTCAGAACTCCAGGCGGCTTGAAAATCGTCCGTGGTGGGTGCGCGTTGGCGGCGATGGTTTAGTGGGCCTTTGCCGATTCGATGGCCAGGGCGAGTTCGTGTTCCGCGGCGTGCAGGTGCTCTTCGGCTTTCGCACCGTGACCATCCATATCGTAGTGGTTGGCTGCGCGGGCTCGGTCCATTTCGTGAATTGCTTCCACAACGTGTCTGTGGACGGCATCGAGATCATGCCAATCGTGGACGGGGCGGGCAAACAATGCGCCAGTTATAAACGAAAGACCGAGGGCGGCTACAGCAAGGGCCTTTTTCATCGCTATTCTCCTTTTAAAGGGGGGTCAAAGCACTTTCCAGCGTACAGAATCGGCAGTCTCGCGGCGGTAAGAGATGTCCCATCCGTGCCGGTTCGGCCAACCCTCTTATTCCCCACCAGCGACCATCTTGCTCTTGCCCGACCTCGGGGCAGAACCTATCTGGGAGTGTTGCCGCAATGATCCGGCCTTGGGGCGCTAATTGCGTGTCGATTACTGCGGTGCAGTGGTCCGGGATTGGACGGCGGGCGGTGCGAGGGATGTGCCGGCCGGGTAGACGATAATTTCGATGGCGCCCCAACCGGAGTCGGCGCTTGCGCTGACCTGCTTGCCGCCACCCAGAGTCTTGAGCTGGGTGTCGTCGAATCCGAAATTGTCGATCAGGTAGCCGCGGATGATCGCGGCGCGAGCTTGCGTCAGCACCAAGTCTTTCTGGGCTTCTCCGGTCCTACCGGTGTAGACGACGACTACCGCTACGCCGAATTCGTTGGCGGCGAGAAACTGGCCGGCGTCACGCAGGGAATTCTGGTTCTTCAGCTTGGCGGTGTCGATCTTGTCGAAAAGGCGCTTCGGATCGTAGGTGAAGGTTTTCAGCGGCTGATTCTCGGGCAGGGCGGGAATCTCGTTTTTCGCGAGGTCCGCGGAGCTCTCATAGCCGCGTTTCTTGAAGTACCCGCGGAGGAGAAAATTTTGTTTCAGCGCTTCCATGTTTTCCTGGAAGTCGGTGATGCCCGCCTGCGCGTGGACGACCGCTTCGTGCAGGCCTGCGGTGGTCTGATCCAGCTGGTTGTACATTTTTCTATCGTTGACGAGGGCCCCGATGGTGCCCTGGCCCTGGTTGATCTTGACGCTGATGGCGCTGAGGTTGGCGGTGGCCACGGTGACGTTGCCGAGCACTTCCTGGCTGCTGTCCAGGATGGCGTCGGTCTTTTTGATGAGGTCCGCGATGGCCAGGGGAGGCTCGCTGGCGATGGTGTCGCCATCCTGGACATTCACGCCTTGCGCGGAGCCAAACGATACGGAGACAAATTCATTACCCAACAGGCCCTCGGTCTGGATGGCGGCTACCGAGTCCTTCTTGATGATGGTGTGGGTCGATCGCTGGAGATCCATCCACACCGTGATTTTTCCGGTGGGCTTGTCGGGCAATTCGATACGCCGCACGCTGCCGCTATGGACTCCGCCGACGCGCACCTCCGCGCCCGCGTCCAGCCCGGCCACGGAAGCGAACTGCGTTTTCAATTGATAGGTGGAGCTGAACATGTATTGCCGGTCGCCGATGATGAAGATGCCCGCCGCGAGAATCAGCAGCGTCGTGAGGATAAAAGCTCCCAGCCTGGCGGCTCTTGACATAGGTGCTCCCTAGGTATCCCGTTTGAAAAATTCCGCGACAAAAGGATCGTCGCTTTGATCGAGTTCGTCGAAGGTGCCCACGATGACGGCACGTCCCTGGTGCAGCAGGACGATGCGGTCGGCAATGAGCTTGGCGCTGTGCAGGTCGTGGGTGACCACGATGGAGGCGACTTCGCGCTCTTCTTGCAGTTTGAGAATGAGTTCGTCGATCTCGCGGGAGGTGATGGGATCGAGGCCTGCGGTCGGTTCATCGAGCAGCAAAATGCCGGGGTCGAGGGCCAGGGCCCGCGCGAGGCCCACGCGCTTTTGCATACCGCCGGAAATATTGCTGGGGAATTTCTGCAAGTCATTTTCCATCCCCACGGCGCTGAGCAGCTGCGCGACGCGATCGGCGCGTTCCGAAGGCGTCATTTTTGTATGGCGCCGCAGGGGAAACGCAACATTTTCCGCGACGGTCAGGGAATCGTAGAGCGCCGCGTGCTGGAACAGGAAGCCCATCGACTTTCGGATTTTGTTCAGGGCCTCGACATCCGAGCTGGGGAGTTCCTGACCGTGGATGCGAATCGATCCGGAGTCTGGCTGCTGCAATCCGACGATCAGCTTCAGCAGTACGCTCTTGCCGGTGCCACTGCGGCCCAGCACCGCCAGGGTCTTGCCGCGGCCAACGGTGAGATCAATCCCGTCCAGGACATGCTGGGCGCCGAAGGATTTGTGCAAGCTGTTCAGGACGATGGGAGGGGCTGGGTCGTGCTGGTCCGCGCTCTCCGTCAGGAGTTCATCGCCGTCCGGAGGCACCCGCAGCGTAACGGCCTGGTCCACCGGGGTCATGGAAAGAACACCAGGATCAGTTTTACGAGAAGGACGTCGGCCAGGATGACGAACAGGGAAGACAGGACCACGGAGCTAGTCGCGGAACGGCCCACGCCTTCGGTGCCACCGGAAGTGCTCATGCCCTGAAAACAGGCGATCACGCCGATGATCAAGCCGAAGACCGCGGTGCGGAAAGTGGGTGCGAGAAAATCGCTGAAGGTGGTTCCGTTAAGACCGGAATGGAGGAATTTTTGAAAGGAAATGGGATCCACCAGAGTGTCCGCGATCCAACCGACACATACTCCACAGCAGTCGGCAGCCAGCGTTAGCAGCGGGAGCATCAAGATGCAGGCGAGGATGCGCGTGAAGGCCAGCAGCTTGTAGGGATTCACGCCGGAGGCTTCGATGGCGTCGATTTGCTCGGTCACTTTCATCGAGCCTAATTCCGCGCCGATTCCCGCGCCGACACGGCCGCTCACGACCAGCCCGGTGACGATGGGGCCTGTTTCGTGAATGATGGAGAACACGACAGCGGCGGGGAGCATGGATTTGGCGCCAAAGCGAACCAGGCTGTAACGGCTTTCCAAGGACAAGACGGCGCCGACAGCGGCACCGGCCATGGCCACGAGCGGAAATGATTTCGAGCCGATCTCGTCGAGCTGCCGGATGAGTTCGCGACCTTCAAAGGGACGACGGAACGCGGAGCGCGTCACCTGAGCTACGAAGATGCCGAGCTCCCCAAACCACTCGAAGAAGCCGTTGATGGGATTCCAGACCGCGGTGAGGGCGGAACTCAACAAGGGCAGAGCTTGCGCCGCGGGAGCGGATTGCGCCGCGTGGTCATCCGCAGCCGGACTGAAGTGCGGAAGCTTGGTGTTGTAGCTCATCAGGGGGCTCGGGGCGGCTCAGGGAGTCGAGCGACCGGAAGGGTCGGGTCCGGAAGACGCGGAGTGGCCGTGACGCATAAAGAGGGTATGCGGGCCACCGTAAATGAACTCTTTCGCGACGTTCAGGCCGACAAACGCGAGGAGGTTGTAATTGCCCATACGCAGACCATCTTTGACGCCAAAGCGGCTGGGGTACCAGCCGTAGACGGCCGCCATGGTGCCAGCGTAAGGAGCGATCAGGGCCGGAAATGACAAACGGCGGTGACCGTCTTCACCGACGCGAGCGGTAACCGTCGAAATGCCAGCGTGAGCGAGCCGCCGGAATAGGCCTTTGCACTCACAGCGGTAGTAGATGGTGTCTTCCCGGAAGGCTGCCGCCAGCGCGTAGCGCGTGGTCGTCGATACCATGGCGATGCCGAAGTTGGACCCGACACGCTCGCCATAGGCTCCGAAGCCTTGCCCCCACTCCGGAGGCGTGTGATTTCCCTGATTGACGGCCGCCACGATTGCGGCGCCAGCGAGGGGGTAGGGGCCGAACGTGTCGAACAGGTAGTTTCGGAGCTTGGCTTTGTTCGACGGGCGATGATAGGTGAGGTCCAGCGGCCGCGGAGTCGGACTGCTGGAGGACGAGTCGTCCATGCTGGAGACTGTTCCGGAAGCGGCGATGGACTGCGGTTTTGTCAGCGGCGCTAGCATTCCCAAGCCTGCTATGAGCGTGACCACCGAGAGGGCTCTTGGCGTCTTCATGTGAAATGCTCCTTACCTGAAAAAGTCCCGTGCGATTGAGAATGGCTGCAGAGACGCGCCAGAGAAGGGTGAAAGCGTTACGCCTAGTAATAACACTGGGGGCGTTGGGGTGTCTGTATCGAAAGGAACACTTTCACCAGGGTGCTTGTTGTCTCGAATTTGGGCGAGCTGATAGAGAAAAATGGCGCGCCCGGAGAGATTCGAACTCCCGACGTTCTGCTTCGAAGGCAGATGCTCTATCCAGCTGAGCTACGGGCGCGCATAGGTGGATTATAACGCTTTTGGGCGAATTTGCGGCTTGTCTGGTGAGGCTCTTCGGTCATGAACGCAGTTTTTGGTCGTGGCGTTGCGCGCACACGGATTAAGAAGAAGCTTTAACACCGAGGCCACGGAGACCGGAGCACCCTTCGAGGCTCGGGGTAAACAGAGGGCACGGAGACTTCGTGCTCGAATCTATGCGCTTTCCGGAGGAGCGGCTGTGATTTCGAATTGTAGTTGCTGCCTGCCGAGTTGCGGATGGGTGGCTTTTAGCGTGACCGTGCCTGGTTGCTCTTTTGCGCGAATCCAGATCGCGCCGGTGCCGCCGATCAGTGCGAACGGGTTGTCGCCGAGGATTTCGGCGGGGCCCTCCAGCTCGAACTGGATGGCATCGTTGGCGAAGGGGCGGATGGCGCCGAACTCGTCGGTGACGCGCAGGACGACGCGAGTGGAGTCGGCGCCGTCGGCGAGCAACGTGGTGTCGTCGGGGAGCAGCGTGAATTTTTGGTCGACGCCGCGGCCGGAATCGTTTTCGAGATGACTTTTTTGCCCTGGATGTAGCCCTCAATCCGCAGATCGCCCCATTGGAAAACGGCCTTTCTCGAGGTCGGCGACGAACGGGGGATAGCGCAAGTGGGCGAAATTCGGTCTTGTTGGGATCTACTTCTGCCACCAATTTCTCCGCCGATATAAAATTTCAGATGGTCGCAGTTGGAGCAGACCCACGCTTTCGTGAAGCCGATGGATTCATCGCCGCGCGCCCAATGAAAGGCGGGCTCAAGGACGACTTCCTCGGCGGGATCGCATTGCGATTTGTAGAAATAGGCGGCGGGTTTGGGCTCGCGGAAGATGTCGGTGACGCCGTGGTAGCAGATGCGATCGCCGGAGCCAAAGTCGGCGTGCGTGTTGTAATCGAAAGCGCACCAGCCGATGCCTCCGGCGTATTGCGGGTTGGAGGCCAGCTGATCGTGGATGCGCGCGTGGCGCAGCATGTGTTCCTGCAGGCGTTCCATCTGATCGATGGTCTTGGTCGGATAGGTGTGGCCGACGAACTCCGTGTTCAGATAGCGCGGATGGTTGGGCGGCTTCAGCGGGAATCCGAAATCGTTCATGGTGAAAACGTCTTCGAGAAATTCCGAGGACTGAAAGTAGCGGATGCCGCCGGTCTGGCGCGTGGGATCGAGTTTGTGGGCCAGCGCGTTGGTGCGCACGTAGAAATCGTGGTCGTCTTTCGATTCGTTGATGCGCACGCCCCACAAAATGATGCAGGGATGATTCCAGTCGCGGCGGATCATGCGGCCGACGTTGTCGACGGAGATGTCCTTCCAGGCCTGGTCGCCGATGTGCTGCCAGCCGGGAATCTCTTCGAGCACCAGCAGGCCGATCTCGTCGCAGGCGTCCAGAAAGTGCCGCGACTGCGGATAGTGCGAGGTGCGCACGATGTTGCAGTGCAGTTTGTTGCGAAGAATATGGGCGTCGCTGCGCTGAGGGCGCGCTGGCATCGCCTGGCCCACGAATGGGAACGTTTGATGACGGTCGAGGCCGCGCAGCTTGATGACCTTCCCGTTGAGTTCGAAGCCGTGATCGGTGAATTCCGCTTTGCGGAAACCGACGGTGCGGTGGTCCCGGTCGAGGAGCTGCGTCCCTTTCCAGCAGTCGCACCTGCACAGTATACAGAATCGGATGTTCGAGATCCCACAACTTGATCCCGCCCAAGCCTTCCAGATGGGCGGTATGCACCGTTGGTTCGGCAGCGGCATCTGAGGCGGCGCACGCGCTGCGTCGTCTTGGCTACCGCGCGATCTCCCTCGCGCAACGTCGACTTCAAGCGTCAGCGGCTCACGCGACGCTTCCAGGTGTTGAATATAGCAATCGACATCCAGGCTGGGTTGATCGCTCAATACGTCTTTCGGCTTCGCGCAGATATTTTCGAGGAATGTTCCCGGAACGATGCGAAGAGAGACTTCGCGGTAGATTCCGCCAAACGTCAGATAATCGATCTGGTAGCCAAAGGGAGGGATGTCGGACCGCTCGGTGGAATCGACATCGACGGCCAACACGTTCTCGCCGTCGAAATCGATGTGCGGGGTCAGGTCAAAAGAAAACGGCGTGTATCCGCCTTTGTACTCGCCCAGTCTCACGCCGTTGATCCACACCGTGGACGCGGTCATCACGCCTTCGAAATCGACGAACACGTGCTTGCCGCGGGCCTCCGGGGGCAACTTGAAGCGCCGCCGGTAGATGGACACGAACTCGTAGGTCTTGTCGTCAAAGCTGTGCCAGGGCAAGCGGACATTGGTGTGGGGAATGACGACGCGATCGAATCCGGAATCGTCAAAATCCCGCCCATGGGCCCCTTGCGCAAAAGTTTTGCTGTAGCGCCAGTTCCGATTGATGGGAAGGACCATGCGCCCTTCATTGCTGGAGGGCGCCGGTGCGCGTCCCGCGAAAGTGCGCGGCGCGAGAGTCGCGCCGGCGAGCACCGTGCTGGTGGTCTTCAGGAAATCGCGCCGGTCCATGGGTGTCCTTTTGGTGAAGGATTTATCCAAAAAAGTGCGTTGATAAAGTTGTCGGGCGAATCTTAGCAGGTTAAGCGCATAACCTCCAGTACTCCAAGGCCTCGCACTGGCCCTTGCGCCAGCCCGCAGGAGGCACCTTACATGGGGATGGGCTTCTGGCTGTTGCGCTGCAGGTACCAGCACGGGCTGTCGCCCATATGCGGAAACAGCGCATGCACGCAAGGGGTGATGACCTCGGGCTGCTGCGCGTCAAGCTCGTACTCGGTCTTGCCGTCTTTCATTGGAATGGCCAAGAGGCGCTCCATTTTTACCGTTCCGAAGGCGTCGCCCGCCTTGGGACGCGCCATTTTCCAGCGCACCAAGAGATAGTCGCCGGCATACACGAGAGCCACCAGCAGAATCAGGGCCAGGACGGCGCGTTTCGCAATGAGGGAGGCTTGAGCCAAGCGTTGTATTCTCCTTCGAGTTACAGCTTGTTGGACGCACGCCGCGACGTTGCCGTCGATTCGCGCAGCAGCCTTTCGGCGGTCTCGATCGCGGGATCATGCTTTTGTTGGAGATCGCTCAGAGTGGGAGCGACGGTTTCGTCGGGAAGGATTCCGGTGCCTTCGAGCTTGCGTCCTTTTGGCGAAAACCATAGCACTTCGCTCATCTCCAAAACGCCGCCGCCTTTCATCACACGCGGTTTGGCGATTCCCAGAACGCAGCCGCAACTTTGACTTCCGACGATCCTGGCACGCTGGGAGTCCTGCATTCCCGCGGCAAACACCTCGGACGAACTCGCGGAGCGCGCGTCCACCAGGATCACGACCGGGCCGGAGTAGATTTGATCGCCGGGTTTGCCGACGTACAGCTCCAGCGGTAGCCGGAAGATGCCTGCGAACTCCGAAAGAGGTTTTCCGGAGCGGGTCTTGTCTTTCGCGAAAAGCGTTTTCTTGTCGAAGAAAAATCCAGCGATGGGGAGCAGCACGCCCAGGTCACCGCCGCCGTTCCTGCGCAGGTCGATTACGATCCCCGGCGCATTTTTGAATCTTTCGAGCGCCTGCCGAAATTCCTTCGTGATGGCCGGCTGGAAGCCATCGAACCGGATGTAGGCGACCCCGGAGGGCAGAACGTCGGTGATGACATCCGGCGCCGAAGAATAAACCTGGCGCTCGAGGGTAACTTCGAAGCGCGAGCCGTCAGCGCGTTCCAGTCCAAGGTGCAGTTCGGTGTCCGGCGGGCCCGCGAACAACCGGCCATAGCTGAAGAGCCGAGTAGCGCGTTCGGAAGACGAAGGCGCTTTGTTTCTTTCGATTTCGGCAATGCGCTCCGCGACAGGTTTTCCGTCGATGCTGAGGACCACCATGCCGGGCTCGACTCCGGCGTGAGCGGCGCTCGAATCGCGCCGCACTGCGGTGACCACGGTCTTACCATCCACGTCGTCCACGCTGATACCCGAGCTGACGCCTTGTTGTTTCTTGTATTTTTTCCACTGCTCTGGTGAATTGAATCGCGTGTGCGCGTCGTGAAGCTCGCCGGTCATCCGGTTCATCAAGACGTAAAAGTCTTGATCGTTACTGGCGGCCTCGACCAGCGGGCGGTAACGCGTGTGAATCTCATCCCAATTCACTCCGTTGAAGGACGGGTCGTAGTAATGATCGCGAATGTCCTTCCAGACGGTTTCGAAAATTTCCCTGCGGGCTTTCAGAGACAGGCGCTGCGACTTTGGGGAATCCGCAGGTTGCGAGGGCGCGGATGGAAGCGACCGTGCAAAGTTGTTGGGCAGAACTGCAGCCGCTGCCCACGCGAGGAAGAGCACGCTGCGCAGGATATAGAGGCCGATGGACGTACGTGGTCCGGTCATGGTCGTCGCGCGGTGGTCGAGCGGCAGTTCCGCGTGAATGGATTATAAGGAGTCGAAACCCATAGTGCACCCGGAAGTTGCAATCAAGAGGCCGTTTGGGTGGATGGAGCGCGAGCCTGCGGGTGAAGGGTCTCGCCGCGGTCGCCGTCCAGCATGATAGGATGGCCGGCACTATGCCAAAACAACATTATTTTGCGAGACTGATTCCGCCGCGGCCGACGTTTCCATTCGACATGACGGCCGAGGAGCGGGCGGTGATGATGGACCATGTGAAGTATACGCAAGAGAAATTCGCCGCCGGAAAAGTGCTGCTATTCGGGCCGGTGATGGCGCGCGAGGGCGCGTTTGGCATGGCCGTATTTGAAGTGGCGGACGAGGCGGAGCTTCGCGAGATTGCCGAAAATGATCCAAGCGTGCTGGCGGGACTGAATAAATTCGAGTGGCATCCGATGAAACTGGGAGCGGCCCAGGGATCACGGCCGGAGTGAAATCGAGCGAATTATTTTTTAGCGGAGCGCGCCGCCGCTGAGACTTCGGCTCTTCGCAAAAACTAGGACGCGGGCAGGTCGGCGGGCTCGTTGGCAAAAAGGCGCGCAAGTTCCGCGTGTTCCATAACCACGGCAGGGTCGCGCTGGATGGCGTCGAAGTAACGCTTCTGAAAACCGTCGCCGGATTCCGAAGGCGCGAACATTTTACGGGCCAGCATGATCGCGCTGCGCGTGTCGTCGGGACTGACCGGCACTTCGCCCGCAAGGCTCTCGTCGAGGCGAACCACGAATTCGGAAATATTGTGAAGCCAGGCAAATTGCTCGTGATCGATCACTAGGCGGAATAACTCGCCGGTGTTGACCTTGCCGTGCACGCGCTCGTACTCGCGGCGTTCCATCTCGAGCAGTGTCTTATGCAGGCGGAGCAGCGCGAGGCGCAATGTGACAAGTTTCTCGCGGGCTGGATTGGCAGGTCCGCCGGTGTTGGCTGAATACGGATCGGAAATGGTCATAGGTGCCGCGGCGCTTGGCGCGACAGTTTATTGTGCGACAGGACAGCGCCGATTGCCAAATGGAAGGCCGGAAGCCCGCATCGGCAACGACCCCTAGCGTAAACAACAGGGAAGTCACTGTGCGACTCAGTCATGGTAGCGCTGCTCGCCGACAGGGAGGGGAATGGGCAGGCGATTGCCCGGCGGAGGCAGCGGGCAAGTGGCATACGGCGTGTAGGCGCAGGGCGGATTTTCGAGACGGTTGAAATCCAGCACGAGTTCACCGGGTTTGTCGATCCCGTTCGGCGGAAGACCCGTGTATAGGAAGCGGCACGCACCATAGGTTGTGGACGCGCTGGTGGTGTCGCGGAGAATGAAGAAAAGTTTCACAGCAGGGTTGTCTTCAACGACGGGCTCAAGATCGTAGGTCTTTCCCCCCAACGTGAATTCCGCAGCGCCTGGAACCGGCTGCTTATAGCTGGTGCCGATGAGCGTCGCGAGGGTCACGCTTTTCGGTGGAGTGTAGGGAATCCAGCGGGCGGTGACGCGGAAGGCGGCGTCCGGCGGGTACCACTTAAGTCCGTGGAATCCTGTGATCGCGGGGGATTTCGCGTCCTTGATGCGCAAGGCGAAACGGTCGGCGCGCCGCACGACGTAGAAATTGAGTGTTCCGATAGTCATTCGGGGATTGCCTTTGTCGGTATCGGCCCCCGTGCGCAGTTCCTGCGACTGCGCGGGTTTGCCGTCAATCAGCAGGCCTTGCGGGAATCCGCCTGCCGGAGGCATCAGGGTAACCGCCGTGCCTTCGAGATGCAGGACGCCGACATGCGCGGGGCCGCTGGCGGGGAGGTGAATCGTGTTGTCCACCGCGGAACCGACAGTATTGTCGCCAGGCACCAGCCAATCGAGTCCTACCAGCGACAACCAGCCGTCGGGTTTCTGGAGGTCGGCGGCGTGCTGCGTGCGCCACACGGCGAGATCCTGTTGCCCGGCGACCTGTTGCGCCAAGGCGGGTGTCGCGCTGACGGCTAGATAAATCAAGAACCGCGCAATTGCTGAAGAGAAGCGATAACGTCGCATCGCGAAAGTATAGTGGCAGAGGCGCCCTTTGAGTAGTGGGTGAGTAGTGGGTGAATAGTGCGACGTATGGAGGAAGTGCGTTCGCGATTAGTTGTGGCGTGATGAGCCGGTCGCGATGTTCGCGGCCGAAACGAATGCAATCCTGGACGAAAACGAGGCCTGCGCGTCGGTGCATTCGATGATTTGCCTGGCCAGCTGAGCTTGCTGAGAAGTGGAGCAGCTAACCGATAGCAGGAAAGCTCCCATTTTCACATCGCCTTGCAAATCTTGCGGCAGAAGCACGCAGATATCGGAGTCGGAAAAGCCGCCGGAGCGTACGAGCGCATCGCCCGCCCGCTCCAAGCTATCCGGACTGGCGTAAACACCGATGACTTCTGTTTCAACGGATGACATTGTCGTATTCCACGGACCCGAGGCCAGCGCAAGCGCGGGGCCTGAGCCAACTTGTCTCACTGCTATTGAACATATGACGCCATCGAACGTATGGCGAACGCTGGCGCAGAGCTATCGGGAGAAAAATGTACGCTGGAGAGTAGAGAACCGTAAGTTCAGGGGCGCATCCCGGGCATTTCTAATGCCGAGCGTGCCCCTTCTTGCCGAGGGCCGAGCGATCTCGTTGCTCCTGCATGCGATCAAGCTGTCGGTCGAGAATGATCTCGGCAGTTTTAGGCGTGAAAAAAGTCCCATTCGCGTCAATCGCTTCGACCGCGGCGATCAAGTCGCGAGCCGCGTCGGACTTGAGGACAAAGCCGCACGCGCCTGAGTCCACGACTTGGCCGAGTACTTCCTTGGAGTCATAGATCGACAGCATGAGGATTTTGGTCCGCGATCCGCTTTCCAGAATCTTACGCGCGGCTTGCAGTCCATCGACGACGGGCATGCTAATGTCCATCAAGGTCACGTCCGGATCGCTGGCGAGGACGCCTTCGATCGCTGCCCTGCCGTCGGCAGCCTCGCCCACAACTGTCCATCCCACCTTCGCTTCCAGCAAAGAGCGCAGACCGTAGCGTAGAATTTCGTGATCGTCGGCTAAAAACAGGCGGAGAGGGGCCATTTCGTGTTCCTCGCTTGACCGCTCGACGTCGCACCCCAGACGTTTGCTTTGCCTGGAACCACACAACACCGCTCGGTCTCCGACGCATGTGAACCAAACTCAGGTCCGCGCCGGCAACCGGCACCGCTGACTTCTCATTTGTTAGCATGAACGCACGCCCCATGGTATCGGGCGTTTCCTGCATAGGGGCCTTTTGGTGGAGGGGCGAAGGGAGGCCCGATGGATGAGGTCATGCCCCATCAGTCTGGGCTTAGCTGCATCCACAATGGTGGGGCTAGCGCGTCAGCTTCAGGAGCTGCGCATTCAGTTCCATGAGGTCTGCTTCAAAGCGGTAGTAGCCGCGGCGCCATTCCGCATTTGCCTCCGCGGCGGTGAAACCCAGGACCGCGAAGTCCTCTTTATGGCCGTTCTCGTCCGAGACCTTGGGAAAATCTTCTCCTAGGTAGACGGCCGCGCTAGGCGCGACCAACTCCTCGCAGTCCGCCAGCGTAATTACTGCGCGCAACATCCCCTGATTCTGTGCGTGGGGCTGGCAGAAATAGAGGTTCGGCATGGCAGAGTGATCATCGGCAGAAACGCGGTGAACTTTAATGGTACGTAGGGTCCACGAGGTGCGTAATCGCCAACACCTCGAATTCCTGGTTGGGATTCCGACCAAGCACGTCCGAGCACAAATGTCCGGGGCAGATGGCGAGATGAGGTTATGACAATCACTACGAACTGCTCACCACCAGATTGTTCTTCACGGAAAAGACGTTCGGCACGCCATTCGCGCGAAGGCCAGCCAGGTTCTTGTCGGTCTCGTTGTCAGCCACACCCTCCAGAGTTACATTTCCGTTTTTCACGATGATGTGAATGGAGGGCACCGCGGACAGCGCGTAACGCGACAATGCCGGCTCGCCGTAGATCGCGCGATAGACAGCCCGGCGTACTTGGTCATCCATCGGCGAAGTCGGCAGCACTTCAATGTTGTTCTCCACGCCGGTTACGCCTTCGATGCTTTTCACCGCGGCTTCCGCGTCGGACTTGAGCGTGGGGCGCACCACCTGGCCCATCAGGATTACTTTGCTGCCTTGTACCTGGAACACGAGGTTGTCGAATACCGAGTAGTACGGCAACAGAACCAGCTGGTGGCGCACCTCTTTGATCAGGTTTTGCTGTGCTTTGGGTTCGCTTTGCTTTTGTGGCGCTGCAGTTGCGCGAGATGCCGAGCCCAACCACATGGCCAGGACGAGAAGGACGGCAAACACAAGACGTCGGTTGGCAACCATGGTCGCTCCTAAGATTGGGATTTTCTTATGAGTCTCACGTTTAGACTCACGATGCAGGCCGATGGACTGCATGGGTGACCCGCGGGCGCGGATGTTAGCATAGCTCGACGTGCAGTAGCGTAATGGTGCTGTAGCGTACCTTCGAGGCTCCTTTCGCGGCGGAGTTTCGCCCCAGGGACGGCCGTGGCTACGCGCCTTCCGAGACAAGAGGAAAGCGAAGACTGTGCTGGTCATTGCGCATCGTGGAGCTTCCGGGCACGCGCCCGAGAATACGCTGGCGGCTTTTAAGCGCGCATTGACGCTGGGCGCTACCTTCATCGAGACGGACCTGCAGCTTTCGCGCGACTCGCGCTTTGTCGCCATTCACGACGACACCGTCAACCGCACCACCAACGGCCAGGGAAAAGTGCACGACCTCTCGCTGGCGGACCTGCGGCGCTTGGACGCCGGATCGTGGTTCGGTAGCGAGTTTACCGGCGAGCGCATCCCCACGCTGGAGGAAATTCTCGAGTTCGCCCGCAAACACGACGTGGTCTTTTACCTGGAACTCAAGCCCAGCGGTTCGTGGGGCGGGGAACACGCGTTGGTCGGGGCTTTGCGAAGTTCGGGAGAGATTGCCAGGACCATTGTAATTTCCTTTGACGCCGGAATTCTGGAGGGCCTGCGCAAAATCGAGCCGACCTTGATGACCGGCCTTCTTTTCGACGGGCAGATCGAACTTCCCTTGCAGCGTGCTGTGGAAGTAGGAGCGCGGCAGTTGGCGGTGCGCGGTGATTTGGTCACGCCCGCGTTGCTGGCCGAGGCGCGGAAGCGCGACTTGCAGGTCGTGTGCTGGAATGTAAATCAGCCGGCGCACATGCGGTTGCTAATCGAAGCTGGAGTGGACGGCATCATGAGCGACTATCCCGATCGCTTGGTCGCGGCACGGCCAAAGGAAAAGAGCAGGCCGTAGTCGCCTTCCATCCTTGGTTCCAATTTTTCGCCTCAACAACTTCCTATTCACGCGAGATGGACACCGATCGCGCTACTTCTCGGAACTATGCAGATGTGACTCCAGGCGTTTGTGCACCGCCGCAAGCAGAGACGGGCTGAGTTGCTCAGCGCGCGCGTCGGCCCGGAGCTTCAAGCGCTCCAGAGTTTCGCGAACATAATCGGGATTAGCGATCGACCGGAGGTTGTTCACCAGCGTTTTGCGTTTTTGCCCGAAACACAATTTCACGAAATCGAGGAACTTCGATTCGTCTGCTTCGCCGAGCTTTGCGCCTTCCCCGGGAAATCGCAGCGTGACCAGTGCCGAGCCCACGTCCGGCGGCGGATGGAAGGCCTCGCGAGGTATGTGAAACACCAGCTCGGGACGCGCGTAGAGCTGCGTGGCAACCGACAAATAGCCATATGGCTTGTTGTTCGGTTGGGCGGTCAGGCGCTCGGCAACCTCTTCCTGAACGACGATGTGCATCTCGTCGATTGAGTCCGCGAAAGTGAAAAGGTGGTGCAGGATCGGCGACGTAATGTAATAGGGCAAATTGCCGTAAATGCGAACACGTCGGCCCCCGGCGATCTCGGCGATATTCGTTTGCAGGATGTCGCCCGCGACCACGGTAAGATTTGGAAATTGTTGCGTCAGATGCTGCAGCCGCCGCGCCAGCGACGCATCCAGTTCGATGGCGTACACCGGAGCGCCGGTAGCAGCAAGATGCTCGGTCATCTCCCCGTGGCCCGCTCCGATTTCAATCCAGCAATAGGGTTTGTCGCTCGACGATGGAACCAGTGACTGTCGCGAAACGCGTATCGCCCGCGCGATTTGTTCGCGCCAGTCCAGATCAGCGAGGAAATGTTGGCCGAGACGTTGGCGAGCCATCCGGGAACAGTGTAGCAACACGCAACCCTTGAAAGTATTGCGACGCCCGGAATAGATAGGGAAACGCGCCCGAAAGTCGCGTGGAGAGGTAGCACGCCAGGAAGACGACCAGCCACAAGGTAGGTGATAGAACGAATAGAACGACAAGAAAGCTCTCCGGCCGGGCCGAAGAAGCCTTCAAGTCGCTCTCATTCGTAGGGATGATATTCGTCTTCACACAGATCTGAAACACGGGCTCCGAAGAAAAGTTGTGTTCGGCGAGAGCTTGAAAAACGGGCGGTTCGCCGGCGGAATCGACACCACGCGCCATGCTTGACGCGCTCCCAGGGGTTGGATAGCGTAAACCTATTGCCAAACCCGTAGTGACAATCGCATGACGACAACCCCGTGATGACAACACTGTGAGAATTCTCTTCGTGGCATCGGAAGGGCTGCCCTTTTCCAAGACGGGCGGCTTGGCGGACGTCATTGAGGCGCTGCCCAGGGCCCTCGTCGCGCTAGGCCACGACGTAGCGGTGGTGTTGCCCCGCTATCGCGGCACTAACGTTGCCACCGTACTGATCCCCAGTCTGACCGTTGCCTTGGGCGGCCAACTCCATTTTCCCGCTGTGGACGACGGTGGAGTGATCGCCGGAGTCCGCTATTTTTTCGTTGATGATCCTGCCTATTTCGATCGCGATGGCTTGTACGGCGGACCCGCCGGCGATTATCCCGACAATGCCGAACGCTACAGTGAGTTCTGCCGCGTCGCCATTGAAATCGCCAAAAATGTCTGGCCAGCGGATCTCATCCACTGTCACGACTGGCAGGCGGCGCTCGTTCCGGTGTTGCTGCGCACGGCCTATGCCGCGGATCCCGTGGCGAAGAATTTTCCGGTCGTTTTCACCATTCACAACATCGGCTATCAGGGCCTATTCCGGCGCGACGTCCTCGCTCGCGCCGATATTCCGGCCAGCACGTTTCATCCGGGCAGGATCGAATTTTATGGGGACGTGAATCTCTTGAAGGGCGGATTGGTTTACTCCGATTACCTAACGACCGTCAGCCGCAAATACGCTCAGGAAATTCAGACCCTGGAATTCGGCAACGGCCTCGACGGCGTGATGCGAACCCGCACCGACCGGCTCGTGGGTATTCTCAACGGCGTGGACTACACCGCGTGGAATCCGGAAACCGACAAGCTGATCCCCGCGCGCTACTCCGTGAACGACCTGAGCGGCAAACATCTCTGCAAGCAAGCGCTGCTCGAACGATTCGCGCTGCCGCAAGACGACGCAACCCGCCCACTGATCGGCATCGTCTCACGCTTCGCCGACCAAAAGGGCTTCGATCTGATCGCCGATCGCGCTCACGAGCTGATGCAGGAAAATATGAACCTCGTGGTGCTGGGAACCGGTGATCGAAAGTATGAAGACCTGTTCCGGGCGCTCGCCGCCGCATACCCTGGCCGCACGGGCGTAAAAATCGCCTACGACGAAACGATAGCGCACCAGATCGAAGCCGGCGCCGACATGTTTTTGATGCCCTCGCGTTACGAGCCCTGCGGCTTGAACCAGATCTACAGTTTAAAGTATGGTACGGTGCCAATTGTGCGAGCCACCGGCGGACTTGATGATACGATTGAGTCCTTCGACTTGGAGTCCGGCACCGGCACCGGATTCAAGTTTGAAGAGTATTCCGGAGCAGCGCTGGTGCAGTGCGTGCAGCGTGCGCTCCAGCTTTACGAGGATGAGCGCATCTGGAAGCGCATCCAGATGAACGGCATGGCCAAGGATTTTTCCTGGAAAGGCTCCGCGGCGGAGTACGCGAAAGTTTATGAGGCCGCGCGGGCGGTAAGAGCTTCAGGGCAAACAGCTTCGAGCGCGGGTCCCGCTGCACGAAACCAAATGCCTGTTGCAACATCTAATTAGGCTGCTCAAGGAGAGATTAGACGGCGAGCTTGCACTAAGCCGTTAAGGACAAACGATATGGCTGATAACAACAACATTTTGGCGATTACCGATGGAAACTTTGAAGCCGAGGTATTGACGGCTAGCAACACCCAGCCGGTCATGGTCGATTTCTGGGCCGAATGGTGCCGCCCGTGCCACATGCTGGCGCCCACGGTGGCCGAAATTGCCCACGACTACGCGGGCAAACTGAAAGTGGCCAAGCTGAACGTCGACGAAGCCATGAATTCCGCGGGACGCTACAACATTCGCGGCATTCCGACGCTGCTAGTGTTCAAGAATGGGCAAGTGGTCGAGCAAATCGTCGGCGCAGTGCCGAAAGAGCAGATCACCAAGGCGCTCGAACGCCACCTAGCCTCGTAAGCGTTCCGCGCAGGCCCGCAAAATGGAATAACGAACAGGGCGTGTCGTACAGTAGAATGCGACCGCCCTGTTTTTGTGTTTGAACACAAGTGAATATCGCGGCAAGAATGACGACGAGCAAATGTAGGCGCTCCCCTTTAGGGGGGCGGCCATCTCGGTCCATGCAGCGCGAGTAAAAGTTGGCCACTTCCGAAAAAGCAGCGACCCTTTCGCGCTCCCCGGCACCGGCGAACGGCTCTTCACTTTCCGCCCAAGATCGCGGCCCCAAGCCAATGTCGCGCCCCGGTCTCAACGAAACCGTCCTGCAAATTCTGAAGCCGCTCCCGCGAGGCACGATTCTCGATTGTCCTGCCGGCGAAGGCGCCCTCGCCAAAGATTTGCTAGCCGAAGGCTTCGCCGTCCGTTGCTGCGACCTGTATCCGCAGCTGTTCCGGTTGAAGGGCGTTGAAATCAAAAAGGGGGACCTGGACGGCACGCTGCCCTATTCGGCTGGTTCCTTCGACTACATCACCTCGCTCGAAGGGCTCGAGCACATCGATTCGCCGCCGCAAGCCTTCCGCGAGTACAAGCGCCTCCTGAAACCCGGCGGGCACCTGATCATCAGCGTCCCCAATATCATGAACGTCGAAGAGCGCCTGAAGTGGCTGCTGTTCGGCTACACATCACACTTCAAGCCGCTCTCGTCACAGTGCAAAGCGAAAATCCACAACGACTCCGCAGGCCTCGACGAAATCGCAGTTCACGCCAATCCCCTCGGCTACAGCGAACTCCGCTACTATCTCGAGAAAAACGGCTTCGCGATTCAGGGCGTCTATCGCGATCGCAAGAAAGCCAATCAGTGGCTCTACTGGCCCATCGTGACGCTGATCAAGTTGCTGGCAAAACTAACGAGCGCGCCCCGTCGAAAGGACCGCTGGACCGAAGAGCTAGCCTCCGACCCCGTCCTCCTGGGCGGAAACACACTGATCATCCATTCGATCCGCCAATAAGCAACAAAGCGTTACAATTTCCGGCGCAGTCGTAGCGGCCGCTTTCCGAAGCGGGCGCTTTTTTTCGAACGTGGAGACAAGCCTCAAATGACGGCCCCCTCACCAAAAATCACTCGCTGCCGCTGGGCCACCACCGAACTCAACATCCCCTACCACGACGAAGAATGGGGCGTTCCGGTTCACAACGACCACACCTGGTTCGAGTTCCTGACCCTCGAAGGCGCCCAAGCCGGACTAAGCTGGGACACGGTCCTGAAAAAGCGCGCCCGCTACCGCGAAGTCTTCGCCAATTTCGATCCCGAAAAAGTCGCCCGTTACGACGCCCGGAAAAAGAAAGCGCTCCTGGCTGACCCAGGCATCATCCGCAACCGACTGAAGATCGACGCAACCATCACCAACGCCCGCGCCTTCCTGAAAGTTCAAAAAGAATTCGGCTCATTCGACAATTACATCTGGCATTTCGTCGGCGGCAAACCAAAACAAAACGCGCTGAAGTCCCACAAGAAGTTGCCCGCCCGCACCGCTCAATCCGACGCCCTCAGCAAAGACCTCCAAAAACGCGGCTTCCGCTTCGTAGGCTCCACAATCTGCTATGCGCTGATGCAAGCCACCGGCTTGGTTAACGACCACGTGACCCAATGCTTCCGCTACAAAAAGCTCGCCACAAAAAAATAGCTCCGCCGCCAACGAGCCTCGAAGTCTTCACTCGCGCAGGGATTCCGTCGACCATCCAATTCGACTTCCCCATTCCGCAATTCCATCGTTCACGTAGACAAAGTGCCCGGAAACCGCGTCTCAAAATCCAGGAGACCCACCCACTCGGGCGTAATTCCGATACGCATCATGCCGCCTCCCATCCCGCGCATTTTTTCGACCCAGGCCTTGCCCTGCTCCGCTCCAAAATAACGTTCCGCAGCCATAGCGTACTCGGGCACGACTCCATCCACCCTTTGCAGCCGCGCCGTACCCCGCACCAATAAGACCTTATGCGGGAAATTGTTGTCGTCAATCGTCAACGCTACCTTCGGATTTTTCGCTAGCGCCTTCAGCTTTAACGCGGTCGCCGCTGTGCCCATCACAAATTCTCGTCCGTCCCAATGAAACCAGATCGGAACCACCCGTGGTGTTCCGTCTAGTCCTATATATGCCAACCGCGCAGGAATACGCGACGCCAGCAATTCCTGCGCTGCAGGATGGTCGAGCAACGAAAGATCTCCCTGTTTTACGGGCATAGCCCCTCCGTTTTCTGCCGTTCAAGCCGCCCTACCTTCCGCGGCGTGTATCGCTCTGCGACGGATTCTGCTCTTGGTCTTCATCTTCGTCAATCGGGTCCAAGTCAGTTGTGAACGCCGGGTATTGCGCACCGAAAGGCTGCACCTTGCGTTGCAAATCGCCTCAGCTTACGATTAGAAGTCTGCTCGTAGGTGATTATTCCCAACAGAGTTAAACCGTCGTGCAAAGTGAGCGGACCAGTGCGGTCCAGGAGAGCGTTCGGATGAAATCGGTAGTGGTCGTAGGCGCGCAATGGGGTGACGAAGGCAAGGGTAAGGTCGTCGACTACCTCGCCGGCTCCTTCGATTACATCACCCGCGTCGCCGGCGGCCATAATGCCGGCCACACCGTGATCATCGGCAAAGATAAATACGTCCTGCAACTGATCCCCTGCGGCATCTTGCGTCCACAACAGCATGCCGTGATCGGCACCGGCGTGGTCATCGATCCGGGCGCGCTCGTCGCCGAAATCGAAACACTCGCCAAGGCTGGCATCGAAGTAAAGGGCCGTCTGCACATCAGCAATCGCGCACACTTGATTTTTCCCTACCATCGCGAACTCGACAAAGCCGCCGAAACCGCTCGCGGCGCCAATAAAATCGGAACGACCTCCCGTGGCATCGGCCCCGCCTACGAAGACAAAATGGCGCGCCGCGGCCTGCGCACCTGCGACCTCCTGGAGCCCGCCCTGTTTCGCGAAAAAGCCGCCCGCGTCGTGGCGGAGAAGAACCGCTTGGCCAAGGGCGCTTACGGTGCCGACATCGATTTCTCTCATGAAGTGGAACAAACCCTGCGCCAGGGCGAAAAGATTCGCCAATATATCTGCGACACCGCGGAGCTCATCAATCACGCGCTCGATCACGGCAAGTCCGTACTCTTTGAAGGCGCGCAGGGCACCATGCTGGACATCGACCACGGCACCTATCCCTATGTGACCTCGTCGAGCGCCATCTCCGGCGGCGCCACGGTAGGCGTCGGCGTTCCTCCAACCAAGATTAAAAACGTGCTGGGTATCTCGAAAGCCTACACAACGCGCGTGGGCAGCGGACCGTTCCCGACCGAGATGCCCGACCTCGAGGCCCAGGAAGTCCGCGAGCGCGGCAAGGAATTCGGCGCCGTAACCGGGCGTCCCCGCCGTTGCGGCTGGCTCGACCTCGCCATGCTGCGCTACTCAAAAATGATCAACGGCATCGATTCGCTGGTCGTGACCAAACTCGACGTCTTCGATACCCAACGCGAGATTCAGGTCTGCATTGGCTACAAGTACAAAGGCACCGCGCTCCATGAAATGCCCGCCCTCTCCGAGGAATACGAGCACGTCAAGCCCGAATATAAATCGCTACCCGGCTGGTGCCAACCCACCTACGGCGAAAAGGATGCCGGCAAATTGCCCAAGGCTGCGGTCGATTACCTGCGCTTCATCAGCGAATTCTTGCGGGTCGAGATCGGCATGATTTCCACCGGCCCAGAGCGCGACGCAACAATCGTCCCCGAAGGCACCCTGTTCGCCCGCTGGCTGTAGCAGAAAGCGTCGCCGAATTTGTAGCGGCCGCTTTCCGAAGCGGGCGCCTTTGAATTTCACTTGTAGGGGCGCAGCACTGATGCGCCCCAAGTCCGCAAGCTGGAAGCACCGCAGGAGCCCGAAGCCACCACGATGCTCACCTACGAGCAAGCCCGCCAAACCGTAATCGATCAAATCGCCAAGAAAAAAGGCCCCCGCGCGACAACGGTCGTAAACCTCTGGGAGGCGCTGGGCTTCGTCCTGGCCCAACAAATAAAAACCGACCGCGAGTATCCACCCTTCGACCGCTCCACCCGCGATGGCTACGCAGTCCGCGCAGCAGACGCCCCCCAAGGCGCCGACCTCCGCTGCACCGGCGAGATCAAAGCGGGCGACACCGTCACCGCCCCTCTAGCCCGCTGGACCTGCGTGCAAATCATGACCGGCGCAGCGGTCCCGGCAGGCGCCGACGCCGTCGTCATGATCGAGCACACCCAACGCGAAGGCGATAAGGTGCGCTTCGACCGCGACACTCGGCCCGGCCAGAACATCGTCCCTCGCGGCAGCGAAGCGCAAGCCAGCCAAGTCATCCTGACGCCGGGCGCGCGCCTCGGGTACGCGGAAGTCGCCTTAGCCGCGCAGGTCGGCCAGACCGAATTGCTCTGCGCCGCGAAGCCCCGCATCGCCATCCTCTCCACCGGCGACGAAGTCGTTCTGGTCGATCAGAAGCCCGGCCCATTCCAGATTCGCAACAGCAACAGCGTTTCGCTCTCCGCGCAAACCAAACTTGCAGGCGGTGAGCCGGTCCTGCTGGGAAACGCTTCCGACCGCATGGACGTCCTGCGCGCCAAAATCGAGCGCGGCCTCCGCGAAGATGTGCTGGTAATGTCCGGCGGCGTCTCGATGGGGAAGTACGATCTAGTCGAAACGGTGCTAAAGGATTTAGGCGCCGAGTTCTTCTTTGACTCGGTAGCCATCCGGCCCGGCCGACCTGCCGTCTTCAGCCGCTGCCGCGACACCTTCGTCTTTGGCCTTCCAGGAAATCCCGTCTCCACAATGGTCACGTTCGAGCTCTTTGTCACCCCCGCCATCGATTTGCTGAACGGCGCGGAACCCCGTCCGTTGCCGCGAGTCCAGGCACAGCTAGGCGTAGCCCTGAAAGAAAAACCGGGTCTAACACATTTCCTACCCGCCCGTGTGGAATGGCAGGGGTCCACTCCAGAGGTTAAGCCTCTCAGCTGGCAGGGTTCAGGTGACGTGGCCGCGCTCGCCCGCGCCAACTGCTTCCTGGTGATCCCCGCCGATCGCGAAGAAGTCGCCGCAGGTGAAACCGTCTCCATTCTGTTGCGCAAGGACGTGATATGACCAAGATCTCTCCGCTTCCTCTGCGCTCCGCCTCCGCGCCCTCTGCGTTAATCCCTTCTTTTCTTCAATCTCCCCCGTCGAAGTAAACTAGGCCGATGCCCAAATTCTCCCACTACGGAAAAAAAGGCCAAGTCCAAATGGTGGACGTCTCCACAAAGCAAGTCACCACCCGCACCGCCGTAGCCCAATCCTTCGTAAAAATGAAGCCAACCGTAGTATCCGCCGTCCGTCGCCTGAAAAACCCCAAAGGCAGCCCCTTAGAAGTCGCCCGCATCGCCGGCATCGCCGCCGCCAAACGCACCGCCGAGTGGATACCTCTTTGTCATCCACTCCCGCTCACTCACATTGATGTGACCGCACGCCTGTGCCAGAATGGCGTGGAACTTCGCTCTACAGTTGTGGCGACCGCCCAGACTGGCGTCGAAATGGAAGCCTTGGTCGCCGTTACTGCCGCAGCCCTCACGGTCTACGACATGTGCAAAGCCCTCGACAAGGGTATGGAGATCACGGACATCTGCCTGGTGACCAAGACGGGTGGAAAGAGCGGCGATTTTCACCGTGAAGCGAAGTCGCGCTCGGAGCGCGGCCGGACCAAGGCCCCTGTGCGGCGGCGGAGCGCCTCCCGATGAGCGCAGCGGCCGCCAGCGGAAAGAGCGTCACCCTCCTTCTGGTCGATGACAATCCCCTGGTGCGTGACCTCATCGAAAAGGGGCTCGAGCCTGTCTGCGAGGTCGTCATTGCCGCCGACGGCGCCGACGCCCTGCTCAAAGTCATCGACGAGCCTCCCGATGTCATTCTCTGCGACTACAAAATGCCAGGCCTCGACGGCCGCCAGCTCTTCGAGAAGCTCCGCGGCCGCGACAAAACGCGCCACATCCCGTTTCTATTCATGGCCGGCCGCGCGGATATCGAAGAACGGCTGCGCCCGCTGGTGGACGGCGTCGAGGAGTTCATCACCAAGCCCTTCCTGATCAAGGATCTCGTGCGCGTCACCAAGAAGGTGGTCGACCGTCTGCACCTCGAGAAGCTCCAGAAGAGCGCCTCGCGTCCCGGCGTGATCCAGGGCCGCCTCGAAGAGATGAACATGACCGACCTGCTGCAATCGCTCGAAATGGGGCAAAAATCGTGCCGCCTGAAAGTGCGAAAAGGCGCCGAGCAAGGCGAGCTCTATTTCGCCAGTGGGCAATGCCGCGATGCCAAAATCGGAAACATCGAAGGCGATGACGCGGTTTACAAGGTGATTTTGTGGGCCGAAGGTGACTTCGAAATTGATTTCAACGCGGCCAACGCTTCGACGCGCACCACCACCACGCGCAATACCACCGGCCTGCTCATGGAAGCCATGCGCCTGATGGACGAAGCCAGCCGCGAAAATACTACGGTCGAAACGCAGTAGCCGCCACGATGCGAGTGGCGGTCCTCACCATCAGTGATTCCGTAGCGAAAGGCGAACGCGAGGATTTGTCCGGGCCTGCGGTCGTCGCATTTTGCCGCGGCCTCGGCTGGGAAGTCATGCCCGGCCTGCACGTCGCCGATGATCCCGCGGACATTCGCCAGCAACTCCGCGAACTAGCCGACTCCGGCCGTGTAGACGTAATCGCCACGACGGGCGGCACCGGAATCGGTCCCCGCGACAACACGCCGGAAGCGACGCAAGCGATCGCAGACCGTGTGATTCCCGGCATCGGCGAAGAAATGCGCCGCAAGGGCCTCGAGAAAACGCCGACGGCTCTATTGTCGCGCGCCATTGCCGCCGCACGACATAAGACCCTGATCTTGAATCTCCCCGGCAGTCCACAAGGCGCGGTTGAGTCACTCGAAGCAGTAGCGCACCTGCTACCGCACGCGGTCCATGTGTTGCACGGCGCCCGCCACGATTAGCCGCATCCATTCACACCGGCTGGTTCGCTGGAATCCCCACGTTCTTGACGCCTTCGCGCTTTTGGGCTGCAAGTGACGGCAACATCTTGTAGTGCAGGCGGATGATTGTGATTCCCAGAAACGACACCGTGTGATCGACGCGGAGTACCGCCTCGCTATCGACGTACACGTGAAAAAGTTCGTGCAGCGTCGTGAAATTTCTCACCCGCCAGTGGTCCGGACCGCCATCCACCAGCCGATAAAATCCCGACCGGCCAAATCCCGATCCCGAAGAATCCAGTCCGAACGATCCATCCGGATGCGCGACCGGACGCAAGTAAACATTCGCGCTGCCACGACAGGGAAACGTCACCTTCACACAAGGATTTTCTTCGCCCGGAATTGACACGCTTGAATACAAACCCGCGTAGATCACATTTCCCGACGATTTCAGCCGGCGCAACCATCCCGTCGCGATGAGGCGCCCCGCTCCCGGCTCCAGCAGCTGGATTACCTCGCTGCTCATGCCCTTTGCCACTTCCAGCGACGAAATCGGAAAATTCAACTGATCCATACGACGGCTGATGAATTCCACCAGCAGCCACAGAAAGAAACGCCCCGCCAGAGAAACCTCGCTCCACACTTCCAACTGGTATTGCGCGGAATGCTCGTAGAAATCGCGAATCTCCGGCCGGACAGCGTACGGATTGAACGAGGGCCCGCGCAGCGCAGCAAAATCGGGGATGAGGCCCGCGTCTCCAGGCACCTCGATGCGAAGCCCTGCCTCCGCGGCGATGCGCTCATAGATCCCGGTGCCGATGCGCCCTGGCTGGCCCAGGAAGCAATTCAGCCATGGCGCATCCGTCTTGGGCACGCGCTTCCCGGTTGTGCGCACCAAAATCTCGATGCCCCACTCAAGGCAGAACCCAATCGTGTTCCGGAGCATGGAAACGAAGCCCGAACTCGCCCGCTCGGCAGGTGCAGTCTTCGAACCGCCGCGATACGAAGGGGAGGGCATAGCGGATGTCCTATTTTGCCATCGCGGCGCTACACGGGCTGCCACACGTTCTGCAAGGTGCTACTAGGATTAATAGCTTCCTGCATCAAAGCGGACCCGAGCGAGGCTTCGCAGGCGAGACGAATCGGACATTGACCAGATGGCCGAACGCGTCAACAATAACTGCACCATGACACAGAAGCTAGCGGACAAGAAACTGGCGGTTTTGGGCACCGGCAAGCTCGGCGGAATTTTGCTGCGCGCCTACCTCAAGCAGGGTCTTTTTGCCCCGAAGCACGTAACCGCGACGGTGAAGCACGCGGAGAAAGCGGCCACGCTCGCAAAGGAACTCGGCGTCAAAGTAACCACCGACAATCGCAACGCGGTACACGGCGCAGACATCGTGCTGCTCGGCGTCAAGCCGCAGGTCGTCGGCGACGTCCTGAAAGAAATCGCGCCGGAGTTGAACGAGAAAACGCTGGTTATCTCCGTCGCAGCTTCCGTCCCCACCAGTTATATCGAGCAGCACGCGGGCGCCAAAGTGCCGGTGATTCGCGCGATGCCGAATACGCCTTCCACGGTGGGCTGCGGCATGACTGGAATTTGCCGCGGCTCGCACACCAGCGACGCGCAACTGGACGTGGCCCGCGCGATGTTCGACGCCGTCGGCCGCACCGTGGTCGTAGACGAGAAACACATGGACGGAGTAACCGGTCTCTCCGCCAGCGGACCCGCGTTCGTATACATCATCCTGGAATCGCTCGCGGAAGCCGGAGTGAAAGTCGGCTTGCCCCGCGATGTTTCTACATTACTAGCCGCGCAAACCATGAAAGGCGCCGCCAGCGTAGTCCTCGAAACCGGCGACCATCCAGCACTCCTGAAAGACGCAGTCACCACGCCAGCAGGCTGCACCATCGACGGCATCCTCGAACTCGAAGAAGGCAAGCTCCGCGTAACGCTGATCAAAGCGGTGGTAAAAGCCACCCAACGCGCCGGCGAACTCCTGTTCGAAAAATAGCGGTACCATCGACTCAGACGGCAGCCGCATCCTGTAGCCGCCCTCTCCGAGAGGGCGGGGTTTAGATTACAGTCCGTAGACGACTTGAACCACGGAGCACAGTCATTGGACCAGCAACCCAACGAATCGAAATCGTCCCCGCCCGACGCTCCGAAAGCAAAGAAATATGCAGGCAACGTCGCACTAGCAATGGAGTTGCCCTTTACCATCGTCGGTGCGGTCGTTCTCGGCGGCTTGCTAGGTTTCTTTCTCGATCACTGGCTGCATACGAAAGTGGTTTTCACGCTGCTGCTTGGCGGAGTGGGATTCGCCGCCGGCTTGAAAGAAGTGCTGCGACGCCTGGGTTGACACGCGGCGCAATTTTGTTTTGGACGTGCCTGTGAGATTCCGTTTCCATTTTATCGGGAGCTCGGAAGCAGCCCGCGGCGTCCCAGGCGCGGTGACAGAGCGGCGCATCGCATGGCTGACGCTTGTAATCGGAGCAGGGGCGGCGGTCGCGACTGGATTCTCCTACCGTTGGATTTGGGCCGCTGGCCTGCTGATTGGCGCCATTCTCGCCTGGCTCAATTTTCGCTGGTTGCGGCGCGGCATGGACGCATTGGTCGAGGCAGCGAACGCCCAAGCCGGCGCTGCGGAGACGCGTGTGCCGGTTGGTACGTACTTCCGGGCGTTGTTTCGCTACGCCTTGATAGCCCTGAGCGTGTATGTTATTTTTAAGCTTCTTGGTATTCCCCTTGTGAGCATGGTGCTGGGTTTGTTCGCTTTAGGAGCCGCGGCCGTTGCGGCAAGTGTGTATGAAGTCTGGCACCCGATAGAAAACGAGAACGAAGCTCAACCGGTACGAGGCCTGAAGTAGGACATGGAACAACACGTCAGCTGGATCACGCAGATCGTCAATCACTACCTCGGGGGCATCGCGCTGGCGCTGCTGTCCGCACTGCACATCCAGCCTAGCCATCCGGACATGCCCATCCCCGAGCACGTTTGCATGGGGCTGCTGGTTCTCGTGGTGGGCACTTTGCTGGCGGCCTTCATCCGATCGCGGTTGTCGGTGGACCGTCCGGGGGCGGCGCAGCAGGTTGCGGAACTCCTGCTGACCAACAAAGAGGGGTTCGGAATCAACGACATTTTGTCGGAGAATGCCGGGCACGACTGGCGAAAATACGTACCGCTCGTGGGAACCATTTCGCTTTTCATCCTGCTGGCCAACCTGTTTGGCGTTTTCCCGGGATTCAGTTCGCCGACCGCGGAAGTGAGCGTGCCGCTGGCGTGCGCTACCATCGTGTTTGTGTATTTTAACTGGCAGGGCATTCGTCACCACGGGCCCTTGGGCTACATAAAAACGTTCACTGGCGGCTTAAACCCGGCGCTGTGGATTTTGATTTTTCCCGTGGAAGTCTTGAGCACCTGCGCTCGATTGCTTTCCTTGACGGTGCGTCTCTGGGCCAACATTTTTGCCAGCGACTTGATTTACGGCCTTTTTCTTGGCCTTTTTGCGGCGCCCGCATTGTGGGGTTGGACGAAGCATCCGGTAATTGGCTTAGTGCTGGGCGTGCTTCCGGCACTGATCCCGATCGCCTTTATCGCCCTGCACATTTTCGTTTCCGTAGTGCAGGCCTATGTCTTCACGATTCTGCCCGCGGTTTATATCGGTTTAGCGACGGCGGACGAGCACTGATGATGAGGTTGAGTCGCGACGAGCCGGCAGGATGCCGGCGCTACCAGTGCGGAGAGTTTGTTAGCCGTTCCAGCGTGAGCCCGGCTGCACGGTGTCCGGGAACCACCTCCTGGCGGCCATTCAAGAGGAGGTAGTACATGAAAAAAGCAGCGGTAGTATGCATGGTGCTGCTGGCAGTGATGTTGATCGCGCCAGCGGCGTTCGCGCAGGGCAATGCGCCTGCCGAAAAAGGGACAATCAACACAACGACGCTGGTGATCGCGGTCGGCTTCGGCGTGGCGGTCGCGGCGTTTGGCGGTGGGTTGGGCCAGGGACGAATCGCGGCGGCAGCGTGCGAAGGTATCGCGCGCAATCCGGGAGCGGCAGGCGGCGTCCGCGCGGCGATGATTTTGGGTCTAGTGTTCGTGGAAACGCTCACGTTGTTCACCTTTGCGCTGGGCTTCCTCCTCTACTTGAAGCTGTAAGTTGCTTTCAACAAAAGTGTTTCAATCATTTCCCAGGCCCGGGAGCGAGAGCTCCCGGGTCTTCTTTTTTTACTTGCCGCCCCAACATATAAAGCGTGCTAAGACGGGCCAACCGAAGGCCAGACTGAACAGGCTGCGGAAAAAGTCTGAAAATAGCTTCAGGGGCTTGAAGCCCCGTTGATAGGTTGCCGTGCGTCGGGGCTGAAGCCCCGACCTCCTGAGGAATCGGGCGGGTTACCTTTGGCGTCCCGCTGAGTTTCCACCCCACCCCCCCTGTTTTTGTGCAGTGATTTGATTCTAAAGGAGTTGTTGTTCGGAATGGCGCAGTGATTTGATTCTTAAGGAGTTAGGGGTCCTCACCTGATCTATTGGCGCGGCCCGGACTGTTTGCATGCCTCCCTTGACAATTCGTGGCATGATACCACAAAGGTAAACTAATGTCAAGGTAATTATAGGATTCCCGTTTTGGGCCACGTAGGCGCCGGGCTTCAGCGTGTGTGTGAGAACTGCGAGAAGAAGCCCTCAGCGGCTAAAGCCTTGTTGATTCGGCTCCAGTTACGGCACGGCTTAAGCCAGGCCCTGACGAAAATCGGAGTTCTCACGCAGACTCTTCAGCCCGGCAACTCTGCTCAACTCACATCGATGCCCCACACAACGAGCACGACAAGCGCCCCGTTACCTTTTGCTTTGGGCCTGTAGCAGCGCCACCGAGCGTTTTTCGTCGATCAGGTGACGACGGCCGTCTTCGCTGGTGGTAGCGCCTTGCTTGATCAGGGCAATCACTTGCTGCGGGGTGAGCGAAGGATCGAGCGCGAAGAGCTTGGCGGCGAGATTGACGACGTTGGGCGACGCCATCGACGTGCCGGACAGTTGCAGCCTGGCGCCTCCGGGAACGAAGCTTTCGACGTTATAGCCGTCGGCGTCGACTACCACCGTGTCGCCGTAGCTGGTAAACGATGTCTCGTCGCCGGCCTGATTCACAGCGCCTACCGCGATGAGGTTCGGGAGGTGCAAAGCGGCCGGAACGCTCTCGATGAACCCCGCGTTGGAGTCGCTGTTTCCCGCTGCCGCGACAAACAGAGTATCCGGCGCGCCCTTGATGGCGTTTTCGACATTCGCTTTCCAGATTGCGTAGAGTTCGGCAGCGCGTTTTTTGCGCTCGGCCGGGTCAGCGCCGCCGCCGGTCTTGGACAGCCAGGTCTCGAACTCCCCAGGGTCGTCGCCCCAGCTCATATTCACCACGCGAACGTGGCGTGTTCGGAAATATTCAGACATCTGCTGAAAGGCCGCGCCAAGGTGACGCGCCCATTCGGGAGTCGGAGGGAAAGGAAGCTCCGGCAACTGATCGTTGAAACGTGCGACGACCAGGCGCGCGGCAGGATTGCCACGCACGGCGATGCCCGCGCAATGGGTGCCGTGGATGTAGTGGCCGAGCACATTGCCGATCTCGAAGAGGTTATGCAACTCCGCCGGCGACAGCGTGGCGAATTTTTTTTGCACCTCTTGAGCATCGGAGGAGTCGATACCGTTCTGGAGGTCGAGAACCCCTTTGATGAAACCGCGAAAATCGGGATAGTGCTCCTGCTGTTCCGAAGTTAGCGGATAGAGCCACGTCGTTGATGGTCCGCCCTGGTCGTCAAAGGCCAGCCCGTGCGTTCCGCTGGCCGTGGGATTGGGATCGGTGAAAAGCTGGTCGGGGAACAGCGAGACATCGATGCCGGAGTCCCAAATCGCGACTAATACGGGCGCGAGCTTCTGGTCTTTCGAGAGTGTGACTTCCCGGGCGGCCCAGATGTCGGGTTTGACGACATTGTGGAGCGCGATGTATTGCTTCAGGACCTCGGCCCGCGCGGCCCCCAGGGGGACAGCCGAGCGAATGAGATTGCGTGCGGAGATTAGATCCCAGGCCTCGGAATTGTCGAGCGCCTCGGATTTCTGGACAGCGGGATCGAGATCGGTTTTTACCTGGGCGATGGCTGCCGCTTTGGTGAAAACGCGAGAACCGGCATACGAAGCCTTGATAGTGTCCTGCACGACGTCCCAAGGCAGCGGGTCGATGGCTTCTTTGTAATGCTTAGTGAAGGCTTGTTCGTAAGCCGTGCCGCTGGTGCTCTGGGTGTCGATAGCTGCCTGGATGCGCGCACGGGCGAACAGGCCGGTGGTGAGCTTGGCGGCAGGCTTTTCTTCGAGATCGCGGAGTGCGTCGATAGTTTTTAGCGCCGACGGGTAGAAGCCGGCCAGTTCCTGGAGGTCTAGCCTGGCGCCGAGCAGGGTGCGTAAAGTGGACTTATCGTTGATGTCGTAGTCGCGCAACACGGCGTCGAGATCGGCGCGGACCTTGGCCGCGAAGGCGTTGAAAGTGGCGTCATCGGCCTGGACCAGATCCGACGCGGAGCCCGAGACCGGATAGCTGAAGCGCGGGAGGTCCGCTTGGCTGGTGACTTTCTTTTTGGTTGCGGACTGCGCGTGAGAGATTGGCGCACAGAATAGGGCCAGGGCGATGAATAGTCCTGAAGCGACGTTGTAGCGTTTGCGCATGAGGGGACCTCGCGTCAGAGGATTGAAGCTTCCCAAGGGTATGTGCTGGGGAAGTCTACCATCTTAGGGGCGAGGGTGACGACGATGGCATGCAGGGTTCGCCGCGCTTGTTGCGCGGCGAACCGCTGACATGCATGGCAGACCTTATTTGTTGGGCCTATTATTGAGCTTATTTGTTGGGAAGGTAGCTCAAGTCGGCGCGGAACTTGTCGATCTCCGTGGTTATGCTTTCTACGCAGGCGTCGAAGCGCTTCATGAGTGAATCGGCTTCTTCAGGTCCAAAGGCCTCGGTTAGCATCTGGCGGAAAGGCTTCATGTCGGGTTTGTCTTCGAAGTCGGCCCAGCTGTTGTGGGGGATGACCAGGACGTAGGTGCCGCCGGGGCCGCCATTGACCAAGAAGAGCCAAAGGTAGCTGGTGGGCCATTTGGTTTTCTGGATGGCTTCGTTGGCGCGGGCGACGGCGGCGGTAAACTCCGATTCTTTGCCGGCACGCACGTGATAGGTGACAATTTCAGAATATTTGTAGGTGGGTTTCGTGTCGCCCGGGTTGCTGGACTTGGGCATCACTTCGTAGTACTGGGTGACCACGGACTGCACCGCCGTCCCAACGACCTTGTTATATTCGTCGATGTCGGCCTGCTCGGGAACCGAAGGCTTGTCGAAATCGGCCCAGTGCTGACCCAATCTGCCGACAATGTAGGTGCCAGTGTGCTCGCCGCTGACGATTTCCCAGACGTACAGGGGCTGTGTGTCTTTCTGTTGTTTGTGCCATTCCGCCTTTTGTTTGCGGCCTTCTTCGTACTGCTTGACCATGCCGTTCTTGGGTGTTTGAAATTCCAGAGCGGCGATGTTCCCGGGCTTATCCTGAGCCAGGCCAGAGACGGCCGTCAGCAGGGTGATTCCGAGGATCGACGCGAGTTTCTTCGCATTCATCAAGATTCTCTCCTAATTGAAATTCGTGGAACTTTGACTTTTTGGGATAACCGACTTGGCCGACCAGAGGTCGCGCAGCATCAGGACGAGCGAGGAGTTGAGCCTTACGGTCTTGACTGCGGCGACGCGTGGTGTGGGGTGTGACTATATGCTATCTGGCGTACGAAGCAAGGAATTCGTGAGAGGAGGCGCTTATGGGCACGGTTACGGAACGGCGCTTGAGTCGCGGGTCGGCTGGTTACTCGAGCGCGTTCGAGGTGGTTCGCCGGGCTGAAGCCCGGCGGCTACACAGGCGGGACGGACTTAATGGCCGAGGAGGTTGGATTGGAGGACGAAGCTGAGGACTTGGTTGGGGAATAGGCCGAAGTAGACGGTGCCTGCGGCGGTTATGGCTAGCACCACGTTGACCGGGAGCGGGAAGCCGACGACTGCGGGGGCGGGTCCCGTCTCCAGGTTGGGTTCGCGCATGTACATGACCACGATCAGGCGGAAGTAGTAGTAGGCGCCGATGATGGAGTTGGCGGCCATCAGGACGGCCAGCCAGATCAGGTGCGAGTTTACGGCGGCTTTGAAGACGTAGAACTTGCCGAAGAAGCCCGCGGTGACGGGCAGGCCCAGCAACGAAAGTAGGAACAGGCTTAGAACTGCAGCTACCACCGGTTGACGGCTGCCCAGGCCGGCGTAGTCATCCAAGGAGAGGTGCTTTTCGCCTGCGCCGCCTAGTTGGGAAACGATGGTGAAAGCGCCAAGTTTCACGAGCGCGTAACTGAGCAGGTAGAAAAGGACCGCGGCGAAGGCGGCGGCTCCGCCGGTGTCGGAGTTGCCTTCGAGATAAGTTACGGCGGCGAAAGCGACCAGAATGTTTCCGGCTTGGGCGATGGAACTGTAGGCGAGCATGCGCTTGACGTTGGTTTGCACCAGCGCGCCGAGGTTGCCGACGAACATCGTTAGCGCCGCCAGGATCCAGAAGGCCCAGAACCAGAAATGGGTGGCGGCGGGCACGTCGGCGAAGATGCGGAGGAGCAGGGCAAAGGTGGCGGCTTTGGGTCCCGCGGAAAACAACGCGGTTACCGGCGTGGGCGCGCCTTCGTAGACGTCAGGAGTCCAGAGTTGGAACGGGGCGGCGGCTACTTTGAAGCCGAGGCCGATCAGGATTAACGCGAGGCCTAGTTTCAGGAGATTGCTGGTGCTATCGGCGGCGCCCATTAAGGCGAGGTTCGTGGTGCCGGTGACGCCGTAAACCAGAGCAATGCCATAGAGGAAGAAAGCGGTGGCGAAGGAGCCCAGGAGGAAATACTTCATGGCGGATTCGCTGGACTTGAGGGTGTCGCGGCGATAGCCCGCCAGGATGTAGCTGGAGATCGAGCTCATTTCCAGGCCGATGAAGGCGGTGAGGAGTTCCTGGGCGGAGGAGAGGACGCCCATGCCCGCGGTGGCGAAGAGGACCAGCGCGAAGAATTCGGCGGACTCGAGATTTTCGCGCTCGAGGTAGGGGCCCGAGATCAGCACGACGAGAATGGAGACGAGGCCAATGAGCAAGTGGAAAAAGATGCTGAAGGCGTCAAACTGGATCAGGCCGTTGAAGGCGGTGCCCTGGCCGAGGGTGGTGTACGCGTAGATCGTGGAAGACGCGCCAAAAATGGTACCCAGGACTGCGAAAAAGCTTAAGACGTGGCGATTGCGGGTGAAGGGTTGGAGCAGCATCAACACGACGCCGAAAATGCACCAGATGGTTTCCGGGAGTACGCGGATCAGGTCTTCGGGGCGGGGAATCATTTAGCGGGCTCCGGGCCTTTCGGGAGAGTTTGGTGATGACGGACCGGAAAGCTTCGCCGTCGTCGCGGCGGTGGGTCGCGTTGACGTTGAGGTTCTTCGGCTACCCTTGTCGGGTAGCCTCAGAATGACAGGTTTTGCTTGGGCTGCGGTCAAAAGCAAAAGCGGTGTCCTCGCCACGGTCGGGACGACATTTGCGAGAGACTCGGACGTTTGGCGCGGGATGGATGAACCTTGCGTGGGGCTGACGTTGGCACAGGCAGGAGTGCCTGTGCTACCCAGGCAGGCTTCCTGGGGGTTGCTACGTTGCATCTGGTCCAGTACGTTTTGGCTGGAGGCGGCGAAGCGATGGGTGAAGAAGGTCGAGCCTAGGCCCATCCAGAGGATGAGGACGGCCATGGTTGCGAGAATCCACTTTTCGCGCGGCGGAGGCGTCGGGGAGCGCGCGGTTTTTGTCGTGGGTGATCTCGCCGAAGAAGACGCGCTGGTAGGCCCACAGCAGGTAGCAGGCGGAAAGGATCACGCCGATGGCGGCCCAGCTGGCCCAGTCCGCGTGCAGCTGGAACGTGCCGAGGAGGATCAGGAATTCGCCGACGAAGCCGTTGAGCATGGGCAGGCCCATGGAGGAGAGCGCGACGAACAGGAAGAGGGCCGCCAGCTTTGGCATGGGAGTAGCCAGGCCGCCGTACTCAGAAATTTCGAAGGTGTGCCGACGGTCGTACAACATGCCGACAAGCAAGAACAGCGCGCCGGTGGAGATGCCGTGGGCGAGCATCTGGAAGACGGCGCCCTGCATGGAAATGTTATGGAAGGCGAAGATGCCGAGGACGACGAAGCCCAGGTGGCTGACGCTGGAATAGGCCACGAGTTTCTTCAGATTGGGTTGGACCAGCGAGACCAGCGCGCCGTAGATGATGCCGATGATCGCTAACGCGGCTACCCAAGGCGCGGAGTGGTGTGCGGCGTTGGGGAACAGCGGCAGGCAGAAGCGGATCATGCCGTAGGTGCCCATCTTCAGCAGTACGCCGGCGAGCATCACGGAACCCGCAGTGGGCGCTTCGACGTGGGCGTCGGGCAGCCAGGTGTGGAGCGGAAAGAGCGGGACTTTGATCGCAAAGGCCACGAAGAATGCCAGGAACAGCAGCATTTCCTGCTGCGAGGTGAGCGCGAAGTGGCCGTCCTGCAAGAGTCTGCTGAATCTTGGGCAAGTCGAAGGTGCCGGTAAGATTGTAGAGCCAGACGATACCGACGAGCATGAGGATCGAGCCGGCCATGGTGTAGAGGACGAATTTGACGGCGGCGTAGATACGGCGCTCGTGGCCCCAGATGCCGATCAGGAAGGCCATGGGGATGAGCATGACTTCCCAGAAAAGGAAGAAGAGGAACATGTCGAGCGAGAGGAAGACGCCGACCACCCCGACTTCGAGCATCAGGAGCATGATGAAGAATTCTTTTACGCGGTGGTTGATGCTGCTTCCACGACGCCAGGATGGAGATGGGCGTGAGGAAGGTGGTCAGGATCACGAGGAACAGGCTGATGCCGTCAACGCCGAGATGGTAGTGGATCGGGGGTTGGCGATCCAATTGTGAAATTCGCTCAGGCTGATAGCCGGCCACGCCCATGGGTACGAGCGGAATCAGGAAGAGCGAAAAGACTAATTCCACCAGAGAAACAGTGAGGGCGAGGCGGCGAATCCAGACGTGATCGTCTGCCGCGAGGAGCAAGAGCGCCAGGGACCCGATGCCCGGCAGGAAAATCAGGATGGATAGCAGGTGGTTGCCGGGGAACATCAGCGCACCATCCCTACGGCCGCGGGCTTCAGGTAGGGCCAGAAGATAATCGCGATAACAACCAGCGCGCCGACGATGACCCACGCCGCATAGCTGCGGGTGTTGCCCGATTGCGCGTGGCGGACGTTGTCGCCGACTTCGGTGGCGCCGTAGGCGATGCCGTTGACGGCGCCATCGATCATCTGGACGTCGACGGTCTGCCAAAGCACTTTCGTCGAGAGCCAGAGCAGCGGTTTGACGACGACTGCCGCGTAGAGTTCGTCAACGTAATATTTGTGGAAGAGCGTGGTGTAGGCGCCCTTCATGGACTTAGCGAGTTCTGCGGGCTTCGCAGGCTTGCTGATGTAGAGCCAATACGCGATGCCCAGGCCGAGGGTTGCGGTGATGACGGCGACAATCGCCAGCGGCAGTTCGAGAGCGTGGGCCGCGGCTTCGGCGGCCGCGGACTCGGCTCCGCCGCCCTGGGCAAAAACGGGTTCGAGGAACTTGGCGAAATAATCAGGCGCACCCCAGAACGCGGGAGCTGCCAGCCAGCCGCCCACGAGCGAGAGGACGGCGAGAATCATCAGCGGCACGAGCATGCTTTTGCGGCGATTCGTGCACGTGGACGTGATGCTCGTCGTAGCGCTGCTTGCCAAAGAAGGTCAGGAAGATCAGCCGGAACATGTAGAACGCGGTGAGCAGGGCAGTGAACAGGCCGACCGCATAAAGAAAGTGGCCGCCGTTTTCGCTTTGGAAGGCGTTGAGGAGGATGGCATCTTTGCTGAAGAAGCCTGCCAGCGGCGGAAAGCCGGCGATAGCCAGCGTGGCCGTAAGCATGGTGATGTACGTCCACTTGATCTTCTTGCTGAGGCCGCCCATTTTGAGCATGTCCTGCTCGCCGCCCATGGCGTGAATGACGCTGCCGGCCGCAAGGAACAGCAGGGCTTTGAAGAAGGCGTGAGTCATCAGGTGGAAAATGCCCGCGGAAAATGCGCCGACGCCGCAGGCCAGGAACATGTAGCCGAGCTGGCTTACCGTGGAGTAGGCGAGAACTTTTTTGATGTCGGTTTGCACCAGGCCGATGGTGGCGGCGAACAGAGCGGTGGCGCAGCCGATGACGGCGACGACGAGCATGGCGCTGGGCGCGCGCATGAAGAGAACGTGCGAGCGGGCGACAACGTAAACGCCCGCAGTGACCATGGTGGCCGCGTGGATCAGGGCGCTGACCGGCGTCGGGCCTTCCATGGCGTCTGGCAGCCAGACGTAGAGCGGAAGCTGCGCGGATTTGCCGGTGGCGCCGACGAACAGCAGAAGGCAAGCGACCGTGAGGGTGCCCATTTGCCCCATGGCGTCGGCGGGCATGGGAACTGCTTTCGCGAACATGGGCACGAAGTCGAGCGTGCCAAAGGTTTTGAAGAGCAGGAACATTCCGAGCATGAAGCCGAAGTCGCCGATGCGATTGACGATGAACGCTTTCTTGCCGGCGTCCGCAGCGGACTTTCTGAGGAAGTAGAAGCCGATCAGCAAGTAGCTGCACAAGCCCACGCCTTCCCAGCCGACGAAGAGCAGCGCGTAGTTCGGCGGCGAGGACCAGGATGAGCATGAAAAACATGAAGAGATTGAGATAGGAGAAGAAGCGGTAATAGCCGCCTTCGTGGCCCATGTAGCCGATCGAGTAGATGTGGATGAGCCAGCCCACGCCAGTGACGACGAGAAGCATGACGACGGTGAGCTGGTCGACTTGAAGATCGAAGCCGGCACGGAAGGTGCCTGCGGCGATCCAGGTGAAGAACTGCTTCACGAAGGGAATCTGGTCGGGCGGAAGTTGCGAGAATTCGCGGACAGCCTCGAGCGCGCAGGCGAACGAGAGGCCCGTAGAGCCGATGGCGACGGAATTGACGATGTTGTTCGGCCATTTGGCGCCGAACAGACCGTTGATGGCCGAGCCGAGCAAGGGCAGGAACGGAATGATCCAGAGATTGTCGAGTATCGGCATTAGAGTTTGGTCGGCATCCAGCCCGTGCTGAAATCGAAGAAATTTCTCGTTTCGCTCGAAATGACGGTGATTTAAAGTAAGCGCCATAGTCTAAAGTTTGAGCAAGTCCACGCGCTCGACGTTCAGCGACTGGCGGTTGCGCTGAATGAGAATAATGATTCCGAGCCCGACAGCCGCTTCCGCGGCCGCCACGACGATCACAAACAGGACAAAAACCTGGCCGTCGAGGCGGTTCCACGCCTGACTGAAGGCCACGAAGGCGAGATTTACAGCGTTGAGCATCAACTCGATGGACATGAAAATGGTGATGATGTTGCGGTGAAAGACGAAGGCCACGACACCGAGGCCGAACAGGATGGCGCTCAAAACAAGGTAGTAGGTGCGCAACGGGATCATAGTCTTCTCCCGTTGCGCGAGAACGATCGCGCCGAGAATGGCGACCAGGATAAGAAACGAGGTCAGCTCAAACGGATAGACAAACTCCTGGAAAAGCAGGCCGGCCACCACTTTGGTGGGAGCGGTGGCGCCGCTCTGAGCGACGGCTTGCACGCGGTCGGTGGAACGCGCGACGGCGGCGGCGAGAAACCCCATGAGCGCGATGGCCAGGGGAAGACCCGCCGCAGCCTGCCATCTTGGACATATTGGTGCGCTCTTCGACACCCGCGTTGAGGAGCATGATAACGAAAATGAAGAGCACCATGATCGCGCCGCCATAGACGATGATTTGCACCGCCGCGACGAATTCGGCGCCCATCAAAAGGTAGAGGCCCGCGAGCGCGACCATGACCACGATCAGCGAAAGAGCGCTGTGGATCGGGTGGCGCTGAAAGATCAGGCTAATCGCCCCGAGGACGGCGATCGACGCAAGAAAGAAAAAGACCAGGAGAGGAGCGTTCATTCTGTGCCCCCTCAACAGAATCACGAACGCGGTGATCACGACGTTCGCGAGCGAAACGGGAAGAAGCAATTTCCAGCCGAAGGACATCAACTGGTCGTAGCGGAAGCGTGGCAGCGTGCCGCGCACCCAGACATAGACGAAGAGGAAAAACGAAATTTTGCCCAGCAGCCAGAAGGGGCCCTGTATGAATTCATTGACGGACGGGAAAAGGATCAGGATCACGCCGATCACGGTGATGACGGCGCCCGCCCCCGGGAGAAGGATGCGCCCGAAGATGGTTTCGTAGCGGATGCCGTCCCACATCACCCAGAGGCCAGAGGCAATCAGGATCGCGGACGGCAAATAATGCGTGAAGGTCCATGCCGCCGGGAACGGAGAGAGCCATCCACCGAAGAACAGGATCGAGCAGAGCGCGGACACCGTAATCATGCTGGTGTACTCGGCGATGAAAAACATCGCGAATTTGAAGCTGGCGTACTCGGTGTGAAAGCCGGCGACCAGTTCGGACTCGGCTTCGGGCAGGTCAAAGGGGGCGCGATCGGTTTCCGCGACGGCGGAGGTAAAGAAGCAAAGAAAACCGAGAATCTGCGGAAAAATGTTCCAGCCGAGGATGCCGCGCTCGGGATGTGCAGCCTGGGCGGTGATGATGTCACGAAGGCTGAAGCTGCCGGCCATCAGGAGAACGCCGACCACGGACATCGTGAGCGAGAGTTCGTAGCTGACCATCTGAGCGGAGCTGCGCAGGCCACCGAGCAGGGGATACTTGCTGTTGGACGACCACCCCGCCAGAGCCACTCCGTACACACTCAGCGCGGTGATGGCAAAGAGCGCGAGGATGCCGATGTTCAGGTCCACAATCCCGAGAAAAATATCGTGGCCGAAGATGCGAATCGGGTCGGGACCAAAGGGGAGAATAGCGATGGACGTGAGCGCCAGCGCGAGGGCCATCAGCGGCGCGAGGAAATAGGTGAATTTGTCGACGCCCGCGGGAGTCGGGTCTTCTTTCAGGAGAAATTTTGCGCCATCGGCCAGAGGTTGCAGAAGGCCATGAGGGCCGACGCGGTGGGGGCCCCATCGCGATTGCATGTGCGCGACCACCTTGCGCTCGAACCAGGTGAGATAGGCGTTGACCGTCAGCACGATGAAAAGCAACAGCAGCACTTTAATGAGCGTGATGATGATTTCGGCGTGCTGGGCTAGGAAGTCGCTCACGGCTTGGTGTCGGCCTCCGGCAGAGAGTCCATCATGGTGCAGAAGCGGCCGAGAGTGCCGCTGGTGAAAAGCGTGTCTTGCGCCGAGCGTATCAGGCCCGCGGGAACATCGTAGGGCTCGTGGCCATTTCTGGCGACCTGCACGCGTGTGGCTTCGGCGCCGCCGGTGAGCAGCCCGGCGGGCAGCACGTCGTAACCTTGCACGGCTTTGCGAATTTCGTCGAAGACCGCGCCGGGCGTCTTGTAGTGAAAGGCTTTGCCGACGCCCACCTTTTCGAGTTGGTGCGACAAAATGCGCAGAAGATCGAAGTCGCTGCGCGTGCCCATCACTTCGGCGGCTTTGTGCAGGAGCTGAATTTCGCCGGAGGTGTTGGTGACGGTGCCGTCTTTTTCGTAGGCGGAGGCGGCCGGGAAAACGATATCGGCGGGGCGCGAGGTGTCGGTCGGGAAAAGTTCGTGAACGATCAGCAGATTGAGATTGCCGCGCCCGAAGCCCAGAGTGCCGTAGTGCGTGAGCGGGTTCGCGCCCATGACGTAAAGGGCTTGCAGCTTGCCGGATTGCGCGGCTTCGACCATTTGTGGCGTGCTGAGTCCCGGCTTCGAAGGGATGACGCCGCCCCAAAGCCTCTCGAACGCTTCGCGAGCGCCAGCATTGTCGGCGTAGGCGTAGCCGGGAAGGCGGTCGGGTAGAACGCCCATATCCGCTGCGCCGCGGGAATTGGCGTAGTCGCCCAGAGCCATGTAGTGGACTCTTCCTTGAAGCTTCGACCCGAAGGCGACGAGCTCGGCGATGGCGGCTCCGGAAATTTCCGCGCCAAAGACGATGGCGACTTCTGGTTCGGCGTCGAGCGCAGCCTTGAGCTGCACAAGTTTCTCGACCAGGTCAGGAGCAAGCTGGCCTTCTTCGCGGCCCATCCAGCGTACCGCGGCAACTTCCTGGCCTTCCGCGACCTTCACAAACTGCGTGGCCTTCCGGTGCAGTTTGATTTCGTGAGAGTTCACAATGAACAGCTTGGAGTTGTGGTGGCGGATGCCAGTACGAATCTGCCATGCGACCAAGGGGTTCTGGTTGGTCGGATCGTTGCCGATCAGCAGCACGGCCTGGGACTTGTAGAGCTGCTCCATGGTCAACAACGAATCGGCGGCGCGCTCGCCGAGCGCGGTGAACAAACCGGAGTAATCCACGGTGCGGTGATGATCGACGTTGTTGGTGCCGAACGTGGCGCGTGCCAGCCGCTGGAACAAATAGTTTTCTTCGTTGGAGGTGCGGTTCGAGCCGATGAATCCGATCGAATCGGGACCGTAGACTTCGACGATCTGCTTCAACTTGGTGGCCGCGGTTTGCGAGGCTTCTTCCCACGAGACGGGATAGAGCTTGTCACCCTTGCGAACCAGAGGTTGCTTGATGCGCTCGGGATGCTTGACGAAATCGAAACCGAAGCGGCCTTTCACGCAAAGGAAGTCGCCATTGATTCCGGAGAGATCGCGATTGTTGGAACGCAGAATCTCGTGGTTGCGCACGCTCAGCGTGGTTTTGCAGCCGTTCGAGCAGTGCGTGCAAACCGTGGAGACGTAATGCATCTCCCAGGGACGTGTTTTGTAGCGATAGGTGCCACTGGTGAGCGCCCCGACCGGGCAGATGTCGATGCACATGCCGCACTCTTCGCACTCGAGATGATCTTCGCGGTTGGGAATGATGACACTGTTCGCGCCGCGCATGCCCACGCCGAGAGCTTTCACGTCCATGCCTTCATCACACACGCGCACGCAGCGGAAGCACAGAATGCAGCGCGGCGCATCATAGTAAACGAGCTCCGACCACTTTTCCTCGGGCCGGTGAATTTTTTCTTCGATGAAGCGGCTGGTATCGGCGCCGTAGCGAAATACCATGTCCTGCAACTCACACTCGCCGCCCTTGTCGCAGACCGGGCAATCGAGAGGGTGGTTGGTAAGCAGAAATTCCAGCATGTACTTGCGCGCCTGGCGCACCTGGTCGGTATTGGTGCGCACGACCATACCTTCGGTAGCCACCAGCGTGCACGCGGTCTGCAGCTTGGGCATTTTTTCGACTTCCACGAGGCACATGCGGCATGCGGCTTGTAGTGAGAGTCCCGGGTAGTAGCAGAACGACGGAACTTCGGTGCCGATGCGGCGGGTGGCTTCAATCACCAGGGTTCCCGGCGGAACTTGCACGTCGCGGTCGTTAATCTTCAGGGTAACCAGCTTTTGGTCGCTCATGTTTGTTCGTCTATTCGAGCATTCGCCTAATCGGCGCAGGGCCTACCGCGAGCCGACCAGCGCTTCGGCGGATTTGTAAGGGCAACGTCCGTTCAAATGCTCTTCAAATTCATTGCGCCACTTGGCCACGATGCTGATGGTCGGCAGGGCGGCGGCGTCGCCAAGTGGGCAGAAGGTGCGGCCCAGCATGTTTTTCGAGAGGTCGCTCATGAGGTCGATGTCTTCCGGGCGGCCATAACCGGCATGAAAGCGATCGAGCATCTTACGCAGCCAGGTTGTGCCTTCGCGGCAGGGAATGCACCATCCGCAGGATTCGTGCGCATAGAAATGCATGATGCGGCGCGCCATGTCCACCATGCAGGTGTCTTCGTCCATGACCACCATGCCGCCGGAGCCTAGCATCGATCCCGCTTTGGCAACGGAATCATAATCCATGGGAATGTCGATTTCGTCGGCTTTCATCAGCGGACAGGAACTCCCGCCGGGAATGACCGCCTTCAATTTTTTGCCGCCAGGGATTCCGCCGGCAGTCTCGTAGATGAACTGTTTCATGTTCATCCCCAAGGGCACTTCGTAGATCCCGGGCTTGTTGACATGACCTGCGACGCAGAGCATGCGCGTGCCGCCATTTTTTGGTGTACCGCGATTGGCGTAGGTTTCGCCACCCTCCAGCAGGATGGCCGGAACGGTGCTGAGCGTTTCGACGTTATTGATGATCGTCGGGCAGCCGTACAGGCCGACGACGGCAGGGAAGGGAGGCTTGATGCGCGGATAACCGCGCTTGCCCTCCAGCGATTCCATCAACGCCGATTCTTCGCCACATTCGTACGCGCCCGCCCCGGTGTGCACCACCAGGTCGAAATCGAACTCGGAGCCGAGAATGTTTTTGCCAAGATAATTGCGCGAATACGCTTCCTCTACCGCGGTCTGCACAATAGCCTGGATATAGCGGTATTCGCCACGGATGTAAATGAAACCCATTTTCGCGCCAATCGCGCGTCCGGCAATGGTGATGCCCTCGATCATCTGGTGAGGGTCCATTTCCATGAGCGGGCGATCTTTGCACGTACCAGGCTCGGCTTCGTCGGCGTTGCAAATCACGTACTTGGGCTTGGGTGAATCTTTCGGAACAAACGACCACTTCATCCCGGTGGGGAAGCCCGCGCCGCCGCGGCCACGCAAATTTGATTTTTTCACTTCGTCGATGATGCTGGCGGGAGTCATCTCGCGGAGCGCCTTCTCGAGCGCTTTGTAGCCGTCGTGCTGCAAATATACGTTGATCTTGTGGGAGTCCTTGATGCCGAAGCGGCGGCTGATGACCGGAGTTTCGGCTTTGTCGCGGGGGTGCAGCGCGCCGGAGATCACCGGTTCCGGGATGGTTTTTCGGCCGGCGTCAAGGTCCTCAATGAGCCGATCGAATTTTAGCGCGGTGACATTCTCGAAGAAGTCGTGGTTCACCTGCAGCGCCGGCGCGCCCGTGCAAGCGCCGATGCACTCGACCTCTTCCAGAGAAAAGACGCCATCGGCAGTGGTTTCCTTGTTACCGATTTCCAGGCGTTTTTTAGCGGCGTCCAGCAGTTCGTTGCCCCCGCGGAGCATGCACGCCACGTTGGTGCAGATTTGCACGTGGTGTTTGCCAATGGGCTTGCGATGCAGCAGGGAGTAGTACGCCAGCGTTTCCTCCACCTGCACGACGTGGAGTTCGAGCCGCCGGGCGATCTCCGCGATCATCTCGTCGCTGATGTAGCCGTACTCGTCTTGCACATCCATCATCATAGGTATGAGCGCGCTGCGCTTGACCGGATAGCGGTTCTGCAGTGTCTCGAACCGCGCTGTGAGTTGTGGAGAAAGGTCCATAGTCCTCGAATCACCGTGATGTTGCGTTACTTTGGCGCCGGCCCGGATCGTTTGTGGACGCCGGGCTGAAACCTGGCGCCTACATGGACCCCGCACATGAACCTCACCGGTCGACGTCTCCCAGCACAATATCGATTGTTCCGATGCAGGCGATTGTGTCGGAAATTAATTGCCCCTCCATCAGTTTTGGCAGAGCCTGCAAATTAATGAACGACGGAGAGCGGAAGTGGCAACGCAACGGTTTCGGCGAACCGTCACTGGCGATAAAACAACCCAGTTCGCCGCGCGGGGATTCCACGGTCACGAAGGCCTCGCCGGGCGGTGGCGCAAATCCCTCGGTGAAAATCTTGAAGTGGTAGATCAGCGCTTCCATCTCCGTCTTCATTTTTTCGCGAGACGGGGGAACGATGCCAGGTGCGTCGGTCCGAATCGGGCCTTCGGCGGGCATCTTGTCGATGGCCTGGCGCACGATTTTCAGGCTCTCGCGCATTTCCGCGACGCGCACCATGTAGCGCGCGAAGCAGTCGGAATCGGTGTGCGTGGGAACGTCGAAGTCGAATTCTTCGTAGCTGGAATACGGGAACATCTTGCGATTGTCGTAAGCGAGTCCGGCGGCGCGCAGCATGGGACCAGTCATACTTAAAGCCACGGCGTCTTCGGCCGAGATGTAGCCGACGCCCTTGAGCCGTCCGAGCCAGATACGGTTTCCGGTCAGCAGCGATTCGTATTCGTCGATGCGGCTGGGCATCATCTTCAGGAACTTCTCGACGCGCTCGACCCAGCCCGTTGGCGGCTCCAGCGCCAATCCGCCGATGCGGATGTAGCTGGTCATCATGCGCTGCCCGGCAACGAACTCGAAAATTTTCAGGATTTCTTCGCGCTCGCGGAAGCAGTACAGAAAGACGGACATGGCGCCCATGTCGATGGCGTGCGTTCCCAGCCACACCAGGTGCGACGAAATCCGCTGCAACTCCACCATCAGAACGCGAAAATATTGCGCCCGCTTGGGCACTTCCAGGCCGAGGAGTTTTTCGACCGCGAGGCAGTAGACGAGGTTATTGCCCAGCGGATTCAGGTAGTCCATGCGATCGGTCAGCGTGATCGCCTGCGAATAGGTCTTGTCTTCGCACGACTTCTCAATGCCGGTGTGGAGATAGCCGAGGTCCGGCACGGCCTTGAGAACGGTTTCGCCGTCCAGCTCCAACACGATGCGGAGCACGCCGTGAGTGGACGGGTGCTGCGGCCCCATGTTCAGAACCATTGTTTTTGTCGGGCCGGTAGCGGTTTCGACGGTGGTCATGGGCGACTCCTGGTGTAGCGGGTCGCGATCGCCGGGATGTCGCGGTAGCCCTCGACAGGGAAGTCCTTGCGCAGCGGATAGCCTTCCCAATCGTCGGGAAGCAGAATGCGCCGCAAATCCGGATGTCCGGTGAACTGAATCCCGAACAGGTCGAAAATCTCGCGCTCCAGCCAATTCGCGCCCGGCCAGACGGGAACCATAGAGTCCACAACGGGATCGTGCCCGGCGAGGGGAACGCGAATGCGAACCTTCTGGCGCAACGGGATGGAAACCAGGTGATAGTTCAGCTCGTAGCGGGGTTCCATCGGGAAACGATCAATGCAGGTGGCGTCGGTGAGGAGGTTGAACTGCAAAGCCTGGTCGTCACGACAACGTTCCGCTAAGCTCCGCAGATTCTTTCGAGCGACAACGACCGTCGTTTCGCCACGGAACTCGATGACTTCCTCGATGGCGTTGGCGCTCCACGCGCGCAGCCCGGCGACTACAGCATTAGTAGGTTGACTGCCGCTCTCCGTCACAGGTTCTGAAACCCCGCTTTGCCTCGACTATGTATGCCAGTCGAGCGCGCCTTTTTTCCACAGATAGATGTATCCGACCAAGAGGACGGCGATGTAGATGAGCATCTCCACGAAGCCGTAGACTCCAAAACTGTGTGAAATCTTGAACATGTCGCGGTAAATGTAGGCCCAAGGGTACAAGAAGATCGCTTCCACATCGAACAAAATAAAAACCATGGCCACGAGATAAAACTTTACGGAGAACGGCTGGCGCGCGTCGCCGGTGGGATCCACGCCGCATTCGTACGGTTGCTGCTTTGCTCGATTCGGGCGACGCCATCCCACCAGGACGGAAACCGCCGTCAAGGCGCCGGCGAGCGCCACCGCGAAGATGAGGTGTACGAGAAGCGGAGTGTACGCATGTAGGCCTGATTGACTCATGGCGAAGCGTTATAATAGCGAGTCACCCGCCGCCGGGTCAAATGGGGCGGCGAAAAATAATCTGCGGGCAATATTTGCCGCGGTCATCGTTGGGACGAGGTGCGGGTACGCATGCTGTTCGGTCACAACACAAACGTAACGGTGGACGGCACCGTGTTCCACGTGCAGACCGAAGATCGCGGCGTCACCACCGCGATCATCGACACCACCGTACACTGCCGGGGCCGCGTGCTGCACCGGCGCACCAATAAATATCACGACCTGTTGCCGCTGGATCCCGATCGCGAGCAGGCGCTGAAGATAAGATTGGATGATCAGCATTACACCGTGGTCGAGGAGCTTCGTAGCGGCGTGTTGCAAATCACCGCGCCGCCCATGCCGCCGCCGCGGCCCGTCGGCGGGAGCGCCCCGCTCGTGTCCGGTCCGCCCGAGAAGATTCCCGTGAAGGCGCAACCTGCGGCTCCGGTGCCGGCCGCGCCGCAGACGAAAGTAGTCGCCATCGAAATGCTGAATCCCAGGACGTGGCTCACCGGGAAACACGCTACCCTGTACCTGGTGGCACGTTACAAAGAGGGCGGGGCTCCCGTTGGCAATGCGCGGGTCACGGCGCGGGTCGCTGGCGCCGCCGAGCCAACGGAGGTCGTCACCAACACCGCGGTCGATGGCCACGCGCACCTTGAATTCGAGATGCCGCGACTCGCCAGCGAGGAAGCTGCGCTGGTGATCGAGGCCGTTTGCGGCGAAGCGCGCGGGCAGTTGCGGTTTCAACTGCGCGCAAAACCCAAGATGCCCGCGGTAGGTTGATGCCCATGGACGCGACAATATCTGTGAACGGAGAAACGCGCCCCGCTGTTGCGGGCGCGACGGTCGTCGATCTGTTGCGCGACCTCGGCTTGGATAGCGGCCGCGTGGCCATCGAGCGCAATCTTGAAATCCTGCCGCGCCAAAAATGGCCAGACACGCAAGTTCAACCCGGCGACCGCTACGAAATCGTCCAATTCGTCGGTGGCGGCTAGCGCTCCTTTTCGTCTTCGCGGTCGTAGAATCCCAAGCACTTGTCGCGGACTGCTCTTGCTCGACTACCAGCACATCGGCGCGCCCGAAATTGTGGCATTGCTACGCACGATGGAGGCTGCACCGCCGATCGATTGAACAGGTGCGACCGCTCTGCAAACTCAAGCAGCGGACTTCGCGTGCCGATCCAGGTATTTCACCAACAGGACTTCGTTCCCCTTCTCGTTGTAGATCAGTTCGTCGACGAACTTTTTTGCCAGCAGCATACCGAAGCCGCCCGGCCGCAATCCCTTTTCTTCACGCACCGCAACGTGCCTGAATAGGTCTTCGGCCGAGTTGTCGTTGGCGGCGTGGCGTAGCTCCTCAAGGGAAAATCCCTGACCGGGGTCTTTGACGCGGCAGGCTACGGCGCGCCGGGAATGAAGGAACGAGATTTCCACGTGCTGGCTGGGGTCGAAATGCGCGCCATACTCCATGGCATTGAGTAGAATTTCCCGGAACGCGGCGATGATCTCTTCTCGACTCTCTTCGGGAATGCTGGGGTCTTTGATTCCGTGCAGGAATTGGACCAGGCGATTGGCGGTCCTGATGTCGCAACGGGCCGTGAGACTCACCCAGGATGGGGTCGCGGACAGAATCTCGATGCCATCGTCCCAACAAGGTTCGGACATGGCGGCGCGCACCATTCCGGCCAATGCGGACGGCTCGAACGGTGCCGAGAAGTAGCTGAACGCGCCTTCGCGCATGGCCGCGATCACATCGCCGGGCGTCCACTCATCCACGAGGATGATCAAGCGCCGTGAGGGCGAACGCTCCGGACCTCGCGGAGAAGTTCAATGTCCTCCGGGCCGCGCGTTTTTCGGCTGGTGATGATCAAGTCGGCTGGATGCTTCCGGGCAGCGGCGAGCACGTCCTCGTTGTCGGCAACGTGTTGGATGCTCCAGCCTGCACTCGTCAAGGCTCTTTCCAGCAGTTCGTCGATGGCCGCACCGGAGTGAACCAGGAGCGCTGAATTTGTGGCGATTTCGTTGGTGCATCGGGAGGTCATACGGGACTCCAGGAGGACGAAAATGACGTTTACCACGGTAGTCTAACGTAGGACGGGCGACTATTGCCAAGATCGGGTCACGATGCGGCGCGCAAGCGGCTTGTCGGACGATGGCCAGGCTAAAGCCCGCCGCCTACATTAGATACCGTCGAGGATGTGGCCCATTTTCTTTTTCTTGGTCTGCAGATACGCGCGGGAAGTTTTCGAGATGCGCGGCTGGCAGGGAACTCGCTCCACTACGCGAATCCCGGCTTGTTCCAGCTGGCGGACTTTCTCGGGATTGTTGGAGAGCAGGCGGATTTTCCTGGCGCCGAGTTGTTTTAGGATCTGCGCCGAAAAATCGTAGTCCCGCGCATCGGCTGCGAAACCCAGCTCCTGATTCGCCTCCACTGTATCCATGCCGCCGTCTTGCAGTTCGTAGGCGCGCAGTTTGTTCATCAACCCGATGCCGCGGCCTTCCTGCGGCAGATACAGCAGGATGCCTGACGACGCCTGACCGATTTTCTTAGCGATAGTTCAAGCTGCGCGCGGCAATCGCACCGCAGCGACGCCAGAACATCGCCGGTGAGGCATTGCGAATGAACCCGAACCAGCGGCGCGATCCTGCCGTTGACATTGCCACGCACCAGCGCCACCGCCTCTTCCTGCGGGGCCGCGCCCTGGAAACCGTAAATCGTGAACCGCCCGTAGCGTGTCGGGAGTTCCGCGTGCGCAACGCTCCGCGCCGCGGGACGGCCGTTTTTGGGCAAAGTTTTGCGTCGAGTGGTTGTACGCATCGGCGACAACGAGTTTAGCAGCAGTGCCATGATCTTCGACTATAGCTCACACTGAGTTTCATTCGATGCGTTCCGCCCTGTTTCGATGCATATTTTACGAACGCTTTACATTTTCGGAGCGCTTTACATCGGTCGGGAGATTGGCTAGCGTTATCAACATGTTGTCCAAAGTTTCGGGCGGTTCCCCAGCCGCGGGCTTCGCGATTCGATGATCGATACGTCCATCTCCGCCAAGGATTTGCTGTTCACGCTGCTGCTGAAAGTAGGCGTAGCCGCGTCGTTTGCGGCGTTGCTGGCACGCTGGAACACCTTTCGCCGCGTGTTGTTCACCGAAGAGCGCGATCCCGACCAAAAACTGAAGCTGATGCTGTTCATGACCCCGCCCTTGATTGTCGGTGTGGCCCTGCGCATGGTCGGATTTCCTTACCGGTTCGCCGATCTGTCTCTGGAAGGCGCGTTCTTGATGGGCTTGCTCGGAGGCCGCGTCGTGGGTCCAATTGGCGGTGCGATCATCACCATTCCGGCGCTCATGGGGCACGAATGGCTGGGGATGCCGGCGGCGGCAACGGCCGGCTTGCTTGGCGGATTGATGCGCCAGGCGATCCCCAATAAAGAGGATTTGTGGAATTTCGGGCCGTTCACCTTTTTGAATATTCCGCGGGACCTGTTGCGGCTGGCGCGCCAGGCCAAAATGTCCTGGGAGCTGCTTCCGCTGCTGGCCTGCGTCGGGTTGGAACTCGGACGCGTGGCGCTCGTGCTGGCGACCACGCCCAAATGGCTGTTCGCCATCGACCCGCACTGGAACTGGTGGTTGATGCTCACCGTGCTGGCGACCGTGATGTCCGTTGCCGCGCCACTGAAAATTTGGAACAACACGCGCATTGAGATGAACCTGGAGCGCCATCAGCAGTTGCTGCTCAAGGCGCGCATGGACGCGCTCTCCAGTCAGATCAATCCGCATTTTTTGTTTAACACGCTGAATACCGTATCTTCGCTGATCCGCTTCGATCCGGACATGGCGCGCGGCGTAGTGCTGAAGCTTAGCAATATTTTGCGCCGCCTGCTCCGCAAACACGAAACGTTTGTGCCGCTCAAAGAAGAACTGGACTTCATCGACGACTACCTGGACATCGAAGTCGCGCGGTTCGGACGCGACAACCTGGAGTTTCTGCGCAAGGTCGATGACGCCGCTCTGGAGGCCTTTGTCCCCAGCATGCTGCTGCAGCCGATCGTCGAGAATTGCTTGAAGCACGGCCTGGCGTCGAAACTCGAAGGCGGCCGCATCCAGCTGCGCACCACCAACCACGACGGGCGCCTGCACATCGAGATCGAAGACAATGGCGCGGGAATCTCGGAAGAGAAAATGCCGCACGTTTACGTCGAAGGCATTGGGCTCAGCAACGTGCGCGAACGCCTCCGCGTCTTGTACGGCGCCGATTTCCGCCTGGAGATCGAAAGCCACCCCGGCGAAGGCACCCTGATCCGCATCGACATCCCGGAATTAGTTTCGACCATGCAAACCGTGGGCTGAGTACTGGACAATGGGAGATCGCTCGGGAATGGGCCGCCGCATTCCTGGACTGCTGAGCTTTGCGGCCGTCATCGCCCTGGCCGCACTCGTCGGCCATCGCGCGGCTGGCGCGGGGCGCGACAACGTCACGCACCTTATGGTCGCGGGCCGAGACGTAGCGCTTTGGAAGCCGAGCAGTGCGGCGCCGGCGGCAGGTTACCCGGTGGTCGTGTTCTCCCACGGTTTTGGCGGGTGCAACACGCAATCGGTTTTCCTCATGGAAGCTCTCGCAAAAGCGGGTTACCTCGTGCTAGCGCCGAATCACAAGGATGCGCATTGCGGCACGGCAAACAGGTCGGCGTCACCTGGGCGACCCGAGGAGCCTTTCGCCCACGGCGGCAAGTGGAGCGATGCCACCTACCGGGACCGGCGCGAAGACATGAAGGCCGTGCTGGACGCTGTGCTGGCACAACAGACTCCTCAAGGCGTACCGGTGGACGCCAACCGAGTTGGAATCGCGGGTCATTCGCTGGGCGGATATACAGTCCTGGGCATCGCGGGAGCGTGGAACTCGTGGAAGGATGCGCGCGTCAAAGCGGTACTGGCGCTTTCTCCTTACTGCACGCCTTACCTGTCGAGCGGGAATCTATCGGGCATGGGCGTGCCGGTGATGTATCAGGGAGGCACGCTCGACTTGGGGATTACGCCGGAAGTACGACGAGTCAACGGTGCCTACGACCGCTCCTCGCCTCCCAAATATTACGTCGAATTCGAAGGTGCCGGGCATCTAGCTTGGACCGGCCTTAACCCCACATATCACGAGGTAATTGACAACTACAGCGTAGCGTTCTTCGACCGGTATCTGAAAGGAGGGGCCGCCGACGGTGAAGCGCTCGGATGGCTCTTCGCCGCGGGCCGGCACCCGCGCGTGTCTTCCCTGAAATCACTGGAAAAATGAAGAGTCGTCGGAGATTTGACATGGAGACTGTATCTGCGGTATATTCTGTACGTACAGAAAGAACGGACGACACTGATGGATCCTCCTACTCGTAGCGGCCGCTTTCCGAAGCGGGCGCCTTTAATTTCCCCAACTCGAACGCCTTCTTGCTAGTGAGGATGGAACATGAGCGAAACGACGAAGAGCAACCTGACCCCGGTAGCCCAGAAATTTATTCTGCACTGGGGCGAAATGGGCACGCGCTGGGGAATTAACCGCACCGTAGCCCAGGTGCATGCGTTGCTGTTTCTGTCCCCGAAGCCAGTGCCGGCGGACGAAATTGCCAGCACCCTAGCGGTAGCGCGGTCGAACGTCAGCACCAGTTTGCGGGAGTTACAGGGGTGGGGGATTGTGCGCGTGGTGCACGTCCTCGGGGATCGCCGCGATCACTTCGAGTCCATCAAGGATGTCTGGGATATTTTCCGGATCGTTTCGGAGGAGCGCAAGCGGCGGGAGATCGATCCGACCCTGCGCGCGATTGGGGAATGTGTCGACGAGTTGAAGGCCAATCCGCAGGGCGATGCCTACACACGGGAACGGCTGGAGAGCATGCAGGAGTTCTTGACGGCCATGAGCGGGCTGTTCGAAGAGATTTTGCGGATGCCGACGGGCTCGCTGAAGAGTGTCGTGAAGCTGCGCGGGAAGGTAGTGACGCTCATAGGGAAGAAGGCCGGGTAGAACGGGAAGCGATGAGAGGAATGAAGTAATGACGTAAAGAAGTAATGAAGTAACGAAGTACGTAAGGAAGGAAACGGCCCATGATCTCGCTGGCTTCGGAGTTTACGGACGGGAAGGGACGCCATGCGCGGGGATGGCTGTTCTTTGACGCCGACTGCGGATTCTGCACGCGAATAGCGCAATGGGTCGCGCCAATTTTGGAGCGACGCGGATTCGCGGTTGCGCCGTTGCAGGATGCGCGGGTTGCGGCGCTCCTGGGCTTGCCGCAGGCGGAGCTGATGCGCGAAATGCGCGTGTTGCTTGAGGACGGGCGGCAGCATGGCGGCGCGGATGCAGCGGTGGCGCTGGCCCGTGAGATTTGGTGGGCCCGCCCGCTCGCCTGGCTTGCGCGGGTCCCCGGCCTGATGCCGCGCATGCGGCGTCTCTATCACTGGTTTGCAGTACGCCGCCATTGCGCAGCAACCAGCTGCGAACAAGTTCGTCCGTAATTCTGCAAATTGGCGATTCCGACGGACCGCGGCGGTGCTACGTGCTGAGCACGTGAATCAATTCAGTCACTTCGCCGTCAAACTCCCCACGCTGCTCTTTCGGATGGTACGCGAAAAAATCTCCATGAGCTTCGTTGTAGATAATCCGCGAAGGGTTCTTGCCAAGCTGTACCGTGTAGCAAAATGGCTTCGTCTCTGGCCCAGCAAACAGTTGGATCTTGGCTGTCAGGTTCAGATAGTCAGCTTGCACGCAGACCACGTGACCCCAGCTCTTCAGTCGGCGACCAGCATCCACACCCCAGACTAGTTGGCCTTCTTTGTATGTGACGAATCTTTCGCTTTCAGCCGCGTTGGATGGATTCATGATGAAGTGCCGAATGTCGGCAAAGCATTCCTCATCGCCCCTAAACTGTGGCATCTTCGTCAGAAAATAATGAAACCCGATTTTGGCGATACATCGAAAGTACCGGCTTGTAACCGTAAACTTGATGGCAGACGGTCCGTAGATGATCGGCCCGGTACTGGGCGGTGACATCGTTTTCTTCTCATACTGAAGCGTCCCAATCAACGATTCCACCCACGGCATCTCTTCCGGTGCCGCACAAAAGTTCCCGTGTTTGAATCGCTTGATGCCCAGCGCGTCAAACTCTGCTCTGAACTGCTCTGGCGTCATGCCGTCTGGAATCACAATGACACGCACAGTGTCATCTTCCGCAACCAACTGAACGCAGCGAAGTTCTCTGACTTGGTTCTCGCCAGTTAGTTCGAGCAATACGTTGTTGCCAGTCTGCTGGTTGGTGCCCAGCATCTCCAATCGACCACCGCCTGCGCTACCCCGGTAAAAGGAGTTCACCTTCTCGTGTTCCTTCCGGCCAGTGATTCCAAGCAACACCCGATAAAACGCTTCCATCCCGCTTCTACAAAGCTGCTCATCAAGCAATCCGCAAACGTTGTTGCACTCCATGCACACCCGGTCAGTCAGTTCGACGTATCCGCTGAACTTGCCAAGACAGCGTGGAAGGTGGTGCTCTTCGCTGTTCGCTTCGTTAGGACAGTAGATGCACTTACTCATGTTCATACCCCAGTACCACTGTTATAACTCGTCCGGGCAAACGCTGGCTAGGCGGCCTGGGGACAGACCGGACGTTACTTTATCGCTCAAAGAAATAGGCGACTAACTCTTAGACCGACCAGGGCGCTGAATCGTTCGAATGGTATCGAGTAATAAATAGTTTGATATAGTTAACAATCCGTGCTATCATGGGTTGTGATACTTCGGCTCCATACCCGTCCCGCCCGTCTTTACCTCATTACTTCGTTATTTCATTCCTTCGTCATTTCCTGCTGCAAATCCCTAAGTCCTTCAGAATCCGCACTTACGAAAAACGCGTCCGTAACTCGTTTAGAATCCGCACTTCCAAAATGGTTGAACTTAAAGTCCTTTGGAATCCGCACTTACGGAAAAAGGCGGGGGGAGGGTCGGAACGGTTAACTAGAAATCGGCAGGCGGCACAGCTGGGCGTAAGGGCACGGGTTGATTGTAGCGGCCGCCTTCCGAGGCGGGCGATTTGCGGCTTCAAAAACTGCCGGACCGAAACTCAGGCGGTCGCGGCCTTCGATTCCGACAAAACGCGCTGGTAGTAGGCTTCGTAACGGGGGATTACGTCGTTGGCGCAGAATTTGGCTTTGGCGTTGACGCGGGCGCGTTGGCCCATTTCGCGGCCGTGGTCGGCGCGGGTCAGGATTTCCAGGGCGTAGCGACCCGCTTCCTTTACGTCGCCAGGGGCCACTAAGTAGCCATCGACTCCGTGCTGGACTACTTCGGGCAGGCCGCCGACGTTCGTGGCGACTACCGGAACTTCGCAGGCCATGGCTTCTAACGCGGCTAGGCCGAACGATTCGAGCTGCGAGGGAAGCAGGAACAGGTCGGCCGAGCTGAGTTTTTCGTAGACACCGTTTTGTTTGCCCAAGAAGAAGACGTCCTTTTGGAGGCGTTTTTTGCGGACCAGGTATTCGGCGGCGCCGCGGTCCGGGCCGTCGCCTATCAGGACCAGCTTGGCGGGCATTTTGGCGCGAACGATGGAGAAGATCTCGACGACATCGGTTACGCGTTTGACCGGGCGGAAATTGGAGAGGTGCATGAGGATGGGCTCGCCGTTGGGGGCCCATTGGGCGCGCTGCGCTTCGTTTGGTTTGCGCGTGTAGAGGTCACAATTCACGAAGTTGGGGATGACCTCGATGGGGCGCTTGATGTCGAACTCCTTAAGCGTCTGCTTCAGGAGGTAGTCGGAGATGGCGGTCACGCCGTCGCTTTGCTCAATGGAAAAGCGGGTGATCGGGAGATAGCTGCGATTGCTGCCCACCAGTGTTATGTCGGTGCCGTGCAGGGTAGTGACGAACGGCAGCCGGCGCGGCGCGGCCATAGACCGCGCGAGCAGAGCGCTGACGGAGTGCGGGATCGCGTAATGGACGTGGAGGATGTCGAGGGACTCCGCCTCAAACACTTCGAGCATTTTTGTAGCAAGCGCCAAGGTATAGGGTGGATGGTCAAAGAGCGGGTACGACGCGACTTCGACCTCGTGGAAGTGGATACGGGGATCGTTAGGGTTCATGCGGATGGGCGGAGCGTAGCTGATGAAATGGATGTCGTGGCCGCGAGCGGCGAGTTCCTGGCCAAGCTCGGTGGCGACGACGCCGGAGCCGCCGTAGGTGGGATAGCAGGTTATGCCAATACGCATGCGTGGGCTCCGTCATCCCAACAGGTTCGATGCTTCGCCGGTAACGTTGCAATGCCTTGAGAACGCGGTTCGCGTGCCTTGCAGGGCGAAGCACCCGATGCTAGAGTCGCGCCCGTTCCAACTGAACGAGCAAGAGCGATCTGGCTCGATTAGACGCGGGAGAAGGGGAAAACGTGACACGGCTGGCGGGATCGAGCGCGTTGATTACGGGTGGCGGTACCGGAATGGGACGCGCCATCGCGCTGGCGTTCGCCCGGGAAGGCGCGAAGGTGGCGGTGGCGGCGCGGCGCATGGAGAAGCTGCAAGAGGTGGTGCGGGAGATCGAAGAGTCCGGCGGTGAGGGTCTGGCCGTGGAATGCGATGTCACGCGCGGGGCGGACGCGGAGCGAGCCGTGAGACAGGCGGCGGAGAGATTCGGACAGCTGAATATTCTGGTCAACAATGCGGGTGTGCTGAGCGTTTCGACGGTGGAAGGGATTGCGGAGGAGGAGTGGGACCGGTTGATGGCCGCGAATCTCAAGGGACCCTATCTGATGTCGCGGGCAGCGCTGCGGGAATTTCGCAAGGCGGGTGGCGGAGCGATTGTGAATATTGGGTCGATTTTAGGACTGGTGGCGATGAAGAACCGCGCCGCATATTGCGCCAGCAAGGGCGGCGTGACCATGCTGACCAAGGCCATGGCCCTGGATCACGCGCACGAAGGCGTGCGGGTCAACTGCATTTGTCCTTCGATCGTGGAGACGGAACTGGTGCGCGGGCTGTTCGACGCGAGTCCCGAGGGCGAGGCGGCTAGGCGCGCGCGCATTGCCGGCATTCCTCTTGGGCGCATCGGACAGCCCGAGGATGTGGCGGAGCTGGCGGTTTATCTGGCATCGAAGGAATCTTCGTGGGTGACCGGCGCGGCGATCCCGCTGGATGGCGGGCTTTCGGCGTACTGAGGCGGCGGCATGGGGTTGCGAGTGGGACTGGGTTCGATGGCGCGAAAAGTGACCAAACATGCGAAGCGACTCACCGCCGCCGCGCGAAAGGGCTTGCGGTCGAGCCATGCCATCCGCCTCATGGGATTTTCACTGGAGACGGTCGGAAAGGGGTGTGCGGTGCTCCGAATGGACGCGCGCTCGCGTCACAAACAACTGCACGGGGTCGTGCACGGAGGGATATTGGCGGCATTGGCGGATACTGCCGGGGCCATGGCGGCGCATACCGTACTGCGGAAGGGAACGGCGCTAGCCACGATTGAGCTGAAGATCAACTATTTGGAGCCGGTGCCGGGAGGGCGGATTCGAGCGGAGGCGCGGGTGCTGCGGGCGGGTCGAAACTTTGTGGTTACGGAGTGCGAGATTTTCGACGCCAAGGGAAAGCTGGCGGCTAAGGCGCTGCTTACGTTTGGGGCTGCCGGGGGGCATTCGTTCGAGCCGATGTAGTGGACTATTGAGTCCAAAAAGAGGCGGCGGTCTTCCAACCGTGGAGGTGGTTCTTGCGTGGACTGTTGATGCCAAGACGCAGCTTTCGGGCGAGGCCCTTCGACGCTCAGGGTAAATAAGTCCCGCCTCTACAGCGTATCGGAGAGAAACTTGAGGTCGCGGGCCGGAATTTCGGGTCGCGGGTATCTTGTAGAAATTGGAGGTCGTGAGTTGCGGAACAGCGATTACTCGTCGCCGCCGTTGGCGGATTCTTCGCCGTCTTTGTGGACGTATTTGATTACGCGCTTGAAGATGAGCAGGTTTGGAGCGCCCTGGCGAGTGAGCTTGATGCAATCGCGGTCGTACCACTCCACCGTGCCACGCAGGGTTTCGCCGCTATCGAGGACGACCGCCATGGGAGTGCGGGCCTGCATCTGCTTGACCCAGTAAAAATTCTCGGCGTGGGTCATCTCCGGCGGAGCAGGCTTCTTGCTCGGCGCGGGACCATTGTTTCCGTGCTGCGTCCTAGGAGGCATCTGTTCCTTCACGTCCGCGAAGCCAGGACGGAACATCCTGCGGTTCACCATGACTGCTCCTTACAGGTAGGGGTGGTTTCATTCGTATGATGCATACACTGTCCGCCGGGTTACAGTTGCGGGAAGAAATATCGGCGGAAGCTAACTCAAACAGATTAGTCATAGGTTTGACACATTTGCTCGCGGCGAAATTTGCGCCAGGGAGGCCGCCAGCGCGTCGAGACCCAGCTGTCGATTAAGATTACGTCGCAAGCCGGAGTGAAGTTCATCGAATCCGGCGATGGCCCGCATTACCCAGGAAGAATCCACAACTTTGCTGAGGACTTCCAGTTCCTTCGACAGATGCAGGTTGCGAAGGCGGGGTTGTTTTGCGCCGGAGGTCAGCTCGAGAAGGTCGCCGAGCAGGGAGTAGAAAACCTGGAGCTGATCCTCAAAGGAAGAATCGCGATCTTTGGCGAGCGCGCCCGTGTCGGCGAAGAGTTGTGCGAAGCCTTCGGCGCGGGCGGCGCGATCGAGGATACGCAAGGCGTTGCGGTGGCGCTGGACGGTTTCCTCGACGTCCATTTCCATGGCGATACCGGGGCTGCCTTCGGCGAGTTGTGCCGCGAGTTTGCGGTCGGCCGGCTTGCGGTCGGTTTTCCGCTTCAGAATCTCCTCGACTTCGGCTTGGGGCAGGGGCGCGAAATGAAATTGCAGACACCGGGAGATGATCGTCGGTAAAAGAACGTGCGGCGACGGTGCGGTCAGGATCAACGTCGCCGAGCCGGGAGGTTCTTCGAGGATTTTCAGGAAGACGTTGGCGACGTCCCAGCGCATGGTTTCGGCGCCGTCGAGAATGAAGACGCGCCGGCGGCCCATAGGCTGGAAGTAGGCGGCGCGCTGGACGGCGCGGAGTTGGCCAACGCGGAGCATCGGGCGTGCGACGGGAGTCTTCAGGCGAACGGGATCGGGAACGAGGGCCCACACGTCGGGGTGCGATTGCAGAATGAGCGGGACACGCTCGACCGTTGCGGCGTCGGCGCTCTCGCCGCGCTCGGCGAGGCCCTGCTCGATGAGTTTTTGCGGCTCGGCCAGCAGGCTGATACGTTTGCAGGTTGCGCACTCGCCGCAGAAGTCGTCGGGGAGGCGCTCGCAATTGGCGGCCTGTGCGAACATGCGAGCGAGGGTGTATTTGCCGACGCCGCGCGGGCCGGTGAAGAGTAAGGCGTGAGGCACACGCTGGCTGCGCAAGGCGCCGCGGAGGGCGGTCACCAGGGGCTCGTTGCCGAGAAATTCGGAGAAGCCCATGGCTAGGGCCGCCCCTTCGCGGCTTGTCCGGCGGTCTGCGCGGCGAGCAGCGGCTCGACGAGAGCCAGGACGTCGGCGGCGATTTTGTCCGGGGCGCGCATTTCATTGCGGACGACGTCGAAGCATTCGACGGTCGCCCAGTGTGGGCGGCGCGATAGAACGTCGTACATAGCGGCGGCATCCTCGAGGTGGCGCAGGCTGCTCTCCTGGATGTCTTGCTTGGCGGAGGTATAGCTACGAGCCGACTTCTGGGAGACGAGCGCCTGGGCTTCGGCCGCGGGCACGCGCAGGTAGATCACCTGGACTTCGCGCGGGAGACCGTAAATGGAATACTCGAGATGTTCGAGCCAGGCGATAAATGCGTCGCGCTTGTGAGGTGGCACGCGGGCGGTTTGGTGAGCGAGATTGGACGGGATGTAACGGTCGGCGAGGATCACCTTGCCCTGTTCGAGGGCCGCGGATAGCTCCTGCCTGGCTTCGAAGCGATCGCCAGCATACAGAAGCGCGGCGAAGCGAGGATCGACCTCATCGAGCGGGCCAAATTCGCCATTGAGGAATTGGCCGACCATCTTGCCGAACCACGAGTCGTAGTGGGGAAAACCGGTCGCGTGAACCTGAGCGCCGCGTGCGGTCAAGGCTTTGTGGAGCAGATCGAGCTGGGTGCGCTTGCCGCTCCCGTCGATGCCTTCGATAGCGATGAGTTTGCCCGGGGGTGTGAACACGTTGCTAAACAGTTTAACCAGAGACGCGCCAGGCCGCAACGTGCCGCAACGTGCCGCAACGGGGCGCGTGGTATCTTGAGGAAGAAAGACGAGAAAAGCGAAGTAAGGAAGTAACGAAGTAAATGAAATAAGGACGGAAATTGGAGGTTGCTGGCCGGCGTGAGCGCGAATGTTGTGGCCGAAAATTTGGTGAGGATACGAGAGCGGATCGAAACGGCGGCGCGCCGGGTCCGGCGTCGTGCCGAGGAGATTACGCTGGTCGGCATCTCGAAGACGCACCCGGCGGAGGCGATTCGTGCGGCGTATGCCGGCGGCTTGCGAGATTTTGGAGAGAACCGGGTGCAGGAGTGGGAAGGGAAGCGCGGAGGGCTTGGCGATCTTGAAGCCAAGTGGCACCTGATCGGGCATTTGCAGAGCAACAAGGCGGCGCGTGCGGCTGGACTATTTCATTCCGTAGATTCGGTGGACGATTTCGGGCTGGCGCAGCGGTTGGATCGCGCGCGCGGCGATGCTGGCGGTGGAGGGAAGCTGCGCGTGCTGCTGGAGGTACGCGTGGCGGAGGAAGAGACCAAGAATGGCGTGGGCGTTAGGGAGCTTCCGGAACTGGCAGAGAAAGTGACGACGCTGCCGGCGCTACATCTAAGCGGATTGATGTGCATTCCGCCTTATCTCGAAGATCCTTCGCAGGTGCGGCCGTACTTTCGGCAGCTGCGGGAATTGCGCGATCAGTTGGAGAAGAGAATAGGGTTGCCGTTGCCGGTCTTGTCGATGGGCATGTCGCATGATTTTGAAGTGGCGATTGAGGAAGGCGCGACGGAAGTGCGGGTGGGCACGGCGTTGTTTGGCCCGCGGCCCGCGCCGAATGTGTAGCAGGGCGCGGAAAAACTCGAAATATGTCATTCCGAAACCCGTTCGGTTTTTGAACGGGGTGAGGAATCTGCTTTTCCCTTGGTTTTGTTGCGAAAAGCAGATCCCTCACCCGCAAACAACGCGGGTTCGGGATGACAGGGGTGTTTTTTTTTCCGCAGTCTGTTAGGAATTCCTGGGGGATTGATGAAGCTGTTTACGCCGTTTCGAGTGCGAGAGGTTGAATTGAAAAATCGGGTTGCGGTGTCGCCGATGTGTGAATACTCGGCGAAGGAAGGTCATCCGCAACCGTGGCACATGGTGCATTTGGGGAGCCGGGCGGTGGGTGGCGCGGGCCTGGTGATCACCGAAGCCAGCGCGGTCGAACAGCGGGGGCGAATCTCGGCGGGGGATGCCGGTATTTACGATGACGCGCATATCGACTCGTGGTGTCCGATCGTGGAGTTTGTAAAGGGCCAGGGAGCCGTGGTGGGGATGCAGTTGGCGCATGCCGGACGCAAAGCCAGCACCGGGGTGCCATGGGCCGGGGGCAAACCAGTGCCTATAGGTAACGGTGGATGGGAACCCGTAGCTCCAAGCGCGCTGCCGTTCGATGCGGGTTACACCGTGCCGCATCCTCTGGAAGTTGACGAAATCCGTGGAATCGTTGCGGCATTCCGAAAGGGCGCGGAACGCGCGCTGGCCGCTGGATTCCAGCTCGTGGAGATTCACGCCGCGCACGGTTACTTGATTCACGAATTCTTGTCGCCGCTGTGCAACACACGGGACGACGAGTACGGGGGAACGTTCGACAACCGAGTTCGCTTTGCGCTCGAAGTCGCGAAGGCCATTCGGGAAGTGTGGCCTGCGACCTTGCCTCTATTTTGCCGCGTGTCGGCAACGGACTGGGCGGAGGGCGGATGGGACCTGGAACAAACCATCGAGTTGAGCAAACGGTTGAAGCCGCTGGGCGTCGATCTGATCGATACATCGAGCGGCGGGGCGGTGCCGTATCAGAAGATTCCCGTTGGGCCGGGCTACCAGGTGGGTTTCGCGGAGGCGATTCGCAAGCAGGCCGGAATCGCGACCGGCGCGGTCGGCATGATCACCGATCCCGCGCAGGCGGACACGATCCTTGCCACGGAGCAAGCCGATCTGGTGTTTCTTGCGCGCGAGATGTTGCGCGACCCCTACTGGCCGCGGCGGGCGGCCCACGCACTCGGTGTAAAAATCACGGGACCGGTGCAATATGGACGCGCCTGGTGAGCGGCGGAGTTCGCGAATTGGCAAGTAATCCGGGTGGTCAAAAGCTGGAGATGGTGTCGCGCGGCGGAGCGGTGGTCTTTCAAGTTCGCGTCCAACCGCGCGCCAGCCGCGATGAAATTACGGGAGTGGTCGATGGCGCTTTGAAAATACGGCTGCAGGCGCCAGCCGTGGAAGATCGTGCGAATGCGGCGCTTTGCGAATATCTGGCGGAGCTTTTGAAAACGCCGAAGTCGGCTGTTAGAATCCTCAGCGGCGAACGCAGCCGCATCAAACGCGTCGAAATTCGCGGAGTGCATGAGCAGCAAATACTGGGGCTTTGGACGCGAGAGGCATAGAGGTCGGCTCATAAATGGCCGAGACGGGAAGAGGAGAATTTCCTCAGGGGCTAAAGCCCGATTTTGCGTGTCTTTAAAAGTCGGAGCTAAAGCTCCGACCCCCTGAGATGCATTTATGAGATGACTTCTAGCGAGCCCAGCCTCGATCTACAGGTGGTCAGCAGCGCGAAGCGGAGACGCATGGGTTTTGACCTACAGGAAGTGCAGGGCGATTTGCGGGCGGCGAAGCTTGACGGTTGGCTGTTTTATGATTTTCGCGGACGCGATCCGATCGCGCAGCGCATCCTGAAGCTTCCGGCCGGCATGCGGACACGCCGCTGGTTCTACTTCGTGCCCGCGAAGGGTAAGCCGCGAAAACTAGTTCACAAGATCGAGTCAGAGTCTCTGGCGGCGTTGCCCGGCGAAACTTTTTACTACGCGGGCCAGGAAGAGTTGCGCAAGAATCTGGCGAAGATTCTGGGGCGTGCGAAAACCGTGGCCATGCAGTACTCCCCTAAGGCCGCGATTCCATATGTGGCGATGGTGGATGCCGGCACGGTCGAGTTAGTCCGCGGCGCAGGCGTGAAGGTCGTTAGTTCCGCGGATCTGGTGCAGAAATATGAAGCGTGCTGGACTCCGGAACAACTGAAGTCGCACCGTGCCGCGGGCGAAAAAATCGACAGAATTGTACAAGAGGCGTTTCAACAAGCGGCAAGGCACGTGCGCGAGAAGAAGAATTTCACCGAGTACGATCTGCAGCAATGGATCGTCGGCGAGTTTGCATCCGCGGGGATTCAAAGAGAAGAAGGGCCGGACGTCGCGGTAAATGCCAACGCAAGCGATCCGCATTATGGTCCGATAGCGGGGAAATCTGCGGTGATCCGGGAAGGAGACCTGCTGCTGCTCGATGTGTGGGGCAAGATGAATGCACCAGGCAGCGTCTACTATGACATCACCTGGATCGGCTTTCTTGGTGCTGAGGTCCCCGAAAAGTACGCCAAGATTTTTCGGATTGCACGAGAGGCGCGTGATAAAGCGGTGGATCTTATTGTTTCGAGCGTGGCTCGAGGAAAGCCGCTGCAAGGCTGGCAAGTGGACAAAGCCGCGCGCGAGGTGATCGAGAAAGCGGGTTACGGGAAGTACTTTTTTCATCGCACCGGTCATAGCATTGGCGAATCGGTTCACGGCAACGGCGCGAATATGGACGGGCTGGAAACGCATGATGTGCGGCACCTGATTGCGCGAACGTGCACTTCGATCGAGCCGGGGATTTATTTACCGGAGTTCGGCATCCGCACGGAATTGAACGTGTACATTGGCGAGCACGAAGCTCGAGTAACTGGCGCGGTTCAGCAAGAAATCCTGGCGCTCCTGGCGTAGACGCAACACGCACCAATACTTTCCGAGGACAGTCATGACTGATGAAACGCAATCGAGCGCGCAGACGACCCTATCGGGGGATGTGCCCGTGCACCCGCCGGATACAGCGCAGATTGCGCCCAAGTCCGGCGGAGTCGCGTGCCTGGTGGGCCTGGCTGCGTGGATTTTGCCGGGACTCGGGCATGCCCTATTGAAAATGTGGGGCAGGGCTGTGGCGTGTTTCCTAACCGTAGGAGTGCTGGTGGTCATTGGCGCGGGCATGCGCGGAAACCTGTTTAGCGCCAATGGGGGCGACGCTTTTGCTACGCTGGGCTATATCGCCGACGTGGGCACAGGAAGCTTTTACCTGCTTGCGAAATCAATTGAGGTTAACGGACCCGACGTATCGCGCGCTGATGGCGACTATGGCACGCGATTCCTGGCGGCCGCGGGGGTGCTAAATCTGCTGGCCGCGTTGCATGCTTACGAAGCGGCGCGCGGGCGGAAGGCTTGAGGGCGGCGTGACGTTTGAGCTAAGCCACTTTCAGGCGATGTTCCTGTTTGCCCTGGGGATTTCGATTGCGTTCGGGTTCTTGAGCCGCAGACCCGCGCTGGAGCGCCTGAAGTACATCGGGTGGTCGCTGCTGTTGTTTCTGCTCATCGGCATTGGAATCGGCTGGCTGATGTACCCGTTCTCACGGTAGCGGCGGGTGTTGACAGAGTCGCGATTTTGGGGGATTCCGCCGCGGCGCGAACCGCGCTCCGGTTCCTGGCCTACGATTTGCGCACCGGCGCTACTTGGCGGCTTTGCCCTTGGTCATTTTCGCGGTTATGAACAAGAGTAACTTGCGATCCTTTTCGTCCATGCGCGAAAGGAAGCGTATCAGTTGGCGTAGAAACCGGGCTTCCTTACCCGAGGTGCCCCACGACCCGGCGCCGGATCCCTTGCCGTCGAGGATCGGATGGCGCTGGGGAGGTTCGTCGCCTTCATAGAGCAGCTCATACAGAGGGACCTCAAGCGCGCGCGCAAACTTTTCAAGCGTTTCCACCGCGGGAACGGTATGACCATTTTCCACGCGCGAGACATAGCACCGCAGCAGCCCGGTGCGCTCTTGAATGTCTCCCTGCGAAAGTTTTTTCTGTTCCCGGAGTGAACGCAAGCGATCGGCGACGATCATGGGACCTCCTAAGTGAGTATCGTACCAAGAAGTATACCTTAACAGATCGGTTTAGTGCTATACGTTATTTAGCGGCAGGGTCAATATATATTTATTGAATGTCCGGGAGGAAAGTGACGAGCCTCTTGCGTTATCGTAAAACGTATGTTTAACTTCGAATAGTACTGCACTAGGTTATCTAGACTGTAGTTCTAGCACCAACCCATTTTGCGGAGACGACATGCAACCAGGCGCAGGGCCGCGACCGTCGCTCCTGACCCAGCCTACCAACACCATTGGTGTGGCCCCCAGAGAACATGCGGTAAGGGGCGTGGACCTCTCCGCTCAAATGCAGACCTTCCACAATATCCACCTGGGGGTGCTGGTGTGGCGGCTGGAAGATCCTCGCGACGTCCGCAGTCTGCGGTTGCTCGATCTGAATGAGGCCGCCGAGCGGGAGTTGGGGATGTCCGCGCGCGAAGCGGTCGGCAAGGTTATTGGCGAAGCGTTTCCCGCGCTCCTGCGCACCGATTTTCCCGATCGGTGCCGCACGGTGGTGGCTTCCGGTAAACCGGAAAGCATTGGTGAGGTGCGATGCGCCAATCGCAGTGACCAAGACAGCGTATTTTGGTTCGATTGCTTTCCGCTGTCCGGCAATTGTGTCGGTACGGTGTTTGAAAACATTACGGAACGCAAGAGAAGCGAGCAAACCAAGGCTGGGGCGTTGCGGTTGCTGCATAGAATTACGATCGCAATCAACGGTTCGACCATCGCCTCCGATGCCGCGCAGGTGTGCCTGAGAGAGGTCTGTCAGCAAATCGGGTGGCCCGTGGGCCGGCTGTTTCTTATCGATGAGCAATCGGCAACGAGGTTTGTTCCCAATCCGATCTGGTATTTTAGCGACGCGCATCGATTCGCGGGCTTTCGACAGGCCACGGAAATGTTCGAGCAGGACTTGACCAACAAATTCGTGCTTGATTACCGTATGCGGCAAGGGAAAAAGGCTGGCCTGACCCGCTCGGTCGGTTTTTCGGTTTTGGAAGGAAACACCCTAAGAGCAGTCCTGGAGTTCTCATCGGAGACCGCCGTGCCCCTGGACGAAGCCGTGATCAGCGCCATCGGCGACATTGGCGTGCAACTCGGTCGAGTGTTTGAGCGGGAGGGCGCGGCGCTGGTGGTCCAACGATTGCATTGGCTGGACGAGGAGCATCGCAGCGCCGCAAAAAAGTTGCGGGCCTGTACAGGGAGGTACGCCCCGTCGTTGAAAGCGTCGTTGGAACGATTAGGCAATCGAAAGATAACGGGTGGAAGAGATTCGGCGCGGCAGGTGGCGAACTCGATCAAACTAATGCAGCGCTGCCTGGCGGAGATGCGCGACATCGGGAATCCGCCAGTCGAATTTGCGCGAACGCACCGATTGCGCTGAACGGACGTGGTTGCATTTGCCCTTGACGCGACGGAGAAATGACTTCAGACACTCTCCCAGGCGGAAGTGGAGCGCGTATCCATCGAGGGCGCGTCAACGGATTGGCACACTCACGCATCGATCTCCGGGTCGTTCGGCCTAAGCAGATTTTAAACTTGGAATTATTCGACTCTTCCTTTGCAACCGGCGTGCCCGCACTTGCAATCGAGGTCGGGAGTCTTTTCCATCGCGGCGCATTCGGTGCTGCAATAATCTCCAGATGTCACCATACACGAACAAACGGGATGCGCGCATTTTTTGCCTTCACCGGGTTTCATTTTGAGTCTCCTCTTATCGGAAAAGTCGTAATTGCGGCAGGCGAGCCAGGAGCCGCGAGCATACTGCGTTTGACGCCCAAAGTCCCGTCTCATTCGGTACATATTTGAAAACGATCCGAAGTGGGCATAAGAAAAGGGTATTTTTGCAAATGGTTGAGGCGCAAGATCCACGTGAACAACGGCGTTCTCTCAACCGAAATCGATCGTGGGAAATGTGATCGACGAAGAGCTCGTGCCGCGTGGGAACAGTTTGCATACCAGGGTGAGAAACACGGAGTCGATAGGGTCGAGAAGCGCCTGGGTAAAAGTGCGAAACGTGTCAAAGAGGACAGACACGCGCGTTCCTTTGGCTCTAGCATGTCCCCATCTCTCGGAAGCTCGGTGGAGGCAACTATGTTTGGATACGGAATACTCGGCACGCTGTTGGTTATCTGTCTGATCGTCTGGCTCGTTCGCAGAGCATAAGGAAGAAGCGCTCGCCGATAGAGACATGAAAATTGGTGAGGATGAGATCTATCGCAGTCAGACTCCCTTAATTTTCCGGGAACTCCTCAGAATCCATCCCCATCATCGCTTCGTAGATAACACCACAACATCTAAGGGGCGATGCCCGACGTTGGTTCTGATGGGCTAGGGGCTGCACTCCGATGGAGTCTCGCGGGCAATTTTATATGAATTGGCGCTCGCCCGAGGCTATGCTAGCGATCCTGCGGCATAGCGATATCGGAACGACTCTGGCATACTATTTTGCGATGCTAGAAAGCGGAGTTGCGCGAAGTCGCTGTGCAAGAGGGTCATTGGTTTTCTGATTCGAAGCCGGGACGGCGAGTAATCCGGACGTTGGAATGCAACGTTTGAAGAGTCGGACAATGAGTCAGCAGCAAGCGCACGGCTACAAGAAATCCGCATAAACAGTGGTCCGAGCCGAGGTAGCTCAGTGGTAGAGCAGCCGATTCGTAATCGGCAGGTCGTGGGTTCAACTCCCACTCTCGGCTCCATTCTTTTCAGGTCTAGACCGGAGACATGGGTAACAGAATGTACCGGCTACATAGCTAGCACTTTTGGGTATGTCGGTCGCTCACCTCAAGAATCAGAGTAACTTGCGTTTTTGTGGATGGCTCGCCCTCCTTGCTGGTCATCCGTTCCTTCGTGGTTCTCATGCCGCAGTCCGCGCTTATCGAAGAGTTCGAACGCCTGAACGAGAAGAAGATCATCATCGAAATGCACGCAGCCTTGCACTAGGCCGAGTACGAAATCCGCTAACGCTAATGCCTTGACGCGGGCAGTCGAATAGTTTTCGCTTTGGCCGAACAGATCCCGGTCGTTCGTGTCAGCGGAAAGAGGTACCAGTCTGGTCCTCTTTCCTCGCACCTTGCCATTCTGGAATCCCCCAAGGCCGTCTGGATTTTTGCAGCACATTGCTCGATGCCTGTCGCGACCCGCATTCACGCGCGAAACAACCCTCCAACGCACTAAGCCGGCATCGGCGCGGGCACGAACTCGCGCTTTCATCTGGCACCTTGCGTGCTCACTTCACGACGATGGATTACCTCCACAGAAATGATTAAGCGCGGCTAATGCGTTTGTGCGTGACTTCGGCGGTAAATGGTTTTTCGTCTTGAGAGGGTGTGGCTTCGATGAGCGATGAAATTGTTCGCGAGTTCCTTGTCGAAAGTGCTGAGAATCTGGACTTGCTGGACCGGGAGCTGGTCCGCCTCGAAAAGGACCCGCGCAACCGCGACACGCTGGCCAGCGTGTTCCGGACCATCCACACCATCAAGGGCACCTGCGGATTTCTCGGCTTCACCAAGTTGGAGTCCGTAGCGCACGTGGGCGAAAACCTGCTCAGCAAATTGCGCGACGGAGAATTAGCGCTCCATCCTGAAATCACCACCGCACTGCTCCAGATGGTGGATGCTATCCGCCAGATGCTCGCCAGCGTCGAAGCCGTGGACAACGAGGGCGAGCGCAACGACCAGGCCCTGATCGAGACGTTAACTCGGCTGCTGCAAGGCGCCGCGCCCGGCAACCCACAAACCGCAAACGCCGGCACCAAGCCCGCGGTCAGCCAGCCAACCGCGGAGAAACGTTCCGGCCCGGGAGTGCCGCCCGAAGTTCTCGCCGCGCCAATGCCCAGTGCGGTTGCGGATGCCGTCAACGAGACGGAGCCCCCACCCGAAATCATCGAGGCCATCGGGGAGCGTTCAGACGCAAGCCCCCAGGCGGCGGAGGCGCAGCAACCGAATCGCGGAGCGGCGAGCGAGAGCTCCATCCGCGTCGATGTCGTCCTGCTCGACAAGCTGATGAACCTGGTCGGCGAACTGGTTCTCGCCCGCAATCAGATTCTGCAGTTCTCCAACGGTAAAGAAGACGCCGGCCTCGTCGCGCCGAGCCAGCGGCTCAACCTGATCACCACCGAGCTGCAGGAAGGCGTGATGAAGACGCGCATGCAGCCCATCGGCAACATCTGGAGCAAGTTTCCGCGCACGGTGCGCGACGTCGCCACCATGTGCGGCAAACAAGTGCGCATCGAAATGGAAGGGAAGGAAACCGAGCTCGACAAAACGATTATCGAGGCCATCAAAGATCCACTCACGCACATCGTGCGCAATTCCGTCGATCACGGCATCGAGACGCCGCCCAAGCGCGTCGCCGCCGGCAAGTCCGCCGAGGGCCGTCTACAACTGCGCGCGTATCACGAGGGCGGCCAGGTCATCATCGAGATTTCCGACGACGGCGCGGGCCTGGACGCGGAAAAACTTCGCCGCAAAGCCGTGGAAAAAGGCCTGATCACGCCGGAGCAATCTTCCAAGATGAGCGAGCGCGAAGCCACCAATCTGATTTTCCTTCCGGGCTTCTCCACGGCGGAGAAGGTCACCAACGTTTCCGGCCGCGGCGTGGGCATGGACGTGGTGAAGACCAACATCGACAAGATTGGCGGCACCGTCGATGTGCAGTCCAAACCGGGCGCGGGCACCACCGTGCGCATGAAAATCCCGCTGACGCTGGCCATCATTCCGGCGCTGATCGTCACCAACGGCGGCGAGCGGTACGCCATCCCGCAGATCAGCCTGCTGGAATTGGTTCGCCTCGAAGGCGCAGACGCAAAGAAGCGCATCGAGCTGATCCAGGGCGTCCCGGTCTACCGGCTGCGCGGCCGCCTGCTGCCTCTCGTGTACCTCGACCGTGAACTGCGCGTCGAGTCCTCCACCAAAGGTGCGTCCGAAGCCGACGCGGTGAACATCGTCATTCTGCAAGCCGATGAGCGGCAGTTTGGTCTCGTGGTCGATCACATCAACGACACCGAAGAAATCGTCGTCAAACCGCTGAGCAAGCATCTCAAGGGCATTCGCACCTTTGCCGGGTCCACCATCATGGGTGACGGCCGGGTCGCGCTGATTCTCGACGTGCTGGGCATCGCGCAATCCTCCAACGTGGTCAACGAGGTGCGCGCCCGCGCCCTCGCCGAAAAGGAAAAAGAAACGGCCACCGCGCAAGGCGACATACAAACGCTGCTTCTGTTTACTGGTCCCGGCGACTCCCATATGGCTGTGCCCTTGGATCGCGTCGGGCGCCTCGAGGAATTTCCCATCTCCTCCGTCGAACGTGCCGGCACCGTCGAGGTCGTGCAATACCGCGGGGAGATCCTGCCGCTGATGTTTCTCTCGGAGATGCTCGAAGAGCGCCGCAGTCGCGCCAGCATTGTCGCCACCACCATTAAGACCGCAAACCCCGATCAGTTGCAGGGCATTGTGTACTCGGCGGAAGGCAAACGCGTGGGCTTGATCATCGATCGCATCCTCGACATCGTCGACGAATGCATCCAGGTCAAAACCCCGGCCACCCGCGCCGGAGTCCTCTACTCCACAATTATCCAGGGCCGAGTAACCGAACTGCTGGACATGCCCGCGCTGTTGCAAGCCTTTGGTCGCAACCGCACGGTCAAGTCCCAGCAACAAGGCGTGGAGGTCTAATCCGATGGCCGCCAGCAACCAACTTTGTACGTTCTTCGTGGGCGACGGCTACTTCGGCATCCCCGTCCAGCAAGTGCAGGAGGTCGTGCGGCCCCAGCCCATCACTCCGGTGCCATTGGCGCCCAAAGTCATCCGCGGCCTCATCAATTTGCGCGGACAAATCCTGACCGCCATCGATCTGCGCTATCGGCTCGGCCTCGGCGAACCCAGCGATCCCGCCAAGCTGATGAACGTAGTGGTGCGCACCGACGACTCTCCGGTAAGTTTTCTCGTCGACGAGATCGGGGAAGTTGTCGACGTGGACGAAGCTTCCTTCGAGCAGCCCCCGGAAACGCTGCAAGGCGACATGCGCGAGCTGATCGGGGGCGCCTACAAACTCGAAGGCCGCCTGCTGCTCGCTCTCAGCACCGAGCGCACCATCAGCATTGACAGTGCACCGTCTCGTGCGAAGGAGCCCGTTTAGACGAAACACTGGGCACCCTCAACTAACTACGGATGCGAACACCTAACCAGCGCGGTTCGTTGTCGGTTTGCGTTCGCGAGATCTTAGGAGATAACTACATGAAATTGACCCTCGGCAGGAAGCTGGTATTAGGTTTTGGGACCATCTTGGTCCTCATGACTCTTAGTTCGGTCCTGTCCTACAGGAAATCGGCAGAGATCAAGGAAATTGAGCATTACATTCTGCAGAGTCGCGTCCCCTCAATCGAAGCTGTCGGCGAATTGAAGGACGATCTGGACTATTCCGGCAGCAAGTCCCGTCAAACGATCCTTGCTGGAGGTGACCCGGCAAGAAAGGAAGACGCACAGAAACGATTCAATGGCGCCTGGGAGAGGATCGACAAGAGCATCGCCAAACTAAAATGATCTCTCATCCAGATGGAACATTCAGGAGAACAAAGACCGCTTTGCAACCATCAAATTGGGTTTGCCGAGAATTCGCGAAGCGCAGCAAGCCACGATTGATACCGCCAGCGGCAGCGCTCGCGATGCTGTCGTCAAGGGAGGCAACGACTATGCCGACAAGGTCACCCCAGTTCTTGATGGGATCACCAAAGTTATGGGAGAGCTCGCGGATAGCCTGGGAAAGACCCTCGGCGAACAGCAAGACAAGCTGGACACCGCGAATGCCTCTCTATCCCGGACCATGGGGATAGCGACGCTCACAGCCTTGGCCGTCGGGATATTCGTTGCGATCTTCCTGAGCCGGGGAATCTCGAACGGTACGTCCACAGTACTGGCGCTCGCGGAGGCCATCGCCGCCGGGGATTTGACGCGCGAAGATCTCAAGGTGACCAGCAAGGACGAACTGGGCGACCTCACCACGGCCATGAACAAAATGAAGAACAGCCTGCGGGGCGTGATCCAATCGATGGCCAACAACGCGCAAGTCGTGGCCAGCTCCAGCGAAGAGCTGTCCAGCACCAGCCAGCAGATGAGCGCCAACGCGGAGGAGACTTCCACGCAGGCCAATGTGGTCGCTGCCGCGGGTGAGCAGGTCAACCGCAACCTCCAGACCGTCGCGACCGGCAGTGAAGAGATGAGCGTTTCCATCAAAGAAATCGCCAAGAACGCCACCGAAGCCGCCAAAGTCGCCACCGAAGCCGTTCGCGTCGCGGAAACCACCACCACCACGGTAGGCAAGCTGGGGGTGTCCAGCGCCGAAATCGGGCAGGTCGTCAAAGTTATTACTTCCATCGCGCAGCAGACCAATCTGCTCGCGCTCAATGCCACCATCGAGGCCGCGCGTGCCGGGGAAGCGGGCAAAGGTTTCGCGGTGGTCGCCAACGAAGTGAAGGAACTTGCGAAGCAGACCGCCAAGGCCACCGAAGACATCAGCCGCAAGATCGAAGCGATTCAGGGAGACACGCAGAGCGCGGTCGACGCCATCGGCATAATCAGTTCGGTGATCGTGCAGATCAACGACATCTCGACGACAATCGCCACAGCCGTCGAGGAGCAGAACGCGACCACCAACGAAATGTCTCGCAACGTTACCGAGGCCGCCCGCGGCGCCGGCGAAATCTCGAAGAACATCGCTGGTGTTGCGGAGGCCGCGCAAAGCACCTCGCACGGCGCGGGCGATTCCCAGAAAGCAGCAGCGCAGCTCGCGCATATGTCCACCGAGCTTCGCGAACTCGTGGGCCAGTTCAAGTACTGAGTCCCGGGACGTAGCGCTCCTCTGGCCGGTGCACACGCCCACGGAGCTCCACTGAACGGCTGCGATCCAAAGCCAAGGAACCATACCCACCGCCCCATGCCGCCCATTCGCATCCTTGTCGTTGATGACTCCGTGGTCATTCGCAAAGTGCTGTGCGACGTCCTCAAGTCCGACCCGGACATCGAAGTTGCCGGCACTGCTTCCGATGGCCGCATCGCCCTGGCCAAAATCACCCAGGTAAGTCCAGACCTCATCACCCTCGACGTCGAAATGCCCAACATGTCTGGCCTGGAGACCATCGCTGAAATTCGCAAGCTCCATCCAAGGTTGCCCATTATCATGTTCAGCACGCTGACCGAGCGCGGCGCCAGCACCACCCTGGACGCCCTGGCGCTCGGCGCCAGCGACTATGTCACCAAGCCCAGCAACACCGGAAGCTTGGACGTCACCATGGAGCGGATCAAGCGAGACCTGCTTCCCAAGATCAAGGCTCTCTGCGGCCGCCGCCTCTCCGACAAACTCCACCTCAAACCTCCTTTCAGGAGAGTCATCGTCCCAGGGCTGCGCGGGCCCCAGACCGCCGTTCGCATCGAGATCCTCGCCATAGGCACTTCCACCGGCGGGCCCAATGCCCTCGCCGAGGTGATTCCCGCTATTCCCGCGGACTTCCCGGTTCCCATCGTGATTGTGCAGCACATGCCGCCTCTGTTCACGCGCCTGCTCGCCGAACGCCTCAACAAACAGAGCCTCATCCGGGTGCATGAAGGCGAGCCCGGAAAAACGCTCGAGCCCGGCCATGCCTGGATTGCTCCCGGCGACCACCACATGATCGTGGAGCGCCGCGGCGCGGCCTTTCAACTCGCCATCAATCAGGCGCCGCCGGAAAACTCCTGCCGTCCGGCCGTCGACGTTCTCTTCCGGTCCGTCGCCGCCACCTTCGGCGCAAACACGCTTGCCGTGGTCTTAACCGGAATGGGTTCCGACGGCGTCCTCGGTTCGCAAGTGGTTCGCGAACGCGGAGGGCGCGTCTACGTGCAGGACGAAGCAACCTCGGTCGTTTGGGGCATGCCCGGACAGACCGCTGCCGCGGGGTGGGCCGACAACGTCTTCCCGATACAGTCCATGGCCGCGGAAATTGATCGCCACGTGCGCGCGAGCCGCCAGGTGGCCGCTTTTCCTCCAAGGCTGGTTCCCAGTAATTCGGGCTGATAGGTACTTTTTCCATCCTGCTCAAAAGGCCGCGCGAGACGTACAGTCAGCTGTCGAGGTGCAAGGTCCCCAACGATGCCCGCAGAAGCCCAAACACAAAACTTTGTCGCCGGTCAGTCCAAGGAACTGGACGAGCGCGATCCGATCTATCTCAAGATCCGCGACCTCGTCTATCAGGCCTGCGGGATCTACCACTCCGAAGAGAAACTCTATTTGCTGGCGGGAGCCTGCAGACGCCGCATGGCCCTATCCAAGGCCAAGGAATCGCGCCAATACCTCGATCTCATCAGCAGCGCTTCCACCCGGGCCCTGGAGATTCGCGAGCTGCTGAACGAGATCACCATCGGCGAAACCTGCCTGTTTCGCAGCTCGCCGCAGCTCGCCGCTCTGCAAAACGTCATCCTGCCGGAAATCGTCGCCACGCGCTCCAAAATCGGCTTGCGCAAGCTTCGCGTCTGGAGCGCGGGCTGCTCGACGGGCGAAGAACCCCACACGCTCTCCATGTTTTTGCTGGAGCAATCCGAAAAGATTCTCAAAGGCTGGACCTTCGAAATCTCGGCCACCGACCTCAACGACCGCTCCATTGAAACCGCCAAGGCCGGCATCTACGGCACCTACGCGTTGCGCAACACCAGCGATCTCTACAAGCGCAAATACTTCACGGCCGCCGGCGCCGACAAGCTCCGGGTCAAGGACGAAGTCCGCGCCCTAATCACCTTCTCGCGGCTCAATCTCAGCGACGACACCAAAATGGTCTTCATGAAGGGCATGGACCTCATCTTTTGTTGCAACGTGCTCATCTATTTCGACATCGCCTCCAAGCGCAAGGTCGTCCAGCACTTCTTCTCCAGCCTCCAGGCGCCGGGATACTTCTTCCTGGGCCATGCCGAATCCCTTTACCAGATCACCGACCAATTTCGCCTCGTGCATCTCCCTGGTGCAACCACCTACTGCAAAGCGGTTCCCGGTCTCCCCGGGGCGGTGAAGCCATGACCACCACCACTTCGACATCGGCAAATCCCGAACTTCGTAAGCGCGTCGAGAGTCTCCGCTCGCTGCCTTCCTCGCCGGCGGTGCTCCAGCCTCTGCTCGATCTCCTTCGGCGCCCGCCGGACGAAATCGAGCTCAGTCAGGTCGTACAACTCGTCTCCTACGAGAAGACCATCGCTGCTCAACTCCTGCGCATTGCCAACTCGCCTCTCTACGCGCGCGCCCGCCCCGCGGAGTCCATCCAGTCCGCCATCTTCACGCTCGGCATCCAGCGCATCGAAGACATCCTGCTCAGCAACTGTTTCAGCAATCTGGTGCCGAAAGACAAATGGGTCGTCGATCCCGCGGTGTTCTGGCGACATTCCTTTGGCTGTGCGTTGGTCTGCCGGGAATTTGCCCAGCAAATCGACTATTACGACCCGGACAAAGCTTACCTGGCTGGCTTGCTGCACGACCTCGGCATCGTCGTCAATTCGCTGGCCTACACCGACGAATTTCGCGTGGTGCTCGCCGCCGCGGTTGAGAGCGGCCGCCCGCTGGACGAGCAGGAAAGGGAATCGCTCGGCTTCACGCACTGCGACAGCGGCGTCATCCTGGGTAAGACTTGGCAGCTTCCCGACGCGATCTGCGAGGTCATCGAGTGGCATCACGACGTCGAGCACGCCCCCTCCGGGAACCCGCTCATCGCCCTCGTCCACTTGGGCGATCTTCTCTGCCGCGTCCGCAACCTCGGTTACGGCTACGAGGAATGGCGCGCGGTTGATATGGCGGCAGACCCGGCTTGGTCCGAACTCTCCAGGCATTGTCCCAAGATGGCTACCCTCGACCTCGCACGCTTTACCCTGGACATGGACGCTTACATCGCCCGCACCACCAAACTGGTAGATACGATTTTTTCACCGCATTAGTCGTCGGGGCAGCCGCCCCTGGAAGAACTCTGGTAGACCAAGTGCTACATAGGATTGCAGGAGAGCAAATGTGAAGAAACTCAAAGTCCTTATCGTCGACGACTCCTCGGTGATGCGCAAAATCGTCGAGCGCGCCCTTCGCCAAGCGGGTCTCGAGCTCACCGAAGTTCTGGAGGCCAGCAACGGCGCCGAAGCCCTCGCCCAAGTTCAGAAAGGCGGCCTGGACATGATCCTAAGCGACATTAACATGCCGGTAATGGACGGCCTCGAATTCCTTAAGAGCCTCGCTGGCGTCGAGGCCGCCAAAGGCGTCCCGGTCATCATGATTACCACCGAGGGCAGCGAAGCTCGCGTCGTCGAAGCGTTGTCAGCCGGCGCGAAGGGTTATCTCCGCAAGCCCTTCACCCCCGAACAAGTCAAAGAAAGAGTCGCGCCGCTCCTAGGAGGTACCCAGTGAGTGCTTTTACCAAAACTGCATCGCCAGCCGCCGTCGCCTTCGATCCCGCCTGGAAGACCATTTTGGAATGCGCCGCCATCGAGGTATTCGAAATGATGGTAGGCGTCCGCCCGGAAATCAATTCCGCCAGCACCGGTGATCCCGTTGGAGAGGTAACTGCCATGGTCGGGTTGGCTGGCGCCCTCTGCGGCATGACCAACATCCGCTGCGCTAAAGTGACCGCCGCCCGGTTTGCCGCCCTGATGCTCGGCGAAGCCGCCGCCGCTGACCCTTCCTCCTCGGGCGACGCTCTCGGGGAGCTTTGTAACATGGTCGCCGGCAACTTCAAATCGAAGATCAGCACCCTGGCCGACCACTGTATGCTCTCTGTTCCCACCGTTATCACCGGCGGGGACTACTCTGTGGAAGCTTCCGAGCCCACCGAACTCGTCCTCGTGCCCCTCCTGTTCGAGGGCCAGCCCCTCTGGGTTTCCCTGGTCATCCACACATAAACCGTAAGCGCACGTAGCGCGAGCCCTTCGTTCGCGACGACTGAGCCATCACTCCAAGCCGCGAGCGCAAGAACCGGCGCGCCAAATCTCCTGAGCGCGTTTGTATTTTCCGATACTGTTGGTACTCGTGTCGCAAGCCTTAATTCCACATTGTCAGCACCTGTCCGTCAGGCCAACTTTCGAGCCACGTTCCTCCCCCCTAGACTGGCTCCTGTGATGCTCTTGGGACGAGAGCGAGAAGAAGAATGCCGAAGCTTGACTATATATCCTGCGTTTTAACCGTGATCTCCACCGTGCTGGTCGGTAGAAAATTGTGGCAAGGCTGGATGGTCGCAGCAGTCAACAGCGTGATCATCTGCGTGATCGGGATGCGCACCGCTCAATTCGGGTTCGTTCCCGCGAACCTGTTTTGCATGGGGCTGTACGCAAATAACCTCTGGACCTGGCGAGGCAAGAAACCGTGAATGGTGGCGGAAAGACGCTCGTAATAGCGGTGGCCCTCGTGCTCGGGATAGCGGCAAGCGGCCGGCGCGCCGGCGCGCAATCGAATGCGCCCAACGAGGCGAAGCGTCAAGCCAAGCGCTTGCTGACTCCCCAATATCCGGAGTTGGCGAAAAAACTCAATCTCTCAGGCACCGTCCGCATCGAAGTGACCATCGCCCCCGATGGCACCGTCAAACATACCCGCGTGCTCGGCGGGCACCCGCTTCTCGCGGCCTCCGCCGAAGAAGCCGCCCAGAAGAGCACCTTCGAGCCTGGCCCCAAGGAAACCATCGAAACCATCGAATTCAAGTTCTAAGCTCAGCCTTCGTTCAGCGTCTTCGCGAACGCACTCTTCAGTTGTAAGTTTGCTCGTTCCGTCATCGCCAATCCTCGACAGTCAATCCAGGCACACGTCGAAATTCCCGGCAATTGCTGGTTACCAGGATCGCGCCAAGGCTCAGGGCCTGCGCCGCGATGAATGTATCGAGCGCGCCTATCGGAGACTTTGCCAGCGTCAGCCGCACCTTGCCATAAGTCTCCACAACGCGATGATCCAGGGGAAACACGTCGAACGGCGCGATCATCTCGATTAACAGTTGTTCATGCCGCGCACGGGGTTCCGGCTGGCGCGCGCCCCGGTACTCGATCCCGTACTGCAGTTCACACAGAGTGATGATCGACAGGCCGATGCTGCTCTTGCGGTGAGATATCAGCTTGCGGCGGATGGCTGGAGAATTGGTGCGCAGCAGATCAATCCAAACCGTCGTATCCAGCAAATACACCCGAGCGGCTCCCTATTCCTCGTCGAAAAGCTCTTCAAGGCCAGCCCGCTTCTGTGGTCGCCGGTCGCGAGAGAAGTGGATATCCCGAGGGAAAGCATCGAGCGCCGCAAACAGTCCGGCCCAGCGGTCGCCCGACTTGGGCAGCAGCAGAATTCCGCTCCCGAGGCGCTTTATATACACGCTGTCGCCGGCGACGCGGTATTCTTTCGGGAGTCTGACCGCCTGGCTCCGCCCGGTCATGAATACCTTGGCTTCCGCCACCTCTTCCAGGCCCACTACGCCTTTCTTTGCCGGACGCGCCATCCACCCTCCTCACCCGATCCGTTAATTTCCGCCAGGGATGCCCCGCTGATACCGCCGATAGGATACATATCATAGGATATATACCATTGGGCGTTCCGTCAATTCGTGCCATCGTTTCTCCATCCCGGCGTCAGCTGTGGGATGGAGCATCGCCGCCCCGACGCTATTGCGGCGCCGGTCCCCGCACGACTTGCACGAACATCTCCGGCCGGATCCATTTCGCAAACGCCGCCCGGATTTCTCCCGCCGTCAGCGCAGCATAACGGCTCGCCGCGCGGTTCAATTCGTCCAACGGCAGAGCCATCTCCGCAAACCCAAGCAAGCTCCCCGCCAAATCATCCTCACTCGCCGCGCGCAAAGACAGCTGTCGCAGTAGCAGCGCCTTTGCCTGCTGCAGCTCCGCCGGCGTTACGTCTTCCTTCTGCATGGCCACCAGATCGCGCTGCACCAATTGCCTGGCCTTCGAGACGTTCACGGGATCGCACGCGTAGCTCACGGTGTAATCCGCGCGCGTTTTCCGCGCGTCCAATTTCACGTCCACGTTATAGACGTAACCATTCACCTGCCGTAGATCGTGATACAAGCGCGTTGCGTAAAACCCGCCTCCCAGCACATGATTGCCCAACTGCAGCGCATAGTAGTCCGTGTCGAATCGCGTAATCCCTACCATCTCCGCCAGCCTCACCGAATTCTGCAGCTGGCTTGGGTCCGGCACGGTCACCGCCGAAGCGGAGTTCAAAGGCACCGCAGGCAAAGTCACCTCTGGCTTCGCCCCGGAACTCTTCCACTCGCCAAACCACTTCTCAATCACGCCATCCGCTTCCTCCGGAGTAACATCCCCGATCACCACAATGGTCGTCAGATCCGGTCGAGCAGCCTTCTGATAATAGTTTTTGACGTCGTCCAGCGTGAGGCTCGAAATCGTCTGCGGCGTCGCTTCGCGCAGCGCGGCATCTTTAGGGGGAAGCAAGCCCGCGAGCACCGCGCGGTCCGTCTTATACCCCGGACTCTTCAGATTCCCCGCCGCAAACTGTGCGATCTGCGGCTTAATGGTTTCCAGCGCATCCGCGGGAAGCGCCGGATTCAACTCGTTGTCCGCCAGCAGTTGCACCCCCCGTGAAAACTCCTGCTTCAACACCCGCAACGAAAAATTCAACCCCGGCGTTTCGCTCGCCGCGATATCGTCGAGCGCCTTCTGAAAGGCCAGCCGGTCCAGGCTCGTCGTGCCGTAGGAAAACAGCTCGTCCAGTACATCCCCGACTCCGTCTTTCCCCGGCGGTGCTTCCAGCTTCTCGTTGTGCAAAATAATTCCCAGCACCGTAACCGTGGGACTCGTTTTGTCGGTCTTGACGATCACGCGCAGCCCATTGGGCAGGGTCTTGTCCGTCCACGACACCGGAATCGCGAAAGTCTTCACCGCGAGCAAATGCGATGCTGCCCACTCGGGCAAAGCGACGGGTTTGGTCGGCGGGGAAGTAAGCTGCTCGCTGCCGCCGAAACCCTTTTCGGATACGGCTTCCCCCGAGGGCACCGGCTTAAGCTGCGCCGTGATCGCGCTCTGCTCCACAAGGTATTGTTTCGCGACGCGATTCACGTCCTCCACGGTTACTTTCTTCAACGCTTCGACAAGTTCATCGGGAGAATTCCGCCCCTCGGCCGCTAACGCCTGTGACCAACTCTCCGCCAGACCCGGAATCGAATTCCGCGCAAACTCCGCTCCCGCCACCTCCCCGCGCTTCGCCGCATCCACCAGCTCCGCGGGGACCCCCTTCGCCGCATACTCGTCCAGGATCTTGCGCATTTCTTCGGTGACCGCGCGCGCATCCGCCTCCGCGGGCAATGCCAGCACCCCAAACGCCACGCTGGCTTCTGGAAATGCTTCGCCGATGCCAAACTCCGCGGCGAGCGCCTTCCCTTGAGGCACCAGCGCGTACAAATTCCCCCGTTGGCTGGCCAGCACGTCGCTCAAGATCCGCACCGCCGCATAATCCGGGCTCTCCGTTCCCGGCATGCGATACGCAATAAACGAAAGCGCATAAGGAAGGTTGCTGTCCAACGTGAACGACTCCGACTTCACCGGCTGCAGCTTTACCTCCGGCCGCTTGGGCAGCTCCCGGCGTTCGATCTTTCCGTAAAGCTCCTTCACTTTCGCGAGCAACGCCGCCGGATCGACATCCCCGGAAATCACCAAAATCGCGTTATTCGGCGCGTACCAATCCTTGTAAAACTTTTTCAGCATCTCTCCAGTGGTTGCATCGAAAGAGGGCTTGGTCCCCAAAGCATCGTGGCTGTAAGGTGTGCCGGCAAACATGTCTTCATTCAGCCGCGTAAGAAATTTATACGTAGGATTGGAAAGATCACGCGCCACTTCCTGCTCGATGGCCCCTTTTTCCTTGTCCCATTCCCCTTGAGAGTCGATCACATCCTGCATGCAAGCAGCGTCAATGCGCAGCGCCAACTCCACGTCCGCCGCCGGTATGGTCGTAAAATATTGCGTAACGTTCTGCTGCGTGTCGGCGTTGCTCAAACCGCCCAGCTCCGCGTAGATGGCCGCAATCTGATCGCCGCTGAGATCCCGGCATCCCCGGAACGCCATATGCTCCTGCGCGTGAGCCATCCCGGGAAACCCCGCGGGCGTCTCGTCGCCGCCCACCAGGTAGTTCTGCTCCACGGTGACGACCGGCGCCAGCGGATCGCGAATGATCACCACCCGCAACCCATTTTCGAGAGTAGCCCGCGTAACATTGGTATCCTTGGGTCCGGCATCCTGCGGAGAGGCGAGCCCCAAGCCGCCGGACACTAAAATCAAAAACGCTACCCTAGCCACCGAAACCATTGACCGCGCCATCAAGCCTCCCAGAAAGTGTGCACCCTCTCCCGCCCTTGGATGCTCCCCGACGACCCGCGCGATGTCAAATGGTAGAGACTGAAACGCCCGTCACCGCCCACGGTCTTTCTGCGGCATCAACGCGTCGCATAGACAGGCTAGTGGCTAGTTAACAGTTCACCCCCCTCCCCCGCCCTTTTTTGTAAGTGCGGATTCTAAAGGACTTTAAGTGTAATGTTTTTGGATCTGCGGATTCTAAACGAGTTACGCGTGAATTTTTCGCAAGTGCGGATTCTAAACGGTTTATGGTTGGAGTGGCGTTGGGTGGTGAGACGGCGGAGGCGCGGCGGCGTCTCCGAAGCGTTCGAATTAATCGTTGAGATAACATGAGGGATGATAACACAGTGGTTACTATCTGTCAAGGACCACTTTGGGAAAAATGTGTCAGGAGGTGACCGTCAGCGGCGCTGGGCTGGCGCGGCAAGGGTCTGCGCGGCGAAATCCAAAACGGCAATGACCTGCTCGCGGGTTAGCCCATCAAACATCTCCGCGATCTCATCAACGGTCAGGCCGTCCTCAAGATTCTCGAACATCGCGGCCACCGGCATGCGGGTACCTCGAAAAACCCACGCGCCGCTGAGCTTCCCCGGGTCGCTCTCCACGGCCGAACACTGTGACCAATCCAGTGGCATATTCTTCTCGCGTTCATTCTAGCGCGACGCGCGACGCGCTGGTTAACGTCCCTGGGGAGTGCGGGGCCTTGCGGTTAGCTCTTCCTCTCAATCTTGTACACGCAAGCTCCGCCAAGAATCGCGCGAATTCGCGATACAATGACGGCAGATGAACCCCTTACAAACCTTGCTTCAGACGGACCCAAGGCAGGTCGATGCACTGTCCGCCGAGCAGGTACTCGCACTTTGCGGAAATGGGAAGTTGACCGACAATTCGCAATGTTCACTAGATTTTCGTGGATATCTGCAAGTAGCAAAGAGTGACAGCCTAATTAAGTACGTTCGAGCTTGTCTTGACGAAAAATTCGATGCCGGGGCACTGTTTCTTCAAGATGTGGTCAACGAATTTGGTCGCAGGCTCGATTACACAGTTGAAAACGGACTATATCGGGGAAAGGTTAACGCCATTGGATTTGACGGCGCATGGACGGATTCCGATGGGCGCTCAATCGTGGTAGAAGTTAAGACTACCGACGCTTACCGAATAAACCTTGACACTATCGCTGCTTACCGCGAGGGCTTGATAGTCGCTGGAAGGATTAGCAGAGATTCATCGGTACTGATCGTTGTTGGTAGGCAAGACACCGGAGATCTTGAGGCCCAGGTACGTGGCTCTAAACATGCGTGGACCATCCGTATTATCAGTGCGGATGCGCTCGCCACCCTCGTTGCGCTGAAGGAGAGCACCGAGCAACCCAACTCAGTTAGGCGAATACATGAATTGCTTGTTCCTTTTGAGTACACGAAGCTCGACAAAATTATAGAGATCGCTTTTACGGTAACGGAAGATGCAAGGGCAGCCCTGGAAGACGAACAGGCTCCGCTCGCGGGCGACTTAGGCTCTTCTAGCGCCGAAGGGGCAGCTAAGCAACAACATACTTCTCCGGAAATCATAGCCGGGATACGAGCCAACATAATTGCGGCACTTTCGGCAAAGTATTCTCCTCTTGTAAGGAAAAGCCGGGCTTTGTATTGGAGCGCAGATAAATCGCTGCGAGTTGTTGTAACCGTTTCCAAGAGATATGAGGATAGCGGCTACTGGTATGCATATCATTTGCCATGGGATGTTTTCCTTAGTGAGGGGCGACTGGGCTTTTATGTTCTTGGATGCGTTGGCCGCAATGATGCTTTTGCGATTCCTTATGACTGGATACATACGAGAGTGGGACTCTTGAACTTTACCGAAAGAGATCAGGGTAAACACTGGCACATACTTCTATATCCCGCCGACAACGACCAACTAGTGCTGAGGCTCAAGAACGGCAAGAACGAGGCTCTCGACGGGTTCAAGCTTGCTCTAAACGACCCTAGATAGAATGCCTCGACCGGCGACAGTAGTAATACAGCCTGTCTCGCTGGGAAGTTCCAGGACAGACGGGACGTTCTCCGTTCTCTGCGAATGCTCATGTTCGTGAGGCTGGCCACGGGCAAGCAATAACGGCCTATTGCGCGGCATAATGGGAACCATGAAAACGTTCAAAATCGCAGTCATCGCTGGGGACGGGATCGGCAGAGAAGTTGTGCCGGAGGGCATCCGCGTCCTCGAAGCGGCGGGCAATCGTTTTGGTTTTCAATTCGCATGGCATCCCTTTGATTGGAGCTGTGAACGCTACGTGGCTACCGGGAAAATGATGCCGGACGATGGACTGCAACAATTGCGGGCGTTTGAGGCCATTTTTCTGGGGGCCGTAGGGCATCCCGGCGTCCCCGATCACATCTCGCTTTGGGGGTTGCTGATTCCGATTCGCCGGGCGTTTCAGCAGTACGTGAACCTACGCCCGGTGCGGCTGTTCGAGGGAATCGAAACGCCGCTTAAAAACTGGAAGCCCGGCGAGATCGAATTTGTGATCGTGCGTGAAAACTGCGAAGGCGAATACTCCAACGTCGGGGGCCGGCTGTACGAAGGCACCCCAGACGAATTGGCGCTCCAGCAAACTATCTTCACGCGCCGTGGTGTTACGCGGGTGATCCGCTACGCGTTTGAGTTGGCTCGCAAGAGCAAGAAGCACTTAACGTCGGCCACAAAATCCAACGGCATCATCTTCACCATGCCTTTCTGGGATCAATGCTTCCACGAAATCGCCGCCGAATATCCCGATGTGCGCACGGACCAATATCACATCGACATTTTGACGGCCCATTTCGTGCGGCATCCCGACTGGTTCGACGTAGTGGTAGGCTCGAACCTGTTCGGCGACATTCTCTCGGACCTTGGTCCAGCCGTTGTTGGATCGATCGGCATCGCCCCCTCAGCGAATCTGAATCCAGAGAAGGAATTTCCCTCCATGTTCGAGCCGGTCCACGGCTCCGCCCCAGACATAGCAGGGAAGGGCATCGCCAACCCCATCGGCCAGATCTGGTCCGGCGCGATGATGCTCCGCCACCTGGGTCAGGCCGAAGCAGCCAACACCGTAGAAAACGCCATCGCCCAAGTGCTAGCGAAAGCGCAAGCCCGCACCCCGGATATCGGTGGCCGCTCATCGACAAAAGACCTGGGCGAAGCCATCGCGGCGGCAGTCAGTGGGGCGAAGTGAGACCGTGTAGGCGCTGGGCTTTAGCCCGGCGTTGTATACAACGTTCAAGCGAACAGTTTATTGCAGCGAGAACACGATGGTTTGATCTTTGAGCTTGTAAGTGAGCTCGAGAGGAGTTTTCTTCTTCTCCCGGATCGATGCGGGGAAATACAAGTAGCCGGCAACGGGTTTAGAAGCCGAGCCCTCGGGCAAGGCTTTATCGGCCAGTTCCGCCTCAATGTTGGCGCGATTACGGTCAGCGCCTCCCGTTTGCGTCCCGGATGGGTCAACGCCAACGCCCACGCCGGTTTCCGTGGTGACGCCATGATATTTAACCGGCCGCCCGGTCACCGGATCGATATAGGTTCCGGACTCATAGCCGACTCCTACGGTCTCGGTCGTCGAGGTACGACTGGTCGCCTCGGGCTTCTTGTCCAAGCGCGCCGCCACAACTTGAGGGCTCATGGCCCGGGCGGCTATATCGCTTCCTTCCGGCCGAAGCGCGAAATCGTCCAGCAGGACGTCCACGGGCTTGTCTTTCTCGGGATAAAACGCGACCTCCACGACGATGCAGCAGCGATTAACATTGGCCGAAAATTTCTTGTGGATTTGGTCGGAGGTCAACAGTTCCGCGCCGATTACGACCCCGTCGCGTTCCGCATGCGCGTGGTAATTGCCGGCATCCACTCGCGGCACAGTGCCTTTAGGCCCGGCGGTTGCGACAGAGGCAGCAGCAATCAAAGTCAGAGAGGCCCAGAGTTTCCTGTTCATCGCGCCACCTCCGGTCCATGGCCGATACTGCGCCTGCGTATCGAGCCCGTCAAGCACAGAGGCGTACTTGATAGTCGTTGCGGCGTGGTCGTTGCGGAATGGTTGTTGCGGCGTGGTCGTTGCGGCCATGGGTCGAACGTCGGGCATCGCCCCGTCCGTCACCCGAATGAAACTTTGTCCTGACGTACTATTGCGTGGCCTGAGGTTCCTGTGTATGCTTACCACATGTTGGCTAACCCCCAGACGACTCGCCGCGCGACAGCTTGTTGCTGTCTCTGTTGTACTTGTGTGTTTTCTGGCGCGGGGAGGCTGGGCATCTAGCAACGCAAGTTTAGCCTCGGTCTTCGGAACCCACCGCCAGAAAGATTTTGGCCGGTGGGTTTTTTGTTTTTCAGATCAAGATTTTTAGTGCAATTTCAAAACGTGAATTTCCCTACACAAGAGGAGAATGAAAATGGCTGACTACAAGCACCCCGAAGTTCTGGTTTCCACCGAGTGGGTCGCAAAGAACCTGAATGCGCCGAGTACCCGCTTAGTGGAAGTCGATGTCGACACCACCGCATACGATCAGGGACACATTCCCGGCGCGGTGGGCTGGAACTGGCAAACGCAGCTGCAGGACAACATTCGCCGCGACCTGATCGACAAGTCTGCGCTCGAGGCCCTGCTGAGTAAATCGGGCATCGCGAATAACACGACGATTCTGCTCTACGGGGACAACAACAACTGGTTCGCGGCCTATGCGTTCTGGCAATTGAAATACCACGGCCACCAGGACGTGAAGCTGATCAACGGCGGGCGCAAGAAGTGGCTGGAAGAAAAGCGTCCAACGACGACCGAGGCGACAAAGGTCGCGGCAACTACGTATCGCGCCGGCGAACCGGACGATTCGATTCGCGCGCGTCGCGACGAAGTCCTGGCGATCGTTGAAAAGAAGAAGGCTGGTCATCTCGTGGATGTGCGATCGGTTGACGAATTCAGCGGGAAAATCATTGCCCCTCCTGGAATGACCGAGACGGCGCAGCGCGCGGGGCACATTCCCGGAGCTGCGAATATCCCGTGGGCTCAAGCGGCGAACGAAGATGGAACGTTCAAGTCGGCCGACGCTTTGGCGAGCCTGTACGGCGCCAAGGGCGTGACCGGAGCGGACGAGACCATTGCCTACTGCCGCATCGGCGAACGCAGCTCGCACACCTGGTTTGTGCTGAAGTACCTTCTCGGCTACGACAACGTGAAGAATTACGACGGCTCGTGGACCGAGTGGGGTAACCTGATCGGCGCGCCGGTCACAAACCAGACGGCTTCGGGCACGTTGGCCGCGGGAGCACATTGATCGGGTTAATGGATTCCGGCATCGTCGTGCAGGCTGGAGGGTTCCTTTTTGAAGCGCCGGGCTGAAGCCCGGCGCCTACACAGGTTTCTACGATTTGGCCGGAGGGAATGGGAACGCGAGTGCCAGAGCTTGCGGGCTTGATTCCCTCCGGATCGGGTGGCGCGGTCGCCAAGTGGTAAGGCAAAGGTCTGCAAAACCTTTATCGGCGGTTCGATTCCGCCTCGCGCCTCCAAAACCGTTCCATGCTCTTGAATATGCGCTGCGAAACTCGACGGCACCGACAGAGACCGCACTTTAGTGATTTTGCGATGTCTCTGTCGGTCTCAGCGCAGCGGCTCCGAAATTCACGCTGAATCGTTTGCACCATATGGACACCGCGCGGTATTGCGCCAAGTCTAAATTGCTAACAAGCATGTAGTTTTGGTCGCCGACGTTGCCTTTAATGACTCCCAGATCTATGAACCCGGCCCGTTGCACGGTTGCTACGTCCTTCGCATCGTCGGAGGCAACCATGTAGACGTGCACATCAGGGCCATTTGAGGTGCTGAAATTGGTAAGGCGAAGAACGCGAGTGCCGTCTCCCATTTGGTAGATGGTTGCAGTGCCTGCCGTGGGATGCAGAATACTGTAGAACTGTCCCGAGACAAGAGGCTGCGGCGATGAGCCGCCTTGTGCGGTGGGCAAAGCTTCGGCAACACGTCGATTGACCACAAGCCGCTCCGGCCGAAATGCATACCAGGCAACGAAAGCCGCAAGCGCGGCGACAGGAATTGTAACTTTCATCCACTTTTTCATTTCTGTATCTCCTTGAGTTCAGGAATTGGGCTGGTCCCTTTCGAAGTGAGCAGCACCATGAAATCGGCGATTGCTGTCTTAGGCCGAAAGGAACTGTTTGACGAGAACAGCGGTGTCGTCAGGATTCTCTTCCGGGAAAAAGTGGCCGCCCTTGATTGGCTGTCCTTGCGCCCGCGGAGCCCAATGCCGCCAAATGCCCAATGGACCACCGTCTTTTGCATAGAAGGTGTCGAGCGGACCGCCCTCGGCCCATAGATGCAGCATGGGGCATTCGATTCGCCTGGACGATTCCTTGTCTGCGCGATCGTGTTCGACGTCAATTGTTGCCGCGGCTCGATATTCCTCGCAGATTCCGTGAAGCCGAGCCGGATCGCGGTAGTTGGAAACGTACGCTTCGAGAATTTCTGGACCGAAGGAACCTTGTCCAAAGGGGTTATGGAAGACGGCCTCGGGCGCGCCGAGCAGATAGCTCTCCGGGAGCGGGGACTTTTGCGACAGTAAAATCCATGGCCAGTAGGTCTGCGCGAAGCTCGCGTCTGTCCGTCTCCATGCTTCGAGAATGGGAATCACATCGAAGACAGCGAGGCGCTCCACGTTGTTGGGATGGTCCAAAGCCAACCGGTAGGAAACGCGTCCCCCGCGATCGTGACCGATCATCGTGAAGGTGCGAAAACCGAGCTTGTCCATCACCTCGACCAGCTCCTTAGCCATTGCTCGCTTGGAATAGGGAAGGTGGTCGTCCGTTGAAGCGGGGATCCCACTGCCGCCATAGGCCCGCAGGTCGACGCAGATCACTGTGTGGTTCTCAGCCAGCTTCGGGGCGAGGAATCGCCACATGAGACTGGTGCGCGGGAAGCCATGCACCAGCAGAATGGCGGGTCCCTTTCCATAGCGACGCAGGAAGATCGTGTTGCCCGAAACCTCGAGTTGAGAAGTCTCGAAGGAAATTTGATCAGCCGAGGTGGCGTCAGCTTGAGCAGTGTCTTGCGCTCTCGAAAACTCAGAGAAAATGCCTTCCGACAGAGCACCCAGAGATGCGCCGGCGAGCGCACTAAGAAAGCTGCGGCGTTCCAACATTTCCTTCTCGCTCAGACTCCTAATTGCGTCTGCCATTTATTCCCCAAGGGCATGAAGCTGAGTTCCAAATCCAAAGCCTGTCGTCGGCGAAGCACTATCGCGAGAGGGTTTCGCGCGACGCCTCCAACATCAGGTCAATCACAAGGTTGGGCTCTGTGTACATTGGCGTGTGGTCCACATGATGCGACCGGACTTTCGCGCCCATCCGCTCGGCCATGAAGCGCTGCGTCTTGGGATTGATCATGCGGTCCTCTTCCGCCAGCAAGAACCATGAAGGTTTTGATTTCCACGCGGGAACGGGAGCCGGCTCTTGAATACACGCAATTGCGATCGGTCGTTGCACGGCAGCCGCAATGGCGGTTTGGTGGGTCGAGGCCTTATGGGCAGCCGCGCGGGGAAACCCGTCTGCGGGCATCCATATGAATCCATGCGGATCCGGTGCCAACGGAGGCGCCTCGGGGTGCGGTTGGTCGCGATAGAAGACCGTCGCCACGGTCTCGCCCTGATCGGGCGCAAGAGCAGCGACGAAGACGAGCGACTTGACGCGTTGTTCGGTGATCCCTGCGATTACAGCCCCTGCGTAGGCGTGGCCAGCTAGAATTACTGGACCGCCGGTTCGTTCCAGCGCTTGATTCAAGGCGGCAATGTCGTTGGTCAACGAGGTCAATGGGATAGGAGCACAGATCACGTGAAGGCCCTGCCGTTGCAGAGGGAGAATGACGTTACTCCAACAAGACCCATCGGCCCATGCTCCGTGCACCATAACAATGGAGGAGTTCTTTGGAAACGCGCTCATCTTGCAAGGCCGCCTTGTCCGTTGCGGCGCACAATACCGTTTACCTGAAGGAACGCTTTCATTGCGGAGGCAATTTCAACCACGTGCGTCTCTAGTGCGAAATGTCCGGTTTCCAGGAACACAACGTTCGCGCCAGGTAAGTCTTTGCGAAAAGCTTCCGCTCCAGCCGGGATAAAGAAGGGATCGTTCTTGCCCCAGATCGCGAGCAGAGGCGGTTTGGACGTACGAAAATATTCCTGAAATTTCGGGTAGAGCTTTACGTTCGACGCGTAGTCCAGAAACAAATCGAGTTGAATCTCTTTGTTCCCGGGCCGTTCGAGCAGAGCGGTATCCAATGTGTAGGACTCAGGCGGAACACTTTCCGGATTCGCTACGCCGTCGGTGTACTGCCAGCGCGTTCCGCCCGCGGTCAAAATGGTTTGGCGAAGGATATCCCTATTTTCTGCGGTAGGCGTAGCCCAGTACTTTCGGATCGAGCCCCAAGCGTCACCAAGACCTTCCTCGTATGCGTTCCCGTTTTGCGAAACGATGGCGGTGACGCGGTCGGGGTGAGCCATCGCCAAACGGAAACCGGTCGGCGCACCATAGTCGAAGACGTAGATTGCGTAGCGGTCGATTTTGAGCGCCCGCGTAAAGGCGTCGATCGTGAACGCCAGTCGATCGAAGGTGTATGAATATTGGCGTTCGGGCGGGACCTCGGTGAATCCGAAACCAGGAAGATCCGGCGCGAGCACATGGTAGGCATCGGCCAGGCGTGGAATGAGTTCGCGGAACATGAACGATGAAGTTGGGAATCCGTGCAACAAGAGAATCACAGGTGCGTTTGCCTCGCCGGCCGTGCGATAAAACACCTGCACGCCATCGGCCTCGACCTTGTGGATGGATGTGAGGGGCAGGCTAACTCGGGCTTCGTCATGGCTAGGCGTTGCGCGGTTCATGGCTGTTAGAGACGTCGCATCACTCATTTAGAGTCCTCTCCTCACTTCGTTGATCTTTAAGGCAGGTGGGATACCAAAGAGGCGCAGTTCACCGGGAGAGAGGGAATTCAACGGAAATCATTCTGGCGGTTGAACTTCGTGAGCAAGGAATTTGGCGAATCGCGACCCGTACCTGACCAATGTCTGACGGATGCCTGTCAGTGACGGGTTTCCGTCGGATCGACTGCCACTGGTGGGTAGTTCGCTGGGATCGCTCGGAACCTAGTCGTCGCTAGCCGCGGCCCCGACGCTGCGTTTCTGTGGGATCGCGGCGGGCCGTCGAATACGAAGCTTCTGCATCCTGTAGGCCAACGATGTTCGCTTCATCCCCAAGCGCGCGGCCGCGCCACTGATCACCCAGTTGCTCGCATCCAGCGCACGAAGGATATGATCCCGCTCGACTTCGGCGAGACCATTCATAGGGGTATTGGGCACTTTGTGAGGTTGGAGCGGCTCCAGTTCGGACACTGGCGCGCGTAATATGGATTCTGGCGAGAGAATCACGGCACGTTCGATAAAGTTCTGCAATTCGCGGACGTTTCCGGGCCATGGGTATCGCGCTAAGGCATCCATCACATCCGCAGGGATTACCTCTATTCGTTTGTTCATACGTTGAGCGTAGAGCGCTGTGAAATGCCGCGCCAATCGCGGAATATCCTCTGTACGTTGTCGCAGCGGCGGGACCTGGATCGGAAATACTTTCAGACGATAATAAAGATCCTCGCGAAAGGTCCCTTGGTTCACCATCGCGGGCAAATCGCGATGGGTGGCCGCAATCAGCCGCACGTCAACCTTATGCGTACGGTTGCTGCCGAGCCTCTCGAATTCCCGCTCTTGCAAGACGCGCAGGAGTTTCGCCTGGAGTTCGAGAGGTATATCGCCAACCTCGTCAAGAAACAGCGTGCCTTTGTCAGCGAGCTCGAAGCGTCCCGTTTTTTGGGCGATGGCACCTGTAAATGCACCTTTTTCGTGACCGAACAGTTCACTCTCGAGGAGTCCAAGAGGGATTGCCGCGCAATTCAGTTTCACGAAGCCCTTCTCGCTGCGACTGCCCAGCTTATGGATCGCACGCGCAACGAGTTCTTTGCCTGTTCCCGTCTCTCCCAGGATCAGGACGCTCGAGTCCGTAGGGGCCACTACAGAAACCAGGCTCAACGCGGTCTTCAACGCCGGGCTCTCTCCGACGATTTCCCCAAACTCAGCGCGAATTTCCTCCTCGAGATAGATTCTCTGTTTCGTCTCATTGTCGCGATCCTTTGCGGCCTTTTCGTACTGCAACGTGTTCTCAACGGCAATCGCTATCTGACGGGCCACCTGCTCGAGCAAGGTGACGTCGTCTTTCGCAAAACGATTGTCCGAACGCCTGCAGAGCATCAAAACTCCAACCACGCGATCGCGGCCGATGAGCGGAAGATAACACCCCGTCCTGAGGCCTTCCTCGATCACGCGCTCATAAAGAAGCTGGCCGTCAGGATTCCCATAAATAGCAGGATCCTCGTGGACCTGTTCGAAGCTATCGACCCGGACGCTCTTGGCCTTCCGCAATACCTGGCCTGAAATCGAACTATTGATGGGCACCAACCAACCCTCGCGGAAGGGCCCTCTGGCATCGGGATTGTGCAAGATAGTGACGCGTAATGCGCCGCTGTCGGAGTCGGGTAGCAGCAATGCGGACACGTCACATTGCATTACCGTGAATAGATTCGCCGAAAGTGCCTCAACCATTTGACGGAGGTCCAACCTCGATGTGACGCTGCTTGTGATTTCCAGAAGCAATCGCAGCCGATCGCGTTCGCGCCGCAGCGCTTGTTCGTTCATGTGACGTTCAATGGCGATCCCAGTGATGTGGCTGGCATTCTCGATCAACTGCAGGTCGTTGGCACCTGGGTTGCGTGGTTCACCATAATTGATCGAAAAAGTCCCAAGAGCTTTTCCTTCGCTCGTGAACAATGGGCGTGACCAAACGGAACGAATCCCATAGGGCAACATACGGTCACGATAATCTTCCCAAATGGGGTCGGTGAAAATGTCGGTCACATACACCGACTCTCTGCGGTAAACCGCTGTGCCACAGGATGCCCCTTTCGGACCAACAGCCATAGTCCCTACTTGATCGGTGAATCCAGGAAGACTGGGTGCGGCCGCACAATGGAGCTCCTTCCCGTCCTCATCGGGAAGCCAAATCGTGCAAAACATGCCTTGGGCTTGCGATTCAACCAACTGCGCAATGTTCGCTAGAACTTCGGACAGAGGAGAGCCAGCAAAAATCAATTTTTGCAGGTTGAGGACAGACTGAGTCGAAAACAGCCCCGAACCGACCTTCGCTGGTTCGCCCCGAGGAAAGGCTTCTCCGGCCGACTGTACTGTTCTCTCCATGAAATGCACCCTCTGGCGCTATTAGATTCCCCCGCTCCAGGTTTGGTTCCAATAAAGCAGGCACTTAGGTGGAGCTGGTGAGAAGCGTAACCCAGCTTCTGGCCGCTTCCAGAGGAAGTCTGCGGACTTATATTACTGGCCGCTTTCGTAAGCGCCAACTTCAGGCCAGGTCCCTTCCTGCTTCTTTATTTTCATTTCTGTTTTCTGGGGGATCTTTGGCTGCTGAAGGGGCAAGCTGTGGAGCAGTGCCGCGCCATAGCGGGCCGAGCGGTCGAAAATCGTGGGTGCGTTCGAGGATCTTGTGGGGCTGCGTGAGCCAAAAGTGGGTGTGTCAGCGGCTTGTCACCGCGATGTCAAACGACGCTACGTTTTTGGTCGGGGCCCTTAGTTCTTTGTTAGTCCTGCCTGAGGTGCGTTTTTGGGCCTGTTGCTCCTGTCGCGTTCGCGAATACTTACAGCAGACTTTCAGGAGACGGGAATGGACAAGGTCATTCGCATTCTTGTGGCGAACCGACCGCGGGTGATGCGCGAGTTGCTGCTGGCTACGCTTGCGGACCGTCCGGACATTGAGATTGTGGGGGAAGTGTCCAGCGAAGCGGAAATTCCTGCTTCGGTGAAGAAGACCGCGCCTGATTTGCTGGTGATCTCTTTGGATGAACTTGGCCACCGCCCGAAGATTTGCGACACGGTACTGCGCGCGCATCCGGACATGCGGATTGTCGCGGTGGCGAGCGAACACAATCGAAGCGTGTGCTACTGGGCTTCGTTGCAGCTCGACATTCACTGCAGCGACATTGAGCCATCGCAGGAAGGAATTTTGAGCGTGATGCGAAATATAGCAGGAGTAGGCGGAGTGGCGTGATGCGGGATCAGCGGACACGGGAAGAGGTGACAGCCCGGGCACGTTGGGGCGCAGGGTGCTGCGTCCCCACAGGGATATCGCGCGTCGCGATTTTTGGCGGGCTACTGTGCGTGTTTCTACAGGGGGTTCCGGTGTTGGCGCAGGACGGTGGCCGGCCTGATGGGCGCGACCGGGAACCATCCGATCGCCGGCGTTCGGCGGATAGCTCCGACCTGGTGAAGGAAAACCTGGAGAGGGTGGCGGCGTCGGCGGTGCAGATCCGGGCAGTGTTGGTTAAGGATCCGGGGCTGCTTGTGGAGTTGAAGCGGTGGGTGGCAAAAGAGGCTGGCGATAACGGGCAGGTGGTGGAGGATTCGGCGGTCAGTGATCAGGGAATCTTTGAGCGGCTGGATCTGGACTTGGCGTTTCGGTCGGTGGCGACGCGGCTGGTGCAGCGGTATGGATATTTGCTGCCCAGCGTGAATCCGGATTCGGACGAGGCGAAAGAGCAGGACCTGATTTTGAAGGAGCGCGCGCGGCGTCTGGTGCAAATCGAAGGGCAGGAAGACGCGGAGTCGCTGCGGCCGCGCGCTGAAGAAAGAGTGGAGCGGACATCGGCGTGCGATCCGCGACGTGACGCGGACTGCGAGGAGGCTCCCACAAGTCGCGCGAGAACGCGAATGACGCGACCACAAGGGGCGCCGGATTCGGAACCGAATTTGCCGATATTGCCGGAATCCGTGTCTCCGGCGGGTGTTCCGCGGACGTTGCGGGCTGCATCGACCAGTGAGGATGGCGGTGCGACGTCTTTACCAGGAGCGGATGCGAACTTCACCCTGGCTTCCAACCCCATCAAGCGGGCGGCGGATGGCAACGGAATTGGGACAGCGGCGATTCCCGAGATGGATGGCGGCAACAACGGGCGTAATCCGCTGCTCGATGTGTTTCCCATCTCGACAGGCGGGGATCCCGATCACGGGACGGCACCCACCGGAAAAGAAATGAAAACCATGGCGAGACTGCCCGGGAACCGGAGCGGGATTGGTGCGAAGGACCTGGCGCCGGTGGTCATGGAGCGGAAGCTGAATCCGTACTCGGATGTTCCTTCTCTATTCGACTTGTATGTGCAGGCTTCGCCGCGGAATCGGAATCTCGAGCGGTTCGGGTTGGAGATGTTTGGTAACGGGACGCGCGATCTGAATGCGATTCCGATGGATTTGCCTGTTGGGCCGGATTACGTGGTGGGGCCGGGCGACGGGCTGGCGATTGATCTATGGGGCGGATTTTCGCAGCGATTCACGCGGACCGTGGATCGCGAGGGGCGGATTGCCTTGCCAGAGGCCGGACCTCTGCTGGTGAGCGGCCGGACGTTGGGAGACGTGCAGCAGGCGGTGCAGCAGGCGCTGCGCTCGCAGTATCAGGATGCGTCGGCGGATGTTTCGCTGTCGAGGCTTAGAACGGTTCGCGTGTATGTGGTGGGAGAGGTGGCGGAGCCTGGTGCTTACGACATCAGTTCGCTTTCGACGCCGTTGAATGCGTTGTTTGCGGCTGGAGGTGTAACGCCACGCGGCTCGCTGCGAGCTTTGAAGCACTACCGAGGAAAACAGCTGATCGAGGAAGTGGATGCGTACGACCTGCTGCTGCGCGGCGTGGGATTGGACGCGAAACGATTGGAGAACGGCGACTCGCTGATGGTGCCACCGGTGGGCGCGCAAGTGACCGTTAGCGGGATGGTGCGGCGTCCGGCGATTTACGAGTTGCATGAGGAATCCTCACTCGCCGACGTGATCAACCTTGCGGGTGGAATTTTGCCGGCGGCGGCGCTGCAGCACATCGAATTGCAACGATTGCAGGCGCATGAGAAGCGAACGATGCAGACGATTGAGATTTCCCCCAGCGGCGATCCGACGGCGATTGAAAAAGAGTTGAGCGCGGTGAAGATCGAGGATGGGGACGAAATTCATATTTTCCCGATCGCGGCTTACAACGAGAGCGCGATTTATCTGCAAGGACATGTGCAACGGCCGGGGCGGTATTCCTATCGGGAAGGAATGAAGCTCACGGACATTGTGGCGTCGTATGGGGACTTGCTGCCTGAGCCTGCGGGGCATTACGCGGAGATCGTGCGATTGAACGCGCCGGATTTCCGGCCGAGCGTCGAGAGCTTCGATCTTGCTGCGGCACTGGCGAATCCCGCGGAGAGCCCGAAGCTCCAGACTCTGGATACGGTGCGAATTTTCAGCCGATACGATTTCGAACAAGCGCCAACCGTGTGGATTGGCGGAGAAGTGCGCGCGCCCGGAAAGTACCGGACGTCCGGGCAGGCGCATGTGCGGGATGCGATTTATCTGGCGGGCGGAGTGTCGCCAGATGCGGCTTTGGATGCGGCGCAGTTGTTCCGCACGCAAGCGGACGGAACGATGAAGATCGTGAGTGTGAACCTGGGCGCTGCGCTGTCGGGAAATCCAGCGGACAACTTGATTTTGCAGCCGCGCGACCGCTTGATGATTCACCGGAGTGCAGCGAGGGTCGAGCCGGCGACGGTGTACATCAAGGGAGAAGTGGCGAAGCCAGGTCGATATCCGTTGACGAGCAACATGCATGTAGAGGATTTGATCGGGGCAGCTGGGGGATTGAAACGCAGTGCGGATAGTTCGAGAGCAGACCTGACGAGCTACGCAGTGGGTGACGAGCAGCACGCGGCTACGCAAAGCCGGACGGTGGAACTGCCGGCGGCGCTGAATGGAGATGAGAGTGCCAACGCGCGCTTGCGTGACGGCGACGTGCTGACCATTCGGCAGAATCCTGGGTGGAATGATCTGGCGGCGTCGGCGACAGTGAAGGGTGAAGTGGAGCACGCGGGTTCGTACGGGATCAAGCCGGGCGAACGGTTGAGTTCTTTGCTTGTGCGCGCAGGGGGATTCAGTCCGCAGGCGTATCCGTACGGAGCGGTGTTGATGAGGCGCGAGGTGCGCGACCTGGAAATGAAATCGCGGAGCGAGTTGGTGGAGCGGATGAAATTCGAGCAAGCCAACCTGAAGGCCCTGCCGGAGAACACTGCGGACGAAAAGAACGCCAAGCTGACGGCGCTGGCGCAATCACAGACGGCGCTCAACCAGTTGCAAGAAAACCAGCCGATTGGGCGGGTGGTGGTGCACATGCAGCCGAATTTGAACGCTTGGCGGAACACCGGGGCAGATGTCCCGGTGAGAGACGGCGACGTGCTGTTGATTCCCAAAAAGGCAGACTACGTGGCGGTTACCGGGCAAGTGTTCAATCCGACGGCGATCAGCTACCGACCTGGGAGAAGTGCGAAGTGGTATATGAGCCAAGCGGGAGGTCTCACGCAACTGGCCGACAAGAAAGCGGCGTTCGTGATTCGCGCGGACGGGTCGGTGATTGGGTCGAAGAACATTCCGGGGATGTGGAGCGGGGACCCCATGGATGCAGTGTTGAAGCCCGGAGACTCGATCGTGGTGCCGGAGAAGGCGCCGAATGTCGGTGGGCGGAATTGGACGACGGTCTTCCAGGCGGCGCAAGTAGCGTCTTCGCTGGCGGTGGCGGTTGCGTATCTGAAGCCGTGACGATCTGGGGCAAGAATTAATGTCCACGGGCGGAAGGCTGTGCCACATGTCGCTGGATGAAGTCGAGGAAAGGTAGTCGCGGTGCGACGAGAAAACAGAAATAGATTTGTGCTGAGGGGCACCGGCGTGGACGGTGGGCGGGTCTGCGGATGACTGTGAACGTCAATGGCAACGATGTGGTTCGTGCGCCGGAACACTACGCTCCAAGGAACGGCAATTCGCCAAGGGTGAATGCGCTGAACTCGCAGCGAGTGAGGGAGGAACGGATCGCGCGTGCGCGGGTTCTTTGGGAGCACCGCCGGACACTTGGGTGGTCGGTGGTATTGGGCTTCGTTCTTAGCGTGGGGATCGTGCTGATTTTGCCCAAGGGGTATGAGGCGACGACGAAATTGATGCCGCCGGAGACGGGTTCAGGAGGCGGGGCTGCGCTGATGGCGGCTCTGGCGTCGCGCGGGACTGGAATGTTTGGCGGTCTCGCAGGTGATTTGCTGGGAGTGAAAGGAAACGGGCCGGTGTTCGTGGAGATTCTGGAAAGCCGGACGGTTGCCGACCGGTTGATCGATGAGTTTCAGCTTAGCCGGGAATATGGCACCACGAAGATTGAATACACGCGAAAACAGCTTGAGGCGCATACGAAGATCAGCGAGGACCGGAAAAGCGGGGTGATCACGATTACGGTGACGAGCCGCGATCCTGGCCGGGCAGCGGAGATGGCGCAAGCGTACGTCGGAGAGTTGGACCGGCTGGTATCGCAACTCAGCACTTCGTCGGCACGGCGCGAGCGGATTTTTCTGGAAGAGCGATTGGTGACCGTGAAGAGCGACCTGGATAATGCCGCTACGCAATTCAGCGAATTTGCGAGCAAGAACACGGCGATTGATATTCCCGCGCAGGGCAAGGCGATGGTGGAGGCGGCGGCGGTGTTGCAGGGGCAGTTGATTGCCGCGGAAGCGGAAGCGAGCGGGCTGGAGAAGATTTATACGGTCAACAATGTGCGCGTGAAGGCGCTGCAGGCGCGCATCGGAGAGCTACGGGAACAGCTGCAAAAGTTGGGTGGCAGCAGTTCGCCCGCGGAGGTTCGGAACGATAACTCGCTGTATCCATCGATACGGAAATTGCCGCTGTTGGGTGTGACGTATGCGGATCTTTTTCGCCGAACGAAGATTGAGGAAACGGTCTACGAACTGCTGACGCAGCAGTACGAATTGGCGAAGGTGCAGGAGGCGAAAGAGATACCGAGCGTGAAAGTTTTGGATAGCGCGGTGGTGCCGACGGTGAAGTCTTCGCCGCATCGCGTGGCGTTGACGTTGTGCGGGACGGTGTTGGCCCTTTGTGGGACGGCGGCGTGGATTCTGCTGCGGAAGAGATGGATGGAGATTGATCCGACGGATCCTGGGCGCTTGCTGGCGGAAGAGATGGCGATATCCGTGGCGACGACAGCGCGGCGATTTGCGGTGGTTGGGTCGGCTGCGCGGAGTGCGGTGGCGCGTCGCTGGGATCGAAAGAGTTGGCGCGGGGCGGCGGAAACAGCGGAGGGGAAGCGTGATGTGGCTCCGGGCGTCACGCAGACCTCGCTATGAGTAGAATCGCGGCGCGGACGACGGTAGTCAGAATGGAACAGGATGTTTCGAGATGAACGGAACGGCGGCACGTCAGGCGCACTCCGCTGCGGCACCGCAGTTTGCGGCGCCGCAGGAGTGCAGTAGCGGATTTCTGGCGGGCGAAGAAATCAGTGCGCGAGGATTGTCGGGTCGGCTGCGAGCCGGGCTCGTGCGGCAGATCGTTTATGTGTCGATTGACGCGGCACTGGTGTGGTTAGGTGGCGTACTGGTGTTTTGGTTGAATTTTGATCTGCAAATCGTGCGCGGATTTTCAGTAGCGCCTGCCGGAGGATTTGTCGCGCACACGTTGTCGCCGACGTATCCCGGCTTCCTGATGCTCTACACGGGACTGATGGTGTTGGCGTGCAAAAGCCAGCATTTGTATCGGACACCGAAGGAAGTGTCGGCGATCGGAGAAAGCACAACGGTGCTGAGGGCAGTTGGAATGGCGACGGCGCTGTTCGTGCTGTTTGTGTTTGCCTCGGGAAATAGGGAAATCTCTCGCGTCACGGTGGCTTACGCGGGGGCGTTGAACGTCGTCACGCTGGCGGGATGGCGATATGCCAAGCGCCGGTACGTTTTGCGGCGTGTGAATCGGGGAGAAAGCTCTTCGCGGGTGTTGATCGTGGGAGCGGGGCCGACCGGGAGGGCGCTCGCGGCATGGTTGGAGGCCAATCGGCATCTCGGGTATTCCGTGTGCGGATTTGTGGACTCGCACCGGAACGGAGACGCCCGCGTGCTGGGTTCGCTGCGCGATTTTCGGCGAGTGGCGCTGGAGCAATTTGTCGATCAGGTGTTTGTGGCGTTGCCAGCTGATCGCGAGGTGGTGAAAGAGATTTTTGTGGAGGCGCGGCGTTTGCGGCTGGACATGAACGTTGTGCCGGATCTGTATGACGGATTGGGATGGCATGCGCCGATGCACGCGATTGGTGGATTTCCGGTGTTGGAGTTGCATGGGCAACCGATTCCGGCGTTTGGATTGGCGGCGAAGCGTGCGCTGGATGTATTGCTTGGAATTATGGGTTTCGTGCTGAGCTTGCCAGTTGTGGGGCTTGCGGCGCTTTGGATTTCGGTGGATTCGCCGGGTCCGGTTTTTTATTCGTCGTTGCGCGTGGGAAGGAAGGGGAAAAAGTTTCACTGCTACAAGTTGCGGACGATGGTGGCCGGGGCGGACGCGGCGAAAGAAGAGTTGCGCCGGTCAAACGAGCGAAATGGACCGTTTTTCAAGATGGAGAAGGATCCGCGGATCACCCGCGCGGGAGTTTGGCTGCGGAGATTCAGCGTTGACGAGTTACCGCAGTTCATCAACGTGATTCGGGGGGACATGAGCTTGGTCGGGCCGCGGCCGCATCCGTTGGATGATGTCGAGCTCTATCGGGCAGAGGATTTGCGGCGGTTGGATGTTAAGCCGGGCGTGACGGGATTGTGGCAGGTGACGGCGCGCCGGGATCCCTCGTTCGAAACGAATATGGCGCTGGATCTAGAGTACATCGAGAAGTGGAGCCTGGCTTTGGATTTCAGGATTTTACTAAAGACTTTGCCGGTGGTGCTGCGGGCGGAAGGGCATTGAGATTTATGGCGCTGAGTGCCGTGCCTGCGCACGCGGTGTCAGAGGCTCGACAATCGGCACCGTGTTTTGCGATTGCGTCTGAGGAGCTCGCTGCGGATTTATTTGCTCCGGGCAGGTTGCGGGCTTTGGGAGTGAAGTCTGCGTGGTCTTTGGCGGACCAAGGCCTGACGGCGCTCACTGGTTTTTGCGTGACGTTTCTTTTAGCACGATGGCTGGCTCCGGAAATTTACGGTGCATACGCGATTGCGTTCGTGGGGTATCTGTTTGTGGGCGGATTGCACAACGTGCTCGTGCTAGAACCTATGAGCGTGATGGGGCCGTCGCGGCATGCAGCTTGGCTGCCGGAGTATTTTCGCGCGCAGCTCGCCATACACGGGGTGTTAGTGGGTATTTGCTCGGTGGCCGTGGTTTGCGTCGCAGCGATTGTGCGGCTCGTTGCGCCGACCAGCGCGCTGGGCGGAGCCATAGCGGGCAGCGGGTTGGCGCTTCCGTTTTTGCTGTCCCTGTTTCTTGCGCGGCGCATGTGCTACGTGAGGCAGAGGCCGTTTATCGCGGCGTTTGGCAGCGGGTGCGGCCTTTTGTTTGGGCTTGTTGGCTTGTATGTACTTCGCCATTTTGGATGGCTTAGTCCGTTTTCGGTGTTTCTGCTAATGGGAGTGGCGAGTCTTGTGGGCTCGTGCGTGGTGTTGCGACAGATTGGCGTGGGGGCGCTTCGGGAAGTGGGCGTTTGCGACGAGCGGCGGATTACGTGGACTTCGGCGTTGAAAGAAAACTGGGCTTACGGGCGGTGGTTGGTCGGCAGCACGATTTTGTATTCGGTGTCGGGGCAAGTGCAGATGATTTCGGCGGCGGCGTTTCTGGGGTTGGGCGCGGCGGGAATATTGCGAGCGATGATGCTGCCGGCGTCGGCGATGACGCAAGCGGTCACGGCTGCGGGTTTGCTGGCGCTGCCGGGATTTTCGTACGACTTCGGGCGGAGGTCGATGGGTCGTATGCGGCACAAGGCCGTGATCCTCAGCGGAGTGTTGTGTGGGGCGGGAGTTTGTTTTTCGGTGGTGTTGGGGGTGGTTTCGGGGCAGGCGGGGCATTTTTTGTTCGGGGGCAAATACGCGGGGTACGCGTGGCTCATGCCGGTGCTTTCGCTGGTTCCCGCGGTCAATGGATTGACGATGGGTTTCTCGACGGCGGTGCGGGCATCGCAGAAACCTCACATGGATTTGCTGGCGACCGCGATTGCCGCGCCGGTCGCGATTGTTTCGGCAGTGTGTTTTATTCGGTGGTGGGGGCTCGCGGGCGCGGCTGCGAGTATGGTGATGGGTTTTGTTGCGTATATGGGTGTGAACTGCTGGGCGTTTTGTGCTGGGCCTGGATCGGAAACGAAGTCTGACATTGCAATCGACGGTGCGGCGTGATGAGAACCACCGAGGCGATTCAACAGGAATACTACGAGCGGACCGCGCATCTGTACGATGCGGCGCACGTGCGCGACGGAGATGAACATTGCGTAGCTTTGCGATATATCAGCGGATTGTCCGATGTTTTGGGGATATCGAGCGTCTTGGATGTGGGTTGCGGAACTGGCCGAGGGGTGAAGTATTTCCTGGAGAAGAGGCCTGGAATGACGGTGCATGGCGTGGAGCCCGTTGGCGCGCTGATCGATCGGGCGGTTCAGACGAGTTGCGTGCCTGCTGGATTGATTGCGAAGGGTTCCGGGGAGGCCCTGCCTTTCGCGGACCGGAGCTTCGACGCGGTGTTTGAGTGCGGAATTCTGCATCACGTAAAACAACCTGACCGAATTGTGCGGGAGATGATGCGAGTTTCGCGAAAGGCTGTTTTTCTGTCGGACGAGAATCGATTCGCTCATGGGAGCACGTTTGCGCGGTGGGCGAAGTTGCTGTTGTGCAAGGTGGGGCTCTTTCGAGCGGCTTATCGACTGAAGACCGTGGGCAAGGGCTATCGCTTCTCGGAGGGCGATGGTTTGGCTTACTCCTACAGCGTGTTCGATGCGTTGGAAGCGTTGTCGGAGTGGTCTGACCGGGTGATTGTGATTCCGACGGATGAGGTTAAAGCGAGGAGCTTGTTTCATCCGCTGCTGACTTCGTTTCACGTGTTGCTTTGCGCTTTTCGGGATGGTGGCGACGAACGGTCGGATTCCATGGGGTAAGGGATTTAGATGATGAGTTTGAGTAGATTCGCGCATGAGGTGTCGCAGGCCTCGCACTACCGGATAAGGCCGATGGCGGCGTTGCGCTATGCGTATGCCAAGTGGGTTTTCCGGCGATTCCGCCAAGCGAGTCCCTCGGAGTTTCTCTTGGGTCTGGGGATCGATGTCGATCTGGCATTTCTGGGATTTTCCAAATGGCGTTCGCGACTGGAAAGCGTGGTTTCGGCGGTGCAAAGGGGAAATAACGTTCAGGGTGGGATTAGTTTTGCTGACGGGAAGATTCTTTACGGGCTGGTGCGGGCGCTTAAGCCGGACTATGTGATCGAGACGGGAGTTGCCGCGGGCGTATCTACATCTTTTTTCGCAGCGGCAATTGTTGAGAATGGGCGGGGCCGGTTGTTTTCCATCGAACTGCCGCCGGAACTTGCCAGCCGGCGGGCATTGGCCGATGGCTCCGTGTACGCGTGGCGCGAGCGCGGCGTGGGATGGGCAATTCCTGATGAGATAAGGCGCGCGCTCGGAGACCGCCACCGACTGATCCTTCAGGATGTGCGCACGGCACTTCCGACGCTGCTGGATGAGCTTACTTGCGTCGACATCTTTTTCCACGACGATCTTCATACTCCGGACCACATGTACTGGGAGTACGGAATTGTGTGGGCAAAGCTGAGCCCGCGAGGCGTACTCGTTTCCGACGACGCGAATCATGGTTGGATCAAGTTTTGCGGCGAGCGGGGGTTCGATGAGACGGCGTTCCACAACGTAGATCGCTTGTGTGCGCTTCACAAGGGGCAAAGGGAATGGGGATTGCGAAATGAGCGTTACCGCTCTCGTCGCCGGGACTTAGCAGTGCGAGACCATGAATATCCGGGCGTCGGAGAGATGGCGCCATGAGAATCGCGTTGTTCGACTATATCGTGACGTCCGACAACGCGATCGGGAAGTGTGACTTGGCAATTCTTGCGGCTCTTTGCGAGGAGCACGAATTTACGGTGTTTTCAACGCGATTTGAAAACCCGCGGCCAGAAAGAATTCGCTGGGTGCGGGTTCCGGCTCCCCGGCGGCCCATGGTGCTGCTCTACGTCGTGTTTCATCTATTGGCGCCTCTTTGCTACGCGTGGGATTGCCTTCGCCATCGAATGCGCTTCGATGTCGTGCAAGTCATCGAGAGCAATTTGTTGTTTGGCGACATCGCGTATTCGCATTTTTGCCATCGGGCATTTCTGGAGCGGCATTGGAAACGAATCGGCGCGGAAGGTCTGCGTGGAGCGCTGCGGTGGCTGGATCATCGATTGCGTGCGTTGCTCGAGCCCTGGGTCTACCGGCGCGCGCGGCGGATTGTCGCGCCATCACACGGCCTGTGCCGAGAGTTAACGAGTGCCTATCCCGGGGCGAGCGCCAAAATTCGGGTGCTGGCGAATCCCGTCGATCTCGACAGCCTTCGGCCGTCTGCGGATTTCGATCGGTGGGCATTCCGCGAGAGTCTGGGGTGGACGTCCGAGGATGTTGTATTGGTTTTTGTGGCGCTTGGTCACTACGAGCGCAAAGGACTGCCGTTGTTGTTGGAGGCGCTTCGGGCTGCAAACGATTCGAGATTGAAAGTGATGGTCGTGGGCGGCTCTCGCGGGAGTATTGCTGCGTACCGCGAGCGAGCGAACAAAAGCGGGTTGAATGGAAGCGTAAAGTTCGTGCAAACCCAAAAAGACGTCCGGCCATATCTATGGGCAGCGGACGCCCTGACACTGCCTTCGCACTACGAGGTGTTTCCGCTTGTGGCGCTCGAAGCAGCGGCAGCCGAGTTGCCTCTCCTGGTTACTCCATTGAACGGCGTGGAGGAGTTTCTGCGCGACGGGGAGAACGGGCTGTTGATGCAACACAACGCGCCCGGAGTTTCGGATTGCATCGCGCGATTCGCGGGGATGCCCGTCGAGACGCGACGCAGCATGGGGCAGCGCGCGCGGGCCGATGTCGAACGTTACGGCATAGCGGAATTTGTCGTGGGTTGGTCGAGATTGTACGCGGAGGCCGGGTCCCATGCCGGTTGACGCGATGTTGGTGGCGCGAGCGCTGTTCTGGGTGTTTGCTGCGGGTGTGCTGTTGCTGCCAATGCGATGGTCGCTGTTTTGCTTCATTCTGGCCGCGCATATGGACATCACGTCGTTGACGTTCAATTCCGCGACCGCTGTGGGGTTTGAGAACACGATCCGGATTGCGGGGCTGCCCGCGCTGCTCTGGTTACGGACCGGTTTCGCGCCGCTGAAAGACATGACGTGGACATTGCCGCAGAAGATTTGGCTGGGACTCATCGCTTACGGTGCGATTGCTGGGTTCTGGGGCGGCTTTCCATTGGCTGCGGTCAAGATGGTTGCGTACCTGGTCGCCTATTTTGTGTTGTACATCGTTTTTTGCAGTGCCTGGGGCGAACGCTGGCTGGATATTGACTTGGTGAGGCTGGTTGCGTGGTGCGTCATGGCGCTGGCGGTGCTGCAGACTTTTGTGCTTGGCGACGAGTGGGGCGGACTTGAAGAGCGCTTCACTTCCTTTTCCGCGCCTCAATATTTTGCGGCGTTTCTGGTGGCGGTGCTAGCGATCCTAATGTTTTCCGGGGCGCGAGGGTGGTTTCATTACGCGACCTGCGGCGGTCTGATGGCTGCGATTGTGTTGTCTGGCAGCCGCTATGTCTTTGTCAGCATGGTGGTGCTCGCTGTTATGGGATGCTTTCAACTTGCTTCCGGTAGACATGGATCCTTTAGGTGGAGACCCAACCTTCGAAAGATGCTTTTGACACTCGGGATAGCCACGGCTGGGATTGGGATTCTTGTGGCTTATCTGCCTTACAACCGAATCGATGAATTGGTGGGTGCCGTATCGGAGAATAACGCGACGGTCGAAGACGTCGGGACGTTCGCGTGGCGCCTGGGTATTTACGAGGACATCCTCGAGCGCCTGGAAAAGAGGAGTGAGGCGGAACTTTTTTTTGGTTCCGGAACCAGTAGCGGCGCTGCTTTGATGTTAAATCACGATCCCGACCATTATGACCGCGAGGGCATCGACGCCAATCGCGTGCTTCACAGCGAATTCCTCCGGGCACTGTATGAGTGGGGAATTCCAGGACTCGGGCTCCTGCTTGCCTTTGTGATCGCCACAACTGCAGGCTTCGTACGAAAGATAGCAGCAGAAGGCGGCGGACCGGCACTCGCATTCGCCGGCGCATTGCCATCGATCGTGCTGGGGCTCGCGATTGAAAATATGCTTGCCAGCGCGGCGTCGGCGGGAGGAGTGGGCATCCTGCTAGCGATGACTTTTGCGTGGAACGGCGAGCGGGTCGACGGCTGGCACGGGGCCTGGGACGGGGCGGCGGCGAACGAGGTTCCGGACGGCGAGATCGATATTAGCCGCCCGGCGCTGCCGACCGGAGCATAGCGTCATGCGTATTTTGCTCGTTCACGAACGATACCAGCAGCGCGGCGGAGAAGATGCCGTGGCGGAAGCGGAGGCGGAGCTTCTGGAACGAAACGGCCACAGGGTCTTCTATTACTCGCGTTATAACAGCGAACTGGCTGGGGCCGGGTGGCTAAAGACAATCTCGGCCGGGATCAATGCGGTATGGGCGCCGAAGTCGTTTCACGAAATGGACGAGTTAATCGAGAAGCATCGACCGGAAGTCGCTCATTTCCACAACACTCTACCCTTGATCTCTCCTTCAGCGTACTACGCATGTGCGCGGCGAGGAGTCCGGGTCGTTCAAACGCTTCACAACTATCGACTGGTATGTCCCGGCGCCACGTTACTGAGGGAGGGACGCGTGTGCGAAGCGTGCCTTGGGAAACGTGTGGCTTGGAGGGCGGTGGCTCATGGTTGCTACCGTGACAGCCGGCCGGCGTCGGCGGCGGTGGCCACAGTGCTCGCAACCCACAGATTGTTACGGACCTGGCAGACAAAGGTGGACGCGTACATCGCGCTTTCTGAGTTTGCGCGCGGGAAGTTTGCGTCGGGAGGGTTGCCGCGGCAGCGGATTGTCGTTAAGCCCAATTTTGTGCATCCCGACCCTGGCAGTGTCCAGAGACGACAGACTGGACAATACGGGCTGTTCGTTGGGCGGCTCTCCGAGGAGAAAGGCGTTCGAATTTTGCTGGCGGCTTGGAAACGCATGAGTCAACAGATTCCCTTGTTCATCCTGGGGGACGGGCCAATGCGGGCGGGAATTGCGTCTGAGATTGCCGAGCATGGTTTGACGGGAGTCCGGCTTGTTGGAAGTGCTTCGCGTGAAGAGGTGTTCGAGTGGATGCGAGGTGCTCGCTTTCTGGTGTGTCCAAGTTATTGGTTTGAGGCGCCGTTGGTGATCGTGGAGGCTTTCGCGTGCGGTATTCCGGTGATTGCGACCGGTCAAGACCCGACGGCGGAGATGGTCGCTCACGATCGGACAGGATTGCACTTCGCGCCGGGAGATGCCACGGATCTGGCCGCGAAAGTGGAATGGGCCTGGAGCAATCGTGACGAGATGGAAGCGATGGGAGAGGCTGCCAGGCGGGAATTTGAGAGGAAGTACACCGCGGAAAGGAACTACGGGCAGCTCGTGAGCTTGTATCGGACACTGGTAGCAGGTAAGGCGTTAGGGTCGCAGCCGGAACAGCTAAGTGCAGTCATCACCGGCGGTGCGTGATGACGGTTCACGCGGAGAATTGCTCATCGGCGACGCCGTCGATCGTGTCCAGAACGACAAGGCACGAGGCGAGCGTCGATCGAGGAGTTGCGTCGAGGGAACGTTTTTCGGTCCTGGGCGTTAGGTTCGACGTGGTGCAGATTCCGGGTGTGATTCTCCAGATGCGACAGTGGATTGCGCGGCGCGCGGGTTGCGGCTATATCGCCGTTGCCGGGATGCATGGAATCACGGAGGCCCGGCACAAAATTGAATTCAGGCAGGCAGTTGCCGACGCGGGCCTCGTTGTCGCGGACGGAATGCCGGTGGTTTGGATTGGGCGATTGCGCGGGTACAATCTGCCGCGGCGTGTGTACGGTCCGGAGTTGATGCTTCAGTTTTGCAAGGAAACGGCGCTAGCAGGTTACCGCCACTACTTGTTGGGTGGCGCGCCGGGTGTCCCAGAACAACTCGCTCGGGAACTCGGCAAGGTCTGCCCTGGGATTCGGATTGTTGGTATTCATTCCCCACCGTTCCGGTCCGCCACTCCAGAAGAAGATGCGGCGATCATCGAAAATATCAACCGGACTGCCCCAGACGTTTTGTGGGTAGGACTCGGCACGCCGAAACAAGAAATTTGGATGCGCCGACATCGTGACAAATTGCGGGTGCCGGTGATGATTGGAGTGGGGGCAGCGTTCGACTTTCTGTCCTCGCGGAAGAGGCAAGCGCCGGTGTGGATGCGGGAACGCGGATTTGAGTGGCTTTTCCGGTTGGTGCAGGAACCTCGGCGGTTGTGGAAACGCTATCTTGTTGGTGGTTCCCAGTTTGTCTTTCTGGCTGCGTTGGAGTTGCTGGGATTGCGGCGCTTTGAGTGATGATCTTCGGCCACTGCCGCTCATTTGCGGGACGGATGCTTTAGGACAGCAGGTCTGCGCCGAAGCCGCCTCCGCAGACAGTTTGAACGGCTGCGTAGCGACTCTCGGCGTTCAACTGACGCATGATGCGGTGGACATGATTTTTGATAGTGTACTCGGAGAGATTCAGGTTCGCGGCAATTTCTTTGTTGGTCATGCCCCTAGCGAGGAACGAGACAAGTTGTTGCTGCCGAGGAGTGAGGCCTAGCTTCGCGCAGACCCGCTGGTTCAATATCAAGGAACCCTTTTGAGCTTCCCGGGCGACGAACTGAAACAGGTGAAGGCAGAGGCGGGGAGGGCAGACGGCTTCGCCTTGGGCTACGCGACGAACGGCGGCTAGCGTTTCTTCCGCGGTCGCGTCGCCTAGCAGATAGCCGGAGACGCCCGCACGGATCGCTTGCAGGAAGATTTCGGGATCATCTTCCATGCCCAAGAGAACGATCTTCATGCCGGGAGCAAGGGAGAGCGACTCGGTGACGAAAGCCGCTGGAAAAGTCGTCGCGCTGGCGTGATCAGCCACAAGAATGTCGCATCCGGACTCAACAAATTGTTCTTCGATCGAGGGCGAGTAACGATCGACTCCTACGACGCAGAAATCCGGCTGCTTCCGCACAATTCCCGCGAGCGCTTCGCGAAGCAGGCGGTTTTCGACGAGCAGGAAGAGTTTGAGAGTGCGGGTTGAGCTGTTCTCTTTCGCTTGTTTCATGCAGCGTCCAAACCCAGAGTCGGAATGAAAAATCGCGCCTCAAACGTGTCCGCCGAGATCGATAGGGAAGATTCGCGCGACACGTTACGACCTTACGTCCGGCTTTGCCGCGGGTCAATCCACGCGGTGTCAACAGGCTGTCATCTTTGTGTCCAGCGAGAGGAAGGCCGAGGATGTAGGTTAGATTTGCGATCGCGGAATTTGAGGGCGACGTTGTCGATTGGTATGAGGTGCAGCGGTTGTTTTACATTGAGTTGGCGTTGAAGCCGGGCGGGGCCCCGCCCTACAGCCGGAGAAAGACTCCTCGGCCTGATGGAAGAGAGCGACTATGACGGAAAACCCGCTGGTGAGCTCAATGGCGGAAAAGGTGATGGAGAGCATCGAGCGTAGCGAACACCTGGTCTCGCTCGTGCCGGCAAACCTGCTTGGATGGCGTCCGCAGCTGCCCCCAGGAATGCCGGAGGCTAAGGATCTTGGGCGCATTTTGGGTCACTTGTTGGAGTGCGTGGCCGGGTTTTGCGCGGCTTTCTATGGGGCATTTCCCGCTGACCTGGCAGATTTTCTGGAGCTTCGAGCCATGGCGGTCGCTGAGTCGGGCTCGGTCATTGAAGTCCGGGAGAAAATCAAACTCTATCAGGTACAGATCCGGCGCGGCTTCCAATGCTGCACGGACGAGGACCTTCGCAGGAGAATCCCGACGGTCTTTGTTCCCGACGGACAGACGCTGCTGACGGTCCTTTTAGGCAACCTCGAGCACCTGATTAATCACAAATATCAGCTGTTTTTTTATTTGAAGCTGGCGGGCCTCAAAGTAGGAAGCCAAGATATTTATAAATGGAGGGAGATTTCGGAAGCGGACGCTCAGGCTACGGTGGAACCCGAATGAGAAGCGACGGGGCGGGCTGAGCGAGGAAGCTTGACCAGGACCGCGGTTCCGGTCTCCGAGGTGCGCTCGATGGTTACCGAGCCGCCGTGATCTTGAACGATCTTGCTGACAATGGCCAGTCCGAGGCCCGTGCCGTTGGGCTTGCCGGAACTTACGAACGGGTCGAACACTGTGTCTCGGATGCTCTCGGGAACGCCGCAACCCTGATCGATTACGCGGACTTCGAAGGAATCCTTGCGGCCTTGGATGTCGATGGTGACTTTGCTTTCGCTATCCAGACTGGCTTCGCAAGCGTTCAGCACCAAATTGAAAAATGCGCGTTCGAGTTTTTTTGGGTCGAAAACACCTTCGGTGGTGTCGCGTGCCAGCAAAGTAATCGATCGGCTGCGGAATTCGGGCCTGGCCTTGACGCCTTCGATCGCTCGGCGAATGATTTGATCGAGAGTAGTGGGCTCGGGTGAGATGGCGATGCGTTGATACGCGAGTTCGCGCAGGGAATCGATGAGGTCAGTCATCTGCGTGGAGGCGGTCTGGATTTCTTTGTAGATTTCGCTCTTGTCGAGCTTCAGCTGGTCTGCTTCGTACAAGAATTCAGCGTTGGCGACGACGGCGGCCAGATAGTGACGCAAATCGTGGGAAAGGGAGCTCGCAGCACGCCCTAGAGCGGCGATTCTCTCGGTTTCGATTTGGCGTTGTTGGGAGGCCAGGAGTTCGCCGCGCATCTTCGCGAAGGCGGAGCTGAGCTCGGCGACTTCGCTGGTTCCTTCGGGCGTGATCGAAAAAGTGTAGTCACCTCCGGCAAGGGCGCGAACCCCGGCGACGAGGTTGTCGAGTGGCTTCGTGATGGTGCGAGAGACAAACCCGAACAGGAGAGCGCCAAAAATTACGGCGGAAGCGCCTAGGATATAAATCGTGCGGGTGAGGTGCCGCATGAACGAATCGACGGGCGCCATTGGCATCATTACATAGCAGCGGACGGGTGAGGGGAGAGCTCCGTGGAGCAGCACGGAAGAGAAGGCATAGTGGTCGGTGTCCAGGGCGATCTCGGTGGATCCCGCAGCCATCTGCGGATCGCCTCGACTGATCAGGCGTTGAAGCGCGGCTTCGTCGGCTGGTGGCAGCGTGGACGCGATTAGATCTTTGTCGGTGGCGAGAGCGATTTGATTGCCGGCCACGAGTGCTAACTGTTCAGCGACGCTCGAGTTGACCTGGTAGCCAACGGCCAGGAGTCCCAGCTCTTGAGAATCACTTCCAGCGCCCGCCGTGATTTGACGGAGAAACACCCAATAGAGACGTCCATTGTCGTACCACCAAGAGGCGTCGTCGCCTTGATCAACCGATCGTTTTAAATCACGCTCGGCAGCTTCTTGTGGCCAGCCGGGGTTGGTCATGTGCAGGGCGACGATCTGGCGATCGGGCTTGGCGAGCACGAACAGGTCGCTGCGTGAGAGCTTCCAGAATGTCGTGGACCCATCCTGGATTGTGAGCGCGTGCTCCGTGGTCATTAGTCCCTTCAATGGCGGCAGATCGGCGAGCATGGCTGTGATGCTCGAGAGTTGGCGTTCCTGTTGGCGCTGGACACCCTCGAACGCGCGCACGGAGGCTTCGGTGCCGTCGCGGACCTGGCGGTCGGTTTCTACGCTGATCGTATGGCGAATGATGAGCAGAAGGCCGCCCGTCAGCGCGCAGATGGTCAGGAGGGTGGCGATAAACAGCTGCGTGCGCAAGCGGAGATGCGTCATGGCGCCTCCACGTGTGGTCATTGCGAGAGCGCACCGCCGTTAGAGGTCCCGGGGACAAACTTGTAGCCGGCGCCGTGAATGGTGAGAAAGTAGCGCGGGTTGGCGGAATCCGGTTCGAGTTTCTGGCGAAGACGCAGGATGTGATTATCGACCGTGCGGGTCGATGGATAATTCTGATAGCCCCAGACTTCATTAAGCAACTCGTCGCGCGTCAGGACCCTGCCGGGAGAAGAGGCGAAGAATTTCAAGAGCTTGAACTCCTGAGCGGTGAGCGTGACGGGTTTGCCAGCCTGCACGGCCTCCATGCTGGTGAAGTCGATTCGCGCGTCGCCGAAGGTGAGTACTTCGTGGCTCACAGCCTTCGGCGTAACGTTGGAGACCTGGTGGCCCTTGGCTGCTCCGCGACGCATGGCGCGGCGGACGCGCGCGAGGAGTTCTTTTGGGCTGAAAGGCTTGGTCACATAGTCGTCGGCGCCAAGCTCCAGCAAAAGAACTTTGTCTTCCACTTCGGCATTGGCACTCAACACGACAATGGGCACGGAGGCCGCGATGGTTTTGAATTCACGACAGAGTTCCTTGCCGGAGAGGCCGGGAAGCTTTAAGTCCAGGAGAACTGCGCTCGGCAATTGCTTGCGGAAGCACTCCAAGCCAGAGATTCCATCCGACGCGATCTCTACGTTCAAAGAGTCGGCTTCCAATAAACGCTGCAGAGTTCTCTGCATCGCACGGCTGTCTTCCACCACCAAAACTGTATCCATTTTTTTCATCCTTTGACAATTCTTTCATGTTATCCGCGATTTGTATCCGATACTGCCGGCGACCGTCGACTTGGGTGGGCCGGTATTACAACGAGAATTCCTATACCCGTGTCTCAATAGTCCGTCCTAAGAGTGTCGGGGTCATAGTCCTGTCCGTATTTATTTTTGTGATCCCCCTGTTGCTTTGCGACGGGCACCGAGATCGTTGGCATCGTGTAGCTTCCGCCCTCTATCGCCACGGACCTTTGCAGAGTTTTCAGCGATTCAGGCGTCGCGTTCTCGTACCAGAGATGAACTGTGTATCTGCCCCGAGGGACATCAGCGATCGAATAGCGGCCGGCCTTGTCGGATATGCCGAAAAAGTCCGAATCCACTACTAAGATCACCCCCGTCATTTCGGGATGAATATTGCAGAAGAGATAGGATGGACCGATACGGTCGAACTTGACGGACCTTTGCGCGCCTGCTTGGTACAGACCCAAGTCGAAGCGCTTTCCGCGGTAGAGCGAGAAAACATTGTGGAACCATGGATCTGCGTTCGGAAAGTCTACGACGCTGCCCACGGGAATGACCAGTAAGTTGGGCTCAAACCGTTTATTGCGCTGCAGGAGTCGATAGTGAGCTTTTTGCGTGGTTACCGAGACTTTTTGCAGGGAGGCGGTTGGCACGAGCCATACCACGACCGTGGAGGCGTCGGCGGAACGACCCGATGAAGGTGGGCGTAACTCGACTTCCCCGGTTACGTCGACGGCTTTCGGGTCGGCGGCACTCTGCGATTGGGCGAAATTGGGTGCTGCCAGCAACACCAGCCAAAATAGAGCGATTACATATGCACGGATGCTCATCTCTTGCCCTCTAAAAAAGAAACCCAATCGCTAAGCCGATCTGTCCGGCGGTGTTCGGCGATCCCACAAGTTGATAAGTGCGCAAACGGCGGTATTCCGCCGAAAATAAGAGATCGGAGCGCGGTCTGAAAATATAGTTCGCAAACAACATCTCGTTTCGAGCTGGCACAGACATCAGGAACGAATTCGACGCGGCAGCCCCCCGTAGGTCCGCGGAGTTTCGACCGCCAGTACCTGCCGCGATGTTAAATTCATTTCGGGTGTCCACTTTAATCTTGAATTGCGACCAGCCGCCGATAACCCCGAGGTTTGCGAGCGCCGGAGCTGTAACAGCTGCGTAGTAGGTGGGATCCGCAGGGCGAAGAGGGCTAAGCGGCAAGCCACCAAATCCGTCGAGGCCCCTACCGGTAAAAAACTCGCCCATCAATTGGGTTCGAGAGAAGAGCGGAATTTTCCAGTCCAACGTTCCTGCCCATCCCGCCACCTCATAGTTGCCGATGAACTTTTGTGGAGAGTACATGCCAGATATTCCTATGACTGCCGGGTTGTCTTCTGATTTCGTAGCTGCAGATAACCTCAGCGCATAGGTAGGCTGCCGGGAGTTCTCGGTCCCGGAGGGTATCCGCACGTTTGTGTTCGCGGCGTAGTCGGTAGTGGACGAGGGATCCAAAAATCCGGCTTCGATCTTGAAAGGTGAAAGCGCTCCAGCAAATCGTTGCTCGACGCGGATCGTCGGCGTCCAGGTCCAAAGGTTCCCTGCGGAGGCAAAACCCGGAACGACGAATGTCATATAAGTCGTGGGAGTATTAGGCGAGAAGAAAGGATAGTCGAGCCCGGCAACGGCTGACGTGTTTTTCCAGTCAAATCGGATTCGCGCCAACCGTACTTCCGCAAGTCCGGAGCTGTTCGCCCCGTAGCCGCTCGGCAATCCGCCGAAGAAGTCCATTTGTAAGTCCGCACTGGTGCGCGCGCCGAAAAGGACCGGGCCAATGCCTGTCAAGCCGATGATGGACTGCTTGACCGAAGCTCCGACACTCCCACCGGAGTAGTCTGGAACCTTGGGAATCGCGATGCTCGGCAAATCGGTGTCGTCGACTTGGCCGAAGTTGCCAAAGGCGTTGAATAGCGCGATCCCCGAAAGCTTGAGGCGATACTTCGAGGCGCTTTCCACCTTGGTCTGCCGTTGTTCATCGACTCTCGCGTTGAGGATGTCCCAATCATCCTGAGAGATTTGGGCTGTTCCCGCGGGGGCCGCTTCGGACTGAGGTGGCGCGGCGCTAGCCTGCGGCGCCGTGGTACCACTTCCCGCTTGATCGGCTGCACCGGTGGCGGCTGGCACAATCGCATTCATCCGCGTCAGCACTTCCTGGAGAGCGGCTCGTAATTGTTGAATTTCGGTTCTTGACTCAGCAAGTTCGATCTGGGTCTGTTCGAGGGATTTTGTCAGGCGATCGATCTTTGAATCGATCGCCGGCTGGTCTGCAGACACCGCGGTAGTCGCCTGGGACTGTGTAAAAGCGGCAGGGCACGCCAATAATAAGACGCATAAAAGGCCGCGGCCCTTTCGAAGGCCGGGATACAAAAGGGACTTCATGACAAACGACCCTCCTTCAATTCCGAAAACGCCTTCAACTCGTCAGGAACCTTGGGGATAGCACCGGTAGGTTACCTCGTCAGAGCTTCCGACACGAGAACACGTTGCCTTTCGATCGATCGCAGGGCCCATTTAAAGCGAATTGCTTCTAACAGTAACGGGAATAGCGAGTGCGCATGAAAAATGGAGCGCCGCATGGTGTGGCGCCATTGTGACACCGTTGCCTGAATTCTGGTTCCAGTGTCGGTGGTGGCGATCCTCCCTATGCTTGAGCGCCGGCCGATGGGGAAAATTCTATCGCGTACGTAGGAAGTCCAGAAGTCTCGATCGTCAATGAACTCCCGGTGGACCAACAGCGTAAATTTTGTCCCGGCAAGGCAGGCGGTGGCGGTCTTTACGCCAAAGCGTGCAACCCACAGTTCGATGCGGGAAGGCAAAGAATGTAGACACCACGCGGCCAAGGGGCCGGGAATGGGTCGGGGGAAGACAGTCTTTGTCAGCGAAATAACGAGTCCGAATGCATTACGCGTCTTCTCGTCGAGCCCCATCCGGTCGACAATAGCGGGCCACAGGTCGTCATTACGATAGTGGCGGTCGATAAAATAGCCGATCTCAAACAACCAGGAAAGCCGAACCCAGGATCCCAGGAAATGCCTGAATGCGTGCATCACCTGGAGGCAAAACACTTCTTTCGGCGGAAGAGTAGGGAAGGGAATACCGGATAAGAGCTTGTTCTCTAGGCTGTCGAAGCTTGGTGCTATCGGAGCCTCGATCGATACACCGTGGGCAGAAAGACGAAGTGTGGTCCGAAGATCGACCTCGCGATGCCGGGGAATGGCATAGATATCGTCGTGGGGAGACGGAATGTGTCGGAGCGGAGTAGCGAATGTCACTTCGCCGGGTTCTGTCGTTTCTCCTTGTTCATACCCGCATGACTGCAGGGCATGCTTCGCGCTTTCAAACGAATCCGGTGCCACGAGGAAATCGAAATCAGTCTGATGCCTCAAGTGAGCCGCGCGGCAAAACTCGGGAGTCAATGTGAAGCCTTTCAGCGCACAGAATCGAACACCATTTCTGTTGAACGATTCGACGAGACGCGTAAATTCATCGAGCATGACGACAGTGCGCGCCTGGTTTGCGTCCAGACGGGATTCAAGTGCCTCTGAAAACTCTTTGGGAACGTCGCCAAGAACTTCATGGTCCTGAAATTGAGTCAACAGGTACAGCGCTAGCCCGCTCTCGTCGAGCCAGCGTAGAAGTCTTCGAAGCTGCGACGCGGAGGAGCGGCGGAGCGCAGGCAATCGCGAAAAATCGGGAACTGGGCGCAAAGTCGCCAGGAGGAGCACTCGAAGATCGTGGTCACGCATTGCACGTACCTCCGATTGCCAACTCCGCGTGAATCACCATCGGCGCTTCTTGTTGGCGTGTGACAAACTCTGTCAGCCGGCAAAGCGCGGGGAGGATTGATTCCTCAAAGCAATGCGCGTCCACGTCGCGACCAATGACCGCGAGGATCTCGCTGCGTTCCCGATCGGCTCCGACGAGGCAAGCGGGACCCATGGAGTAGACGATCAAATTTCCTGCCATCACAATCGATGTTTCTGCGGTCGTGCCGCGTACATCCACATCGCGGACTATTTTCCAGCGGCAAGACTTCGGGGAAATCTCACTTGCACTCAGACGAGACAATGATGGGAGGAAGCTCAAATCGTTGGTTTCCAGCACGACACTTGCGAATTCCAGATTCACTTGCGCCTTCAAAGGTGTCGGAGCGAAGCGACGCAACAAATCCAATGGGTCCTTGTAGGGAACCGGCGCGAGAGTGGACATCTCAGTTCCTTTCACAAAATTGACGAACCGCGTCGGCGGTGACTTGAGGAGACTCACCGGTTCGCAGGCGCCAGCACCGGCAGTTCGCGATGGATCGAATTATTGCGGAACGCGCTGCCGACGCCTCGGGAATCTGGCACGGAAGGCGCTCGGCGCTGCTCTCAAAAAATGCTTGCGCATCGTGAGTGCTGCAGGGAAAAAAATCGCAACCGGAGTCGGAAGTGCGTTCAAGAAACATGAGCCAATGGGGGCGCGAGCACCTCGCGGTGGACCTTCGACAAAATTCCTCATGTTCGATTTCAAAAGCCAGTTCGCCATTGAACCACATTCTTGGCGTTCGCCCGCTGAGTTCAGGAAAATATCGAATGGCATCGGGCAGCAACTTCACCGGCGCGTCGAGTCCGTGCGCAATCAGGGATTCGGCTTCCTGAGATACGTAGGTCCAATCGTCGGAAACTAGCGAAAACCCGCAGTGCGCCAGAGCAACGGAAAGCGTTGACTTTCCCGCTCCTGAGACGCCGGCAATCAGTAGGGTCTTTCCGTCAAGATCGAGGCAAGCGCTGTGCACCGGAATAACTCCCACGGTAGTTCCCATAATTCCGACGGTGATCGGTAGCAGGTACGAATTCCAAAATGCCGATTCGCTTGCAGCAGCTTGCGAAACCGCGGCCGCGACTTGCTTGCGCACAAGGTCAAATATAAAAAGCTCATAGGTTCCGAGGGTTGCGAAGACTAAATGGTGAAGACCTCGAAAGTGAGTGTGGGTTTTCACATCGCGATCCGACGGCAGCGACGAATCTAGAAGCACATTCATGTCGAACGTACGACTGGTCCGGGAGCGGTTCGGGCATCGCCAGCGGTCGACTGAGGCGAGAATCTGCTCGGAATTTGTCGCAAAGGCACAATGCGCGCCGGCGATCAGAAGATCCGTCCGCAATGGCAGCGCCGCGCGATTCACAATGTGTAGCCTCGCCATGTTGAGCTTGACTGTAGCGCGAAAACAGCCGCTGTGGACGCGGCCAGCGAACAAATGACAGGTCCGTGACATGCCCGTGACAAGGATGCTAAGCGCAAACCGTAATTTCGAATTGTTAGTCAGGATGCGGACCGCGCGAATGTCGAAGAAGGTTGTTTTTTTCTTTCCGTCGTTTGCCAGCAGTGATGCAACGGCACCATTGGGACTGCTGGCTGTCGCCACTCCTCTGTTGCGGGCTGGATACTCCATTCGGCTGATCGACTCCACCATCACACCAAACTATAAGAAGCGCGTTCTCGAAGAAGTGAAGGACGCTGTGTGTCTCGGCATTTCGCTCGTAACCGGTCCCATGATCCGCGAGACGGTGGAGATTGCCCGCGCGGTGAAAGCTTGGGATCCCGATTTCCCTGTGATTCTCGGCGGATGGCATCCTTCGCTGCTACCCAAACAAACGCTCGAAGCCAAGGACATTGACATCGTTGTTAAGGGGCAGGGAGAAAACTCGCTCTTGGACGTCGTACAACATTTGGAGAATCGCGCGCCTCTCGACCTGGTTCCAGGCATCGGATTCAAGCGCGACGGCAGGTTAATTTTCACCACGGAGCGGCCTTTGCGGCCAATTGTCGATTCTCCACCGAAGGCGTACCACATCGCGGACTTCGACGCTTACGAGCGTGTCTGCGGTCGGCGCTGGGCAATGTACATTTCGAGCTTGGCTTGCCCGTACAACTGCTCCTATTGCACCAATGCCGGCGTCTACGGCCGAAAATGGAATGCACTGTCTGCCGAACAGTTTGTGGAAGAGACGGTGGATCTGACGCGACGCCACGGTCTCGAACTGCTGTGGGTTGTCGACGATAATTTTCTCGTGGACCTGGACCGCGCGCGTTTGATCGCAGACGGACTTGTTACTGCCGGAGCTAACTTCCGGTGGAGCATCCAGGCGACGACGAATCTTACCTCACGTCTCAGTGTCGACGATCTGAAGTTGTTGCGCCGAGCTGGCCTCCAACAGATTTGCCACGGCGCGGAGTCTGGTTCGCAAAAAATGCTGAAGCTTATGAACAAGGGCTTCCAGAATGTCGACACGATTTACGAGACCGCCCGCCGGTGTCTTGCCGCGGACATACGTCCTTCCTTCAACATCATCTTTGCTTATCCGGGCGAAGGGGCAGTGGAGCGCAGGCAGACCATCGATTTCATCATGGATATGTGCCGGCGGCATCCCGGCGCGGAGTTCTGGACCAACATCTTCACGCCGTATCCCGGCGCGCCGGTTATGCAACACGCCGAGGAGTATGGGATCGAAGTGCCAACATCTTTCGAAGGTTGGGCTGACTTTTTCCCTCGGTACACAAGGCTGCCCTGGTTGAGGGGCGGTGACCATCGCCGCCTGCAGGTAATGCGGGACTATTTGAGGCTGGCGTTCGACCGGATTCCAATCAGCGCGGATACGCGCAGCCGCTCGACGCGAATGATCCAGAAGTCGTTTTCGTTTCCCGCGCGCTGGAGACTTGACCACGACGTCTACGCGCTGCCAGTTGAACTGTGGCTGAACGAAAAGCTGAAGCGCAGGACAGCGGCAGCGAAGCCGGCTGTCGACGCCAAACGACTTGAGCCGGCGACATCGGGGGCTACGTGCTAGCCAGGCGCAAAGTGGTCCTTTTTTATCCTGCGTACGATGGTCCGCCGTTGGGGGCGCCTCTATGCCTTCTCAGTTTGGCCGCGCCCCTTCTGGTGGCGGGATTCGAAGTCTGTATCGTGGATGCTGCTATTGCTCGCGATTGGGAAGAACGCATCTTGCGCGAGGTTCAGGACGCACTCTGTCTCGGGATTTCGGTACTCACCGGTCCGATGATTCGCGGCGCCATGCGGATCGCCAAACTGGTGAAGCGGACGAAGCCCCGCGTCCCGGTGATCTTCGGCGGCTGGCATCCGAGCTTGGTTCCGGGGCAGACGCTGAACGAGCGGTATGTGGACGCAATCGTTCGTGGTCAGGGCGAACTCACGCTATTGGAGATTGCACAGCGGCTCGCCGATGGTAAACCATTCAACGATGTTGCCGGAGTTTCCTCGAAACCCTTCGGGTTGACGCAACATTCTCCCGAACGGCGCACTGCATTGCTCGACGATCTTCCGATGCCAGCATTTCATTTGACGGATTTTGACGCCTACGAACGCGCCTGCGGAATCAGAAAGCTCGCCTATGCAACGAGCGTTGGTTGTCCCTACGCGTGCAACTACTGCACCGACATGGTTTTTTATAAACGTAAATTCAACGCCCTCTCTGCCGAGCGCGTGGTAAGCGAAGTTACCGATCTGGTGGAGCGGTACAGAATCGAAGAAGTCGCCATGCTGGACTCGAACCTTCCCGTCGATTGGCGGCGAGCGGTCGAGATTGCGCAAGGCTTTCTCGATTCCAGACTCGGTTTCAATTGGACGTTCCAGGCATCCACGGATTTTCTTTGCCGGATGAGCGACGACGACGTTCGCATGCTGGGTGAGAGCGGCGTGTCACATATGGGATTTGGGACCGAGTCGACTTCCGCCGATGTCTTGAGGCTCATGAACAAGCGGCATCAGCATCTCAACGAAATGTACGAAACCGCTCGGAAGGCGGCTCTCGGCGGCATTCACGTAACCTTCAATCTCATTTTCGGCTATCCCGGTGAGACTGAAGCCAACCGCGTCGAGACTCTGCGCACCATGAGCGATATTGCCCGGCAGTTCTGGAACGTTAGTTTTTCACCGAATATTTTCACCGCATATCCAGGGATTCCGATTTGGCCGCAGCTGCGCGAATTGGGCATGCGCGAACCTCAGTCGCTGAACGAATGGGTCGATTTGCCTTTGGGCAAAAACGCCCTGCCATGGCTTCAAGGTGAGGAACTCGCACGCTTGCGCAAGATGCTCGAATTCTTTTTGCTCAACAATCAATTACGCAAAGCCACAAAAAATCATCCGAGTCTGCGGCAGGGCCTTCGGCGCGCGCTGGGCGCTCCGCTTCGTTGGCGGATTCGAGCCAACAAATATTCGTTTCCGTGGGAACTGTGGGTGGCGCGTTCCTTCGAACGCGTCGTTACGCGCCGATCGTTGCTTACCGGTCAGGCGCTTAGCACGGAGGTTAGCGAACTGTGCTGAGGCTCGATCCTATGCGGACGATTGCTCTTCGAGGAGGACACCGTGGCTGATGTCCTCCTGACGCATTCGTACCACCTGCCCTATGACCGCAAGCAAGTGCGCAAAATGCAGCCGTACCCGCCGCTTGGAACTCTCTACGTGGCCAGTGTCCTGCGCCAGCACGGGATCTCCGTTGCGGTATTCGATTCCATGTTAGAGGAACCGGAGTCAGGATTTCGCAAAGTCCTCCGCGCTCACCGCCCAACGATCGTCGCCATCTATGAAGACGATTTCAACTTCCTAACCAAGATGTGCCTCACGCGCATGAGGGAACTGGCCTTTGACATGGTTAGCGAGGCTCGCAAAGCAGGTGCGCGCATCATTGTTCACGGGTCGGACGCCACCGACCGTGCCATCGACTATCTACGTCAAGGATGTGAATTTGTTCTGATCGGCGAGCCCGAGCATAGCCTGCTCCAATTGATCAAAGAAATCCGTGATGGCGGCAACGCTCTTCACGTACCGGGCGTAGCCACCATGCAGCGCGAAGGCTCCAAAGAGGTGTTTCAGAGGCAAAGGCCGGCATCGCCGCGCCAATTCGCCGGCTTTCCGCTTCCCGCTCGCGAATTGATCGACATCGAAAAGTATCGGCAAGTCTGGACGGCGGCTCACGGGACGTTTTCTCTAAATCTGATCGCTAGCCGTGGGTGTCCGTTCCGGTGCAACTGGTGCGCCAAGCCGATCTTCGGAGACAATTATCATGCGCGCCCCGCCATCGAGGTAGCCGAGGAAATGCGCACCCTGAAGGAGGTCTACGGAGCGGAGCACCTCTGGTTCGCCGACGATATTTTCGCGTTAAACCGGCACTGGACAAAGCAACTCGCTCTTGAGGTGAGAAAGAGAAACGCCGTTGTGCCATTCAAGATTCAAGCTCGCGCCGATCTACTTACCCCTGAAACTGTGCAATCACTGGCGCGAGCTGGATGCACCGAAGTCTGGATGGGAGTCGAGTCTGGCTCGCAAAAAGTTCTCGACGCAATGGATAAAGACCTTCGAGTCGAAGAAGTCGTGTCCGCGCGTCAGCACTTGCGCCGCGAAGGCATCCGCGCATGCTATTTCATTCAATTCGGATATCCCGGCGAGAAATGGGCTGACGTCCAGAAGACGGTTGCGTTCGTTCGCGAGACCCGCCCCGACGATATCGGTGTCTCTTTTTCTTATCCCTTGCCAAACACCCGGTTCTACGAGCGCGTGCGCCAGCAACTCGGATCGAAGCAAAATTGGTCCGACAGTGAAGACCTATGCGTCATGTTCAAAGGTGCGTACACAGATGCATTCTATCGCGCGATTCGCGATGCGCTTCATTCCGAGGTGGACTCTTGGAAGCTTGGCGCACCTCTCAACCGCTTTGACGAGCTCGAGCGTTTGTGGCGGCGAGTAGACTCGCTGGAACCAATCAGTCGCAACGCCGATGCCACCGAGCTGGCTCATACAGAAAAGGCCGCTGCCCGTTGCGATTCAGAACTCAGGGCGCGACTCGTCCCAGTGCAGGCGCTTCTGACCACCGTTGGGAAGGCTTAGCATGGCCGATCTTCTGCTCACTCACGGCTATTTTCTTTACGAGGATCCCAAAGAATTAAAGATCATGAAGCCCTACGTACCTCTGGGCATTCTCTACATCTGTTCGCATCTGCGAAAAAGGGGATTTGACGTCGAAGTGTTCGACACGACGTTCTCCAGCCTTCACGAGTTGGCTCGTCACTTGCAAACGGAACCCCCTTCGGTTGTCGGAGTCTATGCAAATTTGATGACACGCGAGAAGGTCCTCGAAATCGTGCGCATCGCTCGCGAAGCAGGCTGGAAGACAATTGTCGGTGGCCCGGAACCTGGAGCCTACGTTCGCGAATATCTCGATTGGGGAGCCGATGTCGTGGTTCTTGGTGAAGGCGAGATCACGATGGAGGAACTTCTCCCGGTCCTCACGCGAAACTCAGATTCGGAACTCAACAAAGTCGACGGCATTGCTTTTCTGGGGAAAGATGGGCGGGTCCACCAAACGGCTCCGCGGACACAGATCGCCGACCTTGATTCTCAACCTTGGCCCGCAAGAGACGCCATTGACGTAATGCGTTACGTGCGGACGTGGCGCGACGCGCACGGCCAAGGCTCGCTTTCCTTCATCACCGCTCGCGGTTGCCCGTACCGTTGCCGTTGGTGCAGCCACCAGGTTTTCGGCATGACGCACCGCCGCCGCAATCCCCTAGCGGTGGTCGACGAAGTTGAGTGGCTGCTCTCTACATATCGCCCCGACATGGTCTGGATCGCGGATGACGTCTTCACCATTCACCACGGTTGGCTCCGTCAGTACACCGCGGAGATGCGGCGCCGCGGCCTGCACATTCCATTCGAATGCATTTCCCGCGCCGACCGCTTGAACGACGAAGTCGTCGATTTGCTCGCTGAGCTTGGATGTTTCCGCGTCTGGGTCGGCTCCGAGAGTGGTTCGCAGCGAATCCTTGATTCAATGCAACGCGGCGTCACCGTCGACCAAGTGCAATCCGCTGTCTCGGCGTGCAAAACGCGTGGCATCCAGACTGGCATGTTCCTGATGTGGGGATACCAGGGAGAAGAATTACAGGATATCGAGCAAACCATCGAGCACGTTAAGCGCTCGGACCCAGACATCTTCTTTACTACGATCGCCTATCCCATCAAAGGCACGCCGTACTACAAGAGCGTTGCGGACTCGCTGGTTCAACTTAAGCCCTGGAATGAGACCTCCGACCGCGAAGTCGTGGTGCAGGGGCGCCGCCCAGCCCGTTTCTACGAGTTCGCCGACCGCTTGCTTCGCGATGAAGTGGAACTCGCGCGCCGGAAACGCCGCGGAAGCAAAGATGAAGCGGAAGTCGAGCTGCGCGGGCGAATTCGAGCCGCACGGGAAAGTTTGTACGCCACCGTCGGAGCGCAAGAATCATGATGCAAGCATCATCGTTTGGTGGGCATGGAGCCTCGGCCGCCTTCGACCGCATGGCAGATACCTACGATGCGACCTTCACGGAATCGTTGATCGGAAGAGCGCAGCGCAACGTCGTCTGGAACGCTTTGCAGAAAGCATTTCGTCCTGGCGATCGTGTTCTCGAGCTGAACTGCGGCACCGGGAAAGACGCTCTCTTCCTGGCGAAACTCGGCATTTCTGTGCTCGGCTGCGATGCCTCCGTACGCATGATTGAAATCGCCGAACGTCGTAAGTCTCTGGAGGCGCCGGATTCGTCGCTCGAATTCCGCGTATTGCGAAGCGAGGATGTCGATAGCCTTACGCCGGCGGATCATTTCGATGGGGTGTTATCGAATTTCTCGGGTCTAAATTGCGTCCAGGACGCGTCGCACATAGTCCGAAAGCTCTTGCATCTTGTAAAGCCCGGAGCGACCGCGCTCATCTGCATCTCGACCCGAGTCTGTTTGTGGGAAATAGCCTGGTACGCAGCCCGTGGCAATTTCAAAAAAGCAGTTAGACGTCTGCGTGGCAGGACCATCGCACAGTTCGGTGAAATTACGGTGCCAGTCTGGTACCCAACGATCGCCGAGATGCGTCGCTCCTTCTCGCCCTGGTTTCGATTGCACTCCCTTCGAGCCGTCGGATTATTCGTACCGCCATCGTATATGGAATCGTCAATCCGCAAGCACAAGCCCCTTTTGGCGTGGCTGGAAGCAATGGACCGCATTTTTGCTGCGTGGCCGCTTCTCCGCGGCGTTGGCGATCACGTCTTGTTGGAATTCGAAAGGACAGGTTAGTCGATTAACTCGGTGGGAAAGACACCGACCATAAGTACGCAGTTCACGGCTAGGAAGGAATTGCTGAGGATACGATGATCATTCTGTACAACCCACGCTCTACAAGACCTCGTAACAGGCGCCTGCCTCTTTCCGTTCTAGCCCTGGCCGCAGTCCTCGAGGGCAGGGAAGAGTACGAAGTCGTTGACGGAAATCTCGACGACCGCCCGACGGAAACCATCCTCCGACTAATCCAGGAACGCAACGTCGAAATGTTGGGCGTGTCAGTAATGCCCGGCCCCCAAATGGCCGCCGCGGTAGAGAGCTGCCGCGAGATTCGACGCCTGCACCCGAAAGTTCCGATCGTGTGGGGCGGATATTTCCCGTCGATCTACAGTGACGCAACACTGAACGCCCGCTACGTCGACTATGCTGTACGCGGTCAGGGCGAAGACACCCTGTTGGAGCTGCTTGACGCTCTTCGAGGGAGAGGCAAGCTCGAGGGAATTGCCGGGCTTTCCTTCAAGGACATCTTTGGCCTCCATCGCCACAATCCAGAGCGCCCCATGAAAGGCCCCGATGCTTTTCCGTGGACGCCATTCCACAAGGTTTCGGTCGAAAGATATCTACGTCCCTCCTTCTTTGGCAAGCGCACTGCCGTACATCACGCCAGCATTGGCTGTCCGTTCCGCTGCAGTTTCTGCGGTGTTCACGCGGCCTACGGCAATCGCGAGCGTATGGAAAGCCCCCACCGGACCGAAGCCGTACTGCGTCACCTCGTAACACAATACGGCGCCGACTCCGTTCAGTTCTACGATATGAACTTTTTTCTGCGCGAAGATCACGCCATGGAACTTGCGGAGCGCATCATGCCGCTTACGTTGCAATGGTGGTGCGAAGCCCGCATCGACATCGTCAACAAATATTCTGACGCAACGCTCGCCGCGATTCGCCGCGCCGGCTGCACCATGATCTTCTTCGGTGCCGAGTCCGGCTCGGACTGGGTCCTCAAGGAGATGCAGAAGGACATCACCACCGAGCAAACGCTGAATCTGGCCAAGCGTATCCGCCAGTTCGACATCATTCCCGAGTTTTCCTTCGTCATCGGCAACCCGCGCGACCCGGAACGCGACACGCGCGAAACGCTCGACTTCATCCGCACCATCAAGCGCATCAACCCAAAGTCCGAAATCATCATGTACCACTACACGCCGGTTCCGCAGCGCACCGCGATGTACGGCAACGTCGATGACCAAATTGCTTTCCCCACCACTCCCGATGAATGGGCCACCAACCGCTGGATGGACTACACACTCCGTATCAACCCGAACACACCATGGCTTGCCCGCAAAACAAAGAATTTGATCGACAATTTCGAGACGGTGGTGAGCTCGCGTTGGCCCACCGTCCAAGACATCCGCGCCCCTCGCTGGAGCCGCGCTCTACTCAAGACCCTTAGCGCGTGGCGCTATGCCGCGCGAATTTATGCCTATCCAAAGGAACTCCATTGGGCGCACCAATTCATCAATCTCCGCAAACCGAAGGCCGAAAGCCTGTAGTCGGCTCGCGCATTAAAGTTTCGAGCACGCTTTCCTCCTCGAGTGTTTCTCCAAAGGATGGTTATCGTCTGGTGTCGCGCGTCTATGACGCCGAGCCCAATCCGATACTGCCGCTCGAGCAGCGTTTCCTCGAGCGACTTCTGCCTCCAATCGATGGCCTCGATATTGTCGACCTCGGCTGCGGCACCGGTCGATGGCTCGCAAGGCTCGCGGCAAAGTCGCCGCGTTCTCTAGTTGGTGTGGATTTTTCAATCGAAATGCTATGCCAAGCGAAGCGAAAACTGGGAAATGCCGCGAATCTTGTCCTGGCAGATTGCGCCAGCCTTCCGTTTCCTAGATCATCCGCAAACTTGATTCTCTGTTCCTTCGTGACAAGTTATCTGGAAGACCTCCACGCCTTCGCTCAACAAGCCCGGAGACTTCTGCGTTCTGACGGATCCATCTTCCTCACCGATCTCCATCCGGAGACCACCGCTGCCTTGGGCTGGCGCCGCGGGTTCCACGCCAACGAATCATTCGTCCCCATCGCAACCCGTTCCACTCCGGTCGACAAAGTGCTTCGTTCTTTTGAATTGGTCGGGATGGAAGCCAAAGCTCTCCTTGAACCGCACTTTGGTGATCCGGAACGCGAGATATTCAAGCGAACCGTGAAGATGGACGCATTCAACGCTGCGTCCGGCTTGCCCGCCATCTATATGTTGCAGCTTTGCGTAAAGCCTCGTCGATCCTCGCCGTCCAAAAAGAAGCCACCCGCCAGAATCCTCGTCAATCTTCGGGGTGCTCGGGTAGCTTTGGGTCCACAAGAGAGCGCGCAAGCTAACCTGTTGATCGAAAACGGCCGAATTGCGCAGCTCAAGTCCGAAAGGAAACGATCGTTAGAATCGGCCGCACACGGCAAGCGCAGCATCGACCTAAGCGGTTTCTTGGTGCTCCCAGGACTCGTGAATGCTCACGATCATCTGGAATTCGCCTTATTTCCCCGGCTAGGCAAGGGCGGCTACAGCAACTTCGTCCAGTGGGCCGAGGACATTCATCATCCCGAAACCTCCCCGATCCGCGAGCACCGAGCCATCGGGAAAAATACTCGCCTCTGGTGGGGCGGAATTCGCAACCTTCTTTCCGGTGTTACCACCGTCTGCCATCATAATCCTTATGTCGCTGAGCTTTTCGAGGATGGTTTCGCCGTTCGCGTACTTCGCGACTTCTCCTGGGCCCACTCGGTCCCTTTCGATCACGATCTCGTACGCAAGCAAAAGTCCGCCGCTCCCGATCAACCATTCATCATTCACCTCGCGGAAGGTGTCGATTCCCAAAGCGCTGGCGAAATACTTCGGCTCGCCGGGCAGCATGCCCTCGACGAGCGCACCGTCATCGTCCACGGCCTCGGCCTTGACGAATTCGGCCTTAATCAGATGCGCCGCGCTGGAACCGCTCTCGTCTGGTGCCCTACTTCCAATGTTTTTCTCTTCGGCCGCACCCACGATCGCAATACGCTGCGAGGCCTCCCGCGCCTGGCGCTTGGCAGCGACTCGCCGCTTACGGCCGCGGGCGATCTTTTGGACGAAATCCGTTTCGCTGCCGGCGACGCGCGGTTCCCACCCGAGGAACTCTATTCCCTCGTTACCACTCGTGCGGCCGAGGTGCTACGACTGAAATCCGGCGAAGGGACTCTACGCATTGGCGCGCTCGCTGATTTCTTCGCCATCCGGGACACCGGCGAGTCGCCCGCCTGTAGACTCGCAGCTCTCAGCTACCGCGACGTGGAATTCGTGGTTATTGGCGGCCAAGTTCAGCTCGCTTCGGCCAATGTCCTTACGCGTCTTCCGCGGCTATTTGCAACGGGTCTGCGCCCCCTCGACATCGAGGGCGAACTTCGTTGGATTCGTGCGCCATTAAGTCGCCTTTTCACCGACACACAAAGCCATCTTCCCGGCGAGATCAAGCTAGGGGGCAAAACGGTACGCTATGGCCGCCCGGCATGATCTGATCACAATCGCAGCCTCAGCTCCCGGTAGCGGGCAGCACCGTCTAGTTGAACTTCCCGTTCTCGTCCTCCACGCGCACACATCTTGCAACTGCCGTTGCGTGATGTGCGACATCTGGAAAACCAAGGATTCTCGCGCCCTTCGCCACGCGGATTTGCAACTTCATCTTGAATCCATTCGGCGCCTCCGGGTCCGTTGGGTTGTTTTTTCCGGGGGGGAGCCGTTGCTCAATGGTGAATGGCCGCACCTCTGCTCCATGTTCCGGCAAGAGCGCATTCGTTTAACGTTATTAACGACGGGATTGCTGCTTGGCAAACACGCAGCTCAGGTCGCGGAATTGTTCGACGATGTGATCGTCTCTTTGGACGGACCCGAGCGAGTTCACGACGCAATCCGCAGGGTCGACAAAGCGTTCGCCCTGCTACAGCGCGGTGTAGATGCTATAAGGCGCCAGCGCCCGTCGCTCACGATCACCGCCCGCACCACGGTGCAGAAAGCGAACCACGCCCACCTCCGGGAAACGCTGGCCGCTGCAAAACAATTGAATTTAAATGGCGTCTCTTTCCTGGCAGCCGATCTTACATCCGAAGCCTTCAATCGTCCCTTGGGTTGGTCAGCGAATCGTCAAAGCGAAGTCGCCCTCTCTGCGCACGAAGTGGGGGTCCTCGAGACGGAAATAGAATCGCTCATCGCCGAAAACGCCGAAGACATCCATTCCGGATACATCGCCGAATCCCCCGAAAAACTTCGCCGCATCGCCAGGTATTTCCGCGCTCATCTCGGTCTCGACCGCACCGCGTCTCCTCGCTGCAATGCGCCCTGGACTTCTGCAGTCCTTGAAACGGACGGCGCGGTCCGGCCGTGCTTCTTTCACCCTCCGATAGGAAACATCCACAAAGCATCGTTGGAAGAAGTCATCAATGGCCATGAAGCTGTAGCCTTCCGCGCGACGTTGGACATTCCCAACAACGCCATCTGTAAACGTTGCGTCTGTTCTCTGAACTATCGCTCTTGAGCGGAATCCTTCGTTGGAGCGTCACTGTCTTCACCGCTGTACATCGCCGGCTCGCCGAGACTTCCCGCCGGCGGCAGATGACGTATGTATACAACGATCGACCAGATCTCTTCCTCGGTTAGAATTCCTTTAGACGCCGGCATGCCCGAAGGGAAGATGCCATTGTCGATGACCCACTTCAGTTGCCCGTCCGTATACGATTGAACGTTCGCCGCGGCCAGTGAGGGCACCGGCGGCGCCATATTGTCCGCGAACGGCACGCCGGTATTCTGCCCGTCCAAACCATGACACGCGACGCAGTAATGTGAAAAGGCCGCCTTGCCCTTCGCGATATTTTCAAGCGTGGGTGACACGGGATTTCTGGCGTCCTTGTTCTTTACGAAGACCCAGTGCTTCGCCTTCGTAACCATCGCCGTTTCCCATTTCCCGCGCGGCGTGGCTCTGCAGCCGGCCGCAAGAAACACCACTCCTAGTACCGCGATGGCGTTAGCTCCCAAACTCATCGTGCTCATTCGACGACATGTACCGTAAAGGTCATCGAGCCGTGACCCTTGCCACAAAAGTGTGCGCACTTGCCTTGAAACGTTCCGCTCGTTGTCGGCGTCAGCGTCAGATCTTCGGGCTGCCCCTTTTTAATGTGATTTGTTCGAACGCCCAGCGCTTCGATCACCAGCCCGTGGGTTACGTCCGTCGATTGAACCGTAATGGTTACCTGCTCGCCCTTCTTCACCGTGATCTCGTTCGGTGCAAACGAAAATCGGCTAGCAACAATTTCGATGTGCTTCGTTTCTGGCGCAGTTTTGGGCTGGCTACCGAGCCCCGTCGCGGTTAAGGACATCGCAGTTGCCGTAATCGCAGCCATTCTCAAGTGCAAATTCATATTCCCATGCTCCCTTTTTAGTCTATTTCACTTTGGCAGGCCGTGCCCTGACGATGAGTTACTTATCCTGTGCCACGATCGATGTTCCGGTGCTTCGCGCCACCGCTCGTCTAGAGCGTCCGGCTCGAAAGTGAACGTCCATACCGAACCAGTTTGGCGGCTGACGGCAAGCGGAATGTCACGTTGAGGTTAAATACGAGTCACCTTTCTGCGCCGCAAGCTCGGCCATTCATTCGCGGATTTAAACTGTTACAACTCGCTGACACCCCGGTGACACCGTCATCGCGTTGGACGTATAGCGTCGCGTTACGCCGAAGGGTTTGCGTGGTTCCTCTCGGCTAGGGCACGGCGGCGAGGCGGTTCCCGCCAGCACGTTTGCTTCGAGCCTTATCTTATGGCGACTAAGATCGACGACGAAGCGCTGGTAGTGACGACCTCGCCGCCAGCGCAAACGCGAGATGTAGCGACTGCTTCGTCCGATAAAGCATCTGCGACGAACCATCATGGAGTGCTACACGCCGCAGCTTGGTTCATCCCCGGAAGCTTTCTATTCCTCTATCTTCAACTCTTCATTCCTTTCTTCACCCCAATCTGGACTGGCGGCGACGCCATGATATGGCTGGAAGACGCTCGCAGAATGCTCGATGGCGAGTTCCTCTATCGCGACTTCATCCAGATCACTTTCCCTGGCACCGACCTCCTTTACTTCACGACCTTCAAGATTTTCGGGCCACAGATGTGGATCGCCAACGTGATGTTGCTTGTCATTGGCGTAACGCTAGCTTGGCTGAGCTATCGTATAGCCGTCGCCATCAATCTCGGCAAGGCGGCCCTCCTACCTCCACTCATGTTCCTCACGCTCGTTTATCGAGACCGCTTCGATGCCACACACCACTGGTACAGCACGCTCGCCATCATCGCGGCCCTCGCCGCCACCATCTCCCGGCGCAGTCCCCGCCGCATCGCCATCGCCGGTGCTCTCTGTGGTCTGGCGGCCTGCTTTACCCAAAGCGCGGGATTCGCGGCATTCTTAGCTTTCGCCATCTTTCTATATTGGGAGCACCGCAACACCTCGACGACACTCCGCTCGCTGCTCCACCGAGAAGCGCTGCTCACCGGGTCTTCAGCCTTTTCCGTTCTCGTCATGAGCGGTTATTTCGTTTGGCGTGCGGGTCTTGCGAGGTTTATCTACTGCACTCTCGTCTTCAATGCCCGGTACTACGGCAGTTTTGTCGGCGGAAGCACCTGGAGCGGTTATATGACCGGCGTGTCCGGTTTCCTGCACTGGCAGCGCATTCCAGGTCTGATCGGATTCCTCTTCATTCACGCGCTTCTCCCGCTGGCCTACATTATCTTTTTCGTGAGATTCCGCCGTCGCTCCAGGCAAGTCTCCGCGGAACATTGGCGCCGCCTGATGTTGATCGCTATCGTCGGCCTGGCTTCTTTCCTAAGCATAATCCCCGCCCCGACATGGGCGCGTCTGTACTACGTCTCCTTGCCTGCGCTGCTCTTGTTTGTTTGGATTCTGCAGTCAGAAGGATGGTCCGGCCTGCTTCTGTCCAAGGCCCTCTACGTCTTCACGCTCGCGCTCATGGTCGCCTTCCCGGTTGAGAAGCAGCTGCATTGGCGCGCTTATCTCGACCTCCCCAGCGGTCACATGGCCTTCCTTAATCGAGACGCATATGAAAGGTACGCATGGGCAGCATCGCAGACTCATGCGTCAGACTTCTTTTTTGGAGGTTTCTATCCCGACTTTTATTTCTTGCTGGATTTGCGAAATCCCGGCCCTGTTCCGTTCGTAACTCCGTTCGAATACACGCGCCCCAGCGAGGTCCAAGCTGTAATCGATGGGCTGGAGCAACACCGAGTCAAACTCGTGCTTTGGACGCCGTCGCTCGACATGCCCGAAAACCTGCAAGGTGACCACCTGGGTCCCCTGCGCGCCTACATCCGCCGTCGCTACCGCGTCAGCCAAAATCTCCCGCAGTTCGAAGTGTGGCTACGGAAGGACTGACAAGCACTTCGCCTGCCATCAGCGGTCATGCACAAACATGACTCTCAATTGACGTTCATGTGACAAGGCCCCTCCACCGTGTCGCTAGCATCGCATTGTGTTTGCTGGCTCTGCCGATTTGCCGTGAGCGTGAGCCGGCATGGGCGGGAGCTGGGTGCCCCGGCCCACATAAATTTCTTGGCAATTGAGGAAACGATGTTTGTAAGATTTTTGTCTCTTCTACTACTGTTGTTGTCCAATGCCGTAATTCTCTGTTCCCAAACAGAGACACCCATCATCTCCGGAGGTGTGCAGTACCTGAGCACAACGACGGGCGGTGCCACCGTCTTCCAACCGGTCATCGCTCCCGTCGTTGCCATCCCCATCGGAGACCGCTGGCTCATTGAATCCCGTGCGACATTTGACGAGGTCATCTTCCGCGAGAACGGTACGACTGGTCCATGGCACGCCCTCACATTTTCGAGCGTCGATTACCTGCAACTCGACTACATCGCGAACTCTCACCTGACCATCGTCGTGGGCGAATTTCTTACTCCGTTCAACATCTACAACGAACGCCTTGGTCCCGTTTGGATCCATAATCTCGCGGACGCGCCGCTGATCGCCGGCATCGGCACCCGTACCTCCGGCTCCAGCGACGGCGGCATGGTTCGAGGCGTCGCTCTGTCCCGCAAGAATTGGCAGCTGAGCTACGCCGCCTATTTTTCCGCGCTCGTCAACGCTTCCCATTTCGGTGCCGGAAGAACCGCTGGCGGGCGCGCCGCCATCTTCATTCCCTCCAAGCGTCTGGAAGTCGGAATGTCCTACCAGCGCTTTCTTCAGGACCAGCACCTCAACTCCTGGGGTAGCTATCTCGTTTGGCAGCCCGCCAGTGCTCCGCTTGATTTGCGAGCAGAGTACGCTCACACGCGCGGTGGTCAAGGCTACTGGATCGAGGCTGCCTACCGGCCCTCGCGGTACCGCGGCTCTGAAAGCTGGTTAGGCCGTCTGCAAGTGGTTGGCCGCGCCCAACAATTCTTTCAGGGCACGCCCTCTCCCGACGACGTTCTTCCCGGCGCCGACACGCAAAAAGTCGATTTCGGTTTGAATTACTATCTGCCGCACAATCTTCGCCTGAATACCAGTTACGGCCGTCAGTTCAGCTCTCTCGGCAACACCAACATCTGGAATTTCCAGATCACTTACCGCTTTCTCTTCCCATTGCTTCCCGGAGGTTCCAAGTGAATCGAACATTCATAGTTCGCGTATCGTTTCTTATTTTGGCGCTTTCCGCTCTCGGCGCAGCCGCGAAGATTGCCGCTTCACAGCAGTTGGCTAACTCCCCGAAACCCTCTACCGTCAAAGCCGCCACACCGTCGGATAGCCAGGAGGGCGAGAAACGCTTTCAAGCACAATGCGGCCGCTGCCACACGCCCCCTGAAGACCTCTCCCCTCGCGAAGCCAGGGCCGTCGTGCGTCAAATGCGAGTGCGCGCCAATCTAACCGCCGAAGACGAGCGCCTCATCCTCAAATACCTGGCGCCGTAAAGAGGTGCAGAGGCGGAGGAGAGCGCCTTTGTAGCGGCCGCTTTCCGAAGCGGGCGCTGTTACCCGCTCCGGCCAAGCGACCGAGCGAGGAAACCCGTTACGGAATTCAGTCGCTCGCAACTTTTGCTCGGTACAGCGACGGCAAGCCAATTCCTCTGCCGCAATCGCTGGCGAAAATAATCGCGCTCGAATCCCATTCCCATACGGGCGAAGTGCTGTTGCAATTTCCACCGGTTACCCGCGCCTCTTTTCCGCTCGCCGCATCTCTCAGCCAAATCTGTCTAGGACCGTCTCGGTCCGTTTCAACACGACCCACCGTCCGTCGGGCGACGCTAGGCCCACGCTCGTCGACGCTGAAGCCAAACTTACCGTCAAAACAGCTAACGGCGTCACCCGCCGCGTCGCGGGATCAAACGACATCATCCTCGACGTTCCACCCGCCACGAGCTCGAAATGGATCGGCCCGTCCGCCGAAAGCGCCTTCGGAGTCAAAGCATGCCCGTCGAAAGCCAGTTCTTCATTTACGTCGTCGTGCAACCATCGCAGCACATAGCGATCCCGCCCAATCGATTGATAAAACAAACCGGCAGCGGACACGGCGGGCGCGCCGGAAAAAATCGCGTCCTTTTGCACCGCCACCCGCTCGTACTGCTGACCGGGTTCCGCGAGGTAGCTGACCGCATGGCGTCGCGCATCCACACCTGCCAGCATCGCTGCGACCATTACGCCGACAAGCACGGCGTTCCGATTCACTACTCCCCAATAAGTCCGTCCGACCACCACGAAAACCGCGAGCAGAACCCACAACTTCGGAAAGACCACGCTCCATCCCGGCCGCAAAGGAAAGCACAGCGCAAAGAAAGCTCCGATCAAGAAAATTCGCTCCGGCAGCTCAGCGTCCACGAGCAGCAAACTGATCGGGAGCAATAGCAATATAAACGTATAGGAAGCCGTATTCGCGGACAGCAGCAGAATCGCAATCAGAAACCACGCAAAATCGCGTCGTTCGTTACCCCCTCGTTGTCCCGCTAAACCCAGCAATGTCGCGATCAAAATCAGTGCGCTGACGAAAGGCCTGAGGAAAAAGAAGACCGCCGGCGCATTCCACAAAGGATGAGGATTCAACTCCGGTTCCAGAACCAACAGCCGCCGCAGCAGCGTAGCAATCGTTCCATTTCCGCTATTGTACGGGTCGATGATCTCGCCTTCCAACGCTCGCGGCAAAATTTGACTGACGTAATAATGAAAGTCTCGCCACCCAAACAACCCGACCGCCACCCCAACGCCGCAAACAACCGCCACGACGAATCCCGCCGCCGCCCTCCAGTTTCTGCGGATCAGGAAATACAACAGCAGCGGCCCACCATAAAGCTTCAGCCCGAAAGCCACCCCGGAAACAAAACCGCTCGCGCCGAATTTGCGCGAGGTGCAGACAATAGAAAGTCAACGTGAGCAAGAGAAGCAGTAAAACGTAGTACTGCCCGTACAGGAAATTGCTGTACAGCGACCCAAATCCCAAAAATGCCAGCAGCGCCATCTGCTCCAGCCGAAATCCGGTGATGCGCGCCAGCGTCCAAACCGTGCCGCTCAAGAAGCAGAAATTGACCACCAGCCAGATCTGTTTCGCCGTCTGCACCGGGAAATGAGCCAATCCAATCAACGGCAGCGCCGTCAGTGGCGTCTGCGGCTGGTACCCCCCAAGTTGCCGCTCGATCCCCGCGAAATTCATCTGTCGCTGGAACCACGTCCAGTCGTAATACTCGCGAACGGGCATACCTTTGCTCATCAGCACCGCCGCCGTGTAGTAATTGGGAAAATCGGTTTCCGCCCTGCTCCAACCTGAACGGAAAGCCGTCGCCAGGAAAAAAACGACCGCGCCCACCGCCGCCAGCCGCGTCACTGTCGGCACAATTCCGGCGCCGCTCGTGGCCTTCCTCTCGGCCTCGAGCATCTCCGCTCCAGCAGCTGAGTTCGCCGCATCCATCTCGGGCACACTCGTCCCGCTAGTTTCGTATCGCAGCTCCGCCTCACCATCGCGGGAGTTAAAACGTAACCGCACCGCTCGTGCGCTTTGTCACTACGGGGTCAAGAAGCGGTCATCTCTGTATGAAATAGCAACGATGAACTCACGGGGAAGGAATCAATCTGTCTTGCGGGCAATAGAAAGAAGGAGCCTCTTAAGGATGGACTACGGAACTACCAACATGGCACTTAAGCGGACTCGCCGCGCGCGATCTTCACGCAAGCACCGCGCCCATCGAGCCTTCGCTCAAATCATTCGAATTCGACCAAAGCTACCGATTAATCCTACGCATACAAATTGACGTGGCCACCCTGACCACCGTTTTTCTGGTCGCCACCTTGTTCGTGCCCTGCGTTATTCTGCGCGGTTGCCGCTGCGTGCGTCTCCTCTGCCTGTTGAGCCCGCGATGCACTCGCGGTAGCTTGGGCAGTGTTCGCCTTCGACCCTCCACTCTGCGTCTTCTGCGACGCCTGGTTCGGCGTGTTTTCCGTTGGGGCTGCATGCGACTGGCTAATTGCGCTAACGGCCATGGAATCTCCTTCTCGCCATCGGCGAGATGAATTACAACTCACCTACTTTATCGGCACAAGCCCGCCAGACTTTAGCCCGCTTACAATATATTTGGTGATTCCATTAGAGAACTCTAATGGCCGCCGCCGACTCGCTTCTCGCTGACAACAAACAGCTTGCCGCAAACCTAATCCGCCGGTTCACTTAACGCCACCGGATGCGCCGTCCGGCTAGGCACCAAATTCCGCACCAGCACATACAGCACCGGAATAAACAACAGGTTCAACGTTGTAGCCGCGATCATCCCGCCAAATACGGTCGTCCCCACCGAAACTCTTCCAGCCCGACCAGCCCCCTGCGCAAATACCAGTGGCACAACTCCCAAAATAAACGCCAGCGAGGTCATCAATATCGGCCGCAACCGGATCCGCGCGGCCTCAATTGCCGCCTCCACGATCGACATCCCCTGCTCCCGCAACTGCTCCGCGAACTCCACAATTAAAATCGCGTTCTTGCTCGACAACCCAATCAACATCACCAATCCGATCTGACAAAACACATCGTTCTGCAGCCCACGCAAAGCCTGCGATCCAATTGCTCCCAACAAAGCCACCGGCACGGCCAGGAGCACAATGAACGGCAAAACGAAACTTTCATACTGTGCCGCCAGCGTCAAATACACCACAATCAATCCCAATCCAAATAACAACGATGCCTTCCCGCCAGACTCCAGTTCCTCCTGTGACAATCCGCTCCACTCGAACGTCATCCCATTCGGCAGCGTTTTCCTCGCCAGCGCTTCCATGTCCGCGATGCCTTGGCCCGAACTCCGCCCCGGCGCCGAGTTCCCGTCTATTTCCGCCGACCGGAACAAATTGTAGTGCGTAATCACCTGCGGATTCGCCGTCGACTCGATACTCACCACATTATCGAGCGGAATCATCTTCCCCGTATCCGATCGCAAGTAATACTGCCGGATATCTTTCGCCTGCGCCCGAAACACCTGGTCCGCCTGCACGTACACGCGATACGACCGATTGTTGAAATCGAAATCATTCACGTACACCGAGCCCATGTAAACCTGCAGCGCGTCCGTAATCTGACTGAACGGAACCTGCAAGCTCTTTGCTTTTTCGCGGTCAATCCGCACCAGATACTGGGGATCGTTGGCCGTAAAACTCGTGAACAGCCCGGTCAAATCTTTCGACGCGTTACCTTCACCAACGAGCCTATTCGCGGTATCCGCGATGGTCTGCAGCGAATTCCGCCCCAAATCTTCCAGCTCAAACTGGAACCCGCCGAATTGCCCCAATCCCTGAACCGCCGGCGGATTGAACGGCACCACCAGCCCGCCCGGAATGCCGAATAAAGGCCCACGCAATCGTTGAATGATCGCCGCCGCGCCGTGTGCTTCACCCTTGCGCTGATCGAATGGCAGCAAGTTCGCGTAAATAATGGCGCGATTGGGAGCATTCCCCGCCTGGCTGAACCCCGCTACTGTAAACGCCCCGTTGATCTCCGGAACCTTCGCCAGCACTTCCTCCACCTTCGCGCAAACATCCCGCGTGTAAGTCAGCGACGCACCCTGTGGCGCCTGAATGATGAACATGATGTAGCCCTGATCGTCTTCCGGAATGAACGCCCGCGGCACCAGCTGATAGATCCAGTAAGTCGCACCGAGCACGCCAATAAACAGCAGCAGCGCAGCGAATCGCCACCCGATAACATGGCGCACCGTAGCTCGATAGGCGTTTGTCAACCCTTCAACGCCGCGGTTGAACGCGCGGAAAAACCGCCCCTGCGCCCGTTCCCGGTGGTGCCCCAGAAATATTGCCGACAAAGCTGGCGTCAGCGTAAGCGCATTGAAAGCCGAAATCGACACGGAAAACGCAATCGTCAGCGCGAATTGCCGGAACAAAATTCCCGTCGTCCCCGGAAACAGCGCCACCGGCACGAACACCGCTACCAGCACCAGCGATGTGGCGACCACCGCCCCCGCAACCTCCTTCATCGCCACCGACGCGGCGTTATGCGGCTCGGTAATCCCTTCGGTAATATGCCGCTCCACGTTTTCGATCACCACGATCGCGTCGTCCACCACCAGCCCGGTCGCCAGCGTGATCCCAAACAGCGTCAACGTATTGATCGAAAATCCAAACAACTTCACGAAAATAAACGTTCCGATCAAGGACACCGGTATCGTAATCGCGGGAATAAACGTGCTCCTCCAATCCTGCAAAAACAAATAGATGACGATGATCACCAGGCACACCGCCTCGATCAACGTCACCAGCACGTCCTTGATCGACTCGCCCACCACCGTCGTCGAATCGAACGCAATCGCGTACTTTATCCCCGGCGGAAAGTTCTTCGACAACCGCAATAACTCCGCCTTCGCCGCCTTGTCCACGTCCAACGCGTTCGCACCAGGGAGTTGCGTGACCGCAATCCCCACCGCGTCGTGCCCATTGAATCGCAGCAGCGAATCGTAACTTTCCGCGCCCAACTCCGCGTGGCCCACATCCTTCAAGCGCACCAGCGTCCCGTCGGTCCCCGACTTCAATACAATGTTGTCGAATTCCGATGGCGTCGTAAGCCGCCCGATCGCCCGCACACTGATCTCGTACGCCTGACCTTCATTCGAAGGCGGCTGTCCCACCTCGCCTGCCGCCACCAGCACATTCTGTTCGTTGAGCGCCGCAAGCACCCCGGTCGCCGTCAAACCCCGCTGCGCCATCCGCGCCGGATCCAGCCACAAGCGCATGGCGTATTTTCGCTCGCCGAATACGATCGCGTCCCCGACGCCCTTCACGCGCTTCAGCGCATCCTTGACGTAAATGTCCAGGTAATTGCTCAGAAACAGGCTGTCGTATTGCCCGTTCTCGGTATACACCCCGCCGCCAAAAACGAACCCGCCCAGCTGCTTGGTAATGATCACGCCGGTGTTTTTTACCGTATTGGGCAGCCGTCCCAAAGCCTGGTTCACGCGGTTCTGCACGTCCACCGAAGCCAGGTCCACATCCCGCGTCACATCAAACGTAACGGTGATCTGGCTGGTTCCATCATTCCCACTGCTCGACGAGATGTACTTCATCCCCTGCACGCCGTTAATGGCCTGCTCCAAGGGAATGGTCACCGCCGATTCCACAGTCTGTGCGTTCGCACCAATGTAAGCGCTGGAAACCACGACTTGCGGCGGGGCCAAATCCGGAAACTGCGCAATAGGCAGGGAAGGAATAGAGATCGCGCCGCCAAGTATAATCAGCAGCGCGCAAACCGTTGCAAACACCGGCCGTCGTATAAAAAAATCAACAAACAATCTTCAATCCGCCTTTTTCCGCAATGATCTCGGCCGCTCAGGGGCAGTCTCAGTCATTTCAGGGGTCGGAGCTTCAGCTCCGACATAGACCACTCGCAGTGAATGGGCTTTAGCCCCTGAGGAAAGCGTCTTGGCGTTCTCATTTCGCGCTACCCAGGTTTCTCCGTGCCCTCTGTGCTCCAACCTCTGTGCCCTCTGCGTTAAATCTTTTGACTCTTCCGCTCTTGGCTTTACTTGCCATCCCCACCCAAAACCTGCTCCACAACCGGCGCCCCATCCCGCAAAAACTGCAACCCCGAAACAATAATGTGATCGCCCGGCTTAAGCCCGTCCAACACCGCATAATCATTCCCAACGGCATCCCCAACCTTCAACAACTTCTGCCGCGCCACCACTCCGTTTCCCTCTTTCACCGCCAAAAACGCAAAAACCTCTCCATTAATCCGCGTCACCGCCAAAATCGGAATCACTGTCCCGCTATGCGAACCCCACACCAATTGCGCCCGCACCTGCTGCGCCGTCCGCAAATTCGTCTGCGCATTTGGAATGATCGCCTTCGCCAGCACCGTCTGCGTCTCCGTATCCACCTGCGACGATATAAACGAAATCTGCGAATCCGCCAGATCCCGCCCCGCCGCATCAATCAGATGCACCGGCACTCCCATTTTCAAGTCTCTCGCGCGATCCGCGGGAACGTATATATACGCTTCCACCGCCCCAGGCTCATCGACGGTAGTCAGCAACGTAGTCACCGCCACGCGATCTCCAACACGCACCGGTATATCCCCGACAATCCCACTCGACGGCGCCGCCACCGTGTAGTAATGCAACTCCACCTGCTGCGTCGTCACTTGCTGTTCCAATGACCTAAGCTGTGCTTCCGCCGCGTCGTAGTTCGTCTGCGCGTTATCGAGCTCCTGCTTGGCCACCACCCCCGCCTCAAACAATTTCCTCTCGCGCTCCAACTGCACCTTCGCGTAGCGCAGGTTCGCCTCCTGCGCCAACCGCGTGGCGTCCTGGCTGCTAACGGTAGCCTGCTGTTTCAAAGGATCGATCTGCAGAAGCGGCGTCCCGGCAGACACGCGATCACCCGACTTCACAAATATCTTGGTGATCTGTCCCTCAACCTGAGGATTGATGGTCGCCGAATGCCGCGACTTCAAGATCGATAAATATTCGGTAGCGTCCGGAATTTTCTGCGACTTCGCAATCTGCACCTGCACCGGCATCGCCTGCATCGCCCCGGCGCCAGCACCATCCCCAGCCGACGTCTTCCCACACCCCGCCGCCAAAGCCGCGAAGCCTAGCAGCCCCGCGGCGTACACAAATCCGTTGAACCTTATATGTTGGTTCCACACTGGACGAGACATTCCGAGTACTTCTCCCTGGAGCCGCGCCCCAATGACCGTCGCGTTTCGGCAGCAAGCCGCTATCGATCTTCGGCCACAACATCGAACTTCGGCCGCCGAATCGAACGCCGTCTTCGGACGCCGCTATCTTCAAATGTTACGCGAACTTAGCCCCGCTGCCTAGGCACACCGACAGTGACTAAGTTAGACGCCAGGAAGGGAATTCGGTTACTTCCAAGACGCACATCGAGGCACCCTGTAGCCGCCCTCGCCGCGAGGGCGGGGTTTAGGTGAAGAACTAACCCAGGCCAATCGCGAAATCTCAATTCGCATTTCCGACGCGGAAGTGGCAAACAAGCGCATTCCGGGCGAAACACGCAAATTCCGACCGAAACACGCGAAAGCGAAATACGCAATTCCCGAAAGAAATACGCAAATTCCGACCCAAACACGTCATTCCGACCGGAGCGCGCCGATTTTTTCTTCCTCGTTCGCTCCTGTTCACCCCGGACGGCTTTGCGGGGCGAACGAGTCGGCGCGCGTAGTGGAGGAATCTCTCTTCGATGTCCGCTAACTCTCGTGGATCAACCAGCGGTTACCCTCGGACTCGCCACCTAATACATATCCCGCGGATCAATCGGCTTACCCGAAAGCCCCAACTGCAAAACCTCCATCTGCGCCGGCCGATCAAACACTTTGCCCGGGAAAAGCCTCTTCGTGATCACCCGCACCCCGCCAAACGCAATCCCCAAAACAAAAGCCATCCCCATAAGCACCATGGTCGCAATAATGATCTTCACCAAAGTGCTGGTAATCGGCGGATCAGTAGCGGTAGTGCTAGGCTCGTTCCAGGTGACCTCCGTCTCGTAATTCACCGCCCCCCGCAATTTCTCAGCATACTCCGCCGAAGTAGGCGCCAACACAATCGAAAGCAGCGATCCCTTCCGCTCAATACTGCTGGTGCTCAACTTCGCGTCGCGCAGCGCCCGCTGCAAATGCCGCAAATGCAATTCCGCCAACTGTGGCGTCGGATACTCAATCAGCAGCAAGGTAGCCTCATCCTTGCCGCTCTTGTACTTCGCAAACATCGCCTCCGCGTGAGAATCAAACCCCGCCACATCTACTAGCGCCGCGGCCTCTGCTCTGGCCAATGCTGCTACCGCCGCTCGGAACGCCGCAGGTCCAAGCGCGTACAATTCCGTGGCCAGCTCTTTGCCTTTATCCGGCAAGTAAGTTGCGACCGGCGGCGAAGCAACACCGTCCGAGATGGATTGCTCCCAAACCTCCGCAGCCTTCACCGCGTTAGAAGAGAGAGCCGAGGTTCCACGAATCCACAGAACTTGATTACCCCTTGCAATCAATGTGCTGCCGGTCTTCGGCTGTCCGTCCAAGGCCTCCATGGCGGTGTAAGCTTCATACGCTCCGCTGGAATCGTGAAACGTATAGAGCGTGATCTGCACGGTTTGGTTAGCGGCCGTGTAGCTCCGTGAAGTACCCCCGACGAAACCGGACTCCTTGACGATGGGAGCGAACACGGGATCAGAAGTGAAGCTAGACACTTTCCCCGCTGGAGAAGATGCCGTCCATTCTCCGATCTTGGCGGGCCATTGGACGTCGCCCGCTCGGAGTGTGGGCACCAGAAAGAAGAGCAGGGACAAAGCAGCGGAAATGAAGGAACGTACTTTCATGAGGCCAATAATATTAGACACCAACAGACTAACGCTGGTTCCGCGTTTGATCAACTGAGGCTGCCGCAATCGACTTTCCCGCGGGTGTTAGGGGAAGCTTCGGCAGGTTCCCGGTCATGCTGTTCAAGCTCTGAAGATAGCTCGCCACACCTTGATATAAACCCTCGGCAACGCGCTGCCGATGATCCGGCTTCTTCAATAGCTGCTCGTCGGCAGGATTGCTCAGGAACGAAATCTCCGTCAGGATCGACGGCATGTCGGCACCAATCAGCACCACAAATGGCGCCTTGCGTACTCCGCGGTCCTTTACCGGCTTGTACTGCTTCTGAATCCGCTTGGCCAGCGAGTCCTGAATATCCGCCGCAAACTCCCGCGACTCGTCGATCTTCTCGCTGCGCGCAATCTTCTTCACCATGTCTTCCAGGTCGTGCACGCTCTCCTGCGCGGTAGCATTCTCGCGCGAAGCCACTTCCATCGCGTCCGGCGAGCCCTTCAGGTTCAAGTAGTAAGTCTCAATCCCGCGCGCACCATGATCGTGACTCGAATTCGCGTGAATCGAAATGAACAGATCGGCCTTGGCCTCATTCGCAATGTGCGTGCGCTCTTCCAGCGGAACAAAGGTATCGTCCGATCGCGTATAAACCACGTCCGCGCCCGGCAACCGCTGCTGAATAATCTTTCCCAGCCGCAGCGCCACATCCAGGCAAAGGTCCTTCTCCATCAACCCCGTAGGCCCAATCGTCCCGGTATCGTGCCCGCCATGCCCGGCATCGATCACAATGCGCCCAATCTTCAATCCCAAAGTCCGCGTAAGCGTCGCTTGCCCATCCCGCGTCGGGGCAGGCACCGAGGAAGGCTGAATCAAGTCAGGCTTGGTCGTCGCACTCTTCAATGACTTCGATCGCGATCCACTACCATTCGATGCGGCGCCACGCACCAAAGAGGGAGGCAAACTAGCGGCAGCCGGAGGCTGCGGCTCAACCGCCGCAGGCTGTACGCCAGATCGTTCGTCCGGCACAACGCGCGCCACATCCACCACACCGTCTTCCGACACCGATTGACGCGAACCCGACGATACCGCCGCCGTTCCCGTTGTAGGGGCGCAGGATTCCTGTTTACCCTGGGTCTCGAAGGGCGCCCCTCCTTGGCAACCGTCACTGCGTCTTGGCGCGCTCCTACTTGTCTTCGCGGAAGCGGTCCGCGTAGCCCCTGAATTCGGATACAAATCGATAATCAATTCCGGCGGATTATCTTGCAGCGTAGCGGTGTAATCCTTCACCCCGTTCACATCCAACACCACGCGCACGATCCCGGCATGATTCTGCGCCGCCCGCACCGCGGTTAGCAGGTCGCCCTCAACGCGAACGCCAGCCTTCGCTACTTCGGGGGTGAGCCGCGCCGCGTGAATATCGAAAAAAATCCGGTCGGGATTCCGGATCCGCGCCGAGGAATACTGCACGGTGTCTTCCAGATCGATGGTCACACGCGTGGACTCAGCCGACGCCTTCGTAGTAATCCGCCGCACACGCGGCGCGCCACCGCTGGACGGGGCAGGTGGCAGCGGAGCCTCATCCATCCTAGATCGCGCAAGTTCCGCGGGCTCGTCCGCCTTCGGCGCCTTCCCATCCAGCGCCTTTGCATCTGGGATTCGGCGCGTTCTTGGCCATGGCCGGAGCCTCCGCATTCAGCACCAGCGCCAACTCCGCTCGCGCTTCCTGCGCTTCCCTCCGCCGCGGCGATCGCGGATACTTCTTCAAAAACTCATCGTAAAGTTTGGAAGCCGCGCGCGGATCCCCCAGCTGATCCTTCTCCAGTTCCGCCACCTTCAACATGGCGTCCTGGCCAAACTTGCTCGTGGGATATTCATGAATCAAAAATCGATACGAATCTACCGCCGACTGGTAATAACTGCGGCCAAACCGCTCGCCCATCTCCACATAAAGCTCGCCCACAGCCGCCAGCGATTCGGGCACCTCCGGCGCATGCGGCGTAATCAAGTAAACGCGGTGATAGGTAGAAACAACTTGCTTGTACTCAGCCAGCGACCGCTTGTTCGCCGCCTTCTCATTCAAAGCCGCCCGCAACTCCTCAGCCCGCGCAAACTGCGCCGAAGCCGCCTGCCGCTTCACATTGGTATTGGCGGTCCCAGAACCCTCACCAGCAAGACTGGGAAGTGCACACAGAAGAAGCAAAGCTAGCAAAGTCGCAGAGCGCATGGCAAAAACTGGCGAAACGCGGGCGAACCTCTTGTGGAAAATTTTTCGCCTTGCCCCCATGCCCAACCCTACGCCTTTACCTTGAGCAACCCTGGAGAATTCAGGGAAGCGTTATTCGTTGGTGAATATGATGCGGCCGGAAGGATCCACGTTCTTGTGGATTGCGCGAGGGTTGACCCACAGATCCGAAAGTCTCCCCGAGCCTGGCCGGAAGTAGGCACTCTGTACTTTCTGCACGTAGTTACGCGTCTCTCGAAACGCCGGAATTCCATGAGCCCTGTCCACGGCCCCCTCTCCGGCATTATAGGCCGCGAGGGCCAAATCGAGGTTACCATTATACCGCTCCAGCAAGGTCTTTAGGTATCTAACCCCAGCGTCGACGTTCTGTTGCGGGCTGTAATACTCGGTCGCCCCAAAACGCTGGGCCGTTGTCGGCATCAGTTGCATAAGCCCCACGGCGCCCCTGCGGGAAATTGCCGAGGAGTTCCAGTTCGACTCGGTCTCGATCACCGCGCGAACCAGCGCGGGATCGACGTTGTGCCGCTCTGCTGCTTCCCGCACGAGGCGTTCCGCACCGTCGCGGTCGATGCTGAAGGCCGGACGGCCGCGCCCGGTGAACGTCGCTTCCGCGGGCATGTAGATGGCCGCATGCGCCTTCACAGGCATCAACTTGGTCTGCACGGGCGGCTCGGCGTTGATGAAGAACCGGCGGCCGCTATCGTCCACGACCTTGGCGATCTGGGCGTTGGCGGGATTTCCACAGAGCGCCAGGACACCCAAACAGGCACAAGCGCAGAGGGCCGCGCGTTTCGTCATCATGGGCCAGGGAAGGCTCACAAAACCTCTCTCGAATACTCGCGGAATACTACGGTTTGGTCCGTGGGGAGTCGATAGTACGAATGGGTGTCCACCGACGGACACGTTTCTGGCAGTCGGGACTATAGCAAAGCTTCGACCATGGAGGGAACGGCCAGAAGGGCAGTTTTTAGGTTGGCTGTGTCCTTTCCGCCAGCCTCGGCGAGGTCCGGGCGACCGCCGCCGGAACCCCCGACCTGCTTGGCCAAGGCCTGTATCAGCTTGCCTGCATGGACTTTAGAGGTGAGATCTTTTGTAACGCCGGCGATAAGAGCGACTTTGCCATCATCGGGCATGCCCAGGGCGACCACGCCGGAACCGAGTTTTTGCCGCAGGCTGTCCACCAGCTGTCGCAAGCCTTCGCGATCAACGTTGGCGACTTCTTCGGAGATGACCTTTACGCCCTTGATGGTCTGGGCTTTGCCAACCAGCTCGTCGAGCTGGCCCAGCGCGCCTTTTCGCTTTTGTGATTCCAGATCTTTTTCGAGCTGTTTCACCGTATGCGAGAGCTTTTCCACAGTAGCTAGAACGTCGTCTTCGCCGACGTTCAGCTTGCTGGCCACGTGTGACAGGATTTGCGCCTGCTGCTGGTAATGCTCCAGGGCGCCGATGCCGGTAACCGCTTCAATGCGCCGCACGCCTGCCGCGACGGACTGCTCGCCGACGATTTTCAGCACGCCGATATCGCCGATGCGGTGAACGTGGGTACCGCCGCAAAGCTCCTTGGAGTAGAAGCCGCGCGGGGCGCGCTCGTCGGGGATGGTCACGACGCGAACATTGCTCTCCGGATATTTGTCGCCAAAGAACGCAAGCGCGCCGGAGGCCAGAGCGTTGTCAAGCGAGGTGATGTTCGTCTCGATCTGGGTGTTGTGCTGGATCTCGTCATTGACCTGCTGCTCGATGTCTCGTAACTCTTCCGCATCAACATGCGCGAAATGCGAAAAATCGAAGCGCAACCGGTCCGGCGCATTCAGCGAGCCCGCCTGCTTCACATGCGTGCCGAGAATATTGCGCAGCGCCGCATGCACCAGGTGCGTGCCGGAATGATTGCGCATAATCCGCGCCCGCCGTTCGGCATCCGCCACGACAGAGATGCGGTCGCCAGACGCGAAGTGTCTCTTTCGCATTGACCTTGTGCGCGACCAATCCCGCAACAGGGTAGTAGGCGGACGTAACGTCGGCCAGCAGTTGCGAGCCGGACGCATCGTAAAACGCGCCGGTGTCGCAAACTTGCCCACCGGATTCGGCATAAATCACTGTGCGATCGAGAACCACTTCGCCAGACTCGCCAGCCTTCAATTCGTTGACTGGTCCAGTTCTTGCCGATGATCGCTTCAATGCGAACGTCTTTCGCGCTCACGTCGCGATAGAAATCTTTCTCGGTCTTAAATGTCTCGGCAATCTTGGCATATGCTGGATTCGCTGTAGCCTTGTGCGCGCCCTTCCAAGAAGCTCGAGCACGCGTCTTTTGTTCCTGCCATCGCCTGGTCAAAGCCCTCTTCGTCGACGGGAATACCCCGATCGCGGGCGGCGTCCAATATGAAATCAAGCGGCAGTCCGTAGGTGTCATACAGACTGGAAGGCTTTTCTCTCCGGAGCTAGACGCCGTCCCTCTGTCTGGATAAGGCGTTCCCACGAACGCTAGTAAGCGGGCGCGAGGTCGTCCTCAAGTTTTTCGAGCGCAATATCAAGAGTACGCGCGAATTGTTGTTCTTCGGCCTGAACCGTTTTTGGATACGTGCGCAAATGATGGGCCTCGTCAATTCGGGATAAGCTTCCTCCATTATATCTTTGAACTGCGAACACCATTTCAGTAAGGACATGGTCTCGTTCTTGGCCAAGAAGTCTCGCGTGACGAATCGCGCGACGCATGATCTTGCGCAGGACATAGCCCCTTCCTTCGTTAGAAGGAAGGACGCCGTCGGTAATCAGGAAAGCCGTTGCCCGGGCGTGATCGGCGATGACTCTTAGAGAAGCCGCGCCAGCCCTTGCCTTCTTCTAGTTTCTCCTCGCGCTGAAGATCGACGCCGCAAAGTTCGGCGGCTCGCTTGAGTAGCGGAACGAAGAGGTCGGTGTCGTAGTTGGAGATGACGCCTTGCAGGACGGCGGCGGTGCGTTCGAGGCCCAGACCCGTATCCACGCAGGGTTTGGGGAGGGTGCAACGTATAGGTCGTGCGGATCGTCCACGGTAGTTCTTCGATCTCGCGGTTGAACTGCATGAAGACCAAGTTCCAGATTTCGACGTAGCGGCCGCAGTCGCAGGGGAATTTGCAGTCGGGGTGGCCTTCTTCGGAGGCTACGGGGCCCATGTCGTAGAAGATTTCGCTGCAGGGGCCGCAGGGGCCGGTGTCGCCCATGGCCCAGAAATTGTCTTTCAGGCCGGGGATGGGGACGACGCGGTCGGCTGGAACATTCTGGTCGAGCCAAATCTTCCGGGCGTCTTCATCAACGCCAAGGACTGTGCCTGGAGCCACCTCCGCGCCACCGAAAACGGTGACATACAGTTTGTCTTTGGGAATGTTGAACCACTCGGGCGAAGTGATCAGCTCCCACGCATAGGGGATGGCTTTCTCCTTGAAGTAATCGCCGAAGGAGAAATTGCCCATCATCTCGAAGAAAGTATGGTGGCGCTTGGTGAAGCCGACGTTTTCGAGGTCGTTGTGTTTGCCGCCGGCGCGGACGCATTTTTGGGCGGTGGTGGCCTGTTGTAGTCGCGCTTTTCGAGGCCGAGGAAGACATCTTTGAACTGGTTCATGCCGGCGTTGGTGAAGAGCAGCGTGGGGTCGCCGTGGGGGACGAGCGAGCTGCTGCGGACGCGGCGGTGGCCTTTGCTCTCGAAGAAGCGGAGGAAGGTTTCGCGGATTTCGTTGCCGCTCCATTTCAGTTTTGTGGCGTCGCCGGTCACTTGGGCCTCGTCAGGTTGCGTGGAAACAATGCCGACATTATCGCAGAGCGGGCGGGCTGGCACCAAGAAACGGGACGGGGCTGGGTGGGTTTGAACGCGAGGGGAGGGGGGCCCCCTGGTATTTCCATAAGTGCGGATTGTAAAGGAGTTAACTGGGTTGAATGCGTAAGTGCGGATTCTAATGGGGTTATAAGTTGTGCGTTTGCAACACTTATGGTGATGGTCTTGTAAGTGTTGATTGCACGAGGTTTGCGGGTTTCTGGCCGTGTCTGTAAAGGTCTTGGAATGAACACTTACAGGTGGGTTGCGCAAGTGTTGATGGCAAAGGGGTTGAGGCGCGGCGATTTCGTAAGTGCGGATTCTGCGGGGGTTAGCGGGATTGCGGGGTTGAGTCACGAAGAAGTATAGCAGGGGAATGGTATCTAGTCAAGTAAATTATTTACCGGTTAACATTCGAATGGGTGGGGCTGTGTGGAGAAGAGGATCGCGGGAGAGAGGAATAATCAAGGCTCTAACACAGAGTTCTCGGAGATCGGAGCACAGAGGGCACGGAGAATATGTGGGGCTGCGGTAAAAAGAAAGACCCACCCTTAAAAATCAAGGGTGGGGCACCGCCTCTTAGCGAACGTGTGGGTTGAAGTTGAATTTAAACCCGCACCCTTAAAAACCAAGGGTGCGGCACCCGCCTCTTAGCGAACGTGTGGGTTGAAGTTGAATTTAGACCCGCACCCTTAAAAACCAAGGGTGCGGCACCCGCCTCTTAGCGAACGTGTGGGTTGAAGTTGAATTTAAACCCGCACCCTTAGAAACCAAGGGTGCGGCACCCGGCCGGAATGTTTTGTGGCGAGCGTCAGACCGAGGGCGAGGGCTGCGGCGGCCAGGTGAGCGGGTTTCCAGGTGTCGAAGGCCAGCCAGGCGAGCAGCACGGCGATGGCGCCTAGCAGGGTGACAGGCAGATCGGTCATCACTACCGGCATGTGCGCGGCTACCGTGGGATCGATGACCAGAAATGCGAGCGCGCCTAGCGCCACCACGGACCCAAAGACGCGTCGGGCGACGAGCGCGAAAATAAACAAGAGCAGGCCGTTGAAGCAATACATGGCGAAGCGAGAGTGACGCTGGATGCGGTCAGGATCATTCTTCAGGAATACGGTGTCCGCCGTGAAATTGCGCTCGCCTCCCTTGTCATTGAAGACTTGCAGAGGGCCGAGGCGCAGCACGCTTTCCGGCATGAAGGCGGCCACCCAGAGTTTGACGAGCGGCGGGTGCTCGGGATTGATGCGGTAGTCGCCGGTGCGAAGGTAGCTCACGCCGGCGGTGATGTGGTAGTTCTCGTCGACGGTGAAGGAGTCGAGACGGGTGGCTACGGCGGAACGCAGAATCGCCAGGAGAACTATCGCAAACATAAGGAGCGGGACATAGGAACGGCGCGCCGCGGAGGGCGTGGGCGCGGGAGCAACACTTGGGATGTCGTGGAGTTCGGTTGCTTGATCCAAACGTGTCACCTACCGCTTGGGGTCCGTCGGTGAGAATTGGCGGTATGCTACACGGGAATTGGCAAAATTCCAACGGAATCGGTCGAGCGCGACTTCGGACGTGTTTGTCGAGGTTGGCGTGACTGGCGCGGGCTCGTTTTGATGTGGGGCGGCGGACCCAGGCGGATCAAGGGCGGCACGACGCAGTGGCGGGAGGGGCAAGTCCCTCCCCTACAGGCTTCGCGTCCGGACGATGGTGCCTTGTTAGGAGGACGGCTCGTCTAGCGGATCGTCGGGGACGGGGAGTTCTTCGTGGGTTATTGATTTTAGTTCGCGGCGGATGGCGTCGGAGGGGAAGCCTGCGGCCAGGAGGCTGCGGTAGAGGGACGCGATTTTCTTGTCGCTGATCTCACCGCGGGTGAGCTTTAATTTGCGGTCGATGCGGTGGCGAATGGCGGCGCGCTCGGCGGCTTCGTCGGCGGAGTCTTCGAGGGCGGATTGGATGTGGGTATCGGGGACACCGCGGGCGCGGAGGTCGCGGGCGATGCGGAATTTGCCTTGGCGGCGGATCTCGGTGCGCTGGCGGGTGAATTGTTTGGCGTAGCGGTCGTCGTTGAGGGAGCCGTTTTCTTTCAGGCGGGCGAGGACTACCTGGGCCAGGAGGTCGCTGCTGGCTCGGCGTTTGAGTAGTTTTTGCATTTCGTTTACGGAATGCGGGCGACGCATCAGGGCGCGGAGAGCGACGTCGTAGAGTTCGGATTCGGTGTCGAGTTTTTTGGAGCGGGAGAACACAGAAGGGAAGCATAGAAGTAATGACGTGATGAAGTAAAGATCGGGGAGGGCAAGGGCAGAGGCGGGATTTTTAACACAGAGTTCACGAAGATCGGAACACAGAGAACACAGAGGAAGGCCGCGAACGCCAACGGTGCTCCCGCGGGTTGTTCGCGTCAGCGTTTGGTCTAAACCCCGCCGTCTCGGAGACGGCGGCTACAGGTCGAGGGACGATACTATTCGGCGGCGGGCTTGGCGCCGGGTAGGCGGCTCTTTAGGAATTTGATTTGGCCGTCGTGGTTGGATTCGTGTTCGGCTACGTGGAACCACTTGCCGTAATTGTTGGCGCCGAATTCTTTGTCGATGATGGTCAGCCATTTGTCGTCGCGCTTTTTGAGTTCCGCTAGGGTTTTTTCGCGGGTTTCGTGAAGGATGTTTAGGTAGTAGTCGAGGTTGTTGCCTTTGATGGCTTTGCGGGCGGGTTCGTCGAGATTCATGGGGATGTCCCACTTCTTTTTTTCTTCATCGGGCCAGGAATCCCACTTCATACCGCCGAAGGTGTTCAAGCCGTAGTAGTGGTCGGTGGCGGCGAGATGGTAGAGGAGCGCTCCGATGGTGTTGGCTTTGGCGTCGAGAAGATAGTCGAGATCGGCTTGCGACATGCCTTTGACGTTGTGCAGGACCTGCTGCCGGGTGAAGGCCAGCATCGATACCAAGGTGCCGATCTCCGGGGTGAAGCCGGTTCGCGGGCCGACTACCCAGGAGTCGTCGTCTTGGGCGACGGCGGGTTCGGGGCTAGGGCGAGCGTGGAGAAACCAGCGGCAAGGGCGGCGCCGGCTTTCAGGAAGGCGCGGCGATTGGGTAGACACTCGGATGAGAACATTCGGGCGCTCCTTTGGTGGCTAGTTCAGGTGGACAAATCATACTGCGCCGGTGGGTTGGAGAGAAGCGCGAAACCGGGGGATGAAGAACGAGAAGCGGAAGATGACGCAGAGACGCAGAGGCCGTCGAAGTTCGCCGCGGAGAAAAGGCGAGAACTGAAAGCAGGATTTTTGACACAGAGTTCACGAAGATGGGAGCACAGAGAGCACAGAGAAGAGGGGACGACGGTGGAGTAGAGGGTGGCGAAAGGTTCAGTTTAGTGCGTTGATCGTTGAGGTTGAGGTCCTTCGGCTATTCTCGTCGGATAGCCTCAGGATGACAGTGTGTGAACTCTGTGAGCGTTAGTGAACTCCGAGGTGAGATCGTGTCTAAACCCGCACCCTGAAAATCGCAGCGTGCGGCACCCGGCCGCGAATCAAGCCAGGCAAGCATAGGAAGTCGCGGCCTCCGCGAATACGACGCGATGAAAGCTCGGATGGTAGCCAAGCAGACTCTAAATCCCGCCCTCTGAAGAGGGCGGCTACAGAGTTATTCGTGATGATCGCGTTCAGAGCGAGAGAGCGTCTGAATCGTTTTTCCGATCACGGCGTAGAGTCCAGCGTTTGCGAAAGAGATGAACAGCCAGCCAACTATTCCGCCGACTACGCCGGCGTTGTCCAAGGCCATCGCCAGGATAGACGGTGGACAGAAAACCAGAAACAAGAGGTTGCCGACTCCGTTGTGAGATGTCAGATAGAAGGCATAGCCGCACAGCGCCATGCCGATAGAGAATCCAATGATCGCGGGGACGAGCGGGAAAGAGACGCGAGGCATAAGTTGCGATACTGCGCGAACTACTTGCGGGCGAAGCGCTCGAAGTCGGCCATTTGGCGTTCCATTTCTTCGCGGGCGGAGTCGGAGGCGGAGCGGACGCCTTGGATGCGCAGGCGGAATTCGTCGGGGTTGGAGGAGCGCGAGAGGGCTTCCTCTAGAGTGATCAATTGCTTGGTGTAGAGATCGAAGAGCGATTGGTCGAAGGTCTGCATGCCGTATTGGCTGCCGCCTGCGGCGATGGCGTCGTGGATCAGGCGGGTCTTGTCGGGGTTGATGATGCAATCGCGGATGTAGGCGGTGGCGATCATGACTTCGACGGCGGGGACGCGGCCTGCGTCGTCGGCGCGGCGGACCAGGCGCTGGGAGATTACGGCTTTCAGCGTGGCGGCCATTTGCAAGCGGATCTGTTTTTGCTCTGGCGGCGGAAAGACGGCGATGATGCGCTGGATGGTTTCCGTGGCGTCGAGGGTGTGCAAGGTGGAGAAAACCAGGTGGCCGGTTTCGGCGGCTAGCAGAGCGGTGGAGATGGTTTCGAGGTCGCGCATTTCGCCGACCAGGATTACGTCGGGATCCTGACGCAACGCGGCGCGTAACGCGGTGGAGAAGTTGGCAGTGTCTACTTCGACTTCGCGCTGGTTGATGAAGCTTTTCTTGTCGCGGTGCAGGAATTCGATGGGGTCTTCGATAGTGATCAGGTGGTCGGCGCGGCTGGCGTTTACGCGATCGATCATGGCGGCAAGCGTGGTGGATTTACCGGAACCGGTGGTGCCGGTGACCAGGACCAGGCCGCGTTGCTCTTCGCAAATTCGATTGATTACGCTGGGGAGATTCAGTTCTTCGGTGGTGCGAATTTTTGTGGGAATTACGCGGAGGACCATGCCTACATTGCCGCGTTGCTGGAAAACGTTGACGCGGAAGCGGCCCAGGCCAGCCACGCCATACGCCATGTCGAGCTCGGCGGTTTCCTTGAATTTTTGTTTTTGGCGGTTGGTCATCATGCTAAACGCCATGGAGAGCATTTCTTCCGGGGTGATGCGGGCGACGTCGGTGAGCGGGGTGAGCAGGCCGTCTACGCGGAGATAGGGGTGGTTGCCGACTTTTAGATGTAAGTCGGACGCCTTATTTTCGACGGCGCGGCGTAGGAGATCGTCAATATTGAGGGCCATGAAGTGTGAGCTCCGCGATGATGGCGCGACTAAGCGACGTTAGCATTCGACTGATGGGCGGGCAAGAAATGCGAAGCGGCACGTCGCGCGGTAGTTAACTGCGCTGGAGGGCAGTTGGGGGGAAGTTGACAGTCGACAGTTGAAAGTTGAAAGGGACTCGGTGGTGGTGAATTGAGGCGAGACGCCGCGGCCGGGCGGGGCAAGCCCCGCCCCTACAAGGTCTGCGGAGGCGGGCTACGGTTTCTTTAGGTAGAGGGAGTCGTAGAGGAGGCCGGCTACGAAGCCGCCTGCCAGGGGGCCTACCCAGTAGACTCCCCAATTGGCCCAGTGGGAGGAGGCCAGGGCTGGACCCAGGGCACGGGCTGGGTTTAGGGCGCCGCCTGTGAAGGGACCTGCGACCATGATTCCTAAGGCGAATGTCAGGCCGATGGCGAAGCCTGCGACTGAGCGGGCTGCGGACTGGTTGTCGTCTACCGCGGTGGCGAAGAAGACCAGGACGAAGAAGAACGTTGCTAAGGCTTCCAAGATCATGGCGGAGATGCGCGGGAGGTCGCGAATCATTTCCGGGGTGCCAAGAGCTACGGCGCGCCAGGTGTCTTCGGGGATGATGGCTTTCAGGACGAAGGCTGCGGCGATGGCGCCGGCGAGTTGGGCGGCCCAGTAGAGGAACACGTCGAGGGTGTTGACGCGCTTGGTGACCCAGAAGCCGATGGTTACTGCGGGATTGAAATGGCCGCCGGAGGCTTGGCTGAACGCGGTGAACATGACAGCGATGGCGAGGCCGTGGGCGGCGGCGGTGCCGAGGAGGCCGAGGCCTCCGGCGCCGTGGAGAAATTGGTCGGCGCAGATGGCGCCTTCACCGAAGAAGACTAGAGCGAACGTGCCTAAGAATTCGGCGGTGAGTTTCTGCGGGATGTTGTACATCCAGGATTCCTCCCGGCCGGGTTGGGATGCGCCCCGGGGACGTGGGAATTCTAGCGGCGGAGGTGGGAATGGGGAAGGGGAATCGGGGCGGCGAATTCTAAAGACGAAACTTCGGGGAGTGAAGGCGAAGTAGTGAAGAGTGACGCGGGTCGTTTCTTTTAGGAGGGAATGGAGTCGTCGACACGTGTAGATGCGAATTGGGAGTGGCGACCAGCCACAGCCTGGGTAGACCCCAATGCGCTGCGTTGAAGTGGAATCTAAATCCCGCCCTCTCGGAGAGGGCGGCTACAGGTTTAGCGGGCTGTGGTTACTGGGGCGTTTACTGGGGTTAGCCAGTTGTGGTGGTCGGGTTTGTTGCCGCTGGTGATGGCGAAGAATTCTTCCTGGAGGCGGCGGGTTATGGGGCCTGCTATGCCTTTGCCTACTTGGATGTGGTCGACGGAGCGGATCGGAGTGATCTCCACGGCGGTGCCCACGAAGAAGACTTCGTCGACGATGTAGAGCATTTCGCGCGGGATCACGGTTTCCTTGACCGGGATCTTTAGATCTTCGGCCATCTTTACAACCGAGTCGCGGGTGATGCCCGGAAGTATGCTGGTGGCTAGCGGCGGGGTGTAGAGGACGCCATCATTCACCAGGAAGACGTTCATGCCGGAACCTTCGCTGACGTGGCCGCCGGAATCGAGAGCGATGCCCTCGGCGTAGCCGTTGAAGGAGGCTTCCATGCGGATGAGTTGCGAGTTCATGTAGTTTGCGGCGGCTTTGGACATGGCGGGTAGCGTGTTGGGGGCGATGCGGGTCCAGGAGCTTACACCGATGTCGACGCCCTTGGTTAGCGCGTCCGCGCCGAGGTAGGCGCCCCAAGTCCAGCAGGCCATGTAGCAGTCGATCGGGGAACTCAGCGGGTTGACGCCGACTTCGCCATAGCCGCGCAGGACGATGGGTTTCACATAACAGGAATTGAGTTTGTTTTGGCGGACCAGTTCGGTTGCGGTGTTACAGAATTGATCGATCGTGAACGGCAGGTCCATGCGATAGATTTTCGCGGAATTGACGAGGCGCTGCATGTGCTCGCGGAGTCGGAAGATGGCGGGGCCTTGTTTGGTGTCGTAGCAGCGAATGCCTTCGAAGACCGCGGAGCCGTAGCTCACAACGTGGGAAAGGACGTGAAGGGTGGCATCATCCCAGTTGATCCAGTTTCCGTTGTACCAGATTTTCTCGGTCTTGGTGACAGGCATAATTGCTCCCTTTGTTCGTGGCTGCTGTGAGCCGATCGAAATTGCAGAATACGGTAGCGGGCGGCACGCGTCAACGCACGGGGCGAATGCGTGTGGCGTGCACGAAAACCAAATTGGCGGGCTCGGGAGGGCTAAAAGGGGCCGCGGTTGGGTTCGTCTTTGCTAGCGGGATCTGGTGTGGGCGCTTGGCTTGGTTTCGCGGGCGCCTGGTTGGATTTTGCGGGACGCCCCAGGGCCATGTACGCGGCCTGTGATTGCAACAGCAGAGTGCCTTGCTGATTTTCCCAGATGCCGAGAAGGATAAAAGGCAAAGCGGTGGCGGCGGCCCAGAGCTTGGCCCTCCGCGGAATTTTCGACTCAGGTTCCCATCGAAAGAGTTGTGCGGCGACGAAAAAGGCGAGAATCGCCCAAATGGCGAGGGAACAGGCTTCCACCAGGACCTTCGAGATTGGCTGCGAGAAGAAGGTGGCGGCTTGCAAGCCCCAAACCAGATAAGTGGCCGGCAAGAAGAGAGCGAACTTCTGCGCGATATACGGAAGATAGGGCAGCGGCAAGGTGGCGCCGGAAAGGAAAATCAGGGGGAGCCAGATGAGCTGATTGAGGACTTGCGTTTCCTGCATGGTGTTGGTGACGCTGGCAACGGTCAAGCCCATGGAGGCGAAGGAAACGACACCGACCGTCACGAGAACAAAGAAGGAAAACAGATTGCCGAAGTCGGTGACGTGAAAAATAACGCGAGCGAATAGCAATTCCAACGCGACGGTGGGGAGCGTGAGGACATAGTTGGCCACGATGCTGGAGGCGAGCATGTCGGCGGCGGTCACCGGCGTCACGTGGAATCTGCGCAGGATGCCTTGCTCGCGGAAGGTGACTAACGCGGCGCTGAGTCCCCAGAAACTACCCATCACCGCGAGGGAAACGACCGGGCCGAGAAAGAATCGAACCCCGCGCGGGTCGCCCTTGGCGAAGACGCCGGCGTAGAGGAAGAAAAAGCCGAACGGCATAATCACGCTGAAGAACAGGAATATTTTATTGCGCAGCGTGAGGCGAATGCGCATCCTGGTCAGCGTAAGAAAGTGCTTCAATCGCGTAGCCTCCTGCCGGTCAGCTCGATGAAGACGTCTTCGAGGGAAGGCGTGGCGATCTCCAGGCTGACGAGCTCGTTGCCTTGGGCTTCGAGATGTTTCACGAGGGCCACGATGGCTTGCGGCGGGCGCTGGCAGTGGAGCGCGTAACCTCCGTTGAGGTTGCGGCAGTCGGAGACGCCGTCGAGCTTCGTGAGCACGGCTTCCGATTCCGGGCGGGCGAGGCGGACTTCGATGCGGGTTTTGTCCGCCGAACCCGCTTTGAGTTCGCGGGGCGTGCCTAGAGCGATTACCTTCCCGTGATCGACGATGGCTACGCGATCGCAGAGGTGCTCGGCTTCCTCGATGTAGTGCGTGGTCATGACGATGGTTTTTTTCTCGCGGCGGAGTTCGTCGATGATGTCGTAGATCTCACGGCGGACCTGGGGGTCAAGACCGGCAGTTGGCTCGTCGAAGAAGAGAACCCGTGGATTGTTCACCAGGGCCATGGCTAGCGCCAGGCGTTGTTTTTGGCCGCCCGAGAGCTTGCTGTAGAAGGTGTCGCGCTTTTCCACGAGACCGAAACGCTTCAGCAATTCTTCGGGATCGCGGCGGCGGGAGTAAAAGCCGGCGAAGAGTTTGAGTGCTTCGAAAACCTTTAGCTTGTCGGGAAGGGAAGTGGATTGCAGGGCGGCGCCGATTTCGTTTTTGAGTTTTTCGGAATCGCGTTGTGGATCGAGGCCGCAGACCGAGACGCGGCCGCCGTCGAGAGTGCGTAAGCCTTCCAGAATTTCCACCGTAGTGGTTTTGCCGGCGCCGTTCGGGCCTAGCAGGCCGAACACTTCGCCTTCTTCGACGGTGAAACTAACGCCGCGTACTGCTTCTACGTCGGCGTAGCGTTTTACTAGATTTTCTACCTGGATTACGGGTTCGGGCATTTTTGCGTTTTGGGCGGTGTGATCGTTCGGCGCCCTACAGGTTGATGCGTTCGTGAAGGTATAGCATACAGCAGTTGAGCGCGTGCGGTGGTTGGTGGTGGCGCGGTCCATCATGCGGTTTGGGCTTATGGGTTGGAGGTGTGGCATCTAAACCCCGCCCTCCAAAACCAGGAGGGCGGCTACAGGGAATCGTAGCTCTTAGTTGGGAGTGCGTTTACGGGTTCGTTTTTTTCTTCCCGACTTTTGCTTTGCGGACTTGGATTTTGTTTTGGTGCTTTTTTTCGCGGCTGGGGTCCAGAGATGTTGTTTCAGATTGACCCTGGATTCGACTACTGTTACGCCTTCACTTTCGAGGAGCTTTTTTTGGAGGGAAGCGTAGGGTTCACGGACCAGGATTTTGCCACCTTCGCCGAGGACTCTGTGCCAGGGGATGCCTTTCCCGGAGGGCGTGGCGGCCATGGCGCGACCTGCGCTGCGGGCTCCGCCTTGTAGACGCAGTATTTTAGCGAGCGCCCCATAAGATAGAACCCTGCCGCGGGGAATTTGTTTCACCAGACGATAGAGCGGATCCCAAGAAGACATGTAGTGCCTCGGTTCGATGTTGGTTGGAATGGACGGCGTTTTAGCGCCGGACATGGTAGCGGTACGTGCCATTGGCAACAAGACAAAACAGCTGGACCTGGGTTTAATGCAATGAGGGTTGGCAGCCGATGAAGACATTGGTGGGCAGGACGAAGAAATTACAATTGCGGGACGGATCGCAAACGCGGCGCGGCGATTCGCGGGAGCAAGAATGGTCGCTGGTGCATCTAATGAAGAGGAGGCAATTGTTTACGAGGGAGAGCTGATGTCTAATGCGCCAGACGAATGGAACGAAGCGAAAAAACGAATGAAGCGCTGGAGCGTGCAGGATGTATTTTGTTGCTATAACGCATTCGAAACATTTGTTGCTGGTTGGTGAATTTTCCGTTGCAGTGTGTAGTGGAAGCACGGTACACTACACATAGGTCGGGAAAATACGAGGCAGAGTCATGGCGTTCGTGCGGCGCAAGGGGAAGAAGTTCTACCTAGTGCACAACGTGCGCCGGGGCGAGAAGGTGAAGCAGATTCACCTGGCCCGCCTTGGGGAACGCGCGCAAATCACGGATCGAGTGGTGCGCGAAGTTTCCAAGAAACACCCGTTTGTGGAGCTCAACTGGCGAGCGCTACGGGAGCAGGTGAATAGTCAGCAGATCGATCTCGCCGATGCTGACTCCCCAGTGGTGCAGAAGTTGGTGGGGGAGTTGCGAGACTTGAATTTAGAACTGGCGGACCTGTTTCCGCCGATTCTCCGAGTTTCTGAGTCGTCCGGCGTGGCCGGGGAGTTGCTGGTGCAGTTGCGGCTGCTTCAGTCCACGCTACAGGTGAAGTTGTCGCAGTTCGACCATCATCGCGGACGGTTTGGTACTGCGTCCCCGCAACCGCGGGACGTAAGGAGGCGGCCATGAAAGACATCATCCTTCCACTGGACCCCAATCAACGCAGCACGGACACCATGGAGTTTCAAACCGCGCTGCGCTCGAAGATCGTGGGGCAGGACGAGGGCGTGCAGGCGCTGGTCGATTTGTATCAGGTGTTCTGCGCCGGTTTGAACTCGCCCGGGCGCCCGGTGGGGAACTTGTTGTTGCTCGGGCCGACCGGTTCGGGCAAGACGCGGATTGTCGAAGCCGCCGCGGAAATTTTATTCGGGGATGCGCGCGCGCTGATCAAGGTGGATTGCGCGGAATTCCAGCACTCGCACGAGATCGCGAAGTTGATCGGGTCGCCCCCGGGATATCTGGGGCACCGCGAAACGCATCCTCTCATCACACAGGAAGAATTGTCGAAGAGTCATACGGACAAGCTGAAGCTTTCGTTCTTGTTGTTTGACGAAATCGAGAAGGCGTCCGACGCCTTATGGCAACTCCTATTGGGAATGTTGGACAAGGCCACGCTGACTTTAGGCGACAACCGGCGCGTGGATTTGTCGCAGACGGTTATTTTTCTGACGTCGAACCTGGGTAGCGGCGAGATCACGGAATTGATGAACGGCGGCATGGGTTTCGTGCAGCCGTCGGACAAGTCGGCGGTCGGCTTAGAGCAGAAGGTCGAACGGACGGCGGTGGAAGCAGCGCGCCGGAAGTTTTCGCCGGAGTTCATGAACCGGCTGGACAAGCTGGTGGTGTTTCATCCATTGCAGCGTGAGCAGTTGGAAGAGGTTTTGAATATCGAACTTGGTCAAGTGCAGCGACGCGTTTTGGAGACGGCCAAGGGGCAATTTCTGTTTCGCGTGACGGGTCCGGGCCGGGATTTTCTGTTGCAGGAAGGCACCGACCAACGCTACGGGGCGCGGCACTTGAAGCGCGCAATCGAGCGGCACGTGGTTTATCCGCTGGCAAATTTGCTGGCTACCGAACAGGTGCACCTTGGCGACCTGGTGCGCATTGATTGGGATGGCGAGCACAGTCAGCTGACGTTTGTGCGCGAGGGAGAAGGCGCGCTGGTTCAGGCTGAGGCGGAGCAGAAGGAAACGATGGCGGCCGCGGCTGAGTTTAAGGATGGTCGGGGAGCGGATGCTCCTGCGGAAGCTGTGGCGGAGGCCAAGAAGTCGCGGGCGGCTTTGCCTGCGGCGGTGCCGGCGGCTGCGCCGCAGGCGAGGAAGAAGCCAGAGCGGTCGTAAGAAGCCCCGAGCGCCGTAGATCCGACAAAGATCAGATCTGCTCGCGAGATTTGGTGGTTTCGTAAGAGTTTAGTGTCCTCTAAACTGCGCCCTGCTAAAGCGAGGCGCCTACATTTCTCCCTCCAGCGCACTGATTTCCTGAAACGACTATAATCGCCCTGTATGAGTGTTGAGCCACAGTTTGGGGTGTGCGGGCTTGAGTGGGCGCATCCGCTTGTTCGGGACTGGTTTGTGGCGCGCTTTGGGACGCCCACCGAGCCGCAAGTTGAGGGGTGGCCCGCGATTTTGCGGGGGAAGGCTGCGCTGATTTCTGCGCCGACTGGGTCGGGGAAGACCTTGGCGGCGTTTTTGGTTTGTATCGACCGGTTGGTGCGGAAGGCTCTTCATGGAGAGCTGCAAGATCGCACCGAAGTGCTGTACGTCTCGCCTTTGAAGGCCCTAGGTAACGACATTCAGAAGAATTTGGAAGTGCCGCTGGGCGAAATCCTGCAGCTTGCTGGGGTGCGCGGGTTGTTGATGCCGGAGATCCGGACTGCGGTTCGGACGGGCGATACCTTGGCTCATGAGCGGCGGGCGATGCTGGTGAGACCGCCGCATATTCTGGTCACTACACCGGAGTCGCTTTACATCCTTTTGACTGCGGCGAAGAGTCGCGAGGTGTTGAAGACCGTTGAGACTGTCATCGTGGATGAGATTCATGCGATGGCGGATGACAAGCGCGGGTCGCATCTGGCGGTATCGCTGGAGCGGCTGGAACATTTGACTGGCAAGAGTTTGACGCGGATTGGTTTGTCTGCGACGCAGAAACCGATCGAGTTGGTGGCGGAGTTTTTGACTGGAGGGAACCGTCCGGGACCCGTGGTGGTCAATGTGGGGCACCGGCGGCAATTGGATTTGGCGGTCGAGGTGCCGGGAAGCGAGCTTGGGCCGGTCGCTTCGAATGAGATGTGGGGGGAGATTTACGACCGCATTGCTGCGCTGGCGAAGGAACATCGCTCGAGTTTGATTTTTGTGAACACGCGGCGATTGGCGGAGCGCGTGGCACATCATTTGGGGGAGCGGCTGGGAAACGACGCGGTGGCGGCACACCATGGAAGTTTGTCGCGGAAGTTGCGTTTGGCGGCCGAGAAAAAACTCAAAGAGGGGCAGATACGGGCGCTCGTGGCGACGGCATCGCTGGAATTGGGGATCGACATCGGCAGCGTGGATTTGGTTTGCCAGATTGGGTCGACCCGGTCGATTTCCGTGGGATTGCAGCGTATCGGGCGCGCGGGGCATTGGCGCGGAGCGATTCCGAAGGGGCGGATTTTCGCGACTACGCGCGACGAGTTGGTGGAATGCGCGGCGCTGGTGCGGGCGATTCGGCGGGGCGAACTGGACAAGCTGGCGATTCCGGATGCGCCAATGGATATTCTGGCGCAGCAGATTGTGGCGATGTGTGCAGCGGAGGATTGGAACGAGCAGGAGCTGTTTGAGACGATCCGGCGAGCTTATCCATACCGCGAATTGGCGCGTGTGGACTTCGACAAAATCGTCGAGATGCTGTCGGAAGGGATTGCTGCGCGACGCGGGCGATATGGAGCTTACTTACATCGCGATCGCGTGAATGGAGTGCTGCGCCCCAGGCGTGGCGCGCGTCTAGCGGCGATTACGAGTGGTGGTGCGATCCCTGAGAATGCTTTGTACACGGTGGTGGCACTGCCGGAGAACACCGTGGTCGGGACGATTCACGAGGATTTCGCGGTGGAGAGCCTTGCCGGCGATGTCTTCCTGTTGGGGAACACTTCGTGGCGAGTGCGACGAGTCCAGAATTCCGGGAGCGTGCTGGTGGAGGACGCGAATGGAGCGGCGCCCAGCGTGCCGTTCTGGTTGGGGGAGGCGCCTGCGCGGACGGCGGAGTTGTCGGAGGAAGTGGCGGGCCTGCGGCAGGCGGTGAGCAAACGTGTCGAAGGTGTGGCAGTCGGAGCGACACGACAGACCTCGCCGCTGGTTGAAGCGGCTGTGGGATGGCTGAAAGGCGAGTGTGGGTTGGACGACGCGGGTGCCGAACAGATCGTGGAGTACATCGTCGCCGGGCGCGCGGTGCTGCGAACCGTGCCAACGCAGCAGACCATCGTCGCGGAGCGATTCTTCGATGAGGGCGGCGGGATGCAGTTGGTCATTCACGCGCCGTTCGGCGGGCGGATCAACAAGGCTTGGGGATTGGCGCTGCGTAAACGTTTTTGCCGGTCGTTCAATTTCGAGCTGCAGGCGGCGGCTACGGACAATGGACTGAATATTTCGCTAGCCGAGCAACACAGCTTTCCTCTGGGCGATGTATTTCACTTTTTGCATCCGAATTCCGTGCGAGAGGTCCTGGCGCAGGCGGTGCTGGATTCGCCGGTGTTCACTGCGCGCTGGCGGTGGGATGCCGGGCGGGCGCTGGCGCTGCTGCGGTTTCAGGGCGGGAAGAAGGTTGCGCCGCCGATTCAGCGGATGCGGGCCGACGATTTGCTGGCGGCGGTTTTTCCGGAAGCGCAAGCCTGCCAGGAAAATATCGTCGGGGAGATCAAGATTCCGGACCATCCGCTGATCGGTGAGGTGATGAAGGATGTGCTCACCGAGGCGATGGACATTGAGGGGCTGGCGCGCGTGTTGCGGGACATCGGGGAAGGACGGATTCAGTGCCTGGCCGTGGATACCCCGGTGCCCTCGCAATTTTCGCATGAGATTTTGAACGCGAACCCCTATGCGTATCTGGATGACGCGCCGCTGGAGGAACGGCGGGCGCGCGCGGTGGAGATGCGGCGGGTGCTTCCGGAGGCAGTTTTGTCGGAAGTAGGCAGGCTGGATCCGGTGGCGATTGCGGAAGTTTGCGCGGATGCCTGGCCTGACGTGCGCGATGTAGAGGAATTGCACGATGCGCTGCTGAGCTTGGTGGCGTTGCCGGCGGGATCGACGGCGGGACTTTGGCCGGGCGGCCGGCTGTCGGCGAAACTGCAGGAATCGATTGCAGTTTGGAGCGGATATTTCGAGCAGCTCGCGATGGGCCGGCGCGCGAGCGTGGCTCGAGTTGGTGACGCGGCGTTCTGGGTAGCGGCTGAGCGGGTTAAGGCGTTCGAACAGATTTTCCCGGAAGCGCGGTTTGAATCGCCCCTTCCCGAGGTGGACTCGGCGGCCAAATCGCGGGAAGAAGTTGTGCTCGACATGGCGACCGGCTGGATGCTGCACACGGGGCCCGTCACGGTCGGCGAATTGGCGAGCGTGCTTGGACTGGCTTCGGCAGATGGGGAAAAGGCGATGTTGCGGTTGGAAGCGAGCGGCGCCGTGCTGCGGGGGCAGTTCACGGATTCAATTGCTGGGGAGACGGAATGGTGCGACCGCCGGTTGCTGGCGCGGATTCACAGGCTGACCTTGGGTACGCTGCGGAAGCAGGTCGAGTCAGTCACAGCGGCGCAGTTCATGCGTTGGCTGCTGCGTTGGCAGCATCTGGCTCCCAGCAGCCAGGTGCTAGGCGAGCGTGGAACGCTCGAGGTTTTGCGGCAGATGCAGGGATTTGAGGCGCCGGCGAACTCCTGGGAGCGGCAGATCCTGGCCCGGCGGGTGGCGGACTACGACCCCAAGGTGTTGGATCACCTTTGCCTTACGGGCGCGGTGGGCTGGGGAAGGGTATCGCCGCACCCAGCGACCTTGGAAACCGTTACAACCGAGCGGCGGCGGGTGGTGCCGACCAGCGTCGCGCCGATTACATTCTTTGTGCGCGAGGATGCGGATTGGATGATCCCGCATCGTGAAACCGGGGAACAGGAGATGCGCGGGCTCAGCCCCGACGCCAAGGCGGTGCTTCAGTTTTTGCGGCAACGCGGGGCGTCATTTTTTGCGGACATCGTGCGCGGCACCGGGAAGTTGAAGGCGGAGGTGGAGACGGCTCTGTGGGAGCTGGTCGCGGGCGGTCTGCTAACAGCGGACGGCTTCGACAACCTGCGGGCTCTGATTGATCCGAAACGGCGCTCGGGGCAGGGAAATGCCCGGAGTTCGCGCCCGCGGCACAGTGCGGGGCGATGGTCTTTGCTCTATACGGGGGAAGCGGCGGAACGCAGCCGGGCGCTGGAAGCGACCTGCAGGATGCTCCTGCTCCGTTACGGGATCGTGTTTCGCGAGCTGCTGAGCCGGGAGACGATCCTGCCGAAGTGGCGCGAGGTGTTGATCACGTTAAGACGCCTGGAAGACCGCGGCGAGGTCAGAGGCGGAAGGTTCGTGAGCGGTTTTTTGGGCGAGCAATTCGCGTTGCCGTTGGCGGTGGAATCGCTGCGGGGACAGCGAAACGCGCCGGCGATTGGGGAAGTGGTCACGGTTTCGGCGGCGGACCCGCTGAATCTGGTCGGAATCGTGGTGCCGGGCGAGCGAGTAGCGGCGAACTCCGGACGGATTGTAGCGTTTCGCGATGGAGTTGCCGTGCCCTCAAGCGAAAGGCCGGGTGTAGCGGTCCTGGCCGTCGGTTGAACAACGGATGCGGATGAGGATTGACTGATTATCTAAAGTAGCACTTTAGAGTCGTTGTGTCGTTGTGGGCGAATCCGCCGCTTTTTGTCGTTTGCGAACTGACACAAACTGTAGTGCCCCTCTCACTTTGCGCCTGGATGGTACAGTGTCTCACCAAATGAGACAGTTTCCAGAAATGCAACTCCCGCATGTTATTGAGTTTATTCCGCTTTTGCGCCCGGCGCAGTTGTGGAAAAGAATGGCATCTCCCATGCACTAACCTAGACTCGCGGGTTCCTGAGACACGCGGGTTCGGGGAGAGCAAACATGAGGGCCGCCGTTCGACAACAGTTGGATCCTAGTATCCGAAGTAACGAGACGCGGGATTTCCACGGATCGCTCAAGGCAAAGATCGTAGGACAAGAAGAGGGTGTGCAGGCGCTGGTGGACATGTACCAGGTGTTTTGCGCTGGATTGAATTCCCCGGGACGCCCGGTGGGAAATTTGTTGTTTCTAGGCCCGACGGGCTCGGGCAAAACGCGAATCGTTGAGGCTGCGGCGGAGATCCTGTTTGGGGATGCACGCGCCATTATTAAGGTCGATTGCGCCGAGTTTCAGCACTCTCACGAAATTGCGAAGTTGATCGGGTCCCCCCCAGGATACCTGGGGCATCGGGAAACTCATCCTTTGATTACTCAGGAAGAGCTGGCGAAGAGCCATACCGATAAGTTGAAGCTTTCGTTCCTGCTGTTTGACGAAATCGAGAAGGCGTCCGACGCGTTGTGGCAGTTGCTGCTGGGGATGTTGGACAAGGCCACGTTGACCTTGGGTGACAACCGGCGCGTGGATTTGTCGCAGACGGTGATCTTTCTGACCTCGAACCTGGGTAGCGGAGAGATCAGCGACCTGATGAACGGCGGAATGGGCTTCGTGCAGCCAGGCGATAAGCCGGCCAGCGGGATGGATCAAAAGGTCGAGCGCACGGCCGTGGAAGCGGCGCGGAGAAAGTTCTCGCCAGAATTCATGAACCGATTGGACAAAGTGGTAGTGTTTCATCCGCTTCGGCGCGAGCAACTGGAAGAGGTATTGGAGATCGAACTGGGTCAAGTGCAGCAGCGCGTTCTTGAGACCGCCAAGGGCCAGTTTCTGTTCCGCGTGACCACTCCGGGCAAAGAGTTTCTCTTGCAGGAAGGCACCGACCAGCGGTATGGGGCGCGTCACCTGAAGCGCTCGATTGAACGGCACGTTGTCTATCCGCTCGCCAACTTGCTGGCGACCGAGCAAGTGCACCTCGGCGATTTGGTTTGCATCGATTGGGACCAGAGCCAGGACCGCCTAACGTTTATCCGCGAAGGCGAGAACTTGGCGATACCGGTCCGGCGGCTTGAACCCGCGATAGCTCCTCTACGGCCTGCGCAGGCCCGGAACGGGAAGACTGCGGAGCCTCCGGCAGCGATGCCTGCTCCGGAAGCCACGCCCCGACTAGCTCGATAAGTTCAGGTTACTTCTCTCTCTGGTTCCGCCCGGGTGGCCTTCCACCCGGGCTTTTTATTTTTCCCCACGGCCGGTGTAAAGTGAATTTCGGGGGGATTGCATCCATGGCCGGCGGTGTCGTTCGGTTCGTGTTTCTGATTTTTGCGTCGCTGGCCCTCGGCGCGCCTGCGCTTTTGGCGCAACGAACGCAGGTGAAAGCCCCGTGGAATATGTATTCGCCACAGACCGACGTGCAATTGGGAAAGCAGAATGCGCAATTGCTGGAAAAACGGCTGCCGTTGTGCAACGACCCGAAGGTCGATGAATACTTGACGAGGCTTGGCATGCGGCTCGTCTCAAAACTGCCCACGCGGGGCATTGAATATCCGTGGGAATTTCATTGCGTAAACGATAAGTCGATCAATGCGTTTGCTTTGCCGGGTGGCTTCGTGTTTGTCAATCGAGGCGCCATTGAAGTGGCCGATAGCGAAGCGCAGCTGGCGGCGGTGATGGGACATGAACTTTCGCATGTGGCGTTGCGCCACGGCACGGCGCAGGCGTCGAAGGCGCAACTTGCGCAGGGAGCCGCCGGCATATTCGGCGGATTGTTTGGAGGCAGTACCGGTGGGGACCTGCTAACGGAGGGAGTAGCGTTGGGCGCGGGTGGGCTACTCTTGCGCTATTCGCGCGGCGCTGAGACCCAGGCGGATGTGATGGGGACGCAGGTCCTCTATGACGCGGGTT
>CAWENU010000006.1:0-60058 GCA_963810355.1 uncultured Acidobacteriota bacterium
CGTGATCTGCTCGTGCTCGACGTCACGATTCGCGTTCATGTATTCCTCCCTGCGAGGGCGGTTCCTCTTCTGGTGGCTGAGTGGTTGGGGAGCCTACGCGACCCTCCGCTTTGGCGATGGCGGCTTCGCGCTTACGCCTGCGCCAGTCGTTCAATCCCGGAGATCCGCCCAAAAGGGTAAAGCATCCAGAGCGTCGGGGCCGAGGCTCGTCGCTGTCGCCTTTGTAAAACCGCGCATATGCAGCGCGTGCTCAATGTGCGCCACTTCCAGCAGTTCCGGGGCAGCGGCGATGAGCTGCGCATTGGCGAGGATCGGGATACTTGCCTCTTCAGAAGGCCACCAGCGCTCTGCAATCGGGGCCGACCCCTTGGCCCAAATCGAGAAGCCCACGAAATTCGTGTAGGCTGCGATCTCCCACGACCAAGCGTGTGTTTCGTTTCGCTCATAGCGCGCAACCTCCAAACTTCAACCCGTCCACGATGCCGTGAAGCGCGTCAAAACATGAAAAAGAAGAAGTGATCATGCCAGCACCTCTCCCCAGCCGCAACCCACGCCCCTCTTTTTCGCCGCAATCCATCTCCACATCGTTCCGGCCCCTCCCACAGCTGGCTGACACCGCCGAACTCCGCTCCGCCCTATCCTGGTTCTCGAAAAATCTCGCATGGATCAGCGATCAGCAAGTCCGCATAACCGAAATTCCCGCGCCACCGTTTCAAGAAGCAGCCCGCGCCAGCCTCGTGAAAACGCTCCTCGCCGAGTCCGCACTCAACGTGCAAATCGATAAGACCAGCAACGTCATCGGTGAATTCCCCGGCGCCAACGACAAAGAAATCGTGATGCTCACCGCGCATCTCGACACCGTCTTTCCCCCAGGCACCGACGTAAAAGTCCGCCGCGACGCCGAACGTCTGAGCGCCCCCGGCATCTCCGACAACGGCACCGGCCTCGCCGCGCTCGTCTCCATCGCCCGCGCCATCCACGAAGCCAAGATCAAGCCCCGCCGCACCATCCTCTTCGTCGCCGACGTCGGCGAAGAAGGCGAAGGCAACCTCCGCGGCATGCGCGCCTTGGTCGAAGCCTACCGCGCGCGCCTGAAAGCAGCAGTAGTCCTCGACGGCTCCGGCACAGACCACGTAACCACCAAAGCCCTCGCTTCCCGCCGCCTCGAAGTTCTCATCACCGGCCCCGGCGGCCACAGTTGGTCCGACTTCGGCATGCCCAATCCCATCAACGCGCTGGTCCGCGGCTGGATCCGTTTCATCAACACAAAAGTTCCCGCCTACCCCGCGCACCACCTTTGATCTCGGCCAGATCGAAGGCGGCACCTCCGTCAACTCCATCCCCTACGACGCCAAACTCAAGGTCGACATTCGCTCCGAAAGCGAAGACGAAGTCATCAAGCTCGAATCCGCACTCCACGAATCCATCTCCGCCGGCGTCCGCGACGAAATGGAATCCTCCCCGCGACCGTTCGAAAGGGAGGCTCGACTGGAAGATCGACGTTCTCGGCACGCGTCCCGGCGGCGAACTCTCCGCAAACTCCCCCCTCCTGGCCGCATTGCGCGCCGCGGATGAATATGTCAGCAACCAATCGCGCATCGAGCGTTCCTCCACCGACGCCAACATCCCGCTCGCCAACGGCATCGACGCCATCTCCATCGGTGCAGGCGGCACCGGCGGCGGCGCCCACTCGCTGCAAGAGTGGTACGAACCCTCCGGCCGCGAAATGGGCCTGAAGCGCGCTCTCCTTAACCCTGCTAGGCATTTCCGGAATCGCGGAGGAAAAAGCTAAATGAATTGCGAGCGCGTCCCAGCCGCGCCACTGTTCACAATCACCTGCCAACTTTCCGCCTGTCGCGTTTCTGTCTTTCTGTCTCGTCGCGCTGACCACTCTCGCGCTCGATGCCCGTCATCGCACAAACCTACACACCCCCCCGCACCACGTACTATCTCCACGGCCGCATCTACACCAACGATCCGCAACATCCCTGGGCCTCCGCCATGGCCGTGCGCGAAGGCAAAATCGTCTGCATCGGCGGCATCGAGCAAATCATGCTCGAATGTGGCGGCGGCGACGAAAACGCCGAAACCATCCAGCTCGGCAACAAATTCGTAATGCCCGGCTTCAACGACGCCCACGTCCATCTGGGAAATGCCGCCGCCGACCTGCTCGCCGTCCGCCTGAACGGTGTCGCCTCCGCGGAAGAGCTGCAAAAGCGCCTAGCCGACGCCATAGCCGCCCACAAAGAAGGCGATTGGATCACCGGCGGCGGTTGGGACCACACTCTCTGGCCCGACAAAAAATTCCCCACCAAGCAGCAGCTCGACGCCGTCTCTCCAAAAAATCCCGTCCTCCTGACACACATTTCCGCCCACGTAGCGGTCGCAAATTCCCTCGCACTTCAGCTGGCCCACATCTCTAAAGACACTCCCAATCCCAAGGGCGGCGAATTCGAACGCGACGCCAACGGCGAACTCACCGGTATGCTCGAAGAAGGCTCCGCCATCAGCCTCGTCGAGCAATACGTCCCCGACCCGTCGCCCACGCAACGCCGCCACGGCATCGAGCTGGTCCTCGCCGACGTCGCCAAAAACGGCGTCACTTCCGTTCAGGACAATTCCAGTGGGATGATTTTCTGGTTTATCGCGACCTGAAGGACGAAAACAAACTCACCGTGCGCATCACCGAGTGGCTGCATTTCACCACCAGTCTGGCGGAACTCGAGAACGAACGCAGCGCAGGCGGCGTAATCGACCCCTGGCTGAAAACCGGCTCTCTAAAAATCGTCACCGACGGCGCCCTGGGCTCTCGCACCGCCGCCATGCTCGCTCCCTACTCCGACGATCCCTCCACCAGCGGCATCATGGCCATCGAACCTGACAAACTTCGCCAGATGGCCATCGAGCGCGACCGCGCCGGCTTCCAACTGGCCTTCCACGCCATCGGCGATAAAGCCAATCGCGTTGCCCTCGACGTCTTCGAAGCCGTCGCTAAAGCCAACCCGCCTCGCGACCGCCGCGATCGCATCGAGCACGCCCAAGTCGTCGCCCCCGAAGATCTCCCGCGCTTCGCCAAACTGAACGTCATCGCCTCGATGCAGCCATCCCACCAAACCACCGACATGCGCTGGGCCGAGCAGCGCGTCGGCCCCGACCGCCTGAAAGGCGCCTACGCCTGGAATACCATGCTAAAAAACGGCGTTCATCTCGCCTTCGGCACCGACTACGACGTAGAACCCATCAATCCCATGCGCGGCCTCTACGCCTGCGTCACTCGCGAACTCCCCGAAGGCGGCCCCACGGGCGGCTGGCAACCCCAAGAAAAAATCTCCCTGGACGACTGCATCCGCGCCTACACCATCGGCTCCGCCTACGCCCAATTCGAAGAAACAAAGAAAGGCGCCCTCAAAGTTGGCCAATACGCCGACTTCATCATCCTCTCGAATGACCTGACCAAAATCCCTCCCTCCGACTACACCAAGACGGAAGTCCTGCGCACCGTAGTAGGCGGCCGCACCGTCTACCAGAAGTAGCACAGACACTCCAAGTAGCACAGACACTCCTGTTTACCCTGAGTCTGAAGGGTCTGTGTCCCAACAAAGCCGGCCCAATCGCTATCCGCGAAGCGCCGTCATTCTGAGAGCATCCGACAAGGATGCGAGACAAGGATCGCGGGAAAACCTCAACCCCCGCGTCCTCTCGATCCGCAAACGTCAATAAAAATAAATCCGGATAATCTCCCCCAAATAATCCTTCCCCTGTACTAACCGGAACCACACTTTCACCCGCCGCCCACTCCACTGCTTGCAACTCGCCGGATCCGGCACCGACTCCGCGCTGATCCCGCTGACGCCCACGCGTCCTAAATCGGCCGCGTGAAAATCCATCGGCCCTTTAAGCAAATTCAGAGTCATGGTCACCTCAGCGCCGTGCGAGCAATCGATCGCTCCAATGGTGCCCTCCACCGCCATCCATTCCGGCGGCCCCAGCTGACGCCGTGAAATCGCAGGATGCACAATGTCTGCGGTCAAGTCGGGAGCCGCCGCCTGCGGTCCATCCACCCGCAGTCGGCCGAGCGCTTGCTCCGCGCTCTCCTTTTCCCATTCCTCTTCTTCCTCGATGGCCGCCATGATTGACCGCGCAGCGCGCCCCTCCTCCGGCGAGCCTGCGCTCTTCTGCAATTTCTCTACGACCTCGCGGGCCTCCTCCCCTCGCCGATTATTCAGCAACACATACGCCAGGTTCGTCTTGTACGACCGTGATTCCGGATCCAGCTTCACCGCCGTTTCCGCGGCCTCCAGCGCCTTTCCCTGGGTCTCCGCCGACCGCGAATACGCTTGCGTGAGAGCCTCAAACGTGGGCGCATACATCGGATTTAGCCGCGCCGCATTTTCCAGCGTCTCCCGCGCTTTGCCCGTGGATTCCTGCGTCTCCGACAAATCGCGCAGCAGCAACACGCCGCGACAGTAAAACGCCAGGAAACTCGCCGACCCCAGCGAAATTGCCTTGCTCATCTCCTGATCCCGCGGCCGCGAAATCGCCGTCCCGGAAATCGTAAAATCCCAGTGCCTCATGCGTCGCCGCGATTTCCGGTCCCAGCGCAACCGCCTCCTCCAGCAGCGGCCCCGCCGCATCCATCCGCTTCCGTCGCACGAAGAAATCCCCTCGCAGCGCCAGAACCTCGGCCGGTGCCAGTGTTCGAACCCGAAACTCGCCAGCCGAATTGGTTGGTCCTGGCAACACCACGCCCTTCCGCCAGTTCGCATCGTGCACATAGCGCTTGACCCGCTCGGCAAATTTCCCCAAATCCCCGAACGCCTCGCGTCCTGCGCTCACCCGGTCCCCGGAAAGATTCCAGTTCAGCAGGTATTTCTTCAGCAGTTGTTCGCGCCGCGCCTCGGGATCGAGCAGCAGGTAATGCACCACCGCCCACGACTCCGCGTAAAACACCGACGCCGGATTCTTTTCGTTGTAATACGGCGAACTCTCGCTCGCCTCCAGCAGCGTTTCGATCGGCAACCAAGCGTTTTTACTCAGGATGTAAAGGTGCGTCTTATCGGCGTTCCCAGTCCGGGCCTCTTGCGAACCTACCGTGAGAATCCCGAAAAACTCCGCCACCCCTTCGCTCAACCACAAGGGAATCCGGCTGAAATTCAGGTGCAGCAGCGCATGTGTATATTCGTGGTAGACGGTGTGGTACGCGGTCGTACCCTGCGCATCCAAGCGCAACACCACGTAGTCACGGTCGCCGTCGCTGTGAAACAACCCCGAGGGACGGATGTGCCCCTCTCCATCCCACTCCTCCGGAGCCAGCATCTTCATCGTCGCTTCGTCGCGCGCCGCCAGGATCATGATCGGCTGTGCCGGATCGACACGCAATTCCGGAAATGTGCTGCGAAACAAAGCGCGAATCTGCTCGAAGTCTTCCGCGACTCCCCGCGCCTCCGCTTCGTTGGCGTTGCTTGCCACCACGAAATGCGCGCTGCGCACCTCCACCCAATGTCCCGCCTCGTCGGCCGGGCGTGCATCCGCCCCAGGTACTAGGACCAAGGAGATCGTGCCGAGCAGCAATTCCCGCAAGTGCTTCACGCTTCGAGAATGTGGGTCGCGAAAAGGACTGTCAAGCACCCTTGTGGGACCCGTCGCGCGAATCGGCGTGTCAATCTTCGATGACGCGCCTACCCGCCTCCAGCAGGGTTTCCGCGATCTTCTTCCGCCCCGCCACGACAATTTTTGTCCAGGATTCCGATGCACCCATCGCGATAGTCGATAATCTAAATCTAAATTCTACGTACCTCTTACCTAAATTAAGTATTGACAATCCACCCCCCTGCTCGTATAACGCGGCCAATCACTCGTCGGTTGCCAGGGCTTTCCAAAATTCGGCGTGGAGGTGGTGGTCCTTATGTTACTTTCTCTCAACGGTGCGCGTTTTCTCGCGTTTTCTGCCTGTTGTCTTTTAGCAGTCCCTTTCCTGTGCCCAGTCTCGCTTCATGCGCAATCGGCTTCCACAGGCATCGTCGCTGGTCAAGTAACGGATCCTAGTGACGCTGCGGTTGTCGGAGCCACAGTCATTTTGACTGATAAGGCCACCAACGCTTCCCGCACTGCCACGACCAATGACGCGGGCCGGTATGTCTTCGTCGATGTAACTCCTGCGGTTTACAGCATTGCGGTCAACAAGACCGGCTTCCGCGTGACCAAGGTTGCCGAACAAACGGTGCAAGTCGGACTCACCGCCACCGTCAACATCAAGATAGAGGTCGGCTCTCTCGCGGAGACCGTGGAAGTAACCGCTAGTAGCGTGGAACTGCAAACCCTGAACGCCACGGTCGGTAACACCGTCAGTGGCGAACTCTTGCAGAATCTGCCGTCCATCGGTCGCGACGCAGCCACCTTCGTGACCTTGCAACCCGGCGTTTCACCGGACGGCAGCGTCGCTGGCGCGGTCGTCGACCAAAGCACCTTCATGCTCGATGGCGGCCAGAACTCCAACGACATGGACGGCAGCATGGCCACCTACACGGTAAGCTTCGCTGGCGATCCAACAGGCGGCATTGTTTCCAATCAAATCGGCGGCAGCCCCACTGGCGTTATGCCCACACCGCTGGATAGCGTTGAAGAGTTCAAGGTCAATACCACCAACCAGACCGCGGATTTTAATAGCTCTGCCGGCGCTCAGGTTCAAGTGGTCACCAAGCGCGGCACGAATTCCTGGCATGGTACCGGCTATGAATATTATTTCGACAACCACCTCAATGCCAACACCTTCGACAACAATTTCAGCGGCACACCGTTGGCCAGTTATCATTACAATCGCTTCGGTGCCGCGGGCGGCGGCCCGATCATTTCGAAGAAGATTCTGGGTGGGAAGACCTACTTCTTTGGCAATTACGAGGGCTTTCGCTGGAATAACTCGGAAACTTACGAAGTGGCGGTTCCGAGCGCTAATATGCGCGCCGGCATCCTCACGTTTAATGGGGTGAATTACAACCTCAACAACGGTACAAACTGCGGCCCGACTGGGACTGCCGCGTGCGATCCAAGAGGCCTGGGAATAGATCCCCTCGTTCAGCAGATGTGGAACAAGTTCGAGCCCATCGGGAATGACCCCACGTGTGCCGGAACTGCTGTTACCGGCCCTCTTACCGGCACCCGATGCGACGGCGTCAACCAAATAGGATACAAGGGCAATGTTGCTGTTCCCTATACCTCTAATTTCGCTGTGGCCCGCCTGGACCATGAGTTCGGTCCAAAGTGGCATTTCACCAGCAGCTATCGCTACTACAAGCTAGTTAAATCGACCACCAACCAGGTGGATGCCGGCGGCTTCTTCGCCGGAGACACTCTCGGCACCTTCTCAGCCCTGTCGGTGCGTCCGCAACAGCCTTGGTATTTCGTGGCTGGCCTGACCACCAACATTACTTCCAACACCACCAACGATTTCCATTACAGTTTTCTTCGCAACTATTGGTCCTGGTCCAATCCCGGCGGCGTAAACCAGTTCTCCCAGCTCGGCGGCGCCTTGGAGCCTGGGGGCGAATCTGCCTTTCTCGCTTTGACCCCTTACAACGTAAACACCCAGAGCGTCCGCACTCGATTCTGGGATGGTCACGACAACTTCATTCGTGACGACATCACGATGCTCAAGGGCAACCACCTCTTCACTTTTGGTGGCGCCTATCAGCGCAATTGGGATTATCACCAGCGCTCCGACAATGGCGGCGGCATCAACTATACGCCTACCTACCAGCTTGGTGATTCCGCTGGCGGCGGCCTGGTGGACTTCTCCTCCACCAATCCTGCTGGCGTTAGCAGCAAAACGTGGGGTCGTGATGCTGCGGCTATCCTCGGTATCGTTACCGACTCGCAAATCGCCTATACTCGGTCGGGCCCCAACCTGGCGCTGAATCCTCCCTTGACCCATGCGTTTGACCAGAGCACGATCCCCTACTACAACGTGTATTGGAGCGATTCTTGGCGCATAAAGCCCTCCTTCACCTTTACGTACGGATTGGGCTGGACGCTCGAAATGCCTCCTACAGAGGTGAACGGTAAGCAGATCGAACTGGTCGATTCCAGTGGACAGCAATTAGATACCAAAGCCTATATCAAGCAGCGCGAAACGGCTGCCTTGGCGGGCCAGGTTTATAACCCGATCATCGGCTTTGCTCTCGTGGGCAACACTGGGTCTGGCCAAAAATATCCCTATAATCCTTTCTATGGCTCATTCAGTCCTCGCGTAGCCGCCGCCTGGAACCCCAACTACAGCGATGGCTTCATCGGCAAGATTTTCGGGGGCCAGAAGACCGTAATTCGCGGTGGTTATAGCCGCATTTACGGTCGTCTGAACGGCGTTGATCTCGTGCTCGTGCCTCTCCTCGGCCAGGGACTGATCCAGGCCGTGACGTGCCGCCAGAACTTTATGGCTGGCGTTTGTGGCCCAACCAATCCCACCGTCGCCAATGCCTTCCGCGTCGGGACCGACGGCAACAATGCGCCGATTCCACCCGCTGCTCCGACTTTTCCTCAGCCTTCTTTTCCGGGCGTTAATACTGTTGCCGCAGGGGCTGGAGAAGCCCTTGACCCGAATTTCCGTCCCAACGTGGTGGATTCTTTCGATCTCACCATCCAGCGGCAGTTGACCAATAAGATTCTTTTGGAATTCGGTTATATCGGTCGCAGAATCACCCACGAATATCAGCCCATCAACATCAACGCCGTCCCTTACATGATGACCCTTGGCGGACAGCGATTCGATAAAGCCTACGCAGCTGTCGAGAAGGGGCTGGGCTGCGCCACATCCTTTGCCGCTTGCGGCACGGGCAACCCTACGTCGATTGCCCCGCAACCCTTCTTTGAGACGGCCCTGGCTGGCACCGGCTATTGTACCGGCTTCACCAATTGCACTCAGGCCGTAATCAATAAGGAGATGACCAATCTTACTACCCAAAGCGTCTGGAATTTGTGGAGCGACCTCGACAACGGCGGATTCAATTTCCCCCGAACCATGCTGAACACGCCGCTGAACTGCCCTACCGGTGCAGAAATCGGATGCGGTGGGCAGATGACCTCCGGCGTGGGTGTCAATGCCAGCGTAGGCCACGGCAACTACAACGCGGCGTTCGTCTCCTTGAAGATGAACAACTGGCACAACATCACTCTCCAGGGAAACTTCACCTTCAGCAAGGCTCTCGGCACTGGTGCTTTGGTGCAGGCCACTAGCGAATACACCGTGAACGATCCTTACAACCTCAACAACGGCTATGGACTGCAAGCCTTTGACCGCAAGTTCGTGTTTAACACGTTCGCTATGATCGATGACCCCTGGTACAAGAGCCAGCACGGAATCATCGGCCGTCTCGCCGGTGGTTGGTCCATATCACCGATCCTTGCCATTGGCAGCGGCCAGCCGCTCGGCTGCGCTACAAATCAGGGCGCCCAATCAGCCGGCCAAGGCTTCGGTTCAGGCGATAGTGCTAGCTTCTTCGACACCGAAAACTGCATTCTCACCCAGGCCGCCTCTGGCGGTTCAGCCTCGCTTCACAACAATGCCGGGCCCGGCGCATTTAACATTTTCTCAAATCCCGCAGCCGTGTTGAGCACGCTTCGCCCACCCATTCTGGGTCTCGACACCAACAGCGGCGGTGTTGGCGTCTTCCGCGGACTGATGTATTGGAACGTGGACATGCGCATCGTGAAGGACATTCGGGTCGCGGAGCGCGTTAGCCTCCAGTTCCAGTATGTCGTCACCAATGTGTTCAACCACCCGGTGTTTTCGGATCCCTTCGCAGGTGACGCGCAAACCGGCGAGGGGGTCGATCCGACCTCTCCTTCGACATTCGGTGTAGTGAGCAGCCAGGGCAACAACCCGCGGCAGATGCAGTTCGGTCTCCGCGTCACTTTCTAACTTCTTCCAGCGAGTCCCGTCGGCTCGCTGCGAAAACGGGGAAGGCCATCGGCCTTCCCCGTTTTTTATTTCGCGTCCCCGCGCCTAAATCCACCCCGACCAGAACCGATCTTGTAAGGGCGGGGCTTGCCCTGCCCGGCGCTGCGTCTTGTTGCCGACTGCTGATCGGCGAGGAGAGAATCTCCGTCTCGCGGCAGCGCCGCACGCAATCCCGGTTGTATTACCTATTCGCTCCAGCTAATCTGTCGCCCCTTGAGCCACGCACCTGCGAACCCCACCGAAAATTCCACGCGCGCCAAAGCCGATCTCGCGCTGGCCTTCTGCACTCTGCTCTGGGGCGCCACCTTCGTCGTCGTCAAGAACGCTCTCGACCACGCCTCCGTCTTCCTCTTCCTCGCCGTCCGCTTTTCCATCGCCGCAGTGCTCATGGCCGCGTTCCGCCCGCGTGTCCTCCGCGACCTGAAAAGGGAAGAGCTCTTGGCGGGTGCCGCACTCGGTTTTTTCATGTTCGGCGGCTATGCCTTCCAGACCGCCGGCCTGCAATACACCACGCCCGCGAAATCCGGATTCGTCACCGGTTCCAGCGTCGTCCTGGTCCCGCTGCTGCTGGCGATTTTCTGGCGCAAACACCTGGCCCGATGGGCCTACGCGGGAGCATTCTGCGCACTGGTCGGCCTATATTTCCTGACCGTTCCCGCTGAAGGTATCTCGCGTCTCAATCACGGCGACGTGCTCACCTTCGCAGCCGCCGCGCTCTACGCCGTCCACATCATCCTGGTGGGAGATTACACGCAGCAGCATTCGCACGGAGCGTTGAGCGTCTTGCAGGTAGCCGCCTGCGCCGCACTCGCATGGATCGCTACCGGTTCGTTGGCCGCGCTAGGCTGGCAAGCCCCGCGCTTCGCATTCCGCTGGGAACTCTACGCAGGCACCGCCGTCTGCGCCATCTTCGCCACCGCCGCCGCCTTTTCCATCCAGCTCTGGGCCCAGCAATACACCACGCCAAGCCACGCCGCCATTCTCTTCACGCTGGAACCAGTAGTAGCCGTAATCACGTCCTACGTAGTGATTGGCGAGCGCCTGAGTCCTCGTTCCATCGTAGGAGCCGTCTTCGTGTTTAGCGGAATCTTGCTGGCGGAATTACTAGGCGCCCCAGCAGCCCCAGAATCTCCAGAACCGGTCTTCGAGGGCCGCATCTATTTTGAAATGTGGTGGCGCCTCTAAGTAGCACAGACACTCTTGTCTGTGTCATCGCCGACCCATCTCAGTGTCGAGCCGCGCAGCACTACTCTAACCGCCTATTCTCACCGGCCACGCGACGTTCCGTCTTTGCTGCAGGGCGTTACCGGCCGCCCTTCTTGACCCAATCCCGATAATTTTTCGCTTTCAGTAAAGTTCGAGCCAGGAAAACAGCAAGTAAAAAACTCACTCCCAGGAACGTCTCCCAAGTAGTCCAGCCAATTGTCAGGATGAGCATTTGAGGGCCTTCTTTATCGCCCGTTGGAATAATTCTTCACATCCACAGCCTCATACATGGTCGCGGTCGCCGCGTGCGCTTTCTCGTAAGAATCAATCTCGTCTGCATACTGCAAACTAGTCCCGATATCATCCAGCCCCTTCAACAAAACTTCCTTCCGCGAAGGAGCAATCTCAAAGCTATAAACCAATCCATGCGCATCGCTAACCGTCTGATTCGGCAAATCCACAGTCAGCGAATAACCCTCTTCCTTCTCCGTACGCTTAAACAATTCCTCGATCTGCTCTTCGGTCAAAGTAGCCGGCAAAATCCCATTCTTAAAACAATTGTTATAGAAAATGTCCGCATAACTAGGCGACAAAATCACCCGGAACCCATAATCCTTAACACCCCAGGGCGCATGCTCCCGGCTGGATCCACAACCAAAATTAGCCCGCGTCAACAGCACGGACGCTCCCCGATACCGCGGAAAATTCAAAACAAATTCCGGATTCGGCTTTTCCCCAGCCAAATACCGCCAGTCATAAAACAAAATCCGCCCAAACCCCTCCCGCGTAAGCGCCTTCAAAAATTGCTTCGGCACCATCTGATCGGTATCCACGTTCACCCGATCCAGCGGCATCACTATGCCGGTATGTTTCGTGAATGGTTGCATCTATCGGTCTCCCAAAAGGCGCCCGCTTCGGAAAGCGGCCGCTACAAAGTCGTCACTCCACGTTTGCTACGTCGAATTCGCGCACATCCACGAAGTGCCCGGCGATCGCCGCGGCTGCCGCCATCACCGGACTCACCAAATGGGTCCGCGAATCCCGCCCCTGCCGGCCTTCAAAATTTCGATTTGACGTGCTGGCGCTCCGCTCATGCGGCGGCAAGACATCCGCGTTCATCCCGATGCACATGCTGCAACCGGCATCGCGCCACTCAAATCCCGCATCGGTAAAAATCCTGTCCAACCCTTCCTTCTCCGCCTGATTCTTGATCCCCCGCGACCCCGGCACCACCAGCGCTTGCTTCACCGACCGCGCCACATGTTTCCCCGCGACCAAATGTGCCGCGGCGCGCAAATCGTCAATCCGCGAATTGGTGCACGATCCAATGAACACGCGATCGATAGGAATATCCACGATCGGCGTCCCGGCCTTCAACCCCATATAAACCAGCGCCCGCTCGGTAGCCTTCTGATCGTTCAAATCCGCAAATGACGAGGGATCCGGCACCCGCGAAGTCACCCCACTGACCATGCCCGGGTTCGTCCCCCAGGTAACCTGTGGCGCGATATCCTTCATATTTAATTCCACGATGGTATCGAACTTGGCGTCGTCATCGGTGCGCAACAACTTCCAGCGCTCCACCGCCTCCAAAAACGCCTTGCCGCGAGGGACGAACGGGCGCCCTTCCAGATAGGCAAAGGTCGTTTCGTCGGGCGCTACCATGCCCGCGCGCGCGCCGCCCTCGATGGTCATGTTGCATACGGTCATCCGCCCGTCCATCGACAAACCGCGAATGGCCTCGCCGCTGTACTCCGCCACATGCCCGTTGCCGCCGCTGATTCCGATCTTCCCGATGATGGCCAGAACAATATCCTTTGCGGTCACACCGCGAGGCCGCTTGCCATTCACCACAATGTTCATGGTCTTCGAGCGCGACTGCACCAAACACTGCGTCGCCAAAACATGCTCCACTTCACTGGTCCCAATGCCAAACGCCAAAGTCCCAAACGCCCCATGCGTCGATGTATGACTGTCCCCGCAAACAATCGTCTGCCCCGGCTGCGTAATCCCAAGCTCCGGCCCAATAATGTGCACGATCCCCTGATTGGCGCTGTTCATATCAAACAACCGCACGCCATACTCGCGGCAATTCTTCTCCAAAGCCTCAAACTGCAACCGCGCGTCGGTATCCACAATCGGCAGCAACCGTTCCTTGCTCACGGTGGGCACGGAGTGATCCATCACCGCGAAGGTAAGATCCGGCCGCCGCACCGTACGCCCCTCAGCCTTCAACCCAGCAAACGCCTGCGGCGAAGTCCCCTCATGAATCAAATGCCGGTCAATATAGATCAGCGCTGGCTTCCCATCGTGCGACTCGTGCACCACGTGGGAATCCCAAATCTTCTCGTAAAGCGTCTTAGGCGACATGGCCAATCCTCAGGCGCGATTTTAACACTCGTGTAACAGTCATGCCTAGCGATCCAGCGTGCTGTTCTGCAGCTCTTATGTAGGCGCCGGGCTTCAGCCCGGCGATGCAATCCTGTTTAGCCAGAGCCGCGAAGGAGCTATGTTCCGGACACGCGAACCGCCACCGTTTCTAGTTAACAATTTGCCCCCCCGCCCCCCGCCATTTTTCGTAAGTGCGGATTCTAAAGGGTTTTAAGTCTAATGATCTTGGAAGTGCGGATTCCAAACGAGTTACGCGCGCATTTTCTGGATGTGCGGATTCTAAAAGGGTTACGCGAAGATGCGCGCTAGCAGGGAAGTGGTGAGACAGAACGGCGCGACAACGTTGTGAGGCGCGTATCACGACCGATGCTACCACCAAAGCGGATTACTGTCAAGAGAATAGTAACTGGTCCGTTATTCGAATGATTTAGTTCGTCGTTGTGTTCGGCGCATCCACCAAGGCCTTCCAGCTTCCATCCGCCTGCTTGCCCCACACCACGACATACTTCGCCTTGGTGGTCACCGGCTTCCCCTTCTTGTCGCTGAAGGTAATCTCATAATCCCCAATCTCATAAGCCAAATCGCCCGCCTTCGATACTTCCACCTTCGTTGGCGCAAACGTGAGCGCGAACTTCGGATCCGTCATCAAGCCGGCGAAAGCCTTCTGGATGGCGTCTTTCCCGTTCGTGATCGGTCCGCCCGCAGCCATCAACACCGCGCTATCGGCATAAAAGGAAGAGGCTGCCGCCGGATCTTTGGTCGCAACCGCCTTCACCCAAGCGACATCCGCCGCCCGAATTGCGGCTTCATCCGCAGCCCGGTTATCGACAGCCGCAGGCGCCGCAGGCGGCGTACTCGTACCGCCGCAAGAAACCAGACCGAAAGCGCCGAGCAGCAGGGAAGCAGTAACTCCAACGCGAGACACGTATTTCACAGGATGGATCTCCTCTCAGATTCAGGTGGGATAACAGTGGCGCCAAGATAGCCCGGGTGGCGCGTCGTGTCAACTCACTGGAGTGGCGGGTCGTGGCTCAGTTTGGAGTTATCGGACGTATTAAGTACTTGAATGTTAAATATGCTTTCGTCAACCGCGCACACCCGTCCTCCGCTCATTTAGATGCGCACTGAGAATTCGTGTTCGAATCGCCAATGAGGTCAGTTTAGTTTCTGGCCCAAAACCCAATCTCTGAAACCTTCACCGGATACTCCATGCCCGGCTCAATACGGTTCCCGTCTGGCGCAGCCAGGTGTCGGAGCGCCCAACCGTTCACTCCGCAACCATCACTCGTAGTGGTCCTTGTGTGGTCCTTAGCTAAGTTGTTTGTTCGCAATAGGCAGACTACTATTGGACTATGGGAACGTCGGCCATACGCTCGCGGCCAGAGTCCCGCTACTAGTATGGCCGCTGCCGCGACGGCATTTCGGAGATCTGGTTGCCTCGAGGTGATCCTCGCACTCTTTCTGACTCAACCAACAAGTGCTCTCGGAGCTCAAACCCCCTCGCCCCAGTCGCAGCCGACACAATCGGCGCCCTCCGCGCCGCCACCCCCAACGCAATCGCAAGAGCCTCCTTGCTCCGATGTTCGTCCCATTTTGAAACGAGGCATACAGCCGCCTCTGCCTCCCTGTCCTGACCCGCCGCCGGTCGCGGCTCACCCTGCGGACTCCGTACCCACGCGTTCGCTGAGCTTGATCGAAAGGGCCAGAGTGGCGGCATTCGAGTTTTCAGAGAAGCTTCCGAACTTTATTTGCCAGGAGTTCATGGCGCGCTCTACCCAGCGAGGCCGCGAGACGGAAATGCCCCTGGACGTGGTTTCGGCTGAGATCATTTACGCTGACGCGCGGGAGAGTTATCGTGACGTAAAGATCGATGGCCGCTCTACGGCCAAGAGCCTGCAGGAAATCGGTGGGTCCTGGTCCACCGGAGAGTTTGCGTCCACACTGCTGGAACTTTTTCATCCCGATACAAACGCGCAGTTCCGGTCGGGAGGTGCGTCTTCTATTTCGGGCTTCAAAGCCCAGGTTTACGACTTTCAAGTGCGGAGTGAAAATTCACGCTGGAGGCTGCAGGCCGGCTCTCAGACTCTGGTTGCGGCTTACGGAGGCTCCGTATGGGTGGATCCGACATCCGCGCGCGTCCTGCGAATCGAGATGCAGGCCCGCAACATACCGCCGGATTTTCCGATGGATGCGGTCGAATCGGCGGTTGATTATTCGTATGTGACGATTGGCGGAGCATCAGTTCTGCTTCCGGTCCATGCCGAGAGCTTGGGCTGTGAACGGGGCACCAGCAACTGCAGCCATAACATCATTGACTTCCGCAACTATCACGAATACAAAGTCGATTTTAAGATTGGCCCCTAAGGATTGAGGTTCATTCGTCATTTGGGACGGGCGTCGGGTTCAGGCAACCAGGGGCTGGCCTCTGTGCCGGGCCGGAGGGATCTGTTCTTCCCTACCCGTAGCAAAATGCCCCGTCAGGGGCTTATGCCTTCTGCTGGTGCTGCGCAACCTTCGCCAGTGCGATCGAGAGTGCCGCGCCGCCCAGCGTTTTAACCAGCGTAGTGTGCTGCGCGTAGAAAGCGCTAACCGAATCCACGATCGAAGGATTAGTCTTCTCCGCATGGGCGGCAATCTGTTGCATGGCTTCAGGAGAAACGTTCTGCGCTTGTTCGGGTGTCACCTTGCCACCCCCGGCAGCCAGCAAACTCCCCAGACCCGCGCCGCCCAGCACTTGCGACAGCATCGCCGGGTTTATCGAACCGATCAACTGGTTCAGCAATCCAGCCTTTTGTTCGCCGCTGGAATTATTGAAAAGCGTTGTGAGCATCTGCCCGAACGCTGGCGTCTGATCGGAACGAAAAGCCGCCGCCAGTCCCTCCGCGATCACCGAGGTCGGCGCGGCGGCCGCGACTTGATCGAAATGCTGATGCACATCGGGCGCGGGGGCCGCTCCGGTTGCAGCTCCCGAGGAGGCCCCGCCGGTATATTGCGCCAGCAAATTCCCCACTTGCGACATCCATCCCATCGTCGTTCTCCTTTGCCTAATCTTTTCCGCAAAAACGAACTCGATACGTCCGTACGCCGCGATTGCATCCGCAAATCGGCCGGCGCTCGGACCACGAGGCCCTAAGGCCTCAGGGTCTAAGGCTTTAGGCCCTGCGCTCTAAGGAATATTGAGTTCCATCCCGGCTCGCACCTTATCCGGATCCGCCAACTTGTCCCGATTCGCCTCATAAATCTTCATATATTGATTGGCGTTGCCGTAGAAGTGCTGGCTGATCTTCGACAGGCTGTCGCCCGGCTGCACCGTGTACGTCCGCTGTGGCGTTACCGGGGCCGCCCCGGCTACCGCGGCGGCGGCTGCCGGCGCTTGAATGTCCGCCATTAAATCCGAATTCGTCGCATCGACCAGCTTGATCTGATCCCAAATCCTGTTCTTCACATCTTGGGAAGGTGCGCTCGCCCGGATCAATAGCTTGTCGCCCTCCATATTCACGTTCTGTAGGTTCGCATTCTGCGCCTCAATAAAATTAATTACCGACTGATATTTCACTTTCAACTGTTCGAAACGTTGATCTGCCATCATCGTATCCTTTCCTGAATAGAATGTTTGTTCGCTGGGATTATTTACTTCTGCTGCTGCGGAAGGTCACTCTCTCTTTATCTCCGGACGGAGCTTGCTTGATTCCGAATCGCCATCGGGTCTTCACACCCGGACCTGAAACTGGCAAAACCATCACGCGTGTGGCACAGTGCGGAAGAAACGGAGCGCATCTCTTGGGCGGGTTTGCGATGCGATCCGTTGAACTCGCGATAGCGCGACACCTGCGCCGCTACTACCAACAAGCACCTGAATCGTAGTCACCGATCCAGCCGATGTCAACGCATACCTTCGTCTTCGCGCGCGATTTCTTGTCGCGCGGCCGCTTTTTGCGGGTAGTTGCGCGGGCGACAACCGATTTTCTCGTGTGCGTAACATCTGTAGGTAAGCTCGTTCCTGAGTCTGTATGCAGCTTGCTCCCAGGTTGAATCCTAAGATCAATTTCACAGGCGTCGCTTCGACGCGGGATGCCCGCACTTCGTTGCCAAGGCTCGGCGGTTCCTCATCGCGATGTTTGGTGCTAGGATTCCGCCATTATGGTCCTTACAAAACAAGAACTGATCTCGTCGCTCCAAAGCGAAATACGCATCCTGCTGCACCTGATCGGCAAGATAGACAAATCGAAGCTCGACTATCGGCCCACGCCGAAGCAGCGCAGCATCCTCGAGCTATTGCAATACATGGCCATCATGGGGCCCACGCAGATCGCCGCCGTCAAGGCCGGAGTCTTCACGCGCGAAGCGATGATGATCCTGTGGGGACGCGCCGAGGAAGCGTCCAAAGCGATGAACTTCGACCAGGCCGTAGCGGCCATCCAGAAACAGTCGGGCGAATACGCGCAACTACTCGCCGGTTGGACCGACATCGATTTCCGCACCGAGGTGGACATGTTTGGCAGCAAGATGACGCGCGGATCGTTTCTGGTGAACGTAGTCCTCAGCGGTCACGCGGCGTACCGCATGCAGCTGTTCTGCTACCTCAAAGCTACCGGGCGCGAGGAGCTCAACACCATCAACCTGTGGATGGGCATCGACGGCCAGATGTAATGTGCGACGACTCGGGCAAGACCTATATGAGAAACTTTTTTCGGCGTGTCGGGTTTTATGAATGAGCGCCAGAGGTGTGCGCGGTGCGGCGCCGCCAAGGCCCCTATTATGAGGGAGATACATCTTCGTCGCGGAATGTCGCATCGAATTATTTGGAAATACCCAGATTCCGCAGTACGGGTAGTGCTACAGGAGTAGAGACCATGCCGAGTTTCCAGCATCATAATAATGTTGTTACGGGAGCGAGTTGGGTAGCGCGCGGAGCCTGCGCGCTTGCGCTCGCTCTGTGCCTCAGCATTGGCGCGCGAGCCCAGCAAGATCCGCAGCAACAGCAGCAGCCGGATCAAGCCCAGCAGCAGGACCAAGCTCCGCCCCCGCCGCAGACCGACCAGGCCCCGCCGCCTCCGCCGGACCAGCAGCAAGCGCCGCCGTCCGACTCGCGCCCAAAGCCCAAGTACGCGCCGCAAGATGCCGACAAGCCACCCTACGCGAACGACTACCCGGCGCAAAGCGGGCCGCGCGCACACGCGCCTTCGCCGGATCAATACGATCCCGACCAGGATTTGCCGCCCCAGGGCCAGAACGGTCCTACGCCGAACCAGAATCCACCCTATCCGAATAACGGACCGTACCGGAATGCTCCTGGGCAAGGTATGCCGCCGCGTGCGCCACGATCCTCGGCACCAGTGCAGCCGCCTCCTGCGACCCTGACCATTCCCGCGGGCACCGTACTCCAGGTGCGCATCAACGATTATCTTTCCAGTGACCGCAACCAGGTGGGCGACCGCGTCACCGCCACGCTGCAGTCTCCCATCGTGGTGAATGGCTACGTGGTCGCGCGTCGCGGCCAAACCGTCACCGGCCAGGTCGAGGCCGCGCAAAAGGCTGGCCGCGTGAAGGGCACCTCGCACCTCGGCATCGAGCTCACCGACCTCACTTTAGTCGACGGCCAGCAACGCCCCATTCTCACCCAATTGTGGAAGGGTTCTGGCGGCACATCGCACGGAGCGGACGCCGCCACCATCGGCGGCACCACCGCGCTGGGCGCGGCCATTGGAGCTGCCGCGGACTGGGGCACCGGCGCCGCTATCGGTGCGGGAGCCGGCGCCGCAGCGGGCATCGGTGCGGTCCTGTTGACGCGCGGCCGTCCCACGATCGTGGGGCCCGAGACGCCGCTCAGCTTCCGCCTCGTTGACCCGGTCACCGTCGATACCACGCAAAGTCAGCATGCGTTTCTGCCGGTTGACCAGCGCGACTACGATCCCGGGCGCGGATACCGTGGCTCTGGGCCTTACGCCGGTGGTCAGCCTGGCAATTGTGGCGACGGTCCTTGCTATGCGTATCCCGGCCCAGCCTACGTTTATCCGCCCTATGGCTACTATCCCGGCTACTATTATCCCGGCTATGTTTATCCCTACGTTGGCTTCGGCTGGGGGGATACTACGGCCGCGGTTATTACTACGGTCGTGGTTACTATGGCCGCGGCTACTACCGCCGATAGTCTTGATTTGAGTAACCCGCCAAATGGACGCGCGCATGTAGGCGCCGGACTTCAGTCCGGCGCCCCGTGACGTCCTTTCGTACTAGTCCTTCAAGCAGACTTCGTACCAATCGTTAGGTCCAAAAAGGGAACTCGCGATTGTGCCTCGCGTTCCATTCCACTGAGCGCTCCTGGATTCTATTCTTGAGGCTGGTGGAGGACAGGTCGTTGAGAGCGATCTACCAAATTCCCTTGTGCGTTTCGCTGGTCTTCCTTGTGGTGCAGGGACTTCGCGCGTCGGCTTCCGAGGTGCTGGCCTACGTGATTCGCCACACCGAGGACAGCCCCGAAGATCGCTGGTAAGTGCTTCTGGTCGTCTCGCCGCGCGTCAGTGCTGACACTTTGGCTGGCATTGATCCCGTCTTCTCGTGCCTGATTCCTTCGCGTCTTTTCCGCGGCCTTACATTAAAATCTCAACAATTTTCTGTGCGGCAGCGTACCGCGTTTGCCCTATACCTGGCCGCCGTGCGTTCGAGTAGGATTACCTCGAACTTGAACGCGCAGAAGTCCAGGAGTGCCAGCCGTGAAACATAAGCCCAAAGTTCTGTTCTTCTCCACCGGAGATTCCACGCGCAGCCAGATAGCGGAAGGATTTCTTCGCGCATTCGCGGGCGATGAAGTCGTGGTGGCCAGCACCGCTGTCCAGTCGATTGAGCGAGACCCACTGGTTCTCGAGGTCATGAAGGAAGTGGGCGTCGATATCTCCGGGCAGCACCCGAAAGACATCGGGCAATTTTTCAAGGAATCCTTCACCTTCGTGGTTACGCTCGGCGATCCATCCATGGAACGATTCCCGGTGTGGCCGTTCTGCCGCAATGTGCGCCACTGGAGCCTGACCGACCCGGAACAGGCCACGGGCACGCCGGAACAAAAGCGCGACGCATTGAGGGGAGTGCGCGACGCCATCAGCCGAAACGTTACGGAATTCGTGAGCAAGAGCTTCCCGCTGTTGCACCCGGCTGACACCACAAGCGCCAAACCCAAGACCCAGTCCGCAGCAGCAGCCGGAGTGGCGTATACGCAGTAATAATCGGTTCGGAATCACTCGCCAAGCACTTGGAACGGGGCGAATGCGGGTGCGGGTGCCCAGGGTCGCAGTTTGAACCTGGGTCTTGCAGTTACTGCTCGCCGGGGTCCAAGTATAGGAACGTCAATCCTGGGCCTATCCCGCCCGCGTACCGCTGACAGCCTTGGCCTTCGTCTTTGGTAGCTGACTGAGAAAGTGCTTCGTCTTCCGCTGCAGTGCGCTCAACCACTGAAGCTGGATATCCGAACCAGTCCTCAATAGCTGGAGCAACTCTTCCGGATGCTTTGAGAAGTCGAGTTCGCTGGCGCCCCAGTCCGGCCGCCGTCCGTCGGCGTCCGTGAATCGGTATTCACGCCCCAGTTCCCAGGAGCTGAAAAGCTGTCCCGAACGCGCCAAGATCGCCGGATCTTTAGCCAATGCCACAACCGCGCGACCCACAAACAGAGGCGACTCCGATTCCAGGAAGTTCCGGTCTATCTTCCCGCCTTCGCGCCAGGTTTCCTCGGTGACGCCGTGTTGCTCCAGCATCGTCTCCGACCTGAGAAAACCGGGGGTAACCGCAACCGCAGCCACGCCGTGCGGACGCAATTCCGCCGCCATGTTGAGAGCCAAGCCTTTGAGCGCGAACTTAACCGTCTGCGTCACCGGATTGCCTCCCGCGCTGAGCACGTCGCTTTCCGTCACCTCCACAATGAGCCCGCGGCGATTCCGAATCATATAGAGAGCCGCATGTTTGGCGGTGATGATGTGGGACACGAGCGACTGCCGGAGCGCTGCCTCCGCATTCTTGAGATCGGTCTTCCAAAAAAAGCACCACTGGGCCATCAAGGGGTCTTCGCCGGCGATGCTGTTCACCAGTACATCGAGGCGGCCACGCTCGCGTTCCACTCGTTGGAACAGGGCCTCCACCTCTCCTTCCACGGTGTGATCAACGCGAACTGCGACGGCCGAGCCGCCCACCGCGCTGATCATTTCGGCTGTCTCTTCAATCGTTTCAGGACGATTGTATGGGGAGCGGTTGCCACGCACGCTTCGTCCAGTGCAATAGACCGTCGCGCCAGCTTCTCCAAGCGCCCGAGCGATGCCGCGACCTGCGCCGCGTGTCGCGCCGGCAACCACGGCGACCGCGCCCGCAAGTGGTCTTTCTCCCGTGACTGGCCGCCCGCGCGAGCTAGACATTGGAATGGACCGTCGAGTCCGTCCTGCCATTCGCGCACCTCCAGATTCGGATGATAGCTCAGTCAGGCAATGCACATCAGCAGGGAATAGTCGCTTGTAGTCGTCTAACCGACAAAGTCTGGTCGATATCGGAGCTTTTAACGTAAGGTGTGGGTCCATGGTAGGGCTTTAGTTGCCCTCTTGCCAAACCCTCAATTCGGAACCAAAAAGGGGCGATGCGATGGTGCTCGACTTGAATTTCTTGCAGACATTTGAGGAAGACTCGAAACAGCAAAGCTAAACGACCGTGATCCTGAAACCTACTTGCGAATGGTGCTGTCCCAGATCGCCGATCACCTCGTCAATCGCATCGGTGAGTTGTTGCCTTGGGACCTCGACACCGATTGGGAACCCTGAACCGCTTTGTGAGATGCTGACTCAAAGATCAAAGCGGTTCCTGGCCCCGGTTCTGAGTGCAATCGCCTGAACCCGCCTCCACAAGAAAGGTAACCTCTTCATGAACGACCTCCGAATCTATCGCATCGCCGGCATCAGCGCGCTGGCCTGCATGGCCTTCTTCTTCGTCGAGTTCCCCTTCTACCTCGTGCGCGGTCCCTTCCCTGGGTTGGCAGAGTCCCTCAAGCTGACCGATTTCGCCGCCCACAACGGGACCAACATCATGTGCTGCGTCTTCCTGGATCTCATCATCCTCACCCTTCTCATGATCTTCATCGCCGGCGTCCGTCACCTCATCCGCCAGGCCAATCACGAGTGGCTCGCCAGCCTCTTCTTCGGCGTCGGCCTGGTCTACGTCAGTCTTACCCTTGTCGCCGATTGCCTCCAGGGCGCCACCGTCATCGACGCCTTTAACCCTCCCGCCGACGGCGTCATCATCCGCACCATGATGGAGAGCATGTTTCTGATGTACGGAGCCGTCGCCCTCTGGCTGATGGCCCTCTTATTCGCGATTCTCAGCTATGTCACTCTGGCCAGCGGCGCACTGCCGCGATGGTCCGCCTGGCTCGGCTACGCCTGCGCACTGGCCTGCCTCGCCTTCGTCCCCACCATGTTTGTGCGCCATGTCGATGTGATGGGCTTCTACAATCCCGTCGGCCTGGGTGCTCAGGCCTTCGCTAACTGCTTTCCCCTGGCTGTCTGGGTGATCGTGGTTGGCATCCTGATGCTGCGCAAGCGCGCGTTGTCTCCCGGCCAATCCGGAAGCGGCGCTTGAACCCGAGCGGGCTGCGCGTGCGGGTTGCGGAGTTGGAGCGGGCGAAAAGATTCGGGGGCACCGAGCGCGCGGCGCGGTCTCGGTCGTACGCTTACACTTAAACGCCAACTTCAACGCGGGGAAAATCGAATGACACCGCTACTCGGCTCCGCGGAATCTCATGCTCCCTTTCAGGTCAGCGCTTTTCCACAGATCGTTCGAATAGCGGATCAGTTATCATTTGACATTCAGTACAATTCATGTTATGCTTCCGCATGAAGATAGCAGCACAGCTTCACCCTGAGCGTCTTTCCAGCAAAGAGCGACCCAGCAACGATCGACCTCCCGTTCGCCCTCGATCCATTAGCGAGAAGACTCTCTCTGCTATCTCCTTTAAAATCAAATCACTGCGCCATTTCGCGAGGTAACTCCCATGGAATCAGATCACTACACAAAAACCCCCGGGGGTGGGGTCGCCCTCTCCACCGCCATCGTCCCAGAATCCCCGGCTCTCTCCCCCTGCCAGCATATCAACGGCAAAGGCCATCGCTGTCACATGTTCACCGCCGATCCCAACTCCACCCTCTGCGCCCATCACGTTCGCAAGCAAATCAAAGCGCGCCGCCTCCAGAACGAAGCCGCCGCCAACGAGCTCCTCGACAACATCGGCGACTTGTCCTCTGCGCGCTGCGTCAACGCCTTCCTCAGCAATCTCGTCAAGCAACTCGCCCACAAACGCATTACCCGCTGCGACGCCGTGGCCTTCGCCTACATCTCCCAACTCCTCCTCAACAGCGTCTCCGCCCTCGATCGCGAGCGTGAGTCTGAAGAGGACCGGGATGACCAAGAGACCAGCAGTCTCCTCCTCAGCATGTTTCACAAACGCGATAATGAAGACAATCCGCCAACCTCCAGTCGCCAGCAATAAGGCGGGACACGCACGGCAGTGCGCCGCGCTGAGCCGTGCCGTAAATGGAAGCCGAATTACCAACGCTTTAGCTGTGAAGTTTCAACCGGGGTTTACTCCCGCGGATCGAGCGCATATCGACCTGCGGAGTGGTCCGTGTGGATTGTTCGCGGGGAACCGTCAGCGTGAAGAACCGACAAAGCCTCGGACCAGTGCGGCGATCTCATCCGCAGCCGTGTCCAATGCGAAATGGCCGCCGTCGACGAATGTGAACTTGCGCGTTCGGCACATCCCGGCGATAGGCTTCCGGCTCCGAGGGGTCGAACGAGAGATCATACTTGCCCCAGATCACCAGCAGGCGCGGCTGCTTCTCGCGCATCCATGCTTGCCATTTCGGGTAGGCGTCCACGTTGGTGCGGTAGTCGTAGAAGAGGTCGCTTTGAATGTCGGCCTGGCCGGGCTGGTTGAGAAAGTCAAATTCATCGGTCCAGAGATCCGGGTCATAGCGTTCCACGTTGGGATCGTTCCCGACATGGCGCGTCCGCGTGGTCGCGAGCGACAGGAGATTTGTGCGAAGCGCGCTTTCGTTGGCAGCGCGATCGGCCCAAAAGGCCCGCCGCGTCTTCCAATTCGCGCCCAGGCCTTCGTTGTGCGCCACGGCGTCCTGGACGATGAGAGCCTCGATCCGGTCCGGATGGGCCAAGGCCATGCGAAAACCCACGGGGCCGCCGTAATCCTGCATGTAAAGCGTGTAGCGCGAGAGCCCGAGCGCTTCGGTGAAATGATTCATGATCTCGGCGATAGTGATCGAACGTATACGCGAATTTTTTCGGGTCCGGCCAGTCGCTGTGTCCGAAGCCCGGATAATCGGGCGCGACCAGGTGATAGCGATCGGAAAGCCGGGCGAACAGAGGCTCGAACATCCGCGATGAAGAGGGCAAGTCCGTGCAGCAGGAGAAGCGTCGGCGCGTCCTTCGGGCCGGCCTCTCTGTAAAAGATGGAGAGTCCATCGATCTGTGTCGTGCGATAAAAAGTCGGGTGTTCCATGGGAGGTTCCTTTCCTTGGGCTTGGGCCGGCGATGGAAATGATGCGAGCTTCACAGAAACCACTAACGCCATGCAAAAGATCTGCAAGTATCGTATCCAACCGGGCCAGCTGAAAGGACGCATGGTCACCTCCACTTTTGCGAGATCGCACACCCTTACCCGCGGTTTCTCCGGATTGCGTTGCTGGCCGACTTCACATCGTCAGAACGACGCGGAACTGTGCCTTGCCGCTCATCATGCGCGCGTAAGCCTCGGCCGCTTTTTCGAGCGGATAGGTTTCAATCATGGGACGCACGCCGGTCAGTTCGGCGAAGTGCAGCGTGTCCTCGGAATCGGCCGCTGTTCCCGCGGCCCAGCCCTGAATCGTTCGACTTCCGGTGATGAGCTGCACCGGCGTGACCTCAATGGGATCGAATGTCGCGCCGATCACCATGAGCTTGCCGTTCGGCCCCAGACCGTCGATCAGCTCGGACATGGCTTTCGAGCTTGGGGCTGTCGCCAGAATGACTTGTGCGCCGCCCAGCTTTTGCAATTCCTCGGCAGCGTTCGTCGATTTGCTGTCGATGTACACACTCGCTCCGAGTTTCTTCGCGAGCGGCGCGTTTTCGGACCCGCGTCCGATCGCCGCGACCTTATAACCAAACTTATTGGCGAATTGAATTCCGAGATGACCCAGACCGCCGATACCTTGCACCGCGACAAGGTCGCCGGGGAACGCGCCACTGTGCCGCAGCGCGTTGTAGGTGGTAATTCCGGCGCAGAGCAGCGGCGCTGCTTCGACGTCGTTCAGACTCTCCGGTATGGGCACCAGTGCCTCCACGGGAGCCACCATGTATTGCTGGTATCCGCCGTCATAGCTGATGCCCGGAATTTTCAGGTTCTGGCAATTGCGAAAATCTCCGCGGCGGCACGCGCGACACGTGTTGTCCTGGCCGCCGTGCCAGCCGACACCGACGCGCTGCCCCTTCTTCCACGCGGAAACACCGGCGCCCAGCTTCATCGATGATGCCGGCGACTTCGTGTCCCGGCACGCGGGGATACTGAATTCCTGGCCACGCGCCTTCTTTAGTGAACATGTCACTGTGGCAGACACCGCAGGCTTGCACCTTGATGCGTACGTGTCCCGCGGTCCGGCTGCGGAATCTCGCGCTCGACGATCTCGAAATCGGCTCCAGGCTTGGGAATCTGGGCCGCCTTCATCGGTGCTATTGCTACTCTGGTCGTTGCCATGGATCCTCCTACGGATTTTCAGGATTGTTGAAAGCACTTACTGTTACTGGCGAGGCGAGCGAAAATGGCTCGCCACACCTTACTACTGCCACTTCTATACCAACGCTCCTATACGGCCACCTCGAAAATGACTTCCAGCTCGACCGGGGTGCCGAGCGGAAGGCTGGCGACGCCGTACACCAGGCGGCAAGGATTCTTGTCTTTTCCGAACACGTCTTGCAGCAACTCGGAAGCGGCGTCAGCGATTTTCGGCTGATCGCGGACATCTCCGGAAGTGGCCACCGACACGCCGAGCCGGACGACGCGGGTCACCTTGTCGAGCGATCCCAAATGATGCCGCGCGACAGCGAGGGCGTTAAGCGCCGCCAGGTGAGCGGCTTTGCGCCCCGTTTCCACGTCAAGCTCCGCGCCGACGCGCCCAATGAATTTGGCCACGCAACCCTCCGTGGGAAGCATCCCGGTCAGAAAAAGCAGATTGCCCGTCTGTACCGATTCCACATAGATGCCGAACGGCTCGGGCGGCGCCGGGAGGTTGAGGCCAAGTTCTTGCAAGCGCTGCTCGGCGCTGGCCGGCCGAGAGCCTGCACGGGTTACCATTTGCCCAGATGCGCACCGCCGTCCACGTGCAGCACCTCCCCGGTCACTTGACCGGCTTCTGTCAGGTACATCACTGCGTCCACAATGTCTTTCACGTCGGAGATACCTCCCATAGGTTGTAGTGTCCTTAGAAGATCTTTTGGGTTGTCCGTGTGCATGGGCGTGTCAACGACGCCGGGTGCGACAACATTTACACGAATGCCCTGTTTTGCGTATTCCATCGCGAGGTTCAGCGCCGCTGATTGAAGGCCGCCTTTTGTGATCATCGGGACCGTCGAGGGAATACCAGCAATCGGATGGTCCACCATTGAGCTCGTAATATTGACGATGCTTCCGCCGGTATTCTGGAGCAGCATTTGCTTGACCGTAAGCTGTGTGATGAAAAGAAATCCTTCGATGTTCGTGGAGATCAAGGCCCTCAAATCGGCGGTGGTGTATTCGGGGAATGGTTTTGAGAAATAAATTCCCGCGTTATTAACGAGCGCGTCGATCGAGCCAAACCGAGCTACGGCGGTTTCCGCTATTTTCTGCGCGGTGGACATCTCGCCGATATCGCCGTCGACCAACGCGAGCTGATCCGAAGCGGCTAGTGTTTTAGATTTTGTCGCTGCACGGGAGCTTCCGACGACGTCGTAACCTTTTTCGAGAAATGCTTTCACCAGAGCGGCTCCGATGCCTTGGGATGCTCCGGTCACGATGGCGGTTTTGCCTTTGGTTGGCATAGGTATGCCGTCGCTTATTCTCCGCAGGAAGTCGACCTGCGAGTGCGGATGATCCTCCGAGCTTTCGCCGCTCGGGCGCTTGTAACTAGGCCGTCCGCGGGGCGTGCACCGAGAAAGATGCCGGTGGCCGACCTTTCGATGTATTCGAAGTTATGTAGTGATACGGAATCAGGGTTGCGGGCTAATGCAACATGTCGGTGTACCGTGATGCACTGCGACCAATGCCTAGGGTACTAGAACGAACTCGTTCAATGATTCAAGTCAACGCTGAAACCGGACGAGCACAATTCGGATCGGTGGATTACTTGCTTTTGTTCACCGGGCTCGCCTTTTGCAGCGTGGCGAGCAAATCCTTGGCGCTGTCTGGCACTGGCACGGCCTTGTGGAAGACAATGGCCTTGGCGCTGACTTCCTTGCCGTAGAGGTTTTTGTTCGCGCCGTTGTCGGGGCGAAGAGTGGAACCTGCCAGGGAAATGCCGGCGAAGAGGCCTCGCGCGCGTGAGTAGGAAAGAATTTCAGCGCGGAGGGTCACATCGGTTTCCGCGGAGGCGGTCCGCCCGACCGGGCCTGCGGCGGCGGAGACGTCACCACCGAGCTTGACCTTGCTGCTGAGAATGCTGCTGGCGGAACGTGAACTCATGAGCAGAAGAACGAAGTCGGTGGCGGTACCGCCGAGCTGCAAACCCGCACTGCCGCCTTCGAGAGCCATCATCGTTGGGGCGCCCCAGTGGCCGTGGAAGTTTTTGCCGCCCCGACAGGTCATCACGCCGCGTCCGTAGCTGCCTCCGAAGCCGATGGCAAACTTCAAGACGGAAGGCAGGATTACGACGCAATCGGCTTTGTCGAGAACACTCTGCGGAATGCTATCGGGAGCGTTGAGAATCTCCTGCATGACTTTCCCGGCGTTTTCGACGCGGTCGGATTCTTTGTCTTGCGCGAACAGGGGAAGAGCCAGTGCGGTAGTGAAGATGATAGCGAGTAGTGTTTTTTTCATTGTTTATCCTCCGATGCAAAAGTCAACGCAGCACTTCCTCGGTTTGGGAGATGTTGACTTATGGACCTCCGAACGGTGGGTTGTGATGCGGCCGGTGAATCCCAGAAAAGCGTGAAAACGATCGCGCGGGTCACAATATCTGCTGGGCCGTTTGGCTTTTTGCCGACAGATCCCGCGAGTTCGCAGGGCGGAGCCTACATCGTGCCTTGAGGAATCGCAAGGATAATTCGGGCTGCGATCATCGCGGCGAGAGGTGTCGCGACGACTCGTGGGTCACAAATTGAAGGCGTAAAGCAGAATCTTGGTCAGGAACAGATCAACGACGAGGACGGCCAGGGAGGACTCCACGAATGCGGAAATGGTAGCGCGGCCCACGCCCTCGGTGCCGCCTTTGACGCGGAGCCCCTGATAACAACCGACGGTGGCGATGAGGAGTCCGAAAACGATGGGCTTGGTGACGCCAATGCACAGGTCGCCCAGAACCAGCACATCGATGGCGCGTGTCCAGAACTCTTGGGCACCGAGGTGCAGGGTAAGGTGTGCGACCAAGAATCCGCCGAGCAATCCCGCGCAGTCGCCCAAGGCCACGAGCAACGGCAGCACGATGACCGTCGCAAGAACGCGAGGGGTCATCAGCTTGCGGATGGGGTCGATGCCGAACGCGCGGATGGCGTCCACCTGTTCGGTAACGACCATGGAGCCCAACTCGGAGGCCATTCCGGTGGCGTTCCGGCCGGCGACCAGCAGAGCGGTGAACACCGGACCGAGTTCGCGAAGGAGCGCGAGCGAAACGGCGTCAGCGGTTAGAACGGTCTCGCCGAAACGCCTAAATTGTGAGGCCGCGTTCAAAACGATCACGCCCCCGACGCAAAGCAGAGCGACCACGACAATGCGCAACGAACCGACACCAATCAAGTCCATCTGTTCGACCAAATCCGTGAGGTACCGACTGGTCGCAAAGATGTTGCGGACCGACTGAACGGCGAGCAGGGAGTAGTCCTGGACGATGAATGTCCACGTTTTCAGTGTGTTTGTGATTACGGAGTTAGCGGAAGTTGAGTTCACAGTTACGCCCTCCTCAAAGTGATTGGCACGGTTGGCCGGCGATTGCGTTTATCAGCCACAGGAAGTTTAGCTGGGGGAATCTATTCGCCGCAGTTATTTGAAGGGCGAGGTGTCTTATTTGGAGATCGTGCCGCGGAATTGCCGGAGAGCGGCGGACCTCTGCTCGCGATGGGATTTTCATCATCTGTCGACGCCGCGAGGCCGACTGCATCTACGGCCGCACCTGGGGGTACGATCGCGAGGGCGTCTGGATCGATCGCGGCTGCCGAGCCGACTTTGAAGCGATCGATCGTCGCGATCGCGAGTGGCGCGATTGGGACAACGATGACCACCGCGATCGTCAAGACCGCGTGGTCCATGACGGCGAGCACCGCGATCGTGATGATCGTAAGGACTGCGACGACCGTCAAGATCGCGACGACCGGCCGCCCTCCTCCGACTGAAATTTCTTTTTCCTTATCAGTCTGAGATTCGCGGGCGGGGGTGGACAGAGCAATACGAATCCTTAGAGAGGAATGCCCATCGAATGCACCGCGTTTATCAGGCACTGCATCAACTAGTTGAGTGAAAGCCTGCGTAAATCGTTTTGGCCGAGTGCACTACACGCTGATAATGACTGTTCTATCACTTAGCCTGGGCTAAACATTCTCACGCCAGTAAGTTTAAGCTGGCAGTTCAGCGGTAAACTAGACTGCGGCGGTTTTTCCTACGACCCCCGTATTCAAGCCAGGGACAGGGTTACCATGAGTTCCATAGGAACCAGCGCGATTGTGTTCGCATGCGTGTTCGGAGGCGCATTGCTCGGGATGATTCTTCGCAAGCTCTTGCCCCCGAGCCATCTGAGCGATGACTCGAAAAGTATCGTAATGATCGCAATGGGGCTAGTTGCCACAATGACTGCCCTTGTGCTTGGCCTGCTGATCTCCTCAGCAAAAAGTTCGTTCGACACGCTGAGCGGCGAGTTAACGGCAGCGTCATCCGAGGTCATCTTGCTGGACCGAACGTTGGCGAACTATGGCCCAGAGACGAAGGAGGCACGCGATCTGCTTCGCAGTGTCGTTGCGGAGGTGCTCGATCGGGTGGAGTTGAAAGGTTCTGCAGATCCCCGGCAATTGCAGGTATCAACCCGCGGGATGGAATCTCTCCGTGAAGAGATTCAGGGACTCGTGCCGAAGGACGACAGGCAACGATTATCCCAAGCCGAGGCTTTGAGCAATGTGAAGAAGATCGTACAAACGCGCTGGCTGGTCTATGAACAGCAATCCACCTCGATATCCACGCCAATGCTCATCATCCTGGTTTCTTGGCTCACTGTCCTCTTCATCAGCTTCGGTCTGTATGCCCCCGCCAACGGGACGGTGGTCACCAGTTTGTCAGTCTCCGCGCTTTCGGTATCCTGCGCGATCTTCTTGATCCTGGAGTTGTACGCGCCGTACCGCGGACTAATTAGGATCTCTAGCGCACCGCTGCGTGCCGCTCTGGCGCAATTGGGTCATTAGGGCGGTGGGAGTGGCATGCGCCTTCGGCGCTCAGTTCATTACGGATGTCTGATATCTCGTTCCTCTACTCCTTCGGATGCGCCAAGGGAATCTGCGAAAACAATTGCAAATCGACCATCATGGACAGCCGCCGGTCTAGTTGAAAAAAGGTCGCGGCCTTCTTCCCCGGCAACGCCTGGGTCACCACCGGCACATACTTCAGCCGCAAGGCCTGCGCCTCGGCGTCCACCTCCATCCAGTGGCGCACGTAAATCAGAGCATCCTGGTCGGTCATGGTTGCCCAGGTCTCCGCGTACTGCTTCAACAGTGCATACTTGGCGTTGTTCACTTCATGCAAGTCGTCCGCGTAGTGTTTGTAGATGGGCCAGAACTTCTCGGCCTCTGGATCGGACAGCGACATATTCTGGCCAATGACTTGCATTTTCATTGCCCGTATATCTTGCCGAAGCAAAGCAATATCCGCGTCGGTCACCCTCGGACTGAAGACCGTCTGCACGGTCACTTGCTGTCCCAGCGGCTCGGCCCGCGCCGCGGCCATGCCCCCGCCCAACGCCGTCGCCACGATCATCCCGGCAATAAACGCCCCGGCCAATCCCGCCGCTGCCGTCCATTTGCTGTTCATAACTTTCTCCTTAGCCAGCACTCCGCAATCTGACGAGGTTTTTGTGCACAGGCCCGAAAGTGCCTACCGCAGTTTTGCATATTCGGACTTGGCTTGTAACAGGATGGGGACGCCGGGGTCGGCATCTTTCCAGAGGGTGAAGAAATCGTTGTATGCGGCGCGGGACTTGGGAGTGTCGGCGGCCAGGGCGTAAGAACGCGCGAGACCCAGATGGGCGAGGGCGGCGATGGGCTCATTGACGACGACGCCGGGCCAATCCAGGATTTTCCGAAACTCGGCGGCCGCCAGAGCTCCTTGATGAGAAGCGAGAAAGGCCTGGCCGCGGACGTAGACGGGATAAAGGTTCGCCCAAAAAGTACTGCCGGGAACGCCAAGTTCATAGGGTGATGCGAGGGCCAGTATTTCAACGGCCTTGGCTCGGTTACCAGGGAGACTGAGAGCGAGCTGGGCGCGAAGCGTAGGCAGGTAATTGAAGTGAACGATGGTGTCGTCGGGAAAGCGCTTGTCCAGGTCATCGGCGAGAGCTCGCGCGCGCGCCGAATCGCCGATCAAAGCAAGCGCCAGCGCGGCAACATACTGAGCATCGCGACCGTTGGACATGGCGAGGGTGTCGGTAGCGCGCCGCCGTGCTTCCAAACTGTCGCCGTAGAGGGCCTCCCAGAGCGCCGCGGAGGCTTCACAATCAGCGGCCATTTCTTTCTCGCCGGCGCGCTGGGCGGAGCTGGATGCTTGGCGAGAGAATTCGCGAGCGGCGGCCAACTTGCCGAAATAAGCGGCCGTGCCCGCTTCCAGGAAGAGCATGACATTTTCTTTACCGGGCTTACCCATCGACCAGGAGACCTGTTCGGCCATCCCAGGAAGATCGGTCTTCAAGAAAGCGAGTTCGTAGAGATTGAAGTGTAAGTCGGCAGACTCAAGATTCCTGGACAACGCTTCCGCGGCGGCAGCACGGGCCTCGTCGAGACGCTGCAAATGAATGTAGCCAAGAACGAGATTGGCGAAATTCAGGCTGTCGGAAGAATTGAGGCGCATGGCCTCCGAGAATTCCGTGAAAGATTTATCGTGCTGTCCGAGGGTCTGGAACACAACGCCAAGATTGGTGGGCGGCACTTGCTCGCGCGGATAGATTTGGGCCCACAGTTCATACACCTGGCGGGCCTTCTCCAAGTCACCGGTGACGAAATGATAGTAGTGCGACTCGATATAGAACTTCTCCCATTCGCTGACGCGAGAGCGAAGCTCGTAGGACTTCCTGGTATTTTCCGCGGCGAGCATTTTTTCATCGAGGTTGTGATAGGTGGTGCCGAGCACGGCATAAGCCATGGCAAAATTCGGATCGAGCTGGATGGCGCGCTGGAACAGAGGCACAGCGGCGGTGTAGTCGGCTTTGCCGAGCAGGTTTCGTCGCCCCAGGCCGTAAGCCTGGAGGGCTTCGAGAGAGGGTGTGGTGGCCTGCTCGACGGGTGTGTCGAGTTTCTGAATGGTCTTGAGGGACTCTCCCAGTTGTTCACGCAGCTTGGTGGAAGCTTTGTCCAGCGCGCTTAGAACGCCTTCTTTGCCGTTGGCGGTGACCTGCTCCTGGGCGATGTAGTCTCCCGTCCGGCAATTCACGGCGCTCACACCGATGACGTACTGACTGCCAATGTTGGAGATCGAACCGGTCAAATACGCCTTGCTTTCGAGACGCTGGCAGAGATCACCGGAGGCCGCAGGTGAAAGCTTGGTGTCGGGCGGAATGCCCATCAGCCGCAACTCCTGTTGAATGCGCTGATCGGAGACCAGGCTTAAGAAGGGGGATTGCTGGAGCTGCGCGGCGAGACCCTGGCGGAGGGTTTCGTCAAAGACGGGGTCGCCGGTTTTGTTGGTAAAGTTGGCGAGAACGAGGGTGTCCGCCTGGGTCAGGGCATGGGCGCGCCGCGTGCTGTAGAGCCAGCCGGCAAAGGCGAGGAGGGCGACCAAAAATGCAGAAGTGCCCATTACCGCTTTCCACCCGAAGCGGCCGGGGAGGAGAGACGGGACTGGGAGTGGCTGCCGCCGCCGCAACGGAAGACGTTACCGTTATATGGCTCGTGATCTGGCCCGAGTCGGTTACACGTTTGAGCAGCTGCAAGTCAGAGCGGACCGCCGCGGCTGTGGGGTATCGCAGATTTCGATCCTTCGCGATGCACTTATTGATGATTTCTTCCAGCTGCGGGGGAATGTGGGGATTCAGAGTTCGCACGGATGCGGGAGCACGCGTGAGGATGGCCTCGATAATCGCGCCGCCGGTTCTGCCGCCAAAGGCCGCTCTCCCCGTGGCCATTTCGTAAAGCAACAGACCCAAAGCGAAAACGTCCGCACGAGCGTCCAAGTCATCGCCGCGAACATGTTCCGGGGACATGTACGCAGGGGTGCCACTGATCACGCCAACGATGGAGATACTTTCATGAGTCGCTTTGGATGACGAATCGCCGGGACCGAGCCCCGCGATATCTTTGGGAACGAGCTTGGCCAAACCGAAATCAAGAACCTTGGCTTGACCGCGCCTGGTGACGAAGACGTTGGAGGGCTTGATGTCGCGATGGATGATACCTCCGGCGTGCGCCACGTCGAGGGCATCGGCGATTTGAATTCCGAGGTCGAGGATTTCCTCAACAGTGAGCGGCTGGCCGTGGATGTGTTCACGCAGGGTTTCGCCGTCGATGAACTCCATGGCGATGAAAGGCACATGATCCTGCTCGCCAATGTCGTAGATGGTGCAGATGCCCGGGTGGTTCAGAGCGGAAGCGGCGTGGGCTTCACGGCGGAAGCGCTCCAGAGCCTGGGAGTCCTGGACCATGCTGTCGGGAAGAAATTTCAAGGCGACGGGACGGTCGAGCCTGGTGTCCAGGGCCTTGTAGACGACACCCATTCCGCCAGCACCGAGTTTCTCTAAAATGCGAAAGTGAGAAATGGTACGGTCAATCATGAGTGAGACCGCGGCCCCAGGAGCGGGCGATCCAGGTCACAGAGTTTGATCGTTCAAAGTGGCGTCGCCATCCGCTTTTCGGCGCGCAACATTGGGTGGCTTCGGTGATCCCAGCATGCTGAGCGCGCGGGCGCCTTCTCCGTAGGCACCCAGGTCGGCGTGATGTTCCAATTCAAAGGTGACATTTTTGCTGCAGACGGTGCAAACCAGCGCGGCGTAGGCGGCGCCGTCCTTTTGGAGGAACATGTTGAAGCGCATGACGCGTTCACAACAAACGGGAATCCAGAGGTGTGCAGCTTGTGCAGGATCCAAGACTCACCTGTCCAGAAATGATTGAACCGGATTATACACTGAAAACCGGATGGCCTGACCAGAACGTGCGGCACAGCCCCAGAACTCGGGCCCGGCAGCTTAGTCCCTGGTACATGCGCAAACCGGTTAAGTAGAGAATCGGAACCGCGGACGTCCGATGGTCTGACTGATCAAGAGTTGTTGGAGATGGCTAGACTTTTGTCCGTGAGAGATCTCAACCATCTGCCATCGGCGTCAGTTTTCGCATTCGAAAGTTATTACTACTTTTCCGCGAACGTGTCGCGCTTCCAGATACCGGAGGGCCTCGGGGAGCTCACTCAACCTGTAGCACTTGTCGATACGGGCTTAACCTTTCCAGTCGCCATAAGCTCGCGCATGATGGTCAGGTCGTGTTTGTTGGGTTTCGCCAGGAACATGACCAACTTCTGGCTCACAAACAGCGACAGCACAAGCGCGGAGAGCAAACGGGCCAAAATACCGAAGATCCCCCGACCACTCATCTCTCCGACCATGAGGTATGTCCCTTTAGGGTTCAAAACGCGGGTGCAGGCTGACAACGAGTGATTCCCAATGCAGTCGAAAAGCAGGTCGTAGCGTTGCGCCATTTTGGTGAAGTCCTTGTGAGCGTAGTCAATGACTTGATCCGCGCCGATGGATCGGACCATGTCCAGATTCCTCGTGCTGCACACGGCGGTTACATCGGCGCCGAACGACTTGGCGATCTGGACAGCGAACGTACCAACCCCTCCGGCCGCACCGTTCACCAAGACCTTCTGCCCCGGCTGAAGGTGTCCTTTGTCGCGAAGGCCCTGCAATGCGGTGAATGCCGCCACCGGCGCGGACGCCGCTTGCTCGAACGTGACGTTGTCCGGCTTGCTAACCAATGTGGATTCGGAAGCGCACGCATACTCGGCAAAAGCGCCCTGGGATACCCAGACTTTGGCACCGGAAGCTTGCGGGTAACTGAGACACGCGCCGAACACCGCGTCGCCTGGTTTGAACTGCGTTACATTCCTGCCGATCGCCTCCACTTGGCCAGCCACATCGACGCCTAGTCGTGTGATCTTTGGCTTGCGCAGCCCGTTCGCAATGCGGCCGCCGCCTTTCATGGAACCGCCGTCAAGTGGATTGACGGAGGCCGCGCGAACTCTGATCAAGACTTCGTTGTCCTTGGGAACAGGCTTTTCGACGTCCTTGATCTGGAGAACGTCGAGCGGGGGGCCGTATCTGGTGTAGACGGCGGCTTTCATGTACTCGGTCCTCCTTATGAGAGGTATCAAATTAAGTGTGCATGAGCTAGTCCCATGCAAAGGTGGCTCCGAAGAAGCGTGCCGGCCCTAGGCCAGATCCTATTTCCTATATCTACGTGCAGAGCGCTGCAAAAGACTCGGGCTGGAGATGGCCAAGCACAAGACCTTTATAGTGGCCACGGATGGGAATGTCTGTTTTTATGATCCGCAAAGTCCATGGCAGGCACGAATGAACGTGATCCAATTGTATTGTTAGGGGACTTGGACGCGAATCGACTGCTCGGCGGAGCGACCTCGCCGCTGCCTTTAACTCGTGATACCATTTTGTTTTTGGAGGTGGATTGATGCCTCGCTACGCCAGACGTGAATTTCTTAAAGACCGGACTCGCCGCGGGGCGCTTGCCGGCACCGGAAGCCTGCCGCTGAGGGCGGCGCGCCGGACAGCGACGGATTGGGTGACGCTGGGAAAGTCCGGCGTGAAAGTGACGCGCCTCGCGTTTGGCACCGGGACGCTTCAGCGGGCGAGTGCAGCGCGAGCTGGGACAGGAGGGGTTTACGACGCTGGTGCGCTATGCCTACGACCGCGGCATTCGCTTCTTCGAGACCGCGGAGACTTACGGCGACATGCACCGGATGCTGGGCGTGGCGCTTGAAGGGCATTCCGCGCGACAGCTACGGTTGATGTCGAAGGTCACGACACGCGAGGGCGTGGATCCGCAGGAGAAGATCGACGAGTTGCGCAAGCTCGCGAATACCGAGTATTTCGACGTGATGCTGCTGCACTGGCAGCATGTCCGCGACTTGGCCATCGGACACGAGCGGTGGCAGGACGGAATTCTGGAAGCGAAGGCGAAGAAGGCGGTGGTAGGCCACGGCGCGTCGGTTCACGGGCTGCCGGCGTTGCGCCAGATTCCCGGGAACAAGTGGCTCGAAGTCGCCATGATCCGGATGAACCACAAGGGCACCCGCATGGACGCGGAGGATTACAACACGAAGGACTGGGAAATGTCAGCGAGGTGGTCACCCACGTCAAGCAGGTCCGCAAAGAAGGTATGGGCGTGATCAGCATGAAGCTCGTGGGAGAGGGCAGCGTTCACCACCGCGAGGACCGTCAGGCGGCGATGAGGTTTGCGTTCAGGAACGCCGGGCGTCGATTGCGTAACCGTCGGCTACAAGAATACCGCGGAGATTGACGAGGCGATTGAGAATTTGAATCTGGCGCTGGCCTAGCGGTGAAGGGGATAGCCTTCGGCCATCGCTCCTGCCTGTCCTGGGCACGATTGGAAACCGACGGCACTCTGTCACTTTCCACTGCCGCTTGCGTCTCGGCGTCTTCACCAACGTATGGTCAAATCGGTCCAACGGTCATTCGCATCGCTAGGCCTGGCATTCTTCCCCTTCCGTTTCTCGTCGCCAGCCGTAAACGCAGCATCGCCAAAGACACGCAACTTCGCGTCGGTGCAGCATGATGTCGTTTTCGACAGCAGGGGTTGCGGATTGGTTACCTTGGTGTGATTTTCGTGATTATGATTGCTTACTTGCGCGGCGGCTTGTCCCAGCGGGCTGCGGCCGCGGTTGACCCTGGGGAATTGTGTTCCGGAGGCTGACCGATGACAGCACAGCAGTATGCAGCGGTGCGGGCGGAAAATCGCATCGACATGAAGGTTACGGCGTTGCTTGTGGGCAAGCAGGAGAAAATGGGAGTGGAGACCGGGTTGACGGCGGATGTCAGTTCGCGCGGGGTAAAGGTAATTTCGCGGAGTGCGTGGCCTTTGGGGGAGACGATTCTGGTGTCGATACCCGGATTTCATTTTACGGCTGCGGCGCGGGTAGTGTATTGCCGCGGGCTGGGGGATGGGAAGTTTGGGGTTGGTTTGGAGTTTGTGGTGGCCAGCGAGCCGTTGGAGATGACGGCGCTGGCTACTTCGGTATGGTTCTCGCATGGTGCGCCGGTTACGGTCGGTTGATGAATCACTCTGCTCTATCCCTCTTCTTGGTGATCCGCTCCGCGCTGAAGTGACGCGTGCGTTCGCGTCTTCCGAAGCTCATCGCGTCGTCGGCTTATTGAAAAGGTGCATCCAGAGAATCGTTACTCGGCGCACGGTGTCAGAGTTGTCGGCAGCCGGTTACGCGAAACCCACGAGGACCCTGCCGGGAAACACCAACAACCGCCGTATTCTCCGCGGGTTGCTTGCGGATCGGTGCGCATCCTCCGAAATTCAGCCCCTGTTGTTGTATCCTCCGTCCACTCCCGCACATCAATTAGATAGTTGTTAAAATATCTAAAGGGTAGTGCGATCATCGGGAAACGGAGAGAATTCATGGCAAAGCTTATAGGTCAAGTTGCGGTGGTAACGGGCGCTTCGAAGGGCATTGGCGCGGGAATTGCAAAGGCGCTGGCGGCGGAAGGCGCGTCGGTGGTGGTGAACTATGCGTCGAGCAAGGAAGGGGCGGACCGTGTGGTCGCCGAAATTACGGGTAAGGGCGGTAAGGCCATCGCCGTGCAGGGCGATGTTTCCAAACCGGCGGACATCACGCGGCTCTTCGCCGAAACCAAGAAGGCTTATGGCAAGGTCAACATCCTGGTAAACAATGCCGGCGTATATGAATTCGCCCCGCTGGAAGGTACCACCGAAGAACTCTTCCATCGTCACTTCAATCTGAACGTTTTGGGGCTTTTGTTGACCACCAAGGAAGCGGTGAAACTGTTTGGACCCGAAGGCGGGAGCGTCATTAATATTGGCTCGGGCATCAGCACGATGCTGCCGCCCAACACTTCGATCTACTCAGCCACGAAGGCTTCTGTCGATGCTATTACTTCCATCCTTTCGAAGGAACTGGGGCCGCGCAAGATTCGCGTTAATTCCATCAACCCCGGTTTGATAGCGACCGAAGGGGTTCACGCACAAGGCAACGATGAAGGCGAGTTCCTCAAGCTGATCGAGACGCAGTCGTCGCTCGGACGCATTGGTCAGGTGGACGACATTGCGCCCGCTGCGGTGTATCTAGCCTCCTCCGAGTCCAAGTACATGACTGGCGAAACGGTTCGCATCACTGGAGGGATTTGAAAAAGGTCTCTTTCGCTGAATCGACGGCCGGGTGGGGCAAGCCCCGCCCCTACAACGGAATCCTGGGCTCGCGCGGGCCACGCTTGGTCAGTGCTTAGAGTGGACGAGAGGATTGATCAACAGGGCTTCTCCGATAATTCATGCGGGCGGGACTTAGCATGGATAGACAGAAATGGCCGCCACAGCGGGTGGCGGCCATTTCCATTTTTATAGTTGTGGACTCGTTTACATTTTGATTGGCGACTGATGACTGGCGACACACTGCCACTTTCCGCTGGGCATCTTCACCCAGGTATCGGTCCAACGCTCATTCACATCGAGAGGTTTACCCGAAGCATCGGTGCCCTTTAGTTTCTCGCCGCCGGTCGCGATGGCGGTATCGCCAAAAACACTTACCTTCACATCGCTGTACTCCGCGCTGGAATACTTGGTTGCTTTCACAAGTGCCAACATCTCGGCTTTGCTGGCAACTTTGCCGTCGCTCGAGGTGGTAGAGAAATTGTCGGCCAGCAGCGGTGCGATGAGATCAGGATTGTTGGTTTTTTGCGATTGAAGCCATTGTTGTTCGAGCGCGGCTACTGCCTTCTCGGTACCGCTGGTCTGCTGGGCTCGGGACTGCGCGGCACTCAGCAATAAAACGGAACTGATGAAACACCATATGAGTGTTCTCTTCATAGATCTTCTCCTTTAAGTGCTTTACGTTTGTTGGGGGAACTGGCCTGTGTGCGCTGTCATTGGATACCCGACGGGCGGAGATGTCAATTAAGTCTCTTCCAGATTGGCGAGTTGGCGGCATTGCTGCGCTCGACCAACTCCCGTGGACGCCGTTCCCGGCTGTGTGGACCTGACGAAAGACACTTGGGCGCTAGCGGAAGATTGCGATATACGCCCACCTCAGGATGGTGCCGACGACCAAGGCGATCATGGCCACGGCCGCTAGATCCAGAATCCAGTCTCCTATGCCAGAGTCGAATATGGAGGGGTCTTCCGGTTGCTTGGGATCGTGCTTGTGTGCTCGAAAGAAGCCTTTCGCGACGTTTGGGATTCGCATGATGACCTCCCGTTGCAGCAATTGCGCTATGGAAGGGGACGCTGCGGAGAATGTACTCGCATGATTGGTTGGTGTCTAGAGGCCATCTCGGCCATCTCATAAATGGCCGAGACCTGAAGAGAAGAATTTCCTCAGGGCCAAAAGCCCGATTTTGCGTGTCTTTAAATGTCGGAGCTAAAGTTCCGACCCCTGAAATGCATCTATGAGATGACTTAGATGACTTCTCGAGTGCCTTGTGGCTGCGAGGTGCTTCGAGACGGAGTCTAACCTATGAGGCTTGCGTGCCTACGTTCTTCGCTCAGGGCACAGAGGCGCAGGGGAAGACAGCGCAGCGGCTGGGAAGTCTGTTCGGGAGTTTCGAGCATCAAAGCGGCAGCAGGTGACCATTCGCGCGGGTTGGGCCCGGCACGTGCACCGAGTTGAGAAGAAGTGCCGTCGGCGGAAGCACATCGGGAGAAGTGTTTGACGAGCGGAAGTGACGATAGCGGAAGAAATCGAGAAACGGAGAGAAAGAGAGAGAGCGCTTGGACTTTTCGATTAAATCTCGCTGGATCAAGATTGCTGCGGGGGTGGTCGTGTTGGCGCTGGGGATCGCCGGCGTCGTGATTGCTACGCATTGGCCGTTCACCCGGGAGTCCGTCATTGAGGCGTTGGAGCAGACATTTTCGAGCACGGTGCAGGTTAAGAGCGTTCGGGTCACGTACTTTGCGCCGGGGTGCGTGATGGAAGGGGTGACGTTCCGTAGGAATGGCGACGGCGACGTGCCGGCGATCGCTACCGTCGAAAGGCTCACGATTCAGGGCAGCTATGTGGGCTTTTTTACGTTTCCGAAGCGCATGCCGCGGGTGAAAGTCGAGGGCTTGCATGTGTTTGCTTCGTCGCGGAGTGAACGGGCCGGAAAGGAAGTGCAGGAAAGGGCGGGTGGGGACCAGACCAACGTGGTTATTGGCGAGATCAATGCGGATGGGGCGGTCGTGGAGTTTGCTTCCGAGCAAGCCGGTGCTACGCCGCTGAAATTCGAGATTCATGCGCTAACGCTGAATGGGGCTGGCCACGGGCGCGAGATGGCATTTCACGCGGCCTTGCGGAATCCGACGCCTCCCGGGGACATCCGCGCCGACGGCCGGTTTGGGCCATTGAGGAGGAACGATCCTGGGAAGACTCCGGCTTCCGGGACGTATGTGTTCGAGCATGCGGATCTGGGGGCGTTTGCGGCAATTGGAGGGATGCTGTCTTCCAGCGGGAAGTTCGGCGGGGTGTTGGAACAGCTGGAAGTGAGGGGCAATACGGACGTGCCGGATTTTGAGGTGGATCGTACTCACGGGCACGCGGTGCATTTGAAGACGGAATTTGCGGCGACGGTGAATGGGATGGATGGGGACGTGGCGCTGAAGTCGGTGAGTTTGGAGTTTGGGAAGACGTCACTGTCGGCGCACGGGGAAGTAGCCGGGAGGGCTGGGGCGGACGGGAAGACGGTTACGTTGGCGGGGACGCAGCAGAAGGGCACGATACAGGATTGGTTGTGGCTGCTGGCGAAAGCGGAGCATCCAGCGTTGACGGGAGCGATGAATTTTCGGGCGCAGGCGCAGGTTCCGCCGGGGGAGCAGGACTTTATCAAGCGCGTGAGCTTGCAGGGAGACTTTGTGATTGGGTCGGCGGACTTTACTAAGCCAACGACTCAGAAGGCGGTGGACAACTTGAGCCAGGTGGCGCTGGGCGGGAAGCCGAACGAGGCGCCTCCGGCGAGCGTGGAGGAAAGCATGAAGGGACACGTGGAGATGAAGAATGCCGTTGCGACGTTCACGGATTTGTATTTTGGTGTGCCAGGAGCGTTGGCGCACATGCATGGGACCTACGGGATACTAACGGAGAAAATTGATCTGCACGGAGATTTGAAGGTGGATAGCAAGCTGTCGAAAGGGTCAACGGGAATGAAGGCGGTGTTGCTGAAGGTTGCGGAACCCTTTTTCAAGAAGAAGCAGCATGGGGAAATCGTACCTATTAAGGTCGACGGAACGTTCGAACATCCGTCTTATGGACTCGATGTGATCAAGTAGCTGGAGGGCTTAGCTCGACGAGGGGCGGAGTTCGAACGGCTATTGCAATTTCAACGGGTACAATAATTGCGAGTTGAGTGCGGGGGCCTTGAAGACCTTTTATAACGTCACGCTGTTTTGTTTCGCGCTGGGGATGGTGATTTTGTTTTGCTATGCGCCTTGGACGCCCACTCCTGCAGGTAGTCCTTACACGCATGTCGCTTTGGGATATGCGCCGGTGTGGTCGGCGAGGTTTGCGCGCGTGCCTGGGGCTCGGGTGGATTGGGGTGGGTTCACGTTGATCGCGGGAGCGGTGGGATTTTTCTCGATTGTGATTGGGGCGGCAGCTTATTTTTTTCGGGGGAAGCGCGGACCCGAGAAAGATTTGGACGAGTGAGCGAATTTCGGCGTGGCGACGTTGGTTGCGAAGAGAAGTTCTCGTCAAGACGCGGTGGCGGGGCGGAGCCCTTGGAGACCGGGTAAACAAGCCCCGCCCCTACAAATTCAAACACATCACTAGAGTAATGCGCTGGGGCGCGGTTGCCATTGCTTGGATTTTTCTTTGGCGGTGGCCGCGACATCCTTCATGTAGGCGGCCGTTTGCGTCAAGACGTGGTGGAGATCGTTGCCCAGGCTGATGAACGTGAAGCCTTTGTCCATGAATTCGCCTACGCGGGCGGTGCCGAAGAGGAAAAGGCCCAGGATCACTTTGTTCTTGCGGGCTTCGGTCGATGAGCTTGTCGGTGGCGGCGCCGAGTTCGGGCGAGGTGTACATGTCGGGGAACTTGTATTTTTCGTAGAGGCCCATGGACATGCAGAGATCGTTTTGGCCAAGGAACAGGATGTCTACGCCCGGCACCGCGGCGATCTCGGCCATATTTTTGATGCAGTCGGCGGTTTCGACTTGCAGGGCTACGATTAGATTGTCGTTTGCTGCGCCGGCGTAGCCCAGGAGACCCGCTTTGTTCATGCTGCGTTGGGGGAAGTAGACGGAACGCGTGCCTGCGGTGGGATATTTTGTGCAACTTACGGCTTGGCGGGCTTCTTCGGCGGTGTTGATGTAGGGGATCAGGACGCCGTCTGCGCCCATGTCCAGGGCTTGCTGGATGCCGGGGCGGTCGTCGTAGCCGCCTACGCGGACCAGGGATTTTGCGCCACCGAGAGCTATGGAGGTCAGCATGGCAGAGAGGCGCTCGTAGTCCATGGGGCCGTGCTGGGTGTCGACCAAGAGCCAGTCGTAGCCGGAGTGGGCGAGCTGCTCAGCGATTGTCGGACTGTGCGAGTTGAGGAACAGGCCGACCTTGGGGTGGCCGTCGCGGAGCTGCTTTTTGAAATCGGCGCCAGTGGTGGCGGCTTCGGACATGGGAGGACTCCTTCGGAAAATTGGGGATAAAAGTTTCAGCGAAGAGTGTACTTGAAAGCGGAGAGGTCGAGGTAATTGCTCGTCGACGGAGGACGACCCGAGGAGAATCGCAGGCAACGGCGTTTTGGTTTCTTCCGGTTACGCGCCGGGCTAAAGCCCAGCGCCTACACGGGGAATCGGGGTAATTGCGTCGCTAAGGACGAAGGTTGGTGCTAGCGGCGGTCCTTGCCGGTCGGGTTGGGAGTGGGCGACGGGGCGGTGTAGTAGCCTTGGCGAGTTTTTACGGTTACGGCAGGGCGGGATACCTGGACTTCGACTTTGTGATAGGCGGAGGTGGAACTGGTACCTCGAGGGACGTAAGCCAAGGTGTACTCGTGGCGAGCTTCTTCGGTGATTTGGGAATAGAGTTTTTCGATACTGGCGCTGGTGGAGGCATAGTAGATGTCGCCACCAGAATCGTCGGAATAGTTGATCAAGCGGGAGAATTTGTGTTTGATGACGCTGTTGCCGACCGCGAGGCTGTACACCGAAATGTTGTCGTGCAGGAGAGCCTGGAGGGAGTCCTGATAGGTGAAGTGGTTGAACTGCGGGCCGTTCACGCCGTCGGAAACGACCAGGATGATTTTGCGGCGGGCGAGGCCGCGGTCGTGAAGCAATGTGGCGGCGGAATGGATGGCGTCGTCGAGCGCTTTGGTGGGGCGGGCCCCGGACCTGATGGGAGCAGCTTGTCCTGGTTCGCCGACACCCAGAGGATGATCGGACGGTGAACCGACGAAGGGAGCGGGCGCAGCAGTGGAAGGCCGGGTCTTGTCCTCGACACTCTTCAGATCAGCCCAGAGTTTGTCGAGGTCACTGGTAAACGAATCACCGGGATAGAAGTCGAGGTCGAAGCGGCACACCATGGCTTCGTCGTTGGCGCTGACGCCCGCGGTGATGGCCCGAAGCGTGGGGGCCATTTGAGCGGCCTCTTTGGATTTCAAGTCGTCGTCGATGAGGATGACGAGCGAAAGAGGGAAGGCTTCCGCGGTAAAGACGTCCACGGATTGTTCCACGTTGTCGTCGAATACGCGAAAGTCGGATTGCTCAAGGTCGGGGACGAGTTCGCCGAATTGATTTTTAACGGTGACCGGAAGAATGACCAGGTCGGAGTTGACGCGGATCTTCGTTTGGGCATCGCTGGGACGAGCGGCGGGAGGCACCGGCTGTTCCTGCGACGGAGTTTGTGCTGCCACGGTGACCGCTGCAGGCACAGAGGTAGCGGTCAGCAGAAGAAGGAAAAACCTTCGCAGCATGGAGTGAGTCCCCGAATCAGTTTACTGGATATTGCGGTGGGTAGTTCAAGCCCCAGAATCTAAGGGAGGCCGAACGTAGGCGGCTCCATGGCGGTAGAGTCCCGCGGCGGGAATGGCCTTCGAAGAGACGATGCGAATGGGCACAAAGATAGCCGCGCTGCCGGGTGTAAAGGGTACCGCAACTTCTACGCGTGTGCCCTCGGGATATTGATTCCTGCTGCGAAAACTGATGCCGCCCTTGGAGAGGTCCTCGCAGACGGCGACTTCTTCTTGAAATCCACGGCGGCGGATGCATGCCAAGACACGGGCCTTCACGCGTGTCCGATTTCGTCGTGGAACCACGCGATCGTCGGCAGTGTCCGTCGCGGGGGCTTCCGGAGTCACCTCCGGCTGCGCCTCGATCCAGATCGATGGAGAATCGCAGTGTGGGCATACCCGCGCGACGCACTTTCGAATTTCGAATGATTTTAGTTCCGGTTCATTCAGGTAGACAACCTCGCGGCGCTGGCAAAAGCTGCACTCCATCAGCAGCCTTGCGAGCGCCTCTTGAGCTCTGTGAGGGGAAGGGAACTCGATGTCCCAGAAATCTGCGCGCGGATCCACGATCGCGATGGCGTAGAGAAATCCCTCGGGCTCCTGGTCGATCTCCGCGACGATCCGCACGCGGGCAATCTTCCAACTGTCGCCGTCTCGCTGGCGACGCAGGGTTATCTCCTGGCCCGCAAAGAGCTTTTCGGCCAGGCGAACGACGGCACCGTTGCGGCTCACCAAGAGCGTTTCCGCGGATTGCTTGACTTCGAGCCCGCCGTTGCCGGTCCACGAAGCTTCCACGGGCATACGAAAGCTGACACGGTCGCTTTGCCGAAGGCCTTCCGGGCGCATAGTCTCGTTTCGCTTGAGGGATAGCTGCAAAGGCAGGGTACCACGAGGTTTGTACGGTGCGGGCGCGCGGGGCAGCTGCTTTGTCGTTCCCACTAATAACGCGATTAAAGCCCCTCGCGTGCCCCACGCGCTGTTAATCTTTTCGTCCTGCGACGGGGCAGAAGTCCTTTGTTTCAAGGCCGTTTCAGGCAAACTACTCAAGGGGCTTGTGCCCCCGACCATCTGTCCCTCTCATTCCGAACTGTGAAGACTTTGAGCAACGTGATATCTATGGACGATCGCACGATCAAGGGCCAGTCACTTAAGGCTGGCGTCCGAGACCGCCGCTACGCCATTCGCTTCCCGTTTGCAGCGGACGTCGAGATTATCGATATGGAGTCCGGCTCGCGCACGAGCGGGGTCACTTCCGATCTGTCGCTGGGAGGCTGCTTTGTTTGTACCAGCAAGCCACTGGCGATTGGCACGCGGGTGCGCATCACGATGATTCGAAAGAATCAGACTGTGGAAGCGCTTGCCGTCGTGCGAATTCTCAAGCCGCGCATCGGCATGGGAGTCGAGTTCATCGACATGGAGCGGCCCTACGACGAAGTTCTTCGCCGATGGATCGACCAAGTCCGGCAAAACCGGTAAGTAATTCCAACTCTCGCGGTCTCGGGTCTTGGCCCCTGTAGGCGCTGGGCTTTAGCCCGGCAAACGTCACAACCTGCGATAAGATCATCCGATGCCGCCGGATTTTCGCACCTCGGAATTCGATGATTTCTTGCTGTCGGTTTGGCGGCAAACCCTGGTCGATTCCGCCAAGAGGGTCGCTGTAGGCGGCGATAGTTATCCCGTCCGCCGCACCTCAAAACACGAGCTCGCCCAGGTCGATTTCGAGTTTGAGGGCGCGCCCATACGCGGCCTGGAGCAAAATCCCCAGACCAAATCCCGCTGGGCTCAATTGGCGCGCAAGGGATCGAAGGTGATGCAGTTCCTATCGGCTGGCCGCTACGTTGCCGTCGTGTACGACGGCAAAATCACTCACTATGGCGACCAAAAAGCTGGGATCACGAAGAGCGAATCTTAGCTTCGCAGCACCTGATCCAACAGCTGATTGACCGCACGCTGCGCCTCGAGAATCGAATAACGATGGTCCATCGCGCCAGCGAGGTCGGTATTTGCGAAAGCGATACGACCAAAGGGGGCGCTCCGCAGAGTTTCCCGCGGCGCGGGATTTCCATCTTTCCCAAAGAAAAATCCCGGCTGCGGACTCAGATACGCGTGCCCCCAGCGGTTCAGCACAATCCCGACGATATCGCGTTTCGCATCGAAGCCTGCAGCACCGAACATCGCCGTGAACTGCTCGCGGATGAGCCGCTCGTAATCGCGAAAAGAAGTGGACAGCATCTCTCCCCGTCCGCGGCGTCCTTGATCTTCGGTCGACATACCCGGATAGGAGTACAAAACTTTAACCGCGAGTACCACGGGCGAGTCCGCGCTGATCTGCGCGTCATTAGTTCCGACCGACCGCTTGCCGGCAAACATCCATGTAGTTGCCGACGCCTTCGAACCAACGGCAGCCACTGATTCCCATTTTGTAGAGGAATCTCCAGTTGCGCACGGCGACGTTCGCCATCATGCACGGCGAGCGATAAAATTGTGCGTAGGCCGTGCGGTGTTCTTGCGGCAGGTCTTGCACGATATGTTTCGTTGTCCAACTGCCCCCGGCCATCACCGCGGAGCGCGCCTTGACGCGAAACACTCTTCCTTCGCGAGTGTAAGCGATCGACAGGGACTCAGCTTTCGCCGGATCGCCGTCATGCCTCACGGAAACCATCGTAGACGAAAGGACGAATCCGGGCTGGCGCACCCGGCGAATCGAGGGTGCCGAAGTTCACGGTGGCGCGGCTCACGGCATCGACGCTGAGCGGGCCTTCGATCGATTGCGGGATTAGCGTTTTCACCATCAGCCGCGCGATGGTCGTATTCCCGCCGGGAAACATCTGCACGGCCTCGCCGGCGCCATCGTCAAACGGGTGTAGCAAGTCCGCGGCGTAATCGCAATACGCCGACAGGGCGTCCGGCCCCAGACCGGAACCTCCACCCTCAACCGGGGACAGAAACCCCCGAATCGTCTCTTGGCTCACGCCGAAATGCTGGATGTAGTGTTGCTCCAGCGACATCGAGTCCAGTCGGCGGGAGGCGGCATCGCCTTCATATTTCGGCAACTCGAACTTCGCCTCTTCGGCAGCATTACCCGAGAACCAGCGTTGCAGCTCTTTTCGGGTGGTCTCCGCCACAGGTGCGCCTTGCATTTGCTTACCGATGGGATCCAGCAGCCACAATCCATGCGCGTGGCCGAACTTCGCACCGAACCAAAATCCGTATTGACCGCGGCTCAGTCCTGCGGAATCGTAAGGCGTTCGTCCGAGAGCCATGGCGGGCCCCGGCCCGGCCCACTTCTGATATTGCAGCTTCGGCGTGTGCAGCCCGATCGAATCGTAAAAGCGGGCGATGAAGCTGTGGGGATACGGAACCAGGTAGATCGCGGAGCCTTGGTGCGCGATCAGGCGCTTCCCATCAACCTCAAACTCATTTTGCTTGGCTTCGCCACCGAAGATAGGGTGGTTCTCCAAAATAAGAACCGACTTGTCCCGCCCCGCATGGCGCTGAAAAAACAAAGCCGCGGCGAGCCCGCTGATTCCCCCGCCCACGACCACACAATCGTATGTCTCTCCAGTATCGATGGTGTCTGCGGGCAGCGGGTCGTACGCACCGTCGCGCATCTTGTGCCCCGCGAGTAACACTTCAAGCGTGTTGCCATTCGAGCGGCTGTACTCGCCCACGCCGCCGTAGCCGCTGAATTCGTCTTTGTCCGCGAGAAACTGGGCCGGCGTGAATCCTTCCAGCAGCAATGCGCCCGACGCCAGCAGCGTCGAGCCAAGGAAATCCCGACGGGTAATTTCAGACTTCATGCCCAGAGCGTCTTCGCCTGGTTGCGATCGCTTCGAATTAGACATCGTACTTTGACGGCTCAGATGATTTCAGGGCCGCGTGTCGAGCGGGTGTGTGCTCTTCTCATAGAATTCATTTTGCAATTTCAAGCTCACATCATCCGCCTTCACCGATCGGATCGATTCCACAATCACGCCGATCCAATTCTTCATGTTCCACTCGCCGATTTCCTTGGTGGCCACCGATCCATCGCCCGAATAATGATTGGGGAACCGCGCGTACCACCAGATCCCGGTGTACAGCCCCTGCGGTAGATTCTGCCTCTTCTCATCGGTGCCAGACTCGCTGGCGGCGCGGTCGATATGCGCCAGCTCCGGATGCGAATAGAGCAAGTTCGAGCTTTCATTCTCTCCCGCGTGATAGTCAATGCCCGTCGATTTCTTTGCCGGGCCGCCGGGCTTGCTCCGCTCGCCATCCAGCACATACACCACGTAGTCGTGCGGCCTATCCAGTTCGCCCTGAGCGAAGTAGGGTAGCAAGTGCTCGTTGCCACCGTGCCCATTCACGATGAGGACTTTCTTGCACCCGTTGCGCGCCATCTCGTCCGTCGTTTCCTGCAGGAGCTTCAATTGCAGTTCCATGCTGTAGGCCACGGTGCCAGGCTCGTGCTTCGCCTCAAAAATCTGCCCGAAGTAATATTCGGGGAACACGATTGCGTACTCTTGCTCGACCGCGTGCAAAGAGGCATAGCGCACGTTCAACAAATCCGTTCCCAGCGGGAGGTGCGGACCATGCTTCTCCAGGATGCCGAAGGGCAACAGACAAACGCCCTTCGATTGCTGGATTCCTTGCCGGAAGTCCGCGGCCGTCAGTTCTTCCCATTTGGGAGATAGCTTCGTTTGCCCATGCACACACGAACCCGCCAGAAATACCAATGCGATCGCCAAAGCTCCGCGAGGAATCATTTTGTAGGACCTCCAAAGGCGAGCGCATTCTAACGCGATAGGCTCGTTTGGTCATTATCAAATCGATTTAATACTGGTGGCCGCAGGGTTACTCGCGAAAAACTCTTCCGTTCGGTACAGCATTCTATGTACCTGACGACAAGATTTTATGCATCCGTTCCCAGATCCTGTATCCCCAATTTGGACATTTGCATCAGAGATGCTACAAATCTTAACGGAAATGGACGACGGAAAATGGGTGCGATGGCTGCCACGAAGCTGGAAGTGATCACGGACAAGCGAAAAGTCGAGATTCGCGAAGGACAACCTTTCCCGCGCGGTGCGATGTGGGACGGAAAGGGCGTTAACTTTGCTCTGTTCTCCGCAAATGCAACCAGGGTCGAGCTTTGTCTTTTCGACGACGAAGGCAAGGAAGAGATCCAGCGCATCGACTTACCGGAATTCACCGACGAGATATGGCACGGCTATGTCCCGAGGCTTGAGCCCGGCACGGTATACGGCTATCGCGTTTACGGCCCCTACGAACCAGAAAAAGGTCACCGCTTCAATCCGAATAAGCTGCTACTCGATCCCTACGCTCGCGCGCACATCGGCTCTCTGACGTGGGACGATGCCTGCTTCGGCTACACCATTGGCGCGGAAGAGGCGGACCTATCGTTTGACGAGCGTGACTCGGCCCCATTCGTCCCCAAGTGCGTGGTCGTTGATCCGACCTTCGAGTGGCGCCAAGAGACGCGCCGCCATCAGGTTCCGTGGGATCAGACGATTATCTATGAGCTGCATGTTCGCGGGTACACCAAGCTTCATCCGAAAGTCCTCAAAAAGCAGCGCGGGACTTTTGCCGGATTATCGAACAAAGAAGTCATTTCCTACATCAAGTCCCTGGGCGTCACCAGCGTTGAATTGCTCCCGGTCTTCACCTTCGTAAACGATCGCCATCTCCTCGACAAGGGACTCACGGACTACTGGGGCTACAACACCATCGGCTTCTTTGCTCCCGAGCCGCGTTACGCTTCGCAGCCGCGCGCCGCTCTCCAGGAATTCAAGGAAATGATCGCCCGATTTCACGACGCGGGACTCGAAGTCATTCTCGACGTGGTCTACAACCACACCTCGGAAGGCAACGAGCTGGGGCCGACGCTGTCCTTCAAAGGCATCGACAACGCCAGCTATTACCGCTTGATTCCCGACAAGCCGCGCTACTACATCAACGATACTGGCACGGGTAACACCGTGAATCTCTCGCATCCGCGCGTGATGCAAATGGTCACCGACAGCCTGCGCTACTGGGTTCAGGAAACGGAGGTCGATGGCTTCCGCTTTGATCTGGGCACCATTCTGGCCCGCGAACCGAATGGCTTCGACAACAAGAGCGGCTTTTTGAAAGCATGCAGTCAGGATCCCGTGCTCGGCACCGTCAAGCTCATCGCTGAGCCCTGGGACTGCGGACCCGGCGGCTATCAAGTCGGCGAATTTCCGCCGGGCTGGGCCGAATGGAACGACAAATTCCGTGACACCATTCGTGGCTTCTGGAAAGGAGAGGACACCGCCGGTGCCGTGGCGCCGCGCCTGTGCGCCTCCGGAGACATCTTCAATCGCCACGGCCGCAAACCGTGGTCCAGCGTAAACTTCGTAACCGCGCACGACGGCTTTACGCTCAACGACCTGGTCACCTACAACGACAAGCACAACGAAGCCAACGGCGAGAACAACAAAGACGGCAGCTCCAACAACCACTCGTGGAATTGCGGCGTCGAAGGCCCCACGCACAATCACGAAGTCTGCAAGCTGCGCGAACGCCAGATGCGTAACATTCTCGCCACGCTGTTACTTTCCCAGGGCACCCCGATGCTGCTCGCCGGTGACGAATTCGCGCGCACCCAGCACGGCAACAATAACGCCTATTGCCAGGACGACGAAATCAGCTGGGTCAACTGGAAGATGACCACCAAGGGTCGCTCGCTGATTAATTTTGTTCAGCAATTAACCGAGATTCGCCATCGCTATCCCATCCTGCGCCGCAACCGTTTCCTGACCGGAATCTTCAACGAGGAGTTGGGTATCAAGGACGTGACCTGGGTTCATCCCAGCGGCGAAGAGATGAAGGACGAAAGTTGGCAAAGTGATCGCTGCTTCGGCATGTTGATCGACGGCCGCGCCCAACCAACCGGGCTACGGCGCCGGGGTTCCGACGCCACGCTGCTCATCCTGCTCAATAGTTTCCACGAACCAGTTCCGTTCGCGATACCGAACACCGTAGGCAGCGAGCACTGGTCTCTGCTCCTCGATACCAGTAACGCTTCGAGCGCCTCGACGATCCAAGCCAAATCCTTCAAGTCCGGAGACAAGTACCAAGTAGCAGGCCGCTCGCTGCAACTCTTTGTCCTGCTACCGGATCCGCCCACCCTAGCCCCAGCCTAGTCTTAAGAGTCCCCACAGAAGGTCATCGAATCGGGTGCAGGCAAGTTCCCAGGTGCGCTGGATCCGGTACCATTCGAGTCATTGCGAGAGAAAGGAAAAGGAAGTGTTATGCCCACGACACTTCGTGCTGCGTTAAGCGGGGTTCCTCGGATGTAGCGGCGGACTTGTTACCCGCAGGCGGAAACCACTGTGTGAGTCACGAACTGCCAGTGCATTGGTCACCGGTCGCGAGTGGCTAATGCCCGCCCAAGGATTCGCTTCCGCATTTCGGACACGCAGAAAACTACATACGCGCTGCCGACCGCGAACGTCGCGCACATCAGCCAAACTAGCCCAAACGCCAGCCAGGCACTCCCGCGATCGTCGTTCTGAAATACGCGCATCAGCACGGCCGAAAAAGTGGCCAGGGCCGGCGGCATACGGAAGGGAATCGCACCGAGAATCGGCGTCAGCGGAAGCACTGCCATCACGCCGCGAAACCGCAACGCCTGAACTTTCTTCTTAGCCGACCGAAGTTGTTGATCCATAGTCCGATGATAAGTTCTTGGCACGTAATCCTCCACCGGCTATGGGGCGGCCAGTGCCCTGAAGGTTACAGCGCTTCCGGATCAAAGCCCTATCTGGCCGAAACTTGATCTTTCGTCGCCGGCTCGCAGCGCCTCGGTCTGCCGGGGGAACGACCGACCAGGGACTCTGAAGCCGGGTTCGATTGCGCAGCGGGAACCGCCGGCCTTTTGATATAGCGTGACGCAAACGCCAGAAACGTCGGCCAGTTTGGCAACGGAGTATGTCCGCCGCTATGCTGGCGAAACGCGATATCGCCGTCGACGAGCGCGGTCTCGATCGGCGGAAACTCGGTCGTGCCGAGATCTTTCTTGCCCAAAACTCTGTACACCGGACCTGCGCCAACGGCGGCCAGAAATGTGCCCTTCGCGTCGACCCATCCGTCCCCTTGGGTTGCTCCGCCGCCGATGAAAACGGGTCGCGGCGCGCACATCGCAATCAACTCGTGCGAATCGACCGGTAGGTCATTGGGCGTCAGCGGACCCGCATATTTCAAGAAATTGCCGTCGAACCAGTGATATTCGCCAGTACCGGCAAGGTTTCCAATCTGCTCCCCAAAATTTCGCCGGTAGAGTTCCGCCCCTCCCGCGCCGGATGAACTGATATAGGCGATCGCAAAACGCGAATCGTACGCCATGGTGACCAGAGCGGTTTTTCCGTAGCGCGAATGTCCTTCGATCCCCACCTGCTTAGCGTCCACGGACTTGTCCGTCTCGAAATAATCAAGAGCCCGGCTCGCGCCCCAAGCCCATGCACGCAATGTGCCCCAATCCTCCATCTTGCGCGGCTGTCCCTTGTTCACTAGCCCGATGATTCCTTCGGTCAGTCCATCGCCTTTGTCCGCCTGAAAGCTTGTCGGAACGATCACCGCATAGCCCCAACCCTTGGCAAGTACTAGTTGTTGCCATGTGGGACCTTTTGCGGCGGCCATTTGCGCGGCGATCGCCGGATTTCGCTTCGCCAGTGCCGCCATGAATTCCGGGCTGAAGCTAAGCTCCATCATCACGGGCACCGGCCCGGTCGCGTTAGCGGGCGTCGTCAGCGTCAGATCAATGGTCACCGAAATCTGCGGATACGATGAGTTGTCTACATGCCCGGCGAGTCTCTTGATGATGATGGGCACGTCCCCGTTCATCTCGCGCGCGGTGCTGAGGATTTCCCAATTCACTTTCGGCGTGTTCCGTGGCGTTCGGCCGTACACTTCGCGGTCAAAATCGTCCACGATCTCCGGCCGCCTCTGATTCCACCATATCTGCGCAGTCGTTACGGGCCTGCCATTTTTCAGAACGAGGGGATCCGGCAGCTTGATATCGGAACCCGCTTTGGATTCGTCGTAGTTCGCCGCGTTCGGGGATTTGGGATCGCCATCCGCGCTGCGCCGCAGCGAAGTGATGTGCAACATATCCATGATTCGCTGATGATCCTGCTCCGCTGTCAGATGCACGGGCACCGCCTGACCGTCCGTGCCCTGAGGCGCTGCCGGATCAGCGCCGCTTTTCGCGGTCTGCAGGCTGAGCGCGAGCAGAGCCGCGCAAGGTAACCATCCGGTATGTCGCCAATGGAACACGATTGTTCCTCGAATCCCCCAATGCGTTCGGCCGGGCGCCCCGAACTTACATTTTCTAGTTGCAGGCTTCAAGTTGATTGTTGCCGCGCGGCCGCTGGTCAACCGATACTTGGAATCTGTCTCCGAGAAAGGGCCGTCGGGTTCCGCAAAACAGTTCATGAATACCGATCCTCTTCTTGACCCCGTACGGAACGCACTCAATAGCGTGCACGCGCACTTCGCGGTCGGCCAGGCTCCGGCTCGCCGCTATCCCTCGGAAGTCGCCCCCTTTGCTGTGATCGACGATATGAGTAAGCCCACGCTGTCCGTGCTCGAAGCGCTGCTGGCGCCCGGGGAGCAAGTCTACATTTTTAACGAGCCGCCGAAAAAGATGAACGGGCTCTCTCTCGGACCGCCACTGCACACTTTCCAGATGCTAGCGGCAGAGGATCCGGAGCTCGAGATTGGCGAAAGCGAGGCGCAGCCGGTCCTGTTGACCTCCGGCGATGCGGGCGAAATGTTCGATCTGATCACGCTAGCGTTCCCGGGCTTTTTCCGGCGGCGCACCCATGAGATGGGCACCTACTATGGAATCCGCGTTGACGGAAAGTTGGTGGCCATGGCCGGCGAGCGGCTCTGCTTGACCGGATACCGCGAGATCAGCGGCGTCTGCACACATCCCTCGCACACCGGCAAAGGTTACGCAAGGACGCTGATGACCCGCCTGATGCAAGACCACGCAGCTGCTGGAGTGAAATCCTTCCTGCACGTCGGCAAAGCCAACACTCGCGCGGCAACGATTTATGAGCAAATGAGATTCCGCGTGCTCAGGTCCATCGCGCTGTGGCCGATTTCGCGTGTCGGGTAGATTCGTGGATTGGGCGTGCTTTTTCACTTCAAAAACTTGGGAATCGATTGCTGCCGATTTGCTAGACTCTCCTCTCCGATATTGGCTGCTGGAGAGCGTGCACTGACTTGGCCCTGCACAGATGTGTCCTTGAAAAGAGCGATGAAATTAAAGATCCCGACACCGGCGACTCCAACCACGAGCGCGATTCGACGCTGGCAACCACGTCTGCGTACGGTGGCGGGAGCAGCCTCCACTCTATTGCTCAGTTTCCTGCTGGCGAGTTGTCGGCCGTCCGCGCGCCAGCCGGTCACCGTGACCGTGCTGGATCCGGAGTGGTCGCAGCCCGACGAACTGCCCGCGGCAGAGCATGAGTCGCTGGAGTTCACGCGAGAAACTGGAGTCCTGGTCAAGCACCTTCCCGTTCCCGAAACCTCCCTCAGTCAGCTGGGCCTCTGGCGAAAGCTACTCCAGGAAGGTGGACCTTCCCCCGATGTATTAGGAATCGACATAATCTGGCCAGGAATTCTGAATGAGTATCTGATCGATCTGAAGCCCTACGCAGCCACCGAACTCTCTTCCGAGGATCCAGAATTAGTCGCCAGCTACACCGTGAATGGCAGGGTCGTGGCCTTGCCGTATCATCCCCAGATCGGCGTTCTTTCCTATCGGACCGATCTTCTGCGAGAGTACGGCTACCAGCAGCCCCCCAAGACCTGGGATGAGCTCGAGAAGATGGCCGCCCGGATTCAAGCTGGGGAGCGCGCCAAAGGAAAAAAGGACTTTTGGGGCTATATCTGGCAAGGAGCTGCCGGGGAGAGCTTGACGTGCGATGCCTTGGAATGGCAGGCGGCCGAAGGGGGCGGTCGAATCATTGAGAATGACAAGACCATCAGCGTGAATAATCCAGCCGCGATCCGCTCCTGGCAACGCGCCGCGCACTGGATTGGCTGGATATCGCCGCCAGGTATCGTCGCGTACCGGGAATTGGACGGGATGAACGTATGGAATTCGGGACTAGCGGCGTTCCGGCGCACTTGGCAATCGGAGTTTCGGCTGAGCCACTGGCAAATGCTTTCGATCGGAGATGTGGTTGGGTATACGAGCGTGCCTGGTGGGCCAGGCGGCAGGGCCGCCACCCTGGGAGGAACCGGGTTCGGGGGTATCGAGGTCTTCAGCTCATCCTCAGGAAGCTATCGCCTTCATCCGTTCCCTGGTTCGCAGGGATCTCCAGTCCAGACAACAGCGCGCTCATTCCGAGCCAGCCGCACAGCCCGAACTCTTCGATCTGCCTCTGGAACTGGAGCCCTACACGCGTCCCGCTGACGCTGGTGCAAAACGAAGCGGTCTAGTTGCTCGACCCTCGATTGTCTCCGGTAGCGCCTACGAACAGGTTACGAGAGCCTATGCGCAGGCGGTACACTCTGTGTTGACGCGCGAAAAAAGTGCGCCGGATGCTGCCGCTGCTCTGGAGAAAGAATTGGTTAAAATCACCGGATTCAAGACGGGTCCACCCGCAAAGGCAGAGCCGATTGGGCATTGAGAAGCTTGAAACGATCCGCTGCGCGGACCGTCGGCATTTACTTGAATCGGACGGCTAGTACTCAGCGGAATAGCGTAACTTGATCCAGCCTATTGGCGTCTCACAATCGAAGTAGTTGGCCGTCGAAGTGGTCCAAAATGAAAATTCCAAGCCTCGCTCAGCTCGACATCGGTCCACGGCTGACGCTATGTTTCGTGGTCATCATCCTTTTGATGTTGGGAGGAAATGGCCTCCTGCTGTGGCAATTCCGTTTGGTCCGGGCTCAAGAAGCGCGTGTGACTGGCGTGGGCCAGGAGTTGATCGCGGTTTTGCGCTTTCAGACGGACCTCCTGTCGTTTCATGGCAGGCTGGACGAACTTGCGCAGTCTGAAAACGTCGACCGTTTGACCAAGGAAGCCGGACCCCTGGCTGCGGTCCTTCGCGAGGACGCGGAGCGCACCAGGACCGCCCTCGCTCATCTACCCGCTGAGGCGCATCTAGACCCCACGTTGCTGCCTGCGCTGGAGGCTATCGAGAGCGCGCTGCCCTCGCAACTCGACGCCATCACCGGCTTGGCCACCACCGGCGATTGGCACGCCGTGCGCCTTCGGCTGGCCAATGAAAAAAAACCGCTGGAAGCGCAGACCTCCGCGCTGGTCAAGACCATTGACCAGGCGGTCAGCGAGGAGCAGGCACAATCGCGTGTGAACATCGAGCTCGCGGAACGCCGCATGTTCGTGATTGTGTTGATGGCAAGTTCCCTGACGCTGGTGATTGCCGCGGTTCTGGGGTTTTTCATCACCCACAGTATCGCTGGACCCCTGCACCGCCTGGTGGAGGGCTCCAGAGCCCTGGCGCGCGGCGAGTTTGCGCACCAGATTCCCGTGATCGGCGAAGACGAACTCGCTCACCTGGGACTGGTCTTCAACGACACGGCCGGAAAGCTCCAAGACCTGTACGAGAATTTGCGCAACCGCGAAGAGAAACTGCAGGAAAACCAGCAGGAACTCCGCATCGAGATTGCCGAGCGCAAGCACGCCCAACACGACCTGCAAAGACAGAAAGAGCATCTCAATGCTTTATTTGAGCTGGCTCCGGAAGCCGTAATCGTGACGAATGAGGACTACCGGGTGCATCGAGTCAACAAGCAGTTCACACGTATCTTCGGCTATACGCCGGAAGAAGCCATCGGAAAGCTCCTTCACGACTTAGTAGTGCCGGGGGAGTTCCGCGGCCAAGCCCAGAGCTATAGAGACCAGGTTACGTCGGGCGAGCAGATTTATGTCGAGTGTGTGCGACAGCGGAAAGACGGCGTTCGGTTAGATATATCCATCTCCGCAACACGCATTTCGCTGGGGCCAGGACAGGTTGCCGTTTATCTTATCTATCGAAATATTTCCGAGCGTAAGAGAGCAGAGGAGAGGCTCCGCCGTAGCGAAGCATTACTGCTGGAAGGGCAGAGATTAAGCCACACCGGTAGTTGGACACACGATTTGCACTCGGGGACAGTGACGGTATCGCCGGAGGTAGAGCGAATGCTGGACGTCAGACCTGGCGAGGATGTATCCGGCGTGGAATTCCATTTCAACAGGATTCACCCCGAAGATCGCCCGGTCGTCGCTAAAGGCTATGAACGGGCTCAGCAGGATAAGGTCAACTTCGAATTTGACTACCGCGTTGTTCTTCCGGACGGCACGATCCGGCACGTGCACAATATCGGCCATCCCATCTTGAACGAGTCGGGCGAGATCGCGGAATTTTTCGGAACCGTGATCGATGTGACCGAACAGCGCACCGCAAGAGTTGCTTTGGAAGGGGCCTTTGAGGAGATCAAACTCCTCAAAGATCAGCTTTACAAAGAAAACGTCGCGCTGCGGGAAGAAATCGACAAGGTGTCGATGTTCGAAGAGATTGTCGGCTCCTCGGAAGCGCTTCGGAGGGTATTGGTGCAAGTCGCGAAAGTCGCGCCGATGGATACCACCGTTCTCATCTTAGGGGAGACCGGGACCGGCAAGGAATTGATCGCGCGCGCCATTCATAAAGAATCGCACCGTTCCGCGGGAGCGTTCATCCGCGTCAATTGCGGCGCGATTTCGCCTTCCCTGATCTCCTCCGAATTGTTTGGTCATGAGAAAGGCGCGTTTACCGGCGCATTTCAACGGCGCCTGGGCCGCTTTGAATCCGCCGATGGCGGCACGATTTCTTGGACGAGATTGGCGAGCTGCCGGCCGAAACGCAGGTCGCTCTTCTGCGCGTGCTTCAAGAGCGCGAGTTCGAGCGCGTGGGCAGCAGCCAGTCCATTTCCGTGGATGTCAGGATTCTCGCCGCTACAAATCGTGATCTTAAGGCCGCCGTCGCCGCTGGAACCTTTCGGGAGGATCTGTTCTACCGGCTGAACGTTTTTCCCCTTCAGATTCCTTCGTTGCGGGAACGCGTGGATGACATTCCGTTGCTGGTGGAGTACCTCATCGAGCGCTATGCGAAGAAAGCCGGGAAGCGAATTCACAACATCCAGAGGAAAACTCTGGAATTGTTTCAGGCGTATGACTGGCCTGGAAACGTTCGGGAATTGCAAAACGTCGTGGAACGCGCGGTTCTGCTCTGTGATGGCGACACATTTTCCGTGGAGGATGCGTGGTTGAAGCAGGACACACGGCGCGAGACGCGAGCGGCCGGGATACCCGTTCGAGGGCTCGGGAAGCTCGAGGCGGACCAAGAGCGGCAATTGATTGAAGCTGCGCTGACGGCGAGTAGCGGCAGAATCTCCGGCCCGTCGGGCGCCGCCGCGAAGCTGGGTATCCGCGACAGACGCTGGAATCAAGAATTGTGAGCCTGGGAATTAACAAGAGCAAGTTCCAGACCGGCTGAGTAGTAGTCCTCGAAATTCAGTTCGCGCCTCGAGCGGGCAGATAGGCATGTCTGTCCACGCGTGGGATCTCAATCGCTACCCATTCTTCGAACGGCTTTGCTGTCGGTTCTAGAACCGCGCGACATCGCCCTCCGCGACTGTCGGTCCCTTCAACCATATCCCATCCTTCCCAGTCCTCGGTTCGGCGAGTTACGGGCTTTCTCTATGCTGAAAGTCAGCAATTGCCGAAGTTCGGCGTCGCGGTGGCATGCCTAAGTACCTGGAGACTATGGCACTTGTGCTTGGCAGATCGGGTGCACTACCAGCCGTATGAGTTTTGGCAAATGACGCTTCGCATTGAGAAGGAGTCGAGAGGTGGGGTCACAGTTCTCAAAT
>CAWENU010000007.1:0-95765 GCA_963810355.1 uncultured Acidobacteriota bacterium
TCGAACAATATCGCGCCTCCACCGGCCAGCATCTCGAACGTGGGAGACGGACAGTTTATATCCGGCATAGGCAAAGTGGAGGACGGAAAGCGCATGATCGTGTTGCTCGACGTGGGAAAACTGCTGACAGGTATCGAGCACGGCGAACTGGCGTCGTTGGGCCAGCCCGTCTAGCCGCTTAATCAACGCGCCTCCACGAGTCTTACCGTGAGGACGGGTGATTCAAGGACTACCGCTGATCTGACCGAAAACTCGCAATGGCTGGGCCAACTCCATGAAACAGGGTTTAACGATCCGCGTTTTGATCGCCGACGATTCCGCACTGATGCGCAACCTGCTCACTCGGCTCCTAGCCAAAGCGCCGGACATCAATGTGATCGCGACGGCCAGAGACGGCGAAGACGCTTATCAGAAGGCCGTGGACTTGAAGCCGGACGTCGTAACCATGGACATCAACATGCCCAAGTTGGACGGCATCAGCACTATGCAGATGATCGTGGGCGCCAAAATTTGCCCAGTAATCATGCTGAGTTCGTTGACCCAGCAGGGCGCGGTGGAGACCTTCGAGTGTCTGGAACTGGGCGCTTTTGATTTCGTTCCGAAACCCGACGGGACGGTCTCTGCGAATGTGGACAGCATCGGCGACGAGTTGATCACCAAGATTCGCGCCGCCGCCTCGTCGGGCACAGCCAAGCGGGCTTCCCGTGCCGTCGCCAAGCCGCCGGTCAAGGCGGTGCGGCGAGGGAACCTGCCGCTTGGAGAGCTGCGTGCCGTCGCCGTCGGCATCTCCACGGGCGGACCAGCCACCATCAGCACGTTTCTTCCGGGTTTGCCGGCGGATATCAACGCGGCCATTTTTCTAGTGCAGCACATGCCGGGGGCATTCATTCCCACCTACGTCTCGCGCCTGCAAAAGGAATGCGCCATTGAAGTGGTCGAGGCGGTAACCGGCGCCCAAGTTCGCGCCGGGTGTTGCTACGTGGCCAGCAATAATCTGCACCTGTGTCCCTACCGCAAGCTGAGCGGCGAAGTCGTACTGCGCAGGCCGAGTCAACCAAAAACGCTGTTCGTGCCTGGCGTCGGGGTGATGATGGAATCGGTGCTGGCAGTGTACGGCAACAGAACCATCGGAGTGCTGATGACCGGGATTGGCGATGACGGGGCGGATGAGATGGTGAGCATTCGTCAGGCGGGTGGAGTCACGATTGCCGAGTCGGAGGAGAGTTGCGTCGTTTTCGGCATGCCCTTTCAAGCCATCAAACGCGGCGGTGCGGAGATCGTGCTGCCGAGTTGGGAAATAGCCGGCAAACTCGAGCGTATCCTGATGGCCGGAACGGTGGGAAGCCCGGTGCGCGCGGGGGTGCGGGGATGATCGACCTGAAACTAATCGAGGCCCTGAGCGCCCCTGAGGAATCTCAGCGTCGCTATGCCGCGCAGGAGATCAGCGAATCAGGCGATCCCGAGGCGGCGAGTGCGCTGGTGTCGCAATTGCGCAACGAGGGATCGCGACCGGTCAAGGAGTCCATTCTCCGCGGGCTGTCGCACATCTGGAGTTCGAATCCGGTAGCCTCGATCATCGAGCTGCTCAAAGACGACGATCCCTTCGTGCGTTCAGAGGCTTCGGACATGCTGCGGCGGCGAGCCGGGGACGTGATCGAAGGGCTCAATCACTTGATGCGCGGCAGCGACAAGGACCTGCGCAAATTCAGCATCGACATCCTGCGTCAAGCAACGATCGGCGCGCCGGACGCGCTGTATTTCGCGGCGTTGAAGGACGAAGATATCAACGTGGTCATCAGCACTATTGAGAATATCGGCTCGCGTCGGCGCACAACGTTCGCCAAACGGGTGCTGGAGATCGCTCTCGAAAACACACAACCGATGGCCGTGTGCGCCGCTCTGGAAGCTCTCGCGCTCATCGGGAATAAACAAACACTCGAAGCATTGCGCGGCAAGTTCCCGGATGCCGCCTTCGCGCCGGGAATCTACTTGCAGTCTTTTCTAAAGCTCCTTGGCGGCACTGGCGGACCGGAGACCATTGACGAGATTTGCCGCACAGTCGACCGCAAAGGGGCCGGAGTACACGAAGCAGCGGTCGACGCAATGACCAAGGTTGCGTTGCGGCACAACATGGCCCGGCTGGAGCCCGGTAGCGAAGGAACGCTTTGCGCCCTGTTGAGTCCGGAGGTCAACGCGAGTGTACGCGTGCAATTGATCCGCCTGCTGGGTCATTTCACAGCTACGAGCCGCATAGCCCTGGCGGTACTGCCTTACATCCACGACCGGGATCGCATCATTGGATTGGCAGCGGTCGAGTCGCTGGCCAACTCTCGCGAACCCGCGGTGGAAAGCGCTCTGCAATCCCTGCTGGCGACCGAGAGCGATCCCGAGGTCAGCGAAGAACTTCACGAACTACTCAGGAGGCGACTGCCATGGAACTCACCGCCGAACAGTTCACCAAACTGAGCCGCCTGATCTACGGGAAAATGGGCTTGCTGTTCGACGAGAACAAAATTTATTTTCTGAACAAGCGAGTGGGCAGAAGAATCGAGCTTCTGGGCCTCAAGGACGTGGACGAGTATCTGTTCCAGCTGGGCTACTGCGATGTCAATGGCGATGAAATGCAGGCGCTGGCTAATCTGGTCACCACCAATGAGACCTACATGTTCCGCGAGTTCGAACAGTTGGCTGGCTTCGCGGATGTTTGCCTGCCCGAACTGATTGCCGTCCGGCAGAAAACCAGCGATAGACGCATCCGCATCTGGTGCGCGGGCTGTTCCTCCGGCGAGGAGGCCTACACGCTGGCGATCATTGTGCGCGAGGTTTTTCCCGACTCCAAAAATTGGGACATCAAGATTACCGCTACGGACATCGATGAAAATGTGTTGAAGCTCGCGCGCGGCGCGGTGTATGGCGATCGTTCCGTCAAAGGTGTCCCCAACGCCTACAGTAAGCACCTGCTGGCGAGTTCCGAAGGTTTTCGGATTCATCCCGACACCGCCAGTCTCGTGCGCCTGGAAAAGCTCAATCTGAGCGATCCGCAGAAGATGAAAGTCATGCGCGGCTACGACTTCATCTTTTGCCGGAATGTTCTGATTTACTTCGATGACGAATCACGGCGCAACGTGGTGAACCACTTCTATGACGCTCTGAACCACAAGGGCTATCTCTTCCTCGGCCATTCCGAATCTGTCGGCCGAATTTCCACGGCATTCCGTCTGAAAAAGGCCGGGGGACACCTGCTGTACACAAAGGACTGAATATGAAGCGCAAGGTGCTGATCGTTGACGACTCCGAGTTTACCCGTAACTACCATTCCTACATTTTGCGCGAAGCGGACTTCGAAACAGTAACGGCGATAGACGGCGCGGACGCGCTCGAGAAGCTCTTTACGCAAAGCTTCGACCTGATTCTGACGGACATCAACATGGCCAACATGGATGGCTACGAATTCATCCGCCGAGTGCGCCTGACCGGCGACTTCGATAACCTGCCGATCGTGATCATCTCGACGGAGTCCGAAGCAGAAGACAAGAGCCGCGGCTTCCGGGCTGGCGCGAATTTCTACATCGTGAAGCCCACAGATCCTCAGCCTTTAATCGAAAACATTCAAATGCTTCTGGGCATCGACGTTTCGTCGGGTGCCAAAACGTGAACGTGAAGGCGGACGCGCAGGAATCGCTGTCCGCCGCCTGGGCGGACTTCGAAGACCTAAACAAACGGCTAAGCCGCTATGTGGAGGACAGTGGAACTGAGTTTGGCCGGTTGATCGGGGCGCTCGATGATTGTTGGAAGATGGCGGAGAGTGTGCAAAAAGCGACTGCCGGGCTGGCGGATCTCATCGCGACGGCGAGTGAGAGTCAGAATGATATTCGCCAATCCATATTGGATGGCTGCAGCGTGTTCCGAGCGTCGTTGAACCAAATCCAGGACGTAAATCGACAGTTGGCGTCGGCCGCTGAGGAGACTAAGGGACTCTTGGGTACCTCGAACCAGTTGCAGGACAATTTAGTGCCGCTTCGATACATCGCCTTCTATTTCCGGCTGGAAGCGTCGCGGCTGCCGCCAGACGATAGCGCCTCCGTGCTTACCATCTACGATGAAGTGCGCGGCGTAGTGAACTCTCTCAAACTCGCTGGCGACTCGCAGGAGCGCGCCCTGGTAACCATTCTTGAGAAAATCTCCGCGGCCACTCGCGCGGTCGCACAGGAGTCCGCCTCTTATGCGGTGCGGGCGACGGAATCGGAAGAAAAGGTCGGGAGTAGTCTGGCACTACTTTCCAGAGCCCCAACTGACCTGATGAGAGTCAAGAACAAGGCAGAAACTCTCGGAACGGTGCTCGCAAAAGGGACCCGCGAGGCCGTCAAGGCGCTGCAAGGCCACGACGCAATTCGCCAGCGCCTTGAGCATATCCAGGAATCGCTGTGCAGTCTTCGCGACCTGGATGCAGAAGAACCCTCCCACGTATTGTTATTGCAGCGCGAGCAGGCCAAATGCGTTCTCGAACTAATTATTAATACCGGACAGCGCATCGAGGAAGGGCTCAACAGTGTGAGTGACTGCACGCAAGCACTGGCCGGCGAAGGGACTGCCCGGACCCGTGGCGATGAAATCGCACAAATCGACCAGGCGGCCGATGACATCGCCTCCCTCAACGGCAGCGTCGCGGATTTGCTGTCCGCAGCGGCAAAGATTGGCACCTTCGTTCTGACGCAGATCGGTCCGATCCGCGAACTACTGAATGCCAATAGCGACGACTTTGAAACGCTAGCGCGGTCGGTGAAAAGGGTCGCTCTTAATGTCTTGGTTGCGGCGGACAAGATGGCATCAGCCGTAGGAGTTGGGGTGCTCGGCAATTTAACGTCCGAGGCTGCGGAGCACATCCTCAAGCTGGCCGAAAATCTGAATGCGCAGCGCGCCCAGTCTGGCTACCACCCTGGAAGGTCAAGCCACCACGCTCACGGCCGACGTTCAGAAGGTCGAAGCCTGCCGCGACGGTTTGTCTTCGAACCATCTCAATGACGCGGTACGGGCCTCACGAAGGACCGAACATGAAGGTGTCAATCGTCTTGGCAAGGAAGCCAACCAGCTGCAAGAAAGGACCGGAACCTTGATCCGGTCCATTAACTTTGTCACCCAAGCAACCGAGTTGTTTGGCGCCCTGGACTGCACGCTCGCAACTCTTCTCGATATCTATCCAAAATCCGACAAGCCGTTTGATCTCGCCGCGGCTTCGGCCGGTTACACCATGCGCGAGCAACACGAGGTGCACGCCCTCGTCGGTGGTGAAGCAACCAACGATCATGGGCGGCTGACCGAACAGCCCGCGGGACAGGAGTATGGCGACAATGTCGAGCTCTTCTGAAACGAAGGTGGTTGCACTGCCATTTCAATTGCTGACGGTCGGCGCTGGAGTGCAGCTCACTCTGACCGGACGGCTTGGCGTGCAACAAGCCAGACCGCTATGGGACGCTTTACTGCCGGCGATGGAGGCAGGCCAGAGCATCCAGCTGCATGCCGAGGCATTGGACGCGATGGATACCAGTATCATCCAAATACTTTGCCGGTTGAGCCGCGAGACCGGCGGGCTTCAGATCGCCTCAACTTCAGATCCCTTCATGGCGGCCCTGAAGCGTCGCGGTCTGGACACATTCTTCACCCAGTCTCCCATCGTGGATGAATCACGACCGGAGATCCCGGCGCCAGCGTCACTCACGGAATCTTCCGACGGAGAAAAGCCGCATGGCTAAAAAAGTTTTAGCAGTCGACGACTCCCTGACCATCCGCCAATTGATTAAAATGACTCTTTCCCGTTCGGGCTACGAAGTGGTCGAGGCCGAAGACGGCGCCAAAGGTCTGGCAAAGGCGACCGCGGAAACCTTTGACCTAGTGCTAAGCGACATCAACATGCCGCTGATGACCGGTCTGGAACTGCTACGCAGCTTGCGAAATCTGCCGCAATACAAATTCACCCCCATCGTCCTGGTGACCACGGAATCCCAACTGGAAAAAAAGCAGGAAGGCAAGTCTGCGGGGGCCACCGGGTGGATCGTAAAACCGTTCGAACCGGAGCAATTGCTGGCGGTGGTGACCAAAGTTCTGCGCTGATCGTTGACTCGAGTATAGGGAAAAGCCGGCAACCTTATGGATTTCGGGGATCTCGAACAACTTCAAGCTGCCTATCGCAACGAGGCTGCTGATTTACTCACGGACCTGGGTGGCGCGCTGCTGCTGCTCGAGTTGGAGCCACGCAACGCCGAGGTGATCAACCGTGTTTTCCGCGCCATGCACACGCTGAAAGGATCGGGCGCGAGCGCGGGTTTCCGCCGGTTGGCTGGCTTCGTACACCACGTCGAAGAGGTCTTCAATCGCATTCGCAATCACCAGTTGGAAGCGACTCCCGAGCTGATCGACGCCACCCTGAAGGCCTGCGATTGCTGTGAAATGCTGCTGGCGCTTAGCAGCTCGGACTCCGACACGCCTCTACCGCTGGAGACCGAGGTGCTCACTGCGCTTCGTCCCTTTCTGCCGGAGATGGACAAAGCCGCGAACAAAACCGAGGCGAGCAAGAGTGCAGCGGACACGCCCGTACGATACAAGATTATCTTTCGTCCCAATGCGGAAATCTTCTATTCGGGAATCGACCCAGCTTCCCTGCTGCTCGAGCTTACCGATCTCGGCGCGATCGAAATCCATTGCGAGGCCGACAACCTGCTCCAAAACGAGAACTTTGACCCGGAGCGGTGCTACTTGCACTGGACGGTTTATGTAGAAACCAAGCAGCCCGAGGAAGCCGTCCGCGCGGTGTTCCTGTTCGTCGAGGACGACTGCAGCGTGTCTATCGAGCGCGAGGAGCCCGCCGCATCGCTCGAAGAGAAGGCAAGAACGTTCGTTTTCGCGGCGCCGCCGAGCAGTGCTTTTCCGCGATGGACTTCGCGATCGGACAATGCCAGTCCGAAGACGAGAAACTCGGACTGGCTACCGCGCCTTCGTGCGGCGCAAACGCTGATCGCGGCCACCAGGGCGCACGCCCACGTCGGAGCCACCGGCTGCCCGCGAGGTTCTTGACAGCGTGCTCGCGGTCCAGCAACAGGGAATCTTGGACGGTGGCTGGCTTTCGAAGGTGAAGACTCCTCATTGAGGCGGCCAGGACCGCCGTGGGCTTGCCCGCGGTCACCGCGATCGTCGATAGCCCCCGTTCTTGCAGGCACTGTGGACGCCGCGCCAGTTACAGAAGCCTCCACGGGAGTGGCGGCGCAAAGCATTCGCGTGGACTCCGCCAAACTCGACGCACTGATGCGGCTGGCCGGAGAGCTCCTGGTGGTTCGCGGCGCACTGCCGGCCTTCGCCGCGCGCATCGAGCGCGAAGAATCGCCTAAGAGCATGATCAAAGAAATGCGCGACGCTGGTGCCAAGGTGTCGCGGCTCTCGGAGGACCTGCAAGCCACAGTGATGTCCATCCGCATGATGCCCGTGCGCCAGGTGTTTCAACGCTTTCCCCGGCTGGTGCGCGATCTCGCCCGCAGTCTAGACAAAAATATCGAGTTACACGTGAACGGCGAAGAAACCGAACTCGACAAAACCATGATCGACAGCATCGGCGACCCCCTGACCCACATCATCCGCAACGCCGCCGATCACGGCATCGAGTCTAAAGCCGACCGTGCGCAGAAGGGCAAGCCCGCGCTGGCCCGTATCGATCTCACGGCCTACACGCGCGGGTCCAACGTGGTCATCGAGGTAAAGGACGATGGCAAGGGTCTCGACTCCGAAAAGCTCAAGCGCCGCGCCGTCGAGAAGGGTCTGTTTTCCGAGAACGCCATCGCCACAATGGACCAAGAAGCCGCGTTCAAAATCATCCTGGCAGCTGGTTTTTCGACCGTCGATAAAGTAACCGATTTGTCCGGCCGCGGTGTTGGCATGGATGTAGTGCGCAACAGTGTTGAGGCCTTACATGGCACTATTCAGATTCAGAGTGAACTGGGAAAGGGCAGCTCGTTCCGCATCGAACTTCCGGCCAGCCTGCTGGTCTCCAAGGGGATTCTCGTCTCGGTATCGGGACAGGAGGTCATATTGCCAATGGAAACCATCCGTAACATGGTTAAAATCCCGCGATCCGCAATCCGAGCCGTCAACCGGCAACGAATTGCTCCCGTGCGCGGCACAGTTTTTCCACTCCTGTCCTTGGTCGATGCGCTCTCGTTCGGCCCCGACCAAGAACCGCCGGAGGAAGTGGCAGTAGCGATCATCAATGCTACCTTGGGACCGTACGGCCTGATCGTCGACCACTTTCTCGGCGAAGTTGAGGTTGTCATCAAGCCACTGAACGGGGTTTTAGCCAAGGTACCAGAGTACGTGGGCGCCGCAATCATGGGCGACGGCAAGACCGTGCTGGTCGTGAACACAGAGATGCTCTTCTCATTGCAGCGACCTTTGCGAGCGCCGAATGGATCAAGCGTCTACCGAAAATGATTTCCTAAAAGCTTTCGTCGTTCCCGCCGATGGGCTAACTGAGGACTAAGAAACTCACAAATGGCCATCGTTATCCCAAACACAACGCAAGCTGCCCCAAACTGATTCGACTTCATGAACTGAGGTTCGGTGTCAAACGAACAAGCGCGGCCCCGAAAAGACCGCGCCCTCGAATTGATTTCCCCGACGATCATTGCCGCCCGCTAGGGTCGTGGCGCTATGGTGCGATCCATAAAGGGGCAGGCAGAGGCGTTTCCTCACTCTCTCCGTCTCCACTCCGCAACATAATCTTGACAATTCGTTCCCAGAAGGTTCGGTCGAGCCCTTGGCCATTACAATCTCACTCCCGCAACTCCTACAACGGTATCGCTCACATGTCTGCATCTTTGTCTCCGACAATAAAGTGGGCGTTTCGTTGGTCAGTATATCAATGTAATATACCTAGTCAAGTAACAGTTTAGACTTTTGCGATACCGCATATCAAACGAGTAGTTGAATGTCGTAGCGGTGGTACGTTAAGGGCACAATATGGGGATGGCCCTCGCGGTATGGAAACATAGGTGGCTTACTGTCCTTATCGTGAGACTGAGGTATCTTTGGCCGCTGCAAGCCACCGTTCGAGGATTTCCAACTCTCGCGCAGGAATAGGCTCATCGAAGCATATTCCCATGCCCGGGTCTGGCGCAACGTACACGATTCTCGCAGCGGCTTCGAAGGTTTCACTACCCGTGGTAAGGCTGATGCGAAGTGAGGTTCCCAAAGCCAGCGGATGTGGGCAATCGACGTAGCAGCCTCCCCGGCTAACATCGGAGGTGCGTCCCTTCGAGATTTGGGCCGAGAGCAACTCGGTGATCGTCGCAACCAAAGCGATAGGATACCGGGGCCAGCGTCGGCGTTCATCCATTGTTGTCATGACTTGTGTGAGCGTCAATCGATTGATTCGGAAAGGGTCACCAGCAGACCCAGCATCTGAGGCATCCACAAGTCCCTGTTCCACGCGAAGATCTGCGACTATAGCGTGAATGTTAAAGCGAGCCGTTCTTGGCAGTCGGTGAAAGCAAACAGAAGCAGCGTGTCACCGAACTCTTCCGCGAATCGTTCTCTCTCATGCACCGGGAAGTCCCGCTTGTCTGCGTATAAGCATGCGGTGGTGCGGTTGTAGATGGGGACGGAGACCCAGGCTCCTTTGTTCCGCGAGACGTGATGTTCCGTGGAGACGATGACCCCAGTCGGTTCGGTCACGCTGACCACAAAGCCCTTCACCCGTATTTTCAGACCCGAATCAGTCTAAACGTAGCCTGCACGGAGATTTTCTCGCTGATCAGCTTACGGACGAGTTCCCAGCGCCTCTGTTGGGGAAATGACATTCTTGTTTATTTAACCGGGCGTTTGACCGCTAGTACTTAAGCCCAATAAAAAGCTCTTACCCAACGTAAGTTTCATCTCAATCTCCTATCTAGTTGCCCCGAAACGGAGCTTCATGACCACAACCGTCCCGATCCCGTCCCCGCTCTAGCTCCCGCACCCACCAGTGGGGGCACTAACGTACATTCTCAGCAAACACAGCGGAAACAAGCGGCGGCCGGTTCCCTTCAGCAGCACCTCGCGGGCCATAGCGACGACCTAGTGGGGCCTTGCGACGATCACTTACCGAGAAAGCGCCGCGATATTATTGCCTCGCGTCGACGGAAGATCAGGCCTAGGTCATCTAGCTCCGGTGAGAACCACCCAAGGGGGTTGGGCCCGGTGGCATGTCCCGACCATTTAAGGTTCCATCGACTTCTGACAGCGATTTGAGGTCAGTCAGACATTGCGAGCTTCGGTTGCGAAAGAAAACTGTGAAGTGACAGCCGCCCGCGTCAAAGCGTTGCCAGAAGTGGCGAGCGTCGCTGTCAACAACACGATTCCGGCCTATGGTCCTTCGCGCGGGCGAAAGGTAACTGTGCCTGGCCAAGGGCGCACCGAGGAAGCGGCTTTGGATGAATGCGACGAGAATTGCTCGGGAACTCTGGGGTTGCGCCTGCTTGCAGGCCGGTGGCTATCACGAGACGAGGTCGCAACGCGACAGTTTGCAACTGTGCTCAACCAGAAGTTGGCACGCGATATGTTTGGCGACGCCGACCCAATAGGAAAACAACTTGAGGTGAAGGACTTCAACGGTTGGAGGGGAGGATTAAAACGGGCCTTTCAGATGAAGTCCGAACAAATGTCGCCCGATGCCAGGTTTCAGATCGTCGGTGTGGTAGCCGATGTGAAAAATGCGGGTCCGCAGCAACCCGCGGTACCGATGGCGTTCATTCCACCAATGATTACGGGGAATTTCATCGTACAGGTGCGAACCACGGTTAATCCAAAATCGATCTTGCATGAGGTGCAGAATCAGGTGTGGGCGGCAGACACCGTGCAGCGCAGTTGCTCAGTTTCACGCTCGTTTACTATAGACAGGAACGAATCCTTGAAATCAATCGCGAGGATTTCCAGTGGAGAGTCGGGCTGCTCCACAACATGAACTAGTGGGGTGACACCTTCGGGTCCAGTTATCGAAGGCTTGACGATCGAGCCGGAAGTGGAAAATCGAGGCTGTTGATTGCGTTCAGATTGGTGCGGCCGTGGAGAGGAACCCGCGGCCAGAAACAAGGCGCCTAAGCAAGGTACTAGGAATTTCATCGGGACCTCCAAGTCTGAACGCGTGATAGTCGGCTCAGGAAAGCTCTCCTCAGTTTACTGGAGATTACATATCAACTATAGCGACAAGAGCCGCACGCGTCGGAACGCTCTTCGATCAAACGCTCGCCCCGGCGCACGGCATCGTAGTGGTCTGCACAAAACCACGTGCCGTTGGCTTAATCACAGCGGGCCGTCAGCATTCGTACGCATACATGGCGCGGCCTGGGATGATGCCGTCCCTGTCCGGCAAATCCTCATATTCCGCCATGGTGAGCGGCAATGAAGCCTGGCAGCAGTGCATGCTATGTCTCCTCAATCGCGGATGCCGCTAGCTCCGAGTGTGCGCGCCGAAGCTCCCCTAGCAAATCGAGTGTGGTCTTTGGCCCCAAAGGCTCGCCAGCGAGCGTCGTGTCGATAGCCAAAAGTAGCAGACGAGCGAGCGCGACCTGCCTGCGCGTGCGCGCTCCCGGCAAGGGCACCGCGGCTAGAATCTCGTCGTTTGGGTTGTTCATGTTTGGGACCTCAACCGTTACAACAATGGCTGGTACACCGAAGCGATGAAACTTTGATGTCCCTGGCGGACTTGAGAATCACCAACCGCCAGTCGGCTGACTGGCGGCGGCGGACATCCCTCCCGCCGACTTTGAGTCCCGCCTGGCGTCCGCCGCGGAGTCCCGATCGAACGCGAGCACGCGGGCGATCCTGAGGGGTCCGGTCGACAAAGTGTCGGTCGTCCCCCGGCAGGAGAGCGAGGCTCCGGGGGTCGCGGAAGAGGCCGCGGAGGCGATCGTGGCGGTCGTCCTGGCCTACCGCGACCACCTCGAGGACGCCGAGTGGCGAGAGGCGCTCGCCCTCGTCATCGCCGCCCTCCAGCGCGAGCAGGGTCGGAATAACGACGAAACGCCGGCCCTATCCAGCGTCGCACCTGGTCGTGCCTGACAAGTCCAGATTGAGGGAGAAGACCCCGAGATTTTCGGATGTCATCGTATTAAGAACTTATGGCAGCTCCCGACTCCAACCCCCGGATGCACATAATCGCCGAAGCCGCGCGGGCATCGCAACAGGAATTGACGCCAATCGCCGTCACGTAAAACAGGCTGCCCGACTGCTCGGCACCAATGACAAACAGATTCGCCGGGGAATCCACTCCCGCGAGCTTCCCGTGGTGCGCTCCGGGAACGCGTACTCGAGTCCACCAGAAGCACGCTTCGTTCGGTCGCGCAGGAGATGCTCAATCAGCGCCTCACAGCCATGTGCCGGGGAGAACGTTCGCCGCAAGAACTGGGCGGCATTCTTTATGAGGATATGCGTCAAATCCTCATTGAAAATTACCGGGAGAAAAAAATCGGCAAACTCGTGGAAGAGAAGCAAGAGGATGGCAAGGTCAAGCTCTATCCTTACAAACGCAACCTCAAAGTACTTGACGAGTTTTTCGCCGGAATGCGGCTCGACCAAATGGACGCGGACGTATTCCGTGCGTTTCGAAAAAAGCGCCGTGATGAGGACATCGACGACTCTACCATCAACCGCAATCTTTCGATCTTGCGTCGCATGATGAACCTCACGATCCAAGAGAGAAAGCTGCAATTCGCAAAACCATATTTCCCGATGGTTTCGGAAGCGGGTAAGGTCAGACGGGGCTTCGTCACGCCTGAACGGTTCGACAAACTGATGTCAGGAATGCCAAATCATCTCAAGCCCTATGCGCTCTTTCTGTACGAGGACGTGAGCCGCACTACAGCCGCAAAGGATATTAGGTGGTCGTGGGTTGATCTGAAAGAAGGAGTCATCGAGATTCCCGAAGAAATCACCAAGACCGGAGCGCCTCAAACTCTCCCACTTTCGGATGCACTAACCAGCATGCTGAAAAAGCAATTCCGCCAAGATGATGCGCCTGTGTTCGATACGACGAATTTCCGCAAAGAATTTCAGCATGCATGCGTTGCGGCAGGCCTCGGCAAGATCGCCAAAATGGTTTCGCCGAAAGGTTACAAATGGGAAAAATACGAAGGCGTGATTCCTCACGACCTTCGCCGGTCGGGCATCCGTAATCTGGTGCGGGCAGGCGTGTCCGAGAAAGTCGCCATGAGCATCAGCGGTCATAAAACCCGTACCGTATTTGACCGCTACAACATCACCAGTACCGACGATGTGAAAGATGCAATCCAGACTGTTACCCGTTACAATAAAAGGAAGGCGGGGAAGTAAACTGAGCGCCTCAGAAACAATACAAGTTCATTGCAAGTTGCCCCAACGTTGTGCAGTGGATTTTTTGATAACCTCAGTTGAGTCAACAAGTTTAGGGGCGTAGCTCAGTGGTAGAGCAGCGGCCTTTTAAGCCGAAGGTCGTGGGTTCGATCCCCACCGCCCCTACCAATCATCTTCCTGATTGGTCGGCACTTAGCAAAAACGCGAGGGGGCAAAAGGGGGCAAATAACCCCGATGATCCGGTTCGTGCAAGAATTGTCAGCGGCACGAGTGACCACCGGATTTTGAAACAATAGCGCTCGCCCCGCCAAGCCGCGACTACAGGCTTGCCGCGGAGTTGTGCAGCTATCTGGAGGGCCGTAGTTCCATCGTTAAGACGTTGCGCTTCAGGGCCTGGCCGATCTCGCGCAGGATGACCCAAGTCTTCAACCAAGAATAGTGGAGATACTACGCGAGGCTGTTCGGTACGGCACGCCGGCGATGAAAGCTCGCAGTCGCAAATTGCTGCTCTCGGCAGAATCATGAACTCAACGGTCATTCAATTGCAAAGCTCCCGCGTCAGAATCCGAGGATGTCTGTACGGCACCGTTCTTTAGAGCCCAGGCAACGAATCCTTCGGGAGCATTGCGGACCCCGGAGATATTGGCCATTCTGACCGTCTCGATATGCTTCCAATTGACACTGTGTAGATCGACGTTCCGGAGATCGGCATTTGCCAGCGTCGCGCCGGTAAGGTCGACTTCTCTCAGGTCCGCGCCACCAAAGTCCGCGTCATCAAGGGTTGCTCCTCGGAAAGAAATTCTAGTGCATTTGCATTCGCGGAAATTTGCAGCCCGCAAATTGGCGTTACTGAAATCGGTGGAAACCAGAACGGCATTGCGCACGTCGGCGGCGTTGAGGTTTGCGCGAGCAAGATAGCCCTTTTCAAGATGTAAGCCCTGCAAAAAGGCGCCAGCAGCGTCGACGCCCACCAGTGGAACGCGATCGTCGTTGAGTTCCTGCAATGCCTCGATCCTTCCTCCGTTGCCGCCCTTTCCTTGGGCAGTATTGATAACCTGCCATGCTTGGTAGTGCCTTTGTTTTATGCGATCGCCGGATTCCGAAAAATAGAAAATGACGGCGACGATTACGCCGAAGCCGCGGATATAGTCCAGAACCTGTAGGAACGTCCAGTTGCTCAGAAAATAGGCGACCCACTCCCAGAGCCATTCGAGCGCCCAAAAAGGAGTCGTCCAGCGGTGCTTTATGGTTTTCTTGCTTTCCGACCAGGGCGTGGGTCTTTTCGTTCTTAGGTGCAATCTCACAAGATGTCCGTTTCTACGTCAGCCTCATCCCCGCGTATTCGCAGACTTCGAAATCCTTCGGGCCACGATGTTTGTTTTGCAAGGAACGCGAACTTAGGGCTCAGGTACATGGCCTCGTCGGTGGTCGCACAGAATTGTTTACCCGAGGAGAATCGGCAACAGCACGCCGAGACCCACCACGAAAAACCACAATGCTGGTGCCGGCGTTCCGGTGGGACGCTCGCGTTCTTGTTCGCGGGCCAGATTTTCGGATCAAGCAGCAGCCACCGTTCGTAGCGATGCTCCAGCAGAAGAAAAACGGCTGCGGTTACTGCGCCATAAACAAGGTGCCCGATCAAGGACGGCAGCAACGCGGAGGCAGCATTCGTGCTCCAGTCGCACACTCCAGTGAGAGCAAGAGGGAGAAGAGTCATCGGCCCGACGTACCACCAAATCAGCCCGAACAGCCATCCCCAAGAGACTCCCAAGCTCCAGCTGGAACCTTCGTTTCGAAAGAGCAGGCCATAGGTCATTCCAATGAACGCGCTGACGGTTAGATGGATGACCAGACCTTTGAAACCGAAGAAGCTGGTTTCGAGGCCAGCGACCTTGGACAGCACGCCGGTGGCCAGCAATACGGGACTCGCCACGACGCCACCTGCGAGGCCCGCTAAGGCTCCCCATCCCAGGGAGCGCAGCACATGCAAGCCTGGTCCTTCAGGTTGACGATTCAGCGGGTCGGATTGAACGAAAAGCCTCAACCAAGCCCGGTCAATCGCAGCGTAGATGACACCCAAAATCAAGCCATAGACAATATGACCTACCAAGGAACCGAACAATGCGCTGCCTTGGTCCGCCGACCAATCGAGAGGGGTTCGGTTCCAAAGCGGAAAAAGTGTCAGGGGACAGAGGAACCACCAGAAAATGGAGAACCCTAGTCCCCAACCCATGCTCGAACCAAGGCCTCGAACATCGGTCTGAAAGAGCAGTCCGAAAACGGCTCCAATCAGTAGGGCGATAAGGAAATGGAAGGCGACCATCTCGGAGCGAGAGCTTAGTTGCGCGAAACCGCCGAGTAACGGATAGAATTCGCCTTCATACATCCAGCGACTGAATACCAGTCCGCTCAAGGTTCCGGCTACTCCTCCCACCACGATGGCGCGCCCCCATCGGAATTCCCATTTCAACCAACGCGACCGAACTGCGCCGAGTATGCCGAACGTAAGGCCCACGGGCATGCCGAGAAGCACCAGGTAGGCGACAAGTTCGGGAAAGCGTGCTCGCGCATCCGTCAGCATGGCCGAGGAATGCGCCGTGCCTTTGAGGAGAGGAATCAAACCTGCGGGAATCAGCAACCAAACCAGCGACGCCGATCCAAGACCCCAAATCAAGCCTTCGCCGGGACTGTGTGTCCGGTGGGCGAATGCCACAAAAAAAAGCAGCCCAAAAAGTGCGCCCAAAAGAATGCTCTCAAGCAGGGACGCCGCGAACTGCGCGCGGCCGAGTGCGGCGCATCCTGCGCCGACAAGCATTCCCAATGCGGGCTCGCTCCAGAGAAAAGGTCTGGGGTCCAGGGTTGGTTGCTCTGCCGATGGTACGTACGACCAGCGCATCAGGAATTCCCCTACTTGAGATCGATGGTTTGGACGATATCGCGCGGGAAAAACAGCTCGACGGTCCAATCAAACAAGACTCGAATTTTTCGCTCCAGGCCGGGAAGCTTTGCCAAGTAGATTCCCCGCCACATGAACCATGCAAATAAGCCGGAAAACCGCAGTGCCCGGGTTCGCGCGAACGGTATGGTCAGTTCCGCGCAGGCCGTTTGATGACCGATCACGCAGAGCGCGCCGAGTGAATCGAAATGGAATCCCTGGGAAGCGCGACCCACCAGATGCGCGGCCAGGTTTCGAGCCATGATCTTGGCCTCGCGCAAGGCAAACTGAGCGGTAGGGGGACAAGGCTTCCCTGACTTTGCATCGGTTACCGCGGCGCAATCTCCCAGCGCCCACACCCCGAGATGACCTGGGACTGCCAAATCCGCATCCACCTTAACGGCACCACGTTTGTCTTTTTCCACGTCGAGAAGCTTAACGATGGGGCTTGGCGCGGTTCCGGCGGTCCAAACGAGAGTTTCGGCAGGAATCTCGCCGTCGTTGAGAACCACGAGCCCCGGCTTTGCGTCGGCCAAGCGTGCATTGAGCCGAAACTGCACTCCACGCGCTGCCATTTTCTCCTGAGCGTAGTGGGCCAACGATCCACTCAATTCCGGGAGAATGCGTTCCCGCGCGTGCACAAGCACGACGCGGACTTCGTGGGGACCAAGATTTGGATAGTCGGCCAGGATGCCGTGAGCGAAGTCATTCAACGCGCCGGCAAGTTCCACGCCGGCGAATCCGCCACCCGCGACCACGAACGTGAGAAGTGGGGCGCGACGCAGGGGGTCCGGGTCACGGTCGGCCCGCTCGAACATCTCAATGACGTGGTTGCGAATTCGAATGGCGTCCAACAAAGTCTTGAAGTTGAATGCCAGTTTCTCGACGTTGGGCATGCCTAGGTAGTTCGAGACGGAACCCAAAGCGAGAACGAGATGGTCGTAAGGAACTTCCCGCGCCTCGGACGCAACCTCAGCGGAAGCAATTCCTTCCAAAAGCACCTGGCGTTTCCCGAGATCGATCCCGGTGATGCGGGCGCGAATGAACTCTGTCCGACGTAAACTGCTGCGCAGGGGGGTACTGATGTGACTTGGTTCTAAGCTGCTGCCGGCGACTTCGGCCAGCATAGGTGTAAAGAGAAGAGCGTTGCTCTCGCTGACGAGGGTAATTTGGACGGAGATGTTTTTTTCCAACTCCTTCTCCAGACACTGGGCCGTCGTCATCCCGGCAAAACCACCACCCAGGATGACGATCCGCTCTTTGGGGAGGTGAGTCGGGAGCGCGGGTTTCGGCTCTGGTCCCCATACCGCGTGGGCCAAATCGGTGAGCGCCTGGTTGAGGACCCCGAGGCAGGCGCCAAACAGCACCCAGCCCACGAGCGCGGAAAAGTGGGCACGCATTCCCGCCGCACTCCAGGCAGGCATTTGATCCGCAAGCAGCGGGACAGCGATGACGCTGGCAAGGCCCCAGAGTGGGACCCCGAGCGTAGCGCCAGTCATAAGATTGTCTGCGTACCCCCGACGAACCGGCCGCATACCCACGCTGTAAAGTGCGCCAAGAATGGCTCCGAAAATCAATCCGAACGCGGAAGAACCCAGGGTGAATGCCAAGGCGACGCCTGACAGCGCGCCGGCGAGAATTCCAATTAGGCCTCGGCGAATATATCGGTGCACGTCATCACCATACGGGAGTGTCGACTCTCGTTGTTGAACACGAGTGTGCCGCTCCCTCTGAAGTCAGAAGTTTCCGCTGGAACGGCGACCGAACTCGAGAGTAGCCAACTCACCGATGCGCTCCAGACTCACGTCGGCGGGTGGGAACTGAGACAAGGTCTTGGGGTCGCGCGCATAGTGTTCCTGCCGTACAAAAACAGTGGTGGCGCGCGAACCCCAGATTTCTTTGACGGCAGTCAGAATGCGCAGTGTATCATCGACGATGATGTAGTGGCTGGCCGGAAATCGCGACTCGACGTTGCTGAGCTCGGTTTCCTTGTGAATGTAGATCAGGGCGCGTGAATCAAGTGCCTCCAGTAGTCCCGATCGCGAAATCTTGTCTGGCTGGAAGACGACGTCCCCATCGGAGAGAATTACCGTGGGTCCCCATGGCTGGACATGCTGGACAGCATCCAGCGATCCGGGAACGAGGCGGTTTGCGAAAGGATACTGGATCAAAAAGTGCGAAACGGTGGGAAGGTGCGGATCGCGGAGGCTGTCGAGTTTCAGGCTGCCGGTAAACACGCGAGGCTCCTTCAAAATGTGAAATCGTAACGACGCCACGGATGACCTAGGGACCCGACACCTGCCGCGCCTCTGCTATTGGTCCGACTTCACTGAAACTTTGAAGGTTTTTCCATTGGCCTCGAACACGAGCTTGTCTTCACGCGCTAACCAACCGGCAGCCATATGTACAAGGCTTTCTTTCAACTTTAGGGATTTCGCCGCATCGTCTATCGTCGACGCCGGATTTTCCGCCAGGTAATGCCACAGCTTTCCCGCCGTGTCGCCTATGTCATGCAGCATTGGCACGCTTTCCTTTAGGGCCGCCGCTTTGACGGGAACGACAAGCTTCCAGGGAACTCACCGCTCGGCCCGATGCAACCGTCATAGCCGACCGGAGTTGGTACAAGAGCCAGGGATTTCGAGAGGTTAGTCTTCGCAGCACAGGTTTTGTTACTTTCATCCCAAGAAATCGCTCCAGCCCGACATTCTGTAACGTTTGAGGTCAGTCCGAGACTAAGAATGGTGAAGGGGTTTTGCCGCCTGCGTCGGAGACTCAGTCCTAACGAGGGCGGAGACGCCTCTGTACCCAAACTGAATGCGGAGGACAAGTTAATGGCGAAATCGATGAAAGCGTTGTTGGCAGGGGCGGCTTTCGCGGGTCTACTCGCGGGGAGCGCACCGGCGGTCCAAGCTTCCAATCTTCTTCCCGGACTGAAGTCGAATCTCAGCGCCCAGGACCAAGACAGCAGCCAAAAAGCGGACAAGAAGGTGAAGGAAAAGCATGCTTGCAAGGGCCAAAACTCTTGTAAGGGCAAGGGCGGATGCAAGGCCGGAGACAACGGTTGCAAGGGCAAGAATACCTGCAAAGGAAAGGGAGGTTGCGCAACGGACGGGTCGAAGCCACCAGCGTAAGGCTCGTACATTTCTGCGCTCGGGCGGCGGGCCGGGGCGGTCAGACCGGCCCTTTTGTTTCGAGCCGGCGGGAGCGCAACTTTGAGTGCGAATCGCTTCAATGGTTTCACCGACTACGGCATCGGTATCGGCCTACGTGCGCCCCACTACGATCATATTTTGTCGCGCAAGCCTGTGGTGGATTGGTTCGAAATCATTTCTGAGAACTTCCTGCTCGACGGCGGGCGGCCGCTGCACATCCTTGATCAGATCCTGGAGCAGTACAAGGTGGTCCAGCACGGCGTGTCGATGTACTTTGGCTCAGCGGACAAACTGGATCGCGAGCATCTGCGGCGACTCAAAGAATTAGGGAGGCGCACAAAGACGCGTTGGCTTTCGGACCATCTTTGCTGGGGAAGCGTCGATGGCCGATACACGCACGACCTTCTGCCGATGCCCTATACATTCGAGGCCGCACGAATCACAGCGCAGAAGGTGCGCGCCGTACAGGATTTTCTGGAGATCCCGATTGCTGTCGAAAACGTCAGTAGCTACGCCGAATTCCACGTCTCGGAGATGAGTGAATGGGAGTTTGTGTCTAAAGTGGCAGAGCGCGCCGATTGTGGAATTTTGCTGGACGTGAACAACATCTACGTATCATCGCAAAATCACAACTTCGATCCCTTCGAGTACGTCAACAGCATTCCCTGCGAGCGCGTAGCGCAAATCCACATCGCGGGACACTCCAAGTACCGCAAATATATTTTGGACACGCGCGATCATCCTGTAATTGAGCCTGTCTGGAAGCTATATGAACGGGCGATTGGCCGTTCAGGCCATACCGCCACGTTGTTGGAGTGGGACGATCGGATCTTCGGCTGAAGCTGCAGCCGTATGTTCAGCTGCTCAGTGTTTGCTATCCGGTCGATGAAATCCTGCTCAGTCTTAAGGGAGACGTCGAACAGCGCCATGGGGCGAGCCAAGCGTTTTCCGAGAGCGGCCAGCGCCGGCGCCTTCGCGCAGTGAGCAAGAGACGCGCCTCAAGAAGGTATCTCGCCATCCATCGAATTGATTTCTCGGTGTATTTCAGGCAGCTCGAACCTGAAGAGTTTCTCGCATTGAGCACACTTGCAGCGGGCAAGACGATCGGACGAGCGGTTTGCCTCGCGTTAGATAGGAGTTCGATGGCGCCGGTTCGGCGAATTCCTGCGGTTCACCGGTGGTTTCGCAACTGGGCCGCGTTGGGCTGGTTCGCCGCACGGGAACGTTTGTGATCGGAGTACTGCGATGGAGGTACCACAGAGAACCATGGTAAACGTGCTGATCCAAGCGAAAGCGATGTATGACTGGGTTTTCGAGAGGTTCTCGTATCTGAAACCCCCGTTTCTCTTGTTGATTCGGTTGTACTGGGGCGTGCAGCTTGCCCAGAGCGGCTGGGGGAAGTTGCATCATTTGCCGAATGTCACTGATTTTTTTACTAGCTTGGGATTGCCCTTTCCCGCGCTGACGGCGGTCTTCATCTCTTGCGTGGAATTGTTCGGGGGTATTTTCCTGGCCCTCGGGTTGTTGTCGCAGCTGACCGCGCTGGTTCTAACGGTGAACATGCTCGTCGCATACGTGACCGCGGATAGAGAAGCACTGCTGTCCTTCTTTTCCGATCCGGATAAATTCTCTGCAGCGGCGCCCTTTACTTTTCTTGTTGCCTCGCTTGTCGTACTGATTTTTGGGGCGGGTAGTATCTCCGTGGATATTCTGCTCGGCCGCTGGTTTGACAAGTCGGCGTTCAGAAAAGCAGGTTCATCGGCTGCTTAGGTTTTGCGGTTTTCACAAGACTGACTCACAGATCGTGCGCTGAGCGGCTTGGGAGTCGCGAGAAAATGAATTAGTCGAGAGGATCGAGCGACAGTTTTGGCGAGTGGAGCTTTCAGATACATTCAATCAGGCTCGAGTGCTCGCCCAGACGGAGGATGCAACGCATGAGCACTTCGGATGGCAGCTTGGAAACTCCTGCTGAGACTGGTCCCGCAGGAGATCGGGTACACAGTTTGGCTTGTACCGAGGTCTGGGGCGGAAATAACATTGTGGACTTGACGGTGGAGGTCCCCGGATTTATGGGCTGGGTACACTCGCGGCCGCTGCAACCTGCCACCGAGGGGGGCGATCTATATTACCTGGCAGTGTGCTCGAAGGGTCTGCTTTCGCGAGTTGTCTTGGCGGATGTGGCCGGTCATGGACAGGCGGTGAGCGCGACCGCTGTAACGCTACGTGATTTGCTGCGAAAGCACATGAATGCACTCGACCAAGGCATTCTAATGCAAGAGATGAACGAGGCTTTCCGTCGCGAAGACGATCCGGTGGATGTGCAGTACGCCACTGCAGCCGTGTTCGGTTACTTCTGTAAGACTGGCGAACTGATCTTCACGAATGCGGGTCACCCTTCCGCTCTCTGGTATCACGCAGCAGCGAAGACTTGGGACTGGCTGCATGATGAAACACCGTACAAGCAGACCACCATGGAGGGTGTCCCATTGGGGCTAATTCCCGGCACCGAGTATCTGCAAAGTGCCGTGCGACTCGGACGTGGGGATCTGCTGGTCCTGTACACCGACGGTATCAGCGAATCGACAAACGATGCCGGCAAAGAACTGGGTTATGAAGGATTGCTACAGCTCGCAAAGAGTTTGCCTGTCGAAACGACCCGGTCGGCCAGTGCTGCTGGTCAGGCGTTACTGTCAGCCGTGAGCGCCTTTCGCGGAGGGACTCCGGTCTTCGACGATCAGAGTCTCGTGGTGCTACAGCAAACGGCGGACAATATGGCATCGTACGCGTCGATGGGCCGAGAGTGATGCCAGTATCACGCGGGGGGATTCGATGCAGAATGAAGAGCAGAGCTGGCCGTGGCCGGATTCCCTGGATGCATTGGTAGCGGCACCTGGCAATCACTCCGTACTGCTTGAAAACGAGTGCGCGCGCGTCGTGCATACACGCATCTTGCCCGGGCATACTACGCCCGTACACACCCATCGATGGTCGAGCGTATTGTTGATCTTGACTTGGAGTGACGTGCTGCTCGATCACCCGGGAAACGTAATGCTGGACACCCGGAATGCCTTTGAAGTACCGAAGCTCAATACACCCACATGGACGGTACCGCTGCCTCCGCATTCGCTCAAGAATGTCGGCGACGTGGAGATCAATACTGTACAGATAGAGATCAAGGATGCCGTGACATGATGGTCGGCCCATCGCTCTACTCGGAGACTAACTCGTAGCTAGTCGGCTTACGGGATCGGTGTTCCTCGAGCGTCACGCGACTTGTTCCAAGGACTTTCGAAATAGAAGGCCGTGGTCCAGGAAATACGCAGAGCCAAGAAAAGGCAACTAAATAGCGCAGCTACGCTTGTCTTCAAGTAAAGATCGTCGAATTCTCGCAATGAACAATTTGAAGATGGCAGCTTCCCCGAACCAAATGGCCAGCTCAGGGTCACTTTCCTAGAACCATTTTCTGGATAGTTTCCGAGTTGCCCACCACCCGGAAAGTGGCCGGCTCAGCCAATACAAGCGCGTTCATCGGGAGCAATCTGCCAACCCAGAGGCATTACTTCCGGTTTGCCCGTAACTCGGGCCGAAGCACGCAACCCTACTGAGAGTCGGTAGATACTGGCGGACTAGAAGGGATCTGTTTTCCGAAACCCGTTCGGGACGTGGCGATTCTAGGTACCCGCGTGCCGTCTGCCTGGCGCGGTACGATGTTTTCATCGCATCGGCTAACAATCCTGACCGGCAGTCGACGGAGAATGGAGATTTCAATGGATTCACAGAGCAGCAGACCTCGAATTGAGCCAAGTAGGGAAGCAATGGCGGCTGCCGCTAACAATAAAAGCGCAATCGCTTGCCGCTACGAGTTGGCAAGGTTCAGTGCAAACCAGCTAGAGGAATCTGGTACCGAACTTCATGTCATCGGCCACTTGATCGGCCCAGACCGGGCTCAGGGCAAGTCTCCATTTGGGCACGGCAATGATGAAACCGTCGCCGTGTCGGTGTTGCTCCGAGTCGCTGGGCAGCTTATTTCCGCAAGCGCGGACCTGTTCGCCGATGGTCGCCAGTATGCTGCTGCGGCGTTGCTCCGACAGATGGTCGAGATCGAATATCTCGCGTGGGCGTTCGAAACGCGGGATGGCGACGCCGAACGCTGGCTGCGGAGCGATCAGCTAGAGCGACAAGAATTCTTCAAGCCAGCCAAACTCCGGGCTGCCGCCGGGCAAGGGAACGTTTCGCGGCAAAGACTACGGTTACCATTGTGAGCTCGGCGGCCATCCCGTTCCACAGGCAGGCATTCTTCTGGGAGGGGACTCAGCGATAGGTCAGCTATTGCTATCAGATTTGCTTGGGCATGTAGGACGAATCTGGGATCATTTGGTTGGATGGGCTCGGCAAAATGAGAACGGAGGACCGATTCTACAGCGAAGCCGCGGGATGTCTATCAGATTTCAGGAGTGGAAGTCCAAAGATCTACTCGTTGACCTGCCTCCTCCGCCTTGAACAGTATTTCCGTTCCTTCGTGATCTCTAACGGTGCAACGAAGATCGAAGTTGCATCAACTCCCGGTTCGTCGGTCACCCGGAAATTATCCAGAAACGCGTTTCGGGGAAATCGCGGTGCGAATACCATCCAGAGGAATCACGCTTTTCCTCGAACAGGACTTCTGGACAGCTACTCAAACGCAAAGCCAAGCGTCGACCGGGGAGTCTTTTGCGCACCTTAGTATCCGTTTCCTTGACCTCGGTACTTCCCAGATCAATCCGTCCCGGTGCGTCGCGCTGAGTTTTCTATTGGGCACGCTTCGGCCACGGCGGCTGAACCAGAGCCGGGATAGCGGCTATAGTCTTGGCGTCCGGCGCTTTGAACGAAAGTTGTTCCGCGAGGAAAGCGATGCGGTCATGGGTAGCTTCGGCGTTGAGCGCGTGCGGAGCGTCGTAGACCTTGAGCTTCTTCGGTTCACTAACGATCTCGAAGTATTGCTTGGCGAGATCGCCATTCAGAAAGGGTTCATCGGTTGCGTACTGTAGAAACATGGCCGCGGGTGCGGCGTGGGACACGTATTTTCCACCATCCATCCAGGCATACCTGGCAGCAAAGGCATCGAATTTGTCTGGCCCAATCTTTTGCCGATATTCCTGGAAGGCCTTAGTCTTCCTATCGACATCGAAGGAGAGGTCACCAGCCATGATGACCAACGCTTTGAAGCGTTTATCCACGCCGCTGAGGAAGCCACCGGCGGAACCGTCGCAACTGTGCCCAACATAGGCGAGGCGCTTGGGATCAACATCCTTCCGAGCAAGAAGGAGATCCGCACCTCGGCGGAGGTTCACGTCCTGCTGCACTTCCACGGCGATCTGCTGGTCGTTCAGTGGGGTGCTGTCTTCCACAAAGCCAGGATGAACCGTCACGTGATCAGGCAATAGTGAGATGACCCCAGAGTGCGCCAGCACTATAGCTTCGTCGAGGAACTCGGCGCGGCTCTTCTTCTCAGAGCCCGGCATGCACCAATGCCCGAATATCACCGCCGCGAACGGTCCTTGTCCCGAAGGGACTATCAGATAGGCGGTAACCGTGCCGGCGTTCGGCCCGACGGCCGTGCTCCGTTCACTGACGGGACTTGAGAAGGAAATGTCATAGATCGTTAAACCGTCACGCTCCTCGATTCCAACTTGCTTAAGATTGAGCGTTGCGTTCTTGTCGTAATCCCAATGGTGAAGCAGTTGGTCATAGGACTCCTGCGCGATGGCAGCAGCCACTAGCAAAAGGACGACGCAGGCGGAGCATAAAGATCGAAAGTGCGTCATGCAAGACCCAACCTTCCAAATTCCAGCGGTAGCATCTTCGCTAACCCACAATGCCTTGGGCGGACTCGTGGATCGATGAAGCCGGTTGGCAAGGGTGCATTTTCTGTGTAAGTCATCGGAGTACAAGATCTCCTGGAAATGGGTTCAGACGCCGACGGCCGAATCCACCGGGGAAAGGGAGTCTAGTCATTTCAGAATCCAGTTAATAAGACAACGTTGGTATTTGAATCGAGTTCGGCAAAAGCGAGCCACTTGCCGTCGGGAGAAGGAACACATACAGGATGAATGGGGCGATTGATCTCCCGCAATACTCGGACGCGCCCCTCAGCGTCGACTTTCAAAATTGTGGATCCGTTTTCCGAAGTCATGAGTAAGAAAAAGCCCTTGCCATCTGCAGTCCACGAAATTGCCTGAAAACCGCGCCACCCTTGCACGTCTAGATTGTGTTCCGACAGGTTTGCAAGTGAAACAAGGCGAAGGCGGGTGCCGGTGGGTGCGGCCTCCGTGATCACCATTTGTGACCCGTTAGGCGATAGAGCCCAGGCTACGTATAACCGGGCTACTGTAATTTCGGTTTCAATGCTCCCTAATTCCTTCACCTTGCCTTCAGCCGGGTCAAACTCCGAGATCACTATATGCTTGCCATCAGACCCGGGTTTACAAAGCAAGCATCGATTCGCTGGTGAGCGAGAACATTGCACGCGGTAGAATCCGTTTCCCTCCCAAACCACCTGGGGAGGACCACCGGAAATCGACACTCTCAAGAGGCTGACTGGAGTATACGAGGTAGTATCCGTCCTCGGTATTGTCTCGTACAGGACCGATCGCCCATCCGGTGTCAGGGTCGGGTACTTCGCATTCTCGGTGCTGCCCACAAAATATTCGGAAGTGTGCCTTAAAAGGTCTTGTTTGAAAATCTCCCATCGCCCGTCGCGATTGGAGTTCAGGAAGACGGCTCGGCTTCCTGGGTCCCAAGACCCGGGATAATCGTCGCGATCATGAAATGTCAAACGAACAACCGCATCAGGGGATTTTTCCGGCATATCCAGGCGCACCGCATAGGAAGCCAGATGCGTAAATCCTTTTTCGGCTGCCAGCCGCTTTCCATCGGTGGTAACGCTTAGGGAGGAAAGAGAATAGCCGGACCATTGTGTTAGCTGCTTGGGCGGTTGAGTAACTTCGCCCGTCTGTGAATCTATTCGCATCCTCCAAAGATTGGTGTCGTTTAGATTTCTCGCGGAATCCAAGCGAGAATAAATAATCGTGCCGTCAGATACGGCGCAAAAGGAACGTAAGCCGGGCTCTGCAACAAGCGTGGCGACTTTGTCTGTGGTAAGATTTCGCAATTCAAGGTAAACATTGTATTCACCGCTGGACTCATGTATCCGTTCATCAATCAGGCCGCTGTCGCCTGCGGCCCAGGCCAAGGCTCCAAATTGATCACCTTCTGGGGCGGCGGCAATTTCTTGGGCTCCTTCGCCGGTGGACGTCATAGTCACCACGTGTTTCGCGTCCCCACTTGTGAATGCGATTCGGGTTCCGTCGCTCGAGGCTACCGCCTGGCCTGCGTCATCGCGCAGTTTCCGTGGTGGACCCCCGAAAATGGAAATGTTCCAGATGCTTGAGATCTTGGCTGACTCTGCCCTCGCGCTGAGTAACAGGGCTGTCGAGCCGGGTTCCCACGAAATTCGCGTGACCGCGGACATTGGAGGCGCCTCCAATGGGTGCATTTCGCGGCTCTCCACTACCTGCAGCCAAAGTCCTTGGTGATCGGCAAATGCAATGTATTTGCCATCCGGAGAAATGCAAGCGGCTTCAACGGGCAATTCAGGAACCCGAGACGTCAATTTGAGTTCGACGATAGCCGCGCGTGACCGCCGATAGAGGGTATAGCTTGCGATTCCTGAAGAGAGTAGTAGGGCCGTGCCAAGGATTCCCACCAAGACTGCCCGGAGAGGGCGTTGAAAGGGATTCGTATGGGTGGCACGACGCTCGCCTGGGATTGCAACAGCCGCTTCGTCGAACGTCGCGCTCACCCGTACGACGTGAGCAATGAAGCGGTACCCTTCGCCCGCGATGGTCTCCAAGAAGCGGGGGTTGTCAGCAGAGTCGTCCAGGGCAATTCGAATTCTGCTGACTGCCTTATTGAGCCCATGTTCGAAGTCGACATAGGTATTCTCGGGCCAGAGCCTGTTCTGTAGCTCGCTTCTGGGTACGATTTCTCCCGATTTCTGAACTAGCGCCAGCAGAACTTCCATCGGCTGGCCGTGAAGCTTGATTTCCCTTCCGGCCTTGAGCAATTGCTTCTCTTGCATGTTCAGTGTGAATAGTCCAAAACGCGCAAACTGGGTCGAATCGCTGCTTGTCATCAAATTCTCACCCCGCAGCCCTACCTCAATTACCCGAACTGTATTCAGTCCAACCAGAAAATGCAATTCCTAACCTCGAACTTGGTGGTGGGAGGCGCGTGTGCAAGCTGTCTATTACGAGCGACTTAGACGGGGAGGTCCATTTTGGAGTTTTAGGAGCACCAGTCCATTGCCGAGGTATGGGCCTTGGGTGCAAGGTCTGAAGTGCCCCGGTTGCAGTGGGTCAAGTCGCCTGCTACATCTCCCTGTACACTTCGACAGGAGTCGGTGTACAGTTACCTGTAGAAGCAGCAGGGGAAGATTATTGCACCGGAAGGACACTCGCTCGGTTGGGATCTCTATGGCATCGCAGGCATATACGAAAGCCATGACAGGAAAACACCTCCAAGAGGTACAACGCCAAAAGGCTCTAGCGACGTTAGACCCCGAGGAGGGCCGACTCACTCAGAGATTGCGGAATGGAGATCCTGAAGCGTTCCGTGAAATTGTGACCCGACACCATTCCGCACTGTTAGGTCGTGCACGGGGAGTCCTCTCTGACGATGGTTGGGGCGAAGACGCGGTGCAGGAAACCTGGCTGGCCGTAGTCCGTGGGATCCATAATTTCGAAGGGCGGTGCTCACTAAGGACGTGGCTTTTCAGCATTCTAGACAACCGAGCGAAGAGCTTGATCAAGAGAAAGCATCGCACCGTCAGTTTAACTCCTGAAATGATGTCAGCGATCGAAGGCCTGACGGTGTCCGATGGCCTAAGCCGATCAAGCGCAACAATTGATTCGACTCACCCTCTTGCGTTGCGGGCGCGGAATAATCAAGAAACGTCCTTGATCTCGCGGGAAGCGTTTCGAGAGCTGCAAGAGGCGATCGTCTCACTCTCCGCGACTCAGCGGAATGTATTGACGTTGCGCGTGTTCCAAGGCTGCTCGGCGCACTCAGTTAGTCGCAAACTCGGTATCACGGAAGGAAACCAGCGAGTGCTTCTGCATCGAGCGCGACATGCTCTCAAGACCGCTCTGGAGGATCGTGCCAAAGTCCGAAGCAGGCCGACTCTGCCGGACTGTTGCACCACTTCGTTGGTGGGGTATTGTTTGGATGAGTTGCCTGAAGCACGAAACGTGGGGAAGGCCACACTTACAAAGGCCTGCCGCATGGAACGGTCGCGATCGGGGTCACACTCGATCGTCGCCTTGCGTTCCAGGTGCGGCAAACGGCCAGCGTTCGCCCCGTAAAACCAACCGCGACGAGGTGGAAAAGAAATCGCATGAGAATCGCCTGGCTTCTTCGTCCTGTGCCGTTGTCTTATGGATGGTTCCAAGAATTCAGACTGCGGAGAATTCTATGAGCACTCCCGGTAGCGCCGATGTGAGTGCCAAGCAATGCGTGGATCGGGCGCTAGACGCAATGGGCGGGCGTAATCGTTTGCAGCAACTGAGGAGTGCCTTGCGCGTTGTCTACGTGCTCGCGGCGAGTTTAGGACATTCATGCCTTCTGCTCGGATCTCAGGCAGGGCTGATTGGACACTGGGGCGGCACGATGATTCGTGAAGGTGCTCGACTTGAAGTCAGTTTTGCCTTCACTTCATCCGGGACGCAACTGGAGGGAACGTTCACTTCCTTGACTCAGCAAGCCATGGATTATCCGCTCGCTCTGGTCACGGTCAACGCGGGTACGGTTCACTTTGTCCTCGGTGACTCGCTTGTTTTCGACGGCAAATTGGGCACGGACGATATCACAGGGACCTTCACCGACGACCGCGCGAAAGGCAACTTCACTCTCCGCCGCACCGCACCGAGGGTTCTCCCCTACGACTCCGTTGATGTCAGATTTCATAACGGCGGTGTCACTCTCGCGGGTACGCTGTGCATCCCTCGGTCATTGGAACGACACCCAGCCGTTGTCCTTCTGCAGGGCAGCGGAGGCGAAACACGCTGGGGCACAAATCGCTTAATCGCAGATCGGTTCGCGCGCTTGGGGATTGCGGCACTCGTCTACGACAAACGAGGGTCGGGTAATTCCTCAGGGGATTGAAAGTCGTCTTCCTACGATGATCTGGCCAATGGCGCCCTCGCCGGAGTTGACCTCCTTGCTTCCAGGCCCGATATCGACGCCAAACGAATTGGGCTGCACGGACATAGTGAAGGTGGAATTATTGCCCCCATTGCTGCAATTCATGCAACTTCGAAGGTCGCATTTATCATTGCTGAAGATACCGTGGCGGGGTTTGTGCGAGACCAGGATGTCTATCGTGTGAGCCACGCCATCCGGGAAGCAGGGTTCACGGATCCCGAAATTCAACAGGCCATGGCGATGTACATGCTGATGCTCGACGTGGCATGCGGCAAAAGATCCTATCGCGAACTTGAAACTGCAAGTCAGTCGGTGCGGGACCAAGAATGGTACGAATGGCTTGCGATACCGCCTGAAGATTCCTACCTGTGGAGTTGGCATCCAAAGATCGGCAATCTCGATACTCGCGTTTTCTGGAAGCAGGTGCGTGTTCCGGCGCTGTTAGTCTACGGCGAACTCGACCAACTTGTGCCCGTTGACGAAAGCCTCGCAAAGATCGAAGCTTCGCTTGATGCTGCGAAGACTCCTTACACCGCGATCATCATGCCTGCCGCCCGGCACAACTTGTCGGTGCGACCAGGCGAGGACGGGCCTTTCTTCTGGTGGAAATCAGCTCCTGGCTTAAATGACCTCGTCGTAGCCTGGGTGCAGCAGCACACGACAGAATCGGGGTCGTCCCTCAAGCCACAATGACAATCGCCAAGTGAACGGATCGAGACGATGTTCATGGCCCGCGGGAAGTGGGTTCTCGCGCTCCTTGATGATCGGAGCGATGGCATTCAAAAGCCTGATTCGCGGCATTCTCAAATTCCCATTCACAGACCTAGTAGCCGGCTGATTACACCGAGCGCTGTAACATAAGGTCAAATCAAGAGACCAATCTAGTGACCCTGAATGAGCTGACAGTATCGTTCTGTCCTAGCGCCGCGACGAACTGCAGCCACAAGGGTGACTATTTCAGACGGGGTCTATCTAATTGATCTTGCAAGACTTCCATTTCGTCCGAGACGAAGGCCAAATGCGTGGCTGACAACGGTCAGTTCGACGTCATTATCATAGGCACCGGCGCAGGAGGTGGCACCCTGGCTGGCGCCTTGGCTTCCACCGGCAAGCGGCTTTTGCTGCTTGAACGTGGTGACTATGTCCGGCGCGAGAAGTCCAACTGGAGCCCCCGAGCTGTCAACGTCTTAGGAACGTATCAAACGAAAGAGCAATGGCGAGACTCTAAGGGCGAGCCTCTCCACCCACATACGAATTACTGCGTGGGTGGAAACACGAAGTTCTACGGCGCTGCGTTATTTCGTCTGCGAAAAGAAGACTTCGGAGAAGTGCATCACCGCGCGGGCACTTCTCCTACGTGGCCGATTACCTACGATGAGCTAGAACCTTACTACTTGCGGGCTGAGCACCTCTATCAAGTGCACGGCGAGCGCGGCGTTGACCCAACTGATCCTCCAGCTAGCGGCCCATATGCGCATAAAGCGATCAGGCACGAACCACGGATACAGCAGTTAAGCGACGACTTCGCACGGCTAGGGCTGAGACCGTTTCACGTGCCCCTGGGGATCCAGCTCGATGAAGATAGTCCACGTGCGAGTAAGTGCATCCGCTGCGACACGTGCGATGGGTTTCCGTGCCTCGTTCACGCCAAAGCAGATGCGGAGGTTATCGGCGTCGAACCAGCACTTGGTTGTCCGAATGTCACCCTCTTAACTAACGCATTTGTCGAACGGCTGGAAACCAGCGCCTCGGGCAAAGCGGTGACCAGAGTCGTAGTTAGGCGCGACGGTGCCAGCGAAACATATTCGTCAAACATCGTCGTCGTGAGCTGCGGAGCCATAAACTCGGCGGCACTGTTGCTGCGTTCTGCTTGCGACAAACATACTCGCGGCTTGGGCAACAGCTCCGATGTAGTTGGTCGCCACTATATGGGCCATGACAATTCCGTCTTGATGGCAATATCCAAATGTCCGAACACGACGGTCTTCCAAAAGACACTGGCTTTGAATGATTTTTATTGGGGAACAAAAGAATGGCAGTATCCGATGGGCCATATCTCCTTTGTCGGCAAACTGGATGGGGAAACCCTGAAGGCGGGAGCTCCTGCCATCGCTCCGGGGTTCACACTCGATCTGATGCCTGCACACTCGCTCGATTTCTGGCTCACTTCAGAAGATTTTCCGGACCCGAACAATCGGGTCACTTTGGATCGAACCGGCAACATCGTTCTCAGTTACGAGCCGAATAACGAAGAGGCTCACAGTCGGTTGATTTCCCAACTGAAAGATCTAGTGAAGCAACAGAGCGCTTGTGCAATTCACGGCCAAGACTGTCATCAAGGTTTGTTTTCCAGGAATCTGTTTGTTGGCCAACGAATCCCGCTTGCCGGCGTAGCGCACCAAAACGGCACAATTCGCTTCGGTACAGACCCACGTCTTTCAGCTCTGGATGTCAATTGTAAAGCGCACGATCTCGACAATCTCTACGTTGTGGACGGCAGCTTCTTTCCGTCGAGTGGTGCCGTGAATCCGGCACTGACCATCATGGCCAACGCCCTTCGCGTCGCAGAGCAGATCGCGGAGCGGCTGTGACGGCCGAAGTTGTAAGACAAGCGCGAGATGTGAGCGATGCCCCAGCAAGGGGGAACGCCAAAAAGAAGTCGCTGGATTCGGATGGAAGGCCGACCCGGAGCGATGTCCTAATGTCACAGCCGTGCGCAATCGAGCCGAAGAAGGGGGTAGCCATTTCTGCGTTCGCAAGTCTTCCCCCGGATGCAGAGGAAACCGTGCTTCTGACGGCGGCTCGAATGGGAAATCAGGCCGCCTTCGGCGCTCTTGTCGAACGGGACGCCGAGCGCATCCATCACATGGTGTTCCGTATCACGCGGAATCATGAGGATGCAGAAGACGCGGTTCAAGAGTGCTTCAAAAGCGCTTTCGCGCATTTCAAAAGTTTCAGGGGACAATCCCGGTTTTCCACTTGGCTTACGCGCATCGCTCTGAACTGCGCGCTCATGAAGGTTCGCGCACGCCGCCGCGAACTGGTTCCGCTCGACGATTCCATCGAGTCCTCGATCTCCGTCGAGTACCAGCACGTCCTGCGATCGAGCCTTACCCCGGAAGAAAGTTACTCGCGCAAGGAACTCGAAAGCACATTGGCCGAAGAGATGGCGCGGCTGAAACCAAACCTTAAGAAAGCCCTGCATCTTTATCTTATGGAGGAACTGATAACCCGGGACGCGGCGAAACTCCTGGGCATCTCGAACGCCGCGCTCAAGAGTCGGGTTCGGAAGGCAAGGCTGGTGCTCCGCTCCAGGCTCAGGCGCCGGGGCATCGGGCGACGCCCACCATCAAACCGTAGCGAGACGGGTTCAACGGGCTTCGATCAAGGCGGCGGAGCTTCTGGGCGGGTTATTGCCATTCGTTACTGCCCCGAGTTTGGAGACTAAGCCAAGTGCGCGGCTTGAGACAAACGAAGCGCCTCCCTTTCGCAGGACTCTTGTTGATCGTTCTTGCGCTTGTTGTAGGTGCTTGGACCGTTGAAGCAAAATCGGTTTGCGTGGTTGGGGGGTGGAACAACTAGGCCGTTTGTCACCGGTGTGGCCTTCGTCGAAATGACTGTGGAGGAGCTGGATCGTTCGGTTGAGTTTTACTCACGTGTCTTCTCCTTTAGCAAGGTCCGCGAGGTGAAGCTGTCGGGCGATTCTTGGGAGCATCTTGATGGAATATTTGGCGTGCGCGTCCGGATTGCTTGGCTCCAGCTTGGAAGCGAACAGATCGAGCTGAAGGAGTACCTGGCACCCAAGGGGCGCCCCGCTCCACCGGTTTCCTTCAGCAACGATCGTTGGTTTCAACACATTGCGATTATCACGAGCGACATGGATCGCGCCTACATCTGGCTTCGACAAAACAAGCTCCGTCACGTCTCTTCCGGCCCACAGCTTCTTCCTGAGTACCTCAAAGCGGCGGCTGGGATTCGCGCTTTCTACTTTGAGGACCCGGACGGACATCCGCTCGAGGTTTTGCAATTCCCCGCAGATAAAGGGGACCTCAAGTGGCATCGAACGACATCGCAACTGTTCTTGGGCGTGGACCATACCGCAATCGTTATCGGCAACACAGAAGCGAGTTTGAAGTTTTATCGGGATGTGTTGGGTTTCAAAGTTTCCGGGGAAAGCGAAAACTACGGTCCCGAGCAGGAACACTTGAACAGTGTATTTGGTGCTCGGCTGCGCATCACCAGTTTGAGGGCTTCCGACGGGCCGGGGATTGAGCTGCTCGAATATCTGGCGCCCGCGAATGGGCGGTTCATGCCTGAGGATGAACGCGGGAATGATCTTATACATCATGAAACCTGTCTCGTTGTCGAAGACATAGAACTTGCTTCCAGCTTCCTCCGCCAGGCGGGCTTTCCGTTTATTTCGTCAGCGGTCGTGAGGTTTCCAAAGGCCGAAGCTGGTTTTCACGCAGCGCTGCTGGTCAGAGATCCTGACGGCCATCCCATGGAATTGGTTGAGAAATAAGGCCCGGCGGAGAAGCGCTCCTAAACTTCCATGAAAAATACAAAAGCAGAACGAAACAGCATGACGATGGAGGAACAGAGGGTCGAACAATGCCGCCTGGGAACAGTTCATTGGAAACGTTGGGGACCCTACCTGAGCGAGCGGCAATGGGGAACCGTGCGGGAGGATTATAGTCCGGACGGTACCGCGTGGGATTATTTCCCGCACGATCATGCCCGAAGCCGGGCTTACCGATGGGGTGAGGACGGTCTGGCGGGAGTCAGCGATGACCAGCAGCTTCTATGCATGAGTTTGGCGCTTTGGAATGGGCAGGACCCCATACTCAAAGAGCGGCTTTTCGGACTAACCAACGGTGAGGGGAATCACGGTGAGGACGTAAAGGAGTGTTACTACTATCTCGACGCAACGCCGACGCATTCGTATATGAAGATGCTGTACAAGTATCCGCAGCGCGCCTTTCCATATACGTGGCTGGTGGAGGAAAACCGACGACGCGGCAAGGGGTTGCCGGAATTCGAGTTGGTGGACACAAATGCATTCGATGAGGATCGATACTTCGACGTTTTCATTGAATATGCCAAAGAGTCTGTCGACGGCTTTCTCATGTCCGTCGCGGTGCACAATCGTAGTTCCGAGGAAGCTTCGGTTCACGTCCTGCCGCAATTGTGGTTTCGGAACACATGGCCCTGGGGAAATGACGAGGTTAAGCCGGTCCTCCAGCTTGCCGAGCAGGGGGTCGTGTCTGCTGTTCATCCCCGACTGGGTAACTATTTTTTCTATGCGGATGTGACTCTCGCGCAATGGAGCACGGTGATCGGAGTCAACTTGACGGGACAATTTCTTTGTGCTCGCGAGGCCGTTCGTGAATTCAAGCGCCGCGGAATCGTCAGGGAAACATCCGTATCATGCGGCAAGATCATCTGCATGAGTTCCGTGCATGAAGTGATTCCATGGGCTGGCCACGTAAACTACGCCGCATCGAAAGGCGGCGTTATGTTGCTGATGAAAAGCATCGCGCAGGAAGTGGCACCGTTTCGCATACGTGTTAACAGCATCTGCCCCGGGGCCATACGAACGCCGATCAATACGCAAGCTTGGGACACCCTTGAAGCGTACAGCTCGCTAATGACACTCATCCCCTATAAACGGATTGGCGAACCGGAAGACATCGGCCGTGCCGCCGTGTTCCTCGCTTCCGATCAAGCGGACTACATAAACGGCGCAAGTATCTTCGTCGACGGCGGGATGACGCTCTATCCAGGCTTCGCAACCGGAGGTTAAGCAGCGTGGAGCAGAAGGCACTTGATCATTGGCAAGAATACCTGATCGAGGGCGCCAGTCTCGGGATGTTCATGGTTTCGGCGTGCCTCGTTACCGTTGCGCTGGAACATCCTGCGTCGCCCGTTCGGCACGCCATTGACAGCAATTGGGTGCGTCGGATCATCATCGGACTCGCAATGGGGTTGACCGCGATCACGTTGATCTACTCGCCTTGGGGTAAACGGTCCGGGGCCCATATGAACCCCGCGGTTACGCTTACATTTTGGCGCCTAGGAAAGGTAGAGGGTCGGGATGCCGTCTTCTACTCTGTGGCTCAGTTCCTAGGTGGCATCACGGGAGTCCTGCTGGCCGGGACATTTTTGAGAACTTGGATGGCCCATCCCGCCGTCAACTATGTGGCGACCGTTCCGGGAGCAAACGGAACTATGGCAGCCTTCTTTGGCGAAGCATTGATTTCTTGCATGTTGATGCTAACGATTCTCATCGTGTCGAATACGGAGAAGATCGCGCGATATACGGGTCTCTTCGCTGGAGCACTCGTGGCGCTTTATATCACGTTCGAAGCCCCGATTTCGGGGATGAGCATGAATCCAGCGCGGACCTTTAGTTCGGCGTTCTCGGGGCGAATTTGGACTTCAATATGGATCTATTTTACGGCTCCATTTCTAGGAATGCTTTTGGCGGCCGAAGTTTACGTGCGCCTCCATGGCGTCTCATCGGTCATTTGCGCCAAACTGCATCACCGGAATGATCAGCGGTGCATATTTCGCTGCGGCTACGGGAAGACTGCTTCCGAAGGATGAACAGCCAGGGCGCTTTTGAACGCGTCACGCACCAAGAAGTTCATCCACACGGAGAGGAGAACGTACATGGAACGCGGTCATGGCGACGCAATCCGGCGGACTTACTCGTGGCGAAGGGCAACGAGCGGGTCGACACGGGTAGCGCGTCGCGCGGGGAGATAGCAAGCGAAAAGGGCTACAGTCATCAGGAGTGCGGGAACGAAGGCGAATGTGGGGGCATCCGTGGGTTGAATTCCATACAGGAAATTTGCCATCGCACGCGTCGCCATCCAAGCGAAGCCTAAGCCGATCACAATCCCGAGCGCAGCCAGGCGTGCCCCCATCCCAAGGACCATTCTAAGTACATCACGGCGAGTCGCGCCCATGGCCATGCGAATGCCGATTTCCTGCGTTCGCTGCTGCACGGAATAGGAGATCACGCCGTACATGCCAATCACGGCCAGCATCAGGGCAAGCCCTCCGAAGGAACCAAGCAAGAGCAAGGAAAATCGGGGCTGTGCCATGGAATTGTCGACCAGGGCCGTTAGGGTCGTCACCTTTGCCACTGGCAAGTCCGGATCGACCGAACGAAGGGCTTCCCGCACGCTCCCCGCCAGCGAGGCTGGATCGGCCTTGGTGCGTAAAGCTACTTGCATCGTCTGCATCGAAGGCCACCACTTAATTTCGTTTTGGGTATACGGCACGTACATCTCTGGGTCTGGATCGTCGCGGAGCGAGTTGTGTTTGATGTCCGGCACGATTCCGATAATGGTCCGCGTCGGGAAGCGCTGGGTCTTCACGCCCAGTTGCCGTCCGATCGGATCCCGGCCCGGCCAGTATTTCAAGGCCATAGCGCTGTTGATAATGGTGACGGGCATCGAGCCCGTGACGTCCATTTCCGCAAAGTCGCGCCCACGAAGCAGCGGTGTTCCAATGGCAGAAAAATAACCAGGCGAAGCAAACGAATAATTGGCATATGGATGCTCTTTGTCGTCTGTGCTTGGATGGTCCGGAATCCGGATCTCCGTGCTGTCGGTAGAGCCTCCCATGGGAACCTCAGATACGAGTCCCGCCGATTGCACGCCGGGCAAGGATCGTAGAGCGCGAAGTGCTTTCTCATAGAGCTGCGCCATGTGTTCGGTGTCTGCATATTTCGAGCTGGGCAGTGATAGCTGGAATGTTAAGACATGCGTGGAATTGAAGCCGGCGTCGGCCGCCAGCATGTAGTAAAAGGTCCTCACCAGAAGCCCCGCCGAGATCACGAGTACCAGAGCGAGTGCCACCTGGGCAACCAGTAAGGCGTTGCGAATCTTTGGGTGTGTAGCGCTCCCGCCCGACCTCCTTCCACCTTCCTTCAAGGATTCGACTAAATTCTCACGCGGGGTCCCGGTCGCCGGCATTAGTCCAAACAGGAGTCCGGTGACAAGCGTAATTCCAATCGTAAACGTAAATACTCGGGGATCGAGGCCGACTTCGCGGAGCCGCGGAATGTTGGACGGACCAAAAATCTTGACCAAGTAGAGACCTGCTTCAGCAACGAGGATTCCGGTCAGCCCGCCCACGGCTGCCATTAGCAGACTCTCCGTTACGAGTTGGCGTATCAATCGACCGCGCCCCGCGCCCAGAGCGGCACGCAGCGCAAATTCCTGCCTGCGTCCGAGCGACCGCGTGAGAATCAGGCTTGCGACGTTCGACGACGCAATCAAAAGCACGACCCCGACGGCCCCGAGTAAGAGCAGGAGCGGACGCCGAGTATCTCCCACGACCTGCCGCGTCAACGAAACCACATTCGGGTTCAACCATCCTTTTGCCGGAGGGAACTCTTTCTCCACGCGGCTCCCGTACACGCGCAGTTCCGCCTCAGCCTGCGACATCGTAACGCCTGGATTCAGCCGGCCAACCACAGCGAGTTCTTGCGGCCCTCGAGGGGCACCGGCCGGAATCGCCAGGGGAACCCAGAGTTGGATTTGCGCAGGAAAGCTAAGGATGGTCGGCATCTCTTCGGCGTGAGGGAATGTGAATCCGCGGGGCATCACTCCCACGACTGTATAAGACTGACCGTTGAGTGTTATGGCGTGCCCTAGAATTCCCGCTTCGCTCCCAAAGCGGTCCCGCCATAACTGATCGCTCAGGATCACTTCGTATTCGTGGCCCGGTTGATCTTCTTCGGGGGTGAACGTACGTCCCAGTGCGGGGTCTTCGCCAAGCGCCGAGAAGAATCCTGCGGATGCTCGCAAGCCATCCAAGCGTTCAGGCTCGCCCGAGCCGACGAGGTTGAAAAAATCACTTTTGAACGCGCCGAGGGATCGAATCGTTTTTGTCTTTGGCGAGAACTCCGCAAAGTCTTTGGGACCCCAAGGCCATTGGATGTCGGCGTATTGAGTTGATGAAATCGGTGCTCTCCACCAGAGCATCACGATTCTGTCAGGGTTCGAGTACGGCAGAGGCTTCAGTAGGATCGTGTTAACGACACTAAACACCGCGGTACTCGCTCCGATACCGAGAGCCAGCGTCAGCATCGCCACGACCGTGAATCCGGGGTGCTTGCGCAATATGCGAAGGCCGTAGCGAACGTCTTGTGCGAGCGTTTCCAGGAAGCGAACGCCCCGTGCGTCCCGGCAATCTTCTTTCACTTGGTCCAACCCTCCGAAGACCAAACAGGCCTGTCTTGTCGCTTCCTCGCGGGTGAGTCCTGCTTTTACATATTTTTCGACCTGCTGTTCGAAGTGAAAACGCAATTCATCCGCGAGTTCAGCCTCCAGGTTGTCTCTGCGAAAAAGGGCTCGAACACGGTAAAGAAGGTCACTTAACATAACGCATTTCCTGGATAATCTTTGAGATGATTCTCGTCCTCATGGGAAAACCAAGCGAAGGGATAGATGCATCTCGTGCATTTCGTTTCGGAAACCGCATGCCATGAAAGAAACACGCAACATACCAAATGTGGATCCAAGCGAGACCTCAATAATTCAGTCGGCCTAAGCGGTTCCGAGCACCTGAGCAATTGCAGCCGTCAACTTCTGCCATTCATGCTTCTCCGTGTCCAACTGCCTCCGTCCAGCCTGTGTGAGTTCGTAGTACTTGGCACGACGGTTGTTCTCGGAGGCTCCCCAGGTGGCCTTGACCCATCCCCGACGTTCCAGTCTGTGGAGCGCGGGATACAAAGATCCTTGTTGGATTTGCAGCACGTTACTCGAGATCTGCTGTATGCGCTCGGAAATTGCCCAACCATGGTGGGACCCAAGCGCAAGGGTTCTGAGAATAAGAAGATCCAGAGTGCCTTGCGGAAGATCGATCTTTTTGCCGGCCATGCGTCCTTCCCCTGCTGCTTCGACACGTAAGGATACCGCTCCTCTTGTTGCGATACAAGAAGAAAAGGCGGCAAAGCTGCGTCGCAATATCTACTAGCAAAGGATCGGATGCCGTAGATGCTTGAAAGTGGAGAATAGTCTTCGCGACATCGATCGAGAGAACAATCTTGGTTATAGCGCGAGCGGAGCGGATTCGCAGATGGAAGGCGCCATCCTAAGCAACTGGCCAGTAGAATGCCGCGTCTTCGAACCAGTATTTTTGACCGTACAGAAATGACACCGATTCTAATTTCTGGATTGCCAACTGCACCGCAGGAACGCAATGCAACCTGGCCTTGAGTTCTTGTTCCGCGATTTGCCGTTCGCGAGATCTTCCGTCACGACCCGCCGCGCTCGATGCGGCAATCAGCGGGCCCGCGGACAAGCACTGCATGAAGGCCCTGTTAATACCCGAAGCGCGCATGATGTTCGTTTCACTCGGCGCGGACGGAGCGCCAAGCTATAGGCTCGAGACCTTGGACGATTGGATCGCCCGCGTCAAAGCCCGTGGCCAGGCCATGCTGGAAGAAAAGCAGCTGAAAATTTCACATTGAGCGCTACGGCAACATCGCGCACTTATGGAGCAGCTACGCGCTGCACAGCGACGGCAAGCAAGTCGCGCGCGGAATCAACAGCATTCAAGCGATCAAAGAAGCCGGCGGCTGGCGAGTTACGGGCATCATGGTGCAGGCCGAATCGGCCACTGCGCCGCTGCCCAAGGAATATCTGCCGTAAGGGAGGCAAGCCTAAGCAGCGAGCCGGCACGGGCCGGCTGCGCGCGATTTGCGGGAGCTGCTTCGCTTTAGCGTCGAATAGCGTACAGCAGGGAGCAATATGAATCCATCGGCCGGTTACCGCTGGTTAAATTTAGCACTATCGCTGATAGCGCTATTCGCTGCCTCCCTCATGCTGTGGCGAGCGACCGACGCGTGATGTGTGCGGCTCTTCATCAAGGCATCGTGCGCGCGCTGACCAATGGGGCGGCTCGATGATGGACGCAGCATATCCGATCGGCTTCATCGGCCTTGGTACGATGGGAGAGGCCACGGCGCTCACACTCGTCAAGGCCGGTACGCGGCTCCTAGTCTGGAACCGCACACGGGCCAAAGCTGAGATTCTTGCAGCGGCCGGTGGGACCGCGCCGCGTTCCTTCTTTCCACAGCCTCGAATGCGAGTCGTCTCACGGTCCGCTGAGCGTATGTTGATAGTCGAAGGCGCAAGGTTCTTCTGTTTGAGAAAGAGTCGATAAGGAAGGACGACACTACGGTTGAAGGTCAAGCGCGGCTCGGGACAGTACCAACCGATGAATTCATCGATAGCATGCGCGTACGATTCCTGCGAACTGAGCAGGCGGATTACTTCTTGCTTAGTTTGACTGGGACACAGGCAGGAGTGTCTGTGCTACTTACTTCTTGAAGAGGTCCTCGAAGGCTTGGCGCGCGTCGCTGTGGCGGGGTGGGGCGGTGGCTGCGGCGGCGGGGGCTTTCTGGGCGTAGGAGGTTGGGGCGGTGTCCTTCTCTACGGTGGTGCGGAATTCGTAGAAGGTGCAATTGTTTTTGGCGTCTTTGGGAGTGATGCGCTCGGTGATGGGTTGCGTGCATTCAAATTGGGCGCCGGAGTCGAAGAAGCGGCATTGCTTGCAGCAGTGCAGCTCGAGCTGGCACTTGGGGCATTTTCCGTTGGGATCGAAGCCGGAGGTGAGGACCGCGCCGCAGTTGGCGCAGCGGGCGCGGGTTACGGTGCCGACCATGCGCGGGGTGCGGGGCCCGAACTGATCGGCGCGAGGGCCGCCTTGCGGGGGCTTACGGTCGTGACCGTGGCCATTGCTGTGCGATTTTTTCTTGTCATCTTTTTCCGCGTCGCGATAGCCGCGGTGACTGTACTTTCGATCCACAAACGCCTCCGTCCGTCAGTCCTTGACGGACTGCAACTAAATCCAGTGTCTCTGCGCGATGAACAATTCCGCACGTTGGCAACTATTCTCGACAGAACGAACGTTGATGCTTGTGAGTTGCCGAATCTGTGCGGTGGCGCGAATGAACACAGGCGGAGCCTGTGCCACACTGCGACATCGCTCGTAAAACCGGGCGCTAAAACTGAGCAGCGGCGCTGCTTGCTATAAGAGCGGCGGCACGCTAAGAGCCGCAGAGCTACGCAGACTGCGCTCTGCGCTACAGGATGATCCGCGTCGTTCGCTGCAGGATGATCCGCACTCCACCGTGGCTTGTACCCAATCGGACTGCAATCGACCGGATTGCTACACTCGACCGCCCTGCGCTATCTTCCCCAGAAGGTTACGTAAAAGGATTACCGACGTTCGAGCAGGAGATGGGACATCTATGTTTTTAGTCCTCTGGGAGTTCGAAGTCAAGCCCGAGTGCGAAGAACGCTTTGAAAGAGTCTATGGCCCGGGCGGCGACTGGGCTACCCTGTTTCGTCGCGATTCCTACCATGAGCGGACGGAGTTATTCCGCGACACGGGCAGGCCTCGCGTATATTTGACGGCCGACTACTGGAAATCGCGCGCATCGTACGAAGAATTTCTTCAGGCTCGCGGCGCCGAATACAAGGAACTCGATTCGATCGCGGAAGAATTGACGGCGAGCGAGCGGCACATCGGATCGTACGAAATTGTGGCAGCTTAATACTGCGTCCTCCTTCGTGTTCGCATCACCTGCCAGGAGCTGACTAATCCATGGGCGGTATGGAAGATTTCATCGGTGCTCATGGCTCGCCGGGGTAAAGCCCAGCGCCTACATAGAGCCGAATTTTGCTTGTCCTCGGATATCGGAGCTAAAGCTCCGACCCTATCAAAATACCGATAAAGCTCGCCCCTCTGAAGAGGGCGCCTACAGGGAGCGTCACGCCCAGAGACTCACTAAGCCGTCCGCGGGCAGGTCCGGCTGCAAGAACGTCTGGGGCGTGCCAGCCACGCGCTGAACCGCTTCGGCGGCGAGATAGCCGCTGCGCACCGCGCCTTCCATCGTGGCGGGCCAGCCGGTGGCGGTCCAATCGCCCGCTAGGAACATCTTGCTGATGGCGGTTTTCTGCTTGGGGCGCCAGCGGTCCACGCCGGGCTCGGGGAGAAAACGTGGCGGTGGTTTCTTTGATCACCGTGGCTTTCACCAATTGAGCTCGCGCGCTGTTGGCAGGGCTTGGCGTACTTCCTTCAGGCACAGATCGATGATTTCCTGACGCGATTTCGGGAACAGGCCATAGGAGGCGCTGATGACCATTTGCAGGTATTGCTCCGTTTGGCGCATTGGTGATGCGTTTCTTCACCGTTGTCGGTGCGGATCCGTTCAGGATGGTCTTGTTGAAAATCCACTGCGTGTTGGTGTCGAGGAGGGTGAGAAACGGCTCGTCGATGACTTGGCGGTCGAACCAGAAGTGCACGCCGGTGATGGGCGCGTCTTTTAGATTTTGCGAGATTGCGGAATGCCGGATCGTTTTCGCGCACCGCCTCCGGCAGAAGGTCGCTCAGTGTGGCGTGCGGGAAAGCAAAGACGTAGGCGTCGGCCGTTTCATTTTTTCGTCGTCGAACAGGATCCCGGCGACTAACGCCATTTTCGATTTGGAGGCGCGGACCGGTGCGCGCAGCATCACTTCTCCGCCTTTCCGCTCGATGGCCAATTTGCAGCCGCCGTAGAGGTCAGCCAGCGGCACGGTCGGGCACACCCATGCGGTACCCAGCGCGATTGGATAGAAAGGCTTTCCAGAAAACGTCCATGCCGAAGCGGGCGTCGGTGCGATCGAGTTCTTCATCAAGCGCGCTCACCAAAACCACGCGCCAGAAACGCTCGATGGCGCCCTTGGTTTGTTGCGGCGTCGCAGCCACTCCAGCATGGAGATGCGCCGGGTTTCATCGAGGTCGCGCGGATGGCCCTTGGCGCGCACTATATCCAGCATGGCGCGGGCAATCGACAGTTTGTCGGCCAGCGTCAGTGGCGCAAAGGTAGCGAACGAGCCGGTCATGTGGAACGGCGCGGGCAACATCCCAGCTTGCATTTCCCCGCGGCGGCCTTGCGGATCGACGAATACCAGGCGGCCGAAATATTTTATTTTGTTGGAGGAGCCGACGCGGCGATAAAAGTCTTCCAGATTCGTGCAACAGCCCAGGGTAACGTGCTGGCAATTGTCCACGTGCTCGCCGCCGGGCAATACGTAGGAAGTCGCACGGCCGCCGAGGAACGGACGCTGCTCGAACAGCCGCACTCGCCAGCCGGCCTCAGCCAGCGCGACGCCGGCTGCCAGACCCGCTAGTCCGCCGCCGATCACGATCACGTTTTTCAAGGATATTCTCTTCCGTCAGCCGGCCGAAACGGGCTTTGGCGATGAATAGCATTTTTTCTGCTTTGCTGAAAGGCGCACGCGTTCGCCAAACACGGCGAAATCTAGCGGCTTCGATGCGCGCTAGTAACGCGCTGTAGGTATGCACCAGCAGCCAGAGCGCACCACGGCTGTCGGCATCAATCAAGTTCAGCAGCGCGGCGCCTTGTTCGTAATTCTGCCAGGCGCGGTCGGCTTCAAAACGCAACAGTTCACGCACACCGAGGGTGCCTTCGCTCGCGCCGAAATCCTGCTGCGGCAACGTTGTACTTGGCCAAATCTTCTTCCGGCAGATAAACGCGGCCGACGGCGTAGTCATCGTGCACGTCGCGAATGATGTTGGTGAGTTGAAAAGCCAGGCCGAATTTTTCGGCCAGGTCAGAGCGCGCGGGAATCGCTGAAGCCGAAGACGTGGGTGCAGGTCAGGCCAACTGTGCCAGCCACGCGATAGCAATACTCACTTAGGCGATCGAAGGTCACGTAGCTGTGAACGGTGAGATCCATTTCGGCGCCGGAGATCAAGATCGTGTAGATAACGCGTGGGCATTTTGTAGCGCTCGCAGCGTGTCGACCAGACGCGGGCAAGATCGATAGCGAGGCATTGGGCGGTGCTTCCGCCAAAGACATTGCCGCGGTGCCGTCGAAATATTGATCCCATGACCAGTAACCACCTCGTCCAGCGCTGCGCGCCAGTTCGCCAGGCCGCGTTGCTTCGCGGCAGAGTCGGCCGCGCTGTCGGCGACATCATCGACCAGGCGATGAAGGCGTACAGCGCGGCGAGCGCGTCGCGTTCGGGATTTCGGAAGCAGGAAGAAGGCGTAATAGAAATTGCTGTGCGAGGCGCGGGCTATGCCGTGGCAGGCTTCGTAGGATTTGGGGACCTCTAAGCTTGGCACCAACGTCAGTGCTGAGGTCTGGGGCGTTGCGGCGCGATCCGGCCGATGCGGGACGCCCCTGTTGACGGCATGCTGCGCACTTGCGCTGATTTTGGAATGCGCCGCGAGTTTGGTAAGAGTGGCTTGGCCTAAGCAGGCGGAGTTGCTTGGACTTTGTGACGACCGGGCGATGGTTCAGGGTGTCATAGCCACACGCTTCGATGGCGTCGAGAATGGCTTGGCCGCCGCGGCTGAACATATCCAGGTCCACGCTGAGGCGTCCTTCGACCAGTTTCGGCGAGCGGCATGCCTTCGGCGAAAGAGGCGCTCTGGTGCGGCGAACAAATCCTGCATCAGGTGCACATAGCGATCGTCGAAGCGGCGCGTCGACGATATCGTGTTCGCTGAGCCATGCGCGGCGGCAAGATATCGAGCGGGATATAGATGCGTCCTTTTTCGAGATCGCGGCGACGTCTTGCCAGAAATTCGCAAGCTGCAGCGCGGTGCACGTGGCGTCGGAAAGTTCTTGCCGCTGTTCATCCCGGTAGCCGCAGAGATACAGGACCAGACGCCCGACGGGATTCGCGGAATACACGCAATATTCGATCATCGCATCCCAGGTTCGGATAGCGCTTGACGGTTTGATCCTGGCGGAAGGCTTTAGCAAATCCGCGAATGGCTGCTTGGGAATGTCTTTGGCGAGAATGGTTTCGCGCAGCGCTATGAATACCGGATGCGACGGGATGACCGTCATAGCAGCGTTCAGTTCTTGCTCCCACCAGTCCAGCAATTCGAGAGCGCGCGGCGTTGTCTGGGACTTCATCGCCCAGATCGTCGGCCCAGCGGCAGTAGGCGTAAACGTTGTAGAAATGCTGGTGAGAGTTCTTTCGGGAGCAGCCAGGAGACTACGTTGAAATTTTCGTAGTGATGCGTGGCTAGCCAGCGGGTGTATTGCTGCGCGACGTCGGGCGAGCAGCTTGCGGGCGGGGCATTTCCGGCAATTTCCAGTTCGCTGGGGCGGAGCATTCGGTAAGTTAGAAATCGAAGAGGGGTGCGCGAAGGCGCGCCCCTGCATTTTTGGAGAATTTGCGAAGGCCATCGGGACATCGATTAATGGATGTCACGGGCGGACGGCTAGTTTGATTTCGCCGTTGCGAGACTTCATGCGCCGGAAGGCTTGGGGTAGCTCGTCAGGCTGATTTCTTCGGTGACAAAATCGTGTGCCAGGATGTCGCCGCGGCGGATGGCTTCGAGAGCTTCGCGAATAAAGCGCGGGGTGTGATGGAACGGCGAGATGATCTTGATTTCGGAGTAGTGAATTTCGGCAGGCTCGATTTCTACGAAGGTGCCGGAGGGCAAGCCGCTGAAGAAATTGACGACTCCGCCGCGACGGACCATGGCCAGCGCTTGCTTCCACGTCGCGGGATTGCCGGCGGCTTCGACCACGGAATCGGGGCCGCGGCGATCTTCGGTCAGCTCCTTTACGGCGGCAACGAGGTCTTTGACGTTACTAACATTGATGGTGGCAATGGCGCCCAAACGGCGGGCGAGTTCGAGTGAAGTGGCGCGTCTGGCGAGCGCGATCACGCGCACCCCACGGCGAGATAGCATGCGGACGAATTTCAGACCGATCGGGCCGCAACCGATGACCACTGCAGTATCGCCGGTGCGGACTTCCATCTCGTGGATTCCGCGGAGGACGCATGCCAGTGGCTCGACCAGTGCGGCGCTGCCGTCGTCGACGGAGTGCGGCACCTCCAGCATGTTTTCCATGACGATGCGGCCGGGGATGCGCAGATATTCGGCGTAGGCGCCGTTGTTAAACAGCAAATCCTCGCAGAGATTTTCTTGTCCGCGGCGACAGTGATAGCAGCGCAGGCATGGTGCGGAGTTCGCGGCAACCACGCGCAGGCCGATGCGCCAACGGGCGTCAACACGTTTGCCGACGGCAGCAACTTCGCCCACCACTTCATGGCCAAACACCGCGGGCGGCTGGATCATGCGGGCATGATAGCCACGCTGCCACACTTTCAAATCGGTGCCATCGGTCAGCGCTAGGCGCACCCGCAGGAGGACTTCGTCCGCTGCTATTGCCGGAACATCGATTTTTTCGATGCGCAAGTCTTCGCTGCCGTAGAGAACGGCCGCGGTCATTTTCGACGGAACGAGCGTGCGTACAACCGCGGCGGCTTCTTCGCCGAAATAATCGGGCTTTTTTGTAGTGGTTGTTCTCATGCGTGCGTGATCAGAATTTTTAAAGACTCCGCCGTGGGCCGGGCCGCGAGATCCAGCGCTTCCTGGATTTTATCCAGCGGGAACCGGTGGGTGACGATTTCCATCACCGGCAGTTTCCGCAAAAGCACTAGTTCGGCGGCCGACTCTTGGATGTCGATGGCCGCGCTATAACTACCCAGGATTTCTTTCTCGTCGATCCCCACAGCCGCTGCTGGAAACTCGATCTTGGTTACCGGGTCGTTCGCGGCAAATAGTAAGATGCGTCCACCGGGCCTTGCTGCCGCCAAGGCATCTATCACCACCGCCGGATGAGCTACCGCCACCAGAACGGCGTCGGCCCCCCGGCCTCCGGTTCTGGCCCTTACCTCTTCTATAAGCTTACCACTGGTGGGGTCGAAAGCCTCAAGTGCCCCTAGCGTGAGGCTCTTTGTACGGCGTTGGACAATCGGGTCACTGGTGTAGAGCTTGGCGCCCTCGAGGTTGGCGACCATGAGAAGTTGGAGGCCGATGGGGCCGCAACCGACGATTAGGACGTTCTCGCCCTTCGTGACTCGGGCTTTCTGCACCGCTTTAACAATGGTGTTAATCGGTTCTATGAAGGTGGCTTCCTCGAAGCTGACGTTGTCGGGCAGCGCGATGATACCGCGCTCAGCGACCCACGGCATGGCTTTGACGTATTGGCCGAAGCCGCCGCCGTTGGGCGTGAAGCCCGCGGTCAGGCCGGTGGTTTTGTATTGCTTGCACTGAGAGAAGAGGCGATTTTCGCAGTAGAAGCAGGTGCCGCACGGGGTGTGATGGAAGCTCATTACGCGGTCGCCGGGCTTCCATTTTGTTACTCCGGGACCGACCGCGACTACAGTGCCGGCGAGTTCGTGGCCGAGAATTTGGGGCGGCTCGACGTAACATTGGTAGATTTTTTTTATGTCGGTGCCGCAAATACCGCAGGCTGCTACTTTGATTAGGACTTCGCCGGTGGCGACTTCAGGGACGGGGACTTCCTCTACGCGAACGATTCCCTTTTCACGGAAGACGCCGGCACGCATGATCTTGGGAATGGGACCCAGAGTTTTGATCGATTCGAGCGTTGTACGAGATCCGCTCATCGGGCGGCTACCTCTTCAAGTCCGTCTCCTTCAGGGAACCAGCCGTGAGTCAGAAACGAAATCTTCTTGATATATGCTTCCAGAAAATTAGCCAGAGCCTCGGCAGCGGTTCTACTGTCCCGGCCGAGGCGGATCAAGGCGGGCAGGTGAATCGGATACCGGACGACTCCTCGAATGACCCCGCCAATTTTCACGTGACCCTCGTCATCAACCATCGTATCGAGGAACATGGGCATGTCGCGTTTGGAGGTGTCGGAGATTACCCGGATCGCCACAGCTGAGATTTTATGCTCCTGTGCGGCAGAGAGAATTGAAAAGCTCTCCATGTCCACTGCGTCAGCGAAAGGCGCCAGCCTGGCTTTTTCTTCAGCGCTACGTATGACGGTGTCGCTGGTGAGAAACATTTTTGATAGGAACGCTCCATCGGTACGCGCTGCCAGCGCGAGGCGCCGTGAACTTTGTAATGTCTTGGCCTTCCCGATTTGCTGTATAGCTTCGGCGGCGAGAATCGAGCCGATCACGTGCTGCGGTTTGAGAGAGCCTGCGAAACCAGACGCGATGCAAATTGTGTACGGCTCCGTCATGACAGTATTCGCGACGCGTAAAGCGTTTTCACTTCCCATTCCAGTGACCACGAAGTCTGTGAGCGCTCGTCCGATCTGAGCCCGGTACACCTTCGTGCCGCGCACCTCCGAAGGATTCAAGTTTCTAAGCTTGCGCCAGGGAGCGAATTCTGCATCAACCGCAAATGTAACGAGGACTCGCATTGCCGTATCAGATGCACCTTGGTTGCTGCTCGATACAAAGTTACGCGGCGGCGCGGATAATGCGTTTCGCTCTGCGCGGCGTGACGTAGCCATTGGCTTCGTACCATCGTACCGCGCGTTCCAACGCCGCGGCGACCGGGCCCGCTTTGAATCCGAGTTCACGCTGCGAGCGGGCGCAGTCTACGAACATTTTGTGCTGCGCGATCTTCACGCCTTCGATCGGGATACCAGGTTCTTTGCCTAGCAGGCGGGAAAAGATCGTGCTCGCGTAGGCGGCGCCCAACGCGAGGTTGTGCGAAATCTTCAAGCTTGGCGAAGGCAAGCCCGTGATTTTCGCCAGCGCGTCGAGCATTTGCTTTAGCGTGAGGTTTTCGCCGCCCAACAGATAGCGCTCGCCGACTTTGCCTTTTTCGGCTACCAGCAAATGTCCCGCGGCGCACTCTTCTACGCCGACGAAATTGAGACCAGTGTCGACGTAGCCCGGCATTTTGCCGTTCAGGAAATCGACGATGAGCTTTCCGGTGGGCGTGGGTTTCCAGTCCCACGGGCCGACCGGTGTGGTCGGCATGGCTACGATGACCGGTAAGCCTTCTTTCGCGGCGTTCAGAGCTTCGCGTTCCGCCATCCACTTGGAGCGTTTGTAGTGGCCGATCATTTCTTCGAGTTTGGCGTTGGTGGATTCGTTGGGCGGGGCGGGACGGTCCACCGCGATCGTTGCGACCGTGCTGGTGTAGATGAATTGCTCCACACCGGCGCGCTTGGCCGCGGCGAGAATATTTTTCGTGCCGCCGACGTTGGAATCGTAGATATCCTGAGAGTGCTTGGCCCACAGGCGGTAATCCGCGGCGGCGTGAAAGACGCACTTGATGCCTTTCAGCGCGCGGTCCAGCGATGCGGTGTCGCGCAGATCTCCGGTCACATATTCCAGCGGGAGGTCCGCAATGGCGCGGTTCTGGCTGGATGGTCGAAGCAGCACGCGCACACTTTCGCCGCGCGCGACCAACTGGCGAGCGATGTGGCTACCGAGGAAGCCTGCGGCGCCGGTGACCAGCGTGGTCATGGAGCCTGCACGCTTTCTTCGCAGCTGCGTGAGGGCCGTGAGGGCAGTGCAGCGCTGATTACGCGCGGATGCCGCGGCGCAATTTGCGTCGCGGTCGTTTGCGCAAACGGCGGCGCCACAACGGAGTCCAGCAAGCTGGAAAGCAGCGCCCAACGTCGGCTGAGGAGCCGACGACGCAGCGCGGCGACACTGCTTCGCAATTCTTCGCTCACGGGGGACGCGGGCGAGATCACGAAACCGTCCAAGTCAAGGTCGCGGAGTTCGCCGCGGAGTCGCTCTATTTCGGCGGACTCCGACGGAGCATGCAAAACCAGCTGGGCACAGAGCAAGAAGCCGGAAAGTCTCGCGGTGCGAACACTTTCAAGAGCGTCGCGAAATGCTCCTTGATGACCCACCCGTCCATCGTGGGCCAGTTCGGCGCCGTCAAAGCGGATCGTCAGATGCAGGCGTGGCGACGGCTGAAACTCGTGAATGCGACGGCGGAGCAAAATGCCAGTGGTCGGCAAAAACACATGGCGTCCCGCGGCAGCGAGGGAATTCACAGCGCGCGGAGTTCCCTGAACGTCCAGAGGCTCGGGTCCGCCAATCCAAACGACCGACGAGCGAGTCTTTAGGTTTCCGCCCGGAGTGAGGATCTCAATCACCGGGCGATTGCGATGAAATCCGAGGGAGCGTAGGGTCAGCGTGAAGCCGAGATCCGCGGTCAGCCGTAGAGGAAACCGCATTCGAGGCTCTTAGAATCCGCTGCGCAGCCGGAATTCGGCCGGCTGAAAGGTCAGGGCGCAGAATTGTTTGGTTTCTTGCGACTGGTTGCGGAATCTTGCCAGCGCGTACAGCGGGAACGAATTGCGATACAAGTGGTACTTCAAATAGAAAACGCACGGGAAACCCGTGCCGGTGAATTCGTTCTCGCTCCAGGAGCCGTCGGCATTTTGCTGCTCCACAAGATAGGAGACGGCCCTTTCGATCGCCGGGTCGCTGACCTCCGAGCCTGCCAGCAAACCGATCAGGCCCCACGCGGTTTGCGAGGCGGTGCTTGAACCTTGGCCCTTGGTGTGCGGCTCGGTGTAGCTGCGCAGCGATTCGCCAAAGCTGCCGTCGGGCTTTTGCACCGAGCGGAGCCATCTCACGGCGCGCTGGCAATATTCTTTCGCGGTAAGCGAAACCGTTTCCAGCGAACGCAGTACGCCGCTCGTGCCATACACGTAGTTGACGCCCCAGCGTCCGAACCACGAGCCGTCTTCGCACTGGTCCTTCAGCAAAAACTGCACCGCGCGCTGAATCGCCCGATGATTCGCGCTCCAGCCGAAGCGGCCAAGACATTCGAGCACCCGCGCGGTCACGTCGGCGGTGGAAGGATCGAGCATGGCGTTGTGATCGGCGAACGGAATGTTGCAGAGGAAACCCTTGTTGTTGTCGCGATCGAACGCGGCCCATCCGCCGTCGCGGTTCTGCATGCTGAGCAGCCACTGGATGCCGCGGCGGACAGCCGCTTCCATGCGCTTGGGATCCGGAAATTTCACGCGCTGCAGAGCCATCAATACGAATGCGGTGTCGTCCACGTCGGGATAAAAATCGTTGCGAAACTCGAAGACCCAGCCGCCGGGCGCGGCGTCCTTGTTTTTAACCTGCCAGTCCCCGGGGCCGAGAACCTGCTTCGACAAAATCCACTCCGCGGATTTCACCAGCGCGGGATGATCGGCGGGCACCCCGGCTTCTTCCAACGCCACCATCGCGATGCAGGTGTCCCACACGGGAGAAACGCACGGCTGCAGGCGAATGGTGTCTTCTTCTTCGATCTCAAAACGCGCGAACTCGCGGATCTCCCGAGCCGTCAACGGATCGTCGGGACCGTGCCCCAGCGCGATCAAAGCAAAAATCGAATTCATCATCGCGGGATAGATGGCCGCGAGCCCCTCGGTCCGTTCGAGATGGTCCAGCAGCCAGGACTTCGCTTCGCGGAGGGCGCGCTGGCGCAACGGCTTCCATGGCAGCTTCTCGTACAGCTTCATGGCGCGATCCGCGGCCAGAAAGAAATTCCTCCAGGAGATAAGCTGGTCGCTCCAGTCAAACGCGGCCGTTTTTTGCTTGGGATCCTTGAACAATTCATCGACGTGCGCAAATTCCGGCAAGCGCCAGTTCGGGCGCAAGGCGGAAAGTATCGCCATCGGGATCACAATGCCGCGCGTCCACGAGGACATCTCGTAAATGTTGAGGTAAAACCAGTTCGGCAGGAGCATCATCTCCGGCAGGATGGACGGCACGATCTCCCAACCCAGCGCGCCAGTCACTGCCAGATAAAACCTCACGTAGGAATTGGAGCGCTCCAGGCCTCCCAGCCGCAGGACGGTTTCCCGGGCTTGCACCATGCGTGCCGATTTGGGATTGTCGCCAGCCAGCTTGAGCGCGAAATAGGCTTTGCACGTGGCGTTGAGTTCAGACGGGCCGCCGGGATAAATGCTCCAGCCGCCGTCTGGCAACTGCTTCTGGCGGACATAATTCGCAAGCTTGGAAATACGCGCTGGATCGGCCTTACCCAGGACGTGCAGGTAATAGATGTAGTCGGATTCGAGGGTGCTGTCCGCTTCCAATTCACCAAGCCAGTAGCCCGGCTCAAACTGGAGAGACAGTAGGTGGTCAGCTCCACGCTCGATGGCCTGCTCAAGGCGCCAAGTCCAATTCTGCTGCGAGGTAAGTACCGCGGCAGAAGATGAAGCGGCGTCGAGTCCGATGCGAGTACCAGCTGACAACGAAGCCTCCCAACGCAAAAGCGATGATTTGAGTACGAGCCCTAAAGAACGTGCTTTCAACTACTTCTGGGCGGACGCCCCTCGGTCAAACAGCCCAGGTTATACGAGTACTACTGAATTATCTCTATCTGGCGACCAGTGGTCAACCGTTAAGATGCAGCGAGGTTTACACTCTGGTGCATGGCGCGGAGGAATTAGCACCGAGAACTTCGCGCACCGCTTGGGCCAGGCCGCTGGCAGCGGCTCGCCCTCTCGCTGGAGAAACTGCGGTTTGGAGCGGAGCAGTTGTAGCGGGACACCATTCCAGCGCGGCGCATTCCCTCCGGTGAGAATCCCCTCGGGCAGCGGTTCGCGCAGAACGAAGGCCGATGCGCGGTCGATTTGCAGTTGCGCGGACTCCTTAAAGTCGGCTTTCCCCGGATGCAACACCAGCAGATACAGCGACGGCTTGAGGAACTGCAGCAAGGTATTGCTCTCCAGGATCAGGTTAGCGGGCCGGGCATTCTCATCTGTTTCTGTTTCACGGAGCGCGTTGCGCAACAGCGGCATGCCCTCCGCCAGGAACCCCTGCTTCGTTCGCAGCCAAAACGATCGCCGTGCGCCAGCCTGTAAGAATCGCGAGCTATCGGTTCCCGTGTCCGCGCGCTTCTCCCAACTGATAGCGCAGATGTGTTCGTCGGGCGCGCAATCGCAATCTTCTCCGTTTTGCGCGCAGACTCCATGACCGTACTGGGTGATCTTGCCGGCGATCCAGCGCGCATCAGGAAAGGCAGCGATCACATCGCACACCAGTTGCGTTTTGCCAATGCTTCGCGTGTGCCCGCCGACGACAATCACTCGCCAGTTTTGTTCGCTCGTCACCATAGCTGTCAAATCCGTTGTAGGGGCGGGGCTTGCCCGACCGGCCGTCGCGTCTTGGCGAAAACGCCGAGGGATCTCGTGTGAAACGCATTTCCTTTACTCTTTCTCCGCCTTGCTCTCCAGTTCTTTGATGCGGGCCGCAAGTTCCGGGAGCGCGCGTGTGCCACACGTATTGTTCCTTGAACTTATCCATCGATCGTGCCGGCGTGCCCCACACGGTCTGCCCGCTCCGCACAATTTTTCCGCCGAGCACCCCCGCCTGCCCGCCGATCACCGCGCCATCCTCCAGATGAACCTGTTCCCCAAAACCGGCTTGACCACCGATCACCACGTTTTTCCCAAATACGCACGAACCTGAAATCCCCGTCAGCGCGGCAATCACGGTGTGAGCGCCGATATGGCAGTTGTGACCCACATGAACCAAATTGTCCAGCTTCACCCCGTCGCCGATGCGCGTGTCGCCGAGTGAACCGCGGTCAATCGTGGTGTTCGCGCCAATTTCTACGTCGTCGCCGATCTCCACGATGCCGATCTGCGGAAATTTCCAATAGCGCCCTTCGCCGCGCGCATATCCAAATCCATCCGCGCCGATCACCGCTCCCGCGTGAATCTCCGTGCGGTCACCCACGCGCACCCCGCCATACAAAGTGACTCTCGGATGTATTCGGCAGTGTGACCCGATCCAGCATCCCGCCGCGACCACACAATGGGGACCGATCTGCGTGCCTTCCCCCACGTGCACATCTTCTCCGATGACCGCGTAGGGCCCGATGCTGACGCCCGGCGCAATCCGCGCCAGAGTTGCCACGATGGCGGTAGGATGAATGCCCGACGCGATCGGCGACTGCCCCAGCAACAGCACCGCCGCCTTCGCAAACGCAACCTTCGGATGCGCGTGTCGCAACACTGTCTTCCCCGCGATGGCCACGCCGTCTGCCGCAATCACACAGAGAGCTGCCGACGAGGCCGCGCGCGCCGCGTTTTTAGCTGCGTCTACATAAATCAAATCGTGCGGCCCGGCGCGTTCCGGCGCGGCCACGCCGCGCAGTTCCACCGCGCCGTCGCCCTCCATCCTTGCACCAATATCCGCCGCTAGTTGCTGTGCCGTCCTGCTCATCGCATTCACCCGCGTCTTTGTTGAACGTTCTGACTCATTTCCTGCTCAGCTTAAGAAATCATAAAGCGGCGCTTCGCCTTTTGGCCGCGTCTTCCACCGCGCGTGCACCCAGACCCACTGATCCGGATGCTTTCGAACGATCTCCTCGATCACCTTTGTAAACTTCTGGGTGTTGACCAACACGTCGCGCTCGGTATCGCCGCTTCGACTCAACTCCACCGCCGGCTCGAATCGCAGCCGGTATTTTGCGATTTGCGGGTCCCAAAACGCATACCCCGGTACCACCGCTGCATCCGTGTGCAGTGCCACGCGTGCGAGGCCCGTTGTCGTACAAGCCGGCGTTCCGAAAAAATCCACGAACACACCTTCTTCCCGCATGGTGTTCTGATCCGCCAGAATACCAACCGTTCCCGCGTCGCGCAGAATCTTCAGCAGCGCGCGCGCCGATTCATTCTTGAAGACCGGCCGGTTTCCCGACAAACACCGGTAGCGATTGACCAGGTCGTCCACTCGAGGATTGTCCAGCGGACGCGCCATATAGTGCAGCGGAAACCCATACAACGCGTGGGCAAAGGACGATAGCTCCCACGCGCCGATATGTCCGGTCAAATATAAAACGCCTTTGCCGCGTTGCTGGCCGTCCAGAAAGTTCTCGTGCCCATCGAGAATCACAACCTGCTCGATATTCTCTTTCGTGTACCGCGGCAGCCGAGCGAACTCCGCAGCCATCCATCCCAGGTTTTGGACCATGCCGCGAATGGCGGCTCGGCGTTGTCGCTTCATCCCAATCAGGAAACGCCAGTCGTAGATTGAACTCCGCCGTTTTCCTCAATTTCGGCAACAAGGTATAGACGGCGCGTGCAACGGTAGCGGCCAGACGTCGCGCACTCCGGCGTGGTAGAGCGCCCAGCGACTTGAGCATCGCCCACACCACCGCATATTCTAACCACTCCCTCATCGTCTCCCGCGTGTGCCGTAATTTTGCGCTGCAAATCCCCGACGCGCGACAGTATGCATTCGGTCGCTTCGGTCCCGCCAGTTCGAAGTTATCGCCTAGCAGGGTGCGGAAAAAGTCTTTTTCTTCAGGAGGTCGGTGCTTTAGCGCCGACGCAAACTGCGTGCTCTCACCGGGCTTCAGCCCCTGAAGGAATCTTTTTCGTCGTTTTGTTGCAATTTTTCGCAGTCTGCTAGTGCTCAGGCACGAGATTGTGTGCCTGCGTCAAGTCGGAGTGGATTGTCGTGCTAGACTCGGCCCGTGGAGACGAATCCGCCCGCCCCGCCGCCCGCGACCCCAAAAAGTTTAGCCGCCCGCATCGGGTGGCTCGTCCTTATCCTCATCACTCTTTACGTTTGCTATTTCAGCCATCTCGGCGCGATCGGTTTCGTCGGCCCCGACGAGCCGCGCTACGCATGGATCGCCCGCGACATGGCCGAGAGCGGTGATTGGATCACTCCCCGCCTGTACGGCCAGCCCTGGTTCGAGAAGCCACCCCTGTATTATTGGGCCGCCGCGGTCAGCTTCAAACTCTTCGGCGTGACCGAAGCCGCAGCCCGCCTTCCCAGTGCGCTTGCCGCTCTAATGGGCACGCTGGCACTCGCGTGGCTTGCCTGGCGAGTTTACGGCGCGGAAACCGCGCGCTGGTTGCTCCTGATTCTTCCCACGACAGTCGGCATGATCGGCTTCTCCCACGCCGCCGCCACGGATATGCCTTTCAGCGGCACGCTCACCTGCGCAATGGTCGCGGCAGCCGTTCTGCTGGGCCTGGTGCCCTCTGCGAGTCGAGATTCAGGTCCGGAAGTCGAGGTAGTGCCACGTTCGTTCTCCTCGACAATCTTCGCCAACCGCACAACCTTGCTGGCCTCCGCTCTCTTCGGGTTTTTTCTGGGACGCGCGATGCTCGCCAAAGGACCAGCGGCGATTATCTTGTGCGGCGGAGCTGTCTTCTTTTGGGCGTTGGCCACCAAGCGCTGGCGCGACACTCTCCGCCTGCTTCACCCGGCCGGGATCGTTGTTTTTTGCCTGACCGCGCTGCCCTGGTATGTTTTGTGCGCTCTCCGCAACCCGGACTTCCTCCGCATTTTCATCGTCGAGCATAACTTCAAGCGCTTCCTGACGCCCGAATTCCAGCACATCCAGCCATGGTGGTTCTACGCGGAAATCATCCTTCTGGCGTTCCTGCCGTGGACTGCCGCGCTGATCTGGACTCTGATTGTTGGACTGTGGCGCCTAAGTCAGACCAGGCGGCTTAGCGCATTTACATACTTTCTGTTGTGCTGGGCGGGATTTTGCGCCGTATTTTTTACGATTTCCCGATCCAAGTTGCCTGGTTATATTCTGCCCGCCGTCCCTGCGATCGGACTCCTTCTCGCTCGCTCGGCCACCTCTCAGGCGTCGACGAAGCATCGATCCTTCGGATTCGCATCGCTCGCTACGGCCGTGCTATTTGCCGGCTTGGCGATGAAAGTGACCGACGAGCGATTGTTTAAGAGTCTGACCGCCTTCGCCCCTTTGTTTGGATTGATTCTGGTCGCGTTCGCGCTGGCAAACGGTTTGCTGGGCGTCTTTTTCCTGTTTTCTCGCCGAAGTGCCGCTCTAGTTGCGGGTATTCTGCCGATCCTTCTGCTTTTCCCGATCGCCAATGAAATCCTGCAATTTACACCCATCGCGATTTTGTCACCACGCTATCTTGCCTACCAACTCCAGGCCAACCGGGTACCTTTAGCTGATTTACGAGTCGCTGGGATCAGGCGTGGCACTCTCTACGGACTGAACTTTTATCTGCGCACCGATTTGCAGGAATGGGACCACGATTCATCACGTGAATCCTACGTGCTCGCAACCGGACGGCTCCCCTGCTCAAAGATACCGGCCGATTTCACTTGCTCCAATTTGTGGGGAGAGGTCGACAAAATCGATGACTTCGAACTGCTGCATCTCACGCCGAAGCGCTAGCAGGCTGCGGAAAAAGTCGGATTTGTCATCCCGAACCCGCGTCGTTTGCGGGTGAGGGATCTGTTGTTCGCAAGAAATCCAAGGAAAAAGCAGATTCCTCACCCCGTTCAAAAACCGAACGGGTTTCGGAATGACGTATTCTTGAGTTTTTCCGCAGACTGCTAGTGCGCAGCGCCCCCAGTAGGCGGCAGCCGCAATAAAAAGAAACTCACCACGCGATTCTCATAAGCCCGCTTGTCGTCATCTCCCATATCCGCGAAGTTCCCGTGCCCGATGTTTGCCTGGTCCTTGGGCTCCGGCGCCTTCAAATACATTTGCCGGGTAATGTCGCCAAGCTCCGGCTCATCCGCCGCGTTGATGAACAATTTCTGCACACCAGCCAGGGGCGCCATTCGTTTGGTATTGGACAGCGGAAGTTCGCCGCGATACTGGTGATTCAGCCACTGAAAGCTAAACTCCGCGGATTTGGTCATCAGTGGAAATCCGCCCAGACCCTGGCGCTCCACACCCACTTTGACCATCTGCTCCGGCAAGTCGTACACGGAGTCCAGCACCAGCGCCCGCACGCGCTGATCGTTCTCCGCCTCGCGCAGCGCCGCGTAGGCGCCGAGGTTGTAGCCCCACAAACCAAAACTGGCTGGATTGACGTCGTTCCGCGTCGCCACCGCGTCGATGGCCGCACGCACCTCGTCGGCCTCGTGATAGCCAAATGACGTGATTCCGTCACTTGCGCCATGCGCCGTAAAATCAAACACGAACACGTTGTACTGGTGATCCTGGAGCGCCGAAACCAAGGTCAACAGCTCGCCTTTGCTCGATCCATATCCGTGGCACAGGATGATCGTGGAAGCGCCGCGAAACCCGGGAAAGAACCAGCCTTCGCGCGTCCCGGCCGCGCTCGGCACGGAAAACTGCATCGCGTCGGGGCGCCCCGGAAAACTCTGCATGTTGATTTCGTTGCTGGTGCGCTGCGGCTTCACGATGCGGTACCCAGAAAACCCGCGATCGCCAGCGTCGCCAGCACCGCAAAAAACACCAGCGCCAGCACCGCCGTCAGCAGCTTGATGTACCAGCGCATGGGAGAGCGGAGTTCCGAAAAGTTCGCCATTAAGGTCTGCGCCATAAGAGTGCAGGTCCGACACCACGGATATCAACGCGACAATTCGCATGCTAGCACACCCATCGGATTGACAATTCCGCAACCGCCGCTCCTTGTGCCTCATGCGTACCGTATGACTAACCTCCGGGCGCGTGCGATTTATTCGCCGCGCTTCCTTCATTTTCTCTATCCCCCTTGCTTCATTTGCGTCCCATTGCCAGTTATGATGGAGTGTTCCGGCACGGCTCGCCGGTCTTCGCCCTTTCATGAACATCGTTGACCTTCGCCAAACCACGGTGCGCCAGCTTGAGCCACTCCTCGAGGAAGAATCGTCCCACTGGCGTGACGAGCTGCACTGGGATTACCGCGGCGCGCTCGATCTCATCAAACGCTTTCTGGAGGCTCACGCGCTTTGCGGCTCCGTCGCTTTTGAAAATGGCGCTGCGGCAGGATATTCGTTTTATGTTTTAGAAGAACAAAAGGGCTTGATCGGCGGCCTCTACGTCTCCACGCGCTACCCGCAGGCCCCTATTGGCCGCCGGATGTTGGAGGACATGCTGTTCTCCATGCGCGCCGTGCCGCAACTTTCTCGCATCGAAGCGCAGCTCATGCCCTTCGGCGGCCCAGTCGATGCGCCGCTCCTCGAGCAGGGGTTCCATCTCTATACGCGCCAATTCATGTTGTTCGACTTGCGCAAGCATGCGGACGCTCGACCCGGCGCCGCCACCGGCATGCGCCTGGACCGCTGGAGCGACCGTTTCTTCGATCCCTGCGCCAAGCTCATCTATCTCTGCTACGCCAATCACGTCGATGGCGAGATCAACGATCAGTACCGCAGTCGCCCGGGAGCGCTGAAATTTCTGAAGAATATTATTCTGCTGCCCGGCTGCGGACAATTCGTGCCCGGTGCATCCTTCGTTCTTCGCCAGCCTGGCAGCGACGATCTGATCGCCGCCGTGCTCACGAGCGAGGTATCCCCCGGCGTCGGCCATACCACGCAAATCTGTGTGTTGCCCGGTTATCAGGGGCACGGTCTCGGGCGCATGTTGATGCAAACTTCCGCGGACGCACTCCGCTCCATGAAATTTCGCGAACTAACTCTAACGGTCACCAGCGATAATCGCTCCGCCGTCCAACTATACGAAAGCCTCGGCTTCACCACCATCCGCACTTTCACCGCGGGCGTCTGGCCCCGCTAGCAAATTGCTCATTGTCCCGCTCTGATTCTTCTCAGTGACCATCGTTCTCCTCCGCCAGCTCCCTTGCGAACCATTGTAGCGGCCGTTTTCCGAAGCGGGTGCCGCACCCTCGGGTTTTGAGGGTGCGGGTTTTGACTTTCCCCCGCCAGCTCGATTGCGCACCATCGTAGCGGCCGCTTTCCGAAGCGGGCGCCGCACCCTCGGGTTTTGAGGGTGCGGGTTTTGACTATCCCCGCCAGCCCCGTTGCGAGCCATTGCAGCGGTCGCTTTCCGAAGCGGGTGCCGCACCCTCGGGTTTTGAGGGTGCGGGTTTTGACTTTCCCCCGCCAGGCCCGTTGCGAGCCATTGCAGCGGTCGCTTTCCGAAGCGAGTGCCGTACACCCTCCGCTCTCGGGGTGCGATCTTTTCTTGTGAGCCGGCGCGCCCACTCGGTTAGAATGACCAGCCGCGGTCGTACCATCGTAGAATAAGCTTATTCTTCAAGAGCTTTACCCGGGGACGTTCCCAAAAGAGGCTGCATGCCCTACCGTGCTCTCGCGTCACGTCACCCCGTTGTGACCCGCTTCGCTTTGACATCTCTACTTCTCGTGCTAAGCATGACCGCAGCGCGCGCCCAGATCACCACCAACGATCCGCCATCCTATGGCCCGTTCAACGCCACCTTCCTGGCTGACGGCGAAGGTCTGCACAAGCCCCTGCTTGAACACGATTCCGTACTCCGTGCCGATTCCCCCTGGTCGCTCTTTTGCTGGATGCGCACCGACGTCGCGCTCCACGCGCCAACCCTCCTGGCCGGAATCGGAAATCCCACCGAAGAATATCCCCGCTATCTGGCTCTGGACGCCAACAAGCTTATTCTCTGGATGGGCAAAGACAATTCCCTCACCGCTCCAGCCGTGCTCAGCTCCGCGAAGTGGCACTTCCTGGCTGCCACCTTTGACGGCAACGAATTCCGCCTCTACAGCGATGGCGCGCTCGTCGGCAGCGGCAAGCTCGACCTCGGCTCGGTCAGTCCTGTCCTCCATATTGCGCCCCCGAACTCCCCGTGGCCCAACGGGCAGCACTTTGGCGGCAAGATCGCTTCGCTGACTCTCATCCGCCGCGCCCTCAATGCCGACGAAATCAAACAACTCCATCAACAGTCCGACGATTTCTCGCTCACCGAGTTCGAAGAAGGCTCGAAACCCTGGCCAGTCCAAACGCGCGCGCAAGCCGGCTACCGCGCCCCGCAAGATCCTTCGACCATGCCCGTCAGCAAAGCGCCAATCTCGCGCCCGGTCGTAGGCAAGTCGCAGGCCTCGCAAGCGTCCGCGGCATTGCAGGAATCTGGAAGTAACAACTGGACGCTCGCAAGCGGCTGGATGCTCAGCGCTGCGCCCGATGTAAAAGCAGACGCCGCCGAGATCGCGCAGCCAGCTTTCAACACCAGGGACTGGCTGCGCGCCACGATTCCGGGCACGGTTCTAACGACCATGATCGACCGCGGCATCTATCCCGACCCAGACTATGGCCTGAACAATCTCGCCATCCCCGAGAGCCTCAACAAGCAGGACTATTGGTATCGCACGGAATTCAAAGCCCCGGGCACCGCGCCCGGCAGGCATCTGACGCTCACTTTCCAAGGCATCAATTACGCCGCGTCCGTCTGGCTGAACGGGCAATCGCTCGGCACGATCAAGGGCGCATTTATTCGCGGGATCTTCGATGTCACGCGCGTCATCAAGCCCGGCCAAACCAATGTTCTCGCCGTGCGCATTTCTCCGCCGCCGCATCCCGGCATTCCGCAGGAGCAGTCGATTAAGGGTGGTCCCGGCGAAAACGGCGGTATCATGTGCCTTGACGGCCCTACGTTTGTCGCCACCGAGGGATGGGACTGGATTCCCGCAATCCGGGATCGCGACACCGGCATCTGGCAACCGGTCACGTTAACCGCTTCGGGCGGCGTAAGAATTGGCGATCCGCAAGTGGTCACCACGCTGCCCTTACCGGACACGTCGCGCGCCGATGTCGAAATCACGGTGCCACTCGATAATTCCAACGTCGCACCCGTTCACGGCACGCTCATCGCCACGTTCGAGCAAGTCACCCTCTCGAAACCTCTAACTCTCGCCCCCGGAAAGAGCGCCATCAAACTCACGCCCACGGAATTCGCCCAACTCACCTTGCAACATCCGCGTCTCTGGTGGCCCAATGGCTACGGTAAGCAGGATCTGTACCACTTGAAACTCACCTTCACCGAAGGCGACAAAGAATCCGACACCAGGCAAATCCGTTTCGGCATCCGCGAAATCACCTACGAACTCAGCCTGCTCGATTCCACCGGCCATCTCCGCCGCCTGGAATATTCTCCGACCATCGCCCGTCAGAAAAACGAGCGAGTGGTCGACGTCTCCCACGACGGGATGCGCGAGATTCCCGCGGCCGACCCCTTCCCCGCCGGGTTCCCCGAAGCCTGGCGCGAAGGCTGGCACTCCTGGGTCGCCTCGCTAGCTCCCGGCGCCGAAGCGTCGTCCGCGATTCGCTCGCTGGATGACACCAGGACCGCGCCCTATCTGGTCATCAAGGTAAACGGAGTCCGCATCGCGGCCCGCGGGGGCAACTGGGGCATGGACGACTCTCGCAAGCGCGTCTCTCGCGCCCGCCTCGAGCCGTTCTTCCGTCTCCACCACGAAGCCAATCTAAACATCATTCGCAATTGGGTTGGCCAGGACACCGAAGAGGTCTTCTACGATCTCGCCGACGAATACGGCCTGCTTGTGTGGAACGATTTCTGGGCCTCCACGCAAAATTACAACGTCGAGCCCGAAGATCCCGCGCTCTTCCTCGACAACGCCCGCGACGTCATCCTCCGCTTCCGCAACCACCCCTCGATCGTTATGTGGTGCGGCCGCAATGAAGGCGTGCCGCAGCCCATTCTCAACAAGGGCCTGGCCGAACTCATCGCCACTCTCGACGGCACGCGCTACTATTCCCCCAGCTCCAACCAGGTCAACCTGCAAAACTCCGGCCCGTACAAATATCAGCAGCCCGCCATGTACTTCACCACGCTCAATCACGGCTTTTCCGTGGAAACCGGCACGCAATCCTTTTCGACGCTCGAATCCTTTCGCGCCTCCATCCCCCAACCCGATCAGTGGCCCATCGACGACGTTTGGGCCTATCACGACTGGCACGCCAGTGGAAACGGCGAGATCACGCCCTTCATGAACGAGCTGCAATCGGAATTCGGCGCCGCCACAAGCCTTGAGGACTTCGAGCGCAAAGCCCAAATGCTTAACTACGTCGAGCACCGCGCCATCTTCGAGGGCATGAACGCGCACCTCTGGGCCCCCAACAGCGGCCGCATGCTGTGGATGACGCAACCCGCCTGGCCCAGCAACATGTGGCAAATCCTAAGCTCCGACTACGACACTCAAGCCAGTTTCTACGCGGTAAAAAAAGCCAGCGAACCTATCCACATCCAGCTCGACCCATCGAACAACGAAGTCGCGGTAGTGAACAACACGACAAATCCGTTGGCGGGCCTGACCGTAACCGCCAATGCCGTCTCCCTCAACAACAAGCCTCTCCTTCATACCGAAGAAAAACACGACGCCGCACCCAACGCCACCACCGATGCATTCAAACTCGATCTAGCCCAACCCTTAGCTGAAAGCGTAGTCCTCGTAAAGCTGGAACTCCACTCCAGCGAAAACGAGCTCCTCTCCGACAACCTCTACTGGCTAGCCGGAGACAGCCGCGCTTACCGCGCCCTGAACCACTTGCCTTCAGTCGCACTCTCGGCCACGGCCACTTCCAGCCACGCCGATCTGTCCGCACACATCCGCGTGCAACTAAAAAATCCCAGCGCCGCCCCAGCCCTCGCGGCAAAGTTAACGCTCGTGAACTCCACCGACGGCACCCGCATCCTGCCCGCCTACCTCAGCGACAACTACGTATCGCTGCTCCCCGGCGAAACCCGCGACATCGACGTCGAGTACCCGACTGCCGCCGCATTGAACACCACACCCCAAATCGCTATCCGCGGCTGGAACATCAAGCCCCAAACTATCGGCGTGACTCCCCAAAAATGAATCCCCACGTGCTCGACGCCAATTCCGCCCGGAGTCTGTAGGGAGTCGCTGCCGTTTATCCCGGCGGAGGAAGGGCGCGTCCCTCTTCGAGGTAGTGTCCTAAGCCACCGTATCCCCGCAACCACCCAAGCCTACTTTGTCCGCTCACGCGACAGCCTTTCCCGCAATTGAACACCGCGCGTGGCTTCCATCGTCCACGCCAGTGAACAAACCCCGTCCTTCCATCGTATTAGCGACAGGACCCCCTGGAAGCACAGTTGCACCTAAACGTACGATCCAGGTCGCCACACCAGCGTCGGAGGCCACCCGTTGATAACTTTCTTCCAAGACATTCGCTACGCCATGCGCATCCTGCTCAAGAATCCGGGCTTCACCCTGATTGCCGCGTTGTCGCTCGCTCTCGGCATCGGCGCCAATAGCGCCATCTTTGGCCTCGCCGACGCCATTCTCCTTCGACCCCTTCCCATCCTCGCCCCAGGCTCGGTCATGAACATCGGCACTACCACGCTCGACAATCCGTACGGCGGCGTCTCTTATCCCAACTACCGCGATCTCCAGGCAAAATCGCAATCCTTCGACGGTATGATCGCCTCCCAGATTTCTACCGTGAGTATCGCCACCTCCGCCAAAGCGCTGCCCAAGGTTTATTTCGGCGCGCTGGTCAGCGACAATTTCTTCCAAGCAATGGGCGTGCATCCTGCTCTTGGCCGCGCCTTCCTTCCTGAAGAGGGCAAGGTCTCGGGTCGTGACGCCGTGGTCGTGATCAGCGACGAGTTCTGGCAAACACAGCTCGCCAAAGATCCGTCGGTCATCGGCCGCAGCATCCGCATCAAGGGCATCGATTTCACGGTGGTCGGCGTCGCGCCGCCAACCTTCACCGGCGTGGATGTGTACTTGCACCCCGCGGTGTATGTGCCCGCGATGATGAGCCAGCGGCTCGACGCGGCTCCCATCGACCCGAACCAGGATCGCGGCAACCGCTCCTACTCCGTCAAAGCGCGCTTGAAGCCTGGTCTGTCCCAGCAAACCGCGCAAGCCGAGATCGCCACAATCTGGAGCGGTCTGCAGCAGCAATACCCGGAAAATAACCAGAACCTCGGCATCGTCGTGCGAACCGAACTGCAAACGCGCATTGCACGCGAGGGCGCCGACGCGGCGCTCGTGGGTCTCCTCATGGCGCTGGTCAGCGTGGTCCTCTTGATCGCTTGCGCCAACGTCGCCAGCTTGCTTCTCGGCCGCGCCCGAGCGCGGACGCGGGAAATCGCGCTGCGTATCTCCCTGGGAGCTTCGCGTACCCGATTGCTATCGCAACTCCTCACCGAAAGCCTGCTTCTCTCGCTCGTCGGCGGCGTCCTTGGGCTGGGGATCGCTTACGGAGGCATCGCGTTCTTTCAAAGCATTCCCATTCCCAGTGATCCGCCGGTCGAGATTACTCCCCATCTCGACGCCCGCGTTCTGGTCTTCAGCCTGGTCGCCGCTATCGTCAGCGCTATCGTCTTCGGGCTCGCTCCCGCTCTAAGCAGCCTGAAGACCGATCTGGTGCCCGCGCTCAAAACCAATAACAGCACAAGCTTCGGGGGCCGCACCATCGGCCGCAATGTCCTGGTTGTCGGCCAGATTGCCCTCTCCATGGCCCTATTGGTTGCGGCCGGCATGCTCCTCAATGGCTTCCGCAAATCGCTCGCCGTCGACCCTGGCTTCAGCACCGACCACCGGCTGATGATCGAGTTCGATACCTCGCTGGTCCGCTACTCCCCGCAGCAGACCACTGACTTCTATCGCAAGCTAGTGGATCAGACGCGCGCCCTTCCGGGTGTTCGCTCCGCCACGCTAGCTCGCTCGATTCCCTTTCTGCCCGACCAATACATGACCGATGTGGTTCCCGAGGGCTACCAGTTCCCCAAGGGCCAGAATTCCGATTCCCTGTTCGCCAACATCGTCGACGAGCGCTACTTCGACACCCTGAACGTGGCCATCGATCACGGTCGAGCGTTTACCGTCGAGGACAAAGACGGTTCGCCGCGCGTGGCGATCGTCAACCAGCAGTTTGCCAAGACCTATTGGCCCACTCAGGATGCCATCGGCAAGCGTTTCCACTTGAACGATCCCAAGGGTCCTTTGGTACAGATCGTCGGCATCACCCGTACCAATAAATACCTTTTCGTTGGAGAGACTCCCACCAGTTTCGTCTACTTGCCTTTGGCGCAAACTCCGAGCAAACAGATGCTGCTCCTGGTCCAAACCTCCGGAGATCCCGCGCTTGCCGCCGCCGCGGTGCGCGAACTGGTTCGCGGCCTCGATGCCAACCAGCCGATATTCAATGTACGCACGCTTTCGACTTTCTTTCAGCAGCGCGCGGTCACCGTCCCGTGGATGATCACCGAAGTGATCGTGGCCATGGGCTTGCTGGGTCTCACTCTCGCTCTCGTTGGACTTTACGGTCTGATCGCCTACTCCGTTAGCCGCCGCACCCAGGAGATTGGCATCCGCATGGCCATCGGCGCCAATAAGCGAGACGTACTCCGCATGATCGTCCGTCAGGGGCTCGTGCTATCGCTGGCCGGAATCGCCCTGGGCAGCGTGGCCACCTACGGTGTCGTGCGCTTGCTGACCGCCGCCCTGGCGGGCTTCAGCTCCATGAACCCGATCACATTTATCTTCGTCCCAATCCTGCTGATTTTGGTGACCCTCGCGGCCTGCTACATCCCGGCGCGCCGGGCCTCCCTGGTCGACCCCATGGTCGCCCTGCGCTACGAATAGTGATTGGGCAATACGTGTATCGGCGCGTCAGTTAACCGTTTTGACCCCTCCCCCGCCTTGTTTTGTAAGTGCGGATTCTAAAGGACTTTAAGTGCCGTATTTTTGGATCTGCGGATTGTAAAAGAGTTACGAGCGCATTTTTCGGATCTGCGGATTCCACAGGGGTTAGGGCTGAAATGGAATTTGGCTGTAGGAATTGCGAAGCGGCGAACCAAGTGCGATGCGTTCGAATTACTAGTTCAGGTAACACAAACTAGGATATCATACTAGTAATCGGTCGTCAAGTGCCAATTCGGGACGAGCGTTTGAGGACAGGAACGGCACGTTCAGGCTGGTCGATTTTGAATGGACGTGAAGGGGGAGGGAAAGGCATCAAGAGCCCACCCTTGCAAAAACCGCAAGGATGGGGGGGCCGACCCGCCTTCCCCTCACGACCGCGATGCCCACACCCGCAAAAGCCCCGTCGCGTTCCGCCACGCAATTCCCGGCACTCTCCACGGTTTGTACACCACGGTCGTCCCCGCGGTGCGCGGTCGGTGATGGATCGGAATTTCCTGCACCGGAATTCCCCGCCGGCTCGCCCGCGCTGTTACTTCCAGCCAGAAGCCTTCCGGCACAAGTCCCAGTTCCGGCAACAACTTCTCCATCGCCGCCCGCTGCATCAATACATAACCACAGCTCGCGTCGTGCAATTTCACGCCAAATAGCGCTCGATGCAGAGCCTTGAACGAATGCGACATCACTCGGCGGGCCAGGACGTCCGCGCGCACTAGCCGCCAGCCGATCAACAGCGGGCATCCCTCGCGTTTTTTCCAGAATTTCTCAAAGTCCTGCGGATCAAACTGTCCGTCCGCATCCACGGCAAGCACGTAGGGCGCGGTGCTCAACTTCATCCCCGCAATCATCGCTCCCGTGTAACCCCGCCTTTTCGGACTCATGTCCAGCAACATCGGATATTCCAAAGCCAGCTTGGTTAGCACGTCGGGCGTGCCGTCTTTGCTGCCATCTTCGGTGATGATGAATTGCAGTCTCACCCACGGCGATAATGCTTCGTGCCATTCCTTCAGCGTCGTTCCGATCACGGCTGCTTCGTTATGCACCGGCATTACAATTTGCAGCTCGACGCTCATTCCGCTTCCACCCCTCGTCGAGGACTCTTCGAATGCAGGCCCGATACAGAAGATCGTGAACAACCCGCGCGCCGCAAACCAGGCACGCAAGCATTATCGCGGCAGGTACAGTTGATAACGGCCGCTGGTACCCTCCGGTTCATAAGCCTTGTGCATGGCGTCAAGGAGCCGAGGGTCCCATATGTCAGGTCTCGAAACAATAATCACGCCGAAATCCGCTGCCTGGAGCCGCCGCGCAAAGGCGGATACATCCCACGTTCCCGCTTCCGCCATCAAGCACATCGTCGCCGGTTCAAACACAACTTCCCTCCCAGCGCGCATCAGCAACACCATATCGTCCGACAACACCGGCTTCGTTGAACTCACGACCTGCGGCGTAAATTGACGATAGGCTTCCATCTGCTCGTGTTCATGCATTCGAACCAGCTCACCAGGCACAAACGAGTTCACCACGGTGTACAGATTCTGCGCCGCCAGCAGCAGCGGTATCACCAGCACCAACGCCGCCGTTGCTGTGAGTCTGGGTGATCGCTTCACTTCCCAGAGCAGGATGCCCAACGCAAGTCCGGCCACCACGCATAAGGCGGCATTCGATTCCAGAAAATAGTTCACCGTCGCTCCGCTCTTGCCATACGCAAACGCAAACAAAAAGCTGAGAAACCAATGCACCATCTCCACGGCAAGCGCCAACAACAAGGGGTTGTGGCGTAACCTGGCCTTCCACAGTCGCCAGCCGCGCTCGAACCCGCCCTCGCGCAACCGTAAGACAAGCAGCAAGACCAGTGCCCCAAGCGGAACAAAATACAAACGAACATCCGCCAAGTTGGTGGTTACGCCGCGCAGCGCGCGTCCCACACTGAACTTGTGTACGTTATACACGATCAAGTGACGCGCGAATCCACCGTTGGTCCATACCATACCCAGCCAAAATACCGCCCCGCCGGACGCCGCCAGCAGCAAACCTAAGCGCAGCGCGCGCCGCGGCGCCACCACCAGCGTGGCCAGGAAACAAGCTATGGGGGCCGCCAAAAAAGTCTGCTTCGCGTAGGCCGCCAAAAAGAAACACGCAAACCCCAGATACGCCTTCCAGTGTTTCTCTCCGGCGGAAAGAAAAAGATAGATTCCCAGATACGTCGCCATCAGCCCCAGCCAGTCCACCCGCATCAACGGCAACCACAAAAATGCCGCCTCGGTACACAAGAACAGCAACCCCGTGCCCGCGGCGCATAGACGCACCAATCTCCCAAACCGCCGAGGCAAAAATCGATAAATAATGGCCGCCAGCAAAAATTCAACGCCCAACCCGCTCACGAACGAAACGAATCGCCCCGACCACAAAAGGTCTCCGTGGACTTTCCAAATTCCCCGCACGGCCATCAAATAGGCAGGCGGATAGTTCCAAATCACCAGCGGCCCGTTCTCCAAAGATCCATAAGCCTTGCCCGAATCCCATAAGTTCTGCACCTGCCACATCAACGGACCCTCGCCATAGTCCAACTCGGTGGGCACGGCTACCCTCTTCCAACCGTGGTACACCGGGGCCGCCACCGAAAACACCAGGAGCACCGCCCAGACCCAAAATATCGGCCTGAACCACTTTTCGAATCTGTCTGTCTTCTGAAGAAGATTTGCGATGTGAGTCGTCCCGAAGCGAAGGTCCGAGCAACCTTAGACTCTACCTGAAACACCAATATTCGTGTATCCCCAACATCAGTCGGGGATTCGCGGCCGACACACGCCCATTTGGCCAGTCTTGACTGGCCCGGTAGGAATTGGAATGACGAGCTGCCCTGTGCGAGAGCGCAAACCCGAGCTGGCAGCGTGGTCCGGCAGCGCTCAAACAGATCGCGGAGCGCCGGTAGCCAGAGCCCACGATATCTGCACACCACGCCGCCTTCCTCGCGGCAACGACCCCGGGTGTAGGTGCCGGGGCCGTCGCCGGCTTCCACCACACAAAATATTGACGTCGGAAGCTGCCAAGCGTCCCCAAAGAATCTGAGCGCACCACGAAATCGCAAGTGTCGTGGAAATGAAGCACGAAATTCGGCCATGGCGGAATCGCCTGCCCGACAAACGAACTGGGGCCGGATTGGCGGTCGGGAACGCAGGACTTGCGGGCCGGACTGGAGTCCGGCAGCTACACGACCTGATCTTCGCGAATGGAGGCCTTATGGCGAGGCATGCCGTACTATGGTCCAGGCTGTAAAGACCAGGAGACGAGCCAATGGCCAAATACGTGATTGAAAGCAAGCGTGGCGCGCCGCCCCAGGGCGCCTATTCCCAGGGATGGCGGGCTGGGGATTTCATCTTCGTGACCGGGACGGGGCCCATCGATCCGGCCACCGGAAAGCTCGCGGGGGATACCATCGAGCGGCAGACCGAGCAGACCATCGACAATTTGCTTTCCATTCTGGAGGCTGACGGGGCTTCGCTGGCGGACGTGGTGAAAGTAACCGCGCACCTGAGCGACACGGGTCTTTTTGCCCGTTACAACGCGGTCTATGCGCGGCGGTTTTCGAAACCGTACCCGGTACGCACGACGGTGGGAAGCCATCTGGGTCATGCGCCGGGGATGCTAGTGGAACTCGATTGCATCGCGTACGCGCCAGCAAAAGGCGGGAAGACAAAGACGCGCGCGACCAGGAGGAAGCCGGCCGGACGCAGACGATAATTTTGAGGAGTTGAGAATCGCGGAGTGGCACGGCCGGGGCGAGAACATGGCTTGGCGGTCGGGAACGCGGGACTTGCGGGCCGGATGCGGGCCGGACTAAAGTCCAGCGCCTGCACTTGGCGGTTCGATGTTTGGCGGTTCGATGTTTGGTGGACTGCGTTATTTCGCGGTTTGCACAGCTTGGGTAAGAGTTGCGGCCGGCAGAAGCGGGGCCTCGCGGCCGCGAGCGGAAACTTTCTCGACCGACTCGATCGCGCCATTTCGCACTATCAGCGCGTCGTTGAAATTGTTTACCGTCGGACACACGTGCCTGGGCAGCAGGTAGAGCACTTCTCCTACACGAGGACCAGCCGCGCCTTCGTTCACCGCGACCGGAAGATGCTCTTCGCTGGGAGAAAGCGGGGTGAGTTCCGGCCGCCCCACGACCACGCAGGCTGGGACGCCGGCATCCGCGGATACGGCCTTGTGTCCCGCGTCGCACGTAACGATGCCCGGGCGGGGATGGCTGACTACGCGGGTCAACACCAGTACTGCTGGCTGGTAGCCGTATTCCTTGGGCAGTTGCGCCATGGTCGTTGCGTCGCAATAGACAACCGTTCCAGGCGAAACCCGGTGGATGAAATTTGCGTTGCGAAAACCTTGATAGGAAACTGCGCTCGGGAACGTCGGCGTTCCGGCGGTGATTAACTCCGGAACCTTTATTCCGCTGCTCTCGAGTGCGGCCACAATTTTCATCAGGCGATCGTAGCCTGCGTGCGCGGAGCTGGTGCGTTCGGGCTCTTCCGATGCGCCGTATTGACCGTCGTAGAAATGCAGACCGCGGAATTCCAGGCCGGCATTGCCAATCGCGCGTGCCAGCGTGACAACGTTGTCGGGGTGGCCCTCGTCGATTCCGGTGCGGTTCATGCCGGAATTGAGGTCGAGGAAGATGCCCACGCGGCTGCCGTGCCACTGCCGGAGTTGTTCTTCGTTTTCGATTAGGACGGAAATGCGAACATCCGGAAATTCGTTGGCAATTTCCCGCACGCGCCGGGCATTCGCGCCCATCGTTGGATAGGCTAAAAGAACGTCTGCCGCGCGGCACTCACAGGCCACCAACAGTTCCAAGGTGGTCGCGCACTTGAAATTACGAACGCCGCGCTGGAGGAGAAACCGCAAAGTATAGGCCAGCTTGGAGGTCTTGATGTGGACACGCCAGCGATTGGCGTCGCCGCCTAACAGATGCAGCGTGCGCTCGATGTTGGAAGCGACGATTTCCGGATAGATGACCAAGGCGGGAGTGAGCACGTCGTCGAGACTGGAGACGGAGTAGCGTGGGTCCCAGGGAAATTCGTTTACCAGCATTTTTTGCGCGGCCATTGCGGGTCCGATGATAACGCGGAATTAGCTGCGACTAAAGCGTGTGGATCAGATGTGGGTAGGGTTGAATGGGACACAGACAAGAGTGTCTGTGCTACCGGGGTGTGATTGACCGAGTTGATGTTGGATAGTAGGCTCTCTGCTCTTCCATGGCCTCGACGGATCTCGCGGCAGCTGACACTAGTGAACGATCGCACCTTGTGCGCGGCCTTGGTCTTTGGTCGGCTGTGGCCATCGTCATTGGCGACACCATCGGGACCGGCGTCTTTCTGGTCACCAGCGACATGGCTCGCGCGGTTGGTTCGGTGGCGTTGGTTTTTGTCGCTTGGATTCTCGGCGGGATCATCGTGCTCTTCGGGGCTTTCTGTTACGCGGAGCTTGGCGCGGCACTCCCGAGAGCCGGCGGCAACTATGTCTACCTCGGACGAGGTCTCGGTCCATTGTGGGGATTTCTGTTCGGCTGGATGACTTCGTTTCTGGAGCGCCCTGTTGGGATGGCGACCCTGGCGGCCGGGTTTTTGCGGTTCGTGTCATTTCTGATGCCCGGGGTGGCCGCGCCACTGTTCACGTACCACATTGGCGGCTACGGCTTCGTTTTTACACTGGCGCAACCGCTCGCGGCGCTCATCGTCGCAGCGGTCACAGCGATCAACTACTTGAGCGTACGGTTCGGCGGGAGCGTTCAGGTATTGCTGACATCTCTGAAAATGGGCGCGATTTTACTCATCGTGATCGGAGGAGTGCTCTTCGGAAAACATGCCGTGGGCGACGCCGCGCCAGTTGTCAGTCCACTTGGCTTCGGCGCGATCGGCGCCGTACTCACCGCACTGGTTCCGGCGATGTGGGCCTACAACGGATTCAACGATCTCGGCGACCTCGGCGAAGAGATCGAACGCCCGGAGAAGAATATTCCTCGGGCCATCATTCTGGGGCTGCTGACCGTCGGCGGTCTGTACTTGCTGGCGAATGTCGTCTACTTCCATATTTTGCCGTTTGCGGCGATCGCGCAATCGCAGCACGTCGCATCGGATGTCGTGCAGTCATTCGCAGGTTCGCGCGGCGCGGCTTGGCTGACCGTGGCGATGGCCATTTCCGCACTGGGGGCGCTGCACGTCGTGATTCTGACGGGGGCGCGCGTGCCGTACGCCATGGCTCGCGACGGCCTCTTTTTCAAATTTGCCGAGCGGGTTAACCCGACTACGCACACGCCTAGCGGGTCGCTGATTTTTCTCGGTACGATCGGGGCTTTACTCGCGCTGACCGGGACGTACGAGGAACTTTATTCGCTGTTTGTTTTTGCAGTGTGGATTTTCTTTGCGTTGACAGCGATTGCCTTACTTCGTCTGCGGAGGATTGAACCTGGCCTTCCGCGGCCTTATCGGGCTTGGGGTTATCCATGGACTCCACTTATCTTTTTGTTCGCGGCTATCGCCCTGACGGTGAATTTATGGTTGGTGCGGCCGGTGCGCTCGTCGCTGGGATTGGTGGTGATCTTGGCTGGGGTGCCGTTTTTCTATTTGAAGCGAAGGGGCGGCAACAGGGCAGCTTAGCGGTTCACCTTTGTTTGCGCGGAAACTAGGAGGCTTGTTGACCGGGACACAGACAAGGGTGTCGGTGCTACTTTCGGGCGGCTTGGAATTCGTCGCCTGGTTGCCAGCCTTGGAGGTCGGGCGCCATTTCGGCGAATTGGCCTAGCAGGAAGCCGAAACGGGCCATGGCAGCTAGCCCGGTGAAATCCATATCTGGGCGGTACTCGTCGCTGGGCTGGTGATAATGGTGATCGACGTAATCTTTGGCTTGGGCTTCGCCCCAGGCCTCGTCGTGACCTTTGAATTTCAGGCCTTCGCCGACCGAGAATGACGGGACGCCGACGCGCGCCATACTGAAATGGTCGGAACGATAGTAATGCCCGGCTTCCGGATGAGCGTCCGGCCGGATGGCGAGGTTCAGCGTTTTCGCCAGAGACTCGACCGTCGGATAAAAGGTCGTGCGTTCGGCGCCGCTTACTTCCACTTCTTCGGGATCGCCAATTGGGGCGAGCGCGTCATAGTTCAGGTCGAGCGAGATTTTTCCCGGTGGGACCGGGGAATGTTTGCCGAGGTATTCGGAACCGAGCAGGCCTTGCTCTTCTGCGGTCACCGCGGCAAACAGAATCGACCGGCCGGGTTGCAGCTTATTCTCGGACCAGGTGCGCGCGAGTTCCAGCAAAATGCCGCAGCCGGTGGCGTTATCGACGGCGCCGTTGTAGATGTTGTCGCCTTTTGCGTCGGGCACGATGCCCAGGTGATCGTAGTGGGCGGAATACATCACCGCTTCGTCCTTGTGCTTGGCGTCCACGCCGGGACGCATAGCGAGCACGTTGCGCGATACGAACGGGCGCAACTCACTGGCCACGTGCGCTTGCAAATGGACAGGCAGCTCGATGGGCTTGAAATCGCGCGATTGCGACTGCGCGAATAGTTTGTCGAGATCGAGACCGTCCATGGCAACAAGTTTTTTCGCTACGTCGAACTGAATCCAGGAAGCCGCCTGTAACTTCGGGGTGGCGTCGCGGCGAAGGAACGAACGCTCGAGGCCCATGGAGTTGCGCGGAACCTGCCAGCCGTAACTTGCGAGGTCGGTGCGATGGATGATCAGCGTCGCCACAGCGCCGCGGCGCGCGGTTTCCTCGAACTTGTACGTCCAGCGGCCGTAGTAGGTGAGTGCTTTGCCTTTGAAGAATTTCGGATCATCGGAAACTGGCTCGTTGACAAACAGCAGCGCGACCTTGCCTTTTAGATCGACGCCCTTGTAGTCGTCCCAGTTGTACTCTGGAGCAGTGATGCCGTAGCCGACGAACACGATGGGCGCGTCGATTTCGGCGGTCTCTGTTTGGCTTTCGTTGTTGGTGACAAAGTCGTCGAGGTTTTTGAGGGCGAGCGGCTCGCCGCTCTTTGGTACCAGCTTGAACGTGGTGGCGGCCAACGTGTGCACGCTGACCATCGGCACGTTCTGAAAAAATGTTCCGTTGTCGCCCGCGGGCTTCAGACCGTAGAGAGCAAACTGCGTTCCGATATATTCAGCCGCGATATCGCCGCCGCGCTGTCCGGTGCCGCGGCCTTCCAGCAAATCGCTCGATAGGAACTTGACGTGCGCGCGAATCTTTTCGGCATCCGGCATCGGGGCGGCGGTAGCTTCGGTCTTCAACCTCGCAACCGTTGCCTTCTGGCCGGTAACTTGTGCTACGACGACGGTGCCGCCTAGAAACAGCAGGGCGATGGGTTTCAGTCTGCGCATGAGCTGGTTCCTTCGTCATGGGAGTGGCGTGCGAAGAAGAAAAGGATAACGCTGAGGCGCTGAGATCGCAGAGGATCGCGGAGAATATCCAACACACGGATTGCGAAGCTGATCACCGCGTCCTCATTTCTTTGCGCGATCCTTGAGCAGGTTCTTCAGCTCCGACATAAACTCTTGCACGTCCTTGAAATCCATGTATACCGAGGCGAAGCGTACGTAGGCAACCTTGTCCAGCTTCTTCAGCCGGTGCATGATCATTTCGCCGATCTCGGTGGTGGTGAGTTCGCGCTCGGTGGCTTCGTGGACCACGCCTTCGATGTCATCGACGATTGCTTCGAGCTTGGGCGTTGGCACGGGCCGCTTTTCGCACGCCTTCAGCAAGCCCTGCAAAATCTTCTGACGCTCGAAGCGCTCGCGGCGGCCGTCCTTCTTGATCACCATGTAGGGAATTTCGTCGATGCGTTCGTAGGTGGTGAAGCGGCGGCCGCATTTGAGACATTCGCGACGGCGGCGAATGGTATCGCCGGTGCGGCCTTCGCGGGAATCGATCACCTTGTCATCGACATGCGCGCAGAAAGGGCACTTCACTCGGCTGGCTCTCCTGACGATTCGTTGGCGTTGTCGTCCATGGCCTCTTCTTTCCGATGCACTTCCTGTTCTTCTTGCTCGAGCCAGGCGGCGCAACTCGCCGAGCGACATACCCTCATGAATCAGCAGCGGGATGCCCGCGAGACTACACCCCGCAAAGGTAATCAGCCAGATCAGAATCGCCGCCGCGGCCGCGGGCTCTTTTTCTACTCCAAAGATTGTGGTGTACGCAAGAAAACAGGCGAGCTGCGATCCGCCGCCGACGCCCGGCAACTGTATCGCCGACCCCACCATGGTGAAGGCCAGCACCAGCAGCGCATCGCCGAGACCCATGCCGGCGAGCTTGCCGCCCAGACTGTGCGAGATCCACACATAGATCAGCGCGACGCCAACCCAGTGCAGCGTGGAATAGAACACGGCTAGCGCTAGTTCGCGCCACGTGCGAATCGTCTGCACGCCGCGCGCGAATCCCAGAACGATTCCGGCAATTTTCGACCGCCATCCGTGGCGGACGCGCCAACCGTGCAATCTCCGCTCCAGCAGCGCGGTGCCGTGCAGGCGCAGATAGACCAGGATGGCGATGGCGACGAGCACCCCGACAAAAAGAAAAGACCCAGTCGTTCTCGCCGCAGTGGCGAGAGTACCGGAAGACCCGCCAGGTTCGCTGCCGGATTGCACCCGGGCTTCGAACAGCACCAGGCCCAAACCAGCGATGATCGCGGTGCTCGCGGTGTCAAACAGCCTTTCGAGCACATACACCCCGAACATGTCCGCGACCGGCAGCTTCTCCTTGCGCGCTAACAGTAGCGGTCGGACCGGTTCGCCCGCGCGGCCCAGTAGAAATACGGCGGAGAAGCCCGCGAGGGTGAGCTTGTAAATCGCCCAGAAACTCGACGGGCCGAGGTTGCTCTGAAGCACCTGCCAGCGGAGCGCTCGCAGCGCGTAACAGACGTAAATCGCGACGAGCGAAAGCAACAAGTAGTAAGGATTTGCGTTGCGCGCGACCAGCCAAAGCTTGGCGCCGCTGAAGTCGGCCAAGTTGATGAATCGACTCGACCTGTAGATAATGAAGCCCAGGACAGCCAGCCCGAGCACAACCAAGAGGAGCTTCCTCGACGAAGAACGCATGCGCTTGGAAGCCTACTGGCCGCATTGGACAACGTCAAGTTTGGAGCACGGGCCAGCCCTGAAAATAAATTTGCTGGAGCCGGTGGGAACGGATGTACCGACGACCTCGAAAACGATGGGCGCGAGTGGGTCGCGCCCAGATGCGCCCTAGAAACTTAACTTTGAACAGTAGATTATTGTCACGGCGCCAAACCGCTTGATCTGTGTCCGTTCTTGATTTGTTTCCATTCTAAATGCGACGTGTTTGTGACGCCGGGCTGAAGCCCGGCGCCTACATTCCTTTACAATCCTGGCGCGTTATACTTGCCCCACACTATGGCTGTGATGATCTGTATGTTGCGTGGCGTCAACGTTGGCGCGCACAACCGCGTCAAGATGGAGGAGTTGAAGGCGGTGTGCGAATTGCTGAAGTTGCGTGAGCCGCAGACGTATGTGCAGAGCGGAAATGTGATTTTCAAGACGGACGAGCGCGACCTGGTGAAATTGGTAAAGCGGATTGAGGGTGCGATCGAGAAGAAATTTGGATTTCAGAGCGATGTGGTGCTGCGGTCCACGGTGGAAATGAGAGAAGTGATTGCCCGGAATCCATTTGCAAAGCGGCGCGGAATTGAACCTAGCCAATTGCTGGTTACGTTTTTGGCTGGCGATCCCGGGGAGGAAGCTCGGGCGATGGTACGAGCCATCAAGTGCGCGCCGGACGAGTTGTTTATCGATGGGCGGGAGGCTTATATTTATTTTCCCAGTGGAGCTGGCCGGCCGACACTGGCGTGGGCAACGATTCCGAAGATGCTGAAAGTTTCGGGGACGGCGCGAAACTGGAACAGCGTTAAGAAAATGTTGGAGATGGCGGAGAAGATGGAAGCGGCGAAGTGAGCGTCCCGCGGTCGACGCCAAACGGGGGGCTCGCCCAAGCTTGCCCCCGGCCTGAACCCCGGCCCATCTTCATTCCGTCACAACCAATTTCCTTTGACAAGTTCTTATTTTTAAGGTAACATAATCAAGCCGTTATCTTGCAAGGTGTGTGGGAGCGCGATCAGGAAGCCAAACGGCTCCCTCCGCAAGGCATTTAGAATGAATACTTACAGAAGTCTATAAAAACAAAGGGACTTTAATCGGCTTTAGAATGAACACTTACACAAAAACCGGGGGAGGAGTGTTATGGTTAACCCGACTTCCCCTAGCTCCCACCCGAGAAAGATGCCGCAACCACATTAGATTGCAGGACTGACCGACACGCCCGGGCTGAAGCCCGGCGCCTCCATTTTGGCTCTAGCGCCGCAATGGTTCGCTTGTGTTTCGCTGGGGTCGTGGGTAAGATGCGGCCATTCGTGCCTGCCATGGGTCACATCGCCAAGCAAGTTGTTGGCTGGAGGGTGTTTGGCATGGAAGCCTGTGGCTGGCCAGAGCCCTTCGGGGAACTTTTTGGTGGCAATTTACGTTCCATAGTTTGCAGGCCGAGACGTACCAGGATTCGAGGCTGATGAGACGTTGGAGCAGGATGCCCAACTGGTCCAGCAATGCCTCCAGGGAGACGGTTCAGCCTGGGAGGAGCTTGTACGCCGCCACACGCGCCGCATCTTCAACATTTGTTACCGGTTTACCGGGAATGGGGCAGAGGCCGAAGATCTGTCGCAGGACGTGTTTCTGCGGGTGTACCGTACATTAGGAAGCTATCGGTCGGCGCACGGCGGGTTTGCGACTTGGCTGACCAGCGTTACACGCAACTTGCTGATCGATCACTACCGGCGGTCGAAGCGGGACCGCTTGACCGATTCGCTGGACGACGCCATGCCGGTCGTCGAGAACAAGGAGTCGGCAGGGCGGCGGCCGGACCAGCAGTTGTTGCTCGGGGAGCTGAGTTCGCAGGTGCAAGCAGCCCTGACCAAGCTTTCGCCGGACTTACGGGAAGCGGTGATCTTGCGGGATTTGCAGCAGCTGGAGTACGCGGAGATTCAGGAAGTCTTGGCGGTGCCGGAAGGGACCGTGAAGTCGCGGATCAATCGCGGGCGTATCGAGCTGGCTAGGATTTTGCAACAGATGGGCGTGCGGCCGTCGTGAGCGGAAGAGAAAGAATTAATGCAGAGGACACAGAGACACAGAGGGCGCAGAGAAGAAATAGGAAAATAGAGAAGTAAGGGTCAGACGAAGAAGACGACAATGACTTGGACTTGCGAACAAATCGAAGCGCGGCTTAGCGATTACCTGGATGGCGCGCTTGCGGGGACCGAACGCACAGCGTTTGAAGCGCACGTTGCGGATTGCGACGAGCGATGCGCGCCGCTGGTGGCTCACGTTTCGCAGCTTCTGTCGGGCATGCATTCAATGGAGCAGCTGGAAGCTCCGCCGCGTCTGGTCTATGCCATTCTGGACAAGACGCTGGGGCCGCGGGAGACCGCTACGGGATGGGCTGCGGTGTTGGGTTGGGTTCGCGGCATGGCTTCCATGCGTTTCGCGTATGGAGCGCTTTCGGTTGCGGGTACATTTGTGATTTTGCTGAGCGCGGTGGGCTTCTCTTGGCGCAAACCGAAGCTGGCCGATTTGCAGCCGGCGAATATTTATCGCAACGCGGACCGGCAGGCGCATCTGGTCTATGCGAAAACCACGAAGTTCGTGAACGATCTGCGCGTGGTATCGGAAATTCAATCGCGCTTGCGGCAGGATAACGATCTGCAGACGAATCCGGAGAGTGTGGCGCCGTCATCTTCGCCAGAGAAACAGCCGGGCCGGACCGATGGCTCGAAGCCTTCGTCGCCGCGGCAGCAGAATCGGGCCGATGATATCTCGCGGCAGATTCAGGTGCTTGCCGAAGAACTGCCGTTGTGGGCGGGCCATGTGAGCGTCCCCATGTTCGCGAGGAGATTGCCATGAAGTGTGCGGTCCATCCGGATGTGGACGCCACCGGTTTTTGCCGAAATTGCGGCAAGCCCATGTGCCCGGTGTGCGTGCGTCCAGTTCGCGACGTGCTGTACTGCGAAGATTGCCTCGCCAGTGTCATGGGACACCCGGCGCCCGCCAATCCCGTGGCCGCGTTCGGGCCTGACATTGCAGCCGGCCAAGTCCCATTGCCGGCGATACCGGTTGTGCCGCGAGCCGCGGTGGGACCAAATCCCGCGCTGGCGTTCTTCCTGGGATTTTTGCCAGGATTGGGCGCGTTTTATAACGAGCAGTATGGCAAGGGCGTGATTCATCTCGCGGTTTTCCTTTTCCTCTTCATCCTGGGCGTGGATGGCGCTTTGAGCGGCGGAGCGGAAGCGGCGCTATGGATCTGCATCGCGGCGCTATGGGTGTATATGCCGGTGGATGCGTATCGCACCGCGAAAGCTAAGCTTGCGGGAGAGATTCTGAACGATCCACTGGAAACGTTCAGCAAGGGCAAACCGGTGGGGCCGTTCCTGATCATCGCCATCGGCATTTTACTGCTGCTGCATAATTTTGATTGGTTCCCCTGGTGGCGCATCCAGCAATTCTGGCCGGTGATTCTGATCGTGGTCGGCGTGCTGATGTTTCGCCAGCGCCTTGGGGGGCGGCCGTGAGTGCCAAAGAGAGGTGGCGCCATGAGTGATCAGGTTCGATGTCGCTGTGCGCGATGCACGATACGCGGGCTGATGGGCCCCGCGGTGGTCATCACCGTCGGCGTGCTTTTCCTCTTGCAGCAGGCGCGCGGCGGCTATTTCGATTTCGGCAACACCTATCCCGTAATCCTGGTGGTGATCGGCGCGATTTTGCTGGCGTCATCGCTGGCACCGATGGAAGGCCACATTTCTTCGGCTCCGGTTCCACCCGCCGCCGCGCCGCCCTCGCCAGGTTCTACTCCCGGACCGACACAGAGCACGTATCCCGGGCAGGGACAATAATCAAACATGGCTAATTGTCGCCCGCGCGGCAGCAGCATTTTCAGCGGCCTGCTTCTGATCTTCATCGGTGTGCTGCTACTGTTGCACAACTATCGCGGCTTTGAGCTTGGCCGGATCCTCACGCGTTGGTGGCCGTTGCTGCTGATCTTTTGGGGCGCGTTGAAGCTTTACGAACGAATGGCGGCGTCGCGCTCCGACGATGTTGGTGGATCGCGGATCACGCCTGGTGAAGTTTTTCTCGTGCTTGGGTTACTGGCGCTCGTCGGAGTGGTGGTCGCGGTGGAGGGTGTGAAAGAGCACTTTCCCGATTGGGTGAACGGCGACACCACGACGGCCGACCTTGACGTGATGCCGAAACCGGTTCCCGCAAATGCGCGCATCACCATTCGTGGGATTCACGGCGATATCAGCGTGCGAGGTTCCGATGAGCCGGAAATTCGCGTGAACGGAAAGAAGAACGTACGCAGTTGGAACGAAAACGATGCGCACCGCGTCGCCGACCGCGTTGGCGTCGAAATCGTGCCGAACGGCGATGGCTTCGACGTGCAGCCCACGAGCGGCGGCGATTCGCGGGTCAGCGTGGACATGGACGTGGTGGTACCGAGCAAATCCGCGGTGACCATCCGCAACGACAAGGGTGACATTTCCGTGGCCGACATGGGTACACCCGTGACCATCAATGGCGGCAGCGGGGACATCGACGTCCGTAACACGAAAGGCGACGTAAGTATCGATATGCACCGGGGCGACGCGAAGATTTCCGGAACCAAGGGAGACGTGAAGATTTCCGGGACCGGCGACAGCGTTGACGTCACCGATGCCGCCGGCAATTTCACGATCAACGGGGAGTTCGTGGGGCCGATCCGCGCGGAGAAAGTCGCCAAGGGCGTACGCTTCGTTTCGCATCGCACGGATCTGACGCTGACACAACTGAGCGGGCACATGGAAGCGGGGTCAGGCAATCTGGACATTGTCGATGCGCCCGGGAACTTGAACGTGCGCACGCATGAGGAAGAAATCACCGTCGAAAACGCGGGCGGTAAAATCAAAATAGAAAATCGCAACGGCAACGTGGAAGTACGCTTTTCTTCCCCGCCCAAGGAAGACATCGACATCTCGAATGCTTCCGCGGGCATTACCCTGGGGCTGCCGGAAGCGTCAAACTTTCAGATCGTCGCGGATTGCCATTCCGGAGATATCGACTCGGAGTTTGAGGCGGATTCGCTGAAGAAAACGACGGAATCGGGAGACTCGCACCTCGAAGGAAAATACGGCAACGGCCGCGGCCCGAAGATCACGCTGAAGACGAGTTACGGATCGATCTCAATTCATAAGAATTAGTTCGACGGATGGATCGTCGCTCTCACCGTTCCACTACACGTTCCAAATCATCGTAGAAGTTAGGATAAGAGACGCCAGCGCAGTCAGCGTCGCGAATTGTAGTCGTGCCTTCCGCGGCCAAGCCCGCTACTGCGAACGCCATGGCGATGCGATGATCGCCGCGCGGATCGATTTCGGCGCCGCGCGGTCTTCCTGCGTTGCGCCCTTCGACACGGAGGCCGTCGGGTCGTTCGTCGACCGTCGCACCCATGCGACGGAGATTTTCGGCCAGGGCGGCAATGCGGTCGCTTTCTTTGACGCGGAGTTCCGCGGCGTCGCGGATCTCGATGCCTTCTTCGGTATATGGTCCCAACGCGGCCAGCATCGGCAGCTCGTCGATCACCAGGGGTATCTGTTCTTTCTCGACGATCCCGCCTTTGAGCGACGTGCCTTTCACCGACAAGTCGCCGACCACTTCTCCATGCGCGCTTCGTAGAGACACCACTTTGATCGCCGCGCCCATCGACGCAAACACATCCAGAATCGCGGTGCGTGTGGGATTCAGGCCGACGTTGTGAATCAGCAGATTTGAATCGGGAAACATCGATGCGGCGGCGATGAAAAAAACCGCGGAGGAGATATCGCCGGGCACATCGAGAGACCGCGCTTGGAGCTTTGCGCCGCCATTTCCACCGGAGCCGCGAATCTGAATGGAGCTCCCATGCTTCTGGACATCGATGCCGAACTCTTCCAGCGCTAACTCGGTATGGTCGCGCGTGCGCGCCGGTTCGATGACCGAGGTAAGGCCCTCGGCGAACAGACCCGCGAGAAGGACAGCAGACTTCACCTGCGCGCTGGGCATGGGCATTTTGTAGTGGATGGCGCGCAACTTCGCCGGGCGAATTTCCAGCGGTGCGAAATTGTCTTCGCGCGCGCGAATGTCCGCGCCCATCTGGCGCAGTGGAGATACCACGCGCCCCATCGGGCGCTTTTGCAAAGAGGCATCGCCGGTCAGCTTGGAAGTAAAGGCTTGTCCCGCCAAAATTCCCGTGAGCAAGCGGATCGTTGTGCCGGAATTCCCGGCATCCAGCGCGCGCCAGCTGCCTTTCAGTCCTTCGGCTCCCCGGCCGGTGATCTTTACGTTGTCTTTGCCGACCTCCACGCCAGCACCCAGCGCTCGCATGCAGTCGAGCGTGCTGTGACAGTCCGCAGCAGCCGCGAAGTGCCGCAATTCGCTGGTGCCTTCCGCCATGGCGGCGAGCATCGCGTACCGATGGGAGATGGACTTGTCGCCCGGCGGCTCGACTGCGCCGGTGAGGTATTTCGCCGGGAGTATAGTCTGTTTTTTCACGGCGCAATTTTAGCATGATCGGTCTTGTGGCTTGTTCATGCGCGCGCCTTTGGCGCGAAGCCCCTCGTGCGCTAGCTCCGTACGCCAGGACGCAATCGCCGGGACGCGCTAAGCGCCTCCACATTGTCGGCGTCAGCCCATTGCGCCAGCGTCCGTGTCAAAGATGAGGTACCGAGCGCATCCGACGAGGATATACGCAAAGGGCGTCACCGGCGGGTTGGGGTCGGGTGGGACGGTCTCCGACGAAAGCAAGAATGTTTCTAGATTGTTACTGGCCACCGGTACAGTTTTTTAATGGAACCTCCCCCCAAACCCGCTGAAACACGATGGCCCGTCCATCCGTATTATTGGTGTGGGAGAAACGTCATGTCAGCGCGTAGTAGCTTTTTCAAAATAGCGGCCAAAGCGGGAATCGTGTTTGGCGCGCTCTTCGTCGTGAGCGTTCTGCTGGCAGCCATTCCGGCACATCAGCAGCAGGTATTACCGGTCGCCGTTCCGCAGGATCCCTCGACTGCACCTGAACCGGCCCCTGCGCCACAAGACGCGGACCACGCGTCTATGCCGGGAATGAACATGTCCGACGAGAAGGCCAACGAGCGGGCCGCCGTCAACGACATGACCCCCGGCCATCAAGACGCTCATAGCCAGCACATGTTTATGACGGCGATGCGCGAGCGAACACCCGAAGACGTGCAGCGCGCGGGCGAAATCGTGACGCAACTTCGCGCAGGCATCGAGAAATACAAGGACTATCACGTCGCGCTCAACGACGGCTTCCGGATTTTCATGCCGAATGTTCCGCAACCCGAATATCACTTCACCAGCTATCGCAACGGATTCCTGGAAGCGTTCACTTTCGATCCGGCGCGGCCGACGTCGCTGCTCTACAAGAAGACGGCCACGGGGTACGAACTAGTCGGCGCGATGTACACCATGCCCAAGCGCGCTACAGAAGAACAGTTGAACGCCCGCGTGCCGCTCAGCATCGCCATGTGGCACCTGCACACCAACCTTTGCATGCCTCCGCGCGCCGAACTGCACAATGCCGACTGGACCAAGTTTGGCTTGCACGGCTCGATCACCACGAAGGATTCGTGCGATGCGTCCGGCGGGCGCTTCTCCCCGGTGATCTTCGGCTGGATGGTCCACGTGTACCCCTACGAAGATTCCCTCGACAAAATCTTCGCCATGCACCACCACATGGACTGACAGACGCCACCGGCCAATGCCGAGTGACCGCACACTCCCTATGGCTCTGCGCCAAGGCATGCGCCCGAAATTGGCCTGCGTCCAGCCGCTCTGACTTGTTACAATTCCCAATCCGAATACGTAATCAGTAGCGTCGGTTTCGGTTCGGGCTCGATCAAGGCTTTTCGCTAAACAACTCTGAATGGAATTCCTCGCATGCTGGCTGGCATCCGCACGCAGGACTTACGCAAGGTCTATACCTCGGCTCCTCCGCCGGCTGCGGGTACGGGCGGCTTCGGCAGCGCCTCGCCGCGCGGCAGAGGCAAACAGCCGAAGCCACAGATCGTGGCTCTCGACGGCATCTCCCTAAACGTCTCGCCCGGTGAAATCTTCTGCCTGCTGGGTCCGAACGGGGCAGGCAAATCCACGACCGTCGGGCATCTTGACCACGCGCGTTCGCCCCACCAGCGGGCAAGCATGGATCGGCGAATATGATGTCTGGAAAAATCAAGTGGCGGTCAAGCGGCTGATCGGCGTGGTCGCGCAGCGCCCCAATCTTGATTTCTCACTGACCGCGCGCGAGATCCTGATTTTTCACGGCGCCTACTTCGGTATCGACTCCCACGAACGCGCAAAACGTGCCGCGGCCCTGCTCGACCGTTTCAAACTTACCGACCGCGCCGACCATATGGTCCGCGGCTTCTCCGGCGGCATGATGCAGCGCCTATCCATCGCGCGCGCCATGATGCACGATCCGCAAGTGCTCTTCCTCGACGAGCCCAGCGCCGGCCTCGACCCGCAAACCCGGCTGCTGCTCTGGGAGATCGTCCGCGAGTACAACCAAAGCGGCAAAACCATCCTGCTCACAACCCACAACATGGAAGAGGCCGACGCGCTCTGCCAGCGCCTCGCGATCATTGACCACGGCCGCGTTATCGCCCTGGGTACGCCGCGCGAGTTGAAGGCTTCGGTGCCGGGCGGATACCTGCTGCGGCTCCGCTTCGGTCAATCCTCCGACGATATGCTCGCGCGCTTGAAAGCGCTGTCGGGCGTCACCGAAGTGCGCCCCACCGACGGGCACGGCGCCGACCTTTACGCCGACCGCGGCGGCTCCCTGGTTCCCGAAATCGCCAACGCCGCGCTTGCTGCCAGCGTGGAATTGTGCGACGTGCACATCTCCGAGCCCAGCCTCGAAAATCTCTTTCTCCATCACACCGGAAGGAGTTTGCGCGAGTGAACTGGAAGACGTTTCTGGCCATGCTGGCGCGCGATGCTGCAGGTGGCTCGCCGCAACCTCGTACCGCTGCTGCTGCAAACGTTCTTGCAGCCGCTGATGTTCGTCTTTATTTTCGGCCGCGTGATGGTTGGCAGTGGTTTTATGCCGCCCGTCGTACAAGAGCTTGCTGCTTCCCGGCATCATGGCCATCAGCATGGTCGGTACGGGCATTTGGGCCGTCGCCATGCCCCTGATTTCCGAATTTCAATTTACGCGCGAAATCGAAGATCGCTTGCTGGCACCGATGGAAATTTCCTGGCTGGCGGTGGAGAAAGTCGTCTTCGGCACCTTGCAGGCGCTCGCTGCAGGTCTAATGGTGATTCCGTGCGCATGGCTGCTGCTGCGCCCCGGCGTAGCGCTAAACCTTCATGCTCCGCTGCTTTTCGCGATGGTTGCGCTCCTCGTCGCGCTGTTCTCGGCCGTGGGTGGCCTGGCCCTCGGATGCAGCATCGAGCAGACCCACATTGGCCTGATGTTCAGCTAGTGGTGGCGCCGATGATCTTCTTCGGCTGCACCTATTACCCGTGGAGCGCACTGACGAATTTTCCCATCCTGCAGAAAATCGTGCTGATCAATCCGTTGGTTTACGCCAGCGAGGGCTTACGCGGAACACTGGTGCCTCAGTTCCCTCACTTGCCCATGACCGCGGCAGTGGGAGGGTTGCTTTTCTTCGACGTCGCGCTTCTGGCTTTCGGTTTGCGTCAATTTCACAAGAAAGCGGTCACCTAGGGCTAGGAGACCCGAACACGGACGCAACGCGTCGGCATTGGCACAAAACTGCCTTTCGACTTCTCGAATCAGATATACTCCAGACAATTACACAGCACGCAAACAGGGGAAACCGGGTGCCGCGTTTTCGCGAAGCTGAAACTTAGGTTCGGCGAGGTGTTCATGGCTGAGCTTGCCCAATTCCCGCTCAACGGTGGGGGCGTTGTCGTGGTTGAAGTGGAACCCGCGGACAACGCCGCCCGGCGCGTGATGCGCGGCGGCAGTGCCGAAGCGGTCATCGCCACTGCTAACGCCACGTTCGAGTCCGCCTTGCAAACCGTGCGCGCCGCTGCCGAAGGCATTCTCCACCAGCTACTTTCTCTCCCGGAGCCTCCCGACGAATTAGGCGTGGAATTTGGCGTCAAGATGAGTGCCGAAACCGGCGCGGTCATCGCCAAGGTCTCCACCGAAGCCAACTTCAAGATCAATCTCACCTGGAAGAAGCAAACCGCGGACAGAAAGTAGGGCATGTCTCTAAAGTACGACGATTTCGATTTGCAAATCACGCCAGTCGGTGACCACTATCGTGTTTATTTGAATGGGCCGACGGGGCAAGCCGCGGCCGACTTCGTTCTTCCCTTCACCGACATCGACGTCAGCAATTTCCTCGGGCGCATCGGACAAATTCGTCGCAGTACGCGCCGCGCGGAGGCCCCCGAGTTGCACGCCGCTAAGGATTTTGGCGGCAAACTCTTCAGCGCCGTCTTTTCCGGCGAATTGATCGCCCAGCTCCGCGGCAGCGTCGAACAATCGCTCAACAGCGATCGCGGCTTGCGCATCCGTTTGCGTTTGACCGACGCACCCGAACTGGCCGACCTCCCCTGGGAGTTCCTATACGACTCCGCGCAAAATCATTTCCTCACTACCTCGACGGAAACTCCGGTGGTCCGCTTTCTCGATCTTCCGCAACGCATCGCTCCGTTACGAGCAGCCTTGCCTCTGCGCATTCTCGTCGTTATCGCCAGCCCCAAGAATCTCAAGCGCCTCGACGCCGAAGGCGAATGGGAGCGCCTCCAAGAAACGCTCGCCGATTTGATCCGCGCAGGGAACATTGTGCTGGAGCGCTTGCCGCTGGCCACGCTGGACGCTCTGCGCCTGCGCGCCCGCGGCACCCCGTTTCACATTTTCCATTTCATCGGTCACGGCGGCTTCGACAACATCGCCGAAGATGGCGTCCTGCAGTTCGAGGACGAAAAAGGCATGTCCCACCCGGTTCGCGGAGAACTGCTGGGCATGCAGCTCCACGATCACCGCTCCCTGCGGCTCGCGGTATTGAATGCCTGCGAGGGAGCGCGCAGCTCCCGCAAGGATCCCTTCTCGGGCGTCGCGCAGAGCCTTTTGTAGCAGCGTGTCCCCGCGGTGGTCGCCATGCAATCCGAGATCAGCGACGCAGCCGCAAAAGTCTTCGCCAGGGAATTTTACTGCGCGATCGCCGAAGGCAACCCCGTGGACGCCGCGGTTTGTGAATCCAGGAAGGCGCTGTTCAACGAAGACTTCGGCCAAGAATGGGCCACGCCAGTCCTTTACATGCGCTCCCATGAAGGCCTGCTGTTTGAGCTGCAGAGCGCCGCGGCAACTCTAGTTTCTGATACCAAATCCGGTGAGAACGAACGCGCTGAAGCCGAACGTCATGCCGCGGAGCTAGCCGAAGCGCAGCGCGCCGCCACAGCGGAGCAGGAGCGTCAAGCACGCGAGAGGGCCGAGCACGCACGCCTGGCTCAGGAAAACGCCGAACGAGAACGTCTGGCAAACGAACATAAGGAAGCCGAACGTCGCGCCGCCGAAAAAGCGCAAGAGGAACGTGCAGCCGCAGCGGCCGAAAAAGAACGTCAAGCCCGCGAAAGCGCGGAGCAGGAACGCGTGAAGCGCGTGCAGACTGCCAGCGAGAGTTTGGCGAGAAGTGCCGCAGCATCGGAAGCGCCGGCGCCATTGCTGGCGCCAAATCAAACGCCCGCCAAGAGAATCACGTCGGCCACTGTCCCAACAGCGACCCCGCGCTCACATTTTGCGCTGTGGCAAATCCTCCTTTTGTCGATCCCCGTCGCGGGCCTCATCTTGGCACTTTCCTGGCATCACTTGCGCCCTCACTCCGAGGAATCCGGAGGTCTACAGCAGCCCAGTTCGCGGCAACCGCAGACTTCCGGGACGTCACTACCAGCATCACCTGCGGCAAAACCCGTAACACCCGCGGCGTCGCCAAAGCCCGAAACCACGCCATCACAACGTCCCAAACCAATCGTGGCAAAGCCGACTCAGGACGCCCCCGCGAATCCAAAGCCCGCGATCCTCGCTTCCAACAAAGACACAAGCGCGAGCGCAAGTCCGATTGCCCCGGCGCCAGCTAACACTCAACCGTCCGCGGTCTCCGCGCCCCTTCGCGTAACCGAGATCGCCCAATCCGCCAAAAGGCTGGAGCACGTCAGCCCTGAATATCCGCCCCTCGCTGCCCAGACGCATATCACCGGCATGGTGGTTCTCGACGTCATCATCGCCAAGGATGGTACTGTCCGTTCGGTCCAGGTCACCTCCGGACATCCGCTACTGGTTCAGTCCGCCGTGGATGCCGTGAAGCGATGGCGTTACCAGCCCACGCTCGTCAACGGCCAGCCTGTGGAAGTGGAAACTGCCGTCACCGTCAATTTCACCATCAAGGACTCCGAACCGCCGGCGCAAACTGCTTTCACCACGACATCCCCCTGCACGCTCGGCAGGGTCGATCTTCAAGACGCGGGAACCAGGCTCGTCGGCACCGTGCCCTTCACCTACACCGGCAACGCTCAAGTGCAAACGCTCGCTATACTGGGCATTCCACTGACAGCAGACAAGAAGCAGATCGGCGAAGTCAAACTTGGGCAATCCACACTAGAGGTCGCCCGCGGCACAGCTTCGTTTTCGATCGAAGCGGCCCCGTCTCTGAGCCGCGCGGTCGCCCAAGGCGAGTACGTGCTGGTGGTGGTGATTGTGAAGAGCACCAACGAAATGGTATGCAGCAAACTAGTTCCCTATCGCCGATCCTGGTGAAAAGGCCTGTATTGTAGGCGCTCCGCCATTCGCACACCGGCAGACCACTCGGTTGAACCAATGGTCGCGAACTTCGCGGTTGACAAACCGCACCTCATCTCGAAAAATCACCACTGCGATTTTTCTGCAACGAGCGAGCCCACTCCATGTTCATCCACATGTTTGCATTCCGGTTCAAACCGAACGTCACCAGCGCGCAAAAAGATCACGTCATCGAAGAAATCCGCAAGCTCAAAGACCAAATCCCGGAAATCCTCGAATCCTGGGTGGGATTCAATGTGTCGCCCCGGGGCCAGGGCTACGAATTCGGCGGCACTATGAAATTCGCCGACGCCGCCGCGTGTGCGCGCTACAACAATCATCCCGTGCATCAAAAGCTTTTGACCTGGCTGGTGCCCCTCATCGAACCGATTGAAGTAGACTTCCCTGTCTGACCAGCGCCCAAAAGCCCCCCACCATGATTGGTCGCACCATCTCGCACTACCGCATCCTCGAAAAACTGGGCCGCGGCGGGATGGGCATTGTCTACAAGGCCGAAGACATCACCCTGGGACGTTTCGTCGCACTGAAATTTCTCCCCGAAGATCTGGCCGACGACCAGCAAGCCCTTGAGCGTTTCCAGCGCGAAGCCCGCGCCGCGTCCGCCCTCAACCACCCCAACATTTGCACCATTCATGAAATCGGCCGTGACGAAGGCCAGGCCTTCATCGTGATGGAACTCCTCGAAGGGCAAACGCTCAACGAACAAATCGCCGGCAAGCCCCTCGGAATGGCCCGACTCCTCGACCTCGCCATCGAAATCACTGACGCACTCGAAGCCGCCCACGCCAAAGGAATCATTCATCGCGACATCAAGCCCGCAAATATTTTCATCACCAACCGCGGCCACGCAAAAATTCTCGATTTCGGCCTCGCAAAACTGGCCGATCAGCACCACACGGCAACCGGCGCCACTTCTTCTCTCCCGAAGCTCAGCGGCAACGAAGCCACCGCGCTTACCAGTCCCGGTTCTGTTGTCGGCACGGTCGCCTACATGTCCCCCGAACAAGTCCGCGGCGAGAATCTCGAAGCCCGCTCCGACCTTTTCTCGTTCGGCACCGTCCTTTACGAAATGGCGACCGCTCGCCGGCCATTCCCGGGCAACACTCCCGGCGTGATCTCCCACGCCATCCTCGAGCTGACGCCCGTTCCGGTAACCAGTCTGAATCCCGCTGTCCCTCCAGAGTTCGATCGCATTCTCGCCAAGGCACTCGAGAAAGATCGCAATCTGCGCTATCAGACGGCCTCCGACATTCGCGCCGACCTCCAGCGGCTCAAGCGCGACAGCAGCGCCTCAAACGCGCCTAAACTCAGCGGCGTCGTCAACTCCGGCATCGTCGCCACACCGGTCGCCAAACCGTTGTGGCGCAAGTTCCCCGCTCTCGCCGCTATGACCCTTGCCGCAACCTTAGTCATCTTCGCGATCTGGTTCTTGGCCTTCCGCCCGCGCGGCGCAGCGGTCGATTCCATCGCCGTCATTCCTTTCACAAATGAGAGCGCCGACGCCAACATGGAATATCTCAGCGATGGCATCAGTGAGAGCCTCACGAATAACCTTTCGCAGCTTCCCAATCTCCGCGTGGCCGCCCGCAGCGCCGTCGTCCGCTACAAAGGCAAAGAAATCGATCCGCAAACAATCGGGCACGACCTGCAAGTCAGCGCTGTCCTCACCGGAAGACTTCTTCGGCAAGGCGACACTCTGATCGTTCGCGCAGAACTCGTGGACGTCGCGAATGGTTCGCACCTCTGGGGCGTCCAATCCACTCGCAAGCCACAAGACGTCTTCGCCCTCCAGGAAGATCTCGCAAGGGAGATCTCGGAAAAATTAAAATTGCGGCTGACCGGCGAAGAAAAACAGCGCCTCACCAAGCGTTACACCGACGATGCCGAGGCGTATCAACTCTATTTAAAGGGCCGCTACCATTGGAATAAGCGCAACCCGGATGGCTACCGCAAAGCCCTGGAATACTTTCAACAAGCCATCGACAAAGATCCCGCTTACGCCCTCGCCTACGCAGGTATGGCCGACACGTGGGCCCAATTTTCCTTTTTCAACGTCTTGCCTCCGCGCGAAGTAATGCCCAAAGCAAAAGCAGCCGCCGAGAAAGCTTTACAGATCGATGATCGCCTCGGCGAAGCTTACGTTTCGCTCGGCTACATCAGTTACACCTACGACTTCGACTGGACCGCCGCCGGAAAAAACTTCGATCAAGCTCTCGCCCTCAACCCGGCCTACACGCGAACCCACAGTTTCTATCCGTTGTATCTCAGCTCATTAGGCCGGTCGCAGGAATCCATCGACGCGGCAACCAGTGCCCTCGCGCTCGACCCCGCGTCGCCCGGGAACAGCCACAATCTCGCCGTGCAGCTCTACCTCGCAGGGCGATTCGATCAAGCCATCGAGCAATCCCGCAAGACCCTTGATTGATTTGCGCCAAACCGATCTACGTTTTTCGGGAGCTGATACATTACCTGGCCGATCAGCGCATGGTGGCTCCTGGGTACAGCATCATGCAAGATACCGTGGGCCGGGCTCTCGTACACGAACAGCGCCGCCTCGCGTCCATTGTGCAAGGTCATCTGCCGCAATCGGAGGACGACGCTTTAAAGGGCCTGCTCGGAGATTCGCAGGGGCTCTACGAAATTACTCTGCTCAAGCGCGATCCCAGGGACTTCAGCAATGACGAAATCAAAAGCGAGATTGGGCGCGGCGATCGGATTCGCCCCCTTTATCACCTTGCCCAGAAACTGTTGCCTCATCTGAAAATCTCCAACGAGAACGTTAAATACTACGCTTCCTTGGTGAGCTATTACTCCGTTCACAGGCTTCGCCAGCTGAGTGAAGGGATCGTGTATGTCTACCTCCTGTGCTTCGTTCATCACCGTTACCAGAAACTGCACGACAATCTGATTCAAAGCCTGATTTATCACGTGAGGCGACACGGCGATGAGGCCAGGGCCGCCGCAAAAGAGCAGGTGTATGCTTGGCGCGTCGTAAGTAACGCAGATCTGCCAAAGGCCGGCCAGGTACTTCGGCTTTTTACCGATGGCAGCGTTGCCGAAAGCGAACATTTCGGTGAGGTAAGAAGGAAAGCATTTGAGGTTCTGGACCCTGCGAGCCTGAACTCTGTGGCGGATTACATGGTTACAAGAGCACGATTCGATGAGACCGCGTTTCAATGGGAGCACATCGACCGGGTGGCTCCGCGGTTCAAACGACACCTCCGCCCCATTTTGCAGGGCGTCGAGTTCGCCGCGCCCTCAACAGATGATCCGCTGATCGAGGCGGTCCATTTCCTGAAGGCGGCGTTCCCGAAAGGCAAGCCGCTCGGACACTATGCTGAAACGGTCATTCCCACCCGATGCATCCCGAACAAGCTCAAACGTTACTTTTATCTGAAAGACGCGCGGCGGCACAGAAGCCTGCTGCCTGATCGATATGAATTTTTCGTCTACCGGCAGCTGCGCCAAGGCCTCGAAGCCGGCGATGTTTTCTGCCGGGACAGCGTGCGTTTCCGCAGCTTCGAGGATGACCTGGTCGATGATCGCCAGTGGAAAGACAAGGAAAGACTAATCGCCGAGACGGGATTGAGTCTTCTCAGGCAGCCTATTCGGGAGCAGCTCGCCGAACTGGAAGAACAGCTTGAGAGCCGTATCGCTGAGGTCAACGGTCGAATCGCCACCCGTGAGAATGAGCACTTTGAGTTCATAAGGCATGGACGCCACGTGCGCTGGACGCTGCGTTATCCCCATGAGAGCGAATGGCTAAATCATCCGTTTTTCGACCGGCTGAAACAGCTGGGGATCAGCAGCATCCTACATTTTGTAAACCGGCAATGCCGGTTTATGAATGGCTTTGAGCACGTCCTTGGACGCTACGCCAAACAGGAAGCCGATAATCATATCCTCACGGCTTGCCTAATCGCCTGGGCGACCAACATGGGGCTTGGCAGGATGGGCGAAATCTCTGATATCAGCTTTCATACGCTCGTTTCGGCCTCAGACAATTTCATCCGCCCGGAGACTTTACGTGAAGCCAACGATCGGATCAGTAACGCGATTGCGAAGCTACCCATCTTCCGGCATTACGATCTCGGCGACGCCCTCCACTCCAGCAGTGACGGCCAGAAATTCGAAACCAGCATTCACACGCTCAACGCCCGCCATTCACCGAAATACTTCGGTCTTAAGAAAGGAGTCGTTTCCTACACTTGGTCGCCAACAACATCCCGATCAATGCCTACATCATCGGAGCAAACGAGCACGAAAGCCATTACGTGTTCGACATCCTGTTCAACAACACGACGGACATCCAGCCGGAGATTCATTCGACCGATACGCACGGTGCCAATGAGGTCAATTTCGCCCTGCTGCATTTGTTCGGATACCAGTTCGCGCCCCGCTACAAGGATCTGTACGATAAAGTCCGCACTTCCCTGGTCGGCTTCAAACACCCAAGCCAATACGGTGATGCAATCATCAGGCCCGTGCGAAAGGCCCAGAAGGAGTTCATCGTCAGCGAATGGGACAATATCCAGCGCATTATCGTGTCCCTGGCACTCAAAGCCACAACCCAGAGCACCATCGTCAGCAAGCTGAGCGCCTATGCACGCAACAACAGAACCAAACGCGCCCTTTGGGAGACGACAACCTCATCCAGAGTCTTTATCTACTGAACTATATCGACTCTGCATCTTTACGCCAAAACGTGCAGCGGGCCGTAAACCGTGGGGAAAGCTATCACCAGCTGCGTCGCACGATCTCCTATGCCAACTATGGAAAGCTGCGCTTTGGGACCGAATACGAGCAACACCTTTGGTCGGAGTGCAGCCGACTGATCGCCAACTGCATCATCTTTTACAACGCCACGCTCCTCTCCAAGCTGCACGCGCACAAGGAGAGCCGGGGCGACATGCAAGGGGCGGCCTTAGTGAAACAGGCTTCCCCTGTCGCATGGCAACACGTCAATCTATACGGACGCTACGAATTCCGTAAACAGCCAGAGCCTGTGGATGTGGACGAAATCGTTCGGGAATTGGCTGAAATCCGGATCGGAACCGAGAGCGCTTTGGCGGCGTGAGCCTGGATTGAACCTTTTTGCGGGGATATGCAAAAAACCCCATGTACGTAAAGCCCACTCGGGTCATCGGCCTACCACACGCATTAAGGAACAGTTCCGGCGCAGAGCTTTGGTCCCGCACTGCAAGCCAAGCACGAATGTCGGCAGCGGTCTGCTTCCAGAGAGGCAGAGATCGCTGCTTTCGCCCTTTGCCCATGACGGAGACCGTCGGTGTCGGCTGCAGGGTCACTCCGGTAAGCAAAAGACCAGTCAATTCTGATACTCGAAGTCCAGCGGCAAAGCCCAGATGAAGCATGGCCCGATCGCGAATTCCTGATCGAGTACGGAGGTCCGGTGCATTGAGGATCGCCTCCATTTCAGCTATAGAAAGATACCTGATCAGTGGCATATCGACCTTCTTTGACGGAATCGCAAGAATGCGCAGACTTTGTTCAAGGACAGAGGGCACGCGATGCTCGACGAAGCGCATGAAGGACTTGATAGCTGCCAACCGGGCATTCCGGGTACGGGCACCGTTGTCCCGAGTGGCCTCGATGTGGGCGAGAAAATCCATCACCAGGACCGCATCAATCTGTTCTAGGTAAAGTTTTGAAGGTGTTACCTTGTGTTGATTGCTTGCGAACTCGAAGAGCAACTGAAAGGTGTAGGCGTAACTCTCGCAGGTGTGAGGGCTAGCACCACGCTGCAAGGGAAGGCGTTCCCGTAAGAACGCCGTAATATGAGGTGCAATCGAGGTCATCGGCTTCCTCCCAGCGTAAAGGACTCACAGAGGTCGGCGATGTCTGCCATCAACTGTGGCGTGCTCTCCAGGTACCAGTAGGTACTCTCCAGGCGAGCGTGCCCCATATACGTGCTGAGCGCGAGCATATGACGCGTGATCCGATCCCGCGTATCAGGAGATGCCTCCAGGGCTTTGACAGCGAAGCG
>CAWENU010000008.1:0-23000 GCA_963810355.1 uncultured Acidobacteriota bacterium
GCGCCGGAAGAGCGCGCCGATGTCCTCGATCAAACGCAGCAATCCTATGCACTAAATCAGAACCCCCAAGGAAATCACGAACAAGCCCGTGCAGCCGTTGAATCAGGAAATCCCTATGAAGTACCGCAAGATGTAACAAAGGCAATGATGGAGGCGGCGCAGCCTCATTTGCAGCATGTGCCGGATGATCTAAGGGTGGGGTTTGTACGGAAGGTTTCGCCTGATCCAAGGCAAGGATTCGTTAAAGTCGATTTCGTCAAGCCGGATGGGAACGAGGGGCTAATCCGCCTTCCGGCCGATGACTTTTTCGGAAGCAGGGCTCTCTTCGACCCCAACACCTCCACGCTTTTGCTTTCGCGCCTTGATTTCAGCCCCGATCTTGCGGGCACCCTCGGCGGAGAGATTCACCACGAGGTGACGCATCCCATGTTCTCCAGGGGTGATATACCCGAGGTCTTCGACGGCTTCTTGCTCATGCGAGTTCCGATGTCCTTAGTTCTCTGGGCGACCCGGATGCGAGCGGCGTGCTTGGGATACCGCACCAGGGGTTCCTAAGATATATCGGTGATCCCACATGGAAAACAAGTTCTGACGAATCGCTAAGGGACTTGTACACCCGTCGCTACGAACAGCAACGCCGCAGCCCAGAGGATATCCAAAATGGGCTCGACGGCGAGGCCATCGCCCACCTTCGCGAACTCTATCATCATGACAGGGATCTACTTTCACCGCAAGAACTTGCAGCGAAGTATGGGCCGGTTTTAGACGAACTCGAAGGGTTTTATAACGGAGCCTATACAGGAAAGGCAAAGGGCGACCGGAGATCCACATCATCCAGCCGCCCTGATCAAATTAATGATCGTGATCGTTTCAATCCAACACGCTACCTGGAGGGCGAGCGCGACGTTCAAGGTATGTCATTGGCTCAAAGCGGTGTCAACCCCAGATTAACGGGCATGCCGATTGAGGTTGTGAACAAATACCAAAGCCCCGCGCTGAATGATGTCATCAAGGCTTCTGGCAAGAAGCTAGGCGATCTTCTGAAATTTGATGCCAATGGCGAACCGATCATAAAATATAGCACAGACGACGGTGCCTTTCGGAACTCATTGGTCAGTGCGCCTGACGGCGTGCCAAAAGGCTGGCACGTTATCAACGGTCAGTTGGTATATAAACCCTACTGGTACGAAGGCAGGGACAGTCTATTGCCATCAGACATGAGAGACATGGCGCTGCGTCAATTGAACGATCTCATTAGCCCAAAATACGATTATTTTTTTAGGGCAACCAACAGAAAAGATGAGCCGAATTTAGTCAGGGAAGCCAAAATTAGAGCGTCCCGGAATCATGCCGATAATACAACGGAAGAGGGCTTAAGCGTTGCTGATGCTCCGCATTACATAACGCACCATGGTTATAAGTACGGATATAAAATCGCCGGCCGGGAAATCGGAACCGGATCAGATGGTGAACCCGTCTTAGACCTATCTTCTCTGAAGGTGATTAGCGAAGCCGAGCCAGCCGCAAAGCATCTCAAAGAAGGAATTGCGGCTGCTAAAAAGCTTCAAAAGGAACAAAGCCTCAACCTCCCAACAATAGGATTTGGGCACGATACAAAATTCGAATGGTTTGATCCGGCAGAATCGCCCGACCCTAACGATCCAAGAATATTATATGCATTAGCAGGGAGAAAGGGCAGAGATTCTAGCCAAAGCAAATAGGCCAGCAGCAAAGGAAGCTATATCCCTTGCAGAACGGTAAAGAAGCAAGGTGCAGTTCGAGATCAATCTGGAAAGAGACAGCGGATTATCTGAAACAGCGAGAGCCAAGCCTTATAGGCGTCTTTCGCGGGATCGACGGCAAGTGGCGGTTTGAGGTCGATGTTAGCGGGGCTAAGCTCCAACCGTGGACCAAAGACCATGGCCAAGCAAATGCCGCGTGGCCGGCCAGGAAGGGCGAAGTCAGATATCTGAACACGAAGATTACATAGATCATTTGCCATTGAAGCGTGCCTATTGGCCAATCCGCGAGGATGCGCCAGGAGTTTGGTTCGATGATCTTGGTGAGATCCGTGGACGCTATAATCCTGGCGAGCCGGGGCGCGATTCTATCACGATCAACCATCGGAACCTTCTCGATCCAGACGAGGGGCTCTCCACGGCACTACACCAATATCAACACGCAATCCAGCAACGCAAGAGCTTCCCCAAGAGGGGAAGCAAGGATGAATTGGGCTGGCAAGCGCAAGTTCCCGATCTCGCCGCATATTTGGCTGACAACAAACCATGGCCGCAGAGCAAAGGTGGCGAAGAATTGGCCGCTAAAATATCGCAGTATATGGCGGACAAATACCCGGACTTCAAAGGAACGTCCTTCCAGGACATTAAACCATACATACTCAGCCGTCAATTGATGGGACGGTTGGCACCGGATAAGGTTGCTAAAGACTTTCTTCAGCAAAACGCCTATCATGGTTATTATAAAAAACTCGCGGAGAAACAGAAGCCCGCAACGTCCAAAAGCGCATGAACATGTCACCGGATGAGCGCCGCATAACACCGCCATGGAAAACGCAGGATGTTGAAGACGCGCAGCAGATTGTGCGGTATGCAAAGGGCGGAGCCGTAAAAAAGCAAACACCAAAGATCCAAGAAAGACCAAAGCTATACGCGTCTCCTTCATGTAGAGGGGATTATACGGAAATACGCCGCAAGGCACTAAACTAACCCAACATCGCAGGAACACCAAGGCCGCTTTCGAGCGGCTTTTTTCATTGGAGCACCATGCAACATCCGTTCGCCGCCCTAGAGCCGGAATACCTTGATCTGCTCGGGCGCTGCGTTGTCACGCGAGAGGCCGAAGCACGGGCGGCCAGCGGCACGCATCATCAAACTTATGCCGCGCTACAAAGCGGTCTCGGCAAAAACCGGTGTTCCGGCAGTATGGCTCGCTGCCGTAAATGATCGTGAGAGCTCAAGTTCGTTTCTGACATACTTTGGTAATGGCGACCGGCTTTCGCGGCCTACGTTGCATGTACCGGCGCAAAGAGGCCCCCTTACCGGCCCCACTGCTTGGGAAGACGGATGTTGCGATGCCCTTGCGCTCGATAAGGTCTCATCTGTTGCGGATTGGGCTTGGGCTCGCGCCTGCTATGAGGACGAACTTTGGAACGGCTTCGGCCCGCGGGCACACGGTCGGCATACCGGCGATCTCTGGGCTGGCACATCGATCTATGATGGCGGCAAGTACATCAGCGATGGCCTTTGGTCCCCGAGCGCGCAGGATAGTCAGCTAGGCACTGTCCCCCTTATGCTGGCGCTCATCGATCTTGACGCAAGCCTAGCGCTTCCCGGCTGGCCCGCGAACAAGCCCTGGCCATCTATACCTGCACCCGCGCCGGTCCCGGCCGGGCATGATGCCGGGAATCACGGCACGGAATGGCTCCAAGAAAGCCTGAACACGCTCATGAAGGCCGGTCTTGATGTCGATGGTAGCTTCGGCAAGCGCACCGCAATGGCCGTCCAGCAGTTCCAAGAGGCTCACGGCTTGACAGCAGATGGCCTCGTTGGCCCGCAAACCCTTGCCGCCCTTGAAACCGCCATCGCGGCCCTTCCAAGCCCTTTAGCATCAGCGGCGTAGTTACCGCCGCGTCAAAGAATCCGGCCGCTGCGTCCAAAACAGCGGCTTCATACCCGCGCGTCAACCCTATAGGAGAAATCCCCATGTCCCTTCTTAGCTTCCTTGGCCTTGGCTCGTCCGCTCCCGCAACCGCCACGGTTGCACCGGCTGCGCCGACCGTCACCATGCCTGTTGCCGTCTCGAACGCGGTTATCCCAGCTACCGTCAATAATGGCCTCGGATTTTTAGCTGTGCTCACACCTATTTGACCTCGCAGGGCATCGACGTAACCAGCATCATGAACACGGTCTCCAACCAACAATTTTGGACTGGCCTTGCCGCTGTCGGTGCAACGCTTGCTATCAACCATGTCGTGACCTCGAACGCCAATAAGGCAACCGTGGCCGCAGTGGCGAATGTTGTTTCTACCGCCGCGCAAAAGGTGACTCCAATCATTCAATCTGTGGAGGCGCTAGCTAATACTGCGGCGGGCGCAGCGGCTTCCCCTCAGTAGGCGGCGGCCAGCTTGACGCGGCTGCGGTGGCACGTACTGCCGCTGCACTTGAGGTTGGAACGTATGCTTACCCAGGCCAGCCGGTCATCAAGTGGGATCACGTTCTAAGTTCACCGGCTTACCGTGTTTGCCTTAAGCTCATAGACGGCATCTATTGGGCTGCGTTTGAAGGCACCGCATCGCCTCTCCAGTGGTTTCTCGACTTCGACGCCATCATGGAAGATGCCGATGGCCTGGGAAGCGTGTCGCAAGGCTTCAACATCGGGTTACCCGCGCTTTGGCCTCAGTTATCTAAAATTATCGGACAACTGCCGTGGATCTCCTGCGGTCATAGCCGGGGCGCCGCACAATGTACGCTTGTGACCGGCCATGCTATCCTCGCAGGAAAGCCACCGCTGTTTAGGGTTTGCTTCGGTGAACCACTTAGCTGCGACGCCCCAGCGGCCAAGATCATCGGCACCGTTCCAAGCCAATCGTTCTGTAACGAGTGGAATGGCCACGTAGACCCCATCGTCCAGGTTCCTCCGCCCATTGTGTATGCTCGCGTCAAGGCGCTGACGAAGCTTCGGGGAGCCCCGTCGAAGGGAAATCCTTGGCTCGATTATCCCGATCACGGCTGTCTGCATTTCATGCCCGACTACGCCAGCAACGTGAACGCCTACTTCAGCCAAAGGCTCGCAGCCTAACGCCCCATAAAAAGGCACTTAAGAGCAGTTAAAGCTGTTTTATCTTCTCTTAAGAACATATCAGGTTTTGTGCTGCGTAATCCTCAAACCTGAAGAGGTTACCATGGAAGCTCTCAAAGGCAGCCACGAATTCGAACTAGCAAGCATTCCTTGCCAGTTCACGATTCAACGCTGTGTCTTTCCTCTACGAGCGCTAACCGTGTGACGCGTTGATGAGGATAGCTCCGGCGTTTATTCGCCGGGGCGCTCAAACGCAAAATCAATGACCTTATATCCAATGAGACAGATAAGCGTGATGATGAAAGTCGCCGTTATGAATCCGTGAAGAAAATCGCTGATCATTTCACCTCTTCGCCGGGGCGCGTCTGTAGAGCAAGCCATAGACGTGCTACGGCTTCTTCTGGGGTGGTGCCTTCGACTTGGGTGCCGGATTTCGGTATAGCCGTGTAATCAGCGTGAAACGCCTCCCATTCGCTACGGGTCTTGGAGCCACTTAGGTAAAGATCGTATTGCTCATCATCTGGGGCGCACTCATATATAATCTCTGAGAGTGATGGGGCGGCGGCGGTTTCCCAGCGAGGCGTTTCATGTTCTTGGAGAACGCCGTCGCCATGAATATTCTGCGGCCATCCGGCCTCCTTCAATTCCTTCGCGAGTTCGAAGCTGATGCGGCTCATGATCTCTGCTTTGTGGGGGTTGGCGAGATCTGTTTTCCCTAGTGCGGCGTCGATGGCCTTCACAGCCGCATGATCGCCATAATGAGCAAGTGATGGCTTAAGGCCACGCAACAGCGCTTCAAGTGCCTCTCTTCGCACAGCGCGTTCAACGTTGCACGCAATGGCTCGATCTTTAACTTGCTGAAGCTCGGCTATGCGGGCACCATCACGCTCAGCCCTTTCATAACCGGCCACGTACTCTCGTGACCATGCTTCTGGCGTCTGTTGTTGTTTCTGGGCGCTACATAGCGGCCCACACAGCGTCATCGTCCCACCGCAGGAATAATAGCCTATGACATCCTGATGGCAGATCATGCAGTGATACGTCGCCGTTGCTGCTTCTATAATTGGCATATCCCATCCTTAGCAAACACTGTGATTGTCATGTGATTTGTAACAGTTTTCCCGCGTACGTAAACGAAATCAATGAGTTATCCCACTAATTATGTTTTTAAAACATAATTCAGGACAACCCCAAAACCCAAGATCGGCGGCCCCATGGCCAAACACAAACCCGCGAACGAGGAACTTCACAGTGTCAGCTGCGAAGCTCCCCTGACCCCAGGAACAGAAAGACCCGCCCAATGGCTCAGCATACTTATAACCCTAAACCAAACGGCGCGCACGTTTCCGCCACACATGAAATTTTCGAAGCCGCACGCCATGCGGGGTGGCTTCTGCAATTCGCTTGGCAGGCATGGCCAGTAATCGCTGTCCTCGGCGGCGTCATCTTCGCGGCGGGCTCGGTGGCCACAGCAAATGAAGTCTGTTGCCGCCAAAATCGAAGCCCACGACGCCCAGCTCAAAGACCTGCAATCATTGGCATCGATGCCAAAATCTGGCAGACACGAGTTGATGACAAGCTGGACTTCGTAATAGATAAGCTCGCCACTCTTCCCTCCCCACCTCGCAGAATATCACCCCACGTAAAGCGATACAAAAGCCTAAGCCTTGGAGCTTGTTTCGGTGATGAACGGAATATCCTCCCAGCGTAATTTCAAGGGAATTGCTTGTTTCCATGAGCCCTTAAGAGATTCAGCATCCCCGGCTTTGAAGGCTTTGTCTATTTTATCAAAGAGCTGGGCATCCCAATGAAAAACACAATTCTCCGGGAATCCCACACCGGCATCAGCGTCCTGCTGATAATCTTCGCGAACAAGATAGATAATGTCACCCCGCAGACCGTTGACAACGCGCCTTAGCGGCTCTCCTTGGTAAGCCATCGCGAGGCATATCAGACGTTTCTTGTTTGCTGGTGGACTCATTCCCTTCCCCCTTGCAAGCTTCATAAGCCCTGATAGCGGCGAAGATCTGCGCGATTGCGACGCGCGAGAATCAATGGCTCCAGCCACCGGATTCTGGGATCTGTGACCGGCGCTTCCAGGCGGGCGTGCCAGGACGACAGGTCGTGCGCGGTGAGGAAACCGCGGTGCCGCTCCCCGGTGACGTCCATCACCTCGGTGGCCGCGAACTTGCCGATCGCCTCGGCGACGAACCCGCTGTACCAGGCGCGGCGCGCCCTCGAGCTGCACTTCGCGGTCCGGCAGGCCGCCTCCGCCACGGCGAGGACCTTCTGACTCGTCTCGGCTAGCACCGGGTTGGCGAACCTGCTGCCCGGGGCGGGCACTCCCCGCCGGGCAGGTACACGCGGGCGGAGCTGGTCCAGTGCTCGCGGAACAGGTCGGCCACGCTCGCGATGGACCAGCTGATGCTCGGGATCAGGGCGAACCCGGATTCGGCGTAGCCGATCGCGTAGCCGAGCACGTCGCGCAGCGGAGGGTGCCGTACTCGCGCAGCAGCAGCAGCCAGCCGCCGAACGCGCCGGGCACGCACGCCGCGAGCAGCCCGCTGCCGGGCACGGTATGATCTTCGACGTCGTTCCCGCCGAGCGGGGAGCGATTCTTGCCGGCAGCGATCCTGAGGAGTTCTCTTCGGTCGTCGCTTGGGACCGCGTCGCAGGTCCGCAGCATCCCGTCCACGTTGATCGCGAACTCGCGCAGCAGGTTTTACAGGAGCGATCGGCATCCTCAGCAACGATCCCAGCGAAACTCCCCGCACACCTCCGGTCCACTCGCTGATCTGTGTCCCGCTGCTCAACCTCGACAAAGCCATCGGATTGATTTATCTCGACACTGCCAATCCGGTGGTGCGTTTCACCGAAGACGATCTTCAGCTGGTCACCGCCATCGCGGGCGTCGCCGCCATGGCCATGGAAAGCGCGCGCAAGGTCGAGTGGCTGGGGAGCGAAAACCTTCGCCTGCGCGCCGAAGTGAATCTGGATCACGACATGGTGGGGGACAGCGCGCCCATGCGCGAAATCTACCAATTGATCGAGCGCGTCGCCGCCACGCCCTCCACGGTGCTGATCTCGGCGAGAGCGGCACCGGCAAGGAACTGGTGGCCCGCGCCATCCATCGCAACAGTGCCCGCGCGCGACAAGCCCTTCGTCGCCATCAATTGCGCCGCGCTGCCCGAGACCCTGCTGGAAAGCGAACTGTTCGGCCACGAAAGAGGCGCGTTCACCGGCGCGTCTGCGCAGAAGCGCGGCCAGTTCGAGAATGGCCAACGGCGGCACGATTTTCCTCGACGAAATCGGCGAGATGCCGCCCAGGCATGCAGGCCAAAATGTTGCGCGTGCTGCAGGAGCGCGAATTCGAGCGCGTCGGCGGGACCCGCACCATGCAGGTCAACGTCCGCGTGATCGCCGCCACCAACGAGAATCTGGAGAAAAGCCGTCAAGGACGGCGCTTCCGCGAGGATCTGTACTACCGCCTCAACGTCGTCTCCATCGCCATGCCGCCGCTGCGCGAGCGCCGCGAAGACATCCCGCTGCTCGTCGAGCTATTTCGCCGCCAAGTACGCCGCAAAGATGTAATCGCCGCGTCACTCGGAATCTCGCCCGAGGCGCGCGCAATGCTGCTGCAGCTACGATTGGCCCGGCAACGTCCGCGAACTGGAAAACGCCATCGAGCGCGCCATGGTGCTCGGCTCCTCGGGAATGATCCTGCCCGAAGACTTGCCGGAGGCGGTGCATGGAAAACGCCCGCATCGGCCGACGCGCATGACGACTTATCACGAAGCGGTCCGCAAGCCAAGAAGCAGCTCATCTTGAACGCCATCGAGCAGGCCAGGGCAAAATCACCGAAGCCGCCCGCCTCCTCGGCGTCCACTCCGAACTACTTGCACCGGCTGATCCGCAATCTCGATCTCCGCCTCACGCTAAAAAAACGCAACAAAGCCTGACCCGAAATCGCCAATCCCACACTGGCTCAAAACGTGCCCTTAACCCCACACTCTTCGTGTTCTCTGTGCATCCTCTGTGCCCTTTGCGTTGAGTCTTTTCCTTCGTCTTTTCTTGCGTTCCTATTCCGTTCTTTCTTTCTCTATCCCGAGAGATAGCCGAAACTATCCGATCGGATAGTATTTCCACCCAACGCTCCTGCTCCCTGGTCCGCAAACCCTTGACCGTCAATGGGTTCCATTTCGCCGCCGTCTCTTCGAGTGCGGCCCGCAAGATGCTCCAGCTAAAGCGTGCGCCAAGCACAACGCTCGAAAAGGAGACCCGCCATGAAAAATACTTTGACCCGCATCCTCACCCTCGTCGCGATCGGACTGATCGCCGTCTGCGCCTCCCGGCGCCCGCCGCCGCGCAAGACGCCTACAAAGGCAGCTTCACCCTCACCGAAGACGTTCGCTGGTCCCAGGCCATGCTTCCCGCCGGCGAATACACCTTTTCGCTGAAGTCCGCCACGGTCCCAGCGCAGATCATCCTTCACGGTCCGAACGGTTCCGCAATCGTTATGACTTCAGCCACCGACACGAAGAATAGCGAAGCCCCCAGCAGCATCACCGTTAAGCGCTTCGGCGGAATGCGCGTTGTCCGCGACCTGTCATCTAGCCGAGTTGGGCATCGATCCTTCTTATGTCGCACCCAAGCTCCCCCATAACGAAATCGCTCAGGGACCCCGCACCACCGAACAGGTCCTTGTGGCGATGACCACGAAGTAGCCCCTCCCTGACCCGCCACAAACTGGGGCAAGCCGCAACCCACCACTCCCCGACCAAAAGCGGTTTGCCTCCGTTCTTAGCAAGAAGAAAGGCCCCACGCGCCAACTGGCAAGTGGGGCCTTTCGCTTTTTTTGGCGCACTTTCTCGATCAACGTTGCGCGCGCCGCGCCGGTTACTTGGGCGCGTAGAACAGATAGTCGGCGGAGTACGCGACGCGGATTTCCTGGCCTGAGTGTCCCGCACCGCATCCGGCGGCAGGCGCTTTTCCGCCTTTGGTGTTTAGTCGCTGGATTGATGTTGCGCGCGTCAGCACGCCGTCGCTGCCGCTGTGGCCTACGATGTTGACGAGCAGCCACGGAATCGATTCGGTGTCGGGCGAAGGCGCGTTCGCAACCGCTTTGCCGCTCACACGGCTGCCATCATTGGCTTCCCACGATGGCCCGGCAAAATGTTTGCCGAATGGTTTTCCATCCTTGTCGAAGAGTTGTGCGTTCGGGGCCTTCAGCACCCACGTGAATTGCGCTGCGTCTAGTTTGCAGGTATAGATTTGATCGCCCTTCGCGTGGACCCGGAGCAGTAGCCCCTCGCCGGCGGGCGGCTGAAGTTGCTGAGGAGCCTGTTGCATCCCCTGCTGCGCCGCTGCCGAGGATGAGATCATGGCACTCCCCGCGACGAGAATGGTTACGAATACCGATCGGCGACTATGTTTGCGCATCGAACGATTGCCTCCGGAGAATGTTCGCGTAAGCTTCCAACGCAATATAGCTCATCCTGCTGCATCTCGGGAAACCCGGGGAGTAAGAAGGGAAGGCAAGTCATGCCGAACCAAATCGAGACTCACAGAATCCATCGCAGCCCATCCCCGGCCGCCGCGCATCCATGATCTGTTTGTTCATCGCCGGGCTTCTTCTGGCGCATGCGGACAAACTGGACGCGCGAGCTGGAACTCCGCGCACCGCGGATTCGGAATCGCCCGATGCCGCTGCGGACCTCGAGCGGCGCGTTGAGGCTCTCGAAGCGGAAGTCGCGGAGCTAAAGCGTTTGTTGACCGCAAATTCCCCCGCCGCAGGGGCTTCGGCGTCCAACAGTGCTGTAGCGCCTCCCGTTAGCAGCGTCGCTCCCGCCGCAACGACGCCCGTGAGTCAGTCGAACATTGACGCCTCCGCGCCTGTCCCACCCGATCAAAAAGGACTCAGTTTCCTTCGCGACACCACCATCAATCTCAGCCTCGATGGCTACTACGAATATAATTTCAACGCGCCAGTGGGCCGCGTAAATCTGCTTCGCGCCTACGATGTTCTCAGCAACAACTTCAACTTGAACCAGGCGTCGGTCATTTTCGATCACGAGCCTGACGTGAGTGCCGGACGGCGTTTCGGCGCACGCCTCGATCTGCAGTACGGCCAGGCCACTGACACGTTACAAGGCAATCCCGCCAACGAACCGCGCCCATCGATCTATCAAAATATTTTTCAAGCGTACGGCACCTACGTGGCGGCCGTCGGCAACGGCCTGACCATCGACTTCGGCAAATGGAGCAGTTCGCTGGGAATCGAAGGCAACTACACCAAGGATCAGATGAACTATTCGCGTTCGTTCTACTTCGATTTCCTGCCCTTCTACCACATGGGCGTTCGCGTAACCTATCCGGTGAACGATCGTTTTCTCTTAACTACTGGATCGTGAACGGCACCAATCAGGTGGAAGCTACCAACGGATTCAAAGACGAGCTCTTTGGATTCACCGCAAAACCCAAAAAGTCCGTGACCTGGGTCGTGAACTATTATCTCGGCCAGGAACATCCCGACCGCATGGTGACCCCGCCAACAAATCCCATTCCCGTCCAACCAGGTTTGAGCTTCACGGCGATTACCCCAGCGCCAGACGGTCTCCTCCACATCTTCGACAGCTACGTCACCTGGCAGCCCAACCCCAAATTAAGCTTCGCGCTGGAAGGCGACTACGTCATCCAGCGCCTCTGGCGCAACCAGGGACCCGGACGGTCCTCCGCTCCTTCCCATGTGGACGGAACCGCAGGCTACGCCCGCTACGAATTCTCCAAACACTTTGCGGCCGCCGCTCGCGCGGAGTATCTCTCCGACCGCGGCGGCATGTTCAGCGGACTGAACCAAGCATTGAAGGAAACCACCGCCACTTTCGACTATAAACTGAGCGAAGGGTTCCTGATGCGCTACGAATGGCGCCGCGACTTTTCCAATCAACGATCATTCCTGACCAGCACGCAGGGTGTTCTGAGCAAGGAACAAAACACCGCCACCCTCGGCCTAATCTGGTGGTGGGGCGGCAAAGAAGGCGCGTGGTAGCCTGGGCGGACAATCTGGTCCGCGGCGACCGCTACAAATGGAGCCTCCGCTTCACGGTCATCAATCTCACTAACGAAGAGGCACTGTACAACTTTCTATCCACGTTCAGCGGCAGACCGATGGCGCTGGATGCCGCTACCGTTCCGCCTTCTGCGCCACAGTTTCCCTGGCTGCCGCCCCGCGGATCCTGCGCAACATCATCGCCTGGGCCTTTACGCGGCAAGGGATCGCTTGTCGGAGGGGCTGACGGTGATCGAGATACTCACCAAAAGGGCGGCCGTTAGCCTACGCGATCTTGAGCACAATACGGCCGGCGACCTTGCCGGTTCGCAAGCGGTCCAGCACCGCGTTCACGTCGTCGAGGGTGGCTGTCTCGATGTTGGCCTTCACTTTGCCTTCGGCGGCGAACGCGAGTGCCTCCTTCAAGTCCGCTCGCGTACCCACAAGTGATCCGCGGACCGTCAAGCAGCGGAAGACCACATCGAAGATCGAAAGCGGAAAGTCTCCTGGAGGCAATCCGTTAAGCACGCAGGTCCCGCCGCGGCGGAGCATCCCGGTACCCTGGGCGAAGGCGCCTTTGGACACGGCGGTAATGAGTACGCCGTGCGCGCCACCTATGGACTCCTGGACCGCCTTGACGACATCCACGTTCATGGCGTTAAACGTCAAGCTTGCTCCGAGCTTCTTGGCGAGTGCGAGCTTGTCGTCGGCAATATCGAGGGCGGCAACGCGGAGCCCCATGGCCTTGGCATACTGCACCGCCAAGTGCCCCAGGCCGCCGACACCGCTGACGACGAACCAGTCGCCCGGCTTGCAATCCGCGACCTTGATGCCCTTATAAGTGGTGATGCCCGCGCAAATGATTGGGCCAGCGGCCACGGGGTCGAGCCCATCGGGGATGCGCGCGACATAATCCGCGGGAGCGACGCAGTACTCGGCAAAACCGCCGTTGGCGCTGTATCCGCCATAGAGCGCCGACTCGCACATGGTTTCGCGGCCGGTGAGGCAGTAGTCGCACAAGCCGCAGGCTGCGAAGAGCCATGGCACGCCGACCCTGTCGCCTTCCTTGATTTGTTTGGCGCCTCGGCCCATTGCAACAACGCGCCCGATACCTTCGTGGCCCGGAGTGAATGGCAGCTTGGGTTTGACGGGCCAGTCGCCGTCGGCGGCGTGGACATCGGTGTGGCAAACGCCGCAGGCTTCGATCTTGATCAGTACCTCTCCGTCCTTGGGTGCGGGCACCGGTAACTCGCCGATGGTCAGGGGCTTGCCGAACTCAGTAACGAATGCTGCCTTCATGGTCTTGGGCAGGGGCGATTCTGTCTTGGTTGGTAAAAGCTCATCCCATTGCTTTTCTATCGTGGTGGTGTGCTCGATTGCGCTCATGACTCCTCCTGCAAAAAACTGAAACGTCGCGGGTCGTCCCAAGATGTTACGGAACGGAGATCAGAGGCGTCTGTGCTCTTCCGCACATCTTCGTCAGCAACGATGCGTCTGGGCAGGCCTTACAAATTATTCAGAATCGCAGTGCCGTCCGGCGTTCCCAGGCCTGTGCAGGCATCCCACCCCGGGCCGGCGTTATAGCCCTTGATCGTATTCGTGATCGCGTTGGTTCCCACGGTCACATCATGAACGATGCCTTTCGCGATGTTTGCATACAGAAATGGATTCAGAAATCCCACATTTTTCTGCTTCGCCTGATTCAGCAAGGCCACCAGCCCGGCCATCAAAGGCGCTACCGCACTGGTCCCGCCGGAAGCTCCTTCCGAGCGATCCACGCGCGTGAAATAGTTTGTGGCGCTCATGGCAATGTCCGGCACTCCGCGGCCCGGATTTCCGGAGTCAATCGAGACCGGAAGATTCGCACCGGTCTGATATGCGGGCACCGCAAACACTTCGCTGATACCGCCTCCACTGGCCCATCCGCCACCTCCTGGGACGCTGGTGTCAAACGGCGTTCCGTCATTCCAGACCACGTCGTTGCCTCCATCGATCTGAGTCCCGCCGCAGCCCAGGACCATGTCGTCACACGCGGGGTGATCCACATGAATCTTATTGTCCCAATCCTGCGCATCCAGGTCGGCAGTGCCGTGGTCACCCGAAGCGATGCACACGGTAATCCCCAAGGCCGCCGCCGCCGTGAATAACTCGTGATACGCGTTCACCCCCTGCTGATCAGTGGTTACTTCGGGCCCGCCCCAACTGATCGAAATCACGCTCGGGTTGCGCTCTGTGTCGTGTACCGCCGCGCTGATGGCATCGATGAATCCCTGGTCTCCATTGTTGGGCGCGAAATAGATCGCGAAATTTGCCTTTGGCGCTACCGCGCCTGCCACTTCGATATCCAGCATTACTTCGCCGTCGTCCGAGTCCGCCGTTGTCGGATCATTCGCCGCGTGATCCACGGAGACGGACACGACGCTCGGCAAGGGGACTCCGATTTCCTGGAAGAAAACCTGCAGATCGCTGGTTTGAAATCCACCGCCCAATTCAATAATCGCGATGGTCTGGCCGGTCCCGTCCAGAGTCACGCCATTGAAATTTGTCGGAAAGTTGTAGCGCGTGGCGAACTCTGTTGCGGCGACGCCGTTGTTGCCCCCCGGCCCGTCCTTCGCCACTAGGTGCTGTACTCGCGCGCTACGATGTTTTGGCCGCGTATCGAACCCGAAGACACCGGTCACGATTTTGTCGAGCGGCTGGGGAATCGAGATTTCTCCCTGGCGTCCGCGATACGTACCCGTCGAGTGATGATAAATCTGCACGTCGGCGGGGAACGCCGCCAGCAGGTCGCTCAGCTTTCCGCGCAGTACGATGGACCGCTCGGCTGCGCTTCGATGAACCACGAACAGGTTGTGGTTCTGGGCGAACGCCTCAATCTTGTCCAGATCGTCCTTCGAGGCTCCGTGCTGCGCGGCCAATTCCTGCCGCGTCAGGTATTTACGGTCAGCCAGCGGTTGGCTAGCCTGGTCATACACTCGTTTTGCCAAGGCCGCGGCGTCGCCACTCGAACGAACGCGAACGGTCAGACTGGCGATCTCCGAGGGATCCACCGGACCAGCCGGCCGTGATTTAGGCAACAGACTCCGCTTACTACCGGGAAGGGGGACATAGACGGCCATGGTTGCTCTCCTTTGTGGTGCATGAGGCAGAAGGACACTGGAACATCACAGTCTGGGTGTGAAAGTGTCACTGAGGGTACTGGGGCCTGAACCCTATAAGTGGGTTTGGTCGGTGTCAAGAGACAGTCGACAGTGCAACAGTTGGGAGTCGAAATTGGGCCAGCGAGGCGTCCGACGGCGGCGGATTCGGAGTTCTGGGAAGCTGGGTCCCTCCCCCCTGCTTTTTTTGTAAGTGCGGATTCTAAAGGACTTTAAGGGCTGTGTTTTTGGATCTGCGGATTGTAAAGGAGTTACGGGCGCGGTTTTTGCAAGTGCGGATTCTAAAGAGTTTAAGGTTGGGATCGCGCTTTGGGTTGGGGCGTTCGAGGCACCGGGGCGCGCGTCCAGCGTTCGAAATATTATTTGAAGTAACACGAATCAGAGTATCATACTAGTAATATCCTGTCAAGTTCCGATTCGGGACGAGAGTTTCAGGACATGAACGCCACATTCAGGCTGGTCGATTTTTGGGTGGACGTGAAGGGAGGAAAGGTCAGCGCCGAGAGCCAACCTTTGCAGAGACCGCAAGTATGGGCCAACCGTCCGGTCCATACAGCGGCGCAAAAGCGGCGAGCCGCCGCACTCCAAGGGAGTGCGGCAGCCGTTGGGTTCGCCGAATAAAGTCTGAGGTCGTGCGTTCCGCTCTATCTCGGAGGATGGAAATTAGCCCTTTAAAAGGGCAGGGCCGACAAGTCCACGTTTCCGCCGGAGAAGATTACGCCTAGCTTCAGCTTCGCGCCATCCGCTCGTGGTGGGAGTCCCAATTTGGGAACGACACCGTCTTTCAAGAGCGGCGCAATGGCCACGGCTGATGAGGGCTCCACGATGATTTTCATGCGTTCCCATACGAGGCGTGTTGCCGAGATGATCTCTTCTTCGCTGACGCGCAGGATTCCCGCGACGTTTTCACGGAGGATCGCGAACGTCCGCGGGGAGAGCGACGCGCGCAAGCCATCCGCGATCGTGCTGCTGGAGTCCATCGTTTGAAGCGTCCCGGTCTGGAGGGAACGGTAGGCGTCGTCGGCCAGCGCCGGCTCGCACCCGAAAACGCGGGCCTGGGGGCGAAGACGTTTGACGCCGAGGCAAGTTCCGCTGAGCAAACCGCCGCCACTGACAGGGGCAAAGACCGCGTCCAGATCGCCGATCTCCTCCAGAAATTCCTTACTGGCAGTAGCTTGTCCGGCGATTACGCGGTCGTCGTCGTAAGGATGAATCAAATACGCGCCGGTCTCGGATTGAATGCGGGTGGTGGATTCGTTGCGTGCGGTCATGGTCGGTTCACACAGCGTGACGCGTCCGCCATAGCTTTCGATGGCGATACGCTTCACCGCGGGCGCATTTCTGGGCATCACGATCCACGCGGGAACGCCGCGCCAAGCGGCCGCGCAAGCGACAGCCGCGCCATGGTTGCCGCTTGATTGCGTCACGATGCCATGAGAGATCTGCTCATCGCTCAGTGAGAAAACCGCATTGGTGGCGCCGCGAATTTTGAAGGAGCCGGTTTTCTGGAGGTTCTCGCATTTGAAGAAAACCCGGGTCCCCACCATTGCGTCGAGCGACGTTGAGGTCAGGACTGGTGTGCGGTGAATGTACGGCGCGATCCGGGCGTGGGCTTCTACGATGCTTGGCCAATCTGGCGGCGTGAACGTGCCGTTCTTCGCTAGTGGTGTCGAACTCATTTGTTCACGTAAGTTCCTGTCCTGCGGGGAGCACAGCCAGGAATGGCTGTGCCACCGAGAGGCTCGGCGTTTCCAGGGCGAGATGCACACGGTCGTTTTTCATAATGGCAATGGAATTGTCGCATCTGAATTGTCGCATTATGGCACAGCGAACTCGACTTCGCTCGAACTGGGCTCGCGCGGTCGCCGCGCTTGGCAGTCTTTTCGCAATGTTCACGCTCTATGAATGATTTCTTACTTGACCGGTCAGTAGGCTCTGGTAGCCTGAGGTCCCCCTTCTCCAATTTCGCGAGAACCCACGAGCAGGTTCTGTCGTGCGGAGGAGGCAGCCCGACCATGAGCTCATCCGAACGACGCCAGCTCACCCGGTACAACATACGGACACCGTTGCGTTTCCGAGCCGTCAATCTGACCGCCGACAAGAGCGATCACTTTACGGAAGCGTTGAACGTTTCGCGAGGGGGGTTCTACTTCGCGTCATCGGCTCCGTTGCAGATTGGGACTCCCATCGAAGCTACCTTGCGCATGCCAGCCGAAGTTACCGGGAACAAGGCGGAAGAGACGAAATGTACGGCTCGGGTGGTGCATGTGAAGAATCAGCCTTATGGCGATGGGCGCATTGGCTTCGGGGCGGAAATCGAAAAGTTCCACAACGCCAGCGTGCAGGAACGCGGGGTCAACTAGATCAGCGCTGACAGTGGTTCAGTTGTTGAGCCATCAGGCAATCCTGGCGCGGGCGGTGCTGCCAGGACGCGCTGAGGCCTCCCTCTTCATTAAGCGGAAATCGTGTGGGTCGGATCACTTTTCGGGTGGTGCCGACGTTGAGGTCCTTCGGCTATCCTTGTCGGATAGCCTCAGGATGACAATTGGAGTTGGGGCCGGGTGGGTGCAGGAACGCGGGGTCAACTAGATCAGCGCTGACAGTGGTTCAGTTGTTGAGCCATCAGGCAATCCTGGCGCGGGCGGTGCTGCCAGGACGCGCTGAAGCCTCCCTCTTCATTAAGCGGAAATCGTGTGGGTCGGATCACTTTTCGGGTGGTGCCGACGTTGAGGTCCTTCGGCTATCCTTGTCGGATAGCCTCAGGATGACAATTGGAGTTGGGGCCGGGTGGGTGCAGGAACGCGGGGTCAACTAGATCAGCGCTGACAGTGGTTCAGTTGTTGAGCCATCAGGCAACCCTGGCGCGGGCGGTGCTGCCAGGACGCGCTGAGGCCTCCCTCTTCATTAAGCGGAAATCGTGTGGGTCGGATCACTTTTCGGGTGGTGCCGACGTTGAGGTCCTTCGGCTATCCTTGTCGGATAGCCTCAGGATGACAATTGGAGTTGGTGCCGGGTGCCGGGTGGGTGCCGGGGCCGAGTAGATCCGAGCACAGCCAGGAATGGAGTGCCACGGGTGTTGGCGGGGCCTGTGAAGGAAGGGACAGGCTGGCGATCGTCAAGAAGTCGCCCGCTTCGGAAAGCGGCCGCTACACGGAAATTCGAGGCTTACGGTTTTTGGGTTGGAGCGGTGAAAGTGGTCTTGGCGCTGCCTACGTTTTCGAAGTGATCGTAGGCGCGTACCGCGATGGTGTGTTCGCCGGGACTGAGTTCGCTCAGCGAGAATTCGTAGTGCTCTTCGAGGGCGTCGCTGATGTTGCCGGTCGGCGCGACTAGAATCCAGTCACCGCCATCGATGCTGTATTGGGCGCGCTCGATGCTGCTGGTCGCGTCGCGGGCAGTAAATTTCACTGCCACGGAGCGAGGAGTCGCGGGGCTTCGCGGGCCGGGAACATTGGCTTCGAGAAGCTCGATCACCGGCGGGGTGTTGTCGATCACGAAGCGCTCGCTGTCGCGCGTGGTGCTCAGCGTGATGGCGGGAGGATTCGACGGAGCGTCGCTCGCGACGATTCTGAGGTAATAGGCGCCGTCAGGCAGGGCGTTGGCATCCCAGGAATAGAATTTCTGATCGAGTTTATCCTTCAAGAGCTTCCATTGGGTTTCGTTTTCGCCGCGATAGAAGAGGGCGAAGCGCAAGTCGTCGTCGTTGTCGTCGTGCGCGGTCCACAAGACGGATTGATAGCCTCTTTGCACGAATCCCTGGGGCGGTTGCTCAAATTTTTGCGAGGATGCGCTCTGCGAAATTACGACTCCGGTAGGATTCGGCGCCGGAGGCGTTTTTAGAGTCACCGATGCGGCCTGGCCGGTTTGAATCGGATTGTTGCTTTGCACGCGCACGTTGGGATCCTGCACGGCGATGCCGTCGATCACGGGAGCGACGTTGCGCGGAAGATACGCGAGGCTGACCCACTCAATGCCATCGCCGGGGCGCCCATCGTGGATGACAGCTTTCCATTGCGCGAAACGCGCTGGAGGAGCTTCCACACTCACGCCGGACTTTGAGTAAGGCCCAAACCAGCGCGACCATTCTTTGCCGGGATCCTCGGTGTTGCCGGTGCGCACAAAAAATTCGAGACGCGGCTCGCCGGAGGACGCGGCGGGCTTAGCCGCAGCTACGGGAGGCGGACTCCACCAGTCGATACGGCCCCACTGCGAAAACAGTTGCGCGTCGAATGATCGGGATTCGTAGGTGCCTTCGGGCTGGTATTCCGGGCCAACCGAGAAAACCTTTCCGGGATTGGCGGTACACAAAAAGATTTTGCCGTTGGCGCCGCGCGCGATACCGGTGATTTGCGCGGAACCGGCCTTGGCAAGTTGCGCGAAAACGCCGTGGCCATCGATGGCGAGGAGCGCGCCGTTGTTGCCGGTGCCCGCGAGAAGGCGGCCTTCGGGATTGAGCGCGAGCGTGTAGACGACGTCGTCGCGCGAGGTCCAGAGTTCTTCGGGAGCGCCGTCGGGAGAGATTTTGTAGATGCTGCTGGAGAGCAGTGGCGGGAAGGGAACGAAGGGCGTCTGGTTTTGCGGTGTGCCGCCGACTACGCCGCCTCCGGTGATCGTGGTGGTTCCTTGCGGGGTGGTGATGATCGTGGTTGGCTGGCCGCCGGTGCGTTGCTTCTCGCCGATGGCCGCGGCGTAGATGTTGCCGTCCGGCGCGACGGCCAGCGCGGTGACTTCGCGCTTGGAGGTCTCGTAGAGGACGAAGCCTTCTGCGGCAGCGTCTTTCTCTTTGCGTGAATTTTTGTTTGCCAGCGGAGTGACGCGCAGGACGCGGCCACTGGGTTCGGTGCCCGCCAGCAAATTGCCTTTGGTGTCGAAGGCCATCACGCGGATGTGTGCTTCGTCGCTGGCGTAAAAAAGCTCGCTCTTGCCTTCGGGGGAGACCGCGAAAATCTGGCCCTTATCTCCGGTGGCGACGTAGAGAGTGCCGTCGGAGCCGAACGCGAGGTCCCAGATATATTTTGTTTTGGGATCGAAGAAGACGGACTTCTCGCCTGAGGCGGAAACGCGATAGACCTTTCCGTCCGGAGAGGTGGCGACGTAGAGCGCGCCTTTGGCGTCGAAGGCGATCGATTGCACGGCGAGGTCGGTGGAGTCGAAGGCGATCGTGGGCTTGCCGCTGGCGTCGAAGCGGAAGACTTTTGCGGGGGAGCCGCCGCCGGCGTAAAGAACGCCCTTTGGATCGACATGGAGAGACCACAGAAAGGAAGCGTCGGCGTCGGCGAGCAGGGTGAATTTGGGGGAGAGTTCGAGGCGGCCGTCGCTGCGGACGGCGACGCCGTTCGAAGTGCCTTTGAGAAACTCATCGTAGGTGGACTGGCGCCAGTTGCGGGTGTGCTCGGCGAGAAGAGGGGAAAAGGAAGAAGTAATGAAGTAAAGAAGTAATGAAAAAAGTCCGAGTACGGCGCGGGAGAAGATTTTGCTTCGCACGTGAAGAACGCAGCATTTGGGAATTGAACGTTCGGGGCTGGGCATTTAAGGGTTCACCGGATTTGTAGATTCAAGGAGATGACGCCTGTGACTGGGCCACTGAGTTGGACCGACGCTTCGCTGGCCAGGGATTCGCGCAGGACCTGGACGGTGCCGGGAGCGGGCCTGCCGTCGATGACGTTGATTTGGGATAGCGGGGCGTTGGGGAGTTCTTTGTCGTCCCAGATGATCGTGGGTGACGGAACGAAAAGGCCGACGTAGAGACGATCGTTGCGGCGCTCGCGGTTCAGAAGGGTAATGAGCTGGTCGAGGCTCGCGGGGCCGCTGACGCCCGAGAACAAAAATCCGCGAGAGGCGCGATTGAGGAGATCGCCGTCGGTCACTAGGACGCGAAGCGTGGTGCCGCGCGCGATTTGGTCCGGGATGTGCACGGTGGTTTCTTCAATGTGGGCGGGCCCGCGATATGGGTGCAGGAGAACGCGCACGCGGAGATCTTCGCCGGGGGCGGCTTCGCCTTTTTCGAGCCAGGCGCTATCGATCGTGAAAGACTGACGGCCGGGGACACTTTCCACCCGAAGAGCGATGTGTTCGATGGAGGGAATTTCGTACGGGTTGGTGAACAGCCGTCCGAAGATGCTTTGCACGCTGAGCGCGATGGGCAAGCCGTCCTGACCGAGGGAGTCGCCCGGCGCGTAGGTATTTTCGATTTGAACGGGCGCGTGGCCCTGAACGCGAATTTCGCCGGAGAGGTGAAGCGTGGTGCCTTCGCCGTAGACGGAGTTTTGCGTGAGGCCGTTGAAGGTGGTGAGCGCGACCAGGAGCGGCGTGAGTTTCGGGTGATTGACCAGCTCGAAGTGGAGCTTTTTCTCTCCGGTGCTGGTGGTGATGGAAAGATCGAGAGGAATCAGGGCGGGAGGAGCGCCGAGCTTACCGGTGACGGCGGTGAGATGGTCGCCGGTGATGGTGCCGATGGATCCGCCGACGTTGACGATTTTTGTGGAGGCTAGCGAGGAAGAGAGAGTGGTAACGACGCGGCTGCGGGCCATGGGAAGGGCGACATCGCCAAGGCTTAAAAATGGGTGACCGCAGAGATAGACGCGATCGCCTTGGACGGCGGTCACCGTGCAGGCGGAGTTGATGGAGGCATCGCCTTGGACTAGAACCATTCCGGCCATGTCGCCGGCGGCTAGTTTTTTGTCGTCGGGTTGCGGAGCGGCTGTGCCGCCCTGGGCAGCGACGAAACCGTAGTTTTGAATTTGCGGTGCGAATTGCTGGAGCGTTGAAGACTGAAAACCGGAGAAGACTAGAGGTGTCGCGATGGGCTCGAGCGAGGAACCGGAAGGCAGACCGGTGCGTGTGGCCGCTTGATCGGGTAGCGCGAACTGTTGCGCGGAGACGGCTGACGCGTTGTTTGGCGCCGCGGGATGCAGGATGTCTTCGATGGGGGTAACGCCGGCGATGGCTTCCTTGGTGAAGACGCCAAGTTTCAGAGAGAGAGCGCCCGCGAGCTTACCCTCGAGATAGACCGGGCTGCCGCTCATGCCGGCCACGACTCCGGTGTGTTCGACTTTCGGGCCTTTCAGTTCGATCAGGATGATGGACTGGCGGGGGCCGAGGAAGTTGGGCATTACGCCGATGACTTCGAGGTCGAACTTTTCGACTTGGTCGCCGGCGAAAATGGTGTAGGCATAACCATGCATTCCCGGTTGCACTTGGCTCAGCGGTAGGATCTCGTTGGACTGGGCGGGAAGAACTGGTGCTAAGGCGAAGGAAAGGCCGATTACTAGCGCAAGGAATGGCAAGGCGAGTTTGCGGGATCGACAGTATGAGAGCAGAGGCGACGGAGCCGGGTTCATGGAGGGTTCATGATACTTGGCGGGGTACGGGTAAGCAATTGAACGGCTGGAGGCCGCGGAATGGGCCGAGAAGGCTAGACGTTCTAGGACTAGGGCTTATGGGAAAAGCGAGAGGATCGATGTCTTTTAGAAGATATCAGGTCCTCTCTTGATCGCTTACGGGGTGCAGTGTGAGTGTGCAAGTGTGGAGGCCGGGCAGGGCAAAGCCCCGCCCCTACAACGCTACGGCGGAAACCCGATACGACGAAGCAACTCGGTGAAGCGGGGATCGGAGCGAAGCGGCTGCCAAAAAGTTTCTTGTCTCAAGTAGGCGAGGCGTGTGAAGCGTTCCTCACGGGCCTTTTCCAACCACTCGAAGGCGTGGTCTTTGTCTCCGAGGCCAGTGTAAATCCAGGCGAAAGAAAAAGCGGGGGTGTAGGTTTGCTTTGAAGCGGCGGTGAGTTGCTCGATCGCATGCAGCGCCTGGCTGCGCTCGCCGATGCGCGCGTGTGTGTATCCGAGGAGCGCGAGGGACATGGCGCTGCCGCGACTGAGCTCGGAATATTTTTCGTCTGCCGGCAGGCCTTCGCGGTCCATCCCCTTGGCGGAAAAGGATTGTCCGATAACGGAGTAGGCCACGGCTACCGTGGGATCGAG
>CAWENU010000009.1:0-355507 GCA_963810355.1 uncultured Acidobacteriota bacterium
GCCCGCAGGTACCGCCTGCAGCGCCGCGTCCCACAGCCGGATAGCTCTTCGGTCTCGCCTGCCAACGGCGCCGCGTAATAGTTCTCATCTCGCAACTATCTCGTACTCACTCGCTGACCGGCGCTGGAGTGCGTAAACCCGCTACCTCTGACTCCTAAGCTCTTCTTTCCGACCTACGATAGAATCTAACAACCTTGTCCGCTCAGCCTGACTTCGACCGTCTCCGTGTTGTCCTCGTCGCCACGCGCAATCCACTCAACATCGGCGCCGCCGCCCGCGCCATGAGCAACTTCGGCTTCCTCGATCTGGGTCTCGTCAATCCCTACGAGCCATCCTTCCGCGAAGCGCGCTCCGCGGTGGGCGCCTCCGAACTGCTCGCCAATGCTCGCGTATTTGCCACCGTTGCCGAAGCTGTAGCGGATTGCCATCTGGTTCTGGGGACGACCGCGGTTGGGAGCAGGGAAGTGCGACATCCGGTAAAAGGTTTGCAGCAGGCCGCGCCGCTGATCCGCAAACGCCTCACGGCGGGCCATGTTGCCCTCTTATTTGGGTCGGAAAAATTCGGCCTCTCGAACGAGGACCTCAGTCATTGCAACTGGCTGCTGCGTATTCCCACACGTGAGCAGCACCGCTCGATGAATCTCGGCCAGGCCGTTGCCGTCTGCCTCTACGAGCTTGCGCGCTCATCCCGGCGCCTTCAAATCGCGGAGCAGCGCCAGCCGGCAACCGCCGGCGAGATCGACCGCGTCGCGGCGCTGCTGCTCGAAGCGCTGGACGCCAGCGGCTCGCTCAAGGCGCGCTCTGGCCCGCGCACCGAAGAGAAACTCCGCCGCCTCATGCGGCGCCACAACCTTACGGCCGAAGACGCCAAGTTCTGGCTTGGCATGTTCAGCCAAATCGTCTGGAAGCTCCGTGGCGGCTCCCAGTAACCCTGGATGGTCACTGCGGCTCGCTGCCGACCGCCGCAGTTTCGACGTTCGCCGGAGCCAGGCTTCGCGCCGCATCGTCCCGCACGGCACGCACTCCAGCGCTTCGCGGGTTATCCGGCTCCAGACGCAGATAGGTATCCAACTCCTCGACCATGGCGGCGGAATGGTTCAGTCTGCGGTCGATCTGGGCTAATAGCAAATGTGCCATTGCGAAATCCGGAGCGTAGAGCACCGCCTGCCTGGCGCTCTGCTCGGCCTCCACCACGCGTCCCGCGTTGTACAAGACCCACGCAAGCGTGAAATTTCCTCGCGTGCTGGTGGGCTCGAGCGCCAGTCCCAACCGGATGAATGCCAACGCGTCGTCAAACTGCTTGCCATTCCCCAGCGTCAGCCCCAACCCAAACAGAGCCGGCGCAAACCGTCCATCGCTCAATTCAATGGACTTGCGAAAGGCGGCCTCGGCCTGCGCGTTGAGCTGCAGCTCCAGGTCTGCCAGGCCTATCTTGTAGTACGCCTCGTAAAAATCCTTGTAGGCCGCAATCGCGCGCTGGAATTCCGCGACGCTCCCGGGCCAGTCTTTGTGCGCAAAGCGTTGCGTCCCTTTGTTATAGGCCTTGACGGCCTTCTCCGGGATCGCCAGCTGACGCGCCGAAATCGTAGGAGCAAAACCACTTGGGCCGCTCGCGCCGGCATTTTCGGGCTTCGACTGCCCCATGGTCATCAGCGGTAACACAAAGAACGTTATGCAGCTTGTGGCTACCAGGCGGGCCCCGATCATCGCAGCACCTCTTGTTGCAGAAAGGAACTTCGTCCCCTGAGACGAAGGAAACTAACGCTTCCCGTGAATTGGATATAGTTTGAATAGGATTTGGATTCACGGATGCCGTAAATTTAAGGATGTGTAAGGTGAAGCACCTGCCCATTCGTACAGGGTCCGCCGTATGTTGCGCGCGGACTTTCGTGGCACGTATCTTCTCCTGGCAGATTGTCACTTATTTTGACGCCGATCTCGTGCTGCGAGGCTGGAATTCGGCTGGGGACGACTTCGAAACGGTTTTATCCCCACTTCGTGTCGTAACTTGACAATTCTAACGGACTGTATACACTCCCCGGCAAGCACAGCGGGATTCCCTTTAAAGTCACGAAAATGTCCCACCGTACGACACTCCAAAAAGCGCTCTAGAGGCAATGAAGGAGGCAGGATGTCCAAACTGACGCTCGCGGGCTTTATTCTGACGCTCTCTTTTCTGGGAAATTGGACCGCCTCGGCGCAGAGCCTGTGTCCCCTCAATGGCACTGCTAGCAACAAGCTCGTGTGCGTGCTCCCACAGGTGTATGGGCCTTTTGGGCTTGGGCCCGGTAAAGGCGCACCCCTGATCTTCAACCAGCATCAATCGCACTTTGAGGGTAATTTCCTCACCAGCTTCGATCCGATCAACGAAGCTGTGGGCATCCAAGTGTCACAATTGCCGACGGCTTCGCCCTCTTCCGGCATATCGTTTACCTACGATCCTGCACTGAAGACGTTTTCGCCTTCCACCGAAGCGACCCTCGGACCAATTCTCGGCGAGCGGGCGGGCACCATCGGACGACGCAAGCTCTACGTTGCTTTCAGCTTTCAGTATTTTGATTTCGATACCCTCGACGGGAAGGATTTGAGCCAGCTCCACACCGTATTCCAACACGCGCCTTTCCTACCGCCGTTTCCTCCTGGATCAGGAATTGTGTCTTGCCCAAACACTACCGGACTGACTGTGGCTAATGGATACGCGAATGCCACGGGCGTCGCTCCCTGCTTTGTACGCGATTTTGTCACTTCAACGGTTAACATAAATCTCAACGTTCACCAGTATACGATCTACGCGACCTACGGGATCACTTCGCGTCTCGACGTTTCCGTGGCGATTCCGATTCTCAATGTGCAGACCACCGACACTGCCGACACGACGATTCATCCCAATTCGGTCGCACCCGTGATCCCGGCCTTTCCTGGCGGGGTTTTTCATGCTTTCAATCCGGCCACGGTTCCCAGCTGCCCCCAGGTACCTCTGAGCACCCCTTGTTTGCACGCTACCTTCTCCAATTCGGGTAGCGCCACGGGCATCGGAGACGTTGTCCTCCGCGGAAAATACGAGGCTTACAAAGGGGAGCATCTGGGTGTGGCTCTGGGCGTGGATGTCCGCGTACCCAGCGGAGACGCGGAAAATTTCCTGGGCTCCGGTGCCACCGGCGTCAAGCCGTTTGGCGTCATCTCCTACGCCGCTCGGGTTTCGCCGCACGCCGTAATCGGGTACGAGGTCAACGGTAATTCGATCCTGGCGGGAAACTTTGTGTCGGTCTCCGCCAATACCAAGGGTTCGATTCCCAATCGCTTCATCTACGTTGTGGGCGCCGATGTAGCCATCGTAAAGCGTTTGACGGGCGCATTTGACTTCTACGGACAGCGCTTGTTCGGTATCCCGCAGCTTTCCTCCTCCACGTTTACAGATCTGGGCAGCTGCAACGACACAAACTGCGACGTCCTCACGCCGGGAACCACGCATCCCAACTTGACTGTCGCAAAGACGGACTACAACATCACCAGTGCATCTCTCGGGCTAAAGTATCGAGCCTTCGGCCACCTGGTGCTCACGGGCAACGTGCTGTTGAAAGTGGACGATAACGGTCTCCGCTCCAAGGCCATTCCTCTGGTGGGCGCAGCTTACAGCTTTTAGCTCTTGACCGGCCTGCCGGAACAGCGGGCTAATCCAGGGAAAGAGGTTGTCCTTTAACCCGCCCCGTCGCGGGAGCAAACTCATCGACCCATTCAGAGAAGTGGCCTTAGCTCTGATTCGAATGCACTTGTGTATTCAAACCCGACCACTTTTTTCCGGAGTATTCCTTCGCGGTCGTATAGCATCGTTGTCGGTAATCCTTCAATGCCGCCGAACTTCTGCTTCAACTCATCAACCGCGACGGCCAGGGGATAACGGACTCCGATTCTTTTTGCGAAAAGAATTGGATCTTCGGTATCCGCCATAGTGTCGAATTTGAGGCCAATAACCGTAAATCCTCGAGGGCCGTAGCGGTCTACCAATTTCTGGTAACCCGGCATCTCTTTCTTGCAGGGCTGACACCAGGTGGCCCAAAAATCAATGAGTGCCACTTTGCCCCGAAGGTCAGCCGAGGAAATATTTCGACCTTGCAAGTCTTTCACAGAGAACTGGGGCAGGCGCGAGCCGATTTCACCTGCCGCGCTCACAAGCTCCTGCGGTTGCGGCCGCCCCGAGCGATGCTGATTGCAACCGGCCAGCCCGATCACCGCGAGGCTCAAAAATAGCAGACTCTGACTTGGCATCTATCCTTTCTTCTGTACATTGAGAATCAACAATTTCAGGGGAGTCGAAAAATCCGGGATCTCCTCCCCGGCAGGTTTCCTGTACAGCTCACCGTAAATCGTGACGACTGCATGCGGTTCGATCGTTTTCAGTAAATCATTCGGCGCAATTGCGAACGACTGATTCGGCTCAACCTGAAAGGTGAAATTTCCCGAAGAGTCCTTCACGATTCTTCCGCGTGCGGTCATATCCATCTGTGCCACCGTCACACCGCTGTCATAAGTGGCTTTCAGAAGCTGCGCGGGAGCAATGTGCCCGTCTTCTTTGGCCGTGATATCGACCTTTCCATCCAGCAAGGCTACTTCGACATTTTGAACGCCAGACTGGCGCCCGAGGTGCTTTTTCACCCCAAATGCGCAATAGTTGCAGGTCATCCCTTCGACGCGCATTTCGATGCGCTGGACTTGCGCCTTCGACACCGGCACCACTACAGAACTAAACAGAAACAGCAACGCCAGTTTTCTTGTGTTCACCGTTCCTCATCCTCCCCGGAAACTTGGCTTGACAACATAATTTCGGTATCAGCAACGCCGATTCTCGGGCTCTTAATGATGAAACCGGAACTGCTGCGTAATACCGAACGTGATGAAACGCCGAACCGGGACGTGCACTATCGCGGGAGCCGTACCAGCCAACTGGGACACCGTAATTGCTGCGGCGTGGGCTTCCTCTGGGCTCGATCCTTGATTCGCCCAATGCGCAACGTCCCAATCCATACCGAACCAAATGTGCATTCCGGGACGCACCCCTGCGAAGGTCTTGATTCCCGCCAGGAGCGCGCCGCCACCGCTCCCGAACTGGGTGACTCCAGAAATGGTGTCATCCTGACGATGCATCCACACCAGCGTCGGGCCAATAAGCCATTCGCGTTTCACGTCCTTCGATTGGTACGCCCGGTACGACATCCAGAAGCGTGATTCGAGTTCAATACCCAGCCGCGTCGACTGCGTCCCAGTGGTGCGCACGAGAGATTTGAAATCCTCATCCGCTACCAGACGTTTAATATTAAACACGCCGGTGTAGGTCCAATTTCCTCCAAGGAAAACATCTGTCGAACCACTTCCGGCTTGCAGACTCGCGGGCAGAAGATTTCCGTTAATGTCATTAAAGTCCGTTCGGCCCGTCGGCAGTTTGGGCCCAAACGTCACTGACGCCTGCGTCGTTCCTCGTTCTGAATCCTGCCGATAGAAGCGATACTTTACCAGCAACATGACATCGCCAATGCCCGTACCCCCATTTATAAGATTCCCGCTCGCGGGGGGCATTTCATAGTGATTGGTTATCACCGGCACCCACACCGTCAGGTCAAAATTGCGGTAGAAGCCCCATCTGAAAATAAAGGAACCCGCGTGAGAAAAGGTCGGCCGGGCCGCTTGAGGAATGATCTCCGAAGGGTTAGAAATCAGACCGCGCGTCGTAAAATTCGAGTCGAAGGCGACCAGCCCACCACCCGGAAACATCGTCGGACCCGTTTCGGGCGCTGGATCTTGGCCCCTCGCTAGGGGGAGCATAAAACGATAAGAGCGCTAACAGGTACACCCAAATCAGTCGCCCGCAAGCTATCGGCTTTCGGAATCGCACAACTTTCCCCCAGGACAAAATAGCGGTGCCGAAAGCGGCTTCGCTTCGCCTTCCACCAGGAATTCATGCATGAACACCGCCGCTTTACCGTCACCTGGTCAACAAGCCCTGATCTTAGTGCACGAATCCTATCAGAAAGTAACCACCAAGCTGCGGAAAAACCTCGCTGATCCCACTAACCGATGAATCAGGATTGGCTTTTACTGTTTGTCGTACACAACAACGTTGTTCACTTCGCGGCCCCGCTCTCGTCACGAATTGGGCCTTGACATAGTTGTTACCAGTGTGTTATCATATCTAATGTTTTATCAAATAGCATTTCGAACGGGTGGCGCCTGCCTCGGTGCCTCTGTTGTTTCGCCACAAGAACTCTTTTCAGCCATAAGTCCTTTAGAATCCGCACTTCCGAAAAACGCGCCCGTAACTCGTTTAGAATCCGCAGATCCAAAAACACGACACTTAAAGTCCTTTAGAATCCGCACTTACAAAAAAGGGTGGGGGGTGGGGTGAATTGTTAACTCGCATGGGGGCCCGGAAACTCCATTCGGTCATGACGGAGAACACAACGGAGGAGCGCCCCGAAGTCCGAAGGTTCTGTTGGGGCAACTCCAAAGTAAATACTGTTCGCTCGGAACGATTCTTTGCGTTTGACGGTCACGGAGTGGACGGCTAATTTGGCTGGATGAACGAGGAACTCTTGCGCTTTTACGAACTTCCACGACACGAAGAAGCGATTGGGTTTTTGCACTCGATTGGGCGGCGGATGGCGGCGGCTGATCCGTTGAACGAGGTGCTGGCTAGGATTGTGGACTTTGTGGCGGCGGTAGTGAAGTGCGACTCCTGCTTTGTGTATGTGCTGGAGGGCAAGAATTTGATTTTGCGGGCTTCCAAGAATCCGCACCCGGAGATTGTTGGCCGGTTGAAATTGCCTGTGGGGCAAGGGATTACCGGGTGGGTGGCGGAGCATCGCGAGCCGGTGGCGGTGGGTTCGGAGGCGTTCAAGGATTCGAGGTTTCAGTCGTTTAATGAATTGCCTGAGGACCGGTATGAGGCGTTTCTATCGGTGCCGATTCTTTGCCGGAACAAGCTGGTGGGCGTGATCAATTTGCAGCACCGGCGGGCGCATACGCATAGCGAGGCGGAGATGCAGCTGATTTCCACGATTGGATTTTTGGTGGGGGCCGAGGTGGAGATGGCTCGGCTGGAGGAAGAGAATTCGCAGCTTTCGGAGGAGTTGGAGGCGCGGAAGATTGTGGAGCGGGGGAAGGGCATTTTGATGCGGGATTTGCGGATTACGGAGGAAGAGGCTTATTTGATGCTGCAGAAGCAGAGCCGGCAGCGGAGATTGTCAATGCGGGAAGTGGCGGAGGCGATTATTTTGAGCGAAGAAGTGCGGCGGGCGCAGAGTAAGGGGGCTTCGGCTTAGGTTTGGGATCGAAGAGTTTCCTCAGGGACTAAAGCCCGTCGTTCAGAGCTGGCTTATGTCGGAGCTGAAGCTCCGACCCCTTTAAATCGAATCGAGCTGAAGCTCCCTAGAATCCAATCGAGTCGAAGCTCCTAGAATCCAATCGAGTTGCGGCTCCGACTTCCTAATTGGCGGTCTGGACATCGCGGGCCGGGCTAAAGCCCAGCGCCTACATGCGCGGAGTTCGACTGGCGGATTAGCTTTTTTCTTCTTTTGCTTTCTTCATGTGGTCTTTGAATACCTGGAAAAATTCTTCGGTGGCCAATTGGTGCAGTAGGTCTTTGCGGTCTTCAGGGGTTAGGTCTCGTTTCGCGATTTCGGCTCTGGCTTCGCCCAGGGCTCTGACCCATCCTTCGTATTCCGGGCCGAATTGGATTTCCAGCTCCTTGCGAAGACGCTGCGCTAACGCGGGGCTTTCGCCGGAGGTGGAAATGGCGATTTGTAGCGGGCCGCGGCGGACTACGGCTGGGTAGTAGAAGTCGCAGAGGTGCGGGACGTCTACTACGTTGCAGAGAACTCCCTGGCGTTGCGCTTCGGCGAAGATTTGTTCGTGTATAGCGGGCGAGCTCGTTGCGGCTATTACCAGGAACATGCCTTCCAGATCGCTAGGTTCGAAGCTGCGCTCCTGCCACGTTAGCTTTTTTTCCGCGGCCCACTGTTGGACCTTTGGCGTGGCTTCCGGGGCTACTACCCGGATTTGGGCTTCGGATTCCAGGAGGCCTTCGATTTTGCCTTCGGCTATGGTGCCTGCGCCTACAACCAGGCACGGGCGATTTTCCAGCTTCAGGAAGAGGGAGAAGAGTTTTGGTGGTGGTTGGTGGGTCATTTGGTGATGTCTGGTGGTGATTCTAGCAGGTGGGGAAAACAGTTTGGTAGGAGAGCGGTTACCGCTTTGGCGGCGACGTTCAATCATGCGACACGGTGACTTGTGCTGGTGAAGTTTCTGTCCGCGGGTTACAGCGTGCTTGGAGTTAGCGCCGGGCGGGGCAAGCCCGGGCAAGCCCCGCCCCTACAACGGACGGCGATTCGACAATGGGCGAGTACTCCAATCGAAAGGGACGAGTGCTTCGACAACGGGCCAGGTGCTCCGATCGAAAGCGGCGGGCGGTGCGGTGGACAATTCGTGGATTTTTGGTTTTGTGGCAGAGTGGTTGTTGATGGCTGCGCCTCAGAGTTCTCTTGCCGCGGGTCGTGTAGCATTTACTTATCCCAGCTTTGGGCTTTACCAGTTGGCTCGTTTTTGCATCGTGCTGGCTACCGAGATGCAGTCGGTGGCTGTGGGTTGGCAGGTCTACGAGATCACGAAGCGGCCTTTGGATTTGGGGCTTGTGGGGCTGGCGCAGTTCTTGCCTGGTGTGCTGCTGTTTCTTGTTTCTGGGCATGTGGCGGATCGATATGACCGGCGGAAGCTTGTTGTGGGGTGCTTCGCGGCTTTCGCGGGGTGTTCCGGGTTGTTGTTGCTGGCTTCGTTGCGGAATGTGCGATCGGTTTATGCCATTTATTTTGTGGTGGTTTTGATTGGAGTGGTGCGGGCTTTTAGTGGTCCTGTTAGCCGGGCGATTTTGCCGCAGCTGGTGCCGGAGGAGCATTTTCCGAACGCGGTGGCTTGGGCCTCTACCGTGTTTCAGGGCGCTACCATTTTGGGGCCCTCGGTTGGGGGCGTGGTTTACGCGATCGCTCGGGGGCCCGGGGCGGTGTATACGCTGGCCGCGGTGTCGGCGCTTGCGGCTACTTTTTGCGCTTATGAGATCAAGGTGGAGTCTCGGGCTCGTGAGCGGGAGCCTATTAATACTCAGACCATTTTGGCGGGATTTGATTATATTTGGCGCAAGAAATTGATTTTGGGGGCGATTTCTTTGGATCTGTTTGCGGTTTTGCTGGGTGGGGCGGTGGCTTTGCTGCCTGTGTTTGCCGCGGAGATTTTGCTGACTGGGCCTTGGGGGTTGGGGATTTTGCGTAGTGCGCCGGGGATTGGGGCAGCTGGGATGGCGATTTATTTGGCTCATAACCCATTGCGTGGGCGGGTGGGCGTCAAGATGCTTTGGTGCGTGGCTGGGTTTGGGGCGTTTACGATTTTGTTTGGGGTATCGCGGAGTTTGACGCTTTCTTTGGTGGCGCTGGTTTTGGTGGGGGCTACCGATATGGTCAGCGTGATTGTGCGGGGGACTTTGATTCAGGTGGCAACGCCAGATGCGATGCGCGGGCGGGTGAATGCTGTGGATATGGTTTTCATCGGCGCTTCGAATGAGTTGGGGCAATTTGAGTCGGGGTTGACGGCGCATTGGTTTGGGACGATACCGGCGGTGGTCTTGGGGGGGATTGGGACGCTTTTGGTTACGGCTGGGTGGGCTTGGTTGTTTCCGGATTTGCGGAAGGCGGATCGGTTGACGACCGTGCGGGATTGAGGGGGTTTTGTGGATGGTTTCGGTGGCTGGGCGTGCGTGTGGCAGCGTCTTGTGCGGTGGGAACAGCGTTTTGGGGTGGGCGTCGCCGGTCGGGGCCCTTCGAGGTTCAGGATAAGCAAGCCCGAACCCGACGAGGGATCGGGTTATTGGGCCGGAGTTATTGGATCGGCGTTTATTTCGCGTGATTTTTGGTGAAGGTGAATCGTTATTTGGTTGGGACTACTCCGGCGGTTGATGGGGCGGGAGCGCTTGGAGGAGCTAATGTTAGGGCTGCTTTTACTGTGGGGGAGATTTTGTCGGCGTTGGCCAGGAGTTGGCTTACTTGCCAGAGTTGGGAGTCGGTCAGGCGGCCTTTGAAGCCGGGCATGCCGGTGAGGCGGATGCCGTGGGCGGCTTTCCAGTAGGTCTCCCAAGCGGGATCGTCGGTTACCCCGGTGCCTTTGAAAAGTTCGGGAGGCTTTGGATACATGCCTTCGGAGATGGCGCTTGGGGCGATGCCGGGTAGGCCGTGGCAGACCGCGCAGTTTTGCTTGTAGACGTCGGCGCCGGCCAGGAAGCTGGTCTCGTCGGCGGGGACGGGCGGGTTGGACTTTTCTTGCTTGGCCAGGTAAGCATTCAAAGAGGCGTGCGCGAGCTTTCTTTCGAAGAGCAGGGGGGGATCGGTTACCGCGACGGGGGCGAGGCCTGTTGAAAAGTAAAGCCAGAGTCCCCCGAGCACCAGAGCAGCTCCTAAGATGATGCCGACGATCAGCGCTTTAAGCATGTGCTTGCGGTCCCCTTCGATGGATTGTCAAGCTGTAGAAAGTGTCTCCGCGAATCGGTGACCCGTTTGGGAGCTGCCAGTGTACGAAAACTTTGCAAATCGCGCATACAACAAAATAGGAATATCCCAAGGCCACACGGAACGTTGTCCCAGTGCGGGGCGAGACTACTTTGGACGTTTTCCAACGACTTTGCGCCAGAACGCGCAGTAACCTTTCGCCCCCAAGGACCGTCTTAGTTAATCTGGGCATTGGGGGGACTTTCCGATAGGCTTCTTCCCGAGTGAGGGGCCTTCATCCGTAGAGATTGCGAGCGAACACCTTAGCGCCGGAAGACTTGATGGCCGTGTTGTCGTTGGGACTGGAGAGAAGGAATGGGGCATTTGAAAACGGTGGAATTGCCGGAGGCGTACACCGATCTGTCTTCTGGACGGGCTCCGGAGGGACGGGGGCGCGGGTGGATTTGGATTGTCGCGCTGGTGGCGGTCCTTGCGCTCGGCGTGTGGTACTTCCGGTCTAAGGGAAGCACTGAAGCGAAGGGGCCGGGTGGGCCACAGGGGCCATTTGGAATGGGGCAGCCGGTGCCTGTGGTGGTGGCCACGGCGCGCCGTGGGGATCTGCCGGTGTACTTCAACGGACTGGGGACGGTTACGGCGTTCAACACGGTGACGGTGCGAAGCCGCGTCGATGGGCAGATCGTAAAAATCAATTTTACGGAAGGGCAGACCGTTCACGCGGGCGACGCGCTGGTGGAGATCGACCCGCGGCCCTATCAGGTGCAATTGGAGCAGGCGGAAGGACAGCTGGCGAAAGATCAGGCGCAACTGCAGGACGTGAAGGTCGACTACGACCGGTATCAGCAGCTTTTCAAAGAAGGGGTGGTTGCGAAACAGCAGGTGGATACGCAGCAGGCGCAAGTAGGACAGTATCTGGGAGCAATCAAGGCGGATCAGGCGGCCATTGATAACGCCAAGCTGCAGATCACGTACTCGCACATCACGGCGCCGATCACCGGGCGGGTGGGACTGCGGCTGGTAGACATGGGCAACATCGTGCATGCGACGGACACCACCGGGCTGCTAGTGATTACGCAGCTCCAGCCGATTGCGGTGATTTTCAGTCTGCCGCAGGACCAACTGTCGGAGGTGATGAGCAAGCTGCACGGCGCGCAGCTTCCGGTGGAGGCGTACGATCGCGACGATACGACGAAGATCGCGACCGGCAAGCTGCTCACGATCGACAATCAGATCGATACGACAACGGGCACATACAAGCTGAAATCCGAATTTGGGAACGAAAAAAACACACTGTTTCCGAACCAGTTCGTGAATATCCATCTGCTGGTGGACACCAAGAGGAATGTGACGATTGTGCCGTCGACGGCAATTCAGCGCGGTCCGCAAGGAACTTACGTTTATTTGGCGCAGAAGGACAACTCGGTGAAGATTAGGGCGGTTACGGCGGCGCTGTCGTCGGGGAACTCGGTGGGGATCACAAAGGGATTGCAGGCAGGCGACGTCGTGGTCGTGGACGGACAGGACAAGCTGCAGGATGGAAGCAAGATCGAAGCGCGCGCTCCGGCCGTAGGAGCGACAAACCCGCAGAGCCAACAATCGCAAAACGAAGACCAGACGCCGAGTTCGGACTCGCCGGAAAACCAAAATCCTCAGAACTCAGCGTTGCCCGCGAGCAAAGGCACGAAGCAATGAGTCCATCGCGGCCGTTTATTCTGCGGCCAGTCGCGACGACCCTCTTAATGGTCGGCATCCTGCTTGTGGGCTTCGTGGCCTACAAGCAATTACCGATTTCGGCTTTGCCGCAGGTTGACTATCCGACGATCCAGGTGCTGACGTTTTATCCCGGGGCCAGCCCGGAGGTGATGACGTCGTCGGTGACGGCGCCGCTGGAGCGACAGTTTGGGCAGATTCCCGGACTGAACCAGATGACGTCGACGAGCTCGTTCGGGAGCTCGATCGTCACACTGCAGTTTGTTCTCGATCTCAATATCGACGTTGCGGAGCAGGAAGTGCAGGCGGCCATCAATGCGGCGTCGAACCTGCTGCCGACCGATCTCCCGAACCCGCCGATCTACAGCAAGATTAATCCTGCGGATTCACCAATTCTGACATTAGCGCTGACCTCGTCGAGCCTGCCGCTGTCGCGGATCGAGGATCTTGCGGAGACAACGCTGTCGCAGAAGATTTCGCAATTACCGGGGGTGGGCCTGGTCAGCATCGGGGGCGGACAGCGGCCTGCGGTGCGGATTCAGGCGAACCCCACAGCGCTGGCAGCGTACGGCCTAAGCCTCGAGGATCTTCGAACGGCGCTGGGGCAAGCCAACGTTGACCAGGCTAAGGGAACCTTCGATGGTCCGCATCAGGCGTTTACGATCGGCGCGAATGACCAGTTGCTGACCAGCGATGGTTACCGGCCGCTGATCGTCGCCTATAAGAATGGTGCGCCGGTGCGCGTGAGCGACGTGGCGACGGTGTTTGATGGCGCCGAAAACGCCAAGCAGGCGGCCTGGGCGAACGAGCATCCCGCGGTCATCCTGAACATTCAGCGGCAGCCGGGCGCCAACATCATTGCGGTGGTGGATCGCGTGAAGAAGTTGCTGCCGCAGTTGCAGGCATCGCTGCCGAGCGCGGTGCAAGTGCAAATTCTAACGGACCGAACGACGACGATCCGCGCGTCGGTGGAGGATGTGCAATTTTCACTGATTCTGACCATCGCGCTGGTGGTGATGGTGATTTTCTTGTTTTTGCGGAGCGCGCGGGCGACGGTGATTCCGGCGCTGGCGGTGCCGCTGTCGATTGTCGGGACGTTCGGTGTGATGTATTTGCTGGGCTACAGCTTGAACAATCTTTCGTTGATGGCGCTGACGATTTCGACAGGGTTCGTGGTCGATGACGCGATCGTGATGATCGAAAACATCAGCCGGTTTATTGAAGAGGGGGAAACACCGCTACAGGCGGCGCTCAAGGGATCGGAGCAGATCGGGTTCACGATTCTGTCGCTGACGGTTTCGCTGATCGCGGTGCTGATCCCGTTGCTGTTCATGGGCGACATCGTGGGGCGGTTGTTCCGGGAATTCGCGATCACGCTGGCAGTCACGATCATCGTTTCGGCTTTCGTTTCCCTGACGCTTACGCCGATGATGTCGGCGAAGTTGCTGAAGCGCCAGGAGGAGAGCGAGCAGGGGTGGTTCTACCGGACGTCGGAGCGAGGCTTTACCGCCGTGATCGATTTCTACGGGCGGACATTGCAATTTGTTTTGCGATATCGCACGACAACGCTGCTGGTGACGGTCGCGACGCTGGTGGGCACCATCTTTCTTTACGTGTATGTGCCCAAGGGTTTTTTCCCGGTGCAAGATACGGGCCTGATTCTGGGGGTTTCGGAAGGGGCACAGAACACGTCGTTCGCGGCCATGGCGCAGCACCAGCAGGCTCTCGCGAGCGTGATCCTGAAGGATCCGGCGGTTGAGAGCCTGTCGTCGTTCATTGGAATCGATGGAACCAACGCCACGATGAATAGCGGAAGAATTCAGATCAATCTGAAGCCATTGAAAGAGCGCAAGGCGTCCGCGTCGGAAATTATTCGGCGGCTGCAGCCGGAGGTTGCTAAGGTCGATGGCATAACGCTGTTTATGCAACCGGTGCAGGATCTGACGGTGGAAGATCGCGTAAGCCGTACGGAATTCCAGTACAGCCTGGAAGACGTGGACCAAAAAGAGCTGGCGTACTGGACGCCGAAATTAATAGAGAAGCTGCAGACGCTTCCGGAATTGCGCGACGTAGCGAGCGACCAACTCAATCAGGGTTTGCTGGCGACCTTGACAATCGATCGCGATACGGCGTCGCGGCTCGGCATCCTGCCGGCCACGATCGATAACACCTTGTACGACGCGTTTGGGCAACGGCAAGTCTCGACGATGTTCACGCAGTTGAATCAATACCACGTGGTTTTGGAAGTGAACCCACAATTCCAGCAGAACCCCGATCAGCTGAAGAATATTTACGTGCATTCGTCGACGGGGCAGCAGGTGCCGCTGAGCGCGTTCACGCACTTCGAGCCTGGTGCTACGGCCCTGGCAATTAACCATCAAGGGCAATTTCCGGTGGTGACGCTTTCGTTCAACCTTGCGCCGGGGGTTTCTCTAGGGGACGCGGTGAATGCGATTAATCGAGTGAAAGAGGAAATCGGGTTGCCGGCGAGCATTCAGGCGACGTATCAAGGCACAGCCGCGGCTTTCTTGAATTCACTGGCGAACGAACCGATATTGATTTTGGCGGCGATCATCACCGTTTACATCGTTCTGGGAGTGCTGTACGAAAGTTACATTCATCCGATCACGATCATTTCCACGCTGCCGTCGGCGGGCGTCGGGGCGATCCTTGCGCTGTTGTTGTGCCGTACGGAGTTCAGCGTCATCGCACTGATCGGCATCATTCTGTTGATCGGCATTGTGAAGAAAAACGCGATTATGATGATCGACTTCGCGCTGGAAGCCGAGCGGAAGGAAGGGAAGGCTCCGCTGGAAGCTATCTACGAAGCGTGCCTGCTGCGTTTTCGTCCGATCATGATGACAACGATGGCGGCACTGCTCGGCGGGCTGCCGCTGGCGCTAGGCAGCGGCGTGGGTTCGGAACTTCGCCGGCCACTGGGTATTACGATCGTTGGCGGGCTGCTGCTGAGCCAGTTGCTTACGCTGTACACGACGCCGGTCGTTTATCTGGCGTTCGATTCGCTGGCGCGGCGAGCGCGGCGGCGATTCCACGTGACGAATCCGGTTGAGCAACTGGCGGATACGGACTGAGACTGTGACGGGCACACTGTGAAATTCTCGTCCAATTTCTCGGCGCCGTTTATCCGGCGACCGGTGGCGACCTCCCTCATTTCGCTGGCGATCTTGCTCGCGGGAGCAGTGGCCTTCACGTATCTTCCGACCGCGCCGCTGCCGCAGGTCGATTTTCCCACGATCAGCGTGTACGCGAATTTGCCGGGGGCGAGTCCGGAGACGATGGCGTCCGCGGTGGCGACGCCGCTGGAGCGGCAGTTCGGCCATATCGCCAGCGTGAGCCAGATGGTCTCGACCAGCCAGCTCGGCAATACCAACATCACTCTACAGTTCGATCTGAATCGTAACATCGACGCGGCGGCTCGCGATGTGCAGGCGGCAATCAACGCGGCTCGCGGCCAACTTCCGACGGATTTGCCGGGACAGCCGGGATATTGGAAGGTCAATCCCGCGGACTCGCCGATCATGTTGCTGGCGATGAAGTCGGAGAACATCCCGCTGCCGGATATCTATGACGCCGCGGATTCGGTGATCGCGCAGAAACTCCGCCAGGTTTCGGGCATTGGCGAGATATTTGTGGGGGGTGGAGCGCGTCCCGCGGTGCGTGTGCAGGTGAATCCTGGCCAGATCAACAACTACGGCATCAGCCTGGAAACTGTACGCTCGGTGTTGAGCTCGGCCAATTCAAACCGGCCGAAGGGCCAACTGAGTAATTCTGAGCGCGCCTGGGGAGTGGCAGACAGCGACCAACTGTTCAAGGCGAACGAGTACCGCCCGCTCATTGTCACCTGGCATAACGGATCGCCGGTGCGTCTGTCCGATGTCGCCAATGTGAGTGACTCGCTCGAGGATGTTCGCAACGCGGGCTTTATCAATGGCGGCCCGGGGATTGTTCTGGTGATCTTTCGCCAGCCTGGCGCCAACATGATTGAAACGGTGGACCGCGTGAAAGCGTTGATGCCGCGGTTGCAGGCGTCCATCAATCCTTCGATACACCTGAGCGTGATCATTGACCGCACTACGACCATTCGCGCCTCGATTCATGAGGTCGAGATCACCCTGATCATTTCGGTGATCCTGGTCATCCTGGTTGTTTTTGTTTTTTTGCGAAATTATTGGGCCACGCTGATTCCCAGCGTCGCGGTGCCACTGTCACTGGTGGGCACATTCGGCGTGATGTATGTCTGCGGCTATAGCTTGGACAACCTCTCGCTGATGGCGCTCACGGTTTCGACGGGTTTTGTGGTGGACGATGCCATCGTGGTCATCGAAAACATCACGCGGCACCTGGAGGCGGGAATGAAACCGTTCGCCGCCGCGATGCAAGGGGCGCGCGAGATCGGTTTTACGGTTGTGTCCATGAGCACTTCGCTGGTCGCGGTGTTCATCCCCATTCTGTTGATGGGCGGGATCGTGGGCCGGCTGTTCCGCGAATTTGCGATCACGCTGAGTGTTGCGGTGGGTATCTCACTGCTGGTTTCGCTGACGACCACGCCGATGATGTGCGCGCTTTTCCTGCGTCGGGACACCGAACATCACGGCCGGCTCCACCATTTTGCGGAAGCGGCCTTCGAACGCTTGTTGCGAAGGTACGACGTTGGCCTGCGCTGGGTTCTGCGCCATCAATTCGTCATGCTTTGCGTGGACGATCCTCACGATGTTCGTCAGCGTGGCCTTGTATATCTTCACTCCAAAGGGATTTTTCCCGCAGCAAGACGTCGGCCGCATCATGGGCTTCATCCAGGCCGACCAGGACGTCTCCTTCAACACCATGCGCGAAAAGGTGAAGAGCTTCACGGAGGTCGTTCGGCAGGATCCCGCCATCGACACGCTCACGGCGTTCACCGGCGGAGGCGGCGGAAACAACAGCGGCCGGTTTTTCGCGCAGCTCAAGCCGCTTGGCGAGCGCAAGATCAGCGCCGACATGGTCATCGATCGACTGCGCCCGAAGCTCGAGGCGATTCCCGGGGCATCGCTTTTCTTGCAGGCGGTACAAGACATTAACGTCGGCGGGCGCTTTGCCGGCGCGCAATATCAATACACTTTGCAGGCCGACCGCATCAGCGACTTGGTGGAGTGGGCGCCGCGGCTGATGGAGCGCATGTCCAAGATCCCGGAACTGCGCGACGTCAACACCGATCAGCAATTGAAAGGACTGCAAGCTTCACTGGTGATTGATCGCGACACCGCCGGACGCCTCGGCGTTTCCGTCGCTGAAATCGACAACACCCTCAACGACGCCTTCGGGCAGCGGCAGGTCTCCAACATCTACAAAGGCATCAACCAATATCACGTGGTGCTGGAAGTTCTACCGGAGTTTCAGCGCAATCCCGAAACTCTTGCCAATATCTACGCCGCGTCCAAGACGGGCAAGCTTGTTCCGCTTAGCTCGTTTGCCCATTTCGAGCCGTCCAACAGCGCGTTGACCATCAATCATCAGGGCATCTTTCCGGCGATCACGCTTTCTTTCAATCTCGCGCCGGGCGGCTCTCTTGGTCCGGCTGTCGAACAGATTCAGGCGGTACAGCGCGAAATGAACATGCCGCCCAGCGTACACGGAACGTTTCAAGGCACGGCTCAGGCGTTCCAGGATTCTCTATCTTCGGAGCCTTTGCTGATTATTTCGGCGCTTGCCGCGGTTTACATCGTTCTGGGCATTTTGTATGAGAGTTATATTCATCCCATCACGATTCTGTCGACTCTGCCTTCGGCGGGTGTTGGCGCGCTGCTGGCTATTCGCCTTATCAACGCCGATCTGAGCATCATCGCGCTGATCGGCATCATTCTCTTGATCGGTCTGGTGAAGAAGAACGCGATCCTGATGATCGACTTCGCCGTGCAGACCGAGCGCGAGGAAGGGAAGTCAAGCGTCGAGGCGATTTATCAGGCGTGCCTGCTGCGCTTCCGCCCCATCATGATGACCACCATGGCTGCGTTGCTGGGGGCTCTTCCGTTGGCGTTGGGCACCGGCATGGGTTCCGAGCTGCGCCGGCCGCTGGGCATCACCATCGTTGGCGGGCTTATTTTCAGCCAGATGCTCACACTATTCACCACGCCAGTCGTTTATCTTTATATGGACCGGCTGCAGACCTGGATCCGGCGCGCGCGTACCCACGCGGCAGCGTCGCCCGCTGTAGCCCAAACCGACTAGCGCATCGCGTTCATTCTGTCCCGGTACTTTTATCCACTAGACAGCAAGGGGTGTTAGCGGTTATATGGAGGCACGGAAAGGTTCCGGGCAGGCCCTAGCCGTTGCGCACTCCCGAAATGGGTCTCCAGGATTCCCCGCCCCTCGTTGAGACAATTCCGTGACCGTGTTGGGACATAAAAGGACTTGGCTTCAATCAAACGATGATCTATCGTTTGGCGCCGTCCCATGCCCTGGACGTGAGATGAGTCGGCAGAAGTGCGGTGCGACGCCGATTTCCGCGAAGTTCGATAAATTCTGCGGCTCTCGACGGTCGCTTCGCCGAAGCTGTGCGGGTGTGTTACGAATTTTCTTGGTTTAGGCAACATCAGGGACAAGTATTTTGTGGGATGTGTTAGAGGTTCGGGGGTTCCGGCTATGAAATCTCTTCTTTTGCTGCCCATGGTTTTGCTTCTTTCTTTCTGTTTGGGACCCTATTCGGAAGTTCGTGCTCAAGACGCGGCCCCTCCTGGTCCTCCCTCGTCGCAAGGTGCGGTAGCGCAGTCTTTGAAGGCGCCGAGCAGTACGATTGCCATCCCCGGTCCGGTTCGCTCGTTCCTGCGCATGGCTGCGATCAGCCAGAAAGTTTCTCCCGAAGAGATCGCGCCCTTGCTGGCGCGCAACATCTTTTTGCTAGGCTATGAAGGACCACAGAACCAAGCACGCGAAACCGAGTATCTCATCCTGTTGAATCGCTACGTGCAGCAAGCCAGGGAGTTGGTGGCACTAGCCGGGCCCACGGGTGTGATTCACGTATCCAATTGCGAGGATGCCAAGCCGCTGTTGCAGATATTAGGGTACCGGGCGCGGCCCGATTGCGGACAAAAGAGTACCTACGTCGAAACGGTAGATCCTCAGCGGGCGTTTTTGACCATCGATTCTGGATTTCCCTTGCCGGAGCTAGAAAAAGTCCTTCAGGAGGGCAAGCCTTTTGCCTACTCCGTCCCAACTTCCCGCGTCCCCCTGCTGTTCACCGAAGCGGATTGGACGGCGGCGGCAAGAAAGGCAAAAACCAACGAATCGAAAGACCTGATCGACACGCTGATCCACGATCCCGTTTTGGCGCGCCTCTATTGGGGTATGGGTCGAATCGACCGCGAGACCCAAGCTTCTTTGCACCAGTCGCCGGGGCTCAAGAAGCTCTACCCTGTCGCTGCCGTTCTGGATTTCTACGGAAGTCACATTCGCGTTCGTTCCGGGCGCGTGCTGGTCCCCGGAGGAGCGCAAGCCGAAGCCGGCTGGAAAGACTTGGTTGGGGTTGGTCCGGACTCGCCGGGCGACTTTGTCTTGAAGCTACTTTCCAAGGACAACGGGTGGCTGGCCGCGTACTTTGATTCCTTGTCGCGAGTCAATCAGGTGCAGCAGGCCCATTTTACGGAAGCACGCAGGTTGCGGCGCGATTACGAAGCGCTCCGCGGAAAAGAAAATTCTTCAGACGCCACACGCGGCGTCTTCCGTTCGGACCCGCGCCTCTTACTTCTGCTGACTCGTCTTCAGTGGGATCCCAACGGCCAACCGCACGTCCCGGGAAACATTGAAGCTTGGAAGAAAATCCTGAGCGAGAAGAGCGACTCGAATATCGTACGTGAGTGGGGCCGGCGTTCCCGCCACTGGGATAATCCGGAGCAATTGCTCGAAGGAATGTTTGCGCTTTCCCGGGTGCAGTCGGAATCCGGCCCGCTTTATGCGTACTTAATGATGTGTGACCTCGACAGCAGCCGGCCGAGCGATCACCGCTTGAGTCCCGATACCGTAGTTCTGCTGGCGACTAAATTTTCGCAGTTCAGCGACCAGTATCTGATCTTTTCGGAGTTTCCCGATTTGGACGACACCTCGATCGCTAATTTCATTACCGTGGCCTCATCGCTGGACGGCATCCACAATCAAAGCCTGCGCGGCAACGCCATGGGGACGTTTCAAGCCACGGCGGGTATCTGGCAGATACTTGCGAGGCAGGGGGAAATACGTCGAGAGGATCTGAACAGCTCGTTCCAAAAAATCATCAAGCCCTTTGGCAAGGTCAATTCTCCAACGCAGCTGTTCGATGCAGGCCGGAATTCGCTGCGCGAAGTCGCGCTGGTAGCGACCGGCAAACCACAAACCTCGCAGGCCCAGATCGTCGACTTGCTCGCGGGTCCGGTGCAAGTGAGCGCGGAAGGCCAGCGGATGCATGAGGCGCTGGCGAATCGCATGCGCTCGGTCATGGATGCGCAGCGGCTGGTTTCGCTGGACACGCTACTATCGCTCGGCGACGGTTTGCACGATGTCGCGCAGGCGAAGGCGGAAATCAATACGCTGCTGCCGCTAGCCGCGGAGCTTCGCGAATTTGAGATGCCGCAACCCATTTTCAAGAACAGCGAGAGAGATCAGTGGGCCGCCGGCATCTACAACAACCACCACACGGAATTGCAGATGCGCACGGATTTAACCAAGGTTGTGAAGTCGCCCAATTCCGCCGAGCAGCTCGCGACCGCGCGGGGCGAACTGGCTTCTTTACTGCGAGACACGCTGGTGGGGCTCAACTACGCCTACTATGAACCGCCCGGTGCGCAGATCCTCCACAACAATCCGCTCTTTGTGCGCTCCCACGACTTTGCCGGAGACACCGTAACCGGGGTCGAAAAGCAAGCCTGGCAGGCTCCGCAATTGTTTGGTGCGGGCTCGCCGGCCGGCGGAGGCGCGCGCCTCGTCGGATCGTTGGCGGATCTTCCCTACGTCCTGGCGGACGCGGAGCAGGACTTCATCGCTCCTGAAAATGTTCAGGCGCTCATCTGGCGCCAAGTTGTGCCGGGACTCTTGACCAGCGCCGTGGTGCCTCGGTGGTGGGGAATCAGCCAGATCGAACTGCACGCCGTCGCGCTCTACCAGCGGGCCGGGGAAGAACTCCTGGAAGCCGCCCAGCAGAATGAGGAACTCCGCAACCAAGCACTGAATATCCTTTCTGATCGCATGTCTCCACAGCGCATGGAGTTTGTCGAGATTACACTTCGCGCCGGGCACGCGTCGCAGCTCTCTCTTGAATTAATGCCGGCCGACACCTTTTATCTTGCGGCCGAGTATCGCCGAAGATTTTCCGATCGCAAAGATTCCTTTGGTGCGGCGGGCGCCGAACTGGCCGCCTTGGCTCAAAGCAATCCTGACGAGGTCAGCCTGGAGCGTCTCTCGCGAGATTTTGGCGTGCCGCATCCCGCACTGCAGCAGAGTTACGCGCGGCAACTCTTGAACGTGCAGCCATTTCCCGCATACATGGGATACTCCAGCCGCTTTCTGGCCGAATCCTGGGATTCCAACAATTTATACTGGGCCCGGCTGGCCGACGAAAAAGGATACTCGCCGGTCCTGCTGAATCGGCTAGTTCCTGAACTTACGCGTCGCATGGTCGAGAAAATATTTGCCACCGACCTGGAAGACTGGCCTGCGCTTCTGCGCGCGGCACGCGAGACCGGTGACGAGTTTCGGTTGGGGAAGAACGCCGCAGTAGCAAATACCACGGTGATTTCCCAGCCGTAGATCGAGTCTGGACGCTAACGGGAGAGCAGCGCTTCAGTCCGTGTCCGAAGTGGGCCGCTCCTGGCTGGTTTACCTGCCGAGGGTGGGTTTTGACTAGCCACGAGCACCCGTCGATCTTGCAAGGCAATGCTTTTCGCTGCTGGCGGAAGCCGGCACGATGACATGGGTTAAATGGGGATAAGACGCCATGGCTAAACGATACTTCGTGGTTCTCGCACTGGTTATCGGATTACTCTCGGGATCAGGCACTCGCATTGCGGCTCAACAGGACGGAACCCGCTTTCGCGTTTCTGTTGACCTGGTGCAGCTAAACGTCGCGGTCACGGATGCAAAAGGAAATTACATTACGGGCCTTAAGCCAACCGATTTCATCATTTCCGAGGACGGTATCACCGAAAAAATCGCAACGTTTGAAGAGGGCAATGGACCGACGCGCCGATTACTGGATGTTCCCCCGGAAACGGCGAAGGCCGTCTCTGGAAGCGCGGGCCAGGGAGAAGGTTCCTCGTCGCAAAACCCGAACGAAACGCTGAGCGAAGCCATCGCCGGCGCCAACGTGTTCATCCTTTTTGATACCAGCAACTATATGTATCGCGGCTTCGTATTCGCGCAGGATGCCATTTCCGATTTCGTGCGCTCGTTGGAGACCGCCGACAAGGTCGCTTTCTATTCCTACAGTCGCGACCTATACCGCTCCGCGCCTCTCACTGCCGATCGTTCCGAGGTCGTTAAGGGTGTGCGCACCACGGTGGCAGGGGACGACGCCGCGCTCTACAACTCGCTATTGTTGACCCTGAAGGATGCCTCCAGCTTCACCGGAAGGAAAGTCGTGGTGGTATTTTCGAATGGTCCAGACAATGCCAGCATGGTCCCGCCCGAAGACGTCGCCGAACTAGCGCAATCGACCGGCATCCCGATCTATATGATCAGTACGCGTGAAGCGAAGCTCGAGCCGGTCTCCACGGTAGTCTTTGAGCGCATGACCGCAGCCACCGGCGGCAAAGCGTATTTCGCCAACAGCTGGCGCGACGAACGCAAGGCTTTTGCCTCGATACGCGACGACTTGGGCCACCTCTATTCCTTCAGCTACTACCCGGAGCCCAATCCCAACCGCGGGTGGCGCGCCATCAACGTGAAACTCGTCGGCGAGCACGCGAAGAAATATCACGTGCGCACACGAAACGGCTATCGCCCGCAAACCAACCGCTTCTCGTCCGAGACCACCTCATCTTCGGTCTCGCAACTGATGCCAAAAGCGGATTCGAACTAAGGCTTGATTTAATTTTGACGCCCGGAGGTGCGCGAGCCCCTCTCTGCAAGGGTGGTCGCGTCATGTCATCTTTGGGATATTCGAGTGGATATTCCGCACGCGCCCTGGTGAGTGAAGGCAAGCCAGCCCGGTTGCGCGCGAAGCCCCATCGTGAAACAATCGCCGCCCATGGTGGTCCCCAAAATCGTTCGTTCTCTCGCACTGATCGTCGTCCTACCCTGCGCGACGAATGTTCGTGCCCAGACGACTCGTCCTGACGCCGAAAAGCAGCTCGCGCGCGACATCTATAAGCAATTCATCGAAATCCAGTCCGGCTATACCACTGGCGCGACCACTCCAGTCGCCGAAGCCGCCGCCGCTCGATTGAAAACTGCGGGCTTTCCCGATTCCGACATCTTTGTCGGCGGCGCCATTCCGAAAAAAGGTAATCTCGTCGTTCGTTACCACGGCACGGGCGCGCGCAAACCTATTCTGCTTCTCGCACACACCGACGTCGTCGAAGCCAAGCGGGAAGACTGGACGATGGAACCGTTTCAACTCATCGAGAAGGACGGCTTCTTCTACGGTCGCGGCACCGGTGACGACAAGGCGCAAGCCGCCGTATGGATTGCCAACCTGATTCGCTACAAGCAGGAGGGTTTCAAGCCCGATCGCGACATCATTGTCGCCCTAACCGCCGATGAAGAAGGAGGCGGACCATATAGCGGCATCCAATGGTTCCTGAAGAATCATCGCGAGCTGATCGATTCCGAGTATGCGTTGAACGAAGGGGGCTGGGGCGAATCGCTCGACGGCAAGAAAATCTCGAATGACGTCCAGGTGAGCGAGAAATACGTCATCAACTTCCGCTTGGAGGTTCACAATAAGGGCGGGCATAGCTCACTACCGGTCCCGGATAACGCGATCTATCGCCTAGCCGTCGCGCTGGAGCGCCTCTCGAATTTCGGCTTTCCGCTGAAGACCAACGAAGTCACTGCAGCTTATTTCCAGCAGATGGCTAAAATTGAGGATGGTCCTCACAAGGAAGATCTGGCGCAGGCCGCGGCTGGCTCGCAAGAAGCGATGAGCCATCTCGCCGCCGCGAGTCCTGCATGGAACGCCACGCTGCGCACAACGTGCGTCGCCACGCAATTGGAGGGCGGCCACGCCGTCAACGCGCTGCCGCAGCTCGCCGCTGCCACGGTGAACTGCCGCGTCCTTCCGGAAGATTCCGTCGACTACGTTCAAAGCACGCTGCAAAAAGTCGTAGGAGACGATCAGGTAAGCATCAAGATCTTAGGCGATACGTCCGCCGGACCGGCGTCGCCCATGCGGGCTGACCTTCTCGCTGCCATCAATCAGGCAACAGAAAAGATTTGGCCAGGAGTTCCCACAGTGCCGATCATGGTCATGGGCGCGACCGACGGCAAGTACCTGCGGATCGCCGGCATCCCAACTTACGGCGTTCAAGGATTCTTCTTCGACCGCAATGACATCCGCTTCCACGGCCGCGACGAACGCATGAGCGTTCAATCCTTCTACGAAGGCCAAGCGTTCCTTTACGACCTGGCCAAAATCTTATCAAGCTCCACCAAGTAAGCCGGATTGACTCAATCCGAACTTTTCTTCGTGGGGCGGGGGCTTGCTCCGCCTGGCAGCAACTTCAAGCGCTCATGTGATCCGGGGGCAACTCCTCTAAATGATCTCGTACACGTTTATAGATCCCAACGCAATTTTTTTAGGAGTTGGGGCCGCGCGGGAACGTTGTGCTCGAAATTCAAGCCGCGAAGGGCAAGCCCCTCCCCTACAAGGTGGCGCTGGCGGACTGGCCAGCTCATTTCTAACAGGCGCCTCACGAACTCCCAATCAGGTATCCAGTAAAAAAGACCAGCAAGCCGCCGACGATCACCTGAAAGGCGGCCTGCAAGAACGGCGTGTCCATGTAGCGGTGGCGAATGTAAGCGATCACGCCGAGTTCTACGACAACAACGAAGATGGCGATGGTCGTGGCCATGTGAAAACTTGAAATCAAGAACGGCAGCGTGTGCCCGATTCCACCCGCCGCAGTCATCAATCCGGTAGCCGCTCCCCGAATCCAGGGCGATCCTCGCCCCGTCAGCGATCCGTCATCCGATAGCGCCTCCGCAAAGCCCATCGAAATCCCCGCGCCGACCGACGCCGCCAGCCCAACTAAAAACGCATCCCAGCTCTTGTGGGTGGCGAACGCCGCGGCGAATAGCGGCGCCAGCGTCGAGACCGATCCGTCCATCAACCCGGCCAGGCCCGGTTGCACAATTTGAAGCAAAAACAATTTCCGGTTCGATTCGTCTTCTTGTATCTTCGCGCTCTGCGTCAAGTGTTTCTCTTCGAGGTTTCCAGCTGTCTGCGTGTGCTTGCGCTCTTCGTCCGCCAGTTTGTTTAGCAATTCCCGGGTCGAAGCGTCCGTCGTTCGCGCAATCGCCCGGTGGTAGAAGCGTTGCGCCTCCAACTCCATCAACTCGGCTTGGCGCCTGGCAGCGTTCACGCCCAAGGGATGGACCAGCCACATGGGGCGGCGCGTCAAAAATCCCTTCACATTCTCCCGCCGAATCAACGGTATACGCTCGCCAAAGCGCTGCCGGAACATGGCCAGCAGCCGGTCGCGGTGCACGACTTCTTCCTCGCGCATCGCTTCAAACATCGTCGCCGTCGCCGGATAGGATTCCCGCAGCGCATCCGCGAACTCCCCGTAGATTCGCCCGTCCTCTTCTTCGGAGGCAATGGCCAGCGCCAGAATCTCCTTCTCCGTCAAATCCTTGAACGCCTTTTTCATCAAGCCCTTCCCACGGCTTTTTCGAGCAAGCAGCATCGCACAAAGCGCGCGCCCAAGTCATCAGGCGACCCTGATGCATCTAAACTGCGCCCCGGACGTGCTATCATCCCACCCGCTTCACAGGAGACACGACATGCCGGAAGCTAAGCCCGCTGAAAACCAGAAGCCGATTACCCGCGATCGCCTGGCGGAACTATTGAACGAAGATCTTTCGCGCGAATACCAGGCCATCATCGGCTACGTGGTGTATTCGCAGGTGCTTAAGGGGGCCGAGTATATGAACATCGCGGACCAGCTCCAACTCCACGCCGCGCAAGAATTGCAGCATGCCTTGACAATTTCACGCCAGATCGACTACCTCGGCAAAATGCCCACGGTTACTCCCAAGCCGGTCAAAACGTCGGAGGAAGCAAAGGACATGCTGCGGTTTGACTTGGAGAATGAGAATGAAACGGTGCGCAATTACCGCGACCGCATCCGCCAATGCGAGGTTCTCGGTGAATTCGCCATGGCCGAGCAGATCCGCCAGATCCTGATGCAAGAGCAGGACCACCAGATCGATCTTGCGACCGCTCTCGGGGTCGAAGTGCCCGATATGAGCAAGAAAAGCTAACCCTCACCTTGAGCAGTACCGTTCGATCGCGGCCGTAATCAGGATCGAGGCGAACACGGCAGATTCCTACGCTGTCCGCCTCCCGCAGTCGGGTGTTGCGGAGTTCGATTGGTCACACGACGGCTCGCGACTCGCGTACCACACGCCCGGACCCGGCGACCCGCTGTTCGTTTCCGACGGCAGATGCAGGCCGACGGCTCGAATGCGCGGGTAGTGGCGGATTCGCTCAACCTGCAGGGTGCTCCGGCATGGGCGCCGGACGGCCTATCGATCACCTCAGCTGCGGATGATCACGGCTTCCCGCACCTGTTTCGCGTGCCGATTGACGGTGGATCCCCTACTCCTTTTGTCCAGGAGCATTCGGTCGATCCCGCGTGGGCGCCCGATGGTCGCTTTGTTATCTACTCGGGACCCGACGTAGGCACAACATTTTCAGTGAAATCCGTCACGCCCGAAGGCGCAGCGCATCCATTTCCAGCTTTGACCCTGACTCGGGAGCCCGACATTTGGCCTTCCTGCCCGGTGGGCGGGCACTTGTACTCCTGCGGGGAGACATTCAACATAAAAATCCCTGGCTAATCGATCTGGACACGAGTGCCGAGCGGCAGTTGACCAACCTCCCCCCTGACTTCGACATTCGCGACTTCGACATTTCCCCAGATGGCCGTGAAGTTGTCCTCGAACGAGCGCAAGAGCGTTCGGATGTGGCCCTGCTGGATCTCCCGCATCAATAATGAGACTGGACCGATTTCAGAGTTACAGCAAAAATCCTTGCGTTCGGAACCGCTGCACAATGCTCAGCCGATCCTCCGCCCCGATCTTGTGTTTCATGCGATACAAGTGATTCTTCACCGTTTGTTCCGAAAGGCAGAAGTGATTCGCGATTTCTTTGTTCGTGAAGCCTTTGGCGATCAGCGGAACGAGTTGCTGCTCGCGCCGTGTTAATCCCAGGCGCTGGCGCGGGCTGGCGCACGGCAGCTCTGGGGTCTCGCGCTCGAAATAACGGAACAGCGTGGTGCACAAAGCTCCGGGGCACACCGCTTCTCCGGCGTGCACGGCGCGGATACCGTCCAGCACATGGTCCGCGGAGGCATCGCGCCACAGGTACCCGCTGATTCCGGCTCGCACACACTGAAGGAATTCGCCGTCTTCATTTGTTGAGCCGATGAGAAGAATTCGAACAGTCGGCGCGTTCGCGTGCACTCGTTGAATCGCGGCAAGGTCCTCTTGAACGATGCCCTGAGACACCAGGAGCAGAACTTCCGCCCCATGTCCCAGGAGTGTTTCCGCCTCGCAGGCCTGGGGTGAGTCGACGCCAGTGACTTCGACACTTCCTCGTCTGGTCAGAATTCGCGCCAGGGCTTCCCGCAGCAGCCGATTATGCGCCGCCACATAAACGCGAACCCTTTTTTCGGCGCTTTGCCGAGCGACTGGGAGCTCCGCGAAAGACGCTTGGTCCACGGAGAAAGCGCCGTCTGCCTTTTCTTCGCCGACTCTCGAAATCGGTTGAACGCGCGACAAATCATGCGGGCTGGGACTGGTGCAAGCATTCATCTTTGAACACTCCATGACTTCGGCGCTCACCGCTGCTGGCTAATCCGCGATGCCTCAATTGGCGCCAAGGGGCACGCTTTCCCACTGCAATTTCGCGCCCGCCATGGTTAGATCCGTCTTATTTCGCCACGAACCAGTATCTGTCTCAGGGGATGCGCTTTGTCCGGGCGGTGGCGGCGACCATTGTGCACGAATGTCCCAATCCGGTACCAAGCGCTGGAATTGGTATATCAGTTCGGAACTCACTATCGCTTTTTTCGCTCGCTTTTCTTTCGCCCTCTTTCGCCGAGGGTACTTCCGTACTACTATCGCAGTCAGAGCGTCCTACTTTTCCCGGGGTACGGTCCCTCTATAGGTTTATTTTCGCTTCCCGCTTAGACTTTAACTATTGCAGGCAGCCTCTTTGCAAGCGATAGTGAGGGAATCGAGTTATGGCCACTCTGGAAATTATGAGCAAGACTCCCCAAAACGGCACTCCGCCACACCGCACGACGCAGACCGAGCGTCGCGGCACGCGGCGCTGCAAGATCACCCAGCTGATGCGCATTCGCCCTTCGGACCCCGAGAAAGAGCACTTCGAAGATCTCCGCGGCACGATGAGCGTCTCCCGCACCGGCGTCTACTTTCAGACCAGCGAACCCGGCTACGAACTCGGCATGCGCCTTTTCGTGACCATGCCTTACACGCAGGGGGCGGCGTCAATGAGCCGCGAATATCTGGCTGAAGTGGTGCGCGTCGAACCCATGTCGAATGGCATGACCGGAATCGGGTTTAAGATCCTGATGGAAATGGGCATGCACGCGAATCACTCGTATGGGTTCACGACGCCGAGCCGCTAACCTCGGGTCGCAAGGTTTCGCTTAGTCTGAAGAATTCGGTTTAAATAGAAAAAGGCGTCCGGGGAACTGGACGCCTTTTTCTATTATTCGGGGTGGAAAGAGTTTCAAACGGTGTGCGCCTCGAATCACTCGCCGCGCCCAAGGATACGCATCGCGCGATGCCTAAGCAGGCCCAGTTGGCGGTTGACCGGATGACGTCGCGCCAGGAAAGAGAGCACCGGCTCCTTGCGCTGCATCAGGCGGTTCATGGCGATCGTCAGGCGCACGTCACGCCGGGCAAATTTCAGTCCGGCCTGAAGCGCATCGACGGCTTCGTCACGCCTTCCCGCCGTAGCATATACTTCCGCCAGATTTAGATAGAGTTGGGCCTGGTTGCGCTTCATGCGCACCGCGGCGTCGCACAGTCTTTCCGCCTCACCCCACTTCTGTTCGGAACGCGCCAGCACTACCCCGAGGTACGACATGTAGTAAGGGTTGTTCTTGTCCAGGTCCATGGCACGCTGCATGTGCGGCAGCGCTCTGCCGGCGTAATTGTCACGCAACAGGGTCAGCCCTTGCTTGAATTCGCGGAAGGCTTCCGTGTCGAGCATCGGTTCACCTCATCGACCGTTCTGCGGTCGCACAGCCGGAAATGCTGGGTGTAGGGCACGAACACAAATGCGGCGCCACTTCGAGGAGTTCGACACTGCCTGGTGAGAGGCAGAAGCAATACGAGTGCTCCGGTTGCGCGGGCCAGCCTCAGCCCGAACATGGGAGCGGTGAGCAGCGTCGCGCTTGGGGTTCCCATCCCAGTCCTTCGCCAAGGTACGCGCTCGGTTGGAGTGATTCTACTGATCAATAGGACAGTCTTAGGACAGCGGAACTTGCGGAGGTCTCGCGGGATGCTTGCCGAGCGAAGAGGAAATCAGAGATGGCAATCGATCGGACATCCGCCCCGGGAAGATTGTGCGGTTAGATCGGCCGACCGTTCGCGGAGTAAACCGATTGGTCTCAGTCTTTTGCGTTGTTTGGCGCGGGCACCTTGGGCATGCGCTTCTTCCAGTTGGCGCGCCAATCTTCCCAGTCTTTGACCGTGGCCTTAGACATGGCCTTCGCGGCCTTGTGCAGCCAGCGGCCTTTGCGTTTGGCCAAGTCCTTCTTGATCTTCGCAATAGCTCTCGGGCTGCCGAAGTGCATGTTGGCGGTCTCCCAGCCCATATCGTACAAGAGGCGTGATTCGTCTCGTTCGGCGGGGAGGGACGCCAGTTCAATACGCGAACAGTCCGGTGCCAGACGCCGCACCAGCCAATGTCCTTGAAAACGTACGCAGGGATCCTTGACGCGAATGGCGACGTTGTTCAGCTTTGCGCCGTACATTTCATCCGCGGGGCTGTTCTTGTACCAGACCCAGGCGGACGTTCGGATTCCCTTCGCTTCGCGCGCGATGAATGCGCCCTGCCACGATGACAGCGCCAGGATTCGCGGATGCCCAAGGCTCCCTAACCCCGCCACGCGACGCTTCAATTCGTAGGGCCGTTTGGGCAATGGAAAGGAATCTTCAATGAGTTTGCGAGCCTCTTGCGGAGGTTTTCCGGTGTAGGGCGGATTCTCCTGCATTCTTTCCCAAAATCGAATTGGGTCGCGCAGTTCGCTGGTGGCGAGAATACGCAGCCACTGGTGGTGCTCCGCCAGGACGAACGCCTTGCCGCCATCGGCGATCGCATCGCGGTAACCCTCTTCAATCGCTTCCGAGGCATCGCGCCGTGTCAAACCTAAGTGGTCGCCTGCGATCGCCAAGTAAGCGCTGGTTGTGAGCCGGACGAGATCGAGGGTGTAAGCCGCAGGAAAGGCCTCGTCCAGGTCATTCACGCCCCAGATCAGGCGGCCTTCTTCGTCGCGCCAAGTGCCGAAGTTCTCGATATGCAGGTCGCCGACACCTAAAACAACGGGGGCTCTTGCCACCTCGCGGCAGACCTCGTGCCAGTGTTGGAGCCAACGGTAAAACGTGGCGCGGAAGAATGGGAAAGGGGCCTGTGCCATTAGGGCGTGCTTTAATGCGACGTCGCGCCGGACAACCGGGAGACGCTTGGCCAGCCACTGCTCAAAATCTTGACTTGCTTTGAAGATATTCATCGTGCCTTTTTAGCGGCGATCATTTTCGTTTTTTGTGACGCCTTTTGAGGGCATAGGTTTGCCGGGCTGAAGCCCGGCGTCTACACGGGCACCATCAAACTTTGGCGTGTTCGGCCCGGCCGGGGACTGCCGTCCTACGCGACTCGTAGACAGGGAAGCGGGCGGCTAGTTCGGCTACCTCTGCGCGGATGCGTTGCTCGACCCCGGCATCGCCCATGTGGCTGAGGATGTCGGCAATCCAGACTCCGATTTGCTCCATTTCCGGCTCGCGCATTCCGCGCGTGGTGACCGAAGGGCTCCCGAGGCGGATTCCGCCCGCTTTCATCGGGGGCAGGGGATCGAAGGGGATAGCGTTCTTGTTCACGGTAATGCCCGCGCGGTCGAGGGCTTTTTCGGCGTCAGCGCCGGTGATGCCGCGCGGGTGGACTTCGATGAGGAAGAGGTGATTGTCAGTACCGCCAGTGACGATGCGGAACCCCTGCTTGGCGACCGAGGCTGCCAACGCTTTCGCATTCAGCGCGACTTGCTGCTGGTAGTCGCGGAATGAGGGCTCCATCGCCTCTTTGAGACAAACGGCTTTGGCCGCGATTGTGTGCACCAGCGGACCTCCTTGCGTTCCGGGGAAGGTGAGCTTGTCAAGCTCCTTGGCGAAGGCTGCTTTGCATAGGACCATCCCACCGCGTGGGCCGCGCAACGTTTTGTGAGTTGTCGTGGAGACGATGTCGGCGTGGGGCACCGGGCTCGGGTGCACCCCCGCCGCGACCAGGCCCGCGATGTGCGCCATGTCCACGAAGAACAGTGCATCAACCGCTTTCGCTACTTTAGCGATGCGCGCGAATTCAATGACACGCGAGTAGGCGCTGGCGCCCGCCACGATCATTTTCGGTTTGTGCTCGTGCGCCAGCTTTTCGATTTCGTCGTAGTCGATGCGCTCGTCTTCTTTGCGCACGCCATAGGCGACGAATTTGTACATGCGCCCGGAAAAATTCAAAGGATGCCCGTGCGTCAGGTGGCCGCCATGGGCGAGATTCATTCCCAGCACGGTATCGCCGGGCTTCAGCGTGGACATGTAGACTGCTACGTTGGCGGAAGTGCCGGAGTGTGCTTGCACGTTGACGTGCTCCGCGCCGAAGAGTTCTTTCGCGCGGTCGATCGCAAGTTGTTCCACTTTGTCCGCTACTTCGCAGCCGCCGTAATAGCGCTTTCCCGGGTAGCCTTCCGCATACTTGTTGGTGAAGATCGAGCCCATGGCCTCGAGAACCGCTTCCGAGACGAGATTCTCGGACGGAATCAACTCCAGCCCGGTGGCTTGGCGCTCTGCTTCTTCACGGAGCAGGTCCGCGATAGGAGCATCGACGGAGTCAAGCGGGCGCTGCATGCGGTCGTTGGCTTCGGAGGTCTTGGTCATTGATGGAGTCCTTGGCGTGCTGTGATGTTCCATCTTACCTTGGCTGGGTCAGATTCGGACACCAGTCGATGCCCTAAGTCAGCCTCGGGGCATTTCGTCGCGCGGCCGTTACATGACGTTGATGTGAAGACGCTAGCTGCTGCGATAGTCTGAAGCCGAATGGAGCCTGCCATGGAAACAAATTCTTCGCCCGATAGCTACGTGATGGATGCTTTGCAGGAGATTGCGTTCAACCTTCGGTGGTCGTGGAACCATGCCGCGGACGAGTTGTGGAGCCAACTCGACCCCGAGTTGTGGGCGCAGACGCGGAACCCCTGGGTCATGCTGCAGACCGTGTCGCGCGAGAGGCTTCAGGCACTGACCTCCGACGCACACTTCCGGGAAAAGATCGATGAGATTATCGAAAGACGAAAGCGGCGCGAAGAGGTTGCCAGTTGGTTCCAGCGGACCTACCGCGAGCCGCCATTCAAGACCGTCGCGTATTTCAGCATGGAGTACATGCTGAGCGATGCTCTGCCAATTTATTCCGGAGGTCTAGGCAACGTGGCGGGCGATCAACTTAAGGCCGCCAGCGACCTCGGCATTCCGATCGTGGGCGTGGGGCTACTGTATCAAGTCGGCTATTTTCGCCAGCGCATCGATGCAGACGGCCATCAACTGGCACTGTATCCCTTCAATGATCCTGGGCAGCTGCCCGTGCGTCCGGTTCGCCAGGCCAACGGCGAATGGCTGCGCATATCATTGGAACTGCCGGGATTCCGCCTGTGGATCCGTACCTGGGAAGTGGAGGTGGGTCGGGTAAAGCTTTACCTGCTCGATACCAACGATCCGGCCAACCTGCCTGAATACCGGGGCATCACGAGCGAACTCTACGGAGGCGGCCCACGATTGCGCATCAGCCAGGAGCAGGTGCTGGGAATCGGTGGATGGCGGCTCCTGCGTGCGCTGGGAATCCAGCCGGAAGTCTGTCATCTCAACGAAGGCCATGCGGCTTTTGCGGTCCTGGAGAGGGCGCGGGACTACATGGTCGACGCAAAGGTATCGTTCGAGGCCGCGCTCACGATCACTCGCGCCGGCAACTTGTTTACTACGCACACTCCAGTGGAAGCCGGCTTTGACAAGTTTGCTCCGGACCTGGTGGAACGCCGTTTCCGGACCTATGTTCAAGACTCATTGCACATTCGTATATCGGATCTGCTAGCGCTGGGCAGGCACAACCCCCAGGATGCTTCGGAGCCTTTCAGCATGGCGCTGCTCGCATTGCGTGGCAGCGGCGCCGTGAATGGCGTGAGCCGTCTGCATGGCAAGGTGAGTCGGCGGCTCTTTCAGAACTTATTTCCGCGCTGGCCTGAATCGGAAGTGCCGGTCGGTTACGTCACCAACGGCGTGCACGTTCCCATCTGGGAGTCGGCGGAAGCCGACAATCTGTGGAAGGAAGCCTGTGGCGCACAACGCTGGGACAGCGATTTGAACAAGCTCGAAGACAATATTCGCCGGGTGCCCGATGCGCGTATCTGGCAAATGCGCACGGCCTCCCGAAAATCGCTCGTCGAATTCATTCGAAAGCGGCTAACACGTCAAATTGCGGGGCATGGCGCAACGCCCGAAGAGATTGCAGAGGTCGCGGAGATTTTCGAACCGAATACACTCACCCTTGGATTTGCGCGCCGCTTCGCCCCCTATAAGCGGCCGAATCTGTTGCTGCATGATCGCAACCGCCTGCTGGCGATTCTCCTGAATAGGGAGCGCCCGGTGCAGCTGGTGCTCGCGGGAAAGGCACACCCACAGGACACCGAGGGGCAAGAGATGCTCCGGCAGTGGATCGAGTTCATACGCCACACTCCGGCTCGATCGCAGGTGGTATTCCTGAGCGACTACGACATGCGCCTCACCGAGAATCTGGTACAGGGCGTTGACGTATGGCTGAATACTCCGCGCCGCCCGTGGGAAGCCTGCGGCACCAGCGGTATGAAGGTGCTGGTGAACGGCGGCCTCAACCTGTCCGAACTGGATGGCTGGTGGGCCGAGGCCTACGCGCCAGAAGTGGGATGGGCTCTGGGCGACGGGAATGAGCACGACAACGATCCTGCCTGGGACGCTGCGGAAGCCGAGCAGCTCTACACCTTGCTGGAACAGCAGGTCATCCCGGAATTCTACAACCGCGATGATGCCGGCGTGCCGGTCGGTTGGATCCATCGCATGCGCGAGAGCATGGCCCGTCTGACGCCGGCGTTCTCCGCAACGCGGTGCGTGCGGGAGTATACCCAGAAGCACTACGTCCCGCTGGCCGCTGCATATCTTCAGCGTAGTTCGAATGGACCCGAGACGGCCGAGTGTTTGCTGAACTGGCGCCGCCATCTCGCCGATCATTGGTCCAAGTTACGGTTCGGCTCCATGCAAGTGGAGACTGTCGGAGAGGAGCATCGCTTCCAGGTGCAGGTCTACCTGGACGAACTGAACGCCGATGCCCTCCATGTAGAACTCTACGCCGACGGATTTGAGCAAGGCGAGCCGGTTCGCCACGTCATGGTTCGCGGAGAATCGCTGGTCGGCGAAAACGCTTGGCGCTACACGGCAGCCATCCGCGCAGACCGGCCCGCGGGTGACTTTGTTCCCAGAGTTATTCCCTCCGACCCCGTGGCGCTTGTTCCCCTGGAAGCGGCGCAAATCCTTTGGTATCGGTAAAGAGTAACGCGCGAAAGGGTATCGCATCGGAGCTCTCGAAATGTGGTCGACGCGTGCCCGCACGCGCGAATATTTTGCGATAAGTGGCTATCCTCAATTCGCAAGCTTTCACTCGAACAGAATCTTGGCCATCATGCCTTTGTCTTCGTGATTGAGCAGATGGCAGTGAAAGACCGACATTCCTTTGATGACCGGGTCCGTGAAATCCATGATGACATCGACCGAGCCCCCGTAGGGCACGTTGACGGTGTCCAGCCACAGAGGATCGGCGATGGGCCTGTCGTTTTCCGCGTACGCGAGGAAATGGACCTGATGGATGTGCATGGGATGGAGTTCCTTGGTCGCGTTTACAATTTTCCAGTGCTGATACGTTCCCACCTTTGCGCGCACCATCGGTCCGGCATCGAGAGCAAACTTGTCTCCATTGATATAAAAACCGTGCTTGTCTTCCGTAAATGTCACTGTAAATCGCGCGGGCGCTTTCTCTTCCGCAGCGAGGTCTAGTGTTTTGAGATGGGGAACGAGGGAACTCCGCTGTGTTTTGTGTGCCGGACGCGGCCCCAGCTTCGGAACAATATCAGCAAGCACCATGGCCGGATTCGGATCGCCGTCGGGTCCCGTGTCGACACAGCGGGAGATCAGCCTCCGCGGCGACGCTGACGGCGGACCGGTGACAATCGCTTCCAACCTGCCCGCCGGTGGCAATGAAACATACTCGGCGAGGCGCGTCCGGTGATCGGCGTCATGCTCGGCGATGGGCATACCATCCATTGCAACAATCTCAAATTGCTGACCCTCCAGTTGCAGGTCGACGTAGCGATCCGCGGAAGCGTTCACGATCCGCCAGAACTGGCGCTCCCCGGGAGCCATCTCAATCCGGGGTCGTACGGAACCGTTTACCGTAAATATTTCCGCGGGAGCCTCAGGCTCTCCGCCACAATCGTAGGAATTGAGCGCAACACTTTGCTTCAAATTGGCGGCGTCAGAATCGTCCTCGGTGGACCGGCCGCGCACGATCAAGATGCGTTCGGATAGTCCCGCAAGCTCCGGGACATAAGCTTCCATTCCTTCGATCACCAGCGCGCCGGACATGCCGTCGAGCACTTGCCGATGACTCTCCCCATGCGGGTGCGTGTGATACCAATACAACCCGGGCGGATGGTCTTTCGGAATTTGCACGGTGTAATGGAGTGACTGTCCAGGCTTGGCTATCATATCCAGAACGTCGTCCTGCGGCGCATCGGGCGAGACGGTCAAGCCGTGAAAGTGCAAATTTGTCATGTCCATGCAAGGAGTGATCGCGCAACTCTCCTGCGCTTTCGCGGGCAGATCGTTTACATACGTGATCTTGAGCCGATCGCCCGAGGATAACCGCAGAGTGGGAGCAATTGGCTGACCGTTGAAGTAGAAGGAGTTCCTGCCATCCTTCGTGATGCCGGCATGTAGCGTCACCGCCAGGGTGTGCTCTTTCGCGCTAAGCTCCGGGGCGTTTACGAGCCTCCCCGCCCGCTCGCCCGTCAATTTGAGCGAACACAAGGCCACCAACGTTAGAAGTGCGGAGGCGGAGATCACCATTCGTAAAGCTCTCGTAACACGAGACATCTGTTGCTCTCTTTTCAGGAGGTCTCGATGGTCTTCCCTCGGACAGATGTCGATATAGATTGCTCAGGACCGCGGAGAGTTGCCACATTTTTAACGTTTTTGCAGCCCCGGATAGACTCTCGAAAGTTCAGCGAGAGTGAAAGAAAAATGTGGATTGAATCTCTGAATGTCTAAACCAGCTGGCTTTACACTCGACAGCACATTAGGGTGAAATCACCTGCGGACCATGCGCCAAATAGAGAGGGTCGCGGCACAACTGCAAAATACGGAATAGCAGCTGATCACCGAAGGCCTGGCTGGTGAAGTGGACGCTGTAATTTAGAGGACGCGATAGGCTAGCATCTTCGCGTGCCAATCCCGAAAAGGAGGCTTATCCTTTGGCAACGTCGAACGCCTCACTCGCGCGTCAATATCTTCAGGCGGTTGAATCGCTAGGTCCTCCCGAGGATGTAGCCGCTTTCTATGCCCCCGACGTGGTCTTCCAGGAATTTCCAAACCGGATCGCCCCCGAGGGGCGCATCCGCCGCGCCGGCGACCTGAGCGACGCCTATCAAAAAGGGCGGCAACTTCTTCGGTCCCAAACATACGCGGTGCAGAGGATGATCGAAGCAGGCGATGAGGTCGCCGTCGAGTTGGAATGGTCCGGAGTCCTCGCGATTCCCGTGATGAATTTGCCCGCGGGGAGCGAGATGAAAGCATTTGTCGCGATGTTTCTCACCTTCCGCGATGGCAAGATTATTTCGCAACGAAATTACGACTGCTATCCCCCATTCGGCGCGCAACTTGATTCCAGCGTTCCGGGGTGAAACCAGGGCACCCCCACCGATGAATCGCCCGCACCAACGGACGAGGTGAAGACCTGCGGCGCCGATAACCGGACGATTGCCCTCACGCATGCCGTTGACGCCCGAACGATGGGACAGTGATATATTCACGGCGTCATTTTGCCAAACGCGGGTGATTTACATGTCTCGTAGCTTTACTCGCCGCTCCCGGCGACGCGGTCTAATCTTCCAATTCCTAACCGGCGGAGCATTGTTGTTTTTGTCGATGGCCTTCGCCGCCGTAGTGCGAGCGCAAGAGAAGAATCCGTTTGCAGGTGATCCCAATGCGGCGAAGTTGGGTGAGTCGCAATTTCGCGCGAATTGCGCGTTCTGTCACGGGCTAGGCGCTCGGGGCGGCGGGCGAGGCCCCGATTTGACGCGCGCGCAGAAGCGGCATGGCAATGCCGACGGGGATCTATATCGCACCATCAACGAAGGCGTGCCAGGAACGGCGATGCCTCCCAACGGAGCGACGCAACAAGGCGTGGGAATGACCGAGGACGAGATCTGGCAGGTGATCACCTATATCCGCAGCGTGCAAAAGAAAACCGATGCCCAGGCGGCCGGGAATGCCGCGCACGGTAAAGAATTATTTTTCGGGTCGGCGGCTTGCGCGAATTGCCACATGGTGCAGGGAAAAGGCGGACGCCTCGGGCCGGATTTAACCACGACCGGGTCGGCGCGCTCGATGGACTATCTAGTGGAGTCGGTACGCAATCCGAGCAAGAGATTGGCGCAGGGAATTTCCGAGGCGATGAAGGAGTTCTCGCAGGAGTACGTCACGGTCACGGTGGTGGACGCGAGCGGGCAGAAGTTTCAAGGCACGGTTCTGAACGAGGACAATTTTACTTTGCAGATGATCGACACCCGTGAGCAATTGCATTTGTTTGACAAGAGCAAGTTGAAATCGCTCGAGGAGACGCGGCAGTCGCTGATGCCGGCTTACGATCAGAGAGTGTTACCGGACAAGGATCTGCAAGACTTGATCGCATTCTTGCTGACCGCTGATTTGGGTGCGGAAGGTGCCAAATGAGCCGCGGCCTGGCGTCAGGGAAACTGACAGTCGCTTTACTTGGAACAATCACCGTTTGTGCCGGCGGGGGGCGTCCGCAGGTAATTCCTCAACGGCTGCTGGAATCAGCGAAGGAGCCGCAGAACTGGCTGATGTATTCGGGCGATTACGCCGGGCACCGTTACACCACGCTCGATCAGATCACCTCGACGAACGCGCAGGGGCTCGTGCCCAAGTGGGCGTATCAGACGATGGCAGGCGGGAAATTCGAGACCACACCCCTCGTTGTCGATGGCGTGTTGTATGGCACCGGGCAGGACGACCGCGCCTATGCGTTGGATGCACGATCCGGGCGGCCGATCTGGCAGTATCAACGCGCGTTGCCAGCCGACGTTCGACCTTGCTGTGGGCGCGTGAATCGCGGGCTGGCGATTTTGGGCGACAAAGTTTTCCTCGGGACGCTGGATGCGCATGTGATCGCCCTCGATGCGAAAACGGGCAACGTGGTTTGGGACGTGAACGCCGTGGATTATCGGGGCGGTTACAGCTTCACGCTGGCGCCCCTGGCGATCAAGAATCTGATCATCGTCGGTGTCTCCGGCGGCGAATACGGAATTCGCGGATTCATCGACGCGTATGACGCCACAAGCGGCGAGCGCAAATGGCGCTTCTACACAACGCCAGGGCCCGGCGAGCCAGGACACGACACCTGGGAAGGTGATTCGTGGAAGATCGGTGGTGCCCCGGCCTGGATCACAGGGACGTACGATGCGGCGACGAATACCACATTTTGGACCACCGGAAATCCGTCGCCATCAAATCGCGGCGAAGGCCGTGCCGGCGACAATCTGTTCAGCAACACACTGCTGGCGCTCGATCCGGAAACCGGCAAACTGAAGTGGCACTTCCAATTTACGAAGCACGATGAACACGATTACGACGCCACGCAAGTGCCGATGATGATCGATCAGGGAAACCAACATTTAATCGTGCAGGCCAACCGCAACGGATTTTTCTACATTATCGACCGCGCGACGGGAAAGTTGATCTCCTCCAGTCCCTATGCCAAGGTCACCTGGAGCACAAGCAAAGACGCGGACGGGCTTCCCGTCGTCGATAAAAATGGAGCCCCAACACCGGAGGGCAACCGCGTGTGCCCCGGCGCCGCGGGAGCGACGAATTGGATGTCGCCTACCTACGATCCCCAGACGAAATTGTTCTACGTTACGGCCCGCGAACAATGCGACATTTTCAGCACCGCGCCGCAAGTCTTCGAGAAAGGTCACGCCTATTACGGCAGCGCTTACTTCCCGAACGATGACGCCGCGCCTTTCTGGGGTGCGTTGCGAGCAATCGACCCCTTGAATGGGCAGTTGAAGTGGGAATGGAAACATCCTTCGCCGACCTGGTCGGGAGTGCTGTCAACAGCGGGAGGACTCGTGTTTACAGGTGACGCGGAAGGGAATTTCATGGCCTTGGAAGCGGCCACCGGGAAAATCTTGTGGCACTTTCAGTGCGGAGCATCCGTGTACTCATCGCCGATGTCGTTTGCCGTCGACGGCAAACAGTACGTCGCGGTGGCCGCGGGCAGCGCGCTATTCACGTTTGGTTTGCCTTAGCTTTTTCTTTAACGTAGGGACGCATGCAGACAGAGCGACGACGCGCACTTCGGTTTCCTTTTGACGCTTCGGCCGAGGTCTCTCGCGAAAAAACCGATGCGCGACTCCCCGCCCGGGTCACCGAGATCGGCCCCAACGGTTGCTACTTGCAGATGGGCGCACCTTTTGAAACCGGAACCTCGTTGTTTGTAAAAATCTTTGTCGAGGGCAGCTTCTTCGAAACTCACGCGACCGTCGTCTATTCACAACCGAACGCCGGCATGGGCGTGGCCTTTCGCGACCTTAAGCCCTATTTCGTGGAAGTGTTGAGGAAGTGGCTGCTGGCCGCTATGACTACGAAACACAAGCCGCGCGACTGACTTTGTGCCAGCGGCTTCGCGGTAGAATCGATGCATGCAGAGGAAGATCTTCTGGGGCACGTTTACAATTCTCGGTCTGCTGGCGGATTTGGCGTTGCCTTTGTGGTGGGCGCTGGCAGCGACAATACCGATCGGCGTACTGAGTTGGTGGATCGCGTATCGTAGCGATTGGTTTTAGGTTGCGGCCCTCGTATTGTGCGAACACGCCTCATGATCCGAAATAAATTGAGTGGGTGGCGAGCCGCTACGCTCACACTCCTATTCGTAGTCTTCGGTGGCGCGGGATATTGCCAGAACTCCCCGGCTGAGAAAGGCGCCGCCCAGAAAGCCCCCTCCGCGGCCAAAACAGTAACCGACCGGCTGGAAATTTCGGGTTCCAAAATTTATTACGAAGAGTGCGGCTCCGGACCCTTTGCGGTCGTTCTGCTCCACGACGGGCTGCTTCACTCGGTTACGTGGGACGCCGTGTGGAAGCCCCTCTGCACCAAGTACCACGCTGTGCGTTATGACCGCCGCGGCTACGGCCGCTCCGAAGCACCCAAGAGTCAATTCGCGCCGACGGACGACCTCTTTGAATTGCTAAGCCATTTGAGGATTGAGCACGCCGTCCTCGTAGGCAATTCGTCGGGGGGCGCGCTGGCCATCGATTTTGCCCTCGCCCATCCCGAAATGGTGGAAGGTTTGTTTCTGATCGGCCCGGTCGTGGATGGCATGAGCGTCAGCACGGCGTTCATAGAGCGCGGTGAGAAAAACATGGCTCCGCTAAAGAACGGCGATGCCAAAGGTGCCGCCGAGAATTGGTCCAAGGACCGTTACCTCATTGGTGAAGGGCATGACGCGGCGCGGAAGAGAGTCTACGAGGTGCTCGCCGATAATCCGCAAAATCTGAAGTACACCGGCGAGTTCGAGATCCGCAATGCGCGGCCCTCCAACTCGCGCCTCGCCGAAATTCACGCTCCCACGTCGATCGTGGTTGGAGAGTTCGACATCTCCGACGTGCACGCTCACGCAGGCGCAATCGAAGCGGGAATTCCGGGCGCCCAGCGCGACATCATCATCAACGCAGGACACCTGGTGCAGGTGGAACAGCCCGACGTGCTGATGGAGAAGCTGGGACCCTTCATCGATCTTCAGCAACGCGACACCGTCAGCATCCCGCTCGACATCCTGCAAGCGTACCCAGGCTCGTACAATTCAGCCCACGGGGTCGTCACCATAGGGCTGGAGGGCAGCCACCTCACCATGCAAATTGCGGGACAACCCGTGTTCCCGCTGTTCGCCGAATCGCCCTCAAAATTCTTCTTGAAAACGGCCGACGTAGAGATCGAATTCAAGAAAAATCCCGCAGGCAAGGTGAGTCGAGCGGATATTTCCCAGGACGGCGAGACTCTAAAAGCCCCCCGTATGTAGCGCTCACCGCCTCGGCGTGGTCTCGGTGCTCCGCCCTCCGTGTCCTCTGTGTGAATTCCTTCCGTCTCCCCCCTCGTGCCTCCGCTCCTTCTCGACTCAGCGTAACTCAGCGTTCTCTGCGTCTCTGCGTTATCGTTTTTTCGCATCTACGGATGCGGCGCATTTACAATGGCCCGCGTAGAATGTTCGCGCGGAACTCGGCTCCCGCGCTGTTTGCGTGGCGCTGCGAATCAATGTGAAAATGGACGCATGCGAAAACCAACTGTTTCGACGATGGCTCTGTTTTTTGCGGCAAGCCTGCTGCAAATCGGAAGTGCAATGGCACAGGATGCGCCAGCCGCGAATCCCACTCCAGCACCCGCTGCGAAGACGCCTGCGGCCAAGAGCGCGCAAACACCAGCAACGAAATCCGGGCTAGCCACGACGGCAAAGAAACCCGGTCCCGCTCCGCTAGTTCTCAAGACTCCCAAGGACAAGGCCAGCTACGCGATCGGAATGAATATCGGAAAGGGCCTGCATAAGGATTCCGTGGACGTTGACCCCGCCATTCTCCTGCGCGGCCTAAAAGACGGCATGGCCGGCGGCAAGACGCTGCTGACCGACGACGAAGCGAAATCGGCAATGGGCGCGATCCAAGCCGACCTGCGCAAGAAGCAGGACGCGAAAATGGCGATCGTGAGCGACGCCAACAAAAAAGAGGGCGACGCATTTCTTGCGGAGAACAAGACGAAACAAGGCGTTGTCACGCTGCCAAGCGGCCTCCAATACAAAATTTTGAAAGAAGGCAGCGGCCCAAAGCCCTCAGCCAGCGATTCCGTAGTCTGCAATTACAAAGGCACTTTGATCGACAACACGGAATTCGACAGCTCCTACAAGCGCGGCCAACCGGCAACATTCCCAGTGGGACAAGTCATCAAGGGATGGACCGAAGTCCTGCAACTGATGCCGGTCGGCTCCAAATGGCAGGTCTTTGTTCCCTCGGATCTAGCCTACGGCCCACGTGCCCCAGGCGGCGCCATCGGCCCCAACTCCACGCTCATCTTCGAGATCGAATTGCTCTCGATCCAAGGTAAGTGAATGTAGGCGCTGGGCTTTAGCCCGGCGCTTCTGCCATTCAATCTAAAAAGGCTCTGGAGTTCCCTCGCCGAGCGAATGCTCGAGGTCTACACAGGCGCAAAACAAGGCGGTACTCTGCGCCTTTCGTTGACACGCCGCAGCGCCTCCATTACGCTTTTGAGTTTGCTCGCGATGATTTTTCTCTCCTGAGAAGAACGGACAAAACGCCGCATGGCTGAAGAAAAGCTCCCGACCCGCGCTGAAGATTTTTCCGAGTGGTACAACCAGCTAGTACTGAAGGCCCAGCTAGCCGACTACGCTCCCGTGCGCGGCTGCATGATTGTGCGGCCGTACGGCTGGGCGCTCTGGGAAAACATGCAGCAAGCGCTGGACCGCCGCTTCAAAGCCACCGGCCACCAGAACGTCGCGTTTCCCCTGTTGATTCCCCGCAGCTTCATCGATAAAGAAAAACACCACGTCGAAGGCTTCTCTCCCGAGCTCGCGGTAGTCACCATCGGTGGCGGCGAAGAACTCGCCGAGCCTCTCGTATTACGCCCAACGTCGGAAACCATCATCGGCCACATGTGGTCGAAATGGATCCAGTCCTACCGCGACCTGCCCGTCCTGATGAACCAATGGAACAGCGTAGTCCGCTGGGAACTTCGCACGAAGCTCTTCCTCCGGACGCTGGAGTTCTACTGGCAGGAAGGCCACACCGCCCACGCCACCCGCGAAGAAGCCGAAGCCGAAACCCGCCAGATGCTCGACATCTACACCGACTTCGCGGTCACCGACGCCGCCATCCCGGTAATCCCCGGCAAAAAATCCGACGCCGAAAAATTCGCCGGCGCCGACGTCACGTATTCCATCGAAGCCATGATGGGCGACGGCAAAGCTCTCCAATCCGGCACCTCCCACTTTCTCGGCCAAAACTTCGCGCAAGCCTTCGAGGTGCGCTACCTCGACCAGAACGGCCAATTGCAACACTGCTGGACAACATCCTGGGGCCTCTCCACCCGCGTAATCGGCGCCATCATCATGGTCCACGGCGACGACCAGGGCCTCGTCCTGCCTCCCAGACTCGCTCCGTACCAGGTAGTCATCGTCCCCATTTTCAAGACCGACGAAGAAAAATCCTCCGTCCTCGACGCCGCCCGCAAACTGAAAGCCGAACTAATCAAAGCCAGCGTGCGCGTAACTCTTGACGAGCGCGAGGGCCAGAGCCCCGGCTGGAAATTCAACGACTGGGAGATGCGCGGCGTCCCCTTACGCGTCGAGTTGGGCCCGAAAGACGTAGCCAAGCAGTCCGCTGTCCTGGCCCGCCGGGACCGCCCCGGACGCGAAGGCAAAGTCAGCGCTCCTCTAACCGATCTGCCCCAGACCATCGAGCGCCTGCTAGCCGAGATCCAGCAAGCGATGCACGACAAAGCGCTAGCCTTTCGCAAAGCCAACACCCACGACGCTAAAACCTATGACGACCTGAAGAAGGCCGTCGAGATGGGGTTCGCCTTTTCCCCCTGGTGTGGCAGCGCCGACTGCGAAGCCAAGATCAAGGAAGAGACCCGCGCCACCATGCGCTGCATCCCTTTCGACCAGCCCGCCGAAGCGGGCGCTTGCGTCTATTGCGGAAAGCCCGCCCCGGAGCGCGCCATCTTCGCCAGAGCTTACTAGAACTCAACTCAATGCTTCTCAGGGGACATCTCACATGGATGCATCTCAGGGGGTCGGAGCTTTAGCTCCGACATTAAACCCGCAAAATCGGGCTTCAGCCCCTGAGGCAATTCTTCTCGTCCTGTCTCGGTCATTTACAAGATGGCCTCTAGGGCTTACTAAGGCTTACTAATACGCGTCTTTCCACCGCCGCCCCGTTCCTTTCCGGGAACATCCCCCGCGTCTGCTTCTCGACACCTCTCCATGCGGGTGCTAACTTGAGAAGACTTCTCAGCAGCTCGCGTTTTTACCGGCCAGTGACGAAAACTGTCACCCTGGGCCGCCGTCGGGAGAGACTTTGGTACATCACGCCGGAATTCGGGACCACGCCGCAATCCCCTTGCGTTCGCAACACGGCGGCGGCACCATCAAGGCCATTCTTTGGAGCGCCATCCTGATTTACGGCGCCTTCGTGGCCTATAAAATCCTCCCCGCCTACGTCGCCGAATATCAACTGGCCGACAAAATGCAAGAACAAGCCCGCTTTTCCGTCGTCAACCACTATTCCGACGAGCAGGTCCGCGACAATATCTTCAAAGTTGTGAAGGACCTGGAAATCCCCGTCAAGCGCGAAGAAATTAAGGTCGTCGCCAACCAGGACGTCGTGAAAATCAGCATGGACTACACTGTTCCGGTCGACCTGCTGGTCTACCAGCTCAATCTCCATTTCACGCCTTCTAGCGAGAACAAGAACTTGTAGGCCGGCGAATTGCTCCCCGCGCATTCGCAAAAATTTGGCGCGCACGCACGCTGGAAGCTCGAGCCGTACACAAACAACATCTCCGGCCGAACTGCGTCTTTCTTAGTGTCTGCGGTTGCGAGACAATAAAAGTCCGGCCCCACGAGGTCAAAGTTTGCGCATTCGCATTGAAAAGGGTTTCTGGACATCCATTTTCGGCCTGACGCTGCTAGGCGTCCTCTTCGCCATTTTCATCACCTGGGTCGAGCGTCCTCACCTATTTCTACGTCAAGTATTCCCGCATGATCGACGCGCGCCTTTCCGGCCACGTCCTCCAGAACACCACGCAAATCTTCTCCGCCCCCATGCGCATCGCGGATGGCGAGGTCTGGAGCGCGGAAGAACTCGCCACCTACCTGACCAAAGTCGGCTATCGCCCCGAGCGCGACGACAATGCCCTGGGCCAGTACACTCTGCAAGCCAACACCGTCGATATCCGCCCATCCAAGCTCTCCTATTTTGCCGGATCAAACGCCATCGCCGTCACCTTCGGCGGCAAAAGCATCAAGGCCATTCGACCTCTAGGAGGCGGAGCCGATTTAGGCACGGCGGACATTGAGCCGGAACTCATCACCAACCTCTTCGATAGCGCACGCGAAAAGCGCCGCCCGGTTCGCTACGACGACCTCCCTCCAACGCTCGTCCACGCCATCATCTCGGCCGAAGACAAGCGTTTCTTCGAGCACGGCGGTTTCGACTTCGTCCGCATCGCAGGCGCCGCCTGGGCCGACATCCGCCACAGCAGCAATCACTATCAAGGCGCCAGCACTATTACCATGCAGGTCGCCCGCACCTTTTTCTTCTCCAACGAGCGCACCTGGCGCCGCAAGCTCGCCGAGGCCATGGTCGCCATGGAACTCGAGGAGCGCTTCAACAAGCAGCAAATCTTCGAGCTGTACGCCAACGAAGTCTATCTAGGCAATCGCGGCAGCTTCGGCATCCGCGGTTTCTCCGAAGCCAGCGTCGCCTATTTCGGAAAAGATCTTCGCCAGCTGTCGCTCGCCGAATGCGCCTATCTCGCCGGAATCATTCGCGCACCTAACTACTATTCCGCCGCCGACCGCCACCCGGAACGCGCCGTCCAGGCCCGCGATCGCGTCCTCCCGCAGATGCTGGAGAACAAATTCATCACCGAAGCCGACATCCAGGATGCCAAGCGCGCGCCGCTGAAAATCGTCCACACCTCGGTAGCCGGCAGCGAAGCACCCTATTTCGTCGACATGGTCAAAGACCACCTGCTCGACAAATATTCCGAAAATGAGCTGATCAGCGAAAATTTCCGTGTCTACACCACACTGGACCCCGCGCTGCAGCGCGCCGCCGCCTCCGCGATCGAGACCGGCATGAAGAACGTGGACACTCTTCTCGCCAAAAAATACGCGAAGTGGAAGAAGGAGCAAGAAAAGAAGGGAACCAGCGAGCCCATCCCGCAGGTCCAGGGCGCCCTGGTCGCCCTCGACCCCCGCACCGGCGAAATCAAAGCCGTCATCGGCGGCCGCGACTACGGCCAGAGCCAGCTCAATCACGCCCTAGCTCATCGCCAACCTGGCTCCGTCTTCAAGCCCTTCGTCTACGCTGCCGCCTTCGACAATGCCATCGATAACGTCCAGCCCATCGTCACCCCCGCCACCACCATCGACGACGAGCCCACCACCTTCGAATTCGACGGCAAGGAATACACCCCCAACAATTTCGGCCAAAAATTCATGGGCCGCGTCACCGCTCGCGAAGCCCTCACCAACTCTCTCAACGTCGCCACCGTCAAGATCGCCGAGCTCATCGGCTACGGCCGGGTAGTGCAAATCGCCCGCCAGATGGGTCTCGGCAATAACATTCAGCCGACCCCAGCCGTCGCTCTTGGCGCCTACGAAATGACGGCTGTCGATGTTGCCGCCGCCTACACCGCTTTCGCCAACGGCGGCACCCGCGCCGAACCCCAGTTCATCAACAGCGTCATCGCCGCCAACGGCGAAACCCTCGAGAAAAACACGCCCCAAACTAAGGCCGTCCTCGATCCCCGCGTCACCTACCTCGTCACCAGCCTGCTCAAGGATGTGATGAATCACGGCACCGCCGCGGGCGTCCGCGCACGCGGCTTCACCCTGCCCGCCGCCGGCAAAACCGGCACCTCCCGCGACGGCTGGTTCGCCGGCTTCACCTCCAATCTCGTCTGCGTCATCTGGATCGGTTTCGACGACAACCGCGACCTTGGCCTCACTGGTGGCGTCGCCGACGCGCCCATCTGGGCTGACTTCATGATTCGCGCCACCGCGTTGCCCGCCTACAAAGACGTAAAGGATTTCACCCCTCCCGACGGCATCCAGTCCGTAATGATCGACCCGGAATCCCTGGAACTCGCCACTCCCAATTGCCCAACCACCCGCGAAGAAGTTTACGTAAATGGTTCTGCTCCTACGCAACTATGCGAACTGCACGGCGGAGGCCACGGCATCGTCTCCTCTACCGGCTCTTGGCTCTCGCACGTCTTCGGCGGCGGCGAACCCAAACAACCAACAGCCGTCGACGCCAACGGCCAGCCTCTCCCTTATGATCCCAACCGCCCGCCCAACGCCACCGGCCAGGGTGTTCAAGTTGACGCAAACGGCAAGCCCATTGAAAAGAAAAAGAACCCTTTACAGAAGATTTTTGGTATCTTTGGGGGTAAGAAGAAGCAAGATCCGGATAAGCCAAAGCCGGATGACAAAGGAGACTCGCCATGAAGCTAGTTTCTCTGGCGGTTTCGGGAAGTATCCTCCTACTGACTTCTGCAGTTCCTGCCCATAGTCAGACGAGCGCTCAGCAGTCGATTCCAAAAATGACCGCGCAGATGTTTGCCGATGGTGATCATTCGATCCCCATGCAGGCGCCGTCTCAAGTCTCTACCGCCGGAGCTCCGCCCGTCCGCGAACTCACGGCCGAGGAGATGGGCGATCTCTACATGGCGCGCAAGCAGTATTTTGAAGCCGCGCAAGCCTTCAAGAATTTGTCCGACCAGAATCCCCGAAATGCCGTCTATTTGAACAAGCTCGGCATCGCGCTGCATCAACAAGAGGCGTTAAACCTCGCGCTGAAGTGCTACGAGCGCGCCCTGAAAGTGAATCCGCACTACGCCGATGCGCAGAACAATATCGGTACTATCTGGTATCAGCGCAAGCGCTACGCCAAAGCCATCCGCGCCTACGAAAAAGCCATTAAGATACGCGACGATATGGCCGTGCTCTATAGCAATCTCGGCTACGCCTATTTTGGCGACAAGAAATACGAACAATCGATTGTGGCGTTTCGCACCGCACTGGCAAAGGATCCTCAACTCTTCGAGCACAACTCTTCCAGGTCCGGCTCTTTGCTGCAGGATCGTTCGGTCTCCGACCGCGGCCGCTTTTACTTCCTGCTGGCCAAGTCCTTCGCCGAATCCGGCAACATCCAACGCGCTGTGCTGTACCTCCGCAAAGCCAAGGATGAAGGCTACGCTACCCTGGCCGCGGACCTGAAGAAAGACAAAGCCTTCGCCGCCGAACTGCAACTCCCCGAAATCCAAGACATGGTAGCCCCGAAGCAAGCCGACACCCAACAACCCTGATCGCATAGCGCGTCTTTGTTCCCGTTTTTTCTTCTCTCGGGTGCCGCACCCTTGGTTTTTAAGGGTGCGGGTTTTGACTTTCCCCTGCGAGCCCCCTTGCGAACGATTGTAGGCGCCCGACTTTAATCGGGCGCCGTCGCACCCTTAGTGCTTAAGGTTGTGGGTTTAGAGCCACCTTCAAGCACGACCGTGTCGACGCCTGACGCGCTCTCCACCGCATCCATACAAGAGGTCCCGCCCATGTTTCTACATTGGGTAATTCTCCGTCTCTTTAAAATCCCCAACCTCCGCCTCTGTTACAATCCAAGTCAGCATGTCCCGAAATGTTTTCAACGCACGCGCTATAGTTTTTCTCTGCGCTGTCGTTCTATCCGCCAGCCCTCTGCTCCAAGCACAACAGTCCGCCGCGACCTCGCGCACCTCCCCGGCGCCCTCTCCCCAGCAAGGCGTCTACCTGGTTTTCCCCTTTGAAAACGCGGGCGCATCCCCGCGTCTCGATTGGCTTGGCGAAGGCCTCGAAGAACTCACCATCCAATATCTCTCCGATTCCGGCGCTCAGGTCTACTCCCACGCAGGCCGCGCGGGCGAGCTGGAGCGTTACGGCCTTCCCGCCTCCGCGAAGCTAAGCCGCGCCACCATGCTGCGTATTGCCCAGGATCTTGACGCCGACTACGTCATCTTCGGCTCTTTCGGCTCGGAAGGCACCTCGCTCACCATCGAAGCTCACACGCTTCGGGTCGATCCTCCCGCGCTGCTCACGCCCGTCCACGAATCCGGCGAGCTCAATTCTCTGATGGACCTGCATGCCAGCGTCGTCTGGCATCTGCTTTCCGCCAACGACAAAGCCTATCCCTTGACGTTGAAGGAATTCTCCAAGCTCCAGCGCCAGCTTCGCCTCGACGCCTTCGAGCACTTCGTCCGCGGCCTCTTGGCCACCGAAGACGAGCCGCGCCTGCGTGAGCTGCGCGAGGCCGCCCGCCTCGAGCCGGCCTGGCCCGATCCCGACTTCGCTCTAGGCGAAACCTACGCCGCGCGCGGCGACTGCGCTTCGGCCATTCCCTCTTTCGCGCGCGTCCCCAAGACCCATCACCGTTACGTTGAAGCGGTCTTCGCCACCGGCGTTTGCCGTCTCCAATTGAATCAGCCCGATAAAGCGGAAGAAGTCTTCACCTCGCTGCAGGATGCCCTGCGCAGTAATTCCGATCGCGGCCCCGCGGCGGCCGAAGGCCTATCTGGCGCCGACCTTCCCGAAATCTTGAACAATTTAGGTGTCGCGCTCGCGCGCCAGGGAAAAATACCCGCGGCGCAAGCCGACCTGCGCCGCGCCACCGAACTCGATCCCGACGAAGACGATTACCCCTTCAATCTCGGACTGCTGTCCTTCCGCGCCAACGACTTCGCCGCTGCCGCCAAATTGTTCCGCGAAGCCGCCGACCGCGAACCTGACAATCCCGAGGACCGCGCCCTCCTGATTCAGTCGCTCGAAAAGGCCGGGAACAAAGTCGAAGCCGACGAGGAGCGCGAAGCCGCCACCGAGGCTTTTGGACCCAACGCCTTGCCCGTGGTCCATCTCGATGCCAAAAGCGATTCCCAATCACGTCTCGAGCGCATCAGTACCGAGCTGGACATCACCGCGCTACGCCTGGAAATTCAATCATCCCCAACCGCGGCTCCTTCCTCGTCCGCCTCGTCCGCGGGAACCCCGGCAACGCCAGCCGCCCACATCCGTCGCGGCCGCCAGGAACTAGCCGAGGGGCACCTCGACATCGCCGAAACCGAGTTCCGCGCCGCGCTCGCGGCCGACGCCTCCAACACCTACGCGCATCGCGGCCTAGCCGAAGTCGATCGCCGCCGCGGCAAACTCGATGATGCCGTGCAGGAATTCCAGGCCTCACTCGCGACCCGCGATTCCGCGGTCGTTCGCACCATGCTCGCCAGGGTCTACCTCGACCAAAAGAAATTTGACCTCGCTCGCGTCGAGGCCCAGCGCGCTTTGACCCTCGCGCCAAACTACGCCGACGCCAAGGCTTTGCTCGACCACCTCCAGAATTCCAAGCCAACCGGAATCGCCCAATGACTCCCAACCGCAACCCGAGGATGATCGTCTCTTTGGTAGTTTTAGCGACGAGCCTGGCTCGCCATCTTGGCATTGACAGCCGAGCGGTCAATCCCTCAACCGGAATAATCCGGATCTCCGCGCTACTCTGCGCTCTCTGCGTCTCTGCGTTATCTTTTCTCTTCCCGCTCCCCACAACAGCCGAAAATCCCTCCACTCCCACGGTCCTCGAACTAAAACTCGACGGCGAAGTAGAACCCATCCTGGCCACCTACATCGACGAAGGCATCGCCGACGCCCAGAGCCGTAACGCCGCTCTAATCCTGATCACCATGGACACCCCCGGCGGCCTGACCGACTCCATGAAAGACGTCATCCAGCACATCTTGATCTCCCGCGTCCCGGTTGCCGTCTATGTGGCCCCGTCCGGCGCGCGCGGCGCCTCCGCCGGCTTCTACATCCTCCTTGCCGCGGACATCGCTGCCATGGCCCCGGGAACGCACACCGGTGCGGCCTCCCCAGTCATCATTGTCGGCGGCTACGCAATGACCATCGATGACGCCATGCGCAAGAAAATTAACAATGACGCCATGGCCTTCCTCCGCAGCTACACCGACAAACGCGGCCGAAATCCCACATTAGCGGAAACCGCCGTAACCGACGCCAAAGCCTTCACCGAAAAAGAAGCCCTCGACGGGAAACTGATCGACATCGTCGCCTCTTCCGAAGACGACCTCCTGCGCCAACTGAACGGCCGCGAAATCACGCGCTTCGACGGCACAAGAGTAAAGCTTGCGCTGAACAGTCCCGCACGCGTCGAGTTTCAGCTCTCCGGCCGCCAGAAATTCCTCGCCCGCATCGTCGCACCCGACATGTTTTTCCTGCTGTTCATCGTAGGTGTCCTCGGCCTCTACACCGAATTTACCCACCCCGGTATGGTCGCCCCGGGTGTAATCGGCGGCATCTGCATGGTTCTCGCTCTCTACGCGATGCACATTCTTCCGGTAAATATCGCTGGCGTTTTTCTAATACTCCTCGCACTGGCACTCTTTATTTTGGAAGCAAAGTTCACCAGCCACGGCGTCCTGCTGGCCGGCGGAATAGTCTCGATGCTCCTGGGCGCCATGTTCCTGATTCGCTCCCCCTTGACGGCGGGCGGCGTAAGCCTGAGCGTGGCGATTGCGGTGACACTCCCGTTCGCGGTCCTGACGGTCTTCCTGATGCGCCTCGTCCTGCGTTCCCGCAAATGGAAAAGCGCCACAGGCCGCGAAGAGATGCTCACCGAGCAAGGCATCGTCGTTTCACCAATCCAGGCCGGCGCCGAAGGCATGATCCGCATCCACGGCGAACTCTGGCGCGCCGTCTCCACGCACCCTGTTCCCGAAGGCAAGCCCGTCCGCGTCCTGAAAATCGAAGGCCTGAAGCTCTACGTCGAGCCAGTAGAAACCATCTTATAAATGCATCTCAGGGGGTCGGAGCTTTAGCTCCGACATTTAAAGACACGCGAAATCGGGCTTTAGCCCCTGAGGAAATTTTTCTCTTCCTATCCCGGCCATTTATGAGACGGCCATCGTCCTTAGTCTCCGTGTCCTCTGCGCCTCTGTGCCCTCTGCGTTAAATTCCTTCTTTGCCGCCCACTAACCAGCAAATGTCAGCCCGTCCACGAAGAACACTTGCACTTTCCCCAGCACTGCGAGAAATTCAATGCGCGCGCGGAGGAACAACTATGTTCGAGTTCGGCATCGGAACGATGGTCATCATCGGTTTCGTCCTGATCTGGTTCTGGAATTCCATTTACATCATCAAGGAATGGGAACGCGGCGTCGTTCTCCGCCTGGGCCGTCTGTTGCCGCAAGCAAAGGGCGCTGGCATTAATCTCGTCTTCTGGCCCATCGAAACGCTCCAACGCATCAGCCTGCGCATCGAGACTCTCGACGTCCCACCGCAAGACATCATCACCCGCGACAACGTCTCCGTAAAAGTCAACGCCGTCTGCTATTTCCGCGTAGTCGACGCCAATCTAGCCGTATCGCAAGTGCAAAACTACAGCTACGCTACCTCGCAGCTGGCGCAAACCACCATCCGCAGCGTAGTAGGCCAGTTCGAGCTCGACGAAATCCTCTCCCAACGCGACAAAGTAAACGCCAAGCTGCAGGTCATCCTCGACACCGAAACCGAACCGTGGGGCATCAAGGTCAGCAAAGTCGAAGTAAAGCAAGTGGACATCCCCGAACAAATGCAGCGCGCCATCGCCAAGCAGGCGGAAGCCGAACGCGAGCGCCGCGCAAAAATCATCCACGCCGAAGGCGAGTTTGAAGCCTCGCAAAAACTGGCCGACGCCGCAAAAGTTCTGGAGACCCAGGGGTCCGCAATTCAGTTACGCTATTTGCAGACGTTAACCGAGATAGGTGTCGAGAAGAACACAACGATTGTGTTTCCGCTGCCTATCGATATCATTAACAGTTGGGTGCAAGCGTTGGGGGGAAATAAAAAGTAAGCATGGCTTCTCGCGGCAATCGAGGTGGCGCGGGCGAGCGTGTCCTGGAATCCAGGCACGTCATCGGCTTGTTCATGTTGATGCTGGTGTTCTCCGGCGTATTTTTCGCGCTCGGCTACGTAATGGGCCGCAATCAGTACGACGGCCAAGTCCGAGCCGCAGGCAATCCGCGCGCAACCCCGGACGCCTTGGTTTCCCCCAAGCAGGATGTGCCCGCGAAGCGCTCGAAAAATTCGCCACCCCCACCTGCGGCTACATCCGCTGCGCCGTCCGACGCCCCGTCCGACGAAAATTCGCAACCTAGTTCCGACTGGGGCTTTTACAATGCCGGTAAAGTTGCCCCCGACGATCGCTTGAAGCCGGCTCCGGCAAACTCATCACCCTCCACCGTTCCCGCGATCGCGAACAACAAGACTCCATCGCACGCTTCCAACGTATCGTCAAAATCCGCGAGCACCGCGCAAACCCCCGCGGGCACCTACGTCCTGCAAGTCGCCGCGCTCCGGAAAGAAGCCGACGCCCACGCTATCGCGGCCAGCTTGCTGAAGAAAAAATTCCCCGCATTCGTGGTCTCGCCGACCTCCGATAAGTATTTCCACGTGCAGGTGGGCCCCTATTCCGACCCCAAGTCCGCGGAAGCCGCGAAGAAAGGCCTCGAGAACGCCGGTTTCAAGGCCATCGTGAAGCACTGATGCCGCAGCGCGCGTGGGCTAGCTTCTTTCGTCCTCAACCAGGATCAGCGACGCCCGACGTTTTCCGCTACGTTTTTGCCGCACTTTCCGGCGCCGCCTTGTCGTTTTCCTACACCGGCTTTTATCTCAGCATCTATTCCTGGGTGTGCGTCGGCATTCTCCTCATCGTCTTGTTCGGCGCGCGGCCCAAAGTAGCGTTTTTCTGCGGGTTCCTTCATTCGATGTTTTTCGTGATCACCTGCTGTCCGTGGATCGCCACGGTGCTCGCCATCCACGGCGGGCTCTCCAAAGCTGGGGGCTGGGGCATCCTTCTTCTCATCGGATGCGTTTTCGGAATCCTGACCGGCGCGTTCGCGTGGTGCGTGAATCGCCTCGCCAAGCGCAGCATTCTGCTCGCGTGCGTTGGCGCTCCGTTCCTGTGGGTGACCTTTGAATTCGTCCGCACGCGCATGCCAGAAATCAGTTTTCCCTGGGGCTTACTTGGATACCCCGCATCCTCAAACCCGGCATTGCTGCAGCTCACCACCATTACCGGCATCTATGGCCTCTCCTTCCTCGCAGCCGCCGTAAATGCGCTGCTCGCCTGGTGTGATCAGGCCGTAGCGACATCCGTCGCTCGCCGCGTCGCCATTCTCGTCACCACCGTAGTGCTCATGCTCCTCGTCATTGTGGTCGGCCCGCGCTTTGTGCCGCAGGCGCTGCCGAATCACTACGCCCGCGCCGTGCAAGTCAATTTCCCGGAGGTCGAAGAATATCCCGCGCAATGGTTTCAAGCCCATGCCGCCGATCTCACCGAAATCGAAAATCTCAGTCTTGCAGCAGACGCTCGCCAACCCGATCTACTGATCTGGCCCGAAGCGCCCGCCCCGTTTTCGTTTGAGGACGCGCAGTTCGCGAAGCTCGCCTCGTCTCTGGCGACGCGCTTCCATCATCCGTTTCTGGCCGGAGCCATCGAGTGGCGTCAGCTCCCCAGCCCACCCAACACGCAATCGCGCCACATCCTCGCTCCGTACAACAGCGCTATCCTGATCGATCCGCAAGGCCAGGACGTTTTCACCTACGACAAGATTCACTTGGTTCCGTTCGGCGAATACGAGCCGTTCCCACTCATTCATCGCGTGGTCCAAAGCGTGTCCAGCGAAGTCGGCGGCTTCCAAAAGGGAACGACTTACGCGGTAGCGCATCTTCCCGGCGGCGCGTCACTAGCGGCATTTATCTGCTACGAGGCGATTTACCCTGGCGAAATCCGCAACTTCGCCGCCAACGGAGCGCAACTCTTCGTCAACATTTCCAACGATGGCTGGTTCGGCCATTCCGCCGCCGCCGAACAGCATCTCCGCATTGCCCGCGTCCGCGCCGTAGAAAATCGCCGCTGGCTGCTGCGCGTCACGAACAACGGCATCACCGCCGCCGTCGATCCTTACGGCCGCATCTTCAGCCCGCTGCCCATCGACGTGCGCGCCGCGGTGGACCTGCCCTATGACTTCCGCACCGACGAGACCCTCTATACTCGGTTTGGAGACTGGTTCGCTTGGCTCTGTGTCATCGTTTCCGCTATCCTGTTAGCCTCAACTTTCCGGAAAGGAACCACAGCGAACGAGGAAATCCCAATCCCAGTCGGCGTCTCGCCAGAGCTAGTCCCCAGTTCGTAAAGGGTCGGAGCTTCAGCCGACATGCAGCGCATGGGCTCGGAGCTTCAGCTCCGACATTCAGCTGCAACCCACGGGGCTTTAGCCCCTGAGGAAACACTCTTAAGAAAGCCGGCTCGGCAAGTCCTCTCGCACGCAAATATGATTCTTGAAGATCTCCAACACCGCTACGAACTTCTGAAACCTCGCTTGACCCTAGTGCGGAGCTTTCTTTGACGCCCCACAGCATCGCGAACGTTTGAAATCACTGGAAGCGCGCTCGGCTGATCCCGACTTCTGGAGCAATCAGGATGCTGCCCAGGCGGTCCTGCGCGACCGCAAGCGTTCCGAAGACCAGATCGCTTCCGACGACAAGCTCACTTCGCTGGCCAACGACATCGAAACCTACATCTTGCTGGCCGCCGAGGAAACCAACGCCGAGCAGCGCAACGAGCTTCTCAAGGATCTCGATCGCGAGCTGACCGCCGCCGAAAATTATGTCGGTGAAATGGAGACGCGCACGCTGCTCTCCGGCGAGACCGATCATCTCAACGCCATCATGACCATCAAGCCTGGCGCGGGCGGCACCGAGTCACAGGACTGGGCTTCAATTCTGCTGCGCATGTATCTGCGGTGGGCGGAGCGCAAGGGCATCAACGCCGTGGTTCTCGACGAGACCCCTGGCGAAGAAGCCGGCATCAAGAACGCTACCATCCAGTTCGAGGGCGAAAACACCTACGGGCTGCTGGCTGGCGAAACCGGTGTCCACCGTTTGGTGCGCATCTCTCCGTTCGACCAGGCCGCGCGCCGGCACACTTCGTTTGCTTCGGTCTTCGTCATTCCGGAAATCGACGATCGCATCGAGATCAACATTCGCCCGGAAGAGTTGCGCGTCGACACCTTCCGCGCCGGCGGCAAGGGTGGCCAGAACGTCAACAAAGTAGAAACCGCGGTGCGCATCACACACCTTCCCACCAACACCGTAGTCGCTTGCCAGGCCGAGCGCAGCCAGGGCAAGAACCGCGCCCTGGCCATGAAGATGCTTCGCTCCAAGCTGTACGACCAGGAAGTGCAAAAGCGCCAGCAGCATACCGACAAGCTCGACGAATCGAAGCTCGAAATTTCGTTTGGCAGCCAGATCCGCTCCTACGTGATGCAGCCGTACCGCATGATCAAGGATCACCGTACGAAGTTTGAGGTCGGCGACGTGGATCGGGTGCTGGACGGCGACATCGATCCCTTCATCCGCAGCTATCTAATGGCCAAAAAAACCAAAGGCAAGCTCGACGTGCAGCTGGATGACGACGAGGCCTAGGCTTGGCGGCCGGGTGCCGCACCCTTGTGGTTTTCAAGGGTGCGGGTTTTGACGTTTCCGAATCGTACCGTCGCCACCGCCGTCGTAATACCGCCAGCCCCCCCGTCATTCCGAACGGAGCAGGCCGACGCCTCTTCTTCCGCGTTCACTTCCTGTGAACGCGTCGGCCTGCGCAGAGAGGAATCTGCTGTCGATTCCTCCGTCGCTTGCACCGAGGTTTTCTTGGGTGCCGCACCCTTGCGCTTTTCAAGGGTGCGGATGTTGACTTCCGAACCGTACGCTCACACTTCCCGACCGTCAATCCGAACACACCTCCCGCGACTGTCATTCCGAACGGAGCAGGCCGGCCTTCTCTTCCGCGTTCACTTCCAGTGAACGCGTCGGCCTGCGCAGAGAGGAATCTGCTGTTGATTTCTCCGTCTCGTGCACTGAGGTTTTCTTGGGTGCCGCACCCTTGCGCTTTTCAAGGGTGCGGATGTTGACTTCCGAACCGTACTCTCACACTTCCCAACCGTCAATCCGAACACACCTCCCGCGACTGTCATTCCGAACGGAGCAGGCCGACTTTCTCTTCCGCGTTCACTTCCTGTGAACGCGTCGGCCCGCGCAGAGAGGAATCTGCTGTTGCATTTCTCCGTTTCTTGCACCGAGGTTTTCTTGCGCCGCACCCCTCGCGTTTTTCAAGGGTGCGGATGTTCGCCCGCTTCGCCCGCTCTCCGTTCATCCTGGGCCTCGAAGGAAGCCGGGCGCTCTTGACGGGTGCCCCATCCTCTGCCGCCTACGTCCGACCTTTGGCCTCCGCAGCAGCCTTCAGTTCACGCGGGAACAACCGACAAAGCGCCATGCCCCTTGCAGTCAGGCCGCACGGCGATCTCCATATCCCGACGCAGCCACTGACTCCACCACGACGTTCTCGACTTTCTAACTAGGACAGCAAAGGTCAGGTCCCACTGGCCTTTAGAATGGTTTCTGACTCAGGTACTTGAAATGACACTCGCCCGCCATGCTATTCTGCCTCGTGTTTGCCATCAAAATCTCGACCGAACCCAAACGCTCCGGCGTTCCATTTCACCCGCCGCAAAATCGATCGCGAATCTCGATTCCACTTCACGACGAACGAAGAAAGCACGGACCAGTTCCGTCCGTCCTTCAAAGAACACTTGTAGGGGCGGCGCTTGCCCCGCCCCGGGCACAAACCGGTGTACCAACCGAACTGAATGGACCCTCCATCACTTTTCGTAATCCCTTTAGAATGAATACTTGCAAAAGTCTATCAAAACAAGCCACTTTAACCATTTTTAGAATGAACACTTGCGAAAAACCATAGGGGGTAGGTACCAAGAAAGTTAACAGTAAATTGTCGAATTCCGACGCGAGGGTCAAAAGATAGCGGGTCGAAACTTACTTTCGGGTTCCTGGCTTGCGTTCCGTTTGCTCGATCGATAGCGCGACCTGATCGTCAATGAGTTTGATCTCCAAGGCCAGGCGAATGTCTTGAGGATTCTTCAAGTACTCGGCGAACAGTAGATTCCGCTTGGCGGTTAATTCTTTGCGCTTCTTGCGCTCATCGGCGACGACCGGTTCGAGCATGAGCTTGGCCTCTGGGAGCACTATACGCTCTTTGGGACTGCGAACCGCGCTCGTTTTGGTACCTAGAACCGACACACAAGTACGCATGGAAGAGCTCATGAGCGAGACCCCGCAAGAGATGCGGAAGACGAAATATGTGCGCGATCTAATATGACCGGGGCTAAGGCAGGAGGCGCATCCGCGCGGTTCAATGCTTTCCCGCCACTGCGGCGGCCGCGCCGGTTCCCGCGAAACTGCTGGTCGCCGCAGCTTGCGTATCGTAGACGTCGAAGACCGTGAGCAGCTTGGTGATTTGCAAGACTTCGTGGAATTTTTTCCCCAAGTGGCAGAGGCGCACGGAGGCGCCTTGATTTTTCGCGCTTACATGCGCGGCAATCAGTGTGCCGAGGCCAGCGCTGTCGATGTAGCTAATGTTGTCCATGTTGAGGACGATCTTTTGCTTCCCGGCGGCGATCAGGCCTTTCAGTTTCTCGCGCAGGGCGGTGCTTTCCTCACCCAGCACGATGCGGCCGTCCAGCGCGACTACGGAAACGCCGTCCACGTCGTGGCTTGTCAATTTTAGGGTCATGCGCCCTCCTGGTCTTGGCGGTTAAACGACTCCGCGTTGCTACCGTTTCGGTAGAACACTGTTTCATTAGAACAAGGGAGGCCGACGTGAAACTGTCCGGAAAGAGACACTTGTTGGTGACGCCGGGAGCTGTAGCAGCCAGAATTATATCTCTGTAATAGGTCTTGTACGGGACAGTACAGTTCCGGCATGCGGGTTCATGCTGATGGTCACCGGGATTCTGACGTCTCGGGATTGGGGGACTACAGTATGAAACGCATCCATGGATACATCGGCTCGCTCTTGTTGGCCGCTGCAGTTGTTGCACCGGTTCTGGTAGTGAGCGACGCGAAGGCGCAAGAAGCCAGCGTGCAGGTCCGCGTCTACGATCGGCACCACAAGGACTACCACAACTGGGACGACCACGAAGACCACGCGTATCGGGGTTACTTGGTGGAACATCACAGGGAGTATCGCGAATACAATCGGCAGAACCACAGAGACCAGGACAACTACTGGAAGTGGCGCCACGAGCATCCGGACCACGACTAGTCGGTAGAGACGAGGCCCGGAAGATTCTCGCTCAGAGCCAGATTTCTTGGCTCCGCCAAAAGGCGGATGTCAGGCAGTGGGCGGTGTCTGAACTTACGAGACACCGCGAGGCCGAGAACCGTGCGGGGTTGTTTCGCCGTACACGCCAGCTAATTGTCGCGGGAACAGAGCTATCCGGCGACTTTCTTGGCTTGTGCGCGGAACTTCGCCCAGCGTTTCTTGGCGGCTTTGCCGATCTTCGCTCTTGCGGCCGCGGACAGCACGCGCTTTTTCGCTCCTGCGATCTCTTTGCCGTGGAGTTGCTCAACGCCTTCGCGGCGGCGCGCACGCCGCTCAATTGATGCTGGAGATGGCCTAGCTGCTTTTCGAGCTTTTTTTCTTCCCGCTTGATTGCTGCCAGAATGTCCATGAAGCCCTCCGCGAAGGAATCTATCGCAACAGGGTAGTTTACGCCAGCCGTATAGTAACGACTAAGTGATTATACAGTAGCTGTCCGTTAACGGTCGCGACGCGCTGCGGGTATTTCGCGGATTGGGTCGAGGATACTGGGCGCGACACCTTGGTCGTTCAGGAATTCCAAAACGGCGTTCGGGTGTCCGTCGATTGGAGCAGCGTGAAGAGGCCGAGTACTTCCTTTGTCGGGCTATCCGTCTTATCGGGTGTTCGCTATGCCCTCGTGCTCGTCGGAGCACACGCTGGAGTGCCCGTGCTGCTGGTGGCGAGTCGGTGCATATCACGCCCAAATTCTGCCAGCGGCCGTAGGGCGCGATACCGACCGGCGATCCCATGAGTTTGTTTAGAATCTTAAGGATGGCCTCGATATCAGAAAAGGCGCGGACGAAGGTACCGTTCGATGCGGGAAGGTGCCGTTCGGAAGCGATTTTGCGCCCTTCGATGCTCGCATAAATCATTCGGAATCAACGCGTTGATTCTTGCCGATGGCGATGGTAGCTTTATAAAGTACTGCGAACTGTACCCAGCGGACGCAAGCGGGGCTGTGCCCCTGCTATTTATTTGCTACCAATTAAGGAGACCTCCTTTTGAGCGAAGCCTTACGCAACTTCTTGTTTACCTCGGAATCGGTGACCGAAGGTCACCCCGACAAGATTGCCGACCAGATTTCCGATGCGGTGCTGGACGAAGTGTTGAGGCTGGACCCCAAGGGTCGTGTTGGATGCGAGACGCTGGTGACGACCGGGCTGGCGGTGAGTGCCGGTAGAGATCACGACGACCGCGATCATGGACTACGACGAGTTGGTGCGCGAGACGATTCGCAGCGTTGGATATGACCGGGCGAAGTATGGCTATGACGGGTAGACTTGCGCGGTCATGTGCACGGTCAAACGGCAGTCGCCGGATATCGCCATGGGCGTGGATACCGGTGGCGCGGGCGACCAGGGCTTGATGTTTGGGTTTGCCTGCGATGAGACGGAAGAGTTGATGCCCATGCCCATCCAGTTGGCCCACCGCTTGACGCAGCGCCTCTCGGAAGTCCGCAAATCCAAGAAGACGTTGATTTCCTCCGTCCCGATGGTAAATCTCAGGTCACCATTGAGTACGTAATGGCCGGCCGGTGCGCGTGGATACCGTGGTGATTTCGACGCAGCACAGCGACAAGATTTCCGACTGCGGATTTGCGCGATGCGGTCATCGAGCATGTGATCAGGCCGATCATTCCGGCGGAAATGTTGGATCGCAAGACGAAGTACCACATCAATCCGACGGGACGATTCGTGATTGGCGGCCCGATGGGTGATGCGGGGTTGACTGGGCGGAAGATCATTGTCGATACGTATGGCGGGTATAGCCGTCACGGGGGCGGGGCGTTTTCGGGCAAGGATCCGTCGAAGGTGGACCGGTCGGCGTGCTACATGGCACGCTACATCGCGAAGAACGTGGTGGCGGCGGGGTTGGCACGCAAGGCGGAAGTGCAGCTGGCTTATGCTATTGGCGTTGCGGAGCCCGTTTCGGTGATGATGGATGCGTTTGGGACCGCGGCGGTGCCGGAAGAGAGGATTACTTCGCTGGTGCGCGAAACTTTTCGTTAACGCCCAAGGCCATTATCGAGGCTTTGGATTTGCGCCGGCCGATTTACAAGGCTACCGCGGCGTATGGGCATTTTGGACGCACCGGGCCTGGGTTCACTTGGGAGCAGACGGACCGTGCTGATGCTTTGCGCAAGGCTGCCGGGCTTGGGGCGGTGGCGGGGGCGGAAGTCGGGGCGCGGCGGTAGGTCGACAGAAAAGCAGGTCCCTCATCCGCGAAAACCGCGGATTCGGGATGACACCTCGCGAATCATTGATCGTCAGGTTCGAATCGTTGGTCGGTAGCTGCGAATCGTTGATCGGTGGGTTGATTTCTGTTGTTGACTTCAGGTTCACAATTTCCCTTTGCGGACTTTTTGTTGGAAAAATTCAATTGAGGAGCACCACTTGGCTATCGCTGAACTGAAAAAAGGTGATGTGAAGGATATCGGGCTCGCGGATGCGGGCAAACGCAAGATCGAATGGGCCGGGACAGCAAATGCCCGTGCTGGAATCGATTCGCAAGCGATTTTTGAAGGAGCAGCCGTTGAAAGGGCTGCGCGTTTCGGCTTGTTTGCACGTGACGAGCGAAACAGCGAACCTGATGATCGCGTTGCGCGATGGCGGGGCGGACGCCGTGCTTTGCGCGTCGAATCCGCTTGTCGACACAGGACGAAGTAGCGGCTTCGCTGAACCGCGACTACAACATTCCGACGTATGCGATCAAGGGCGAGGACAACGATACCTATTATGCGCACTTGCGCGCGGCGCTTGGACCACAAGCCGCAGATGACCATGGACGATGGCGCGGACCTGGTGACCATGCTGCTGACCAAGCGCACCGACCTGGTGACCGACGTGATTGCCGGCACGGAAGAAACGACCACCGGCGTCATTCGTTTGCGCGCGATGGCCAAGGACGGCACGTTGAAGTATCCGATCATCGCGGTGAACGACGCGATGACCAAGCACTTCTTTGATAATCGATATGGCACGGGGCAGTCAACGCTTGACGGCGTGATTCGCGCGACGAACGTTTTGCTCGCAGGACTGAAGGTGGTGGTTGCGGGGTACGGATGGTGCGGGCGCGGCGTGGCGATGCGCGCGAAGGGACTCGGGGCCGACGTGATCGTCACGGAAATCGATCCGGTGAAGGGAATTGAAGCGGTGATGGACGGGTTCCGCGTGATGCCGATGGCGGCGGCGGTGAAGGAAGGCGATGTGTTCATCACCGTGACGGGAAACAAGAGCGTGATTCGCGGCGAGCATTTCGAGCAAATGAAGAATGGCGCGATTGTCTGCAACTCGGGACACTTCAACGTGGAGATTGATATTCCCGCGCTGGAGAAACTGTCGAGCGGGAAGAAGGAAGTGCGACCGCTGGTGGATGAATATCTGCTGGCAGGTAACGCAAGGTTTATCTGTTGGGTGAAGGCCGGCTGGTGAATCTGGCTACCGCGGAAGGACATCCCGCTTCGGTGATGGACATGAGCTTCGCCAACCAGTCGCTGTCGGCGGAATATTTGATGGAGAATCACAAGACCATGAAGCCGCAGGTTTATACCGTGCCCGAACATCTGGACCGCGAAATCGCGCGGTTGAAACTGGAATCGATGGGGCACAAATTGGATAAGCTGACGCCGGAGCAGGAGCACTATTTGGCTTCGTGGAATGAAGGGACTTAGAAAAACGAAGTAATGAAGTAATGAAGTAAAGAAGTAACGAAGTAACGAAACGGAATGCGGAACGAGATGTTGATGGGATGGGGTGCAGCGGTCCTGGGCACCTGCGAAGGTTCGGGGCGAGGCTTGCAGGTGGCTTCGCCCCGTTTTTCTTTTCTGGGAAAGCGTTGTAAGTTGATGGCGGCTTAATTTTATGTGGGACCTATCTACACATGCACTCGATATTGCTCGGCTTCGCGGGGCGAAGTATGCCGATGTGCGGGTGATGCATCTGCGGCAGCGCGATCTTACGACGAAGAATGGGCAGGTGGGGACTCTGGCGCAATCGGAATCGATTGGGTTGGGGATCCGCGTTCTGGCGAGCGGGGCGTGGGGATTTGCGTCGACGGACCGGATGACGCGTGAGGGTGTGTCGGCGTGCGCGGCGCAGGCGGTGGCGATTGCCAAGGCGTCGGCGATCGCTAAGCGCAAGGAAGTTGTGATGGCGCCGGAGAGTTCTTTTGTTGATAGCTGGCAAAGTCCGTTTCGTAAGGATCCCTTCGAGATACCACTGGAGACGCAGCTGGCGCTCTTGCTTGCGGTCGATGCGGAGATGCGGCGGGTTAAGGGCGTCACGCTGACGGAGACCGATCTGCAATTCCGCAAGATCGATTCGTGGTTTGCGTCGAGCATTGGTTCGCGGATTCATCAGCGAAAGATGATTTCCGGGTGCGGTATCGCGGCGACTGCGTTTCAGGGCGAAGAAATTCAGAAGCGGTCGTACCCGAATAGTTTTGGCGGGCAGCATGCGCTGGCGGGATATGAGCTGGTGGAATCGCTGGAATTGCTGAAGCATGCGCCGCGGGTCGCGGAAGAGGCGGTGGCTCTGCACTCGGCTGCGCAATGTCCGCAGAAAACCGGCACGCTGATTCTTGGCGGGAGCCAGCTGGGATTGCAGATTCATGAATCGGTGGGGCACCCGATCGAGCTTGATCGCGTGCTGGGCGAGGAAGCGAATTTTGCGGGGACGAGTTTTCTTACGTTGGATAAGTTGAACAAGTTGCGGTACGGCTCGGACATCGTCAACGTGGTCGCTGACGCGCGGCTTGAGCATGGTCCGGGCCTGGGGAGTTTCGCTTACGACGATGAGGGCGTTCCGGCGCAGTGTACCGACATCATCAAGCATGGGGAGTTTCGCGGGTATTTATCGAATCGCGAGACCGCGCATGCTGATGGGACTGAAGCGTTCGTCGGGAACGATGCGCACGGAGAGCTGGAACCGGCTGCCGATTATCCGTATGACCAACATCAGCTTGCTGCCAGGGAGCTGGCGGCGGACGATCTGATCGCAGATACTGACGACGGCATTTTGATGGAGACGAACGTTCGTGGTCGATTGACGACCGCCGTTATCAGTTTCAGTTTTCCACCGAGATCGGTTGGGAGATCAAAGGCGGAAAGAAAGCGCGCATGTTGAAAAATCCCAGCTACAGCGGGATCACCACGGAGTTCTGGAATTCGTGCGATGCGATTTGCGGGGCCGACGAGTGGGTCCTTTGGGGCACTCCCAATTGCGGCAAGGGTCAGCCGATGCAGACGATGGGCACGGGCCACGGGGCTTCGCCTTCGCGCTTTCGAAATATTCATATCGGGGCGGCATTTTCTAAGTCATGAGCGCGGCGCGAAAAGGAGGCTTGCCGCGAAAGACGCCAGCAAGGATGCTGGCGCTACCAACGACCGCTGGGCATCCGGGCGTTGAACTTTTTCATGAGCGCGAGTTGCGGCGGATTATTGACAGTGTTCTGCGTCTGGCTAAGTCGACCGGTGCGGATGAGACGGAAGTGCACGTCGATGAAGTCGATGACTCGCTGACGCGTTTTGCCAACAACGCGATCCATCAGAACGTTGCCGAGCACGGGCTTACGGTTTCGGTGCGAACCGTTGTGGATGGGCGAACGGCGCGGGCTACGACCAATCGCGTTGACGAGGATTCGCTGCGTGGTGCGATCGCCGCTTCTCTTTCGCTGGCGCATAGTCAGCCGAAAGATCCGCACCTGCTGCCGGTTCCGGGGAAGCAGCGTTATCGGAAGGTCGACCGATTCGCGCGACCCACCGCCGCGCTCACGCCTGACGATCGCGCCCGCGCGGTGCGGCGCGCCTGCGACCTCGCCATAAAAGGAGGGCAGGTCGCGGCGGGAATTTTTGCGAGCGGTCAATCGCAGACGGCCATCGGAAATTCGCGTGGGCTTTTTGCCGCGTATCGCGAAACGCATGCGGAGTTTTCCATCACCATGCAGGAGCAGCCGGCGGCCAGTTGGGCCAAGGCCAACTCCGCAAACGTGCGCGACTTCGATCCGCAGAAGCTTGCGGAACGAGCTAGTGAAAAGGCGCATCGGGCGACGAATGCGCAGGAGCTTCCGCCGGGGCGCTACACCGTGATTCTCGAACCTTCCGCGGTGCTCGATATCGTGGGGTTTCTGTTTTACGACTTCGCTGCCACGGCGCTGGCTGACAAACGGTCGTGCCTCAACGACCGCATCGGCAAGCAGGTCTTTGGCAAGAATATTACCGTCGTGGATGACGCGTATCATCCGTTGCAGCTTGGCGCGCCATTCGACGGGGAAGGGATGCCGCGGGAGCGCGTTTTGCTGGTGGATGGGGGCGTGCCGAAGAATCTGGTGTACTCGCGCGCCTCCGCAAAGGCGGCGAAGAAAAAGCCCACGGGCCACGGGTTCGCGCTGCCTAATGAATATGGCGAAGCGCCGATGAATCTGGTGTTTGGTGGCGGCAAGGGTTCGCTGGAGGAAATGATCGCGTCGACGGAGCGAGGGTTGCTGGTGACGCGGTTATGGTACATCCGCGAAGTCGATCCGTACGAGAAAGTTATGACTGGGATGACGCGCGATGGGTTGTTTTTGGTCGAAAAGGGGAAGGTTGGTGCGGCGGTCCGCAACTTTCGATTTAATCAGTCTGTGCTGGAGATGCTGCGGAACGTTGAAATGCTGGGGCCTGCGGTGCGGGGGACCGGGGAGGAGGCTTTTGAGATGGTGGTACCGGCGATGAAGGTGCGGGATTTTCAGTTTTCGGAGGTCACCAAGTTTTAGTCCCGCGTGGGTCTTCCCGACGAAGAGGGAATCGGAGCGGCGCACTCTCAATGACCCTGGACTGAGGTTACATCTAAACCCCGCCCTCGCGGAGAGGGCGGCTACAGGGCTTAGGAGATCGACTGGGACGTAATTAAGCGAGAGTGCCGGGGCAAAAACGGCAGCAGGTGGCCGCTTGACGTTTGCCGGGCTGAAGCCCGACGGCTACATGTCTTCCTCCAGAAATCCGATTTGTCTTATTGAAAATCTGCGTTGTACAACGAGTGCCTTTCCGTTCGATAAACACGTATGTCTTTGTGTCATGAGGGGCCACAAAGGGGTCGGCGGAAGCACCCGAACTGGGGGCATCCGGACCACGATGCGTGCGGTACCGGCTTTGTGGCGCAGCTTGGCAGCCCGCCGAGCCACGAAATAATTCTGCATGCGTTGACCGCTTTGGAGCGGCTGACCCACCGCGGCGGCGTCGATGCCGACGGGGCCAGCGGCGATGGGGCTGGGCTGCTCACGTCCATTCCGGAGGCTTTTTTCCGCGCGCGGGCGGCCGAGCAGGGAATTGAGCTGACGGAACATTTCGGGCTGGGTTTCGCGTTTTTTCCGGCTGGGGCGTCTACCGAGGCGCGGGCTTCGGTGGAAGCCGCCGCGGAAACCGAGCGGCTGCGTATTCTGGGCTGGCGGCGGGTTCCGGTGGCGACCGCTTCGCTGGGGCGCATGGCGCTGGAGACCATGCCGGAGACGTGGCAATTCTTTGTGGCGCCGTTTCACGCTACGCGGGGACCTTCGCGTTTTGAGTGGCGATTGGCGATGCTGAGGAAGCGCGCGGAGTCCTTGCTGCCGCCGCGCTGTTATATTTGCTCGCTTTCGTCGCAAACGATCGTTTACAAAGGGCTGCTGACGCCTTGGCAGTTTCCGCAATTTTACGAGGATTTACGCGATCCTTCATTTGCCGTCAACGTTCGCGGTTTTTCATCAGCGGTATTCGACGAACACTTCGCCTTCCTGGCATCTGGCGCAGCCGTTCCGGTATTCAGCGCACAACGGGGAGATCAATACGATCATCTCGAACCGGCGCTGGATTCGCGCCAAAGATCGCGAACTGCGCGCGAAGCTGACGGTGGGCAAATGGTTCAAGATTTTGGAAGAAAACGTCAGCGACTCGGCGAGTTTTGACAATGCTTTCGAGCAGAAGTTGCTGGAGGGATTTTCTCCGGAAGCGGCGATGCTTTCGATGGTGCCGCCGGCGTTTGAGAACGATCCGCTGTTGTCGCGGGACGTTCGCGGCGCGCTGGCTTCGCTGTCGCAATCGGGCGAGCCGTGGGACGGCCCGGCCGCGCTGGTGTTCTCCGACGGGCGGTTCGTCGGCGCGAAGCTGGACCGAAATGGTTTGCGGCCGTTGCGCTACACGTTGACGCATGACGGACTGTTGATTGCGGGTTCGGAAACTGGACTGGTTGATCTTGAGGAGTCGCGGATCGCGGAACGCCAGCGGCTTGGACCCGGCGAAATGATTCTCGCTAATCCTGTCACCGGAGCTGTTTTTCGGTGGCGCGAAATCTTGAAGCGACTTGCGACGCAGCAATCGCGCGATGCGCTTGCCGCAGGTACGGCAACTTGCGGCTACGGCGCCTGCTTCCGCGCCAGCCGTTGAGCAGCACAAGCGGGTTGCGGCTGCCGCCGGGTGGACCGAAGACCAATTCAAGATTCTGTTCTCGGCGCTGCCTCACGGCAAGGAAGCGGATTGGAGCATGGGGGACGACGCTCCGCCGGCGTTCCTGTCAACGCTTCCACGGAGCCTTTGGGACTACTGCAAGCAGCGGTTCGCGCAGGTCACTAATCCTCCGATCGACCCGCTGCGTGAGTCGCACGTTATGTCGCTGGCCGTGCATTTGCCGAATGGCGTGGTTTTGCCGAGTCCCGTTATCGCCGCGGGCCAGCTTGCGGAGCTTTCGGCCACGTTTGGCCCCGTGCATCACATCGATTTTACGTTTCCTGCCCCAATGGGAGTCCCGGGCGCGCGCTGTAGCATTACTCAGCTGTCTACCCCTCTGAGTGGCAGCGGACGCCCGGGCCTCCTCCTCCTTTCCGATCGCGGCATCAGCGGCGAGCGCGCGGTGTTGCCGGCGCTGCTGGCCACCGCGACGGTATGGAAGGCGATGGTGCGCGATGGGCTCTGGGATGTTCCGCTGATTGTGGAGTCGGCGCAAGTTTTCGATACGCATCATGTGGCGCTGCTGGTGGCGGCCGGAGCAAGCGCGGTGGTGCCTTATCTGGCGGATCAATTTGCGGAAGCACTGGAGGTTGGCGGCGCGGAGCGCATGCGTACCGCGATCAATGCGGGGTTGCGCAAAGTTTTGGCGCGCATGGGTGTTTCGACGCTGGCGAGCTATCGCAACAGCCATCTGTTCGAGATCGTGGGACTCAACGAAGACTTTTGCTCGGAATTTTTTGAGGATGTCGCGGATTTTCCTGGACAGAAGAGTCTCGACGATCTTTTGAGCGACTACTTGCGTATGCATAAGGCGGGTTTTTCCGGCCCCTCGGACGATCTTGCCGACTCCGGACTTTTCCGCTTTCGCAAAGGCGCGGAGTTGCACGCGAATTCGCCGGAAGTGCGTGCGGCGTCTGCACGCGCACGTGCGCGCACCCAACGCGGGGAAGTATGCGGCGTTTGAGGAATTGGCGGAAAGCCAGGGAACCGTTTTCCTGCGCGACCTGCTGGAGACCGTGCCGGCGTCGTCGCCGATTCCGATCGACGAAGTTGAGCCGGTCGAATCGATTGTGCGGCATTTCAGCACCCAGGCGATGTCGCTGGGTTCGCTGGGATTGGAGGCGCACCGGACGCTGGCGCTGGCGATGAACCAACTTGGTGCGCGCAGTAACACGGGCGAAGGCGGCGAAGATCCGTCGTTGTATCACAACGAGCCGCACGCCGCGAACAAGATCAAGCAGGTGGCCTCCGGGCGTTTTGGGGTGACCGCCGACTACCTGGTGCACGCGCAAGAGCTGGAAATCAAGATGGCGCAGGGCTCGAAGCCTGGCGAAGGCGGTCAGCTTCCTGCGAAGAAAGTTACCGAATATATCGCTCGTATTCGGCACGCGACACCGGGAACTCCGCTGATTTCTCCGCCGCCGCACCACGATATTTACAGCATCGAGGATCTTGCGCAGTTGATTCACGATTTGCGGGCGGTGAATCCGCGTGCACGCGTTGGCGTGAAGCTGGTATCCGAGTTCGGGCGTCGGGATTATCGCCGCGGGCGTTGCCAAGGCTGGCGCGAACGTCATCACCATCAGCGGTCACAACGGTGGGACCGGTTCGTCGCCGCTTACTTCCATTAAAAATACGGGATTGCCGTGGGAAATTGGATTGCGCGAAACGCATGAAACTCTGGTTCGGGCCGGCCTCCGTTCGCGTCTCTCTCTCCGCGTGGACGGGGGCCTGAAGTTTTCGCGTGACATTTTGATTGCCGCCATCCTGGGTGCTGACGAATTTGGTTTTGGGACCGGGGCGCTGCTCGCGATCGGTTGCGTGATGGCGCGCCAATGCCATCTCAATACGTGTCCTGTAGGGATTGCCACGCAGGACGAGACGCTGCGCATGCGTTTTAACGGCAAGCCAGAAATGATCATTGCGTATTTCCGCTCGCTGGCCGAAGAAGTCCGGCAGAAGATGGCGAAGTTGGGCGTGCGTTCGCTCGCCGAATTACGCGGCTGGTACGACCGGCTGGACACGCGCAGCGGCATGGATGCGTTTATGGTGGTCCCGATTTCCGAGGGGACCCGCGTAGCGCCGCAGCAGGTGCCGGTGGAACATACGCGGCGCGGAGGACGATTCGCTGTATTTCCACAAGTCGCTGGGGAAGCCGGCGAGTCCAGGCTATCCACAATTCCGACCGTAGCGTAGGCGCTGGTTTGAGCGGCGAATTGATGCGCCGCCGCAGCCACAATTTGGCGGAAGAAGGGGAAATCCCCAGGCGTTCGATGGTTCTGCGGGGCAGAGTTTTGGCGCATTTCTTGCCGAGGGGGTCACGCTCAAGTTGACCGGCGAAGCCAACGATTACGTCGGCAAGGGTCTCTCGGGCGGAACGATCTCCCTGGCGGCGGGTTCGGCCGCCTCGCGTCGAGGCGACGTGCTTGCCGGGAACACCGTTCTTTACGGTGCCACCTCCGGGCAGCTTTATGTCGCGGGGCGGGCAGGTGAGCGCTTTGCCGTGCGGAACAGCGGCGCGCTGGCCGTGGTGGAAGGAGTTGGCCAGCACGGTTGCGAATACATGACCGGCGGCGTGGTGCTGGTGCTCGGGCCGCTGGGTCTGAATTTCGGCTCGGGGATGACCGGCGGGCTCGCGTATGTTTTGCGTGCCGAGGCCGACGAAGTGCTTCATCGCGAGTTCGTAGCGATCCACGATATCGACTCCGAGGAGGAGGCGTCGCTGCGCCGGGTGCTGGAAGAACACCTGCATTTTACCGGTAGCCCGCGCGCCAGCCGTTTGTTATCGCGCAGAAGTGGCACTGCCATTTGTGCGCGTGCAACCCGTGCATCTCCAGGCATCGATCGCGGATACCTGGAAGCCGGTTCTGGCGCGATTCAAGCAGCGCGAGGCACTGCTGATTGGTCATGGTTCGCGCGTTTCTCAGGCCGCGTTACACGCTTAACCAAAGGAGATTATTACCCGCACTCGACCGCACGATTCCGCTATAATGCTCGGCGAACGGCTCACTTATGGATTTCGACCAACTTGCCACTTTTGTCTACGTCGCCAAACTGAAGAGTTTTTCTCGTGCCGGTCAGAAAGTTTTCCGCTCGCAATCCGCGGTGAGCGCGCAGATTCGCCAACTGGAACAGGCGTATCGCGCCAAACTGCTGGACCGTTCCGCCAAATCGGTGGAATTGACGCCCGCCGGAGAAGTGCTGTTTGAATTCGCCGAGCGATTGCTGCGCTTGCGCGATGAGTCCATTCAAGTCGTGGCGGACCGGGGGAACGTGGTGCAGGGCCCGGTGCTGTTCGGCGCAAACGAAGCCACTTGCCTGTATTTGCTCCCGGATATTTTTGCGGAGTTTCAGCGGCGTTTTCCGCTGGTGCACATCAGCATTTACCGTAATTTCAGCCATAAGATTCTGCAGCGCATTGAGGACGGCACGGTGGATGTGGGGATCGTTACCTTGCCCACCAAGTCGCCCAACCTGCGGGTGCATCACATTCACAAGGATCGGCTGCGCTTCATGGTCAGCACGCGGAACCCGCTGGCGCATCGCTCCAAGATTACGCTCGAAGAAGTCGCCGCGCAGCCGTTGATTTTTCCGAAGACGGGTTTTACGCGGCAGGTGCTGGACAAACTTTTTCGCCCGTACCGTTCACGCATTCGTATCAGCATGGAACTCCCCAGCATCGGCATGATCAAGCGCTTTGTCGCGGCGGATGCGGGCGTTTCCTTCATCAGCGAGAGCTTTGCGAAGGATTACGTGAAGGCCGGGGAAGTGAAGCTGCTCACCGTCGAAGGCGTGGATCTTTGGCGCGAGCTTGGTTTGGTTTATCGGCGTGATCGCAGCCTGCCGCGCGCGGCGCAGGCGCTGATTGCACTGATTCGCGAGCATCGCAAGGTTGCGGAACCAGCGGCTGTTGCCGGTGCTGACTGACCCCTGCGGCGGATTAACCAGTTTTATGATCTCACTTCACTGCTCGATTTATCCGCTTCTCATTGCTATAAGTATTCGCGACTCGTGAACGTGCCGGGGCGAACCTTAGCTTCACGGATGGGTCCGTCTGCGTGGTTGCATGTTGACGGATTTGTGGTCGTCAGAGCACAGGCAGGAGTGTCTGTGCTGCTTAGCGGACGTTGAAATCGAGGCTGGCGATCGCTTTGGCGATCACGTTTTCCTGAATCTGGATCAGGTCGGTATCGGCGTAGGTCATGCCCAGTGCGGTCAGAATGTCGCTGCCGCGGGACACGACCACCAGCGTGCCGGACCAGTCGTGCTCCTCGGCTTTGCCGCGATAGCGATACTCGACCGCAGGCAGGCCGCCTACCACGGTTCTTCGCTGGGATGTCTGCTTGTAGTCTTCGTAGACGTCGTGCAGCCGCTTTTCCACTACGTTTGCCGCCGCGTCCAGCGGCTGCCGGGTTTTTTCCCGTCCAACGACGAGCAACGTGGATTCATTTGGGGTGCCCATGGCCACGATCGCGTTCGGCAGTGCGGTGGCGTCGTCGATCAGTTGCCAACTGGGCGCCTTATACATTTTGAAACCGTAAACGTGGTTCGTGTAGGTGTTGCCCTGCACTTCTTCTGGAATCTGCGGGGTCTCGGCCTCCTTGGGTGGAGCGAGGGGAGTGGTGGACGCCGCCAAAGCCATGGCGGCTCCGGAAGGCACGGCTTTGATCGACGGCGCTATGGCGTTTGTCTTCGGGGTGTTTGCGGGTATCGCAGGCCGTACCGCCGCGTTCGATATTCGCGGAGCGGGCGGCTCGACAGCTGACATTACCGCGGGCTCGGCGCTGGGTTGTACCGCATCGGCCTTTACTGGTTGTGTAGAGGGCTGCGAACGTTCGGGTTCTCCTTGTTTTCTTGCGGGCGTTCCGGCGGCGTCACCGCCGGGCTTGGCGTTGCCTTTCGCATCGTTCTTCGCGGCCTCGGACCCGTTCGGGAGAATCGCGGCGATTTTGTTTTTTTCCACAAGTATGTATCCAAAGTCAGTTTTGACTTTGAACATATTGTTATCGTACGCGACGATCACGCCATAGAACGTTTTGCCGTCCTTTAGCTGGATTTCGTCGGATTTGGCGGGCGGCGCAGCGACGCAAATCGCGAGCAGCAGCGCTCCGCGAGTTAGCACTCTCATAATTGGAAGTATGCAACTAGGGCTGGCCTCGATGCAATCGTTGCAAGGGCTTGGTGTCGGCTTCGTTACGTCGGAACAACGGCCGTCGGTTGCTCGATTTTGCGAATTCATTCGGAGGAGAATTGAACGCGTTACTTTATTGCGGTCTTGGGGCACCGCAGTGCTGCGCCTCTACGAAGCCAAGGAAGTGCCGGCTTATGTGCTGGCCATTGAATAGACCAGCGCCGGCATTTGTTCTTGAATGGCGGCGGCTTCCACGGCGGTTACCGCCAAATCGACGCATTGCACACCGCAAACTGGGAAGCGATGGAGCAACTCTGTTGCGGCTTCTGCCAGCTCGATGAGTTCACTGGTCGGCGTGGCCAGGCGCATCTGCGCGGCGCGCGACTCCCCATTCTCGTACGTGACTGTCAATCGGATCGCCTTGGCTTGCCGGCTGCATTGGCGCAGTGTGTCGGTTGCACGCAGGCACACGTAGTTCACCATAGCAGTCGATATTTCGGAGTCGGCGACTTGGTTTGTGGGGCTGTCTGGGGGATGCGCGCACACCCTTCGCGCTTGCTCCCAAATGCGGAGTCCAAGGGCTTTGCCAAAGACGGTCTGCAGCATAGGTTTGGGGACGCCTTGCAGACGCGCAGTCATGCGAAACCCGTCTCCCGCGGCCCTCAGTATCCGAATCGCCCACGCCGGTGCGTGGTTTACCGAGGGTGGAGCGGCGGTCTCAACGCAAGCATGCATGACGCCTCCTGGCGAGGAAACTGGGGGCCGCCCGGGCATAGTATTGTTCCGTCGGCCAAAGCGTGGAAACTGACGGCGAGCGGCCTTGGAGAGCCTAGGGAGGCAATGGGCCGCCCGCCGTTTCCCGTTTCCTCTACGGCGCCACTATAGCGAATAAAAAGCGAAAGTCAAGCCAATTTACTGGGCTGGTTTAAGAAAAGAGCGGCCTTTTCTTGGTCGGGAAGGACCTGCTCTTTTGGCGGGAGGGTTCCTACACCGAGAAGAGAAACAAAGCTCAAGCGGAACTTCTGCATCCGGCATTGCAGTTCGAATTCGAGACGACTCTTGCCTTAATAGCTTCGAGATCAATTTAGTCTTCCGCTTCCGGCATTGCTGTTCGGTTCGAGACACTCTTGCCTGGATAGTTCATAAACGCGCCAGAGGTATCACCGACGACGTTGGAAGCCCTGCTTTGCACTACACGCTCTGTGGTGTCTCTATGGGCCAGCGTTTACGATAGAGAGAGACTTGAGGAGGCGGACCCAGCGGCCTTGACGCTTGTCTCCGGGGACGACCAGGCGGAGGGGGCCTTGGTCGGGGCCGAAATCCTTGCCGTCGGCGGCGTCGGCTACCAGGACGGATTCGTTGGCGAAGTCAAGATCCAGTTCGGCGAGAAGAAGACGGCGCGATAGCCGTCGCTGCCCTCAGCTACCACGCACAGGGACATGCTTTTGCCGCGAAGGTCGCCCGCCTGCGGAGCGCCCGCTTTGGTGAGCAGGGAGGCCAAGGTTACGCCTTCGTACTCGTGAGTGCTGCCGTCGTGGCCTCTTGCTGTCACCTTGGTGCGCGGCATGCTCTTGAGGTCGTTCAGTGTCAGGCGTAGTTCTTGCTTTACGGCGCCCTTGACGAGCAGCGCCGGGATGGCAGCTGAATCGGGTGAAGCTGTTTGCGTGGTGGCACGGAGCGGCAGCGCGACAAATGCCGATACGATGTGTGCCAGGACGGCGGACGCCAAGACTCTGACGAACAGACCGCGTCTTGTCTTCAACATGGGTTTCTCCTTCAGGATCGATTGTGGGTTTCGTTTGCTTCCTGCGCGAGCTCCGCGCCGTCATCGTCTGCTTGTGACGCGAGCATTATGAACCTTAATTTGTTTTCGCGATGCTTGGCGGACTGCTGGTGCTGGCCCTTTGTCGCGAACTGGCTGGTGCGCTTCAGGGGAGACCGGGCGCCACAATCGAACAGGACACGCAAAAAATGCTTGCGCCCGCGTTAGGGTTCGACTCGCGGTAAGCAGTGTGCCGGGTTGACGCCGAGCGAGGCAAGCCCCGCCCCTACAGGGGACACAGCGGTTGGCCATCACTCGTCGTGCACGCTTTAAAAGGGAATTGCCCGCTCGCTGAACACGAGCGGGCAATTCTGGACCATGGGTTCGGATGCGCGAGATCTAGAAGATCTGGCGGAAGAAGTAAAACAGGAATCCCGACAGCATCATGGCGACGGGAAGCGTCAGCACCCAGGCCATCGCAGGTTGCGTACCGTGCCCCATTGCAGACCGGAGTGATTGGCGGCCATGGTTCCGGCGATGCCCGACGAAAGCACGTGCGTGGTACTGACGGGCAAACCGAAGTAGTCCGCCGCGCCGATCGTGGCCATGGCGGTGATTTCGGCCGCCGCGCCCTGCCCGTAGGTCAGATGGTCCTTGCCGATTTTTTCGCCGACCGTCACCACGATGCGCTTCCATCCGACCATGGTGCCCAAGCCCGAGCGCCATCGCGACGGCCACTTTCACCCAGAGCGGAATGAACTTGGTCGCGTGATCGATGTGCTTTTTGTAGTTCGTCGAGGACGGCCGCATCCGCCGCCGCAGAACGTCGGCTTGCCGGACTTCTTGCATCAGCCGTATCGCTTCGCTGACCACATACATGTCGTTGCGGAAGTTGCGGCGCTGTCCGGCGGCACGTTCTTCGAGATCCTTGTAGATGGCCATTTCCGTGCCGATGTCGTTGACCAGCTCGCGCAGCGCCAGCATGGTGTTGGCGTTGAACTCTTTGGTGCGGATGTAGGCGGTCACGTCGTCGCGCGGATCGCCGACAACCGCGCTGGGTCACACGTAATTGACCGAGCGTGTCGGCGGTTTGCTGCGAAACCGCGATGAAGTCCTGCGTCTGTGCGGGCGTGACGGCGTGGTTCAAGGCGTAGGCGGTGGGCACGGTGCCGATCAGGATCAGCATGATCAGGCCCATGCCCTTTTGTCCGTCGTTGGAGCCGTGGAAGAAACTGACGCCGGTGCAGGTCAGGACCAGCAGGCCGCGAATCCAGAACGGCGGCGGCTCGTGCCTTCGGGCGCTTCATACAGCTTCTTGTTCTTGATGATTGCCTTGCAAGACCAACAGAAGCAGCCGCGGCCAGGCGAATCCGACGATGGGCGAAAGCAGCAGCGACTTGCCGACGTTCGCGGCCTGCGCCCAATCGACGCCGCTGGTTCCCGTTCCGCGCGATCATCAACTGGTTGGCGATGCCCACGCCGATGATGGAGCCGACCATGGTGTGCGAACTGGATGCCGGCAGGCCGAACTACCAGGTGCCGAGATTCCAGATGATGGCGGCGATCAACAGCGCAAAGACCATCGCGAATCCGGCGCCGCTGCCGACTTGCAGGATCAATTCCACCGGCAGCAGCGAGATGATGCCGAAAGCCACCGCGCCAGTGGAGGTGACGACGCCTGCGAAATTCCAGAAGCTCCGGACCACACCACCGCAATGTGCGGGTCCAAGCGAATGCGTGTAGATGACGGTGGCCACGGCGTTGGCGGTATCGTGGAATCCGTTCACGAACTCAAATCCGAGAGCGATCAGCAGCGCTATGCCCAACAAGATATAGGGCCAGGTGGCCAAGAGCGGTGTACCGCTCAAGTCTCTCGCGATGCTGGAACCAATGAAAATCAGGCCACCGACAAGGACGAGGCCAAAGATCAGTAAGCCCGCTTTGCTTGGTTTTTTTGCTAATTTGTCGTGTACCGAATGTTTGGCGGGAGGCGCGACGGGCGCCGCCGAAGTTGCCCCCGTAGTTGTAGCGGATGCTGTTGCCATAAGACTCCTGTCTCTGTGTAAATTCGGCCAGCTAGGGACGCGAGGCCAATAAGGGATGGCTGGTTATACGAGACAATTGTTACTGCCGGATGAACATCGCAGGCGACCTAGTTCAACTCCTTCGTGGGGGGCGGGACGAAACTTGCAGGTTGATAAAGCGGGTTGACAAACGGGCCAGATCGGGAGAGGCTCTGCGATCATGGAACATCCTCAAGTTCTTCTATTTGCGTTCCTTATCGGCGTGGTCGGCGGGCTGCGGGCGTTGACTGCGCCTGCGGTCACGTCGTGGGCAGCTTATTTGGGGTGGCTCAGTCTGGCAAATTCGCCGCTGAAATTTATGGGCTCGATGATCACTGTGGTCTTCTTCACGATCCTCGCGTGCGTGGAATTGGTGACCGACCAGTTGCCTTCAACCCCGGCGCGCACCAAGCCAGCCGGTCTAATCCCGCGCATCCTGCTCGGTGGTCTGTGCGGCGCGGCGGTAGCGTCGGCCGGTGGGCAATCGTTGGCGCTTGGCGCGGTTTTGGGCGCGGTTGGCGGGGTCGCTGGAGCCTTCGCGGGGTACGAGGTCCGCACGCGACTGGTGAAGGCGTTTGGAGTGCCCGATTTTGTGATCGCCGTGGTGGAGGATGCTGTCGCTATCGGTGGCGGTCTTCTTTTATTGTCGCGCTTCTAGCCTGTGCGCAAGTCCCGGTGGAATGGTTGCTCCTTTTGCGTTAATGCTCGATCGGACGCCGCTGAACCGGTTGTGGTTTTGATTGCGTCTGTTCATCGCTCCATGCATCAAATCCCTTGCAATAGACTGTTCTTTCGAGGGGTGTCCCCATGGGTTCCGGCAATCACTATCAGGGAATCGTCATCGGCTCGGGCCAGGGGGGAACTCCTTTATCCAAGGCGCTGGCGAATGCCGGGTGGCGGACCGCATTGGTCGAGCGGGAGCACGTTGGTGGAACGTGCATCAACGAAGGCTGCACGCCCACTAAAACAATGGTTGCGAGCGGGCGGGTCGCTTACTTGACCGATCGCGGCGCGGATTACGGCGTGCACACGGGGCGCGTCACAATCGATATGAAGCGCGTGCGCACTCGCAAGCGCGACATCGTCAAATTGTTTCGGAACGGCAGCCAGAAACATATCGAAGAGACCAAGAATCTTGATCTGATTTTCGGGGAAGCGGCTTTCACGGGACCCAAATCGCTTCGCGTACGCCTTAAGAATGGCGGTGAGCGCACGCTCACCGCGGATCTTATCTTTATTAACGCTGGTTGCCGGCCAGCCGTGCCTTCGCTCGAAGGTTTGGGGGACGTTCCTTTTCTGGACAGCTCCTCGATTATGGAATTAGCGGCTCTGCCGAAACATCTTCTGGTGCTGGGCGGGGGATATGTTGGGCTGGAGTTTGGACAATTGTTTCGCCGCTTGGGGAGTAAAGTCACGATTGTGCAGTCTGGCGAGCAATTGCTCGCAAGAGAAGACGCCGACGTCGCAGCGGAAGTTGCTGCGATCCTCAAACAGGACGGCATAACGATTCTGCTGAACTCGAAAGCCGAACGCGTCAGGAAGACAGGAAAGGAAATCAAGCTTACGGCTCGCAGCGGCAAGAGCGTTCGCACCGTCTCCGGGTCGCACTTGCTGGTGGCCACCGGGCGCGTACCCAACACCGAGAAACTGAACCTCGCGGCCGGTGGCATTAGTACCGACAACCGCGGCTTTATCAAGACCAACAGCAAACTAGAGACCGACGCAGAGGGCGTTTACGCGCTGGGCGACATCAAGGGCGGGCCGGCGTTCACACACATTTCTTACGACGATTTCCGCATCCTGCGCACCAACCTGCTGGAGAAGGGAAGCGCGAGTACGGACGGCCGCCTTGTGCCCTACACCGTGTATATCGACCCGCAACTAGGCCGCATCGGCTTGAGCGAGGCCGAAGCTCGCGCGCAAAATAACAATATCCGGGTCGCGAAAATGCCGATGAGCTATGTCGCCCGCGCTCTCGAAGTCGACGAAACCCGCGGGTTTATGAAGGCGGTCGTGGACCTGGAAAGCGATCAAATCCTCGGGGTCGCGGTCCTGGGGATCGAAGGCGGTGAAATCATGACTCAGCTCCAACTCGCCATGATGGGCAAGCTGTCTTCCACTTTGCTCCGGGACGCCGTCTTCGCGCACCCGACGTTGGCAGAATCTCTCAACAATCTTTTCGGCAACTTCCAGGACAAAAAGCGTTAGCTGCCGCGGCGACTTTCGCCCGCTGGCTAGTTGTCGAGGTGCACGGTTGGCTTGATCGTGTTTTTTGCGCGCGCGATCTTCAGCAGCTCTGGATAGAACTGCACGAAGGAATGCTCGACTGCGGCGTTCTGTTCGTGACACTTCCAGCAGGCATTTTGAGCGGGTGAGATTGCGGCTGCGGCGTTTTCGCCGCCGTCAAAATTGAAGTAGGCCCACTTGTCGGCGAACCGGGTTTCATCTTTCACTTCGACGTCAAGACCCATGAAGTCTTTTTGGTAGCTGCCGTGTTTGTTGATCGATCCTTGCGATGTGGAACCGTAGATCTCCAGGACGAACATGGTCTTATCGGGCCAATTGCCGTTCGCCAGGTAGTAGTCGTAGGCGGCGGGCTTCACGAAAACGTTGGTGAACATTTGCATGTCGTCTGCTTTCTGCGTGTAGCTCATCCCGAAACCGGAGGAAACGTAAATCCACCGGCGGTAATCGGCCGGGCGAACCAGCTTGCCGTCCGCGGTGAATTGCGGGCCGTCTGCGGCGGATGCGGAAGCCACACTACGGCCGGTGTGCGTGATGAGAGACACCCCCGCAAGAGTCAAAACCAGAACAGCACTGTCTTCCTCATGAGCTACCCCTCTCGAAGCAAATGTGGCGTGGTCGCTTCTCGCTACGGCGTTATACGCTATAGTTGTAGACGACATAGAACAAAAAGTGTTTCCGTCAGCGGAATTATTCTGCTTCGCAAAAAGCGGCGTTGGTTTCTTCCGCGGGATCACGCCCGCGATTCGCCAGGCCTACACCCAGCAGCACGAGCGCCCCGCCCAGCAGCAGCGAGCCTGTAAGCGGTTCAGCGAGTAGCCAAGCCGCGAGCAACGCCGTTAGGGGACCCTGCGCGAGCAAGGAAACCGCGGTCATCGTCGCCGGGAGATGGCCCAGCGCGTACGTCAGCGCCAGGTAGCCGCCGAGTTGCGAAACCAGTCCGAGCCCGACCAGCGCGCCAAACGAGCGCCCTGGCGGAATCCGCAGCGACACGCCCATCGCCAGGTTGATCACCACCAAGAAGAATGTTCCCGATAAGATGGCCAAGCGCAGAAAAACCAGCGTCCCCGTGGTGGTGCGGACGCGCTCCGTAGCCATCAGGTACACCGCAAAGCACGCTGCTGCGCCCAGCGCCATCAAATCCCCCGCGCCGAACTGCACGTGTCGGCCTATGTCCGCCCACACGATTACCAGCGATCCAGAAATCGCCAGCACCAGCCCCAGCCAGAAAGACACGGTGGGCCGCCGTCCAAAGGCGAGCCACGTGAGCAGGCCCACGAAGATGGGAGTTTGATTTCCGAGCAGCGTGGCATTTCCCGCGGATGTGCGGAGGATCGCGGTGTTATAGAGCGCCAGGTCGAGCGCGAAGAACAGTCCCCGAGCGCGATGATCGCTAGCGTCCCCAGACACACTCGGGGCGCATGGCGATCCCACAGCCACGTCGGCAGTAGCACGACCGCGGGAATGAGCATCCGGTAGAACGCGGAAGCGGGACCCGGTATGTCGGTCCAGCGCACGAAAATCGCCGACCATCCGATGCACACGATGCCCGCAGCCAGGGCCAGATAGGGCCAAAAGCTGTGCAAAGCGCGAGCCTGCACCTGCGTGGCGCGAACCTCCGTCGTTGACGCGATGACCGGGTCTCCTGAAGCGCGTGTCGGTGCGCGAGAATCGCTCCAGTATCGCACACAGCGGCGAGGCTGCAGCTCGGCGTGCGGGCGCCCCGGCGCAGACAAATTGTCTCGCGTGGAAGCGAGCCAACCGCCATGGGACACAACTCCTATTGGTGCTCAATACGCCCCAACTGGCCTTTGGTTCTATTGTTCCCCTCGCGCCCAAACGCTACGTTCGAGCTAAGGAGCAATTACATGGCGAGCGCTACGACTCCTCCGGGTTGGGACCGTCCAAAACCCTCAAGACCAATACCTTGGCGGATGTTCTTCCGCATCGTCCGCTGGACGACGTACCTTGGTGCCGCGTTCACGCTCGGGCTCATGTTGCACAAGGCCCCCGCGCCGGTCGTGGAAACCAGTCCGCAAGCCGCCGCCCGCGTCGAACAGAAATTCGAGCAAGTCGAACAAGCCGTGTCCAACGGTCAGACGGCTACTATGCGCATGGACCAGACCGAGCTGAACTCCTATCTCGTCTCCCATCTTGATATCGCGCCGAGTGCGAATCCCAATCCGTCGCAGGCCGCTGCGTCGTCCGTGACGCAGAATATTGCCTCGAACACCACAGCCAGTGCCGCGCCGTCGCCCGCACCGGACTTGTCTGCGCCGGCGGGAACATCCGCCGAACAGATCGAGCAGGTTCGCTCGTCGGTAAAGGACGTCAAGGTCGAGCTGATCGAAGATCGTGTGCGGGCCTACGTGGTCTTCGACTTTCACGGCAAAGACATGACTCTCCAGTTGGAAGGGAAGCTGGGAGCGGAAGACGGGTATTTGCACTTCGAGCCAGTCGCGGGCCAGATTGGCTCCCTGCCGATTCCAAGGTCGACGCTCGAGGCCGCCGTCGCAAAAATGATGGAATCGCCCGAGAACCGCGAGAAGCTAAAGCTGCCAAACGATATGTCCGGGCTGAAGATCGAAAACGGCGAAGTCGTCGCCACCTACAAATGAGCGTCGACGACCAGCAAAACACTGGTGTGGTCGAAGTTCCTCGGACGCACCGGCCCAATTGATCTTGCCTAGTCGGCCGGGCTGAAGCCCGGCGCCTACATGTCCGTCGCGCAGAAGCTGATGCGTGAAGGGCAGTACGGACTTCGACACAGCCGCTGCCTAGAGCATTGTCGTCCATCCTGCATGGCCCGATCCTATTCTCTTAGACCGATTGGACCGACGAGGCCGACCCTTGAGACGTACGCCCTGGAACAGGACCGGGTGCACACTGCTTTTCGCGATGCTGGCTTGCCAGGCGCCGCTACCGGCTGCGGATGCGCCGCTAGGCGTCGTGTTGCAGGCGAACCTCGCGCACGTGAAGGACAGCGCCATCACGGAAGGAGCTACGGTGTATCCGGGTGACGAGCTCAGCACCGAGGTCGGCGGCTCGCTCGATCTTCGTATCGCGAACTCCCGTTTTGACTTGGCCGCGAATAGCCGCGCGCACTTCTACGCTGGAGAGAGGGGTTCGGTCGCGGAGCTCACAAGTGGCACGTTGACATTCCGGAGGGATGCAGGGACGGACGGCATCGAGGTAGTCGCCTCCGACGTACGGATCGTCCCTAAGGGCGAAGGCATAGTGACTGGGTTAGTGACCATCTACTCGCCCTGCAAGATCGCGGTAACCAGTATTGCCGGAGAGATCGAAGTCAGGTCCGGGACGGAGACACGGATTGTGGCGGAGAAGGAGACTTACTCCGTGATCCCGGACGTGTCTGTATCGGCCGTGCAGACCTACATTTCTCCCGACGATCCCAACTACCACCAATCGCATGTTCACAAGGCCTGCGCTCTGGGCAACAACCCGCGCAACCCCGGTCGCTTCCAGAAAATCGCGCTTGCTGCTGGATTGGGGGGAGCGGCCATCCTGGTCGGAAGCAAGTTGCTGACAACGTCGCACTCTGGCGCGGAAAGCCCCTGGAAGCCCTGAAGGAGATTGCCAACCGGGATACTATGGCGACCGCACCTGCTTCGTTTCTTTTGATCTTTGACGCTAAGCGAGCGTTCACCGCTTGAGAGTTGACGAAATGCTGCGCTACAGTTCGCGTAGGGCTACGGCTACCGGGCGGGCCGCGGCGCGCATCGCCGGCGGCAAACCGCCGAGCAAACCCATGACGAGCGCGAAGATGATCCCGCCAGCAGCAGCCCGGGAGTAATGCGGAAGGCGAAAGGCCATGTTGCGAGAAAGTCTGCCAGTTCATGGTGCCGGTGGTCAGGCCATTCAGAGGCAGGACCGCCAGCAGCCGATGGCGCCTCCCACAAAGGAGATCAGCAACGCCTCGATCAGGAACGAGAAGACGACGGCGACGGCGCCGAAGCCCAGGGCGCGCATGGTGGCGATTTCACGGCCGCGCTCGGCGACCGCGGAATACATGGTATTGAGGGCGCCAAAAACCGCGCCAATGGCCATGACGCTGGCCACCAGTCCTCCAAGAATCGTGATGAGTTGGGTCATGCGTGTGCGATTGCTTGGCGTAGTAGTCAATTTCGCGGCTGACGTCGAAGTTGAGGCGGCGGGTCCGCGGTGACCGCATCCTTGAACTGCTGGAACGCGTCGGGCGAAGTGAGATGCACGGTGGCGGATTGGAAGATATTGCTGGGGCGCTTGTAAACGTCGTCGAGCACGCGCGCGTCGCACCAGACCTCGGAATCAAAGGCGCTGCCGCCGGCGTCGAAAATACCCACGACCTGTCCAATGCCCGCCGCCAAAGTCAACCTTGTTGCCCACGGTCAGGCCGGAATAGCTGTCTGCTGGCGTTCCGTCCCACGACCAATTCGGCAAGGCCGGGTTGGAACATGCGGCCCTGGACGATCTTGACGTTCCGCCGAATGGTGAGAACGTTGGCCGAAACCCCGCGAATTTGCACATTGGCGTCGGTGCCGGTAGCGCGCAGAGGGAAGGGCGCAACCACCACGACTTCCGAGGTCACCAGAGGGCCGTCCGAGCCGCGCGCCACACCGGGCGCATCCTGAAGAATTTTGACCTGTCATCGAGAGTAATGCCGCTCATCATTTCCGAAGTAGCGCCGGCGCGCATGACGATAGCGTTGTCATCGGAACCCGAGGCGACCAGGGTGGCCCGGAAGCCGCGCGCCAACGAAAGCATCGCCACAAAGACGCCGACGGTTCCAGCGATGCCCAGGACGGCCACGATGGAGGACGTCCAGCGGGCCTTGACGCTGCGAAAGTTGTAGACGAACGGAATGGCCATCTCAGACCCTCCGAAGCGCATCGACAACGCGCAGGCGCATGGCGCCGATTCCCGGCAGCAGTCCGCTGACGACGCCAACCAGCAGAGCGGACGCCGAGGCCGAGCGAAAGAATCGCAGGCGACAAGAATGAGCGTAGGCAGCAGGCCATTCAGAGCCGCGCCCAGAGCCGGGAATGCCAGGAGCGCAAGAGCCGAGCCCCAGCAGGCCGCCGACCATCGCAATGGTGAGAGATTCGGCAAGCACAAAGAAAAGGACCGAGCGATCGCTGAAGCCGATGGCTTTGAGAACGGCAAGTTCGCCGATGCGCTCGCGCACGGAGATGGCCATGGTGTTGCCGGTGACCAGCAGCAGGGTGAAGAACACAACGGCTGCCGATCGTCATGATGAGGAATTCGATGTTGCCGAACTGCTTGACCCAACCGGCGGCGAAGGCGGATTCCGTTTCGGTTTTAGTTTCGAAGGAGGAGTTGGCAAGTCATGTCGTCGATGGCCTTGGCGACGCGCACGGCATCATCCGGGCTGTCGAGTTTCACGCACATACCAGCCGGTGTTGCCCTTGAAGGCTGTGCGGCACGCGTTCCTCGAAATAGTCCCACTGGAACCAGAACTGGCTCTCGTCGCCGCCCGCACGCTGGCGCTGTGATAGATGCCGTCAAGATTGAACTCCCAGGTGCCCGCGCCGCCATAAATGGTCGTTTTGATGGGGATGCGGTCGCCGATTTTCCAGCCAAAGCGCTTGGCGGTGTTCGCGCCGGCGATGGCGCCCTGGCGGTCCTTGACGAAGTTCTTCCACTGGTCATCGGGAACGATCAGCTCGGGGATGACCTGGCGCTGATTTTCCACGTCGATCACGAACTGCGGGAAGAAGTTCTTTTCGTCCTGATAGACGCCGCCGAACCAATTGTTGTGGGTGACGCGCCTTGACCCCCGGAATGCGCAGGATTTTGTCGCGATACGACGAGCGGCAGCGGCTGAATGATGGAGACGCGATTGATGGTCACCAGGCGATCCGCTCCCGCGATATCGGCGCCGCGACTGAAGGCTCCCCTGACCACGGCGAGGAACGCAAAAAGAAATAGCGCGACGGCGAACGACCCGACCGTGAGGATCAGGCGAAGTTTCTTGCGAAAGAGATTGGCGAAAATGAGCCCACGGAATTTCATGCCGCACCTCCCGCCGTGGACGTTCTTGCGATTGCGCCGGACTCCGACCAGAACAGCCCTTCTCCAGATGCATTGCGAGATCGGCGCGCTTGGCGACCACCGGGTCGTGCGTGACCATCAGCACGGTCTTGCCGTGTTCCCTCACCAGCCGATGAATCAAGCTCCATGATTTCATCCGCGCTCTTGCGGTCGAGGTCGCCGGTGGGCTCGTCGCAAAGCAGGAAAGTCGGATCAGCGACGATGGCGCGCGCAATGGCCACACGCTGCTCCTGTCCGCCCGAAAGCTGACGAGGATAATGGTTCATGCGGTCCGTCAGTCCGACGATGCCGAGCGCAGTCTCCACGTGCTTGCGGCGCTCGGCCTTGGAAAGCTTGGTGAGGAGCAGCGGCAGCTCGACGTTCTGAAACGCCGTGAGCACCGGGATCAGGTTGTACATCTGAAAGATGAAGCCGACGTGCCGCGCGCGCCACTGCGTCAGCTTGCTGCCGGACATGTGCGTGATCTCATCGCCGGCCACGGTGATGCTGCCGCGCGTGGGCACGTCGAGCCCGCCGAGCAGGTTGAGCAGCGTGGTCTTGCCCGAGCCGCTGGGCCCCATGAATGCGACGAAGTCGCCCTTGTCCACGTCGAGATTCAGACCCTGCAGAACCTGGATTTCTTCGCCGCCGCGGCGATAGGTCTTAGCCAGCCCGCGCACTTGAATCAGGCTGTTGCTTCTACCGGTGCCGTCCACTCGAACCATTTTGCATCGCTCCTATTTTTGTTCTTAGCGCTTGATGCGAACGCGTTCGACCGTCATGGAGATTCCGGCGGACCGTTCACCACCACAGCATCTCCCACCGCTGAGACCGGCGGCCACTTCCGTGTCGGTACCCCGATTTCCGCCCAGCGTGACGGCCCGCCGTTCTATTTGATCGTCCTTCACAAGGAAAACAACCTTCTTGCCGCCGTCGTCGCGCACCGCATTCTGCGGAATCAGGATTGCGCGGCGCGGCTTTGCCCGGCTCTTCTTTTCAGATGGTTCATCCCCAGGAAAGTCACTTTAATTCCCATGTCCGGGGAGAATGCGCGGGTCCAGCTGTCAGGAAGGAAATGCGCACTTTCACGGTGGCTTTTTGGCGGTCCGCCGTAGGAATAATAGTGCGCACGCGGCTGGGAATCTCCCAGTCCGGATAAGCGTCGAGAATTGCCGTAACCTGCTGGCCGGGCTTCACCCGTGCGATGTAGGCTTCGTTGACATCGACCTCAATTTCATTCGAGTTCATGTCCACGATCGTGGCGATGCCCGTGCGCGTGAAACCCCCGCCTGCGGAGATCGGCGAAACCATCTCGCCGACTTGCGCGTCCTTCGAAACGACGATGCCGCGAAGGGGGCGCTTGAATCGTGCAGTTGTCCACCGCTTGCTGCGCCTCCAGGATGCGCGGCTGCGCGGCAGCGACCTGGGCCTTGGCCAGATCGATCTTGGCCTGCAGACTGTCGGCAGTTCAGTGCGCGCGATTGTCCAGCTGCTCCTGCGCTCTGCACGCCGGCTTTCTGCAGTTCCTCGGCACGGTGCAGCTCGAGTCTGGGCGTTTTTAGTTGCACTTCGAAGTCGGCGATGGCGGCTTTGGCGGAATCGCGGTCGGCCTTGGCGGAATCCAGCGCCTTTTGCGCGTCGGCATCGTCCAGAGTGGCCAGCAATTGGCCTTCGAGACGCGCGTGCCTTCGTCGAAGAAGACGCCGGTCACGCGGCCCGTGATTTTGGCCGCGATCGTGGCGCGCCGCCGCGGGGTGACGTAGCCACTGGCATTAAGTAGAGCCTCGCGGCCGCCGGCGCCGACCGGTTTGTGCACGGTAGTAACTTCGACGAGCGGCTTCTGGTTCCAGACGGCGTAGACACCCCCGGCAATGCCCGCGAGGATGATTAGGCCGCCAAAGAAAATCGCGAGTCCCTTGCCAAGTTTGCTGCCTTTGCGCTGCCCTTCGTGTATACGCAGAGAGCCGAGATCGTGTTGTGCCGTACCGAGTGGCGTGGCCATTAGCCGGGCTTCCTTGAAAGAGGGGTGCACACTGTACTTACGCACGAGCCGTGCGAGAGATTTCAGAATTTGCCGTGCAAGGGTGCTTCTGCAGGACAGTTTAGCGTGATTCGGGGTGGATTGCGAAACGCATTGCTACTTGCACAAGGGTGAGAGGCCCCGAGGGCCAGAAAGTCTTGACGCACCGCCGGTACGATTGTATGCGCACCCTGTGATCAGCGGCCATAAGCAGCATTCTATCGCAGAGGGCGATTCGACTCACCGTACGGTTCTAGTACTGCCCTTTGGTAAGCGGCGAGAGGACGAGCCTACGCTGCCGGCGACGTCGGTTCGATAACCCGCGACAGGATCGCGCGATTGGCACCCCCACGAAGCGGCTGCCGCAGCGCTCTCGATGGCCTGAAGACCACGCGATTTTGTTTCGAACAAGATACACCGCACCGGCGGGGACTTGGAAAATGCGAAAAGGCTCGTACACCGTCTGTACTAGCAATCGCACAGTTATGTATAATCCATAAACGGAAAACGAGCGGGCGTCGTACAATGGCAGTATAGAAGCTTCCCAAGCTTCGGACGTGGGTTCGATTCCCATCGCCCGCTCCAGAAACCTTGATGGCTGAGTTGACCTTACACCGCTAAGTTCCCCGAATTCGACCAAAAACGGTGCGTTTTGGAGTGTAGTTGGACGATTGGACGGTTCGCTGGAACGCATATTTCCTCTTCGTCAATCTCAGCTCCGCGTGTGCGATTGGCGATCCGGGCGCCAAAATCATGGCACCCTCCCCACATAAAACTGCGAGGGCAGTGGGAAACGAAGGTGCACTTTGGATTCTCGACTCAGTCCTGCGAATGGTCTGCTGGTCGCGTAATACCAAGGCGCTGCATCTTGTAAATCAGCGTGGTGCGCTTCAGCCCAAGTCTGGCAGCGGCTCCTCGCGGACCTCCCAGCTTCCAATTCGCGCGCCGGCAAGCAGCCAGAATTTCTCTGCGTACGCTGTCTTCGAGGGTGGGGTTTGAAACCTCGGGTTCCGACTGCTCGTAGCTTTCGAGAGGTGCTGGTTCAAAGACACCCTCATTGGAGAGAATGACGCCGCGCGCGATGTAGTTTTGGAGCTCGCGAATGTTGCCGGGCCAGTGATGGCGCACCAGGGAGCGCATGGTTTCCTGGGGAATCGATTCGATCGTTTTGTCCATCGAGGCGGCAAACTGTTGAACGAGATATTCCACGAGTTCGGGAATATCGGCTTTCCTTTCGCGCAGGGGCGGCAGATAAATAGGGAAAACATTCAACCGGTAGTACAAATCTTCACGGAATTCGCGATCCTGAGCCAGTCGCTTCAAGTCTTGGTTGGTCGCAGCAACAACGCGAACATCCACTCGCGTTGTGCGTGTGCTGCCGACTGCCTCGAACTCACGCTCCTGCAAGACGCGCAGCAGCTTGGGCTGAAGCTCTAGTGGCATGTCTCCAATTTCATCGAGGAACAGAGTGCCGCGATCCGCCAACGCGAAGCGGCCGACGTGAGAGTTGACGGCGCCCGTAAAGGCTCCGCGTTCGTGCCCGAAGAGCTCGCTTTCTAGAAGGCCGGCGGGAATCGCCGCGCAATTCACCTTCACCAGACTCCGGTTGCGGCGGGGGCTGAACTCGTGAATCGCGCGTGCGATGACTTCCTTGCCTGTGCCGGTTTCGCCCGCGATGAGAACTGTCGCATTTGTGGGCGCAACCGCTTCGACTTGACCGAGGATCCCGCGGAGACTCCCACGCCGGCCCACGATTGTCTCCACAAACGGAAGTTCCGCGCGGACCTCGTTGCGAGCGCGCAGCTCGTCACTACGACATACGACGGCGTTCATCGGCATATTTCCTGCGTATTCGTTGATTTGCATCACGGAAGCTAAGGCCATATTTTTACTCCAACGTTCCTTCCAACGCGTTCATTACCTAGGTCTCCGGATTCCTACCAGATTTTCTTTCCAGCCGCTCTCTCCTGATCCGCTCTCGGATGTACAGGCCGCAGTTCCTCAGCTTGATCGAGTCGGCCTCCCACATCTCCAGAAATCTAATGGCCTCGCTATCTACCGACCTCAAATCTCTACAGTCCAAGACAATTCGTCTCCCTTTTCTTTCTGCCGCAATGAGTGTCTCCATCTCCGCCACGTTTTCCGCGGTTAGTTGACCGCTGACCTTAAAGACCACTTCACCGTTTGCCTTCCTCGTGATCCTCAGCATCGGTTTCCTCGCCGACATCACAACCATTCAGCGTGCAGCGCAATTGCAGCTCCAATCGTAAGTACTTAAAAAATAACCCGTTAGCCGGCTGAGTCGACGCTGAACTTTCGACAAATGGCGAGGGCCTGTACAAAATCTCTTCGGTAATGTCGATACTGTGCTTCGGAAAAAAGGAATTAACCAAGCCCTTCGCAATGAATCCAATGCGGGTAGGGCGCGGGACCGCAGGGAAAGCTCGGTTCAAGCGAACTTATCGATAGGCGGATGTGAAGGTGTAAGATGCGCGCCATGTCATCTCTGCGGCCGGAATTCGAGTCGGTAGATATTCAAGTACTTGTCGACTCGATTCCTGCGCTGATTCACACCGCCAGGCCCGACGGTTACCTCGATTACTTCAATAAACCCTGGCTGGAATACCTGGGCGTCACTTTGGACAACGTGACCGGCTGGAATTGGACGGCTTTCGTTCACCCTGAGGACGTTGAGGGGATTGTGGCTAAGTGGCGAGCCTGCCTCGCGACTGGAGAAGTCTTCGAATACGAAACTCGCGTCCGCAGCGCAAATGGAGAATACCGCTGGATGTTCCACCGGAAAGTGCCACTTCGCGATGCAAACGGCAACATCGTCAGATGGTATGGATCGAGTCTCGATATTGAGGAACGCAAAGCCGCGGAACAGAAAATCCGCGAACAAGAAACAGAGCTTCGGAACCTGCTAGACCTCATGCCCCAGCAGGTTTTTGTATTCGGGCCTGATGGTCGCCCAATCTACGCCAATCAAGGCGCTTTCGAGTATTTCGGTGTCGATCCTGACCAATTACTGGCGGAGTCTCGAATCAATTTCGTTCATCTAGATGATCGTAAATACTTTCTCGCCGAAAGAAACAAGGGCTTGCTCACGGAGGCGCCCCATGAATTCGAAGCTCGATTGCTAAGGCATGACGGGATCTTTCGGTGGTTTCTATTCCGCCGGAATCCGCTCAAAGATGAGCGGGGGCAGATACTTCGGTGGTACGGCACGGGTACCGACATCGACGATAGAAAAAGAGCTGAGGATGCGCTCCGGACCAGTGAAGCGTACTTGGGTGAAGCTCAGAGCCTCAGTCACACAGGCAGCTTCGGATGGAGATCTGATAACGGAGAGATTGTCTGGTCAGACGAAACCTACCGTATCTTCGAGTACGACCGCTCTGTCAAGCCAACAATAGATTCAGTGGTGCAACGCGTCCATCCCGAGGACCGCACCAGCTTCGAAGAGGTCATCAATCGAGCTCTTGCGGGAGCGAAAGATTTCGAACATGCCTATCGCTTGCTGCTGCCTGATGGGCGAGTCAAGCACGTCCACACGATCGCTCACGCTTTACAGGATGCATCAGGCAATCGCGAGTTTGTCGGCGCGGTGACCGACATCACCGAACGCAAGACCACCGAAGACAAGATCCGGCGCCTGGTCGAAGCCAACATTCTGGGAATCTTCATCGCAAACGTCCAGGGCGAGATAGTCGAGGCCAACCAGGCGTTTCTACAAATGCTGCAATACGGCCGTCAGGATCTCGTCTCTGGTCGATTGCGCTGGATGGATCTAACGCCGGCCGAATTGCGCGAGCGCGACCAACGTGCCCTGACAGAGGCATTGGCAACCGGGGTTTTTCAGCCATACGAGAAGGAGTTTTTCCGGAAAGATGGCAGCCGCTTGCCCGTGCTGATCGGAGGCGCGCTGTTTCAAAGTGCCAACGAGGGCGTCGTGTTCGTCCTCGATCTGAGTGAACGAAAGCGGGCGGAGGACGGCCTCCGAAGAAGTGAATCGTACTTGGCGGAAGCGCAGAGGTTGAGCCACACCGGCAGTTGGGCATGGAGTCCTGACCTGACCAAGGATTTTTGTACCAGTCCAAACCAGGACATCAGGTACTGGTCGGAGGAATGCTACCGAGTCCTGAGTTTCGATCCACAGGATGGTTTACCCCGATTCGAAGAATTCTTTCAGCGGATTCATCCTGACGACCAACCCGGCTTTAGGGAACTTATCGAGACGGCTATCCGCGACAAGGCAGAGTGGCAGGCGGACTACCGCATCGTGCATCCGGATGGCCCCGTCAGGGACATTCACGTCGTAGGTCATCCTGTTCTGAGCACGTCCGGCGATCTCGTTGAATTTGTTGGCACTGTGATCGACGTCACGGAGCGTAAACGCGCAGAGGAGGAACTGCGCAGAAGTGAAATGGAGCTCCGGCAGATGCTGGATCTCGCGCCGCAACTGATTTTTGTGGAGGATAAGGATGGAAATCGGCTATACGCCAACCAAGCCGTGCTCGATTATTACGGCTTCACACATGAGGAGTGGCTGAGTTCAGACCGTAGTAAGGTCTTTTATCCCGGTGATTGGGACCGCATTTTACATGAGGTTCAAGAGAAGTTCTTAAGCGGCCTTCCCCACGAAGCCGAAGGGCGGTTACTAAGGACGGATGGGAGGTATCGCTGGTTTCTTCTCCGCCGAAACCCGCTGCGCGACGAAATGGGGCGTGTCGTGCGTTGGTACGTTGCCGGGACGGACATCGAGGATCGAAAGCAGGCTGAAGACAGGCTTCGGAGCGAGAACGTTGCGCTGCGCGAGGAAATCGACAAAGCCTCGATGTTCGAAGAGATTATTGGAACCTCTCCTGCTTTGAAAGCTGTACTGTCACTCATCTCCAAAGTCGCACGGAGTGATTCTACGGTCCTCATCACCGGTGAAACCGGAACAGGCAAAGAGCTAGTGGCACGCGCCATACATCGAAGATCGGATCGCGCTTCGCGCGCGTTCGTTAGTGTCAACTGTGCGGCAATCCCCCGTGATCTTATCGCATCGGAGTTGTTTGGGCATGAGAAGGGCGCCTTCACGGGCGCGACTCAGCAGCGCCTGGGTCGCTTTGAGCTTGCCAATGGAGGCACAATCTTCCTCGACGAAGTAGGGGAACTTCCACCCGAGACTCAGATTGCTCTGCTTCGTGTTTTGCAGGAGCACGAGTTTGAGCGTGTCGGCGGCAGTCGGCAAATCCGCGCTGACGTCCGAGTGATTGCAGCCACCAACCGTGACTTGCAGGCCGCCATCAGCGCTGGCTCGTTCCGCAGTGATCTGTTTTATCGGTTGTATGTCTTCCCGATCGAGATACCTTCTCTTCGGGAACGACGAGCGGACATTCCTCTGCTGGTCGAATACTTCATCGATCGCTATGCGCGAAAAGCTGGCAAGAACATAAAACGGGTCAACAAGAAGACCCTGGAATTGCTTCAGTCCTATCCTTGGCCGGGAAACATTCGCGAACTGCAGAACGTCATCGAGCGTTCGGTGATCCTTTGCGAGACAGAGATTTTCTCGATCGACGAAAACTGGTTACCGCAGCCGCCACCTCGGACACCAGAGTCGAAACAGCACGTGGAGTTCCCTCGCAGACTCCTCGGGCAAGAGAAGGACATGATCGAGGCTGCACTGAAAGATACTCGCGGCCGTGTGTCGGGACCCAGGGGGGCTGCAATCAAGTTGGGGATACCGCGCTCTACCCTGGAATCGAAGATCCGGTCGCTGAAAATCGACAAGCATCGCTTCAAGACTTAGCAGCGCTGCGACCGCGCGGAGCCACTCGCCAACTCCGGGTTCGATTCATTTGTCACCACCGCCGTCCTGCTGTTATTCTGCCTCCAGAGCCCTGAATTTGGAGGCACCATGCCCCAGTCTCTCGGACCCCTCGACCCGCTCCTTATTACCATCGTACTCGCCACATTGGCCATCGGCCTGCCCATCCTTGTTGTGTTGTCCATTCGTTTTCTGTGGGATCGCCATATAAACCTGGGTCGCTCGAAGGAGCTCGAGAAGCTCATCTGGCAGTTGCACCGCATCGCCAGCGCGCTGGAGCACCAAATGAACGTGTCGTTCCCCGCCGTTCAGCCCGGCACCGAAGAGCCTCGCGATCTCGCCTTTCTCCAGCAGCCGGCCGCCGCCACGGGGGCCGCCGCTACGCCCACCGCCGCGGTTCCCGCCACACCTCCGCGTGGCGCGCAACAGCCGGTAACCCCGCAGCCAGACGCTCCGCAGCCCGTTGTCCCTCTTCCGGGTCCCCAGCAACCTGCCGACGCCCCACGCCACGCCGGCGTCAACTCCATGTTCGGCTTTTAGCTTCCGGAAAGTACGTTGTGTGCAGGACTCCTCGGCGCATGGGTTCGACGCAAGCCGCCCTTTCTCCTCGCTCCTGGGCCTTCATTTCGAAAGCCTCTCGAAACGCCCTTGACAACCACTGCTAACCATCCGACTCTGGCATAGTCTAACTATGCCAGAGGTGCTCCTTTGCATCCACACGAAATTCCCCCGGGTACCCTCTATCTCCTGATCCTGAGAACCTTGGCGCGCTCCGGACAAATGCATGGCTATGAGATCGCCGATTCCATTCAGCGGATCTCCAACGACGTCCTCCAGGTCGAAGAGGGCTCCCTGTACCCCGCCTTGCAGCGCATGCTCATCAAGGGTTGGGTGATCGCGAAATGGGGCACCACGGCCGGAAATCGCCGCGCTCGCTACTACCAACTGACGGCCGCCGGACGCAAACAATTGGATGTGGAAATGTCCCAATTTGAACGCGTCATCGGAGCGATCACCCGTGTGATCGAGGCGATCTGAAAGGAGCTCAGTTATGGACTGGCTGCGCGAACTTGCCAGACGGCTCAGCATGCTGATCCATCGGCGACAGTTTGATGCCGATCTCGAAGAGGAGATGCGCCTGCATCTGGAATTGCGCCAACTGGAACAGCTCCAGTCCGGCCTGAGCCCCTCTGATGCGCAGGCCGCCGCCCGGCGGCAGTTCGGCAACGTGACCTCGCTGAAAGAGCGAAGCCGCGTCGCGTGGGGCTGGGAATGGTTCGAGAACCTGGTGCAGGACGTTCGCTACGCCCTGCGCATGCTGCGTAAGTCTCCGGGCTTCAGCGCTGTCGTTATCCTGACGATTGCCTTGGGCATTGGAGCGACAACCGCGATTTTTAGCGTTGTGGATGCCACCCTGTTGCACCCCCTGCCGTACCCGGAACCAGATCAGCTCGTAAGTATCCGCGATGATCTTCCCGGTGCGGGCGCGCAGGATGTGGGAATGTCCCAGCCGGAGTGGCAGGATCTTCAGCGTTCCGGCATTTTCGAGTATGTTTCACCAACGCAGTTCGACGAAAACAATCTCACCGGTTCGTCTCAACCTGCGCGCGTCCGCTTGCTGATCACTGCGCCGAATTATTTTGCGCTGCTGGGCGTGAAGCCCCAGTTGGGTCGCGCCTTCAACCCCGACGATTACTCGCCCGGACTTATTCTGGAAGTTCTCATCAGCGATGGCTCGTGGAAACGAGATTTCGGCAGCGATCCCCATATTCTGGACAAAAGTGTGCGGCTCGACACCGATTTGTATCGGATCGTCGGCGTTATGCCACCCGGTTTTGACGCCCCAGGGCGGACAGCGGAAGAAAGGAATATCGAAGTCTGGGCCGCAACTAGCTTTTACGGTGCGCCCATGTCGGACCACCCGCCGCGCAACAGGCGGAGTCTTCCCACGGCAATCGCCCGGCTTAAACCCGGACTCACCATTGCGGCCGCGCAGAGCCAGGTAGACGCCCTTGTCGCATCTTTGCAGAAACAGTTTCCCACCGACTATCCAGCCCAGAGCGCATGGACGGTGCGCCTTGTGCCGCTCCAGGAGACCGTGGTCGGCAATGTTCGCCGGTCGCTGATTCTACTGCTTGGCGCCGTCGGTCTGGTCCTGCTGATCGGCTGCGGGAATGTCGCGAACCTCCTGCTCGCGCGCGCCAGCGTGCGAGGCCGCGAACTGGCCCTTCGCCAGGCGCTCGGGGCCGCGCGCACCCGGCTGATGCTGCAGTTGCTGACCGAAAGCTTGCTCCTTGCGCTGCTCGGCGGGATCGCTGGCTTGGCGCTCCTCTTCTCCGTGGAAGGATTTCTGCTACGCGTCTTGCCGGAAAATCTGCCGCGCCTTAATAACATATCGATTAGTGGGGGCGTCTTGCTCTTCGCTCTCGTCGCCTCGCTCTTCGCCGGTGTGATCTTCGGACTCGCACCCGCCTTGCAGGCCGGCGGGCTGGATTTAACTCATGCGCTCAAACAGGAAGGGCGCGGCTCGACAGGCTCCGGCCGGCAGGCGCGCACCCGCCGTGTGCTGGTAGTTACGGAATTTGCCCTTTCCTTGGTGCTGATGATCGCCGCCAGTCTCCTACTGCACAGTTTCTGGGATCTCCTGAACGCGCGCCTCGGATTCAATCCGCACAATGTCATGTCCTTCCGCACGCGCCTCCCCGACCCCAATGATCCCGCCAACGACAAATACGCAACGCCTTCTCAGGAAGCCACCTTCCTGCGCGAACTCCTTCGCCGCAACGCTACGCTGCCCGGTGTCGAGGAAGTTGCCATCGGAGACAGCGCGTCTATTCCCTTGGACCAGAGTCAACGCGCTCTCAACCTCATCGCCGATGGCCACTTCTTCTTTACCATCGCTGGACGCGGCAGTCAGAGCGACCAGCCTCCGGTCGCCGAACGCTCCCGGGTCACGCCAGGCTATTTTCATCTGCTGGGAATACCCCTGCTTCGCGGCCGCTTGTTCAACGAGTTGGATAACGAAAGGGCCCCACACGTAGCGGTGATCAATGAAGCCTTCGCGCGAACGTACTGGCCAAACGAAAGTCCCTTGGGCCAACGTTTCAGGTCCACTCGAGCACAGTCTCCCTGGATTACGGTTGTCGGCGTGGTTGCGAACGCGAGGACACAATCGCTGGCCCAAGCGGATGTTCCGCAAATCTATCTGAACCTCTATCAGAACGGCGCTCACCGTCTGGCGATATTTCTGCGCGGACCTCTGGACGCCGCCGCGATTCCAGCGGAAGTCCGCCAGCAAGTGCAGTCCGTCGATCCAACGCTTTCCGTTTACGACGCGCAGACCCTGAACGAAACGGTTTCCACCTCTCTCGCCGAAAGGCGCTTCTCGATGCAAATGATTTCGCTGTTCGCTCTCACCGCCTTGCTTCTCGCCAGCCTCGGAATTTACGGCGTGATTTCCTACATCGTCAGCGAGCGCACCCACGAGATCGGGATTCGCCTCGCACTCGGCGCGCAACCCGCGAACATCGTGCGCATGGTGCTGCGCCAGGGATTGCGTCTCGCCGTCACCGGCGCGGCCGTTGGACTCCTCGGTGCTTTGATCGTGTCCCAGTTTATGGCCGGCCTTCTGTACGGTGTGAGGCCGACCGATCCTCTGACGTTTCTGGGTCTCGCCATTCTTCTGATGGGTGTCGCCATGCTCGCCACTTACATTCCGGCGCGGCGCGCTACAAAAGTAGACCCGATGTGCGCCCTGCGCGACGCCTGAGGCTCAGCACTCATGTCCGATGATCATGACGTGATTCCAATTTGCGCATCGATTTGTAGGAGGAGAGTTGCCAGTGAAACAAATACGGACCTTCTTGTCGTTGGCGGCGTTGTTGGCGGCGCCATTTTTCGCTCTATTCACAGCCGGGCAGGTCATCGCCGAGTCGGAGTCGCCTTCTCCCCCGACTCTCGTAAAGGCCGCCCGGCTCCTCGATCCGCGGACTGGCAATGTGCTTTCGCCCGCAGCAGTGCTGATTGAAAACGGCAAGATCAAGGAGGTTGGTTCTCCGTCACAACTGCAGGCGCATGTACCGGCGGGTGTCAAGACCATTGACTTGGGCGGCGCGACCTTGCTGCCCGGGCTGATTGACAGTCATACCCACCTGCTTCTCGACGTGATCGTTCCGCCAGAAGAGGAGTACGAACGCCGCTCCAACGGGGACTTTGTTCCGGACCAACTGCTAGCCATCGTCGAGTCGCCCAGTAAACGCGCCTTTCTGGGTGCTCAGTTGGCGCGCGAAGACCTTGAGAGCGGCTTCACAACTGTCCGCAATCTGGGTCACTCCGGAATCGACGGCGATGCCGCCCTGCGCGACGCCATTAACGCCGGTCGTATCTCCGGCCCCAGGGTCCTTGCTGCGGGCCGGAAAATCACTGCGCTCGGCAATTATGTCCAAAGCCTCAATCCCGCGCTTGCCGACTCCATCCTGCGGCAGGAATTTCTTAACGTCTCGAACCTGGATGAAGGGCGGCGCGCCGTAGATGCGAACCTCTTCTATGACGTGGATGTTATCAAAGTTACGCTCGACGACGGGGGCGTCGGAATTGACACGCCAGTGATGTCCACGATCGTTGAAGAAACTCATCGCGCGCACAAAAAGATTACCGCCCATGCCGTGGGCCAAACTGCCATCCAAATTGCCATCGACGCGGGCGTGGACAGTATCGAGCACGGCAACGACGTAACCGACGACCAGTTGAAGATGATGCGTGACAAGGGCATCTTCTTCGACATCACGCCCACCTTTTGGAGCGGCTTCTATCTGAAGATCACCGAGCCGAGCATCGTGTTTCCACCCGCTATAAAGGCCCAGCTAGTCGCTGCCGATGAACGCAGGCGTAAAAAGGCGGCCGACCTCGTTCAGCGGATCCTCAAGTCAGGGGTGAAGTTCGCGGCTGGATCCGATATGGGCTTTTTCTATCCAGGAAAAACGAAGGGCCAAGCCTCGGCAACAATGTTTCCCCACTTGCATGACGCCGGAATGCCGCCGCTCGATATCCTTCGCGCGGTCACCGTCAATGCCGCAGAAATGCTCGGCTGGCAGGACCGCATCGGCGGCATCGAACCGGGCAAATTCGCCGATCTCGTCGCGGTTTCCGGCGATCCCCTCGCCGACATCACCGAACTCGAACGCGTCCGCTTCGTCATGAAGGGCGGCGCAGTGGTCAGGAATGACCTTGCATCGCATTGAGAGCACGCTCCACTAGTGAAAAAGCGTGTAGCCGCCGCCGAGGATGGATGACCGTGTTACGGTCCGGCACATGCTTGCGCGGCTAACAAACCGAAGTGAGCCACTCAAATGAAACAAATGAAACAAATGAAAGTCTTCTTGTTGCTGGCGCTTGTCATCTTCATCGGGATCACCTTGTTTCGGTGCACAAGAATGGCCGTGGCCTCGAGCGCCCAGCAGTTGCCGAAGCCGCGCGGGCTTGATCTGAAGTCTTCCGACGGCACCATCCTGAAGGCTAGCTACTTCGCCGCGGCAAAGCCGGGCCCCGGTGTGTTGCTGTTCCATCAGAGCAATCGCACACGCAATTCCTGGGACAGCGTAGCCGCACAACTCGCGGAGGCCGGAGTCAACACGCTTACCGTTGATAATCGCGGACACGGCGAAAGCGGCGGCACGTATGACCGCTGGAATGATCCCGACAAGACCCACAAATTGCAAAAGTGGACCGATGATCTTGATACCGCGCTTCAATATTTGGTTTCACAGCCGGGCGTCCAGCGCGATGTCATCGGTGTCGGAGGGGCCGGGTTGCTCGGCGTCGACAATTCCGTGGAGACCGCGCGCCGGCACCCCGGCCAGGTGAAATCCCTCGCATTGCTTTCCGGAGAGACCTTGCTTCCGCAACTGCGCTTCCTGCGCCAGGCGTCGCAATTACCCGGGCTGTTCGTGGTGGCCGACGACGACGAATACCCACCCACGGTCGAGGCGATGGAATGGCTGTACGTCACCTCCTCCAGCCCATACAAGAAGTTTGTCCATTACTCTGCGGCCGAGGAGGCTCCCGGGCTATGGTATGAACCCGTCGGTGTCGGCAGAGTTCCCGCCAAGGGCGGCCACGGAACCGACATGTTCAAGCTTCATCCGGAGCTTCCCGGCATCCTCTTGCATTGGTTTGTGACCACGCTGGTCAAGACACCAGGTCACGCGCCAGTGGACGCCTTGGCATCGGCGGCGATCCTCAATCGACTCGAGATGCCCGGGGGCGTCGACCAGGTCACGCAGCAACTGCTGGAAGCCCGCCGGAAAGATCCCAAGGCGCAGTTGTTCCCGGAAATCAACGTCGACATCATAGGCAGTGACCATTTGCGCGCGCACGAAGACCCGAAAATAGCGATCGAGATCTTCAAGCTCAACCTCCTTGCCTATCCGGACTCTGCCGATGCGTACAGCGACCTTGCCGATGCGTACCTGAGAGATGGACAGAAAGAGCTGGCACGCCAGTACGCCGAAAAGGCATTAGCCCTGCTGGATTCTCATGCGGCGCCGGCGTCGTCATGGTCCGACACGGAGCAGCGGCGCGGTGAGATTCGCAACGACCTCCAGCAGAAACTTAAGGAACTCGGTGCGGGGCCCTGATAAGGGTGTCCCAACATTCCTTACTCCAGCCGACCAGAACCTTGCCGGTGCCGCAGGGTAAACGGAGTTCGTCAACCTCGCTGGCCGGGTCGATGTGTAGCGGTCTATTAACACTGCTTTCACAACCGCTCCATAGAATGGTGGCTCTGCTCTAAGCCAAGACTAAGACCTCCAGGGGGTAATTCATGAGTGCGCCTGCTCTCGCCTCGATTGGCGACCACGGAGTGCTGAACACTCGATTGTCCGAGGGGCTGTCCGACGTTTGGATCGATCGCGATCTGGGCTGGCTGGATTTCAATCAGCGGGTTCTAGCCGAAGCGCTCGACGAGCGTACGCCCTTGCTGGAAAGGGCCAAGTTTCTCGGCATCTTCACCTCCAATCTCGACGAGTTCTTCATGAAGCGCATGGCGGTGCTGCGGCAGGGGCTGACGGAGACGGAACGTGCGCTGTTTCAGCAGTTGCGGGAGAAATTGCTACCGATGCTTCTCGATCAGGCTGGCTGCTTTCGTCAAACGCTGGTTCCCGGGCTTGCCAGCTATGGCGTTTTGCTGCGCCGCTGGGACGAGCTGACTTCGCGCCAGCAAGAGGAAGCCAGCGCTTACTTTGATTCCAGCGTCTCCGCAGCCCTTACCCCCTTGGTCATCGCTACCGAGCATCCGTTCCCCTTCCTGGCGAACTTGTCTACCTCCCTGATCTTCCGTTTGCAGGATCCCGAACGCGGCGATTCGATGTACGGGCGGGTGAAGGTTCCCGCGGTGCTGAAACAGTGGGTACCGCTGGTCACGGATGTTGAGGCGGGTCAAAAACTCTTCGTTCCGCTGTATGAAGTGATCCGCGGCAATCTGCAGAAGCTCTACGGCGGGATGACGATTAGCGGTGTCACGGTGGTACGGATTACGCGGGACGCCGAGGTTGAGATCGACGACGAATCCCCAGCCGAAATTCGCGAGTTGGTCCAGGAACAGGTTCGGCAGCGTCGCTACGAACCCATCGTGCGGCTGGAGTTCGGGCCCAGCGCTGATCCGGCCATCAAGGAAGCGATGCGCGAGCGCTTTCACCTGGCGCCGCGGGATGTCTACGACATGGCGGAGGAAGTGGACTACACGACCATGTTTGAGATTGCGGGCTTGCCGATTCCTGAGCTTCGCGACCGCCCATGGACTCCTCTGCAACCTCCGGCGCTTCCGGCAGATGGGACCGTCTTTGCCACTCTTCAGGCTGGCGACGTGCTGGTCCATCACCCTTACGACAGCTTTGACGCCAGCGTGGAGCACTTCATCAGCACCGCCGCCGATGATCCCCAAACGGTGGCCGTCAAGATGACCGCTTACCGCATCGGAGACGACACGCCATTTGTGCAGTCGCTGATCCGGGCCGCGGAGCATGGTAAGCAAGTGGCCTGCGTGATGGAGATCAAGGCGCGCTTCGACGAGGAACGCAATCTGCACTGGGCGGCGGAGCTTGAGCGGGTCGGCGCGCATGTCACGTTTGGCGTGCCAGGTCTCAAGACCCACGGCAAAATTGCCTTGGTGGTCCGTAAAGAAGGGAACGGCCTGCGCTCTTACGTGCACATCGGGACCGGCAATTACCACGTGAAGACCGCTCGCCTCTACGCGGACGTTGGTTTGCTGACTTGCGATCCGCTGCTCACCCAGGATGTGGTCAACCTTTTCCACTACCTCACCGGCCACGCCAATGCTCCCAAGTGCTCCACGCTTCTGGTGGCGCCCAAGACGATGCGGCCGCGTCTGCTCGACCTGATCGGCCGGGAGGTGGAGAACCATCGCGCAGGCCGACCCGCGCGTATCGTCGCCAAGATGAACCAACTGGAAGACCCCGACATGATCCAGGCGTTATGCGACGCCTCGGCGGCGGGTGTCTCCATTGACCTGATTGTTCGCGGCTTCTGCTGCTTGCGGCCGGGAGTTCCGGGTCGCACCGAAAATCTGCGCATTCGATCCATCATCGGGCGCTTTCTGGAACATTCGCGGATTTTGTACTTTGCGAATGGCACGGAGAAGCCGGCAGACGGTGAATTCTTTATCGGGTCTGCGGACTGGATGTACCGAAACCTTTCCAAGCGGATCGAGGTGATCACTCCTGTATTTGCGCGCGGCGCCAAGGAGAGACTCTGGGAAGTCCTGGACATCGCCCTTCGGGACCAACGGCAGGCGTGGGTTCTTGGGCAGTACGGTAGATATTCCCAATTGCGGCCCAAGGAAGATTCCAAAGGTCCGGAGACGGTGGGCATGCACCAGGCGCTGATGGATTTGGCGCGCAGCCGAGCCGAGGCATGAGTCATTGACCATGAGATGTTGATCGAAGCAAGGTCCCGTGGCGGACGACAGGGGCTTCGACACGGAACTGCGCCTTGCGGTAGATGCTTGAGGATGCTAGTCAACCGTTCCGACCCCTCCCCCTGCCTTTTCTCGTAAGTGCGGATTCTAAAGGACTTTAAGTTTAATAATTTTGGAAGTGCGGATTCTAAACGAGTTACGGGTGCGTTTTTCGTAAGTGCGGATTCTGAAGGGCTTAGGAATTTGCCACGGAGACACAGAGGCACGGAGTTCGGGCACGGCAAGAGTTCGGTGAGGACTGCGGCGTGGGGTGTGGCGAGAGGGCGGGGCTTTACCATCGGGGACCTAATGGCAGTTCCGGGCGAGAGCCCGAATCGTTGAGCGCACTATAGCACGGAAGTTATCTGATGTCAACTGATAACTGATTATGGACTATTCGAATGGCGGAGGGGAAGCTGACTGGGGATTTCGAGACGATCGTAAGCGTGCAACGAAACAGAACGTCAGAACCTGCATGCCCAAAAGCACAAAACAGCGCCCGCTTCGGAAAGCGGCCGCTACAAAGAAGGTGCTACAAAAACAGCCGCTTACTGCCATTCGCATGGGGGCCTTGCTGGAAGGTCAAAAACCGCACCCTTAGAACCCAAGGGTGCGGCACCCGACGGTGAGGCGCTGACAAGTGCTTATGAATCAGCGGTGTGTGGTAGGGGAGCAAAAACGTAAAGAAAAAGCTTGACATGCGCTATAGTGTTATAGTTATGTATAACACTACTGAGCGCTGAGCGTGGCTCACGACTGCAGTGAAGGAGGGGAGACCCTCTGGCTGCACGGAAAGATTAAGGAGAAGGAGAATGAAATGAAATTCCATCGTTTGATGACAATCGGGGTTTTTTCGCTGGCTCTCTCGGCCGTGGTTTTCGCGCAGTCGGACGCGCAGAAGTCTTTCGACAAGATGAAAACGCTGGCGGGTACTTGGGAGGGGCATGTGACCACCGTCCCGGTGGCCCCTGAAATCGAAGGGAAGCTGATGCACGCCACGCTGCGGGTGACTTCGATGGGGAATGCGCTGATGCATGAGATGACCGGAGTCGGTCGACCGGATGATCCCATCACCATGGTGTATATGGATGGCGACCGATTGATGCTGACTCACTATTGTGACGCCGGGAACCGGCCGCGCATGGTGGGCAAGATTGGGCCTGACGGGAATACCGTGGAATTCGAGTTTCTGGATGTTGCGGGGAGCTTGCAGTACGGGCACATGCACCATGCGATCTTCACGATCATCGATGCCGATCATCACACGGAAGACTGGACCTTCATGAACGGGGACAAGCCGGTCCACGCGCACATGGAGTTGCAGCGAACGAAATAACTGAAGGGACTTCTCGAAAAGGGCGATTTGGACAACAGGATGGAACGTGAGTTCAACGACAGTCAGCCAATATACCGCCAGCTTCGCGACCGGGTGGTGGCGATGATTCTGGATGGGGTGCTCGCCGAAGGCGATCCGCTGCCTTCGGTGCGCACCGTGGCGGCGGAGTATCGGGTGAATCCGCTGACAGTATTGAAGGGCTATCAGCAGTTGGTGGACGAGGGATTGGTGGAGAGCCGGCGGGGGCGGGGCATGTTCATCAATGTGGGGGCGCGGGAGCTGCTGCTGCAGGGTGAGCGGGCGAGGTTTCTGGCGGAGGAGTGGCCTCGGGTGTGGACGACGATTCAGCGGCTTGGGTTGACTCCTCAGGAGTTGCTGGATGCGGCGAACGGTCATTCGCCGGCCAGCGAGTCGCCGGCCAGCGCGTCGCCAGCCGGGGAAAAGAGGGCGTCATCGGCTGAGGAGACCGCGGGAAATGGATCGTCGAATGATTCATCGAAGGATGAAGGGGAGAAGCCGAAACCATGAGCGTCATCGAAGCACGCGGGCTGCGCAAGGTTTTCGGGGCTACCGTGGCGCTGGACAGCGTCGATTTGCGGGTAGAAGAGGGGCGCATCCTGGGATTGATCGGCCCGAATGGGGCGGGGAAGAGCACAGCGTTGAATGCGATTCTGGGGCTTACGCAGTATCAGGGGGAGCTGAAGGTGCTTGGACGCGATCCCTGGAACGAGCGCGATGAGCTGGTGCGCGATGTGTGCTTCATTGCGGATGTGGCGGTGATGCCGAGGTGGATGCGGGTATCGCAGGCGCTGGACTACGTTGCGGGGATACATCCGCGATTTGATCGTGCGAAGGCGGAAGGATTTCTAGCCAGGACGACCATCAAGCGCTCCAGCAAGGTTCGGGAATTGTCGAAGGGCATGGTGGTGCAGCTGCACCTGGCGCTGGTGATGGCGATTGACGCGCGATTGCTGATATTGGACGAGCCGACGCTGGGTCTGGACATTTTGTATCGCAAGCAGTTTTACGATTCGCTGCTGAACGACTACTTCGATCGCAGCCGGACGATTGTGGTGACCACGCATCAGGTGGAAGAGGTGCAGCACGTCCTGACCGATCTGATGTTCATCAACCGCGGGCGCATCGTGCTGGATTGCAGCATGGAACAGTTTGAAGCGCGCTATGTGGAAGTGATCGTGCTGCCCGAGCAGCTTGCGGCGGCGCGGGCGTTCAAGCCGATTCACGAGCGGCAGGTGTTTGGGCGGAGCATTCTGTTGTTCGATCATCTCGATCGCGGGCAAGTCGCGGACCAATTGTCCAAACTGGGCGAGGTGCATACGCCGAGCATTGCCGACGTGTTCGTGGCGGTGATGGGCGGCGTGATGGGCAATGAAGCAGGCGCGGCGCAGGGGACGGCGCCGCGAGGAGCGGGTCGATGACTACTCCATCGAATGCGGCGCCCGAATCGTTTGAACCGCAGGTGGCCGCACCGGTCGTCGTGGCGGAGACGCGGCCTTTTTACTGGTCGGTGCGGCGGGAAGTTTGGGAGAACCGATCGATTTATGTCGCGCCGCTGGCCGTCGCCGGGGTCGCGTTTTTGGGCTTTCTGGTCAGTCTGCATGGTCTGCCGCGCAACGCGCGCGCAGTGGGGGGAATGGAGCCGGCGCATCAGCACGTCGGACTGGTCATGCCTTACGCGCACGTTGCATGGCTGCTGCTGGTGACGGGCATGCTCGTCGGAGTGTTCTATGCGATCGACGCTCTGTATGGCGAACGCCGCGATCGCAGCATTTTGTTCTGGAAGTCGCTGCCGGTTTCGGATCTCACGACGGTGCTGTCGAAGGCGAGCATTCCGCTGGTGATTGTGCCGCTGGTCACGTTCGTGATCATCGTGGGGTTGCATTTGATCATGCTGGTGTTCAGCAGCCTGGTACTTGCGATGAGCGGTTTGGGGATTGCCGCGCAGCGAACACTGTTGCCGCTGTTCCAGTTGGAATTGGTGCTGCTCTATGGGCTGACGGTGATGTCGCTATGGCATGCGCCGATTTATGGCTGGTTGTTGCTGGTGTCCGGGTGGGCGCGGCGGGCCACGTTTCTGTGGGTGGTGCTGCCGCCGCTGGTGCTCTTCGGCATGGAGAGGGGAGCGTTTCACGGCTCGTTCTTTGGCTCGCTGCTGAGAGAGCGCTTCATTGGGTTCGCCGCGAACGCTTTTGCGTTGCAGGGGGCTGGTGGCGTCAAAGCCGATCCGCATTTTATTCCGCTAGCACTGCTCACGCCGGGGAGATTTTTGAGTTCGCCGGGGTTGTGGATCGGACTGATCTTCGCCGCGGTGTTCCTGGCCGCGGCGGCGAGGCTGCGCCGGTATCGGGAACCGATCTGATGCGCAGGAGCTTGGATTTGGAATGTTCGATTCGATGTTAAGGAGGATGGTATGGAACCGGTTACTAAACTGAATGGCTCACTTGCGAATGAATTTGCTCGCCCACCGCTCAATGCGCCGATTTGGCAAGACGTCTTGGCGCAGGCTATGACCGGGGAGCTTATCGCCGCGATGAATTACACCTCGTTGGTGGAGATCTGTGACTCTCCCGGAGAAGTGGCCGACGCGTTGGAGCATGCGGAGGGGGAGCAGGGGCATGCCGCGCGGTTCGCAGCCGAGGGTCGCAAGATTGGAGTGGAGGTAGCGAATAACGTCGAGGCGAAGTATTGGAAGCGGCTGCGCGAGGCGTTCCTGCGCTGTATCGCCGAGCGGGACTTTATCGGCTGTCTGATTGTGCAGGAGATCATGCTGGAATCGTTCGCGGTGGCGAGCTACGCGCGCGTCGGGAAGGTGGCGGCGGGGAGTCTGGGGAGGACCTTTACGGCCATCGCGGCGGAGGAAGAGGAGCATATCGGGCACGCGATGGAGATTCTTCGAAGGGAGCGAGCGTTGGACCCAGGGCGCTTCGATGACAAGGTGCATCGGCTGCATCTTGAGGTGATGACTACGCTTGCGGAGATGCTGGCGAAGGAATGCAAGCATGGACATTGCGAAGTGTGCCACGAGAGTTGCGTGAAGCCGGCGCTGCCCGAAATCGCTTTGACTCCGGCGGAGTTGCGCGGAGCTTCGCTGCAACAATATCTGAAGACGCTGGACATGCTGGGACTGCCTGGGGAGGTAACACTTACATGGGTAACTCAGTTGCCAGTGTAGCTGGACGAGCGCGGACGATCCCAAGACCCAGGTTGCAAAAAGCGAAACCTGGGGCGCCCACGGAAGAGGCAACGGGGCTCGATGTGGGTGTGGACTTCGCGCTGGTCGGGCATCAGGAGAGCTGGAGGGCGGCCACCGATGTACTCGCGGTGCTGCGGGGACCGGAGCATAGGCCTCTGCCGGACGACGAGATTATGGACATCCTCCCGTGGATTCCGCCGAGAGTGGTGTGTCACGTCGAGGTCGCATCGAGGCTTGGTGTGGGGGCGCGCGGCGTGTATATCGATTCTTTTATTCCGCCCGACCGTCTGGACGCTGGCTGCGTGCATGACAACATCGCGCGCGTGCGAGGGGCGGCGGCCTGCGCGATCAACGCGGGAGCGAGGATCGTAAGTCTGGGCGGATTCAGTTCGATCCTGATTGAGGGGAACTTCGATCAACTTCCCGCGCGGCACGATACGGTGTTCACGACGGGCAATACGTTGACGGTCGCGCTCATTGTGCAGGGCATCCATCGGATGTGCGCGCTGGAGGATCGAGAACTCCGAAGATCGACGCTGCTGATCGTTGGGGCAAGCGGGGATGTGGGTTCCGGGTGCGCCCGTTGTTTGGCACCTCTGGTGAGGCGCGTGCTGCTGAGCGCGCGCAACAAGGAGCGACTGCGCAGGCTCGCGGCCGAGTTGGAAGTCGATGGGGTTGAGGTGGAGATCGCGACGGGCCTTCAGCAATTCTCCGCGGAGGCGGACGTGGTGATCTGCGCGGCGAGTCTGGCGTCTCCTTCGCTGCTATTGGGCCGGATTGCGCGCGACGCGATCGTTTGCGATGCCGGATATCCGAAAAACCTGTCGCCAAGCGCGGATATGCCCGGCGCCAAAATCTTCTTCGGAGGTCTTGGACAGATCACCGGGGGAATGAGATTCGCACCCGATTTTCGTGGAATTCTGAATCGGCATCCATTCCCGGATGTGGTCCATGGCTGCCTGCTGGAAGGCATGGCTCTCGCGCTGGAGCGCCGGTTCGAGCCGTTCTCGCGGGGGAGAGGGTTTATCACTCCGCAGCGAGTTGAGGAGATCGAGGCCATCGCCGCACGGCATGGAATCCGCCTCGCGCCGCTGTACAACGCCGAAGGACCAGTGGAGCCGGGGAGAGCGAGCGCCGCAGAAGAAAATCAGCAAAGAAGGAGACTGGTATCTCGGAACGATGGAAGGATGGCGACAGAGGTGGCTTAGCTGAATGGGAGCAGAGTCACGGAAAGAAGAAAGGGAAGGTGTGCCCGGACATCGACCGGCCTTCTCATGGAAGGATTAGACCGGTGACAACGCGCACTATTGGGGTTTATCTGAGGGCGGTGTCTGTTGCTGCGCGTCGTGAGCCTGGTCTGATTTCCGCGTCTCGACGGAGATCACATTAAAAGTGCCATTGGAGTCCCGCGCTTGAACGGTCTTGGTCTGCTGCGTGCCGGAGGCACTATACAGCACGGTATACTTGGTTTTTGAGCTTACCTGCAGACCGGCGTGCGGGTCACCCGGATTGGGCTGCTCGACCTGCTGCTCGGTTACTTTTCCAGCTGAATCTTTTTTCTCGACAGTCGTGACTCGCTGGCTCAGGTGCAGCCTGCCGTCGCCAGTCACGCCAGGAACGACCGTAGAATATGTGTCGACGGTGTTGCTCTTTTGTCCGTTGCCCGTTTCCGTCTCTTCGCCAACGGTGCGTGAAAACTCCGAGAGTCTGCCTTCCGAATCGGGCCGCGAAACCTGCTCTTCGGTGATTCGCTTTTTGCCGTCTTCCTTGATCGATTTTTTTGTTACTTCGCCTACTTGCCAGTTGCCGTTGCCGTCCGGGAGCAATGTTGTCTTCTTTAGTTCGATTTTCTGGTCAGCGCTTCGCTTTTGCAATTCGAGCGTTTGCCGGGACGTGGTGAAGCCACCATTACCGTCCGCGAGGTAGACCGTGGTTTTCGTCTCCTGCGCGTCCGGGCTCGTCTTTTTTGTATCCGCAACCTCACGTTGCACGACCTGAAGATTTCCATTCAAATCGGAACTCGAGGTGGTGCTTACCACATGAACATCGCCGCTGGCTGAGGTTCGTGCTTCCTCTTCGGTTACCTTCGCCAGTTTCCTTTTTCCATTCAGGTCCCACGTGTAGGTGCGCACGGTTGTGCGCATGGTGGTGTCATCTACTTGAACGGTCTCCTTCTCGGTGTCGGAATCGGGCTGGAACTGGCCGTCAGGCCCAAGCACTTCCTGCCTCCGTTTATCCACAGTGCGGTTGCCGGACGTCACATGGCTTTCCAGCGTTCGCACAGGGCTGGCGTGATCCACGGAAGTCTGCGTGGTGCTGGTCCAGGAGTCGGAAGGACTGTTTGGCTGAGTATCCTGAGCTTCCGAGCAGACAGCGGTGCCGAAGCAGAGAACCAGGAAAAACGCTGACTTTACCAGACGCTTGGTTCCATGCAAGGCAACCTGATTATCAGACGCGTGAATGTCATGTTGGAGCTCCTGCCAGTGGCCATGGGCCGCCGAGGACGAAGCACCGGGAATTACCGATGGAGATAACGAATATTCAGAGGGAATGAGCGGTCTGCTTGCCACGAAAGCACGCAGCCGAAGGGCTACTTGGCGGCGATATTCGGGATCGTGTTCCAGCATGTAGTTGCCTCGTACTGGCGCTCATTAGCAATTTTACTAGGCGGCTCGCCCCACCCACAAGGCCATATTTCGGGAGTGGTCGGGACCGCGCTGGGTGGGGTTGGCGATGGACGCTGCGAGCGGGAGAAAGAAGAGTTAAGACATCAATCAGGGGTTGAAGCAGAAGAATTCTGATGCGTGGGCGAGTGTGTACTTCGCTTGTTCACGGCAAGCCAGGGCATGCCGCGGTAGGAATCCGCCACCACCCAGGCGGCGGCGGTCAGCGCGCAAGAGATGACGGTCTCGCTCCATAGGAAGGGGTTCTTGGTGCCTGCCGCCACGATGGGTACCCACACCAGCATCGTGAACATGCCAAGCTGCAACGCCGAGAGCGTGGCTGCCAGCGGTGCCCACACACCGATGAGCACCGCCGCGCCCGCCGCGAGGAAGGTACAGCCGAAAAAATAGGCCCAGGCTACATGCCATGGCAGCCAGCCAGGCACCAGCGCGGCGGTCTGTTTGACATAGGCGAAATGGGCCACGCCGAAGGGGATCATGGCCAGGCCGTAAGGCATTCTCGCAATGCGCAGACCCTTGTCGCCGGTGGCGAAACCGAAGTGCTGCTTGTCCCAGTCAGCGGCGAACCAGGCATACAGCACCCAGGCGCCCGCCACCATCACCGCGGTCTCGCCGCAGCCTGACCAGGAATCTTGCGAGGTGGGCGCGAGGAAGATGTCGCGCACTCTAAACAACAGCCACCAAAGCAGGAGATAGGCGAGCAGCGCGCGGGCAGCAAGGGCGGCGGTGCGCGGCCAGAGCAGGCCTATGCCCGATGCCAGCGAGACGAAGGCGCAGAGATAGGTCAGTACTTCGCGTGCGAGCACACCCTTGGGTACCGGCTGCCATACTCCAGCGAAATCGCCGTTGATCAGTCCCACGATTCCGAGGGCGATCATGGTCGCCGCAAAGACCGCATGACCCACGCTCGCGATGCGCATCGCCCTATGCTCCAGTCGTGTTCCAGTTCATCGAGTGCAGGCATTCCTTGTATGCCAGCTGCCGGTATTTGTACAGAATGATGACGGACAAAATAATTCAGTATTGGCTCTGCTTACGGACGGAAACGCTCCGTCGGACAGCCGGAGACTCGGGTATCAGTACCGACTTACCGGTATCGCTGCGATGTATCGGACTGCGGCTTCTCGCTGGAATCGATACTGTGCGTAGACATTAAAGAGGCTTGCGGGCAATGAAGAGGCCATAGACGAAAGTACCGGAAGAGTAACCCGCGCGCATGGCCTGGAATGCTTTCAGGTTGGTCACAAAATCCTTGCCCATTTTTGCGGCCAAGGCCCAAAAGGATTTGTGGCGGATTATATCCAAACCGAGATCCCATGATTTCGCGCACTGACGTGATAAATCCTGCCTGTGTACGATTTGCAGACCGCTTGCAAGGAGATGGGATTCGTAGTCGTCCATGGTTTCGAGTTCCACATACATTCCCTGCTCGATGGGTTCGATAAACTTGCGTGTTTGCGCCATCGAAAGGTCCGACCTCTTGAACCAATCCGTGAGCGCAAAGGTTGCACCGGGTTTCAGAAATCTCACGGCGTTGGCAAAGAAACTCCGATGGTCGTGATAGTGAGAGATGGACTCGACGGACCAAAGAAGGTCAAACGGCCGGGGGAAATCCAAGACTTCGGCGTCCATCAGAAGAAAGCGCGCGTCCAATTGCGCAGCCGCAGCTGCCTTCCTGGCCATTTCCACCTGCACTGGGGAGATGGTGATGCCCGTCGCGCATGCCTTGTACTTCTGCGCCAGGTACAGGCTGGTACCCCCGAAGCCGCAACCGATATCGAGGACCGCGGAGCCGGTCTGGAGATTGGCCAACTGCGCGAGGTGCTCGATGAGCTGGATTTGCGCCAGTTCTTTCGATTCGTCGCCGCGAATCCAATAACCATGATGAATATGTTCGCCCCAAAGCGATTGGTAGTAAGGGCTAACGAAATCATAGTGCTCGGCAATTTTTCGCTTGTCGTTGGGCCGCGGCGCATTAGCCGAGTGCTTGTGAAATGGGGCTGTGCTCATGGGTTTTATACTTGGATGACCTCGATCCAAAAACGTGACAGCAGGCCGAGAATACATCAAGAACAGCTGGGAGCTCTCTGAAACTTTCGAAGCTGATGACTGGAATCCTCGGCGACACTCCTGTTCAGATAACCATCTATGCAGACAATGTTGACTTGCTTTCGTAGTGCGGCCTAGTATGGCGGCTCGGGGAGCTTAAAGCCACATCGTGGCACAGGTGCGGAAATGGAAATTGATTACCCAGCGATAGGCGCGGCCTCCATGGCGATGAGTTTCGCAGCCAACTCCAGGCTCCGATTCCTATATCGGTCGTGGGCCGTGCTGATGGGGTTGGCCAGCACGGTTGCGGCACTGCCGGTAGCCGCGCTCTCCTTCGGAAGCTACGGGGTGGCATTGCTACTCGGGAGGGTTCGTCCGTTACGAGACGCGTATGAATTTGTCTCCCGGGGGTATGACCGGGTCATCGCTCGGCTGGGCCAAGAAGTTCTGCGGGATCCCCGAGACACCCCCGCGTTACGGCTGATGGTCTCCCTTACCCTGACCGTCGTGCCAATTTTTGCGATCCAACTCGTTTTAGGAAAGCCTCAAGTGCTGCTGGTGATCGCGTTCTATCTTTCTCTCTACGGTCTCAAGTTCCAGCGGTTTGTCAGGATGTTCAGCGCCAGCCATTTAGAGGCGCACCGGCGCCACGGCTACTTTGCGGATAAATACGATAAGGTCTTCGGCCGCTACCTCGAATTCTTCCTGGGATATTTTTATGGGAACGCTCCGGAACTGGGCCGCACCGCCCATGTGTGTCTGCACCATAGAGAGAACAGCGGACCCGACGACACGCGCAACAGCATTGGCTACGATCGAACCAGCCGGCTCGATTTCTTGTTGTACCTGTCGGACAACATTTGGACGGTCCTGGGGATTGCTCCCTACGCCTATTTTAAAGCGCGGGGCGATGAAAAGAACCGAAGACGCATGCTATGGGGAATGGCGCGCTACTATGCTTACTTCGCAGCCGTCTTTATTTACGACTGGAGAATTGGAATCGTCTTCGTCCTGGCTCCTCTTCTCTGTATGAATTTCATCAATGCCATCACTGCGTGGGTCCAGCACGCTTTCTGTGATCCCGAACGTCCGGAGGATTATTTCGCGAACGCCGTGACCGTTCTGGATGAGGTGAACTTCCTGAACGAGGGATACCACCTCTGCCATCACCACCGCGCCAGCCTGCACTGGACTGAGATGCCGGCCCACTTCGAGCGGATCCGTGACCGGATGAGAACGGCGGGCTCGCTAGTCTTCCGCGATTTGGATTTTTTCGGACTTTTCCTCGAGTTGACGCTCCTTCGCAGAATGGATGTGCTGGCCGAGAAACTGGTCCCGTGGGAGCCCATAGACCACGAGCAGAGATTGGCTTTGCTGGCGAAGAGAACCAGCCTCCGGACTCCTTGATTAAGATAAATTCCGGTCGGACGCCGGCCAAGTGATACGTGTGCGCAGGAGGAGATTCTAGATGTCTTCCAGTCCTATCTGGCGATTATTGTGTTGCGCCGTACTCTTTTCATCTTGCTCAAGGGTCTCTCTGGCCCAGAACACTGAGGGTAAGGTTCCGCCGGTCATCGATGTTCACGTCCACGCCCTAGATGGGGCCTTTCCTGGCGTAGCACCGATGTGTCCAAACACCTCGAAGTTTACGGCGTCCGATCCTAAAGGTAAGGAAGAGCCTTTCGGCTGGGTGAAGGAACATTGCACGCCTGCGCTTTATCCGTCCGCCCCCGGCGAATATATGAAAGACGTTCTGGCGGAAATGGAGCGCCTCAACGTGACGGCGGTGGTTTTCGGCGAGCCCAAGAGCGTCCAGAAGTGGAAGGACGCCGCACCGGCCAGGATCATCTCCGGCACGTCGTTTGAAAACGGGATGGCTCCCGGCCAGCGTGTTGCTCTCGAAGAGTTGCGAAAAGACTTCACAACCGGCGGCTTCAAAGTAATGGGCGAGATCGGACTCCAATATGAGGGCATCTCGCCCAGCGATCCTTCGGTCGATGCCTATTTTGCCCTCGCCGAGGAACTGGATATCCCCGTAGCCATCCACATGGGGACCGGCGGCTCAGGGCGCGCAAACGTGATCATGCCAAAGTTCCGCGGGTCCATGGGGAATCCGCTTCTGCTTGAGGAACTTCTGGCGCGCCACCCGAAACTGCGCGTTCAAGCGATGCACGCCGGGTATCCCATGATCGATAACATGCTCACGCTGCTGCAGGCGAACTCGCACGTTTACGTCGATGTTGCAGGGCTGATCTGGAGCTATCCCATCAAGGAAGTCAATCGCTATATCGAGCGACTCGTGGATGCCGGATTCGAGGACCGCGTGATGTTCGGAACCGACCAATTGATCTGGCCCAAACTGATGGCCTATTCGATCAGCATCATTCAGAACGCCGATTACCTGACGCCCCAGCAGAAGCGCGACATCCTGTACAACAACGCGGCGCGATTTTTGAGGATGGATGCTGCTCAGGCCAAGTGAACTTCACCTTGGGAAACCCAAACATGCTTGTTGGCTGCAAACGGGCGCCTACGTTGCTTGGGCAAAGTGGCGCTTATCGTTGAACAGTCTCAAGCGCGAGACGACGACTTGCTTTACTGCATCCACGGCGGGCGGCAGAATTTTGTAGGGTACGACTTCGTCGGGATGCTTGGCTAAGCCTTCTTCCAACCCGTGTCTCCACGCGACTCGAAGCTCTGTGTTGATGTGGACAATGTTGATTCCTGCGGCGATCGCTTTGCGAAAGTCTTGATCGTCGGTTCCTGAGCCGCCATGGAGGGTCAGGAAGACTCCTGCGGCCTTCTTGATGGCAGCGATTCTCGGGATATCCAAATGCTTCTTCGTTTCCCCGTCTACCATGCTGCGGAGCATTCCGTGCATATTACCCACCGCCGGAGCCAGGATGTCTACTCCGGTGCTGTCCACAAATTGTTTGGCTTCCTCGGGAGTGGAAAGCCCCTTTGTGAGGTCGGGAGAGGTTTCGTGTATTTCGGAGCCAGTGCCGATGTCGCCGATTTCTCCCTCGACCAGCATGTCCGGATGGATCGCTTTCAGGGCTTCCACAGCCTGCTTGGTTTGGCGGACATTTTCTTCGAAGGGCAAGGCTGATAGATCAAAAACGATGGAGTCATAGCCGGCTTTAGCAGCCTCCAGCCCCTTCGCGAGGGAGTGCGTGTGATCTGCGTTCAGAAAAATGGGGAAGTCGAATTCTTCGCGCAAGGTTCGCACTAGAGCGGCACTCTCGCGAACGCCCATAAACTCACGCTCGCCCTCGGACAAACCGACTAAGACCGGTACGTTGTGTTCGCGGGCAGCGGCGAACACTGCTTTCAATAGAACCAAGTCCGAAATATTGAAGTGACCGATGGCCAGACCAGTCTGTTGCGCGCCCAGCAAGAGATTGCGTAGCGAATTCATGTGATTGGTATCCTCTCGTCCACGCACCGGCTTGTGTTGCGGTTGATTCAGCCACGGGTGGCAAAATGAGAAAACGGGTACATCGGAGTCTCACGGAAGAGATGAGTATACGCTCAATAGACCGAAAGTCGATTACACCAAAAGCTGTGGGCAGATAGCGACGGTTATCGGAGGTAGGGAGCGAGCCACACGCATCTTTTCGCGAAGAACGAACCCGAGTCCGACCACTTTCCTCCTTGACCGCGACTCGCTAAGATGACCGCCATGTCCAATCAACTCAATCGTCGCAGTTTCATAATCACCACCGGGCTGACGGCTCTTGCGTCGAGCCGAGTGCTCGGAGCCAACGACACCCTGCGCGTCGGAGTGATCGGCGCCGGGGGGCGCATGGGTGACCTGCTTAATGCCGCCGACAAGGTCGGCAACTACCAGATCGTGGCGGTGAGCGACGTCTATGGGCCGCGACGCGAGGCCGTCAAACAACGATCGAACGGTGCGGCGACCACGCACGTGAATTATCACGAAGTTCTCGAGCAGCAGATCGACGCCGTGCTGATTGCCGCTCCCGACCATTGGCATGTGCGCATGGCGGTGGACGCGTTGGCAGCGGGTAAAGACGTCTATCTGGAAAAGCCGGTGACGCATACGCTGGAGGAAGGCGCGACGCTGACGCGAGCGGTGCGCTCGAGCAACCGGATACTGCAATGCGGTATGCAGCAGCGGAGCTGGAGCCACTTTCGCGACGCCGTGGATCTCATCCAGGGTGGTAGCCTTGGTCGCGTCCCGCAGGTCCGGACGTATTGGTGGCAGAACTATCTGGCATCCTGGCAGCCTAAGCCCGTCGACACGCAAGCTCTGGACTGGAAGCAATGGCTGGGTGGCGCTCCGGATCAGCCATTCAGCGAAGAAAAATTCTATCGCTGGCGCTGGTTTTGGGACTTTGGCGGCGGCGCGATGACCGATCTGTTCACGCACTGGATTGACGTGGCGCACTGGGCGATGAGGGCGGACCAGCCGCGGGAGGCGCAAATGCTGGGCGACAAATACATCTTCGAGCAATGGGATTGTCCCGACACCGTCCAGGCAGCTCTTCGGTATCCCGGCTTCGACGTCGTCTACGAGGGCATGATGGCCTCTTCGATCGACGATGGGGGGCTCGGATTTCCGAGGCACGGAGGCAACGCTGAAGCTCAACCGGAGTGGCTTCGGTGTCTACCACGAAGGCGTGCCCGGTAAAGATAATCCTGTCCTCAAGGCAGAGAGTTTCCGCGACGGCACCATTTCTCACATGCAAAACTTTTTCGACTGCATCAAGACCCGCAAAGAGCCAAACGCACCGGTGGAAACCGGAGTCGCCGCTGCTCGCGCCGGCCAGATCGCCAACCTGGCCTACCGTCGGACTGGTCAGATCGTGTGGCCATCGAAAACTCCGGTTTGAGACTTTGTCTGTATTGGAAGCCGACGCAAAACAAGATCAAGATATCGTCCGTGCGGGAGAACCCGGGCTTTTGGGGGGGGCGCAAGCGTTTCGACCTAGCGTCAAATTGCAACGGCAGCCGTCCATCTCAAATGAGTCTGTCGACGGGAGGGTGCGCGTAAAGATTGCGAGCGAAGCAGCGGCTTGACAGATTAAGGCGTGAGAAGTAACTTGCCTGACCACGAGTTCCTTGGCATCTCCTCGAAGAATGCTGAGCTGGGTACAGGACTGAGGGTGCTGCAGCCTTTTCCTTGCAGCGGGGGAGTGTTCACAATGAGCAAGAAACTATTTGTTTTGGCGGTGCTGTGCATCGCCGGGCTATGGGTTTCGCCGATGATGTACGGCCAAGCGCACGGGGAGTTTCTCGGGCACGGTTGCGGACAAATCCGGAAGCGTGATCTCGGGCGCGACCGTTAAGGCGACCTCGGAAAGCACCGGGCTTTCTCGCGAGGCGAAAACCGATGACGCCGGGCACTACCTGATTCCTTTGCTGCCGGTCGCGGTCTACACGCTGCACGTCGAATATCAGGGCTTTCAGACGGCCGAGCAGCGAGGCGTGCGACTGCAGGTGGATGAGGCGCGCGAACTGGATTTTTCGCTCGCGCCCGCGGCAGTCTCCTCGACGGTTGAAGTGCTAGCGACCGCAGTGGCCGTGGAGACCACCAATCCGTCGCTCGGCCAGGTGATCACCGCCCAGCAAGTTTCGCAGCTTCCCTTAAATGGACGCGATTTCGTCCAGCTTGCCACGCTCACGCCAGGCACCACGACAGAAACCAATCCCAGCAGCTTCTTCACCGAAGCGTCGGCCGCCAGCGAAGTGGCCGCGCGCGGGTCGTTCTCGTTGTCGGTCGGCGGATCCCGCCCGAACAGCACGGATTGGCTGCTGGACGGCATAGACAACAACGAATTGACTGCCGGAGGTATCGGAATTTTTTCCTCGATCGATGACATCCAGGAATTCAAGGTTTTAACCTACAACTACTCCGCGGAATACGGGACCCGTGCGGGACCCACGGTGCTGGTGACCACGAAATCAGGCTCCAATGGTTTCCACGGATCGCTGTATGAGTTTCTGCGCAACACTTCACTCGATGCCAAGAGCTTCTTTGCGACCTCGCGCGGAAAAGTTCAATCTGAACCAGTTCGGCGGTTCCATCGGCGGGCCCGATTCAAAAGAACAAGACCTTCTTCTTTCTCGACGGCGAACAAAAGTATCAGCGCCGTGGCCTTACCTTTACGGGTTTGCTTCCTTCGGAGGCCATGCGCACGGGCGATTTCAGCGCCGACCCGTTTGGCAATCCGGTTTCCGGACTGGTGATCGTCAATCCGAATATGATTGGGGCGTCGACGAATCCCGCTGTCGACTCCGAATGTCTATTTCCAGTGCGATGTGGCAGGGAACCCTCTGCCGGCAGCCGCCAACGGAAGCCAGGCAGCCAGGAACACCCTGTAACAAAATTCCCGCTGGCCTGTTTAATCCCATCGGACAGGCGCTGATCAACCTCTACCCCACGCCAAACGCCAACAACGCCGCTTCCGGATTCAACTTCGTTAACGAACCCGTGCGCAAGCTGGACGAAACCAAGTTTGACATTCGTTTGGACCACAACTTCTCGAGCGCGGATACCGTGTTTGCCCGCTTCAGCTACGATCAAGCGGTTTCCTACGTGCCGGGCGGCGGCGGGGTCTGGATCTTTTGCCGAGGCTAGCGCGTTCGGCAGCAACCAGGGATTCATCAACCACGCGCGCCAGGTGGCCATCGGCGAGACTCACGTGTTTTCCCCGACGACGGTGAACCAGGCGAGCTTTGGTTACAACCGGATTTTCGACTACATCACTTCGCAGGGCACCGGGAGCTTGCGAATCCGCGAAGATCGGCATCCCTAACGCGAACCTGGGCTGCCCCGCCGGCAGCACCACTTGCACGGCAGGGGCCTATAGCTGCGGGCTGTCATCCGTGTTGCTATGTTGGCGGATACTGGTCCCTTGGCGATCGCGGCTACTCTCCGTTCCAGGGCGGAACAAATATCTTCTCGTTCAGTGATTCCCTCGACTTGATTCGCGGCAAGCATGATCTCAAGGTAGGACTTGGGATCCGCGCGAACCAGATGAATACAGGCACCGAGGCCTTTCAGGATGGATTCTGGATTCCGGGCGTTGCCGGCAATTTTAGCGGCTTTACAAGCGAGCACCGTCAGCATTCCCGGCAATCCTGAAGCGGATGTTCTGATGGGCATATTGGGCTTGTCCGAGCACGATCAGACCTTCAACGGTCCGGTCATCGGCCGCCGCTGGAAAATGTACCGCCCGTTCGTCCAGGATGATTGGAGAATCACCAGGGACCTGACTCTCAATCTGGGCTTGGCATGGGATATCACCAATCCGATTCGGAAGCGCGATGGGCGCCTGGCAAACTTCGATCCTACTACCGGCCAGCTTCTGATTGCCGGACAAAATGGTGTGAGCACGTCAGCAGGCGTAAAAAAGAATTGGACGGCCTTTGAGCCGCGAATCGGCGCGGCCTGGAAGGTGCTTGGCAGCGACAAGACCGTCTTGCGAGCCGGCTACGCCATCTATCACGATTCCGCCTGGAGCATGGGTGCGCAAGGCTTATGGCAGAATCCGCCGTTTTTCGCCGAGGCCGATTTCTTTGGGGCTGCTGGTTGCGCCTTTGCGACCTCCTACTGCGCCACGGTACTTGGGCAAACGCCGTCCGCCGCTAGTTTTTCCACGGTTTTTCCAGCTTATTACCACTCCGCCCGACCGCTTCGACATTTACCGGAACGTTTTTTACCCAACCGACGAACTTCAAACTCGGTATGGCGCAGCAGTTCAATGTGAACGTGGAACGCCAGCTCCCTGGGAATGTTTTGCTTACCGCTGGCTATGCGGGTTCCCGCGGCCGTCACATCCTGGTGGCCGGGAATAGCATCAACATCGCGGGCCCGGCTGCTTGCGTTGCCGGAGGCTCGTATACCATCGGTTGCAATCCCGATGGATCCCAATACGTTCCAGCCGTACGCGGTATTTAACACCGTTTTGCTTTTTGGCGATGTCGGTAAGACGACCTACGACTCGCTGCAAATCAAAGCCGAGACCAAGACGCCCAAGTACGGCCTTTACGCCCTGGTTAGTTACACCTATTCCAAGACCTATGATAATGGCCTATCCGACGGTTTGGGTTCCTTGCTGAGTGCGCCCTATTTCCCGCTCCCGAATTGGCACAAGCTGGATTGGGGTTTGTCGCAAATCAACTTGGACAACAACTTCACGGCTAGCATCATTTACGACTTGCCGATTCGGCAGGGGCAAGAAGTTCGGCAACGATTGGAGTGGCGTGGCCAACACGCTGCTGGGGAACTGGCAGTTGACCCTCATCGAAAAAATCACTTCGGGGTTTGGGATCCCGCTGATCGACAGCTATCAACCAGTCCGGCGTCTTCTTTCAATTCCGGCGGCAATGGGAACAACTTTAACCGTCCCGACCAGGTTGCTGGTTGCGACCCGTACGCGGCCAGCCACAGCAAAACCAGTGGATTAACCCGGCTTGCTTTGTTGCGGCGGCCTCGGGGCATCTGGGAGACGCGAATCGCGTTCCGGTCACCGGTCCGGGTTTCGTCAACACGGATTTCTCGGTTATCAAACAATTTGCGCTGCCTCGGGAAGGCATGGGCTTGAATTTCCGGGCGGAGTTCTTCAACCTCTTCAACCACCCGCAGTTCGGTTTGCCGGTGAGCCGATATCAGCGCGCCCGGGTTTGGTTCGGTGAATTCCACCGTGAACAACCCGCGTTTGGTGCAATTCGGTCTTAAGCTTACTTTCTAGCTTGGGGCTCTCGCAGGAATTTTTGCGATTGATCGGTCCACCGCGGATGCGGTGGGCCGGTCTTTTTTTGCGTTACCGACCGCCGCAAGCACACCGGATCTATTGCGGCAGTTGCTCCAACTCTTTCTCCGCTTGCGCGTGGCCGGGATGCTGCTTGAGAAGGTTGCAGGAGAACGCGCGCGCCTTCTGCGTGTCGCCCTCGATCGCATAGAGCCGCGCAAGATTTAGGTACGCCTGATCAAACGCGGGAGCTACGCGGAATGGATTCTTTAAAGCTGCTCTCCGCTTCGTCCCGCCGCTGCGTGCGCAAGTAAAGAATGCCCAGGTTATTCAGCGCCTCGGGATAAGCAGGACGCGCTGCCAGAGCCTTCTGCAAATACTCGTACGCGTGCTGCGTGTCGTTGAGTTGAGCAAACACCATGCCCAGAGCGTAATTCGCCTCGGGGTTCGCCGGGCTCAGCTGGAGCGCTCGCTGCAACACGCTCTTGGCGTCGTCCCAACGCTTCATCTGGCGGTAGGCGTTCCCCAGATTTCCCAGTGCAATCAGGTGATCGGGATCGAGTTCAAGAGCTCGTTGAAAATACGCAATGGCCTCATCGGTGCGGCCTTCTCGGGCCGCTAGAATTCCCAGGTTGTTCCAGGCATTTGGCAGGGTGCCGGGATAATGAGCCTGGAGGTGAACTGCGCGCTCAAAACTAGCGCGGGCTTCCGCGGACTTTTGTTGCTCCAAATAGACGCTTCCGAGGCCATAGAGGGCCTCCGCGCTCGACGGGTCGTCTGCCAGAGCCAGCCGAAAAAAGCTTTCTGCCTGTTCCACATAACCGCGGTCGAAGAAAACTGAGCCGTACGAGAGATAGTTTCGTCCGAACTCCGTGGTTTCACTCACGCCTGAAAAGGGAAGCGCTTTGGCCATTCGCTTCGCGGGCGTTCGAGGAATGTGTCGGAAATCTTGCTCGAATTCCTGTCGCTTCGCGGGCCCTTGGTAAATCTTGACGATCGCCAGGTTGTCATCGAGCAAGAACGAAGTAGGAAGGCTCAGGTCGCGGTGCCGGTCAAAGAGGGAACGAAAGAGAATGTTGTAGACGGCGACTAGATCCGGAGCGCCAGCAACGATGGGGAAAGAGAGATGCCGGTATGGCGCCATCGCCTTGCCGAAGTCGCTACTTGGCGAATCATCGGCGTTCACTGCGATCAGTTGTAGTCCTTCCCTGGTCCAGCGCGCGTAAGCCTGGTCGAACTCCGCCAGGTCTCGTTGACAAGCCGGTGATGCCGCGGACCAGAAATAAAGCAGCAGCGGCTTGCCGCGCCGAGCCGAGAGGGTAGTTATTCGTCCAGTCAGATCTGGATGCGAAAAGTCGGGTGCCGCTAGCGGTGCGAGCAACCAGGTCCCGAAGGAACCGGAGGGCGTCTGTAGTTCCGGGCCAAGAGAGGCAGGCGCGCGGCCCGCTGCCGGTAACGATGCCCTAAACGGCTCCGTGCGCGATGGGGGTGAGCCTTCTTCTATCCAGATGCGATGATTGATTGGCAGATCTCGAAGATCCTGTGTGAACCCGCTGGGCCACCGGATCGAAGCGCTCACTGGGCCTTTTGTCTCTGCCAACCCGAAAAATAATTCCTTGCTGTGTTGGGCCAGAAAACCCGATCCTGCTTGCAACCAGCGGGTCTGGCGGCCCGCGTTCGGTCTCCACCGTGATCGACGCTCCAATCGCGTCGCGATTGCTCTTGTTGCCGGTCAGGCGAAAGGCGATCGCTGGACTCAGCTCTGCCGCCACGTTCTTTAAGACAGCGCAACTGCGGACGTTGCGGTTCTTCAAGAATCACTTCCAGACGGCCGTCGTGATCGAAATCGGCCAGGGCGAACGATCTGCTGTCTTCGATGAAGTCCAGCCCGACAACTCCCGAGACATCCGAAAACGTGCCGTCGCGATTGTTGGCGTAGAACACATTGCGTTCGTAGCCGCTCCACGTGCCGTCCGAGCGGATCAGCTCGTTGATGGCGTTCCACCCCTGTTCGTAGTCGTGAGTTCGGCTCGGATTCTTTCGGCGAATTCGCCACCACCTGCCGCCAGAAGAAACTGTTCAGATCTTCCCGGGTCGGTGCCGGAAATCATGCCATTGGCAATGTAAAGATCCGGGAAAGCCGTCGTGATCGAAATCCCAGGCGTCGCTGCGACCAGGACCAGCGCCCCATCGCCGCCCCCGAGCGCAGCGCCCGCATCCTCAAAATGTTCCGCCGCCGCGATTGCGGAACATCGAATTGCCCATGGCATGTTTCCGATACAGCGCGCGCAGCTTCATCGCCAGCATTTTTCTGGAAGGATTCCTGCTCCGAGATGCGATTGCCGGCGGCGGTCCACATATCCGCGACGTACAGATCTTGCCTGCCGTCGTTGTCGTAGTCGAGCCAGCAGACGCTCATGCCCGCGCCGACGTCCTCCACGCCCGCGTCGGGGGCGATATCGGTAAAGGTGCCGTCGCCATTGTTGCGGTAGAGATTTTTGCGGCCGAAGTCGTTGACCACATACAGGTCCGGCCAAGCATCGCCGTTGTGATCGCCCCACCCGCAGCAGAAGCTAAAGCGATTGTTGTTGCTGATTGAGGCCGGATTGCTGTGGTGACATCGCGAAAGGTCGCCGTCGCGATTGTTGCGCATCAGGAAATTCGGCGGGCCGTTCTCCGCGTCGTAGTAGGGGGACGGATAGCGGTATTGATCGGTGCCCTGGTAGTAGACGTACAGGCAAAAATAGATGTCCAGCCATCCGTCGCGATCGTAATCGGCGACGGCCGCGCCGGTGAAAGTGCCCTGCGGCGGCGCGGCGAACTGGAAAGCGTCCGGCTTCGCGCGGAATTTGCCGCCGCCCTCGATTCAGAAAAAGTAACGGGCCGCCTGGCGCGCACCACGATTAGTCTTGACGCCCATCATTGTCGAAATCGGCGAAACAGCGCGCAGGCGGTATTTTCCAGAATGCCGACGCCGGAGATTCTCGGTGACGTCCTCGAACGTGCCGTCACCGCGGTTTCGAAAAAGGCGGTTGGGCAGCCCGGCAGGCTGGCAAACGTAGAGATCGTCGAACCCGTCACCATCGATATCGCCAACAGAAACCCCATTGTGCCCGTAGATATCGATGCCGCAGGCGCCGTCGAGAACTGTGCGCCAATAGTCTGTTCCAGGAATCAGTTGGGAAACGTAGGAGGGATTCCCGGCGAAAGTTTGCGAAGCAATATCCTCGAACACCGGCGCGAAGGATCTGGCGCGCGTTTCGTCGAGCATTTGCCACTTGCTTAAGAGAACGCCCCCCGAACCGCGCAGCTCCCACTGGAGTTCCCAGTTCCCCACACGTTGCTCACGATAGCAAGCCGCTCCGGTACCCACAAACTCAAAACGTATGCGCGTCTTGAGGAGAACCCCGAGCGGGCTCGCCGGTTGAGGAGAATTGTCGACGCGGATACTTTCCACTTGAAATTCGGCCGTGACCATCGTCGAAAACGTGTTCATCACGGAGCGCCATTCACCGAGAAACGCTTCGCGCCCCAACAGCGTTTCGTCCGAGAACTTCATTCGAAAAGCCTGCAAGATAGAATCGGCGCGCATTGGTTGCGACGAGATTGGCTTCGGCGACGCGCCCGAGAAATTCGAGGGCATCGCCTTTTCCATGGCAGCTGTCTTTTGCGGAGACTCCAGAAGTTGCGAACTCCACTCGCTCAAGATGGCCGCAACCTGATCGTGATATTTCTCCGTATCGAAATCATCGAGTTTGGCGTTGGCCTTCTGCAAGACAGCGTCGAGTCCCCTTGGCGTCCGATAGTGGGGATGCACATGAAATTCGTTCGATGCAGGCAGCGATTCTTGAGAAGAGAGGGACGGGAAGGACGGCCAGCCCAGTCCAGCGGGAAGGAACGCGAGCGAAGCGCTCTGGCCACAACGGAGGAGGAAGTCCCGTCGGCTAGGATCGACAAGCCGGCGTTTCTTCCTAAAGATCGTCAGGCGATGCTCCCGTGTTCTTCCGTGCAGAAACGAAAATCTAACACCCGCCCCAGGGCGCGTCAACATGACCCGTCAACAGCTACCTTGCTGCGGATATGGATTCGAGAGGCGCAAGCCTGTGATAAGCTGGCACGCATTTTGCGTCTCTATCTAAAGGGGACATGCAGATTTCTTTGTAGGACTGTCCGCTCTTTGGAATAAGCCTGTGTGGTTGATGGAAGAGCGAGATTGAGGAGACACATGCCCCAGGCCACCGAAGTCGTGGGAATTGGAAGCTGTGGGATCGACTATTTCGCGATTGTTCCTCGCTTGCTGGGGGCAGACGAGAAAATCAATGCGGACCGTCTCGAGATTCACGCCGGCGGCGTTACAGGGAACAATCTCACGCAGGTCGCGCGGCTGGGTGCCAGCGCAGGCTGGCTCGGGCTGATCGGTGACGATGAGAGCGGGCAACTGATCACCGCGGCGTTTGCCTACGACGGGCTCGATCTCTCCGGCATTGAAACCGTCCAGGGTGAGAAGTCCACCTTTACATGGATTCCGGTCGATGCCCGCGGCGATCGCTGCATCTACATGTTTCCCAACATCAACGGAGAACTTTCGGCCGAGCAGGTTCGCAACCGTTTCGCGCCGCACATCAAAACCGCCAAGCATTTTCATACCGAGGCTTCACAGCTTCCCCTGCCGCCCATCAAGGAGGGGATGCGGGTGGCCCGTGAAGCGGGCGTCCGCGTTATCTTCGACCTCGATGTAGCGCCAAGCTACTTTGCGCACGCTAAACTTGGAACCGAACAGAATCTGATCGCTGCATTGCAGTTAGTGGACGTTCTGAAACCCTGCAAAGCCGCCGCCCGCGAAATCACCGGCGAGACCGATTACGAAAAAATCGCAACGAAGCTGTTGGCTCTGGGTCCGACAATCGTGGCGGTTACCATGGGTGCCGAGGGCTCGCTGATTGCCAGCTCGGGAAAAATGGTTCACGTTCCCGCGTTCAACGTGAAGGTCGTAGACAGTACCGGCGCTGGCGACGCTTTCATGGGCGGGTTGTCCTATGCCTTGTTGCAGAAATGGGATCACCGCCAGGTTGGCTTGTTCGCCAACGCGTGTGCCGCTATCTGCTGCACCCAAGTGGGGGCCCGGGCAATGGGCAAACGAAGCGAAGTCATCAGCCTCATCAAGTCACAGCATCCCGAAGAGGCCGCTCCATTTTAGCCGTAGTCTCAAGGAAGCCAGCCGATGTTCGTGCCACACAGTTTTGCCATCGCCCTGCTGATGATGATCACCAGCGCGGTCTGCTGGGGTTCCTGGGCCAACACCTACAAAGGGGTTAAAAATTATCGCTTTGAGCTATTTTACTGGGACTACGCTCTCGGAATCTTTCTGATCTCGCTGATCCTGGCTTTCACTATGGGCAGCACCGCCGGTGATCCTTCCAGCTTTCTGAATAATGTTCACGAAGCGGACACCTCCAACATCGTCTCGACACTCGTCGGTGGCGCGGTGTTCAATCTAGCTAATCTCTTACTAGTCGCGGGTATCGACATGGCTGGATTAGCCATCGCCTTCCCGGTTTCCATCGGTATCGCCCTCGTTGTGGGCGTCGTCTCAAGTTATATTCTTCAGCCAAATGGAAATGCTGGGCTGCTTGCCGCCGGTATAGTTTGCGCTGTAATCGCCGTCGTATTGGATGGCAAAGCCTACGGCAGCCTCTCCAACACAAACCGCGCCGTTTCGAAAAAAAGCATCATCACTTGCATCGTGTCGGGCGTCCTGATGGGACTCTGGGCGCCCTTCGTCACTCGTTCCATGTCCCAGGGACATACCCTCGGCCCTTACAGCGTCAGCGTCTTCCTCACCCTCGGCGCGCTGCTTTCGTGCTTCATCTGGAATATTTATTTCATGAAGAAACCGCTGGTGGGCGAGCCAGTCCATTTCGGTGACTTTTTCCGCGGGCCTGCCACCGGACATCTGCTCGGCCTGCTGGGCGGCTGTATTTGGGGTCTGGGAATGGTCTTCAATCTCGTGGCCGCGAAATTCTCCGGCGTGGCAATTTCTTATGCGATCGGACAATCGGCCCCCATGGTCGCCGCTCTCTGGGGCGTACTGGCCTGGAAGGAATTCCAGGGCGCCAACCGCCAAGCCAAGACCTATCTCGGTCTCATGTTCCTCTTCTATATTCTTGCGATTCTCCTGGTCTCCCAAGCGAACACGGCGAGCTGATCCAAGTCCGGAGCGGAAGCGCCGTCCGGAGAACATCCTCGCCGGTGCTGCCATAAGCTGGCTGGATAACCCATCCGCAACTTGCACGTCGAACGGAACAAGGAGAATTGCGTACGCTGGTCGACGCGGCGCTGGGCCTAACAGCCAAGAAAAATGATCCCAGGTGTCGATTCCGTGATACTTCGCTCGTCGTATCTGTGAAGGGGGCTAGAGCCGACAGGCGTTCGTTGGACGCAGGCTTATCACTTGCAATTAACAAGTGAAGTGCTGCAGACTGGCCTCGTCCAACCGCCAAATCCTTAGGAGGGCGCTGATGCCCATCAACGAACTGCTCATCCGTGAATTCAAGCGCGATCTGGACGCTACCAAGAAGACGCTGCAGCGCGTCCCCAAAGACAAATGGGACTGGAAGCCCCATGAGAAATCCGGCACGCTCGGCTGGATGGCCGGGCACGTTGCCAGTTTGCCGGGATTCGTAATCGCGGTCAGCACCACTCAGGAATTGGACATGGCAAATCCTAATGCCCGTCCGCCAAAAATCGAGAGAGACGCCGATTTGGTGGAAGTCCACGGCAAACTCGGAAGCCAGGCGTGCGAGGCACTGGCCAAGTTGAGCGATGATCAGCTGAACGAGCCGTGGTCGCTAAAGCAAGGGGACAAGGTTCTGATGACCATGCCACGTTACGATATGCTACGGGGAATGTGTTTCAACCATCTCATTCACCATCGCGGCCAATTGACCATGTATTTGCGGGCGCTCGACGTTCCAGTACCGGCGCTGTACGGCCCGTCAGCGGATGAGAGACCCTTCTGATCGAGCTAATCGGGGGCTCGCCGCAGTGCGTTTGTTTGTCGAGCTCGAATTTGCGGAAACATTCGCCACGCTATGGCGTCTTGACGGGAGGGGAATAGACCGATGAACATCAAGCCAGAGCTGTTCCTTCAAGATCTGAAAATTGCGCTGCGATCGCTCGCCCGCAGCAAAGGGCTGGCGATTACCGTGGTATTGACGCTGGCCCTCGGCATCGGCGCCAATGCCGCTATCTTCAGCGTCGTGCGCGGGGTGTTGCTCCGTCCGCTGGTCAACCGCGACGAGGATCGTCTCATCTACATTCGGCAGACCGCCAAGGGCATCGGGGTGGAGAACACCAGCTTCTCAGTGCCCGAAATCCAGGATCTAAAACGAAGCGTTAAAACCATCAGCGAGTTTGGCGACTTCTCGGTCATCGGGTTTACCATGATCGGGCTTGGCGACCCCCGCGAGGTTCGCGCTGGCGTCGTGGGCGGCTCCTATTTCGAAGTAATGGGGCTGCACCCCGAGATGGGCCGTCTGCTCGACATGCGCGATGATGGCCCGAACGCCGCCGGTGCTGCAGTGCTCACCGACCATTTCTGGAAGACCGCCTTCAATCGTGATCCCTCCGTCATTGGCAAGACCGTGGACCTCGGCGAGCGCTCGGCCACCATCATTGGAGTGCTGGAACCTTCCGTACCCTATCCTGCCGAGACCGAGATCATCGCCAACGTAGTCACCAGCCCCCACCATCTCTCCGCGACTATGGTGCAAGGACGCGTGCATCGCATGACCGAGCTGTTCGGCAGGCTCGCTCCCGGCGCCGACCTGAACGTCGCGCGCGCGGAGCTCCAGACCGTTTATAGCGGCATGGTCAAAGAACATCCCGAAGCGTATTCCCCCAAAGCCGACGGCCGCATCGAAGCGGTCCGGTTGCGGGACCAGATCACCTCGCGGGCTAAGACCGTGCTCCTGGTGCTGATGGCGGCGTCCGTGCTCATTTTCATCATTGCGTGCTCCAACGTCGCCAACCTTATTCTCTCGCGGAGCGTCCGCCGAGAAGGGGAACTCGCGGTCCGTGCGGCTTTGGGTGCTAGCCCCAGTGCTTTGCGTCGGACGCTGTTGGCCGAAAGCCTGCTACTTTGCGTCGGCGGCGCACTGCTGGGCATTCTTAGTGCCGGGCCTATGGTGTCCATCCTGGCGCGTTACGCGTCGCGCTTCTCGGTGCGCGCACAAGACCTGACCGTGGACTCCAGCATGCTCCTCGTCGGCGCGGTTCTCGCCATCATCGCGTCGGTGCTCCTGGCATTCGTTCCCCGGTTGCCGTCGGCGGAGTCCTCGCAGGGCATGGGTTTGGCGAATGGCAGCGTTCGCATCACCGGAAGCACCAGCCGCCGCCTGCGCCTCTTCGCCGTTACCCAGATCGCCGCATCGTTTGTGCTGCTCGCTGGCGCGAGCATGCTCCTCAAGACGCTCCTATCGCTACAATCCGCTCAGACCGGCTTCGACATGCATCGCGTTCTCGCCTTTAACGTGCCAGTGATGGCTCGCGGAAAATCTTCCCAGGAAATCATCAATTTTTACCGCGAAGCCATGCGCCGCATCAACGAACTGCCCGGGGTGGATCACGTCGCTCTGGGTACCACCACTCCTTGGCGGGACGCCGGCAACTTCGGTGCCGGCTTCGCGTTCTCCGGCGAGGGCCATGTCAAAGGCGTTAAAGAGGAAGATCCTCGCGCACAGTTCCGCGCCGTTTCTCCAGGATTTTTCTCTTCCCTGGGCGTACCCATTCTGGAAGGACGAGACTTCAACGACGACGACCGTCGCGGCGGCGAGCCGGTGGTGATCGTCAGCCAGAGCGTCGCGCAACGCATGTTCCCGGGCCAGGACGCTCTCAATCGTCACATTATGTGGACCGATCCGGTGATGGATTTCATCTACGTCAGCAAGGGGCCGCGCCGCATCGTTGGTATCGCCGCCGACGTGGACGACGAACACGTCATACCGGGCGCCTCGCTGACCGTTTATCATCCCTTTGGCCAGGTACCCGATGGGAATGGCGAGATACCTGTCTTCGGAGGCCGCCTGTTCGTGCACACGCGCATGGATCCCTACGCCTTGGTGACGCCGGTGACGCGCATCGTCCGCGACATGTCCTCCGATCAACCCGTCGAGCACGCCGCCACGCTGGAAGACATCCGCGCGGAAGTGCTCACGCCGGACCGGCTGAACACCTTGGTGTTCGGCGGCTTCGCGGCTGTCGCGCTACTGATCGCCATAGTTGGAGTCGGAGGCGTGCTGGCGTTCTCGGTCAGTGGCCGCACGCGAGAGTTTGGCATCCGCCTGGCTATGGGATCGCAGCCGCGTCACCTGCTGACCAGTGTTATCTCTGAAGGCGTGGTGATGGCGGGTATCGGTGTAATCGCCGGCGCCGCAAGCGGGTACGCGCTCGCGCGTTTGGCAAGCAGCTATTTTCTGGACATGCGCATGCCCAGCCTTCTTCCGGTGATTGTCTCCGCCGCCGTGCTCCTGTGCGCCGCGGTCGTCGCCTCGGTCTGGCCAGCGGCGCGCGCTGCCCGCATCGACGTGATGGAGGCGTTGCGATCCGAATGACCCGCTCGCCTTACCGGCCCACTCTGCCGTTCCGGGGTCCCAATCGGCGATAGCGGACGGCGCTCTAGGACTTTGCCGTTTTGGCGAGCGAGTTTGCGGACTTGGTCTCCCACGTTTTCCGCAATTCCTCGCGCGACTTCAGCACGTACGCTTTGGCCTCTTCGAAGCTCCCGTAGACATGGCGGCCCTTGATCATGTTGCACGCCCGGCAGCACGCCACCAGGTTCCGCGGATCCTTCTTGCCCTTGCGCGCGCGCGGCACCACGAAGTCCACCGACATGGCCAGCGCATTATCGAAGCTCGCCATGCCGTCCAGACCACAATACTGACAACGGTATCGATCGCGCTCCAGGATCCGCACGCCTTCTTCCACGGTTACAGGTTGGGATACCAACGACAGGGTCATGAGGTCTAATGGCATCGAACACCTCCATATCGGAAGATCTCACGATGGGCGCGGACTTCCGAAGGTGACCTGCTTTCGCGCAGACGATACGGCGGCGAAACGTTGCTGTCAAGCTCCCGAAATGTGCGGCTCCCGAAATGTAGGCGCCGGACTTTAGTCCGGCGTTGGCTGTTCTCACCTAATTCCGCCTTCCCTCTACGGATAACGCGTGGCCTCGCGCAGGTGCGCAATCAACAATCGTATACTGTCCGCCAGCTGCACCACTTCGCCTTCCCCCTGTATATCAAATTCAATTTCGTAGTTCCCCGCAGCCGCGTGATCGACGGCTTCCTTCAGGCTGAGCAACGGCTTAACCACTTGCTTCGGCAGGATGAAGCTGATCCACACACTCACGATGAGAGTGATTGCGCTGACGACCGTAAGCGACCATTCCGCTGCGGCGATCAGCCGTCGAGCTTTGCGATGATCGTGCTCGACGCGGTCCCAACTGCGCGCTTCGAGTTTCGCGGTCAGGGCCAAAACTTCCTGCCCTGAATTTTGCAGGTCGACAGTGATGTGGCGTAGGGCCGGATTTCCCTCCTGCACCGTCTTGGTAATCTGCGCGTCAAAGGAGCCAACCCGATTCCGCAGCTCGTCGACCAGTTGCGCCCGAGTCTTAAAGCGCTCGCTCTTCAACAGACTGTCGAGATCCCGCTCGTAAGTCATCAGCACCGCATCAATGCGATCGGCCGGAGCTTGCCCAGGCTGTCCGATGGCGGTTACTGCGGCCTCGAAACGCTGCTCGTACTGGTGAAGAGCATCGAGGGTCTGTTGGGTGAGCAGTTCATCGGTTGGCTGCAAGTCTCGAATGGCGATCAGCGTCTGTTCCGTGCTCTGCAAAGCATCGCGACCCGCCTGGAGCGATGCCGGATCGTATAGCAGCAGGTAGTTCCGTTCGTTGTGCCGCGCTTCCAGCATTTTGATCGAAGCCTGCTGCGACAGCGTTGCCGCCGGCGCGTCGAAGCTCACAATGCGATCCACAATCCACCCGATCTCCAGCAAATAGTAGACCGCCAGAAAGATCACCGGCACCAGGATGAGCCGTACGATCGCCAGACTGTACGCCACACGACGTCGAAGGGAGGCGCCCGGTGCCAGAACTTGAAAGCGCCTGCGAATGCCAACACCGGACCTTCGGATGCCAAATTTCATAGCCCAGCCCTCCTGCTGGAGATCGCGTCCAGAAGATTGTAACCCGCGCCCCAGACACCCGTCCGGCAGCCCGGATTTGCCACACCGACCCGTTTCATTGCCCTGAACAATATCTGTTTGGCAGCGCGAACAACAAGGGATAACTTCCTGTATTCCCTACACCTTGCCAAGGCAAGGAGGCCCCCAAAAAAAAACGCCCGCCCCCGGGTTCCATCCCCAAGGGCGGGGTTGAAAAACTACTTAGAGCTTCCGCACCAGGCAGCGAGGGTTATCGTGGATTTATGTCCTGCTTCTTCTCCAAGCGGTCGATCAGTCCCTGAATTTGATTCTTCGCGCCGTCCGGTGCGCTTGCCTTAGCCAGCTTCATTTCCTTCGTGGCGGTGTCGAAGTCTCCCTTCGCCGAGGCAATCCGTGCTATCTCGCCGTGCGTGTACCACTCGTTTGGCCGCTTCTTGATATTGATCTGAAAGATCGCAAAGCCCTCGTCCTGTTTATTTTGTATTTGCAGCCCTCGCCCGTAGACATGTAGCTGGACTCCATTGGCCAGCTCAAAAGCCTTCGCCTTCGTCGCCTCAGCCTCCTGTTTTTTCCCCTGCGCCTCCAGGATTTGCGACTTCGTCAGCAGATTATCGAAGCGCTCTTCCGCCAGTATCGACCGGTCTTCCCACTTCAGCGCCTGATCCAGGTTAGTGTTGGTGTCCAGGAGCCACAATGCCGCCTCATCGAACCCCGCCCACGTAAATCCGCCCACGCTACGCAGCTGATTCTGAATGCTGCGCAGGACGATGGCGTTCACATCCACCGACACGCGAAAGGGCACCGCCACCTTCGCCCAACGCAAGGTCACTGCCGTCGAGTCCGGTTTCACATCTTCGAACGTGTACGCAAGGGCCTCCTCAAATTCCGCCGGCTGCGCCTTCGTGGTGACCCGCAGCGCATCCTCTTTTTCGTCGTAGCTGAAGCTCCCCCACGAAGTCGAATTCTTCGAGAAGATGATGGTCCACTGATCCGCGGTCGGAATCATGTGTAGCCCATACGCCCCAGCAGGCAGCGCATGGCCCTCAACGGAAACATCATCACTGAACGAAATGACGGTGTTCTCGTTCGCCCCCGCCCGCCAAACCTGCCCGTAAGGAATCTCTTTGCCAAACAGCGTCCGTCCGCCCACCAGCGGCCTGCAATAGTTAATGGTGATGTCCGTGAGCCCGATCTGTTGCGTGATGATCGATCGCTGGCTGATCGTCGGCAGCTTCAGCTCGGTCGCCTGCGACCCATTCTTGAATTGAGCATTGGCGCTCCCCGCCAGGAACCCGAACCCCACGACGAGATAGAGAAGACCTCTACACATCTTGCGCATGCACACCCCTCCTGTTTTTTCGCGTGGGCGAAGGCGCCCCGGTTGGCGGGCGCTTCGCGGACGGCTGCTTCTGTGGGCATAGACGGCTGGATTGTGCGGGTGTGAGCATCGCTTGGCCCGTGAGTTGAGTCAAAAAATGTCAGAAACGGTGCTTGACCCGAGCCCGCATGCTAGGTAACTCTAAAAGCGAACACCGGGCGAATAAACTCGGCCAGCTAGCTGGAGTGCATTGGCCCCGAAACCCAGTCGCCCAAGGTGTAATCAAATTAAGTAAGGCGAACCCTGCGGGGCTCGCCTAGCTTGCAAAAAGGCCCCCAAGTCTAGTTTTGGAGGAAAGAAGCCGAATGAAGCAAATTTCAACAGTCCCCGTGTTTGGACGAGCCGTCTCTCTCGCTGTCCTGTGCTTATTCATGACCACCGCATTTTGCGCGGCCCAAAACAGCGCACCCCCGCCCGCGAGCAGCGGCAGCAAAGTTTTGGGCGAAGTAAAACTGGAAGGCGCCTCTAAGGTTGAGAAGGAGGCAGGCGTCTGGGTGGACGGCAACTACGTCGGCTACCTGAAGGAACTCAAGGGCGATAAAAAGATCCTATTGATTCCGGGCGAGCACCAAATCGCCGTTCGCCAGTCCGGCTACGACGACTTTCAACAACAGGTCGTCGTCGAACCCGGCCAGGTCCACACGGTTGCCGTGAAGCTGAACCTCAGCCCGCGAGCCATCACTCCCGACGTCACCTCAACCTTGAAGCTCGATGTTCAACCTGGACGAGCCGCGGTATTCCTTGACGGCAAATTTGTGGGCCACGCCAGCGAATTTGGCGGAGTGGGGCACTCCATGCTGATCAGCCCAGGCAAGCATCGCATCAAGGTCGAGCTGCCGGGCTATCGCACCTTCGAAACCGAAGTCAATCTGCTAGTCAATCAGAAGTCGGAAGTGAAAACCGAGCTGGTGAAGGGCAGCATCGAGCAGGCCGGACCAGACATCAAGCAACCCCAATAAGCCTTGAGCGGAAGCATCTCACTTCGCAACTCGGCGAGACAGCTCCCCTGTAGGGGCGGGGCTTGCCCTGCCCGGCCATTGCGTCTTGATTCGCACACCACGGGAACTCCAACGCCACCGAAGCCCTGATCCTTCCCGCCAATTCCCCGTCAGGGATTGACAGCGGGGCTTCTCGGCTTTTAGGATGGAGCTTCACAATTGATCTGTTGAAGAATGATGTGGGGCTAGTTCGAAAGCTGTGTGTCTGATTTCCAAAACTAAATTTCTATGATTACAGTGACCGATCTAACGAAGAGGTATGCGCGGCACACGGCCGTCGACCACGTCTCCTTTGAAGTCCAAAAAGGTCAGATCGTAGGTTTCCTCGGCCCTAACGGCGCCGGTAAAACGACGACGATGCGGATGCTGACGTGCTTTCTGCCGCCGACGTCGGGGCAAGCCACGGTGGCCGGCTTTGATGTTCTCGAACAGCCATTCGAGGTCAAGAAGCGCATTGGCTATCTGCCCGAAACGCCCCCGCTTTATCCCGAAATGCGCACCGCGGAATACCTGGCATTCGTCGGAAGCCTGAAGGGTCTCTCGGGCTCGGAGCTGACCAAGCGCGTCGAATATGTGCTGGAGCGCTGCTCGGTCGCCGATGTGCGAGACAAGCTCCTCGGCAAACTTTCGAAAGGCTACCGCCAACGCGTCGGGCTGGCCCAAGCCATTATTCACAATCCCGATGTGCTCATTCTCGACGAGCCCACATCCGGCCTGGATCCGAAGCAGATCAACGAGACGCGCGACCTGATCAAGAGCCTGGCTGGCGACCATACCATCATTCTCAGCACGCATATCCTGCCGGAAGTGGAACAGACCTGCCAGTACGTCCTGATCATTAACAAGGGCAAGTTGGTAGCGAAGGATTCGGTGAACAACTTGCAGAATCGCGCGCGTGGCGCCGAGTCCCTGCTGGTCGAAGTCGCCGCCCGCAGCGGCGACGTGGATTCCGCTACGGTGCAAAAGCGGCTCGAGCAGATTTCCGGCGTGACCCGCGTCGTGTTCAAGGAAAAGGCGCAGAACCGGGCGGCCTTCGAAATCGAGAGTCACAAGGATGGTTTCGTGCGTGGAGATCTGGCGCGCGCCATCGTCGAATCCGGCTGGGACTTGAATGAATTGCGGCCAACCGCGGTCAGCCTGGAAGAAATCTTCCTGCAACTTACCGGCGAGCCCGCGGCTGTAGCCCCGGAAGAACCCGTTGCGGCAGGAGCCGACTAGATGCGAAATATTTGGGTCATTTTCCGGAAAGAGATAAACAGTTATTTCGTTTCGCCGGTGGCGTATACGGTGCTCGACGATATTCGCGATCATCTTCGGGTTTTTCTTCTGGAACTCGCTCGGCTACTTCGTGTACATGGGCATCCAATCCCAAATGCGCGGCCAAAGCTTCCCGATGAACGTGAATGAGGAACTCATTCGGCCGCTGTTGTCGAACATCAGCGTGGTCGGCCTGTTTCTGATCCCGATGATTACCATGCGCCTGTTCGCGGAAGAAAAGCGCACTGGCACGATCGAGCTCCTCGCCACCTCGCCGATTCGCGACATCGAAGTGATCCTCGGCAAATGGCTCGCAACCTTGGCGCTGTATTCCGTGATGCTGTTGCTCACCGCGCTCAATTTCGCATTCATCTTCAAGTATGGACATCCCGACTGGAAGCCCCTGGTGATCGGCTATCTTGGCCTGCTGCTGCAGGCTGGCGCGTTGCTGGCCATCGGCACGTTTATCTCCACGCTGACCAAAAACCAGATCATCGCCGGTGCCGCGACCTTCAGCGTCTGCTTGTTGCTGTGGATTCTGGAATGGGTCAGCGGGTACGAAACTTCCACGTGGGCCAAGGTGCTTTCTTACATGTCGGTGATCACCCATTTTGAGTCCTTCGCGAAAGGGCTGTTGGCTACCAAGGACGCTATCTTCTACGTCAGTATGATTTTTCTGGGGCTATTCCTGACGGCTCGCTCGTTGGAATCCCTGCGGTGGAGGTCGTAATTGGGCACTGAGTTCTTGAAGGCCAGGCAAACCAGGTACGTGGCCTACGCCACACTCTACATCGTTGTGATTGTGGCCATCCTCGTTACCGGCAACGCGTTGGCGGATCGCTACAACAAGCAGTACGACTCAACCTCCAACAAGCGCTACAGCCTCTCCGACCAGACCGCTAAAATTGTCAAAGGGCTCAAGCAGCCAGCCACCATCACCTATTTCGATCAATCCACGCATTTCGCGCAGGCCAAAGACCAGCTTGACCAGTACGCGAATCTTTCCCCAAAGGTCCATGTCGAGTACGTCGATCCCGACAAGAAGCCACAGTTGGCTCGCGAAGCCGGCATCAAAAATTACGGCACCACCATCGTGCAAGTCGGTATGAAGAAGGAAGAAGCCAAGAGCCTGACCGAAGAGGGCATCACCGGCGCCTTCATTCGCGACCTGAAAAACAGCACGCGCATAGTATGCTTTGTGACCGGCAGCGGCGAGCACCGGATCGACGATTCCGAGCGCGGCGGTTACTCGCGGTTCAAGGATTTGCTCAGCAAGGACAACTACGAGGCGAAATCCATCGATTTGTTGCAGAAGGCGGAAATCCCCAGCGACTGCACGGTTCTCGTCGTAGCAGGTCCCAACGGCGATTATCAACAACCGCAAGTCGATGCCATCAAGAAATTCGTGGAAGATGGCGGCCGCGCTCTTTTCATGCTCGATCCGCCTCTGAAAATCGGACGATCGGAGATCGCCGACAACGAGGCGCTGACCGGACTGCTCGCAAGCTGGGGCGTCACTCCGCAGAAAGACCTGATCCTGGACATGAATCCGATCGGTCAACTCGCCGGCTTAGGTCCCCAGGTCGCGCTCGTCACCAACTACGACCCTCAACCAATCGTCGCGGAGATGAAGGGCACCGCAACCGGATTCCCATTGTCGCGTTCGCTGGATGTTAAGAACCAGGGCAAATCGACGGTACAAAAACTGTTCAGTTCTTCCGATTCGAGTCTCGCCACGTCGAAGCTCAATTCTCCCGATATTGACCCTAGCGACCCGAAAAATAAAAAGGGTCCTCTGACGCTTGCCGCGGCCGGAAGCTACAACACCGGCAAGGAAAATTCCCAGGGGCGATTTGTGGTTTTCGGAAGTTCCTCCTGGGCGGCCAATTCTTTCCTGAATTTCAACGGCAACCGCGATCTGGCGTTGAACACCATGAACTGGCTCTCCTCGGACGAGGACCTCATCTCCATTCGCCCCAAGGAGCAGGAAGACCGCCGGATCACCATGACCCAAGCGCAATTGAGCTTGGTGCGCATCACCAGCCAGTTTCTTCTGCCGCTGATCGTTATTGTTGCCGGCGTCTCGGTTTGGTGGAAGCGCCGATAAAACCGCACATGCCGGTTTTCATCATGTCAGGAAATCATCCATGAAAAGCACCGGACTGCTGATCGCGGCCGCTGTCTTGGCCGCGCTTACGGGAGTGATGTATTGGTCGGATCACCACAAAGCCGCCGACACGACCGCGTCTACGGTCGATGCGGCGCCCAAAATACTGACGCTCAAAGATTCGGACCTCTCCAAAATTGAGATCAAGAAGAACGGTGCCGAGGAAGTTGCCCTAGCCAAGAACGATGCCGGAAAATGGCAGATCACCGCGCCTGTTGCGCTTGCGGCTGATCAGGACGCGATTACAAGTATGGTCTCTACGCTGTCATCGCTCAACTCGCAGCGCGTCGTTGAGGACAAAGCCTCGGATTTGAAGCCCTACGGCTTGACCGAACCCGCGCTCGAAGTGGACATCGCGGCCAAGGACGGTAAATCCCAAAAACTACTGCTTGGCGATGACACACCAGCGGGCAATGCCGTCTTCGCCGCAACCGCGGGCGATCCTCGAGTATTCACGATCGCCAGCTACACCAAGACCAGCATCGACAAGGGCCCCAGCGATCTTCGCGACAAGCGCTTGTTGACCGCTGACTTCGACAAGATCAGCCAAGTCCAGCTCGACGCCAAGAAGCAGTCGATCGAATTTGGCCGCAACAAGGACGCCTGGCAGATTCTGAAACCCAAGCCGCTCCGCGCAGACAATTTCACCGTCGAAGATCTGGTCCGCAGGCTGAAGGACGCGAAGATGGATTTGAGCGCGGCGACCGCGGACGATGAGAAAAAAGCCGCCTTAGCGTTTGCCTCGGGAACGCCGGTCGCCACCGCAAAAGTCACCGACCCCGCAGGCACGCAAGAGCTCCAGATTCGCAAAAGCAAAGACGACTACTACGCAAAATCGACTGCCGTCGCCGGCATCTACAAAGTGGCCGCCGACTTGGGCACCGGACTCGACAAGAGCCTCGACGATTTCCGCAACAAGAAGCTCTTTGATTTTGCATTCGATGAACCCAACAAAGTGGAAATGCACGACGGATCGAAAACCTATTTGCTGACCAAGGGCGGCCCGGACTGGTGGTCCAACGGCAAGAAAATGGACAGTTCCAGCGTTCAGGCGTTCATCGACAAAGTCCGCGACCTCTCCGCCAGCAAGTTTGTCGATTCCGGGTTCACGACGCCACTTCTCGACCTCACCGTAACCTCCAACGACGGCAAGCGCATCGAGAAAGTGCTAATCTCCAAGAGCGGCGACAACTACGTCGCGCAGCGCGAGAACGAGCCGTCCTTGTACCAGCTCGACTCCAAGCCCGTCGAAGAACTGCAGAAGTCCGCCGCCGACGTAAAGCCAGCACCAGAGCCCACCCCACCCCCCAAAAAATAGACCCTGTAGCCGCGGTCTCCGAGACCGCGGGGTTTAGACGCAAATGCTACCCACACCTAACCCGCGAAGCTGTCACCCACCCACCCCCATCAATTCAATTAAAATCCATTCTGCGATAAGCTGAACCCGCTCCACAACCCAAAGGATCCCTACCACGTTTGATGAACGTTCAAGGCTACTTCCGCATCCTGAGTTTATTCGACGTCAGCGAAGGCTTTGAATTGGAACGCCTGAACGCCCTGCTAGGCCCAGAAGCAGCGCCGCGTTCGCCGGGTTTCGTGCATCGCACGCCGGAGTATGCCCAAACGCAGACGGCGCCGATTGTCGAGGCCACGGGCCAGATCGTGCTCCCAACCGGCGAAAAGCTGGACAGCCGGATCAAGTATTACTGGTTCGGCGTAGCCTGCGTCGAGTTCATTACCCCGTTCGAGTGTCATCTGGACTCCCTGCCACAGCACTCCTATCGCTGGATGAACGCGCCAGAAGTGGAGAAAGCCGCGGAAGATCTGCTGCATACCCGCCTGGAGCACTTCCGTCCCGCAATGATTAAGCCTTCGCAGAAATGGCTGGACGAAGACTACCTGATCATCGATGTGCAGTCCGCGAAGCACAGCGATGGCCGCGCGGTGCTGGCTACCGAGTTGCTCCAATCGTGCGGCGACCAGATCACCCGCGTGGTTCGCGGCGAGCTTGTGTCGCTTTCCGCTCCGGAGCGCGAAGAGGTTGTCCGCGCCGCGCTCTCTTACTATCCCAATGATCTTGTGGTTGTCGGCTGGGCCGCCGCGCTGGTCTACGACAAGCCGGACGCCACCTCGGCGGTCATCGATCTTCTGGAATACGCCAACACCCAGCTCCTGGAATTTCGCTACTACGACGAAGTACTCACCAATCTTCTATCCAACGTGTATAGCTCGCTGGAAGGGCACGAGAGTCTACGGACGCTCTGGCGGCTACCGCGGCGCGCCGGCCGTTTGAACGGCCTGCGCCTCGACATCATGGACCTCGCCGAACGCACCGAATACGCCGTGAAATTTATCAGTGATACCTACTACGCTCGTGTGTACCGGGTGAGTTCGGCAAGAATTGGCGTCGACGATTACAAGACTTTGGTGGCGGAAAAACTGAAGACCGCCGGTGAGCTGTATGAATTCATGGTCGCGCAGTTCAACGAGCGGCGCATGTTCGTGCTCGAACTGGTCGTCGCGATTCTGGTTTTTCTGGATGTAATCCTGCTGCTGCGTGGGAACAAGTAGAGCATTATCTTGTCGCGTGCATTAGTTCAGCAGTGTTCGCAGAACAGAGCGCTTATCGCATGATCGTCACGGTAATGGGCGTCACCGGCTCGGGCAAGACCACCGTGGGCTCGCTCCTGGCGGCGCGCCTGGACTGGGAGTTTGCCGATGCCGACGATTTTCATTCCGCCGCCAACAAAGACAAAATGCATCAGGGAATTGCGCTGACCGATGCGGATCGCATTCCGTGGCTCGCCGCGATTCACGACTATCTGGCACTCGCTGCCTCGGAGCATCGAAGCATCGTGCTGGGTTGTTCCGCGCTCAAGCAGAGTTACCGCGAGCAACTTTTTCACGGGCTCGACGCGCGCCTCGTGTATTTGAAGGGCAGCTACGAGTTAATCGATCGGCGCCTGCAACAGCGCAAAGGCCATTTCGCGGACGATAAAATTCTGGCGGCGCAATTCGCCGATTTGCAGGAACCCACCGATGCCCTCGTCGTGGATATCAGCGGCGAGCCCGAGCAGATTGTGGACGAAATTTGCCGCCGGCTGAATCTATCGCCCGCAGCCTAGCGATCAACACACGCTGGAAGCGCCAATCTCCGATTGGCAAGCGCCGATCTACAGCCTGCGGAAAAAGTCTTTTTCTTTAGGAGGTCGGTGCTTTAGCGCCGACGTAGAGGGCTTGCTCTCAACGGGCTTCAGCCCCTGAAGGAAGCTTTTTTCTCGTTTTGTTGCATTTTTCCGCAGCCGATCTAGCCGTCATCTCGTCGGTAAGCGGGTGTTGCCTCAGGCGTATCCGGGTGCGCTACTTCGCCAAACCTTGACGCCAGCCACTTACGTGCTTCTTCCGGATGGTAGCTGAACGGACCCATGCCGCCGGCGTAAGCGATACGACCGTGCTCGTCGATGATATAAATGCGTTCGGGCCACGCCGAATAGGCGTCGTTCGCGGCGTTGGTCATGTCGTCGATTCCGAAGGGCACCGGATATTTCAAACGCTGCACGAAATCGTTGGCGATGGCGATGCGTTGCTCTAGTGTTTTCGGCTGCGCGTAACAGACATCCTCTTTGACATTTGATTTCATCTGCCACTCGTCGGTGGGGTGCGCCTCGCGCACGTAGACCGTGAGAAAGTCGGCGTGATCCTTGTAGTCGTCGTAAATCTTGACGATGTCGCCGACCTGGCGACGAAACGGCGGTCAAGTGTAGCTGCCGAAGACGACCATGAGTGGTCGTGTGCCGGTACGTTCCCGCAAATGGAAGTAGTCCTTGCCGTTCAGCGCGAGGAGGCGCGCGTCAGGCGCGTCGTCGCCGGGATGCAGCTTTCCGCGATGCATGTGCGGGAGCGCATAGCGGAGCATGTAGAGGGCGTCTTTCGGCCCGCCCGCCATCACGGACAATGCTGCGAATCCCGCAATAAGCAGAAACCCGACGATTCCGGCCAGCCATAAGCCGATTGTTCTCATTCATCATCCGACGCTGGATTTTCACGACGCTGGATTTCGGCCGGGGCAAGATAGCATGCGCGCTGGTTCCTCGAAATAGTATGTACGCACTAAGCCTGATCGGGCTATGCGCCGACGCCACGAGAATGGCATGCCACAGTCCCGAAACCAAAGCTGCAGTTCCCTGTGAACCTAAGCGTCCTAGAATCAATACTTGCAAAAGTCTATCAAAATAAGTGACTTTAACTCCCTTTAGAATGAATACTTACAAAAAAACAGGGGGAGGGGTCCGAATACCAACCTCGCCAAATAAGGAACGAACGCGCGGTCCCTCTCGGAGGGTGGGTTAGGTGCGGCCAACTTTGGCAATGAGGTTGTCGCGCTCCTGCTGGTAGCGGGCTAGGGCGCGCTCGATCACCGTTACGGCCGCGTAGGCTGGGCGGATGTCTTCGACTTCGACCTTTTTGCCTTCGAGTTGCTTGTAGTCGGAGAAGAAGCGCTTGAGGACCAGGAGGCGGTGGGGTGGCAGGTCGCGGGCTTCGACGTAGTCGCTGAATTCGGGGTCGTTGGTGGCGACGGCGATGACTTTGTCGTCGCTAGCTCCAGAATCGATCATGGTCATCAGGCCGATGGCGCGGGCTTTGATCAGGGCAAGCGGTTGCACCGGTTCCTGGCAGAGAACCAGGACATCGAGGGGGTCGTTGTCTTCGGCGTAGGTTTGCGGGATGAAGCCATAGTTGGCGGGGTAGAAGACCGCGGAATGGATGATGCGGTCGACTTTGAGCAGGCCGGTGGGCTTGTCGAGTTCGTATTTCACATTGGAGCCCAGCGGGATCTCGATCACCGCCTGGAAATCGCGGGGTAGATCGTTGCCTGGGGATACGTCATGCCACGCATGCATCATTCGAGGTCCTCACAGTGTAAAGGTAGCGCACCATTATCGCCGCAGCGTCTGTTAATGCAAATCCGTAAACCGTGTGTCTCCGCGAACCTCTGGCATCTCCGCGTCTCTGCGTTGTCGTTTCGGCTGACCGGACCTGATGCAGCTTCCGGCGAAAAAGATAACGCAGAGACGCGGAGGCGCAAAGAAATCGCTGAGGAAAGATATCGTTGAGGTGCGCTCGGCTGGCTGTGCCAGTGCTTCAGCTCATGGCAAGAGCACAGCCAGGAATGGCAGTGCCACGAGTCACCGAGCGTTTTGTGTTTCAGGTGCGGGGTTTCAGGCGCGGGCTTTGTCGATCATTTCTTGCCAGATGCCTTTGCTTTTGAGGATGACTTCGACAACTTCGCGGGCGGCGCCTTTGCCGCCGATCGCTTTGGTCACGTAGTGGGCGGCGTGTTTCACTTCGATGGCGGCGTCTCCTACAGCGACAGCTAAGCCAACGCGGCGCATGACCGTCAGGTCTGGGAGGTCGTCACCCAGGTAAGCCACCTCCGATTCTTGCGCGCCGGTCTTTTTCAGGATTTCTTCGTAGGCGGCAATTTTTTGGGGCTGCTTTTCGTAAACGAACTCGATGTTCAGCTCGCGGGCGCGGCGGCGCATGGCGGCACTCTCGCGCCCGGTGATGACGCCGGTACGAAGGCCGGCGGTATGAGCCAGGGAAAGACCTTGGCCGTCGTGGGCGTCGAAGGTTTTGATTTCGAGCGCGGAGCCGTCGGGCTGCGAGAGCAAGGTTACGATGCCCGTCGTGAGAGTGCCGTCTACGTCCATCAGGAAGACTTTGATTCGTTTGGCGCGTTTGGCTACAGCAGCGGGGATTTTAGCTTGGGACTTTGGCAACGAAGGTCTCCTTGGTCGATGTTTGCGGACGGGCCAGATAAAAGGGCAAGACTTTCTTCAGGGGGCTAAAGCCGGTCCGGGCTGAGCGTTGATGTCGGAGCTAAAGCTCCGACCCCTAAAGTAAGAGCGACGGGCTGAAAGCTCGGCCTCCATTATTAAATCAGTTCCAGGGTCCAGAGATCGTGCAAGTGCACTACACCGCGCACTTGTTCTGATTCATCGACTACCACGATGGATGTGATTTTCCGTTTCTCCATGAGATTTAGGGCTTCGCTGGCCAGGACGTGCGGGCCGATGGTTTGGGCGCTACGGGTCATGCAGGCTCCTGCTTTCATCTCCAGCGTAGCGCCGCCTTGCCTTTCCATCAGGCGGCGGAGGTCGCCGTCGGTGATGATGCCGGCGAGGCGGCCGTCGGGATGGAGCACGGTCGTCATGCCGAGGCCTTTCTTGCTCATTTCGTGGAAGACGTCGGGCATTCGAGTGTCCAGCGCCACGCGCGGGAGGGCGTCGCCGGCGTGCATCAGGTGTTCTACGCGGAGGAGTTTTTTGCCCAGGCGGCCAGCGGGATGAAGCGCGGCGAAATCGTCGTGGCGAAAATCGCGGCGCTCGAGCAGGGAGACGGCGAGGGCATCACCTATGGCCATGGCCACCGTGGTGCTTGCTGTCGGGGCTAGATTCAGGGAGCAGGCCTCTTCTTTTACGCTGACGTCAACGGTTACGTCGCTCGCTTCGGCAAGGGTGGAGCGGACTCTGCCCGTCAGTGTGACCATCGGGATTTCGAGACGTTTCAAGGCTTCCAGGAGGGCGATGATTTCTTCGGTTTCGCCGCTGTAGGAGACCGCTAAGAGGATATCGCCACGGGCGAGCATGCCCAGGTCGCCGTGCAACGCTTCGGCTGGGTGCAGGAAGAAGGAGGGCGTGCCGGTGCTCGAAAAGGTGGCGGAGATTTTTCGCGCTACCAGGCCGGACTTGCCCATGCCGGTAACTACGACTCGGCCCTTGCAGGCGAAGAGGAGATCGACGGCTTTCTCGAAGGTTTTGTCGAGGCGAGCGAGGACATCCTGGATGGCTTGGGCTTCGATTTGTAGGACGCGACGGGCGGTTTCGAGGCTCATGAGTAGGAGGCTCTGGTGAAACGTGATTTTGTGGCGCGGTTATGGGGCTGATGATCGTTGGTTCGGGCTGGGCGCCATTTGCGTCTAAACCCCGCCGTCTCGGAGACGGCGGCTACAGGGAGGGGGGTCGCTTTGGAGGTCATTTGGGGCTCCAATTGCGGATTACTGTGGAGAGTTCCTTTAGGCGCTTGAGGAGACTGGCTAGTTGCGAGAGGGGAAGCGCGTTGGCGCCGTCGGAGAGGGCGGCTTCGGGGTTGTCGTGAGTTTCCAGGAAGATGCCGTCTACGCCCGCGGCTACGGCGGCGCGTGCTAGGGGTTCGATGAATTCGGGTTGACCGCCGCTGGCGTGGCCTTGGCCGCCGGGCAGTTGGACGGAGTGGGTTACGTCGAAAACTACGGGGTAGCCTAGTTTTTGCAGGATAGGGAAGGAGCGCATGTCCACTACCAGGTTCTGGTAGCCGAAGGAGGCGCCGCGTTCGGTCAGGATTATTTTTTCCGTTGCCTGCGGCGGAAACTTTTTCGACTACGTTGCTCATGTCCCAGGGGGAGAGGAATTGGGGCTTTTTTACGTTTACGATGCGGTTGGTTTTTGCGGCGGCTTCGAGAAGATCGGTTTGGCGGGAAAGGAAGGCGGGGATTTGCAGGATGTCGCAGACGACCGCTGCCGGGGCGGCTTGCGATGGTTCGTGAATGTCGGACAGGATGGGTAGGTCCAGCTCATGTTTAATTTTGGAGAGGATGCGGAGGCCTTCTTTCAAGCCAGGGCCGCGGAAGGATTTTACCGAGGAGCGATTGGCTTTATCGTAGGAGGCTTTGAAGATGTAGGGTACGCCGGCATCGGCGGCGATCCTGGCGATGCTTTCAGCCATTTTGCGGGCGTGGGATTCGCGTTTCGATTACGCAGGGGCCGGCGATGAGGAAGAGGGGATTGTTGCCGCCGAGGCGGAGAGCGTTGAGAGTGATTTCGCGGGTTATCGTCATGCCGAGTTAGTGAAGATAGCATACACAGGTTGGTGTTGAGGAATTGGGTGGATGCGAGATGGTGATCTTTCGCATATTCGATCGGATGATGGCGACGTTGGGACCTCGGTTGAGGTTGAGTCTGAAACCCCCACCCTTTGAAAGGCGCAAAGGGTGGGGCACCCTCGGAGCGGAAAATCCCAATTCGAAGATCTCGAAGGCGAAAGGGTGCGCGAGAGCGGGAATCGGATGCCGAGGTTTACGCCGGGCGGGGCAAGCCCGGCGCCTACATTGACGTTACGGTTGATCTTACGCGGTGGCGTGCGGAGCTATGACTGCGGCTTGGGCACGGTGGGATTCGGTTGCGGGACGGGATTTGTTTTTTTTGTGTTCGAGGGCGGCGCCGATGAAGGCTGCGAATAATGGGTGGGGCTCCAGGGGTTTGGATTTGAATTCAGGATGGAATTGGCAGCCGAGAAACCAGGGGTGGTCAGGTGCTTCGACGATTTCGACGTAGTTTTCGTCGGGGGTGCGGCCGGTGATACGCAGACCTGCGTTGGTTAGAACTTTTTCGTAGTCGCGATTGAATTCGTAGCGGTGGCGGTGGCGTTCGCTGATTTCGAGCTTGCCGTAGGCCTGATGGGCGAAGGAGCCGGGCTCCAGTTTGCAGGGCCATGCGCCCAGGCGCATGGTGCCGCCCATTTCGTCGACGCCCAGCAATTCACGCAATTTGTAAATCACGCGATGAGGTGTTTGAGGGTCAAATTCCGTGCTGTCGGCTTTTTCCAGGTCGGCCACATTGCGGGCGTATTCGATGGTGGCGCATTGCATGCCGAGGCAAATCCCGAAGAAGGGAACGTGATGCTCGCGGGCATAGTGGATGGTATGAACCATTCCCTCGATACCACGCTTGCCGAAGCCACCAGGAACTAAGATGGCGTCATATTCGCGCAGCCGCGCGGCCGCATTCGAGGGAGTCAATTTCTTCGGCTTCGATCCACTCCAGAACCGTTTTGTGGTTGTGCGCCAGCCCGCCATGGAGCAGCGCTTCGCGGAGGCTTTTGTAAGCATCTTCCAGTTGCACGTATTTCCCGACTATGGCGATGCGCACTTCGCCGGCCGGGATGGTGCAGCCTGGCGAACGAGATCGACCCAGGCGACGAAATTTTGCGGGTGCGTCTTCGAGTTGAGCAGCCGCAGGATTTGCGCGTCCAGACCTTCGCGGCCGAGTTCCACCGGGACGGCGTAAATGGTGTCCACATCTTCCATGGAGATAACGCAGGAATCGGCGACGTTGCAGAACAGCGCGATTTTTTTCTTGAGCTCGGATCGGGAATATGGCGGTCGCTGCGGCAGAGCAGGATGTCGGGCTGAATACCGATGCCCAACATTTCCTTAACGCTATGCTGCGTGGGCTTGGTTTTGAGTTCGCCCGCGGCGGCGATGTAGGGAACCAGCGTCACGTGGACAAAAGCGTGTTCTCGCTGCCGAGTTCCAGGCGCATCTGGCGGATGGCTTCGAGAAAGGGCAGGGACTCGATGTCGCCGACAGTCCCGCCGATTTCGACGATGACGACATCGACGCCTTCGGAGACTTTTTTGATGGTGGTTCTTGATTTCGTCGGTGACGTGGGGAATGACCTGCACGGTCTTGCCGAGGTAATCGCCGCGCCGCTCTTTGCTGAGGATGGTTTCGTAAATGCGGCCGGTGGTCCAGTTATTGTCGCGGCTGAGCTTGGCGTGTGTGAATCGCTCGTAATGGCCGAGGTCCAGGTCGGTTTCCGCGCCGTCCTCGGTGACGAAGACTTCGCCGTGTTGAAACGGGCTCATGGTGCCAGGGTCAACGTTCAGGTACGGATCGCATTTTTGCAGGGTGACTTTAAAACCGCGACTTTCGAGGAGACAGCCGATCGAGGAGGCAGCTACGCCTTTTCCGAGTGAGGAAACTACACCGCCAGTTACAAATATATATTTTGGCGCCATCCCTTAGCAGCCGTTGGCTCGCTAGACGATTCAGCTTGCCGGGCCTATTTGCCCTCCACAGGAGTGACGTACAAACAATTATGGTCGGAACTCGCGGGACTGTCAATGCAACTCCGCGCGGGTCTCGAATCAAAGATTTTATGCATGCGATCTCTGGCGCGGGGGTCGCTCCGAAACCTTTTTCCACAATTGGTGTTCAGAGGAGTGGATGAATTTTGTCTTATCCGTGCGCAGTTGCAAATAGTTTGTCTTTAAGCAAGTACAGTGACGCAACGGAAAACGCGGCGGGGCACTAAGTTCATCCTATGAGGGAATAGAAAGTAGCGCGGGATGCGGTTTTGGGGAGCCGGCTCGGTCCGCGCATTCCAAAGGCTCGGCTAGCGAGCTTTCGACCTGGGGAAGACAAAAATGAAAATGATTCGAATGAGCATCGGCGCGGCATGGCTCGCCGGTGCCTTTCTGCTATCAGCATCCGCGCCCTGGTTATCAGCAAACGGGCAACAAGCGCCTTCGCTCCGCTCGGGCTACAGCCTGGCCCGTGAAGTGAACCTGGTTGGAACAGTTTCGAGCATCGTCGAAGACTCGCAGACGGGACCGCTGGGGACCAACGTGATGGTGCAAACAGGTTCGGGTTTAGTGGACGTTCACGTGGGCAGTGCAAGCTACCTCAAGTTGAATCACCTGGAACTGGCTCCCGGGGACAGCGTACGCATCATTGGTGAGGACTTTACATCGGGGACGAACACGGTGTTTCTGGCGCGCATCGTGCAAAAGGGAACTACCGCCGTCGCGGTGAGGTCGCCGAAGGGCATGCCGCTGTGGCGCAACGGGACACGACTGCAAGTGGCTAGCAAGACGCAATCGCAGGCGGGTGCGTTGTGAGCCGCTCGATCATGAAATATGCCGCGCTGCTCGTGGCCATTGTTGCTGCGGCGTTTACGTCCGCGTGCGGCGGAGGCGGCGGAACGATTAGCGCCAATCCGGCTCCGCCGCCGACTACCGGACCGTACTCGGCATCGACCCTCAACGGTACCTATGCTTTTGAAATGAGCGGGCAGGATTCCGGCGGGTTTTTTGCGCGCATAGGAAGCTTTGCCGCGAACGGTGCCGGCGGGGTCACCGGCGGCGTGCTGGATCTTAGCAGCGGCATTGTTCCCGGCGCTGTGACGCTAACGATCACTAGCGGCACTTACTCGATCGGGACGAACGGCAAAGGAACTCTGAGCCTGGTGGATTCGGCAGGCGAAACCCTAGGCCTCAGCATTGTCATGACTTCGACCACCTCTGGTCTGATCACGGAAACCGACGGCACGGCCACGGCGAGCGGCAATTTCACGGTGCAGGACACCACTACATTTGCCACCTTCCCCACGAATTTCAGTGGCCCCTACGTTTTCGATGTCTCTGGCGTCGATCCGAACGGAGCGGGTGAATCGATCGTTGGCCAGTTTACCGCCAATGGAGCCGGTGGCTTTACCAGCGGAGTGGCGGACGTCAACGACGACTTCTCCGCGTCGGGCCCCTTGGCGATCACGGGAACCTTTACAAGAGATGCCACGTATGGCGCGACCTTTGGCCGCGGAACTGCGACATTAGCGATCAATGGGACCACCCTTAATTTCGCCTTTTACACGGTGGGTACAAACCGTATCCGGATGCTGAGGACCAATTATCCCGCCACCAGCGTCGGCGATGCGGTCGCGCAGACCGGCACGATCCCTACCGCTACGAGCGGCTTGACGGGCAGCTTTGCGTTTATCCTGGGCGGATCGAGCCTTTCCGGTTCGGACGTTCGCGCCGGGCGAGCAACCTTGAGCGGCGGCGCCGTAAGCAACGTGGAGCTGGACGATGACGATTCCAGCGCCAGCGGCTCCGGCAACAGCAACCATACCGCGATTCCCGCCGGAACGATCAGCGCGGCTACCTACACGATTGATCCCAGCGGTGACGGTAGAGGGACTTTAACCTTTACCGATTCCAGCGCGGGGACCTTCTCGTTTATCTTTTATCTCAGTTCGCCGACCCAGGCCTTCATTCAGGACGTCAGCACCGGTAAGTCCTCCCTCCCGATTATCACGGCGGATGGGTCGATGCAGATGCAGACTGGCAACCCGTTCTCGACTGCCGGGGAGGCCGGAAACTGGGCCTTCAACTGGAGCGGGGAGAGCATTAACGGGACCACCGGAATCCTGGCGGAAGAGGACTTCGTCGGCCAGTACGCCCAGACCAGTTCAGGAAGCATTTCCGGCGGTGTGGACTTCACGGAGCTGTCGGCGAACAGCGTGGTGACCGGAGCAGCCTTCAGCGGCTCCATGACCGTCAACGGAGACGGGACTTTGCGGAACACGTACGCCATTACGCTGGCTACGTCTCCGTCGAGCACTCTCAACTTCGCCGCTTACCTGGTGGACGCCAATACGATTTTTGTTGTGGGCGTCGATACCCATCGAACCATTACCGGGTCTATTCTGCGTAACTTCTAAACGTCATACGCTTGCTGTGAGTGTCGGGACCGCCTGGTCAGAATTGGCCGGGCGGTTTCACTTTTGGAGGAGCTTTTCGACGCGGGCGATGTCTTCGGGTACGTCTACGCTGACGGCATCGTGCTCGACTTCCGCCACGCGAATTTTCGAGCCATTTTCCAGCCAGCGGAGTTGTTCGAGTTGCTCGATACGCTCCAGCTCGCCTTGAGGCAGGGTCGGGTACTCGAGCAGGGCGTCTCGCTGGAACACGTAGAGACCTAGATGCTTTAGGTGCCGGACCTGAATCGTACTACCGGTGTCGCGGACCCAGGGGACCGGCGCGCGCGAGAAATAGAGGGCGTTGTCGTCGAAATCCAAGACGATCTTCACGACGTTGGGGTCCATGATGTCGCCAGGGACCTTGATCGGCGTCGCCACGGTCGCTACCGACGCTTGGGGCTCCTCCAGCAGCGCCGCTACCGCGGTGTCGACGGCCGCCGGATCGAGCAGAGGCTCGTCACCCTGCACATTTACGAAGATTTCGCCTTCGACGTGGGCGGCTACTTCCGCGACCCGCTCGGTGCCGGTGCGATGGTCGGGGCGGGTCATACGGGCCTCGCCGCCGAAGGAGGTCACGGCCTGTACGATGCGGTCGTCGTCGGTGGCCACGATCACCCGATCGACGCGGCGTGCCGATTTGGCACGTGCGTACACCCGTTGAATCATCGGCTGCCCATTCAGGGACACCAACGGCTTACCGGGCAACCGCGTGGAACCATAGCGCGCTGGTATTACCACTACGACTTTATTGGAACTCATGGCCAGGGCCTTTCTTCAGATCGATGTGCGGCGGCGTGGCTTCCTCATATGCGATATGTGCGATATGCGGGCCTGATCTCCTACAGTATCTGGCGGATGCTATCACAGCGGGTTTCGTCATCTCATAGGGCGTCATAGGGTGGCGACCCAGTTGCATTGGCATTATGCGAGTCGGCGCATCGCGTCGCCGTTCGTTGACAAATGTTTGACAATACACCGGCATGGAAAGAACGCAATTGCACTTGTCTTCTTGTACTGCAGTGGTAGAATCCGTTCTAGTCCTGAACCGCGCGGCCGTTCCTGGCAGGCCAGGGATCTTTGGGAGAGAGCCGTGAAGCGCGAGGTACACCTCTTTCGGGTTTTGCCTTGTTGGCTGGTTATCGTTTCGCTCGTCGCGGTCGTACTACTGGTTTGTTCCACACCGGCGGCCGCCCAGGCCACCGATTCGTCCTCTCAGCAATCTACTGTTAAACCGACAGACGATGCAAAGCCTGCGGATGCGCAGCCTGCCAAAGAGCCCGCTAAAGACGACGTTAAGAAGAATACTCCCGGGGCCAAGCTGAAGCCCTTGCAAGGCCTGCATCTCGACGTTGACCTCGCACTAGTGAACGTCACGGTCACCGATCCTTACAATCGCCTGGTCACTGGTCTCGATCCCGACAATTTCCGTGTGTACGAAGACAACATCGAGCAGGAAGTCGTAACATTTTCGTCGGAAGACGTGCCCATTTCTATCGGCGTGATTTTCGATTTCAGCGGCAGCATGGCCAATAAAATCGGCAAAGCTCGCGAAGCGGCAGTGGAGTTCTTTAAGACTGCTAATCCCCAAGACGAGTTTTTCCTGGTGAGTTTTAATGAGCGCGCCGAGCTTACCAGCGCCTTCACCAACAGCGTCGAAGACCTGCAGAGCCGCATGATGCTGACCGCTCCCAAGGGGCGCACAGCATTGCTGGACGCGATTTATCTGGGCCTCAGCCAGATGAGGGGTGCTAAGAACGGCAAGCGCGCCTTGCTGATTCTCTCTGATGGGGGCGATAATCATAGCAGGTACAACGAGAGCGATATCAAGCGGCTGGTTAAGGAAGCGGACACGCAACTCTACGCCATTGGCATTTTTGATCCGCTCGGCTATCGCAACCGTACTCCTGAGGAGCTCAACGGCCCGTCGCTATTGAGTGAAGTAACGGAAATGACCGGCGGCCGTGTTTTCGCCGTCGAAAACCTTAACGATTTGCCCGATATTGCGTCAAAGATCGGCATGGAGTTGCGAAATCAATATGTCCTTGGATATCGGCCAAGCAACAAAGCACATGATGCGCGGTGGAGGAAGATCAAGATCAAACTCCGCGCGCCCAAGGGGCTTCCTCCCCTCAACGTGTACTCGAAAACGGGCTACTACGCCCCCAGCCACTAGATCGGCATCCCGCCGCCTTTCTCTCCTTTTCTTGTGTATCTTCGCTGTGTGCGCGCTGGCGCTCAGCGTCTTGCCCTTGGCTGCCCAGATCCCCGTTCCTAATGCACAGCCGCTTCCGCCGGGGCAAAGTCCTAATTCGGGATCGCAAGACCCGAAAATTCGGGTCGATGTAAACCTGGTGGTACTGCACACCACCGTTCTGGACGACCGTGGGCGCTTCGCCGATGGGCTTAAGGAAGAGAATTTCCGCGTTCTGGAAGACAAGGCTGAGCAAAAGCTGGCGGTCTTCAAGCGCGAAGACATTCCCGTGAGCATGGGCCTGGTGATCGACAATAGCGGCAGCATGCGCGATAAGCGCCCGCGGGTGAACGCTGCGGCCTTAACTTTGGTGGAGGCCAGCAATCCGCAGGACGAAGCCTTCGTCGTCAATTTCAATGATGATTTCTATCTCGACCTGGACAAGGATTTCAGCAACAGCATTCCGGAACTCAAAGAAGCATTGGAACGCATCGACTCTCGCGGCAGTACGGCGCTCTACGACGCCATCATCGGCTCTCTGGATCACGTAAAAAAAGGCGCGAAGGATAAGAAGGTTTTGCTGGTGGTGACCGACGGTGAAGACAACACCAGTCACAATTCGCTGGAGAAGACCATCCGCGAGATTCAGAAGACGGATACGGTCATCTACACGATTGGCCTGTTGAGCGAAGAGAGCAAGAAAAACGCGAAACGCGCGAAGAGGGCACTGGAAGAAATCGCGAAAGCCTCCGGCGGCTTGGCCTTTTTCCCTGAAAACGTAGCCGACGTGAAGGACATTTGCGAAAATGTCGCCCACGACATCCGCAATCAGTACACGCTCGCGTATTATCCGACCAACACGAAACGCGACGGCACCTTTCGCACCGTGCAGGTAGAGGTCATCCCACCCCGGGGTCGCGGCAAGCTCACAGCTCGCACCCGCAACGGCTACTACGCCCCGGGCGGCCCCGCGGGCGCCACTTCCGGCAACTGACGGGCGCTCACTCGCAACGTACTCGCCCTGTAGCCGCGGTCTCCGAGACCGCGGGGTTTAGACACAGATACTACCCATCCTTATCCGACGCGCACAAGGTTTGTCTCGAGGTTACAAATCGCAACGGAGCCGACACGCATGGGCGATGCTGCGTCTAAACCCCGCCCTCTCGGAGAGGGCGGCTACAGGTCGGGCACATCCATCATCGCGCTGATTGTTGTACGGAGCGTTGCCCCACTTCTCTCAGAAAACTCGTACCGTGGGGGATTGTGGTGCCGAAGTTCTCCGCGATCGTCTGCCCCATGTCCGCGAGGGTTTCGCGCACACCAAGATCCACTCCTGCGCCCTTTTTAGGCGAGTATGCCAAAATCGGTACGTATTCCCGCGAATGGTCGGTGGTCTCCCAGCGCAAATCGGGATCGCACCCATGGTCGGCGGTGATCATGAGCAGATCGGACTCAGTCAGCAGCGACAGAAACGGATTTAGCAAGCCGTCGAATTCTTCCAGCGATTTCGCGAATCCTTCCACATCTTTGCGATGCCCGTACAACATGTCGAAATCCACCAAGTTGCAAAAAATAAGCCCGCGACCCCGTTCATGAACCGCGGCTGTTAGTTTCTCCATACCGTCGCTGTTGTTCTTCGTGGTGACGTAGCTCTCCACGCCACGCCCGTTGTAGATGTCGTGAATCTTGCCGATGCCAAATACCGGCACGGACCGTTCGCGCAAAACGTCCATCAGCATGGGCTTCGGCGGATCGACGGCGTAGTCATGCCGGCGCGGTGTACGCACGAAGTTGCCCGGCGGACCAGTGAAAGGCCGCGCGATCACACGCCCCACGCGATTCGGTCCATCGAGCAGCTTTCGCGCGATTTCACACATGCGATACAACTCCGCGATCGGGATCACGTCTTCGTGCGTGGCGATCTGGAAAACGCTGTCTCCCGAGGTATACACAATCGGCTTGCCCGTGCGCACGTGTTCATCGCCGAGTTCCTTGATGATCTCTGTGCCCGACGCAGGTTTGTTACCGATCGTTCCGCGCCCGATCTGCTTCTCAAACGCGTCGATGACTTCGCGCGGAAATCCATGCGGATACGTTGGGAATGCCTGATCGAGCCAAATGCCCGCCATCTCCCAGTGGCCCGTTGTGGTGTCTTTTCCCGGAGATCGTGTGACGCCTTTTCCAAACGCCCCGATTGGCGCGGCCGCGGGCGAAAGATGTTTCAGCGGCGCAATGTTCGCCAATCCTAGTCGCACCAGATTCGGTATCTTCAATGGACGCGATTCGGCGATATGTCCAAGCGTGTTGCGCCCCACGTCGCCGTAGTCGGCCGCATCCGGCAACGCTCCGATGCCGACACTATCCAGCACAATCCAAACGACTCTCTCGAATGCTCCCATGCATTACCTCTGCCGCTGCCCACCGGAAACTCTAGCACAGCCGCGCCCGTGAACACGTTGGCCAAGAGCCGCTCCGCGTTGCCCAGTCGACGATGCCAGAGGTATGCTGCTCTGGCTGGCACACCTGGTGCCCAGGAAACATTTCTCTGAAGGGATACGTACTAACAGGCAACGAGGTCCGCGATGCCCCCATACGCCCAAGCCCGAAGGCCGCCGATCGCCGCGCCCATCATTCTCATCGTTGTGGGCGTCCTTTTCCTGTACGCGAATTATCGGCCCGGCTTTGATCCGTGGCTCGTTCTGAAAACGTACTGGCCTCTCATTCTGATCTTCATCGGCTTGGGGAAAATACTGGACGCCATGCGCGCCCGGCAGAACCCCGGCGCGCCCGCGGCTTCCTCCATCGGAGCAACAATCGCAGTGGTCGCATTTATTTGTGTTCTTGCGGTGCTCCTCTGGCGCGGGCACGCCTTCACGAGAGGTCACCGTGAATTCTCCCCCTTGCGTCACGAAAGCCGTACGGTCGATCGCGACGATGCCAGGTCCGTCAATGCTTCAGTGGAAGCTGCCGCCGGCCAATTGAACATCAGCAGTGGTTCGAGCCATCTGCTCGAGGCAGATTTTGGTTTCGGCGATACGGACGCAACTCCGCAGGTCAACTATCGTATCGACTCCGGCGTCGGGCAGCTCACGATTTCCCAAGATGACCACGGTCCTCACTTCGGTATAGCGCGCAACGAATGGAATCTGCGCTTCAACAATGAGGTTCCGTTGGAATTGAAAATCGACATGGGCGCTGGCCAAGGTCACTTTCACCTTCGTGATTTACTCCTGACACGCCTGAAGGTTGACATGGGCGCTGGGCAAGTGGACGTCGATCTCACGGGCGATCGCATGAAAGATCTCGATGCCGATATCGAGGGCGGCGTGGGCCAGGCGACGATCCGCCTGCCCGCTAAAGTCGGTGTCGTTGTGCATGCCTCCGGGGGTCTCGGGTCGATCAATGCGCACGGCTTGAAACACGACGGCGATCAGTACACGAACGATGTCTACGGCAAAACTCCCGCAACGATTCGCCTGAAAGTGGAAGGCGGAGTGGGCGAAATCAACCTGGTCCAGGAACCTTGAGTCCGGACGGGGCAAGCCCCGCCCCTACAGGGAGATAGCGCAGGCATGCTCTCCCCCAGCCGCGCGGTCATATCCATTACTCAAACACTTCAGCTTCGCCGGAGGGATACGATGAGACAGGGCTATTCCAAGGCGATCCTCCGTTTGCCCCAACAGCACGCCAGCCGTATAATTTAAAGTTTAGGCAATCGCCAGCGAACTCATCTGTCTGAGCGACTGTCCAGGTTTCCCTTGGCAACCAACGAACTCATCCCGACCAACGCGAACACCAGCCAGGACGTAATCTCCATCCGCGGAGCCCGCGTCCACAACCTCAAGAATGTCAGCGTCGAAATCCCGCACAACGCGATTACGGTGGTAACCGGCGTCAGCGGTTCCGGGAAGTCCTCGCTCGCCTTTGACACGGTTTACGCCGAGGGCCAGCGCCGCTACGTCGAATCTCTTTCTGCCTACGCCCGGCAATTCCTGGAGCGCATGGAAAAGCCAGACGTTGACGAAATCTCCGGCATTGCGCCGGCGGTCGCCATCCGCCAGAAGAACTCCACGCGCAATCCGCGTTCGACGGTCGCCACCGCCACGGAAATCTACGATTATCTTCGCTTGCTCTTCGCCCGCTGCGGCCAGACCTTTTGCGTCAAGTGCGGCGCGCTGGTCCGCCGCGACAACCCCGACGAAATCGCGACAAAAGTCCTATCGCTCACCCCAGGGCGCCGTTTTTACGTTGTCTATCCACTCAAAATCCCGGCCTCAGCGGCCCCTACATCAGGCCGCCGCCTGGTTAAGAAAAAGATCGCCCCTCCCAATCCAGACGCCCTGCGCCAGGCCCTCAGCGATATCCAGAAGCGCGGATTCAACCGCCTCTATCAAGACGGCCGACTACACGAATTTTCTTCGCCCGAAACGCTTCTCGAGATCGATTTTGCGAAGCCCGTGTGGGTGGTTGTCGATCGGCTAGCTGTCAATGCTGAGTCGCGCTCGCGCCTGATTGATTCCATCGAAATCTGCTATCCCGAAGGTAACGGCGAGGCCATCCTCGAGTTTGTTCCCGACGCCGCAGGCAATCCCGCCCAGCGCCTGGTCTTCAACGACCGCTTCGAGTGCAAGAACGACGGCATCGTCTATCAAGAGCCCGAGCCGCGGCTGTTCTCCTTCAACAACCCTTACGGTGCATGCCCCCGTTGCCAGGGCTTCGGGAACACGATCGACTTCGACCTCAATCTCGTGGTTCCGGATTCCAGCAAGTCTCTCGACGACGGCGCCATCGAGCCGTGGACCAAGCCGCGCTATCGCGTCCTGCTCCAGGAAGCCAAGAAATTCGCGCGCGCGCAAGGCATACCCACCAACATCGCCTGGCGCCATCTCACTCCCGACCAGCGCCGCGTCATCCTCGAAGGCGATCCCGCGAGCGACTTCAGCGGCGTAAAGGGCTTCTTCAACTATCTCGAACGCAAAAAGTACAAACTGCACGTGCGCGTCTTCCTGAGCCGTTACCGCGGGTACGCGTTATGCCCCGAGTGCGGCGGTACTCGCCTGCGTCCCGAGGCCCGCGCCGTGCGCGTAGCCGGCAAATCCATCACCGAAATATGCAAGCTGACCGTAAAAGAAGCGCGCGCGTTCTTCGCCACGCTGGAGCTAACTGCCGCCCAGTTGAAAATCGCCGACAAGATTCTCGACGAAGTCCGCTCGCGCCTCCAATTTCTCGACGAAGTTGGCCTCGACTACCTCACGCTCGACCGCCTCACTTCCACCCTCTCGGGCGGCGAATCCCAGCGGATTCAACTGGCCACCTCGCTCGGCTCTCATCTCGTCGGTGCGCTATACGTCCTCGACGAGCCTTCCATCGGCCTGCATCCGCGCGACACGCAGCGTTTGATCGACATCCTCAAGTCCCTCCGCGACCTCGGCAACACCGTCCTCGTCGTCGAACACGATCCCGACACCATCGAGGCCGCGGACTCCGTAATCGATCTTGGCCCAGGCGCGGGTGAACTCGGCGGCAAGCTCCTTTTCTCTGGCACCTACGAAGCCATGCTTCGCGAGCCGAAATCCATCACCGGCCGCTACCTCAGTGGCGAACTCCGCATCCCCGTCCCTAACAGCCGGCATAAGCCCAACGGCAAATTCCTGCGCATCTTTGGCGCGCACGTCCACAATTTGCAGAATGTCGACCTGATGGTACCGCTTGGCACTTTCACCGTGGTCACCGGCGTCAGCGGCTCCGGCAAATCCACGATCGTTCACGACGTGCTCTACAAAGCCCTCGCCGCCAAGCGCAACGGCGGCAGCGTAAAGGAATTCTGCGAGCGCATCGAAGGCGATTCCGAAATCCGCGAAGTCGTCATCGTCGACCAATCTCCCATCGGCCGCACACCGCGCTCGAACCCTGCCACCTACCTGAAAGCCTTCGACGCCATCCGCGAAGTCTTCGCCGAAACTCCCGATGCCAAGCGCCGTGGCTACACCGCAGGCCACTTTTCCTTTAACGTCCCCGGCGGCCGCTGCGAAACCTGCCAGGGCGACGGCACGGTCACTGTCGAGATGCAGTTCCTGGCCGATGTCGAACTTATCTGCGAAGAATGCCGAGGCACCCGCTTCAAGAGTTCCGTTCTCGAGGTCCGCTATCACGGAAAAAACGTTCACGAAGTCCTGCAACTCACCGTTCGCGAAGCGCTCACGTTTTTTATAAACGTCCCCAAGGTAATTTCCAAGCTTCGCGTCCTCAACGAAATCGGCCTCGGCTACCTCCGCCTGGGCCAATCGGCCACAACCCTCTCCGGAGGCGAAGCCCAGCGCCTCAAACTCGCATCTCATCTGACTCGCAGCGAAAACAAAGAGATCCTCTACATCCTCGACGAGCCCACCACCGGCCTCCACTTCGACGACATCGCCAAACTCCTGGCCGCCTTTCGCAAGCTGCTCGAATCCGGCGCATCGTTAGTCGTTATCGAGCACAACCTCGACGTCATCAAGTCCGCCGACTGGCTGATCGACCTCGGCCCCGAAGGCGGCGACCAGGGCGGCAAAATCATCGCCACGGGCACGCCTGAGCAAGTCGCCCGCAACACGCAATCCCACACCGGCCGCTTCCTCGCGCGTGCCCTCAACGCCAGCAGTCAGGCAAAACGGCCCACCAACGGCGCATCCAAATCCACAGGCCCTTCAGCTACAATCGCAACCGGAGCCGATGCACCCTCCGCTGACCCATGAAGCCCGCGAGCTCGCGCACGTTAGCACCATACGCAGTCTGCGCAACAATCCTAGTGGCAGCAAATGTAGTCGCGAATCTGTCGGCGAATGCAGGGGCGAATGTGGGGGCGCGCTTCAGCGCGTCTCTCGCGGCGGCATCCACGCACCGCGGTGCTCCCGCGGTCGCTCAACCGATCGCCGATTCCCAATCTGGCCAGACGCAATCCCAGAACCAAAAACTCTCCAACCCGCTGAATGACCTGCTCGATGAAGCTCAACACGCCATCGACAAAAACGATTTCGAATCGGCCATCCCTCCTCTACAGAAATTTCTAGCTGAAAAACCGGACGTAGCTTACGCCCACTTCCAACTCGCTTACGCCTACACGGCTCTCAAGCGTGTCCCCGAAGCGCGCGCCGAATACGAACGCGCCATCGCCCTCGATCCAAAGATGGCGGAAGCCTATCTCAACCTCGGCATCCTCCTCAGCGAAAACGGCGATCCCGCCGCCGCCGTTGCACCCCTGCGCAAAGCCGTCGAGTTGCTACCTGCCCAAAGCCGTCCGCGCCTCCTCCTGGGCGTCGCCCAGGAGCGTTCGAACGATTTCCCGGGCGCCGCCGATTCCTTCGAGGGCGCCGTGCATCTCGATCCACGAGACACCGAAGCCGCGCTCCACCTCGCGAAGCTGTACCTCCATCTCAAGCGTACCGCTGACGCCGAAGCAAAATTCCGTGGCGTTTTCGAAGTCCAACCGGCTTCCGCTGCGGCCGCGCTGGGCCTCGCGCAAACTCTCGACGCGCAAGGCAAGCCCGAGGCCGCCGACGCCTATCGCAAATACCTGGCGCTCCAACCCGCCGACTCCGCGGCCCGCGCCCGCCTGGTCCATTTTCTAGTCGAGCAAAAAGACAACGACGAAGCCCTGGCAGAACTCGACCGCGCCGAAGCCGGCAAGCCCCCCACCTCCGACTCCCTGCGCCTTCGCGCCGACATTCAGATCGCCCAGAAAAAATACGACGACGCTATCGCCACCCTCCAGCGCGCTATCGCCTTGACTCCGAACGATCCGCAACTCATCGCCGGCCTCGGCCGCACCTACATGCAAAAGCACGACTACGCCAACGCCGAAAAGCAGCTGAAAATCGCGATCCAACTCGAACCAAATAACATCGCCTACTGGAAAGATATGAGTTCTTCCTACTATCTCTCGGGCGACTGCGTTTCTACGATCGCCAGCCTCGACGTAATCGCCAAAGCCGAAACCCCCGCCGCGGGTGCCTGGTTTATTCGCGCCCTCTGCTACGATAAGTTGCACCAAATCAAGCCGGCTCTCGAGGCCTATCAGAAATTTCTCGCCATGGACGAGGGAAAAAATCCCGACCAGATTTGGCAAGCGCAGCAGCGCAGCGCGGTTTTGAAGCATCAACTCGAGGCAAAGGGGAAGTGATGCGGGCCTGGCACCAGCGCGCACTCGTCATACTGGCTCTAGTCGGATTACCCTGGGTCGTCTCGCGAGCCGGCAATCCCGACGATCTGCAAGCCCGCTTCGATCACGAAACCAATTCCGTCCACAAGGCCAAGCTATTCGAAAAACTCGGCGACGAGCAACTCGCCGAAACTCGCCGCGCGTCTCGCGCAAGCGACTTCGTGGCCGTGGGGCAGGTGATGGAGAAATACCGCGACAATGCTCGCGAGGCTTTAGGCGCTCTCAAAAAGCAGCATCCCGACGCCGAGCGTCAGTTGAACGGCTACAAGCAACTGCAAATGCACATCCGCAAGGGTCTGCGCGATTTGAAGGAAATTCTCTTGCTCGCGCCCTCCGAGGTCAAACCGCCGTTGGAGCTGGTGGAACAGGATCTTGCGTCCATGGATGACGAGCTGCTCCGGATGCTGTTTCCGCCGCGCCCTGGCAAGAAAACTCCAGAGCCAGCTCCCGGCGCTTCGACTGGGGGACCTCCGCCGGGACCGCGAGATAGCGCGTCGGACCCGCCGACCGCGAGAACGCCAGAGAAACCTGAAGACAAAACGGAAGACAAATCGGGATCCAAGCCTGATGACCCCGCCCCGGGGACTTCAGTTGAAAATAGCGAGGAGAAAACGCAAATGAATATCCAAAACTGCCTGCTCACTGCCGTTGTTACCTGTGGCCTGGCCGTTTCCTGCGCACAGCTCTACGCCCAGCAGGATCAAAAGGACTACCTCTCGCCGATGGAGTCGGACAAAATCCGCGACGCCGAAACCACCAACGCGCGCATCAATCTCTTCGTCACCTTTGCCGATGACCGCCTCAAAAAGTTTCAGTACGAGCTGCAGCATCCCTCATCGAACCGTCACGGCGAACTCCTGAACGCACTAATGAACGGCTACACAGGCTGCCTCGATGACGCCGCCGACCTGATGCAGCTCGGCATTGAAAAGCAAGAAAACATTCGCCAGGGTGTAGACCTGATTGCCGCTCGCGCCAAAGAATTCCTCGAAGCCTTAAACAAAATCGCCGCCGACAAGATCGACATCGACATCTACAAAGACAATCTGGACGACGCCATCGAAGGCACCCGCGACGCCATGAACGACGCCGAAAAGGCCAAAAAAGCGGTAGCCCCACCCCCGGTCCGCCGCAAAAACTAGCCCCCGAGTCCCTTCGCAAAACTAACCTCCGAATCCCTCCCCAAAAACTAACGTCCGAATCCCTAGTAGAGGCGGGGCTTGCCCCGCCCACGGACCCTTGCCGAAAACGTCTCTGCCCTCTTCCTTCTCAGTGCCTCAGTGGCAAATCTCGTTTCTCTGCGAACTCTGCGCCTCTCTGGCGATTCAAGCTATTCGCTCTCGATCTTTGACCCTTTGACCACCAAAATTTGGCCTCACCCCACCCCGCGTCGTAAACTACTGCATAGCAAACGAATGCCGAAAAATTCCCACAACGTCCCTGGTGGCTCCGCCCTCTTCCAACGCATGTTCACGCGCCTGAACTGCGACGGCCGCCCACCGCGCTTCCGCGTGGAGTTCTATCCGTACAGCAGCCTCACCCTGACCGTCCGCCGCCGCGAAGAAACCGTCCACGTCCGCTTCTCCGATCTCCTCCACCGCGCCCCCCTGAACGTACTCGAAGGCGCCGCCGCCCTCCTGCTCTCCCGCGTCTACCGCCGCAAAGCACCGAAAGATCTAACCGCGCCGTATCTCGATTACGCTCGCTCGCACCGCACCCGCACCCGCATCAATCAAATGCGCCACCGGCGCGTACGTCCAGCCACGCAACCCCAAGGCCGCCACTTTGATCTCGAAAAGCTCTTCGATGAACTGAACCAGAAGTATTTCGAAGGAAAACTAACGCGTCCCCACATCGGCTGGAGCACCAAAAACTGGCGCCGCCAATTCGGCTGCTACGACCCCGGCCCCGGACACATCCTGCTCAATCGGCGAATGGATCGCCCCAACGTCCCGCAATGCGCCGTAGAATACGTCCTCTACCACGAGATGCTCCACGTCAAGCACCCCACCCGCCGCTCCGGCTGCTCGCTAATCTCTCACTCCCCCGAATTCCGCGCCGAAGAAAAACAATTCGCCCAATTCCACCAAGCCCGCAAAGCCCTGGACCACCTGGCCCGTTAGTTGCGTCGTTACTTCTGCGTTCGCCAACGTCGGTATATGCGTTCCGCCAACTCCGTATAAAGGTCAACCCGTCATTCCGACCGGAGTCCGCCGGCTTTTTCCTCCCGTTCGCTTCCTGCGAACGGGCCGGCGGGCGCAGTGGAGGAATCTCTCTTCGATGTACGCTGAGCCCGACGTCTCCCTCTCATTTATTGTCGCCAGACTGCCTCGCTACTTAATCTCCTTCTTCTCTTTCTCCACGTCCTTATACAATTTCTCAATCCTCTTCCGAATCTTCTCCGCATCCTCCGCCTTCGGATACAAATCCAAATATCTCTGATACGACTTAATCGCCGGCTTCTTCAACCCCTTTTTCTCCTGCGCTTCCCCCAAAAACTTAAAAGGCACCGCATACCCGGGCTTCGCGAGCGTGGCATCCTGAAACCGGTCAATAGCCGCATCCACATCACCCTTATGCATGTAATACTGCCCAACCTCCAAATCCTTCTCCGCCCGCAACGGATCCCAGGTCGGCTGATCCGGCGCCGACTCCGCGGCATTGTCCTTATTTGTCTTCGCCGGAGTTTTCTTCGCTGTCGGAGGCGGCGCCGCATCCGCAGGATTGTCAGGCTGTTGCGGCGGCGGCGGTTCCTGCGCCCGCGCGGGCGCACCGTTCCTCAACGCCAAAACGCTAATCGCCGCCAGAAATCCCGAAAGGTAAGCCCTGGATCTCATTTCACCCATTCACAAAGCGCAAAGTTACGGAGCTACCGCGTCCGCCTTCAGGCAAAACGGCATTTTCCATTTTTCCTACTTTGCGCCTTCAGCTTTTGACTTTCAACCGTTTCGCGCGAGGCACTCCGAACTTACGCCTCTTTGTGTGGGTGCGTGAGGTAATGCTGCCGCAACAGATCCTTCCCGTAGTCATTCCCGTTCGGCGTGCGCACGACGCAATGAACGTGCTGCTGCGTCGGCTTATCGGCGTCGGCTGCGAACTTTCTCAGGTTCGCAGGCCGCTGGTGGTCAAACTCAATCAGCATAACCGGGCTCTGCACGCGGTAGTAAAAAACGCTGTCCGCCTGCGACTCCCCGATCCACGCGAACCAGGTATTGTCGATATGCCGCTGAACCTCATTCATTTTTACGCGCGCATGCCCCTCCGGCATGTTGCTCACATACAGGTACACCAGATCCACTAGACGCTTCCGCGCCGGCGCCTCCAAATCGGCCGCCCGTATTCCCGCGTAGTCAAGCACTACGTTGTCCTTAAACGCCTCGGTCAGGTTGTTGTTGCCCGTCTTGGAAAAATTCAAAACCGCTTTCCGGCGCGCCGCATCCGGCAGCGCGGCCAGCAATCCCAAGCCGTCGTTTTGCTCCTTCTGCAGAATTTCGACTCCCTTGTACTTTCCCGACGTCGCTTTCACCGGCTCGGAGCCAAAAAAGTGCGGCGTCATCACCACCTGATCGCCGATTACGAAGTAGTTGATGATCGCGTGATGCCCATCGAGCTGCCAGCCCCAAGGCTCCGTCGCCGACGGTTTCCCCATGATGCTGATGAAGTACAGCCACTCGCCTAGGAACTCATGGTCGTCAGCCAGTTCCGCAAGCGTTTCATTCAAGCGCATGACGTTCCGCGTCAACGCAAACCCGCTCTCGCTCAGTGAAGCCCGCATCAGGCCGAAAGCCAAATCGCGTTGCGCCTCACTCATCTCCTGAAAGCTGATTCCCTGGCGCGCATAGAAATGCTGATTCATCCATTTCCGCCACTTGACGTCATCCACCGGATACATCGCCCGCGTAAGTTGCACGCTGGTCAGCGACGCAATGAACTTTTCCGCGGCGTTTCGCACTGGTTCGGTCGAAACCCCGGTCGGCGCGATCTCGAAAAGATTCGGCAACACCGTGCCGTTGGTCGTGATCCCGCGGAAGGGCTCCGCAAGCCCCTTGGCCTCATACTCCTCGGACATCTGCCGAAAGTGCTCCGCCATTTCCGCGCGCGTTTGATCCTGGCCGAACGCGAAAGGCACCACAACGCCCGTCGCCAGCATCGACCACAGAAACTCTCGCCGCGAAGCCAGCTCCCTTTTCGAGTGAGCATGTGAATGCGAGTGAGGATGTGAATGCGTAGGACCCGGATGGTGCACGTGATCTCCCATAGTCACCCCAAATCTGCTCAAATTTGAGACTGGTCCCGCTAAGCCCCGCCCGTTAAATCTCGCCCCGTTAAATCGCGCCAAGGATGGTGATCTCTCAACCCGCCATCGACTCCCGCCCGTGAAGAAAGCTCTTCCTCTCGACTTTCAACTGTCGACTGTCGACTCTCCCCTCCCCCCTCATTCCCCCAACTCCCGCACCCAAATATTCCGAAATCTCACCGGATGATTGTGATCCTGCAACGCCAGCGGCAGTTTCTCCGGCCCAGCGCTATATTCGGGCTTTTCCGTGGAAGTCGTCCCCTGAATCTCAACGTTGTCCTGCACCAACACGCCATTATGAAGCACGGTAACACGCGCCTTGCGCAGCACCTTCCCATCGCCACCGAACTTCGGCGCGTGGAAAACAATATCGTAAGTTTGCCACTGCCCGGGTGGCCGCGAAGCATTCACCAGCGGCGGATATTGTCCGTAAACCGCCGCGGCCGACCCATCCGCGTACGTCTTGTTGTTATAGGAATCCAGCACCTGAATCTCGTAAAGCCCCATCAGAAACACGCCGCTATTCCCGCGGTCTTGCCCCTGTCCAACCGCGGGTGATGGCGTCGCAAACTCCACATGCAACTGGCAATCACCGAAAGCCTTCTTCGTATAGATGTATCCCGATTTCGGCACCGTCTCGAAATATCCGCTGCCCACTTTCCACTTCGCCGGATTCCCATCTTTTTGCGCCCACTCGGAAAGATCCTTCCCGTCGAATAGCACCACGGCGTCCGAAGGCGCCCGCCCAACGACATCCTGCGTGCTAGCCGTTCCAGGATCGACAACCACAGGCGCCGGCCGGTTCATATCATGTGGCTTCCACTGCGTTTGCCCCTGCCCCCAACCCGCGCCACAAACCAGCAAGCCAACTCCGGCCCCACACAAAAACCGCAATTTCCAAGTCATCGCTTCATCTCCCCGTTCGAACAACCTCGTTCAGCGCGATCGGAACGTGTTTAGGAACGCGATCGCAACGTGTTCAGGAATTTGTAGCGGCCGCTTTCCGAAGCGGGCGCTTTTCTCTCAACTCACCGCGTATCGGTTGCGTCAGCGGTTCGCCCCCAATGTGAACGCAAACAGCGAATCACCCGCTCCGACGACCACATACTGCTTGCCGTCCAGTTCATAAGTGATAGCGCCATTCGTCTGATTAAGCCCAACGGTGGTATGCCACAGCGTCTTGCCGGTCGTCGAATCCATCGCCAAAATGTGCCCGGAGTTGTCGCCAGCAAACAACAGATTACCCGCCGTCGTCAACAAACCGGGGCCCATGGCTCCGATGTCGTGCGTCCACCGGATCTCTCCCGTCTTGTAATCGATCGCTTTTATGGTTCCCGGATAATTCAGGAAATCATCGCGCCCCGCGAATCCCTCGGCCTTTCCTTCCGCGGTTAAGTAGAAGATGCTGTAACTCTGCGAAGCCACCACATAGAAAAGTCCAGTAGCGGGATTGAAGCTCGGAGCAAACCAGTTGGACGCCCCGTTGGAACTAGGCGAAACCAGCGTGCCATTGCGCGAAGGTTCTTTCTTCGGATTCAGAATCGGCTGGCCCTTCGCGTTGATTCCCAGACTCCAGTTACTGTTGATGAACGGCGTTGTCAGCAAATGTTCGCCATTGCTGCGGTCCAGCACAAAGAAAAATCCGTTTCGGCTCGCCTGCGCCACCATCTTGCGCTGTTTTCCCTTGAACTCTCCATCGAACAAAATCGGCGTCTGTGTCGCATCCCAATCGTGGGTATCGTGCGGCGAGACCTGGTAGCCCCACGCCATCTTGCCGGTGTCCACGTGCAGCGCCACGATCGAACACGTCCACAGATTGTCGCCCTTCCGCGCGTCTCCCGCGTGCACCGGATTGGGATTGCCGATCCCCCAATAGATCAACCGCAATTCCGGATCGTACGTGCCGGTCATCCATGTCATCCCGCCGCCATGCGCGCGAGCGTCTGCATCGGGCCAGGTTTCCGCCCCAGGTTCTCCCGCGTTCGGCTCGGTATTCCAACGCCACTGAGCCTCGCCTGTTTCCGGATCGCGCGACTCCAGAAAGCCGGGGTTATCCAGCGAATCCCCGCCCACCCCGGTAATGATGTGATTGTCGACCACCAGCGGAGACATGGTGCAGAAGTACTCCAGCTTCGCGTCCGCGATTTGTTTTCGCCAGCGTTCCTTGCCGTCCTTCGCGCTCAGCGAAACCAGATTGCAATCAGGAGTTTCGGTGTAGATCCAATCCCCCAGCATCGCCACGCCACGCTGGCCGATGTGACCGCCTTCATTCGGCGGATATTTGTAGTGCCATATTTCGCGGCCGCTGCCGCGCGTCCACGGCCCACACGTTATCGGGCATCGTGAAATAAAGCACCCCATTCACTGCGATCGGCGTCGACTTGATTACCGAACCAAATCCGCCCGCGCCGAAGTTGCTGGCGCGATAAATCCAGGTCGTCGTCAAGGCGCCCACATTCGAAGTGGTGATTTGCTTCAAGCGGACTGTTGCGCCGTCCGGAGTAGTCACCATTATAAGTAGGCCAGCTGTCGACCCCGGGCTTCAGCAACGCCGCCGGCGTTAATCCCTCTCCATACCGCCCCTGCCCGTAGATGCCAGGTGCCACCAACAAAAAAAGCGCTAGGGTCCTTGCCCTCATTTCAATGTCTCCAGATAGGCCAGCACATCGTGCATCCGTTCATCGGTGTACTTGGGGAGCAGGCTCTCGTGCGCGGCCCGCGGATCTTGCACATCGATGGTCACGTTTTCACGCGAAAACGATCGCGGCCAGCCGAAGGCGTCGTGCAGTGACACCGTAAACTCGTCCAGATGTTCAAGTGTGCCGGAGACCTGTTCGCCGTTGGCAAGGTGCACCGTAACTTTAGGCGGCGCCGGAGGCGTCACCGTCTTTCCCATGAAGATGTCAATCAGGTTCGGTGCGGGATACAGCATTCGGCGCTGCAACTCCACCGCATCATACTTGGTCGCTACGTGCGCCAAATCGCCCGGTCGGCGAATGACAGCTCGCACAATGTCCGTCACCGTTAAAGAACGCAGCGCCGCGTTGCGCATCCCCGGTGATCACATCGCCGATCTTGTACGCAAAGCGATTTGAAACGTCGGCTGCCCGCGAATGCAAGAAGGTCGAAATATCGGCAATCTGCTCTGCGGTCAGGGCCGCAAAGGCGGGCATGCCTCGCTCCAGCCGCCCGTTCCGAATCACCGGACCGATCACGTCACCCACGTTGTCGTGAAGCACCAGGCTGGAGCGCACCAGGTCGGGACCGCTCTTCCCATGCGCATCATTGCCGTGGCAGAAGCCGCACGTCGGCACAAAGATCTTGCGGCCGCGCTCGGCCGCCTCCTTGTCGATTTTCGGCCCCAGCAAATCCGCAAGCGTATCCGCCGAGTCCTCCTTCTTTGCTGCGTCCTTCGGCTGGGCATTCGCCGCCTTTTGCTTTTCCGCGGCTTGGTCCGCTTGCCCGCGGCTCGTCGAAGCCAACAGCACCAGCGCGACGCCCGCTCCCAGGCAACGATTGCGCATCCAGTTTCTCCCCCGCCTCATGACTTCAGATTCTTCACGTACTCGTAGTCCACTTTGATCGCTTCCAGCGCTGGCATCTCCGTGAAGGGCGGTTCCTGTTCGACAAACATTGCTCGAATTTTCGCCTTCTGCGCCGCCGCGAAGATTCGGCGATAGTCGATCGCGCCTCGACCTAATTCAGTTCCAACGGGCGCGCCGGGATCCTTGCCCAGTAACGTCGTCCGGGTCGTAAAACCTTTCCGAAAGTCCTTGATGTGCAGCAGGCTATAGCGCTCCGGATATTTGGTCAGGTACGCCACCGGATCCTGTCCCGCCACCGTCGCCCACCCGCAATCCAGCTCCAGCTTCACCAGCCCCGGATCGGTCAGCCGCAGGAACTCATCGTAGCCCGTTACGCCATCATAGGACTTCCACTCAAAATTGTGATTGTGATACCCGAGCTGCAAACCGTCCCTCTTGACCTGCTCTCCCACTTTGTTGAACTGCTCGGCATTCCACTTCCAATCATCCAGCGTCAAGCCGGCGATGATCGCTAGGAAAAGACCAAACTCGCCTTGCTGCGGATCGGGTTTGAAGCGCGAAGGGTCCGCAACCCACGGCACCGTAACGACCATAAACTCCTCACCGAGCAGGTGCGCAAATTCGATCTTCTCCGGCAGCTTGCTCAACAAATCCGGAAGCAGGTAGTGCCCGGAGGGATTCTTCAGTCCCGCATCATCGAGCGCCTTCTTCAGGTCCTTCACGGACATATTGGCCAGCGGCGATAATTCGACTTGCTTATAACCCGCGGCAGCCACCGCTTTCAGCGTTCCCGCCGGATCGCTCTCCATTTCCTTCCCGACCGTGTACAGTTGCAAGCCGACCGGCAAGTTGAGCGGGTTCGCATTCATAGTCGGGTTCTCCAGAAGGGAAACGGCCAGACCAGCAGCCGTCGTTTGCAGAAAGGTTCTACGGGATGTTGCGTTCGTCATGGCAGGTTGCCTCCCCCCAAACCTCCAGCACCCTGCTCCTTTTTCGAGCGAATGTAAATACCATAAATTAAGAAATCAAGTTCGACCAAGTCGAAAAGCGAATCGTCGCAACCCGCATAAACGACGCTCACGAATGTAGTGGCCGATCTTTAGATCGGTCCAGCCTCCGCGCTCAGTCCAGCAATTTCTCCAACTTCGCGTACTGCAAAAGCATGATGGTCTTCGCGTCCCGGATTTCCCCCTGCGCAATCATCTCCAACGCCTTCTCGAGCGGAATCTCCAGCACCTCAATATCCTCGCCTTCCTTCTCATCCCCTCCGCCAGCCGAAATCCGATGTTCGTGCTCGTACTCCGCCACGAAAAAGAACAGCTTCTCCGTCACCGACCCCGGGCTCATGTACGCCTCAAATACTTTTCTTGGATTGCGTACGACAAATCCAGCCTCCTCTTCCGCCTCTTTCTTGATGCATGCCTCCGGATCGTCCTGATCGAGCAACCCCGCGCACACCTCGATCAACATCCCGTCCGCCAATCCATTCACGAAAGCAGGGAATCGAAACTGACGAATCAGCACTACGGTTCCGTGCTCCCGGTTATAAAGCAAAATCGCCGCCCCGTCTCCGCGGTCATACGTCTCCCGGTTCTGCGTTTGCCAGGTCCCATCGCGCCGCAGAAAATCAAACGTAGTCTTCTTCAACACATACCAATCGTCCGACAAAGTTCTAACCGCCCGAATCCGCACCCGCCCCGATTCCGTCACCCTCTGTCCCTCCTCTTTCTCGAAATCAAATCCGCCAGTCCTGTCTCAGTAGTGGCATAGTGGCGCGCTTCAGCACGTTCCAGCGAGCACCCCCGAGCCGTCCTCTCCCTGTATGGGCGCAGCACTGCTGCGCCCCAACTTGCCCGGGCCTCAAACCGGAACAACGTCCCAAGCTCAAGTCCAAGCCAATTCAAGTATCGTGAGACTTGTGAGGAAGTGCGTACTACTCACTGACCACTACTCACTACTCACTTCTGCAAAATCCCCGCAGCCCAATTCAAGTATCATAAGAACAGTGGGGAAGTGCGACTACTCACTGACCACTACTCGCTACTCACTTCTTCAAAATGGAACCCCGCGAAAAAGCCGCGCTCCTCCCCGACGGCCCCGGTGTCTACCTCTTCAAAGACGCCGCGGGCACGGTCCTCTATGTCGGCAAAGCCACCTCCCTCCGCAGCCGCGTCCGTTCCTACTTCCTCGAATCCCGCTGGATGGATGCAAAAACCGGCTCGCTCGCCCGCGAAATCGCCGATTTCGATACCATCGTCCTCGCCAACCCGCGCGAAGCCCTCGCGCTCGAAAATAATCTCATCAAGAAGTATCAGCCAAAATTCAACATCCGTCTTCTCGACGACAAGACCTACCCATACATCAAGCTCACCGCCTACGAAAAATATCCCCGCGTCTACTTCACTCGCAAAGTGAAAAAAGACGGCGCACTCTATTTCGGTCCCTATTTTCCAGCCAGCCTCGCGCGCCGCATCCTTACGTTCGTCCACAAGCGCTTCATGGTGCCCTCCTGCAACGTCGATCTGACGCGCAATCACCCGCGCCCCTGTTTGCAGTACTACATTAAGCGCTGCCTCGGCCCATGCGTCGCAGGTCTCACCACCGACGAGCAATACGCGGAAGCCGTCGCGCGATGCTCGCCTGTTCCTCGATGGCAAGCGCCACGACCTGATCAAAAGCCTCGAACAGCGCATGGCCGCCGCCTCCGAAAAGGAACTGTTCGAGCAAGCCGCCGCCTATCGCGATCTCCTCCGCACTCTCGAAGACATTGAGGAACGCCAGCGCATCGCCGCCGCGCAAGGCGACGATACCGATGTGCTCGCCTACTACGCCGAAGCCCCGCTGGTAGCCGCCAATTTGTTCCACCTGCGCGGCGGCCGCGTCGTCGATCGCCGCGAATTCTACTGGGAAGACCTCGAAGACATTCGATCCCAACGAATTCGTCCCTTCGCTCCTCAAGCAACTTTATCTCGACGCGGCCTACCTGCCGAAAGCAATCCACGTTCCCGTCGATTTCGAGGATCGCGCGTTGCTCGAGGAAACCTTCACCGAGCGTGCCGGCCACAAAGTGGAAATCTTCACCCCGCAGCGCGGCAGCAAACGCGCCTTTCTCGACCTCGTCGAGAACAACGCCAAGCACGCCTTCGAGCAGCGTTTCCGCGTTCTGAAGCCGACATCAAAGATGATCGGCGAAGCCGTGCAGAATGCGCTCAACTTGCTCGAAGAACCCCGCCGCATCGAAAGCTTCGACATCTCCCACATGCAAGGCACCGACACTGTGGCGTCCATGGTCGTCTGGGAAAACGGCCGCATGAAAAAATCCGACTACCGCAAATTCATCATCCGTGGCGAATTCGCCGGCAACGGCGCGCTCGGCGGCGACCCCTCCGTTCCGTGGACGCAGAACGACGATTTCGCCAGCATGAAAGAAGCAGTTACGCGCCGGTATCGCCGCGTCCTTGAAGAGAAGAAGCCCTCCCCAGCTTGATCCTGATCGACGGCGGCATCGGCCAACTGCACGCCGCCGCCGATGCCCTGGAATCTTTGCAAATCATCAATCAACCGCTCGCCAGCCATCGCCAAAAAAGAAGAAATTCTCTATATTCTCGGCCAGGAAAACGAACCCTGCATACTCGACCGCCACTCCCCAGTCCTCCACCTCATCCAGCAAATTCGCGACGAGACCCACCGCTTCGCCGTTACCTTCCACCGGCTCCGTCGCGGCAAGCGCCAAACCAAGACGGCCTTGAGCGAAGTTCCCGGCGTCGGTCCGCGTACCGCCCAAAAACTCCTGCGCGAATTCGGGAGCGTGGCCAACATTCAGCGAGCGGGCGTCGAGGGGCTCAGCAAGCTCGATATCCCGAAAAAGCGCCGAAAGAATCCTCACACGCCTGCGAATCTGCTTCGAAGTTCCTAAATGGCAAGCCATGTCCAAGTAGCGTGCATACCGGTTAGCCCGTATTGCAGCCGTTATTGCCCCTATGTTACGGTTTTTGTGGAGGTTACTATGGCGGACAATGTGGGTTCCAAGGTTAGTTATTTCCTCGTCGGCCTGGGCGTCGGCGCATTGGTTGGCGTGCTCTTCGCGCCCAAGTCGGGCGAAGAGACGCGCGAGTATCTGAACAAGAAGGCCGATGAAGGCAAGGAATACGCGCAGCGCAAAGCACGCGAACTTCGCGAGCGCGCCGACGAACTAGTCGAGCGCAGCAAAGACGTAGCCTCGCGCAAGAAGGATTCGATTGCGGCCGCCGTCGAAGCCGGTCGTGAAGCCTATCTTCGCGAATCCAAAGCGTAGCACCCCATGGAGCAGGCTCCGTGTAGGCGCCGGGCTTTAGCCCGGCGAATCCCGCGGAACGCGAAAGCAGCGCAGCGAGTCGTATAGCGTCGTCGCAAAGGCGGCCCGAATTCACTGGAATGCCTCTGAATCCTGAATAGAATACTCGGAGCAGCAAAACCAGGCCTGAAGTGCTCGAAGTGAAGTTGAAGCGGATTCTTCCCCTCGGCGTGGGTGAGGCAGGAATGGAAACTTGGGTCGTCATATCGGTTGTCGTCGCAGCCATCGCCATCGTGTTCCAGGCGTGCATGCTGACGGCGATGTTTCTTCAAATGAAACGCACCATGGAGAAGAGTGGAGCGCCTCACCGACAATCTCGAAACGCGCGTCGGGCCCGATTCTGACGCGCGTGCAGATTTTGCTCGACGACACGCAGCCAAAAATTTCCGAAATGGTTGCCGACGCCGCGCACGTTGTCTATCTGGCGCGCGGGCAAGCGCAAAAAATGGACCGCGTGGTGAGCGAGGCATCCGATCGTTTGCGCGGCCAGCTAGTGGCCGTGGATCGGATTTTGACCGGCGCGCTGGAAACCGTCGAAGAAGCCGGCACCCAGTTCAAGCGTGGCATCTGGAAGCCAGTGCAGAGAGTTTCCGCGGTGGTGACCGGAATCAAAGTAGGCCTCGACTTTTTGCGCTCGCGCGCGCGCCCGCGGCGCCTGCGATCCGTCCCGACGAACCCTCCTGAGCAGCACAGAAGAAGAACACTTCATCTAACAACTATGTAGTGCGAGTTCGCCCGTCGCGATCGGTCCTCCAATCGGCGCTTTTTCTTCTCTGCCATCTTTCTCCGCGCTTCTCGGTGTCTCCGCGTTAAAGCTCGCCCTTACTCCTACTCGCTTAGCGGATCCAGCCGCCGCCGAGGACGCGATCGCCGTCGTAGAAGACGGCGCCTTGGCCGCGAGGTGATGGCTCGTTGCGGCGCGTCAAACGTAACGCGGGCGCGCGTGAGCATCGAGCGGCTCGACGGTTGCCATTGCGGGAATGTGCTTGTGGCGGATTTTGACGGCGGCACGAAATGGCTGGCTCGGATATTCGAGCGCGATCCAGTTTACTTGCTCGATCTCGCAGGTTGTGGCGCGCAGCGATTCGTCGTCGCCGACGACCACGCGATTGTTTTCGCGATCGATGGCCAGCACGTAGTAGGGTTTGCCGGCGGCAAATCCCAGCCCTTTGCGTTGGCCAATCGTGAAATTGTGCACGCCGTTGTGCCGGCCGACGACCGTGCCTTCTTCGTTGACGATTTCGCCGCCGGTGTTCGATAGCGGCGCGCCGCTTTCGCGTGAATAAGCCTCGATGAATTGCACGTAGTTGCCGTTGGGCACGAAGCACAACTCCATGCTTTCGGGTTTTTCGGCGACGGGAAGATTCACGCGCGCGCGCCGCGCCGCGGACTTCTTCCTTGGTGAGTTCGCCGAGAGGGAATTCGCTGCGCGCCAGCTGTTCCTGCGTGAGCCCCCACAGAAAATACGATTGATCTTTGCTGTCGTCGCGCGCGCGCAGCAACTCCCAGCGGCCGCGTCTGCCTCATTCTTGCGAATGCGCGCGTAGTGGCCGGTGGCCAGACGTTCGGCGCCGATTTGCCGTGCCATGCGCAGCAGCGGCTCGAATTTGACATCGGTGTTGCAGTTGGTGCAGGCGATGGGCGTGCGGCCAGCGAGATATTGCTCCACGAACGGGCGCACCACCCGCGCTTCAAATTGTTCCTCGAAATTGACCACGTAATGGGGAAAGTTCAGGTGTTGCGCTACGCGCTTCGCGTCGTACACATCATCGAGCGAACAGCAGCGATGCTGTGCTGGGCCGTCGCCTTGCAGTTCGGGCAAGCGGCGCTGGTTCCACAGCTGCATGGTCAGGCCGATGACCGGGCGGTCTTGTTCCTGGAGGAGCGCGGCGACCGTGGAACTGTCCACGCCGCCGGACATGGCTACCGCCACCAGACCGATGCGCACATCGGAGGCGCTGGGTAGCGTATCGAATTGGGTTTCGCTGCTCACGGACATTTCAATTCAATTGTAGCGGAAAAGCCGAACTGCGGACTAAGCCCAGGGACGCAAAGAACCCAGAGACGGCGTCTGCCCCGCTCGTGCTGCCGTCTGCCCGCTCGTGCTGCCGTCTACCCCCTCGTCTTTGTAGGGGCGGGCCTTGCCCCGCATGGCCATTGCGTCTTGGCGCAGAGAAGAGAAGATTCCCGCAGTGGTCATGGGTGGACCTCGGTTTTCGCCGCTTTTTGGTATGTGGGGGACAGCTCGCGGAGCCGGGCGACCGCGGCGGGGACGACTTGTAGCGCGAAATCGATGTCGGCCCGGGTCGTGTGGCGGCCCAGGCTAAAGCGCAAGCTGGCGCGCGCGTCTTCGGCGGGCAGGCCGATGGCCGTGAGCACGTGGGAGGGCTCGACGGCGCCCGAGGAGCATGCCGCGCCGGTGGAACAGGCTAAGCCTTTTAGATCGAGTGCGATAACGAGGGCTTCACCTTCGATGCCGGGAAAGATGATGTTCGTAGTGTTCGGAGTGGCGTTGCGCCCCGGCTCCGTTGACGCGGGAATCGGGCACGCGCTGCAGTAGCGTGTGCTCCAAGGTGTCGCGGAGCGCGGCGACGCGCTTGGCGTCTTCGGCCAGGGATGCTTTCGCAATTTGCGCAGCCTTTCCCAGGCCAACGATTCCGGCGACATTTTCGGTGCCGGGCCGGAAGCCGCGCTGGTGATGACCGCCGTAGAGAAGCTGGCGCAAGCGCGTGCCCCCGCGGATGTAAAGGGCGCCGATGCCCTTTGGAGCGTAGAGCTTGTGCCCGGAAAGCGAGAGCAGGTCGAGTTGGAAAGCGTTCACATCGATCGGAAGTTTGCCTGCGGACTGCACGGCGTCGGTGTGGAAGTAGACGTCGGCTTCGGCGGCGATTTGGCCGATTTCTTCGAGGGGTTGCACGGTGCCGAGCTCATTGTTGGCGTGCATGACGGTGATCAGCACGGTTTCCGGATGTGCTCGCAAGGAGTTGCGCAGGGCTTGCAGCTCAATTTGTCCGTCGCGATCGACAGGCAGATAGGTGACGGAGATTCCACGTCTCTCAAGCGCCTGGCAGGTATTGAGCACGGCTTCATGCTCGATTGCTGTCGTGATGATGTGGGGTAGAGGAAAGACCTTCCGTGGCCCTGCGTTCCTCTGGGTAAACTGAGGCCGGTCTTGGGCTGCGGGCGTCACGTCGCCGCTAAAGCCGGGATCTCCTGAAATAGCCTCTTCGTCGCCGGCGCTCAGGTCGCTGCCTTCTGAAGTGGAGGAAATAGCCGCCACGCTCGTGCTTAGGACGCGACCCTTTGAGGCGGACGCGGCGGAAGCTTCGGCGATACCGAATATGGCGTGATTGTCGGCTTCGGTGCCACCGCTGGTGAAGACGATTTCTTGAGGGCGGGCGCCGATCAGGGCAGCTACCTTTTCACGGGCGGTTTCCACGGCGGCGCGGGCCTTTTGGCCGAAGGTGTGGATGGAGGAAGCGTTGCCGTACTCGCCGGAAAAATAGGGCAGCATGGCGTCGAGAACTTCGGGATCGACGGGCGTGGTGGCATTGTGATCGAGGTAGACGCGGTTCATGAGGCTACTTTCAGCATAGGCTGTGCGGTCGGCGAGAGCAAGAGATGTGGGGTGCGCGGACGACGGGATTGGGAGGCCGTCTGTCGGGTTTGGTTCTTGAAAAGGCGCGTCGTCCCTCTCTTCCCGCTCCCGGTTCCAATGCACCAGGTTAGCTCCTGCCAATTCAGCTTCCCCTTCTGCAGTTTTGAAAAATGTTGCCGCAGTCGCCGCTCCGAGCCCGCCGGGCTAGACCCAGTGTCCGAGAACCGTGCCGCCGCGCGTTCGAAGGCTTAACCACATATAAATATATTGACTTAGTACAAAACTTATGCTACCACGAGTTGTGCGTTCGCGACTCTCAACTCGCCAGCCCCAAGTAGCCCAGACACTCCTGTCCGCGCTCCCTGTCTGGGCACCCCTTCCGGTTCTTCGTTCGCTTCCAAACTGTTTAGAATCCGCACTTAAGAAAAACGCACCCGTAACTCATTTAGAATCCGCACTTCCAAAATGCTTGAACTTAAAGTCCTTTAGAATCCGCACTTACGAAAATAACGGGGGGGGGCGAAAGTGCTAGGCCTTTGTCGGCGGCCCAGGCGTTCCTGCCTGGGCTCCTACGATCTGAATCGAACCACCTGGCAAGCTCTGGGCGTAGGCCAACCGGCGGTTCAGCAGTCTCGCCGGAGGCCAATGGCCGGAGCAAAGCGCCCCGGCACTCGTGGGGGGCATGGGAAGACTAAGGAATGACTGCGGTGGCTTGGTTGGAATCGGTGCTTTCGTCGCCACCGGAATCGACCGCGGTGGCCACGTAGAAGTAGGTCGTGCCAGATTGGACGGTGGTATCGGAATAGCTCAGGCTAGCGACCAGCGAAGAATTGAGCTTGGCATAGCCGCTGCCGCTCACGGTGCTGCGGTAGATGTTGTAACCGCTCACCGTCGACGTGCTTGCCGTCCAAGTCAGCGCCACGGAATGGGTCTGACCTGTGGAGGCGGCTGCGGTGAAGTTAACACCGGTCTGGTTTGCACCGCTCAAAATAACGCTCTTATTTGCGGGCGTGAATGCAAAACCTGACTCGCTTGGCGTAACGGTATAGGTGCCGTTTGGCAATCCCGTAAATGTGTAGTTGCCGGAGGCGTTGGTGGTCGCGGTCGCGGCGGCCGGGCCAGTTAGCAAAACGGTTGCACCGCTGCCTCCGGCGGTCGGCGTGATGGTGCCGGAGATACTGGAGATCGGACCGGTTTGGGGCGTCGCGGTAAAGTTCAATCCGGTGATGCTGGCGGTGGTGATGGTCGCGGACTGGGAGGTAGGGCTGAAGGTGAATCCGGTATTGCTCGGAGTAAGGGCGTACGTTCCGGCTGGCAAACCGTTGAAACTGTAAGCTCCCGCGCTATTTGCAGTGGTTGTCGCGGTGGCCGCACCGCTCAAGGTTATGACGGCGCCGCTTCCCCCCGTCGTGGGGCTCACAGAGCCCGAAATACCGAAGGTCTGGGCCGGCGGTGTCTGGGTCACGGCGTTGCTCGTCGGATGTACGGTGCCAGAGCAACCCGAAGTCAGGGCTGCGAGAAGGCATGCCCCCGTCCACAATGTGGCGCGCTGTGTGTAAAGCGACAAAAGCTCGAAGTGCTCCGACCGTCCCATGGGCCTCCTAAATCGAGTGTCGCGGGTCTCTAAGGAGGCTACGACCCTATCGAGAAAAGCAAAAGACTAGATTAAGTACAGGTGTGCGCCTGTACCGTCGACCTGCTTGCCGCGGGGGAACAAGGGTAGCCAAGACCTGCTGCGAGCAACTGGGCAGCGAAGGTAGGGAATGATAGCACGACCGCGGAATCTTGTCTTCCCGCGAGCCGGGGCGAGCCGGTGCCGCATGGAGGCTACGACAACACTATGGAACGGTCGCGGTAGCCTGGTTGGAATAGGCGCTTTCGTCGCCGCCAGAGTCGACCGAGGTGGTCACATAATAGTAGGTGGTTCCGGTTTGGACGCTGGTGTCGTCGTAGCTGGTGGTGCCGACGAGGGCTGGGTTGAGCTTGGCGTACCCGCTGCCGTTGACGGTGCTTCGGTACACATTGTACCCGGAAACGGTTGAAGTACTCGGACTCCAGGTCAGCATGACCGAGAACGTCTTGGCCGCCGCGGTGAAGTTTACGCCCGTCTGATTGGCGCCGCTGATGGTGACACTCTGATTTGCCGGGGTGAAGGTGAAGCCCGTGTTGCTCGGGGTTACCGTGTAGTTCCCGTTGGCCAATCCGGTGAAGGTGTAAACGCCGGAAGAGTTGGTAGTGGTCGTGGCGCCCGCCGCTCCGCTCAACAACACGGTCGCGCCGCTTCCGCCGGAGGTCGGGGAGATGGTGCCCGAAATCGTGAAGGTAGAAGGAGGTTGCGCGGTGGCTGTAAAGTTCACGCCGGTTACGTTGGCGTTGGTGATCGCCGCTGCCTGCGTAGTCGGGCTAAATGTATATCCCGTCTGGCTAGGGGTAACGGCATAGTTTCCGGCGACCAAGCCCGTGAAGCTGTAGGCGCCGGAGCTGTTCGCGGTAGTCGTGGCGCTGGACGTTCCGCTCAGGCTCACGGTGGCTCCGCCGCCACCGGTGGTCGGGCTAAGGGTCCCGGAGATGGTGAATGTCGGGGGTGGCTGTGCCGTGGCCGTGAAGTTCAAGCCGGTGACATTGGCCGAAGCGATCGTGGTCGATTGCGAGGCCGGGCTGAAGGTGTACCCGGTGTGGCTGGGCGTGACCGTGTAGCTGCCGTTGGCCAGGCCAGTGAAGGTGTAAGCTCCCGAACCGTTGGCTGTGGTCGTGGCGCCAGAGGTTCCGCTCAGGGTCACGGTGGCACCGGCTCCGCCTGCCGTGGGGCTCAGAGTGCCGGAGATGGTGAAGGTCGGAGGTGGCTGCGCGGTGGCCGTGAAGTTCAGGCCGGTGACGTTGGCGGAAGAAATGGTTGCTGATTGCGAAGCGGGGCTGAAGGTGTAGCCCGTGTGAGTTGGTGTGACGGTGTAGTTTCCGTTGGCCAGGCCAGTGAAGGTGTAAGCTCCCGAACCGTTGGCTGTGGTCGTGGCGCCAGAGGTTCCGCTCAGGGTCACGGTGGCACCGGCTCCGCCTGCCGTTGGGCTGAGGGTGCCGGAGATGGTGAAGGTCGGGGGCGGCTGAGCCGTGGCGGTGAAATTCAGGCCGGTGACATTGGCTGAGGCGATGGTGGTCGACTGCGACGCCGGGCTAAAGGTATAGCCGGTCTGGCTCGGCGTGACCGTATAGCTGCCGTTCGCAAGCCCGGTGAAGGTGTAGGTGCCCGAGCCGTTGGCGACAGTTGTAGCGCCGGAAGTTCCGCTCAAGGTCACGGTTGCGCCGGCTCCGCCCGCCGCAGGGCTCAGGGTTCCGGAAATCGAGAAGGTTGCAGGCGGCTGAGCGGTGGCGGTGAAATTCAGGCCGGCGACGTTGGCGGAAGAGATCGTTGCCGGTAGCGAAGCCGGGCTGAAAGTGAATCCGGTGTGGCTGGGCGTGACCGTGTAGCTTCCATTGGCCAACCCGGTAAAGGTGTAGGCGCCCGAACCGTTCGCTGTGGTGGTCGCGCTGGAAGTTCCGCTCAAGGTCACGGTTGCGCCGGCCCCGCCCGCTGCGGGGCTCAACGTTCCGGAAATCGAGAAGGTTGCAGGCGGCTGCGCAGTGGCGGTGAAGTTCAGGCCGGTGACGTTGGCTGAAGCGATGGTTGCCGGTAGCGAGGCCGGGCTGAAAGTGAATCCCGTTTGGCTCGGCGTAACCGTATAGCTGCCATTGGCGAGTCCGGTAAAGGTGTAGGCGCCCGAACCGTTCGCTGTGGTGGTCGCGCTGGAAGTTCCGCTCAAAGTCACGGTCGCGCCAGCCCCGCCCGCCGCTGGGCTTATCGTCCCGGAAATCGAGAAGGTCGCAGGCGGCTGCGCAGTGGCGGTGAAATGCAAGCCGGTGACGTTGGCCGAGGCGATCGTTGCCGGTAGCGAGGCCGGACTGAAAGTGAATCCCGTTTGGCTCGGCGTAACCGTATAGCTGCCATCGGCGAGTCCGGTAAAGGTGTAGGCGCCCGAACCGTTCGCTGTGGTGGTCGCGCTGGAAGTTCCGCTCAAGGTCACGGTTGCGCCGGCCCCGCCCGCTGCGGGGCTCAACGTTCCGGAAATCGAGAAGGTTGCAGGCGGCTGCGCAGTGGCGGTGAAGTTCAAGCCGGTGACGTTGGCTGAAGCGATGGTTGCCGGTAGCGAGGCCGGGCTGAAAGTGAATCCAGTGTGGCTGGGCGTGACCGTGTAGCTTCCATTGGCCAACCCGGTAAAGGTGTAGGCGCCCGAACCGTTCGCTGTGGTGGTCGCGCTGGAAGTTCCGCTTAAAGTCACGGTTGCGCCGGCCCCGCCCGCTGCGGGGCTCAACGTTCCGGAAATCGAGAAGGTTGCAGGCGGCTGCGCAGTGGCGGTGAAGTTCAAGCCGGTGACGTTGGCTGAAGCGATGGTTGCCGGTAGCGAGGCCGGACTGAAAGTGAATCCGGTTTGGCTCGGCGTAACCGTATAGCTGCCATTGGCGAGTCCGGTGAAGGTGTACGCACCTGAGCTGTTGGCGACAGTCGTGGCGCCTGACGTTCCGCTCAAGGTCACGGTCGCGCCAGCCCCGCCCGCCGCTGGGCTCAGAGTACCGGAGATGCTGAACGTCGGAGGTGGCTGCGCGGTGGCGGTGAAGTTCAGGCCGGTGACGTTGGCCGAGGCGATCGTTGCCGGTAGCGAGGCCGGACTGAAAGTGAATCCCGTGTGGCTGGGCGTGACAGTGTAATTTCCGTTGGCCAACCCGCTGAAGCTGTAAGCGCCAGAAGCGTTGGCGGTGGTCGTAGCGCCGGAGGTTCCGCTTAACGTCACGGTCGCGCCAGCCCCACCTGCCGCTGGGCTCAATGTTCCGGATATCGTGAATGTTTGCGGGGTCGTGGCGTTGTTGACGGTGACCGTGACGCTCGCACTGGTCGCGGTGTTGCCCGCGCCATCTGTCGCGACTGCACGTAACGCATGGCTTCCGTTGGGCGTTTTGGTGGAATCCCATGAATAGGAGTACGGGGAAGCTGCTTCCGGCGCTCCGACGCTCACGCCGTCCAACTGAAACTGCACGCTTGCCACGCTCACGTTGTCCGATGCTGTCGCCATCAGCGCTACCATCCCGGCAACCGTAGCGCCATTTGCTGGGGAGGTCATCGACACCGTCGGCGGAGTCGTGTCTGCGCCGCCTGCTGTGGAGAACATCTGATCGTTGCTGGTGGCTGTGCTGTTCCCATCCGCGGAGCGCACGCGATAATGGTAGGTGGTCGCGGCCGCGAGACTGGTAATCGCCATCTGGTGGGTCGTCACCATCGTGGGGTCGACCGGCGTGCTTGCGCCGTACGAAGCGGTCGTGCCGTAGTCGATAGCCGAAGTTGCGGGAAGGTTGGTGGTCCAGCTCATCCGCACCGATGAACTCGTTGCGGCGCTCGCCTGCACGTTTATGATTGCCAGGGGCGTGGATGGGGTCGACGGAGTGGTCTGTCCACTACTGTTGCTTACGACTCCCGCGCATCCAACCAGACTTAAACTCAATATCGTGATACTCAGAACAACGGTCAGCAGCTGAAGTCTACTTCTGGTTGCAGAGAGAGCTGCACTTACCATTTTTCCATCACCCCGAGAGACGCGAGCCTGGACACCACGCGCAAGAAATTCCGACCAAGTTCCCGGCGCACTTGGAGACTACTGAGCGACCGAGTGACACGTAACTGGACTCACGACGCAAATGAGGGCAATGTCGAGGTCGGGGATTAGTACTGGCCATAAGGGCAATGCGCTACTGGGAAGGTTTAGTGGTTGTGTTATTGCCGTTTAAATAATATATAAACAGCTGAAACGTAAGGTGTTATCGGAGTTCTGGGGCGTGGTCGCAGGCCATCGTTATCTCGGCCCAGGCGCCCTTGATTGCACGGCAATTCCGGTCTTTCTGACTCGTGCCGAGCGAGTGGCGCCCGAGGCCAGCGCGTCCGGAAAAACACAACGTTCTTGTATGTGAGGCAACTAATTTGGTAGGCTCCCATGCGTCGTGGGGGGCGATCTTGAGCTCTCTTCTTTCATCGGGCAAAAGCCATCTTTTGGGAGTGTCCGTCGGCATTGCAGTCGCGTTGATCGCGCTCGTGCTGAGGTATCCCGGTTCTACGGTTCCGATGACGGTCGCGACGATTCTTCTTTTTTGCGCAGTTTTCACTTACGTCTTGTCGAGCCACGAAAACATGAAATTGCTGCGGGAGCAGATGGCGCGCCAGGAACTTGTGTATGTCGACTTTGGGCTGAAGCTGGATGAAAGCGGAGCGATTTCGCTGTGGGCGGCGAACCTGGGCACGTCGAGTTTTGTTGTGAGCGGAGTGGAAGTGCGCACGCAAGAGCGGTCCACGCCCCAGCGCTGCGTCGTGAACGTGGTTGTTCCCGCCGGAAAACTGAAGAGCAAGATGCCGTTTGACGAGCGGATCTTCGGCACGCTTCGCTCCGATGCGTTCGTGCATTTCGACATTTCGCTGAGGTGCAGGAGTTTGGCGGAAGATCACCAAACGGATTGGAAAGGTTTTACCGTCGAACGCAGGCCGCGCAGGCAATTGGAGGAGGGCTTTACGGGGCTGTGGGGCGTGGCGTGTCCTAAGTGCTCGCGTTTCGATTTTATGGGTATGAGGACGGAAGGTTTGAACGACCTGGACTCTGCTTGGCGGCGGCAAGCCGAATTGGAAAACGACTTACAAGCGTCCTGCCCGAGTCACCGATCTGCGCTGTTGCTGCCATCCAACGATAGAACAAAGCAGCTTGTCGGGGTCTCCTGATGGGCGTCGCGTGATTCACTCGCGAATGGGTTTGCCGTCCGAGTTCTCCCGTAAAAAGTAAGTGGCCCTCGGGTAAAGAGGGTATCGACCAACTCCGACGCGGCGTGTCCAATAGGTGTAGGACGCCGCCCAGGAGGGGCCGCCATGTTGGCCATTGTGATTGTTGCAGCGTTGAGTTTCGTCGGGGTTGTCGGATACATCTTCTATCTTGCCCCGGGACCCAACGACAACATTTGACGTACGCGCAGTACGTTCAGACAGAGCCCGCCTCGTAGACCCGTCGACTCAGGCCGTTCCCCGGAAATCGCCCCAGGAATCGCCGTAATAATGCCAACGCGCAGAAGTGTGCGCGAATGCGTTCTTTCTGCTAAATTGATCAAGCGCTTGTGGAGAGGTGTCCGAGTGGTTTAAGGAGCACGCTTGGAAAGCGTGTGTAGGAGAAATCCTACCGTGGGTTCGAATCCCACCCTCTCCGCCATTTGTTTGCATGAATCATGAATTTGGTTTGGCCGGGCTTACTTGGGAATTTCCTCATGATTGTCCGCACCGTCGAGCAAGTCCGCCGCGCCTTCCGCATCGTCGCTGGGTTTACTTTGTTGCTCGCCGGCGTGGTGATGATCGTCACGCCTGGGCCGGGATGGCTGGTAATTTTTCTGGGGTTAAGCCTGCTGGCCGCGGAATTTATCTGGGCTCGGCGGCTAATGGACCGCATGAAGCGTCAAGGAGAGCGCGTGCGCGAAGCGGTATGGCCCGCAACTCCGGCGAAAGATGTCCCCTCGCAGCAGCCGGCGGAATCCAACGAAGCGAAATAGAGACGTAAGACGAGTTTTTGAGACACTACGTTCACGCATGAGGTCCGCGAAGATCACTTGGAGGTAAAGCCTGTGGAAGTCGGTCTCATCGGGGTTGGCAGTATGGGCTCGGGAATAGCGAAGAGTTTGCTGCGCGGAGGACACCGCGTGACGGCGTACAACCGCACGCGCGCTCGCGCCGAAGCGCTGCGACCGGACGGCGCGATTGTCGCCAGCACTGCTGCAGAAGCTTGCCGCGGCGAAGTCGTCATCACCATGCTCGCTGACGACGCGGCCGTCGAAGCAGAGGTATTCGGCAAAGAGGGAGTTCTCCGTTCGCTGGCCAAGGGCGCTGTGCACATTTCCTGCAGCACGATCAGCGTCACGCTCAGCGACAAACTCGCCGACGAACATGCTAAAGCCGGGCAAGAGTTTGTGTCCGCGCCCGTTTTTGGGCGTCCCGATGCCGCTGAGGCGGCCAAGCTTGCGGTCGTCGCGGCAGGCCCCAAAGCGGCGGTGGATCGCTGCAAGCCGCTGTTCGAAGTCATGGGCCCGAAGCTTTGGGTGGTCGGGGAAAAGGCGTCGCTCGCCAACGTCGTTAAACTGTCGGGCAATTTCCTGATCGCCACGGTCCTTGAGTCGCTGTCGGAGACCATCGCGTTCGCCCGCAAGTCGGGTGTGGACGCGGCGGGCCTTTTGGATTTTCTTACCAGCACGCTTTTCAACGCGCCGGTATATAAGACTTATGGTGGTTTGATCGTCGAAGGGAAGCACGAGCCTGTCGGCTTCGCGCTTCCGCTGGGACTGAAGGACGTGAGGTTGGCGCTCCAGGCCGCCGAGGCGCAAAGCGTGCCTATGCCCATCGCCAGCGTTCTGCGCGATCGCTTCCTGACGGCCATGGCGCGGGGCTACGAGCACAGCGATTGGTCCGTCCTGGGGCGTGTCGCCGCCGAAGATGCTGGCCTCGCCACCGCAAAGAAGGCCGGCGCCTAGAGCGTTTTCGGCCGTCGGGACACGGCTGCATTCCAGCTCGCCCGTGTGAATGCTCTACGGGAAGTTTCGCCGTGAGGAGTCACGAGCCTTGGAAAAATCCATCGGAGAGTGGCAGGGGAAATGGGCGCTGGTAACCGGAGCCAGCGCCGGCATCGGCAAAGCCCTCGCAGAGGAATTGGCCGCTGGCGGCACGAACCTGGTGTTGACCGCGCGGCGTCGCGAGCGATTGGAAGATTTGGCGAGAACGTTGTCGACCGCGCACAAAATTCGCGCGGAGATTTTCGTGGCCGACCTGGTCAAGCCGGCGGCCCCGGCGGAAATCCTGGCCTTCACGCGGGCTAAGAACATCCACATCGATCTACTGATCAACAACGCCGGTTTCGGCGCCTTCGGCGAATTCTCCACCTCGGACGAGTCACGTCAACTGGAAATGGTGCAAGTAAATTGCGCCGCGGTGGTACACCTGACGCATCTCTTTCTACCCGCGATGATCGAGCGCCGCTCGGGAGACATCTTAATCCTCGCGTCCACTGCCTCGTTCCAGGCGGTGCCGTACATTAGTGTCTATGCCGCCACCAAGGCGTTCGATCTGTCTTTCGCGGAGGGTCTTGCGGAAGAAGTGAAATCGCAAGGCATTCGCGTTTGCGCGCTCTGCCCTGGCTCGACCGAGTCGGAATTTCACGAAGTCGCAAACCAAACGAACGTGCCCGCCGCGAAAACCAGGCGCGAAACCGCCGAGAAAGTGGCCAGGACCGGCTTGAGAGCGCTGGCGGCCGGCAAGAGCTATGTAATTTCCGGTGCGGGAAATTACCTCGGCGCTCACTTGCAACGGCTGGTGCCGCGTAGCGTGGTCACTTCCATCGCCGCCAAAATGTTCCGCCCTCCGGCCAAAACATAGGGAGACCGGCGGGTCATTCGTACCGCAAAGCCACCATGGGGTCGACCCGTGTCGCTCGCCGCGCCGGGATGTAGCATGCCAAGAGCGCGACTAAGATGAGCAGGGTGGCCACAGCCGCAAACGTCGCCGGGTCGTGTGCCGAGACGCCAAACAACAGGCTGGCCATCAAGCGCGTCAGCGCGAAGGAAGCGCCCATCCCAATCGCCACGCCCACCAGCGCCATCGTTGCGCCGTGCTGCAGAACCATCTGCAACACGTCTGCGCGTTGCGCACCAAGCGCCAAACGAATGCCGATTTCCCGTTGGCGTTGCGCCACGGTGTAAGAGATCACGCCATAGATTCCGATGATCCCCAGCGCCATCGCCATCGTCCCGGCGATCGCGAGCATCACCAGCGTGAACGAAGTTCGCGCCACTGATTTGTCATACACGGTTTGCATCGTTCGCACGTTCGCCAGCGGCAAGTTCGCGTTCACCGACCACACGGCTTGGCGCACCTCGTCGAGAAATCCTTGCGTTCCGGCGCGCTCGCTGCGGATCACGAACGTGGCCGTCCGCGTGACGGGTGCGAAGCGGTTGTTGACCATAGCCGGCCAGTAGACGATTTCCGGCGCGTTGGTTTGCACGCCGTTTTCGCGCACGTCCTGGATTACGCCGATGACCTCGTGCCACGGCATGCTTTCGAATTCGCGCAGTCGCTTGCCGATTGCGGCGGAAGGTGAACCCCACAACTCGCGCGCCAGATTCTCGGAAACTATGATCACCGGCCGAGTCTCGTAGAGTTCGGTCCAGGTCAGGTCGCGGCCGGCGACGATGCGGGTTCCGGCGGTGGCGTAGAAGCCCGGGGCAACATACTTGAATAGGTGGAGGGGCGGAATGACGTCGTCGGAATAGGTTTTGTCCTGGGCGTAAATGGCGTCCCAGTCGGAGCCGAATCCTTCCATGGGCATGTCGCTGACAAAGGAGGCCGAGTACACACCCGGAATTGCCTGCAACTTATCCAGAATTGCGCTTTGTGTACGCATGACTCGCTCGGAACCCGGAAGCAGCGAATCCGGAATGGAAATGCGCATGGTCTGCAAATGCTGAGGGTCCGTGAATCCTGGATCAACGCCTCGCAGTTCCAGGAAGGTACGAATCATCAGGCCGGCGCACACCAGAAGCACCAGTGCCATCGCTACTTGGCCTACGACCAGCACATTACGAGCGTGGTATCGTTCGCGGCTGGTGCTCACTGTGCGGCCCGCACTTCGAAGAGCCAATGGCACCTGGGGTCCCGCGTACTTCACGGCCGGAATCAATCCAAACACCAAGCCGGAGAGCAGGGAAAGTAGGGCCGTGAATCCGATGGTCCGCGCGTCCAGCGAAATCTCGCGAAGGCGCGGGAGATTTGCCGGTCCCATCGCCACCAGAAACCTCACGCCGGCATACGCCAAGCCAACACCGAGTGCACCGCCCAGCAGGCCCAGCAACAGGCTTTCGACCAGAAGTCCCCGAACGATGCGCGCCCAACCGGCGCCGAGCGCGGCGCGAACCGCCAATTCCTGCTGGCGGGCTTCGACTCTGACGAGCAGCAAGTTCGCGAGATTCGCGCACGTGATCAGCATGACCACACCGATGGTCCCCATCACGACCCACAAGACGTCGCTCACATTGCCAATCACTTCTTGTTTCAGGGGACGGATCGCCGGCGTGATTCGCCAGGTCTCGTAAATGTGCGGATTGCTGCCGGGACCGTTGGTCCATGAATCCATCCAGATCGGCAGCATGCGGGCTATGTCGGCGTTGGCTTCGGCGATTGTGACGTTGGGCTTTAGCCGCGCAATCGCGTTATATCCAAAGCCGGCTAGGATCAGCTTGCCGCGGTCGAATGCCAGCGGCACCATCACGTCGAAATCGGTATCGACGAAGCGGAATCCCTGGGGCATGACGCCGACGATTTCGCGAGGGCGCGAATCGACCATCAGGTTGCGTCCAATGGCTGAGCGGTCACCGCCGAAGCGGCGCTGCCAGTAGCCGTAGCTGAGCATGACGGTTTCCGCACCGCGCGGAATCTGATCCGTCCTGGAGAACCACCGGCCGGCTAGGGGTGGAACCCCGAGGGTTTGCAGCACGCCGTCGCTCACCTCCAGGGTGCGCACTTGTTCCGGCTCGGAGAGGCCCGTGACATTGGCCGTGCCGGTATCCCACACACCCACGGATTGAAACGACCGGTTTTGCTCGGCGTACGTGAAATACATGGAAGGCGAAAGGTGCAGACCGCTCTCAAAGTCGGCAAGCCCTGCCGCGCCGGGAGCAAGCTGGTGCAAGGAGACCAATTGTTCCGGCTGCGGATAATTTAATGGCTTCAATAGAACGCTGTTGACGACACTGAACACCGCGGTATTCGCACCGATGCCAATCGCGAGGGTCAAAATGGCGACGGTCGTAAAGCCAGGAGCTTTGGCCAGCATCCGCAACGCGTAGCGAATGTCCTGCATGAGGTCCTCGATGCGCGGCCATCGCCAGACTTCGCGGCCATTTTCCTCGGTTAGCGTGATATTCCCGAACTGGCGGCGAGCCGCGGCGGCGGCTTCCTCGCGCGACATTCCTGCGGACATTAGTTCCTCAACCTTTTCTTCCAAATGTTCGCGAATCTCTTCGGAAAGATCCCCGTACAACCGACGTCGCGAAAATAATTGCCTCAACCTGTTCATGATTCACCCGGCGCCAATACTCGCGTGATCCCTTCCAGCATTTTTTCGAAGCGCGACACCTCGTGTTCTAAGTGTTTCGTTCCCGTCGCTGTCAGCCTGTAGATGCGAACGCGACGGTTCGTCGAAGAGATGCCCCACTCGGCTTTTACTAACTCTTCCTTGAGAAGACGCTGGAGCGCGGGATAGAGCGAGCCTTCTTCGATTTGCAGCAAGTCATTCGAGGTTCGCTTGATGTGCTGCACGAGAGCGTAGCCATGCAACGGCTGTCGCTTCAGTGTTCGCAGGATCATCATCTCCAGAGCGCCCGGAAAAAGATCCCGCGGCTTGTCTTTCTTCATAGAATTGCCTTGGCACTCCGCTCTTGGGCGGGCCTGTCTTATTCCCAGCCTTGAACCACCTAGACCTCGCGTCTAGCGGATCAAACGCCTTATTTCGCGCAAGCCTATTTCGTGCTAGGCCTAGAGCAAAATAGTCTTATGGCATCTTATTGTCAAGGGTCAATTTCGTGTACTTCTCCACCTCTCTCCCAGCGTCCAACTAACGCGCCCCAGGTCCTGGAAACTGGCGCAGGCTTCAGCCGGTACGAGGGACGAGATCTGACCCTGGGGAACCTTTTTATAGGGGCAAGGGAAATGAGAGAGAAGGCTGGTTGCGACCGCGGGCCGCACAAGGCGTCGTGCCAAGGGAGATAGGCATTCCAGAAGAAGCCAGGGACGACGTGCTCTTGCGGCGTGCCGCGAAGGGTGACGAGGATGCCTTTACGGTCCTCTACCGGCGGCATCAGGCAGCGATCTATCGGTTTGCTTTGCGCATGACCGGTAATGCCTGGGCGTCGGAAGAAATTGTGCAAGACGTGTTCATGACCCTGATGCGCGAGCCGAAGAAGTACGACGTGGAACGCGGGGCGCTGGCTGCGTATCTTTACGGAATTGCGCGGAACCGCGTGATGAAGCATCTGGAGCGGTTGCCGCGAGAAGTTGCACTCGACGAGCACAACGAAAACGGTTCTCGTGGGGGCGCCGCGGTGATCAATGCGGTGACGCCGATGCACTGGGCAGAACGGCAGGAACGCACGCAGCAGGTGCGCGCCGCGGTCCTGGATCTGCCGGCGGAATTTCGCGAGGCGGTCGTGCTCTGCGAGCTGGAAGAACTGAGTTACGAGGAAGCGTCGCAGCGAATCGGATGCCCCATTGGAACGATTCGCTCGCGTTTGCATCGTGGACGGGCGTTGTTGCTGGCGAAGCTCGAAATGTTGCGGGGCGTTCCGCGGCGATTCAGCGCGGCCCGTTAGAAGCCGGGATAGGAATCGGGCAGGGTAGCGAAAGGGAAGTGCGAGATGAAGTGCGAAGAATTTGAAGCTATCGGACTTGGGTTGGATCGGGAAAGCGTGGCGCCGGACCTCCATCCGATGGAGCTGGCCGCGGCGATCGAACATGCCAATACCTGCGCGCGTTGCGCGGCGCTGCAAGAGTCCTGGCAAGACGCGCAGGTGGAATTGCAGGCATTGCGCGAAGCGACGCGAAACGTCGGCGCGCCGCTTCGCGTGGAGATGAGGTTGCGCCAGGAGTTTTGGGCGAAGCGTCGCGCGATGAAGGCGCGAGCCGCCGCGGTAGTCGGGTCGTGGATTCTGGCGTCCGCCGCGTTGCTTGTCGTGGGCATGGTGTGGTGGAACTGGCACATCGCGCAGGAGAACATTCCGCTGCAAAGCGTGAGCGTTCCCGCGAAAAATAGTGCAACCGCGAATTCGAGTTTGGCGAAAACCGCGGAGGTTGAAACGGTCGAGAACGGTCAAAGCGAGCCCGCGGGCGCTGCGACACTGGTAGCGGCGAACGACGCGGAAGATTTCACACTGCTGCCCGGCAGCATGCCGCAGGAAACTGGCGACGCCGCTGTCGTGCGCGTGCGTCTGCAGCGTGGCGCGCTGGGCGCGCTTGGACTGCCGGTGAACGAAGAGCGTGCCAGCGAATGGATCCAGGTGGATTTGTTTGTCGGCCAGGACGGACAGCCGCAAGCGGTGCGCCTGCCACAGTGAGCAATGGGTGATGCTGCTCCGTTGTGATGAGCGGACGGTAAGTCCGCGGTGAGTGGCCAGCGGATAAGTAAGTCTGCTGCGAAGGCGTGAAGCGGGCGGCTCGCGCATGAATTTTAGAATCACGGAAGATTTTCGGCGCCCCCGGGACTGGCAAAGCTCAGGAGAGAAGAGGAGAAGAGATGATGAAGCGGAAAAGTTGGGCCTGTGTGGCTTTGAGTTCGGTGTTGCTCTTATGCGCAGCTAAAGTGGGTGCTCAGGAGGGGCCTCCTCCGGCGCCCGATGTGATGATGCGCGGCGGCGGTCCTGGTGGGCCGGGAGGTCCCGGGCCTTTTGGCGATCACATCGAATTGATGGGCTTTGAAGGACTGCACGGCAACAAAGTCGTGAAGGGCGCGCCGTTCTCGGCGACGGCGGCGACGGAAACAACACAGACGCTACAGGATGGGACCTCGATTCATCGTTCGACGACCAGCACGCTCTATCGCGATAGCCAGGGGCGTTCGCGCAGTGAAGTTACCCTGTCTGGATTCGGGCCGCTGCAGGCATCTGGGAAAGCGCGCACGATGATCACGATTGCCGATCCGGTGGCAGGCTCGCGTTATACGCTGGATGCGGATCAGAAGGTGGCGCATCAGATGACGATCAGGTCGCATGGCGCACCGACTGCGGCGCAGGAGCAGGAGTTCCAGCAGAAGATGCAGGCGCGATTGCAGAAGGAAGAGGCCTCGGGAGAGGTGAAGAAGGAGTCGCTCGGGACGCAGACGATCAATGGAGTCAGCGCGGAAGGGACGCGGATCACGCGCACCATCGCGGCTGGCCAGATCGGCAACGACAAGGCGATACAAATCGTGTTCGAGCGCTGGTATTCGCCGGACTTGCAAGTGGTGGTGAAGAGCACGCGCAGTGATCCACGGTTCGGCACCACCACGTACACCTTGACGAACGTGCAGCGCACGGAGCCGGCAGCTACTTTGTTCACGGTGCCCGCGGACTACACGGTGCAACAGGGTGGGCCGAGAGGAGGTCCACGGGGCGCCATGCGGGGTGCGCCGCCGGAAGCTCCCGCGCCGCAGTAAGACCTTGATTTTTCAGTTGTGACGAGCTTCTCTCCTGAAGACGGCACGCCCTTTCCGCGACGTCCCCCAATGTCGCGGGAGGGGCGTCGTCGTGTTTAGGAGAGAAACAACAGTGAGTAGCGAGTAGTGGGCAGTGAGTAGCGAGCAGAGAGTCCTGGTAGTGACCTGGATTTTGGTAGGATTTGAGGCGTGAACGAGCAGGCACTGGCGAAGAAACTGCGTGACGAAGGCTTCGGCAATACTTACGTTTGGGAAGACCGGCCTAACGCGCACTACCCCGATCACACGCACGTGGAAGAGACCGCGCACATCGTTTTAAGCGGCGAGATGACGGTGACGATGGACGGTGCGACGAAAACATACAGAACCGGTGAACGTTGCGATGTACTCGCTGGGGCGGTGCATTCGGCGCGCATGGGTCCGCAGGGTTGCCGGTATTTGATCGGTGAAAAGTGACTCAGTGGCAGCGCGCCCATTCTGGGTTCGACAGTCAGCGAACCATTTGAGCCGACACGCAGGCGCAAAAACCACGACGCCGCAATGCGAATCCTGAAACTGGCGACCCTGAAATTCTTCTCCAGCGCGCAACACCTGAACCAAAACGCTAGTTCGACGCTCCCGTGAAAATCGAACGGTCGAGGAGTTCGATTACGTGGAGGACCTCCTGGTTGGTGTCGTGAATTTGAACGCCGGCGCGAAGTTGGAGGAGGCAGCCGGGGTTGGCGGTAACGATGGTTTCCGCGGCGGTGGCGGCGGCATGATGCATTTTGTCGGCTAGCAGTTCCAACGATGCTTCGGTCTGCGTTACGTTGTAGATTCCGGCGGAGCCGCAGCAGATTTCCGAGTGAGGCAATTCCACAAATTCCAGTCCCGGGATGGCGTTCAGGAGTTGGCGCGGGGCGCTGCGGACTTTTTGTCCGTGCAGCAGATGGCAGGAGTCCTGGTAGGTGACGCGCAAACTTAGGGGCTTGAGAGGTCGCAGCGGAGCGCAGAGACCCAAGTCGGCGAGGAACTCGGTGACGTCACGAACTTTTTCAGCGAAGGCGACGGCTTGCTGGCGTTCGGGTTCTTCCTGCGAAAAGAGATGATCGTATTCCTTAAGCGTGGATCCGCAGCCCGCTGCATTGGTGACGATGGCATCAAAGTCATCGAGAGGGAAAGCCGCGAGGTTTTTGCGGGCGAGATCTCGGGCGGCGTCGCGGACTCCCGCGTGAGCAGCGAGGGCGCCGCAACAGAGCTGCGCGGGGGGACAACGACTTCACAGCCGTTTGCGGTGAGGACGCGGATGGTGGCTAGGTTGAGGCGCGTGAAGGTGACCTGGGCGACGCAGCCGGCGAAGAAGGCCACGCGGGCGCGGCGCTTGCCGGTGGCGGGAAACGTGCGGCCCAGCTGGCTAAAGAAGAAAGAATCGTCGATGAGCGGCAAAAGGCGCTCGCGGCCGGCTAGGCCGAAGAGTTTTAGAATGCCGCTGGCGCGGGCGAGGAATTGCAGGCCCGAGCGTTGATAGAAACGAAGAACGCGCGCGACGGCCGCGATGCGGCGGGGATGTGGAAGCAATTTGCGAAAAACAAGGTTGCGCGCGATACGAGTAAAGAGCGGCCGCTGGTGGTCGCGCTCGATGACGGCGCGGGCGTGTTCGACGAGCTTGCCGTACTCGACGGCGGAAGGGCAGGCGGTTTCGCAGGCGCGGCAGTCGAGGCATTTGTCGATGTGATCGACGAACGAAGCGGTGATCGCAGCGCGACCCGGCGTGGCGGACGCGGAATCGCCGCGCCCACCGGCCGTCGGCTCCGGCTCCGTGGGCTTGGTGAACTCGCTTTGCGCGACCTGGATCATTTGGTGAATTCGGCCGCGCGGGGAGTCGGCTTCGAGGTTCCAGAGGCGGTAGGTGGGGCAGGCATTGAGGCAGAGGCCGCAGTGTACGCAGCGGGCGTAGTCCTCATAGACGGGATTCTGGCCGGGAATGGTTGGCGCGGTGGTCATGATCTAAGGGAACTCGACGTTAGCATGGCGCGGTGCTTGCCAGCCGGCGAAACACTCTCAAAAAAGCGAGCGTGCGGCACTCGCGCAAGACGTTCCGTGGCACCGATGGAAATCGTCTTACAGTATCGCAAACAACCGAGACGGGTGTACGATTGCGCCATTTTCCAAGCCAAAAAGGAAATTCTGGATTTACATGGATTTGGATGCATGGGTGACTTGCCCCAAGCACTTGCTAGCAAGGAAACGCCCGATGCGGGGATAGGACTCATTTTATGTATACCTAGCGACGTATCTATCTTGGCACTAAGTTCTTCTTGACTCACTATTACGAATTATTAAAATATCGGATGTTTGTAGTTGTGACTTCCATCATGAAAGGAGAAGGGAAGTGGCGGCCACTACCGCTCTATGCAGAACCCCCAGAACCAGAAATGCGGGCACCGAGTCAGACATCGGAAGGTTGCGCCAGCGCCTTCGCGCGATGTCGGATCCGGAATTGCTGCTGTTTGGTGTGACTACGAAGTGCCAATGTTCATGGGAAACGGAACCAGATCATCCACCGCCAGAGAAAATCATTGTCCAACTGAGTGAGGCTCGGAAAGAGTGGAAGAGACGAAACCCGAGACTGCCTCTCAGTGAGTCGTTTTAATCCAGAATGAGTCTGGACAGCAGATGCGCGGGCGGCTGCGCCGCGCCCATCACCAATGAAGCAGGCCCGACTGTCTTTTCCGATGGTCGGGCTTGCTCGCTATGGGATGAATGAATGGTGGAAACGACGTCCGTGCTTCCGTCCGAAGGGTTAGGGGCATCGACGCGACACCGCTGACACATCCGTTGGGGCTTGTGGTTTCGAGGAGGGCTTTGCCGGTTTGTCGCTGGCCCGAGTATTCAGCTTGGCAAATTACCTCGTTACCGATTTGCTACTTCCCTCCCCCTAGTTTTTTGTAAGTATTCATTCTAGACGCTTAAGTGCCCTTTAGAGTCTGTAACTTGCAGATTTCATGGGCTATAGATTCTAGGAATTCTACAGATTCGCCGCTGGGTAGCCCAGAAGTATGCCAGAAACTCCCAGCCTCAAGTCCGAGACGTCGCCCAGGCGGTCAAGATTGTAGCAGCTTTAGTTGTCCAACCCGCATCACACTACTGGTGACGCACAGACAGACTCATCGCCAGCGGTGCTTAGTCGTCACCCGCCTGTGCTAACTGTGTAGGAGTTTTGGCTCAGCTACTGTAGGCAGATAGCGAGCGGCCAGATGTTCGATTCACGGCCAGTAAGTTCTCACACAAGCTTGATTTGTAGTCCTTAGGAACTCCCGTGTCAAATCCATGGTCGGCAAGCAAAGTCAGTACATCTGAGGTGGAATACCCGTATTTGTTGAAGTGCGATTCCCAAGATTCAAAGTACACCATATCGGTTCTGGCCAACACGCGGGTGGCGCCCCGAAGAACGGGCAACTCAAATCCTTCCACGTCTATCTTGAGTAGTCTTATATCTACAGGGGGAATGAGGGAATCAAGCCTTCGAAGCGAAACCTTGACACCGGATTCGGCTACTCTATTCATGTCGTCACTACGCCGGCTGGTAAAGTGCACCTCGCCTTCGTGATCACCAAGCGCCGTGTGTACTACAGTGACGTTGGTCGCGCGGTTTAAGTTGACGTTGCCGCGAAGAAACCTCGCAATGCGCGGATGAGCCTCAATCGAAAACACCCGTCCGGTTTCACCGACAAGTTTAGACGCTAGCAAGGTCAATACGCCAATGTTTGCGCCGCAATCTACGAAAACATCCCCCGGTCTAAGGTGTTCTCGAAGAACTGCAAGATCCCTGGGAGGACAGATGTCGGGCGTGCACCACATATCGGCGGAGATGGAACTCGGGTAAAATCTTAGTTTGCATCCCCCAGGCCCAGGCATCGTTAGTACAGAGCACAGCCTCGCTGCCCACAGGAAGCGCGACGCGAGAAATCGCGCCGCTGGGAAACCATGAATTTTCAAAGCAGACCTCCAAGTGCTACTGCATTCATACGTCTCAGGCGCTCTATCCAGACTGGCCAATTAACTTCTTCTGTATCAGGCATAGCAATACTGCTTGGCCCACGCAGACCACCGCCGACGTTGTCACAACCGCAAAGCCTGCACCCAATAATCCGTAGCGCGGTATGAGAAGCCAACTCGAAAGGGCCGCAGTCGCTACTACCGTGATCAGCATGGGAATCTGCTGTTTGAAGAACCGTGCCGAAGTTACTGCTGATCCTAGCACCGACGCTACATAGCTGAAAGTCCCCGCAACCATCATAGGTATAAGCAGATCCGTATGTTCAGCATACTCAGGTCGATATATTATCGTCAGTAATCGGTGGCCGAATACTGCCGCCACGCCAACGCCGCCGAGCCCTAAGACCAAAGCAATGCCGATCAGTTTCCACAGCAAAGCGTTAAATCCGACCATGTCTCCGGCAGCATATTGTTTGGCCAGGCGCACGAATGCCGACTGGCCCAGAGCCATAATGATCAGGTTACCTGCGGACACTAGGGATGCTGTCGCCGCAAAGATTCCCAATGCGCCTTCGCTAATCGATCCGGCGATGAAATACCGGGGAATATTGGGGATAAGCGAAACTAGGAGAGCAATCACACCGAGCGTACTGGACATCCTCAGCAGTTGTTTCTGCGCACTCAGGTTCCAACGGGGACGAAGCGCTGTACTTCCAGCCGCCAGGATTTGCCGCAGCTCCTCCGGATTGGAGACATGTCGCGGCGCAAGCTGCGTCCGCCCGCTCATGTCGTAGATTACTGAAACAAACGCTCGCGCCAAAGTTAATGCCATCGCGCCCCAGACAATACTGTGGGTGAGAAAAACAGTCACACCCAAGCATGCCAGTCCGAGGACTGACCGGAACATCATGGATTTGGCGATTCTGTCCATATGATCTTTAAACTGCAATTGCGCGTGATAGATTTCGCGCACAGCTTCCACAGCCTGTGCCAGGCCAACAATCAGTACAACCAGGGCCGTCTGCCGTGGGTAATGTGCGATCGGCGGTACGCTGGCAATTACCAGGATGGCTATCAGTGTCGTGAGTAAACGAAAGCTTAAGTAGTCTCCGAACTGATAACGCTCGTGTGTATCAGTTGTTAACAGTGTGGTTACTTGTAAGTTTGACAGCGCAATAATCGGAGCCGCCACTGCCAAAGCCAGGCCGTACTGTCCAACCATTTCGGTATTGCCAAGTTTGGCCAGCAAGACCACTGTTCCCCACTGACATGCCGAATACACCAGATTCCCGACGAAGGTCCAACTGAAGTTCCAGCGTAGAGAGGCCCCATACACCGGCTTCGCGATTTTCGGCAAAGTGCCGGTTGGGGCCCGCGCATACAGGTTCGGAATTTCGCGAATCGTTTTCATTCACCTAGGTTATACCACCCTTCTGTTGATGCCAGGTGAAATCACACTTAAGCTCCGAACTATATGCTCTATGAGTATATTCTGCAAACAAACGTAGGTGGGTGGAGTGAAATTCGTTGCCATGGTGATCGTCGAGAGAATATCACTGCGATACGCCTCGCAAAAGTAGAGGCACGGGCGGGTTGGCCGTCTCGCTGGTATTTGACCGTCCGGCGGCATCGCGACTGGGAATCGCACCCACCACCATCGACAACACGCTCTACGACGCCTTCGGACAACGGCAGATCAACACGATGTACACGCAGTTGAATCAATATCACGTCATTTTGGAGGCCGAACCGCAATTCCAACTGGACCCAGACAAGCTGAATAAGCTGTACATTCAGGCGAACTCGGCGGCGGGCACGCAGGCTCGGTTTGCGAACCTGGGTCTAAGACCGCGCAACTAGAGTGGTCGGCCAGTTAGGTCGAGACCAACTACGAAGAACGACAGTGATTTTTTCCGACGTTGTTCATGCAAGGCGATCACAGTGCCCGCCGCGATGGTCGGATTCGGCATTTCACAAACTGCCCAGACACACGCGATCTCGAAGGCCGATCTCACACCTTGGAGGGCACCGCTTCTACGCTTCTTGAAGCCATCGCCCTCGTTCTCAAGGCCATCGGAACCGATAGAGTGGAGGACGCCCGTTGACGCTCGATTCATCATGCATGGTTTATCTTGAAAAACATGCTTAGAGGTGCGAGAACGGCCCCAACGATGCGGATCTACGGAATGTGGAACGAAAGGAACATCATGATTGATGCAAGGGATGTGCGCGAGCCAGAAGACGAGAGACTCCCGGAAGAAGACGAAGTAGTGGACAACGAGAACGACGACTTAGAGAGCGAAGAAGATTACGAAGAGGAATTGGATGAAGAGGAAGGCGACGACTAGCGCTTTGCGCGGCCCTTATCCTCCCCTTCCAGCGCCGAAGGGATGATCGTTATACGTCCGAAAGAACACAGATATTGATTCCTATTGCCTTTATCATCCTCTATAGGCGGCAAGATAAGACGACAGTCCCCCGCACTTCTTGCCGTTCCAGCCCTGAAGTCGCTGAACACCGCCAGGAGGACTACAAGATGCACTATATACATCGCTATATCAGCTCGCTATGCCTGGCTGCCGCCCTCTTGGCACCAGTGGCAACTCTGGCCGCTCCCGGACCGCAAGAGGCCAACACTCAAGCCCGTGTCTACGATCGGAACACAAGGACTACCACAATTGGGATGACCGCGAAAACCAAGCTTGGGGGACATACCAATCCGACCATCACATGAAGTCTCACGAATTCTCGAAGGCAAACAAGAAGGAGCAGTCACAGTACTGGAATTGGCGCCACGCTCATCCAGACAAGGACTAGCGAGGATCAGACCCCGTCCCGGCGTCCTAGGCGCGGTTTTGATTTGTCCACCGTTAGTTTTGACCGGCAAGAAGTAGCCTTATTTCACGTTGTGACCTGTATCAGACAGATTTCCAGTCCCTGATCTGGCACCCTTGGCCGCAAGCACGAATCCAACGAAGTCCGCATCCGTGCCCTGCGTGATACGAGGATTTCTGATCGCCACGCATTCATATGAGTTAAAGGAGTTGAGACATGCTTGGAATAATCGCAGCGGTTCTGATTGTTCTCTGGTTGCTAGGGTTCTTTGCTGTTCACGTTTCCACCGGCCTCATTCACATTCTGCTGGTGATCGGAATCGTGATGCTCCTCGTACATCTTTTCAGAGGCAGATCAGCCATCGCGTGAAGGGCTGCCTGTGCGAAGGCGCGTTGTCAATTTGTAGCTATCGGTCAAGCCTTCGCTGGAGTCTGCGCATTTAGTGGGCAACAGAGTGCCGTGTAGGCTGGCGCAGAGGTGGACATTCAGTGTTTAGCCTCGCCGAAATGGCGTGTGTAACAAGCATCCTCACGAACTGTCTTTTGAAAGGGGCCATGCTTGCAAAATCGTGTGTCTTGTACCGACAACCTATTGCTGGTGCAGGAAATGCTCCAAGCAGCTTCGTTCTATATTAGAAGTTGCGACCAAGCGGTTGAGAACGAAGACGAACTGCTGGCTCGGATGGCTTGTGAGCAAATCCCTCCTCTCAGAATCCACTGCGATTACCTCAATCTAGAGCGTTTGGAGAAGCGGCTCAGAGCGGTGAAGGGACGAGCGAAGGGGCATACACCGTGAGCGTTGCGCTTCGTCTTCAATGCAAACACGCCGAATTTCTCGCCCAGGCTTTCCACTGCGAGTCGGTTCGAAAAAAGAGCGCCTGTTCGGTGGTCGGGGAGGCCGCTCTTAGGTGGGAGCTTCTGTGCTGAAGAGCCAACTAACCACCCAACCGTACGGCCCAACCCCCTGCAATTCTGTTCTCTTTGAGACACTTTTGGCCTCTTTGAAATATGTCCAGAAGGGGACAGTTTTGGACCCGAGGCGAAGTTATGCTCGCGTCTCCTAGCCCGCAATGTCCCCCATGCGAGCAAAACTGTGTGGAGGTATTCGTATGTCATCCTGGAAAGAATTCTACTGCGCCGCCGTTCTTGAAACGAATCCGGAAACCCTAGTGAGTCTCATACGCGAAGCTGAAACCGCCCTTTTTCTACGCGAACTCGAACTCGCTGTTGGCCTCGATGGGCGCAATGAGCGCCTAGAAATTGAGCCGCTGCATCGGCCCTGCGAATTTTGACTTCGGAGAGCAAGGGCTGGGTCCGAACTCGGACCAGTCTAGCTATTAGCCCCGCTGGGCAGGTCTTCGCCATTTAGGCGCTTTTCCTCAGCGTCCAGCAAGCGCTTGATGTGCCTCGCGAGTTTGGCAAACATCTTCGGGTCGTCCACGACCGCCGCCAGATCGCATAGTTCGCGCCAACGTTCTTTCGTCTTACCAACCATTTGACCGTTCTCCCTACTGCAACTCCCAGCACTCGATGCCTACATCTTTGTATTCCTTAGATGGGTCAACCCACCTACGATGTTGCAATCTCACAACGCTCGATAGGAGACACCATGTTTGGATACGGAATACTCGGCACGTTATTGGTCATCTGTCTGATCGTCTGGCTCGTTCGGAGAGCATGAGCACAAACCGGTTCATTGATGAAATGAAACGTCTACTGGGCACGGGCAGGATGCCGTCTGCGCCATTCCGCTCGCGCCTAAGAGCGTGTGCCTTGACGGATAAGCCATTGCCATCTTTTCCTGTCCCATCACATCTAACTGACATGGTTGACTTTCACGCAGAGCAAGCGGCCCACAAAACAGAGGGATGCCCGGCTTGTAAGGGAACGATGAATCTTGTCGAGGACACATACAAGTGCGAACAGTGCGGGCACTTTCGCCAGAATCCACAGTTACAAACAATTGTTGAACGAGGTGACCGCGCCAACCTCACATTTTGTAAATGCGAGTATTGTCTCACGCACCCAATCGGCGAGACTCCCTGACGCCTCACCGCATTTCTTTGACAATCTGCGTCTCTACTACAATCAACCCGAACGGTCCGGTCCCGCTTTGCTGGCCCTGCCGTGGGTTGGAGCACCTACAGTACTACTAACCATCAGGCGAAAGCTGTATTGTAACCAGCGCCCCTCTCTTACAGCCTCTTTAGATGAGCGCAATGATAATCATTCTCGGCATGGCGCTGCCGATATTCATCGTTGGGCTGTTCGCGTACCTTGTCTACCTGACCAAAGGTGTGGAACGCGAGCACCGATAATACGAGGGAACTTAATGAATTGTCCGCACTGTCACAGCGAGCGAACCCGAAGGTCCAAGCGGAGAGGATTCGTTGAGCGTGGACCGTTGACGCTGATTTCTCTAAAACCGTTTCGTTGTGGGGATTGCGGATATCGTTTCTACCGCTGGCCGATCATCAGCAGCCGCTTGGATACGCCCACTGTTAAGCCCCTCATTGCTCCGCCCTCTCCTCGTCCAACTGAACTTGGAACGATGGGTTCGGATTGCGGTTCTTCCTAGGATCGGCCATGCTGGCGGCGGCGCGGCCATATTTGCGAAGTTCACGGTCGGTCATCTTGCGGATACGGGCGCGGATTTGTTCGACGTTTTCGAGATCGGCTTGAATGCTCACGCTCCTCTCGGGGGAAGATGGGAGGGCAGATAACACAAATTTCAAACGCCTTTTTCGATTCTCTCGGTAATCAGGTTTTGAATTCCAGCGTCGGCCTCCGTCAGCGCATGACCTTCATCGCTCCCAGCTTGCACCGGGCTCAGCCGTCTCTCTTCAACGGCTGACAGTGCCTCACTGATTCGCCCTTCCATTAACAGATTATCCGTTTCCCAGATGGCCGCCGTGTAGGGCTGCTGCCAATCGTAAGTTTTCTCTGGATTGTTCATGGGTCTTTCCTTACGCTTAACAACATCCGGTCTCGCCGCGACAGCATCCTCAACGTGGGCACCCTTCTTGAGCTTCACTTCGTCGCCGTGTTCGTCAGTCAGAGAATTTTCAATACGGAGGTCTTGATACCCGGGGTCGCCTTCGATTGAAATTTGTGCCTTCTCCGGCACGCCTGGAGTTGGACAGAGGATGACGTTGTCAATGGTGCTGGGGATGACGGTCCTTGGCTGTCGGATTCGCGCAGCGTCCAGATTCTGTTCCGCTATTCTCGCGGACTTAGACATGCGCGGCAGCGCCATTTCCGCCAGTACGCTGGCGGGTATCGTGTCGCTTAGTTCTTTTTTGCGCTTGTTATGGTTCATAGTTTCCTGACGATCCAAACCATCAAGCAGATCACCACTAAGGTCCCTAGTAGTCCGTATCCAAGCCTCGACGTCTCCTATTCAATCAGCCTTCTTCGAGGGAGGGTCAAGTTCGACTGTAAGCGGTTCACGGGTCGAGGTCTGTGTCGTTCCGGACATATCGTTGCTCACGGCTTGGGTCCATTGGATCCGTTTTTTAAGCGGTTTATTTCAGCCTTGAGGATGCGGTTAATTTCGTTGGCGATTTTTCTCAGTTTCTTCGGATCGTCTTCTACTTCCGCGTGCTCGCTCAGTTCCTCGTAACGGTCTTTGTTCCGCGTCTTCATACCAACCTCAGCCGGATGCTGCCCGTGTTCGTACACCGAACAGGTCGTCAGCCTTGCCTATATCTGTTCCCCGTACGTTGGCGTACAATCCAGACGGTCCCCTTAAGAATATCTTGTCTTTTGTTCCGTGAGGCATTTTATGGCAAACGGCCTACCTATTGGCACTCCTAGAGACGGACCGAAACCTGAGGAAAACGGCTTCGATGCACACGTCTTTCTCCAATCGGTCGGAGCATCGAGAAGGGTTGAGGAGTTCCGCAAGAAGCAAGTCATTTTCTCTCAGGGCGAGCCTGCGGATAGCATTATGTACGTCCAGAAAGGGAGCGTTAAGCTAACGGTGGTAAACGAGGCCGGCAAGGAAGCCGTCGTGGCGATTTTTGGCTCCGGGGACTTCTTTGGGGAAGGAAGCATGGCGGGCCAGACGGTTCGCATGGGTACGGCGACGGCCATCGTGCCGACGACGGTCCTTGTCATCGGAAAAGACGAAATGATGCGCGTGCTCCACGCAGAACACGAACTGTCCGACCGTTTCATCCATTACATGCTAGCGCGGAACATCCGAGTTGAGGCGGACCTAATCGATCAACTCTTCAATTCGACAGAGAAAAGATTGGCGCGAGTGCTGCTACTGCTTGCTCGCTACGGTCAGGAAGACCGACCCGCGAGCGTACTTCACAAAGTCTCTCAAGAGATGCTGGCAGAAATGATCGGCACGACGCGCTCGCGGGTCAATATGTTCATGAACAAGTTCAGGAAGCTGGGCTTCATCGAATACAACGGCGGGATCAAGATCAACAAGTCACTTCTGACCGTCGTGCTGCACGAGTAGTACCTCTTGAACGCACCCATCGGAGGGTGTGCTGAACAGCACAGTCGCCGAATGCTGGCGCATGGTAAAAAACCTGCGTGGAGGTTTCCATGCCCCAATCGGCAAACACTCAATGTATCGTTACTGATTTAGATGCTCAGGCAACTCTGGAAGACGCGACCAATGTTCAACAGTGGGAACCCGGTCTGAAGCCTAGCCGAAAGAATGGTTACAGCCTATTGGATGCGCGAAGGGACGCACGGGCAATGTTGCCAACGCGAAAAGTCGGCGCGGCCCGCAAACTAAGCCTTCCTGGGTGGCACAAACCTTACGGTGAAGCTTTGCTGACAACTGAGCCGAAGACATTGGCGAAATTACTAGCCGCCTCGGAAATGGCGTTCTTCGAACGCATTTTGGAATTAGGGGATGAAAGCGCACCGGACGAAAGAGACGATATAAGCCGTGCTATCGACGTGGTCCTGGACCTAAAGGCCAAAACAAGTTCAAAAATATCGACCGGATTGTCGGTGTGTACCCAGCTTGCTTGTCGTGCCTGAGGGGAACCTCCGAAATATGCAAAACTGTGCAAAACGAGACAGCATCGCCTGTAATCAGGGAGCAGAGTTAGGGAGTTTAGCGGCTCCTCTTCAAAGAAAAATCCCTCTAGGCCCGAAAACAGCGACCCCACCGACCGGGTCGCTGCGTCTAAATTTCAAACTGAACCCGATTCTGATCGTGAACCTTAGCGACAACTACGCGTTCATCGTGCAGACGGGCGCTGACCGTTGGGCCAACATCAAATTGCTTCTTGCGTTCTTCTGTACGCTGTCGTACCCTCCGTTCTTTAAGGCTTGGCGTTCCCCGCCTGAAAGCTGAAACAAAATGAACAAATCAATGACCTACTCGTGGCAAGGGGCCTACAAGTGTGCCGTTTCGGAGACTAACCCGGCCCAAATGGCCAGCCGCATCGAAGCTGCATTACGGGCCATCGAGAAAAGATTCGGAATGACGGTTCGAATCGACCAGGCCGAGAGTGAAGCTATTGAATCTGCCCGAAACGGACTCGCTGTCCTCAGAGGCGAATGGTTCGGCGGATTGTCCGAGTCCATGACTGGCACGGCTCCTACTCAGCGCATGGCACTAGACCTATTCAGAACCTTGCATGGCGATAAAGAATGGCTCGGAACATTTCAGAGCATCGTTTCCGCCAGAAGTGCGCTGGGCGAGATGTCGTCAGCTAGGCCCGGCCATTACGTCATCTTCGACCAAACTACGGGTGAGGAGGTTTTTGCCGAAAGCAATCTCAACGATTCCTTCTCGGGGTCTGTGCCGCCTCGTACGCAGCTTTAGTACAGAGCATGCTGTATTTCCATTAGGCGGGCGTGGAGTACGGTTAGAGCGGGGACCGTATGCCGCGATGGACTTTGACGTGCGATCTTTGCGATTTCCGATTCACGCACTCGATAATTGATGAATTACGCATAATCAACTTCATAGAGCCTGCGAAACCCGAGTTTCCCGAAGGCGGGTCGGAGTTGGAGTGCCCGAATTGCGGGCACAAAGGTACATACCAGCGCACAGAACTTGAGTACGAACTTATTAGTGCCCTCCGCGCATCTCTTTGACAATCTGCTTCTCTTCCACCTTAAACGCGTACGGTCCGAACGTGATGTGAACTTTGCGCCCAGCAACACTATCTTCAATTCTAGTGACTTTGGCTTCGACTTCGCGACCGTTGTGGAGACAGGCGATGACCTCCAACTCGCAGAACACGTCGTCTAGCCGTGCGACTCTCGATCGGCATGGCGACCTCTACTTTCCGCGGTGAGCTGTGCAGCAACGATGCCGCAGAAGGCTAACAAAGATTCAAGATCGCGGGAATCAGGGTGGATGAAAGAGTGTTTTTATCAATAAAACTGGCGGCACCATAACTATTTGCTAGAGCCTGCGATTCTTCGTCATTCCAAACTGACATTATGACGATGTGCTTTGCCGAGTGCAGGAGTTGGGACCTGATGAAGTCAGGTTCAAATGTCGTTTCATCAGGCATGTGCAGGTCCATCACGACGACTTGAGGCTTCAATTCAGCAGTCATCTGGAGAGTCTGTGCAAGACTCTTGGCTTGGCCGAGAAGCTCTATTCCCGCCTCCTCCTGCAGAAGACGTCCAATCATCCGGAGCATCAAATCGGAATCGTCAGCGAGCAGTACCGAGCAACGCGCAGCTTCGGTCCCACCTTGGGAAAGCGGACTCATCCTGGAAGGGGAAAATGGAAGTAAACAGCCCGCCTTCCGGCAATCCCACTTGGAACACCCGATCGGACACGGCCCCTGCAGGTCTGTACGCTTTGGGTGTGCTGGCTAGAGACAACGTATTCGCCGGGCGAACGTGCTTGCATTTCTTGGATCCTCGCCGCGGCGGTCCGCAAGTCCCATTCAAAACTCACGGCGTTTGTCTTCTTCGGAATGTCGAAAGGAGATTCCATGGGTGACGCCCCTGGTGGCTAACGTGGACTCCTCGTGGCTCTTGAGTGTTCGGCGCAGATATGAGTTGCGAACTCCTTGTCGCGCTGCAGTTCGCAGTGCATCTTCATCTCGTCAATTGATTCGCCAACAAGAGGCCCTAAAGAGTTGAACGCCCATGCGCATTCGGAGCGAGCCCAGCCCTGGAAATTCTGTCTTTCGACCCATACGAGTTTGCGACGCATCGCCTGCATGGCACACCTATCGAGATATGGTGTGGTTATGCTGCTTTCAAAAGGCGGATGTAGCATCGCCTTAGAGGGCTCTGCTTGTCTGTGGGGTATCCAACACTGGTGAGAATTGCTACCTCAATCCGAGGTCATCCTCGAACTGTTGAATGACGGCGTAACACTCACAGGCGGAGTTCTGGAGTTTTCTGCGGTTCACAACCTTCACCGCACCTCGCACGTATTCTATGATGCCCTTCTTTTGCAGTACTGCCGCGGCCAGGCTCACAGTGGATCGGTCAGTACCCATCATGGTCGCAATGAAATCGTGGGTGATCGGAAGTACTCCCAAGTTCATCCTGTCCTGAGTCATCAACAGCCATCGCGCGAGGCGCTGCTGTATATCGTGGAGTCGATTGCACGCCGCGGTCTGTGCTACTTGCATCCCTTGAAGCCCCGAGTGCCTGCTCAAGATCATCTGCAACTGCGGAGCCGACCGCAAAATGCGTTCCAGCGCACTTCCCATCATTCGGAAGCCATCGCCGGCGATTTGGACTATTTCGCGCACTGAACTTCTGCTCAAGCCAACTGCTAATCCCGCGCCGACATAGCCTTCCTTTCCCACGACACCCACTTCCACGGTTCGCCCGTCCTTGGTCACTACAACTTGAGAAACCATTCCTCGGTTCGGAAAATAGACGAACTCGATGCTTTGCGTCGGCTCATGAAGGCTAAGATGATTCGGCAGATCGACGTATACGTCAAGTCAGGACGCATCAACTGGTATTCGTGGTCGGGCATTGCCAACAGCACTTTGTTACTTACGTGCTTCTCCATCGACGTTGGTCCGTTGTCCTGCCCGTACGGCTCGAAAGTTTTTTTGACCCATGGCCAATCCTGACCGGCACCAAAGTGCCTTACGTTTTAATGAATGAAAACTTCATGGCCTCTTGAGATTCCAAGTCAATTCAACCAAAAGAACGGTCGAACAATCTGTGCGAAATGGGACACCCCATCAAAACAAAGGCGGAGCGAGTCCTTCGGTAGATCGATGTATGTCGGCCGGCGGGAGTCCCCTACGAAAATGGTGATCAGCGACCGTTTAAGAGAATTGCGCGAAAGCAAAAATATGTCGCAGGGGGCATCGAAAATAAAACGGGTCTGCTCCGCTGCTACATCTCGCGTGTGGAAAACGGCCACACAGTTCCTGCCATAGAGACTTTAGAGAAGTTGGCGAGAGCCTTGGAAGTACCGACGTATCCGTTATTTTATGACGGTAAACAACCGCGACAACTCCCGAATCTCCTGAAGCGGAAGACCTCGGGCGAAATTGTTTGGGGGAGTTCAGGTAAAAGCGCACCGTATCTCACGAACTGAGGAAGAACGTGAAGACGACCAGCGGACAGTGAGACTCGGTCGTTTCGTTTCCAATTTTGAGCCAACGAATAAGGTGTACTTCAGCGAAGTTAGCGCGCACACTGCAATCAGCAAATTGTCCGAGCCAGTAGCGACCTAGCTGTAATCCTCGTCCTCGCAACGCGCTCTCGCAGCTCGACCGACTTTTTCTCTTTCAGTTTGCCTTACAACACCGCGCAACTTGGGAGGCATCCGTGCATTCTCCTTTCGAAATCCTAAAAAAGAACCCAATGGAAGTTTCCTTTGGTTTGAAGCAGTTAACGATCTTGAGTCCGCGAACTGTCGCATCAAAGACCTAGTTGGATTGTCTCCTGGAGAATACGTTGTGGTTGACCAACGCACGCACCGCGTCGTTGTTTCTGCTCCGCGATATAGCTCACGAGTGGATTCCAGAAGGGAATGATTTGTCCCTGGCATGAGAGACTTCAGCTTAGTTCAACACCTACTGGCAGAAATACTCATGCTTGCGCTATTGGGTTTAGGCATTATCGTCTGGCTAGCCATCCGTCCGTGATCCGACGCGGGTCCGGACGATGGTTGATCAAGCTATAACGCACTCGCACGTCTCCACGTCGATGTAAGGTGCAGCAACTGCACGGCTTAGATTATTTATATAATTAAGATAATATATCTATACATTTACGCAACGACGGTTCATTGTAAAAGTCTAATCATTCACTGAGGAGGATTACATGAGAACAATGAATCGCTTGGAACAACCTTTCCGTGGAGCTACGACTCTGCAGGAACAGATCAATCGCGTGTTTGGCGATGTGGTGGGACGAACGGGCGAAGAGTCGAATTTGACGCCTTGGGCTCCGGCCGTCGACATCTATGAGACCGAAAATGAACTCGTCGTTAAGGCGGACCTGCCGGATGTGAATCCGCAGGAGCTGGACATTCGCGTGGAGGGCAACATTCTCACAATTCGCGGCGACCGCAAGTTTGAGAATAAGGTGAACGAAGAGAACTATCTGCGCATCGAACGCGCCTATGGCTCGTTCAGCCGCAGCTTCTCGCTGGCGAACTCCGTAAAATCGGATGCAATCAAGGCCGATTATCACGATGGTGTGCTGACGCTGAGCCTCCCGAAGCGCGAGGAAGCGAAGCCGAAGCAGATCAAAGTGAATGTGAAAACGGGAACGCATGCAATGGCTGCCGCGGGTGGCGCTCGCTAACGAGAGCCTAATAACGAGAGATGAAGCATAGGGCGGGCGGCCGAAGCTAATGGTCGCCCGCCTCTGCGTTTACTCTGACGAAATCTGTGCCGGGCTTTCGTGTTGAGTGCTATGAGGGCGGAGCTTGGAGGTCGTGCGGAAAGTGTCGGGAAACTAAACATTAGACATTTGCAGCGTCGCAGGCTATTTGTAGAACGGCTGCAGGATCGCCATGTCAGACCAAGATAGCGAACGTCGTGTTTATCCTCGCTTTGCCGCTCCGAGAGGGACGATCGTCGCTTGGCATAGGTTCAACGAAAGACGGTTTCGGCAGTGGACAACCTCGGCTTGGGCGGACTGTTCATCCGTACACCCGATCCGCCGCCTGTTGGAACCTACATTCAGTTGCTTATTGATGCGCCTACAGGTGAGGTACGCGCTCGTGCCGCTGTCCAACGAAGTAGCCCCAACCAAGGTATGGGCGTGAAATTCATCACGATGGAACACGAACATCGGGCACGATTCGCGGGATGGCTTAAAACTCTGTCTTCCTGACGCGGACAGGCTACGGTAAATGGGGCAAGTAGAGATGGTTGGTTAACTTCGTCGAACGAGCCTCTTGCGGACTTCATCCGCTGGCTTCAACTTTGCGTACTCCCGCTTGGTTGCCTCACAAAGCGGATGTCGGGATTGGCGTCAAAACTAATTCGTCTTCTTCGTGGGCCCCGGGTCGTCTGCCCCAACGAAATTCACCACAAAAGGCGCAATTCCATTCACCTGCACTACGCCGTCACCCTTGCACTGAGCATAGTGCCGCATTTGCGCAGGCGCGGACGCGAAGCCTCCCACGGGGATTTCTTTCATCGTGGCGTCATCCCACTTCGCGCCCATTCCCAGCAGAAACGTCCCTTTAATGACCGTGACATTTTCCGTCGTCGGATGCCAGTGCGGCGCAATCTTTGTTCCGTCCGTGCAGGAAAGCCGAAGCGTGAACGAACGGCCAGCCGCCATGGGGTCGCCCTGTAGGACCGCGATCTTTACCGTTCCGCCCATCTCCACCGACGGCGTCCCCGCCAGCGCCGCTGCAGGAATATCCATCCATTGCTCGGAGCCCGGCATTACCGGCCCGCCCGCCGCTCCAGCGCTCTTTTTCGCGGGCGGCGTCTGAGCCCAACCCGCGACAGCGAGTAACACGCACCCACCCAGTACACCAAGTTGTTGCTTGGTCATGGATCATTTCCTCCTGAATTGAAGTTCTTAACCGGCGTTGTATTTTGCAACCCCTGGGCCGTCGTTCTGGTTGGGCGCAGATTACCACATGGTCTGGAATAGAGGGAGTTCACGGCTCAGGGGTGATCGGGGAGTTCGAATTGAGGGTTAGGAAGGGGAAGGCGTATGCGGTGGTGCTTGAGGGATGGATGATCGTTTCGGGAGTAGAGATCGCGTCGAAAGAATTTGTCACGATTGTTGTTGGCGAGACAAATCGCTCAAAGAAGTACCCGCATGTCCGCAAATTGGGCTTTACACGAATGACGAGTTCGGGTACCGCATTCCCGGGAAGCGAGTGGGCCATGGCGCCCATTTGAGGTTACGGGGCGGCGTCCCAACACCGGCAGCGTAAAGAACAGATTCCGAAACTCCGTCGATGCCGATATCGGCTTCAATACGCGAATCAGCCAGCGCCATTGAACAAAAAGGAGCGAGGCCGAGCCGGGTAGCCACAAGGCAAAACGTTTGACAAAGGTGCCCGGCCTCTATCAGGACGGCGCGATATACACGTGCGGATTGATATTTCCATTGGGGACGGCGGAAAACAGCGGTCATTAAAACCAACGCTGCAGCACTCCCATACCAGCGCTGACCTGCCAGGTATCGAGCAACCTGGCTCGAACTCGCGCCGCGTCTCAGACGTTCAAGACAATGTTTGTCAGCGGCGTAGTGATAGAGGCCGGGTTGCACGTTGGTCACCCGACGCACTAGGACGTACGTTTCTATGGCATGGCGCGCACCTCCCGAAGGAGAAGTTTTTAGCGCCATCCGTCCCAAGCGTGGGACATCCACCCACCATTGCACTCCGAATGTAAGTCCCAAGAGTGTGGAAAGTGCGGAGAGTTCCACGGGATCCGAAGAAAACTTCCGCCAGGTGCGGCGAGCAAGCAGGACTTGCGAGAACTCTCCGTTCATTTCGGGGACCGAGAGTCTGACCTGCGGAGCACCTCGGTAGCGCTTAACCGGCGAGGGCATGGTCACACGCTCCGCTCGCCGCAGCAGGCGCCGGACCATCTCTGGCAGGTCCCGCCCGGAGCACATGTCTTTGGTGGAGAAATGCAGAAAGGCAGCAGCGGGGCTCCAGTCCTTCCAAGGATCTAGGGCAGACTTACGAGGCGAAGGTACGTGGTCGCAACGTTCGAGCAATGAACAGTGTTCAAGGGCTACAAGCGCAAGACGTAGCTCTCCAGGCCTAAACTGGGGAAAATGCTTCGCAAGCGCCTCGGCAGGGCGCCAGCGGTTAAACAATTCTAGAATCTCGAACGCTAACGGAGCCGCCCGTATCCGTTTTCGGGTTAAATAATTTTCAAAAAAAAGCTGCTCGCCGGACCAATAACACACCAAGTGGGGCGAGCGGCGATAAACCACGCTTGTGTTGACTTTGGGAACTTTGTGCATTGGGAAGCGCGGGCGAACACTTGCCCGCTGGTCCCCTTGGAAAGGGTCTCACGGAATAATAAAAAAGTCGTGGAGAACGGCATTACAGACATCGAGTTGAAGCATCTGACGAAGAATCGCATCGCGCTTGGCCGGGACCCCATCTTTCTCCAGTGCGGCTAGTTTCTTCTGCGCCTTTTTAATCTCTCGATCAATTCCTCGTCTGGAAACAACTTCCTTGACTTTTGGGATCGGCATTTCTCATCCTCCGCGACAAGAAGGGACGTTAGTGTAACGACGCCCTTCGATAACGTCAAGTTGGTCACAGAAATTTACGGACCCGGCGTTCGTTCGGTTGCCAAGATTAGGGCTTGAAACCGACGCGTCTGAGCAAATCTCCAAACCGAGGGTCGGCTCGCAACGGGTCAAACAGTGGATCAGTTTTCAAGAATATCATCCAATCGGACCGATCTGTGCAGGCTTTGTCCAGCCAATCCAAAGCCTTACCTTTCTCTCCCAGACCGATTTGAATGATCGCAATGAGGGTAGGCGAAACATAGCGTTTCTGGGAAAGAGAGAGCATTTCTTCGACGAGCCTGCGCGCTTCGGCTTGGCGACCAATCTTCGCGTATGCAAGGCCGAGCATAGACATGACCCGAACATTTTCCGGAGACTGCGACTTGGCATTTTCGAACTCGTTAGTTGCTTCGGCCGTCCGTCCCATTGCCAAATAGGTTTGCCCGAGCATCGAATGAAAGACCCAGAAATTTGGTTCCCGCTCGGCAGCTCCATGTAAGATCTCGATCGCCCGTTCATATTGGCGAGCGTAGTAATAGTCAAACCCGGCGTTCGCTTGGATTATGAGCGAGAGCGGATCGAGGTCTCGGGCTCGTCCGATTTCTGCCGTCGCTTCTCCATGCCGGCCGTGGTTGCTCAAGAATACGGCGTACCACTGGTGCGCAGTCGCGTAATTGGGATTGAGCGCGAGTGCACGGCGGAATCCTGTTTCTGCCATCGCGGAGTCCCAATCGTACGCCCATTGAATATCCGCAAGCGCGGCTTGTGCCTCAGCAACCGTGTCATCGATCTCCAACGCTCGCTTCGCAGCCGCCTTGGCCAGTGGCATGGCTTCTCGCGGCGGAACCTCACCGTAAATGCTCAAGAGGCTATAGCTATCGGCGAGGCCAGCGTAGGCCATGGCATACGTCGGGTCAATTTTAATCGCCTCATTAAAAGAGTTGACGGCCGCTTTCAAGTCTCCAGGAGTCCGCTTGTTCCAGAGGTACCGCCCCTGCAGATACAACTCGTAGGCCCGTGTGTTTACAGTCCGCTTTTTCGACAGACTTGCTGATTCCTCCGGGGTCAACTGCACTTGGATTTCCTCGGCGATGGCCTGCGCCGCTTCGCTCTGAAGGCTAAGAATATCGTGCACATCTCCTTCGTAGCTGTGACCCCAAAGATTGCGGTCCGTTCGGGCGTCCACTAGGTCGGCTGAGATCTTCACACGGCCGTCGGAACGCTGAACCGTTCCCTCTATCACCGCGTCCGCATTCAACTCACGCGCGATCTGGCCGAGCGGCTTGTGGACGTCTTTGAACTGCATCACCGATGCGTGCGAAATCACCCGCAACGCGCTGATTCGCGAAAGAGAATTAATCAGTTCCTCGGTCATTCCATCAGCGAAATAGGCTTGTAGCGGATCGGCAGAAAGATTCACTAGCGGCAGCACAGCCAATGATCGGATTGGTGCTGGAGAAACTCGACCCAGTAGCCGCTCGCCCCATCGACCCGCGTCCAGTCCGTAAAGCCCTGCGGCCAGCGCGAGTACCCAGGCAGCCAGTGCCGTTTTGCTACGCCACCATGGCCTAGCTCCCGCGTCGGGGACGATTTCGTTTACCGCGCTCACGGGAGCCGTATCGATGTCGCGTTTCATGCGTTGTAAATCAGCCCGCAAGTCGCCGGCAGTTTGATAGCGAAGCTTGCGATCCTTCTCCAGGGCCTTGTTGATAATTTCCTCGAGCTTAGGAGGAATGTCGGGGTTGATCCGCACCGGAGGCACCGGCAGCCGCTCCAGAATGGCGTGGAAGATGATTCCCGAGGTGTCGCCTCGGAACGGCAGTTGGCCGGTAGCCATCTGATACAGCACCGCACCGAAGGAAAACAGGTCGGTTCGCGCATCCAAGTCCTTGCCCCTGACTTGTTCCGGCGACATGTACGCGAGGGTGCCAACAGCCGCCCCGGGTCTGGTGAGATGCTCTTGTGCGTCGACGCCCGTGGCGGTAGAGCTCCGTTCCTGTTACTGGTTTTGGAGAGAGCTTCGCAAACCGAAGTCGAGGATTTTGGCGTGCCCACGATCGGTGACAAAGATGTTGGCAGGCTTAATGTCGCGATGAACGATGCCTTTGCGCGTGTGCGGCATCCAGCGCATCGGCGATTTCGATCCCGAGCAAAAGCAGTGTTTCTAGGTCCATGAGGCGACTGGCAATGCGGTACTTTAACGTCGTTCCTTCCAGAAACTCCATGGCGATGAAGGCCTGGTGGTCTTCTTCGCCGATGTCGTAAACGGTGCAGATGTTGGGATGATTGAGCGCTGACGCAGCTTGCGCTTCGCGTTGAAAGCGGGCGAGTGCCTGCGGATCGCGGGCAACTTCCTCGGGAAGAAACTTGAGTGCAACGAAGCGGCAGAGCCGCGTGTCCTCAGCCTTGTACACCACGCCCATACCGCCGCCGCCGAGCTTTTCCAGGATGCGGTAGTGCGAGATGGTTTGGCCAACCATGGTTGGAGCGCAACTGTGTGGGCCGATGTTAGAGGTGACGTAGAGGTTGAGTCAACATATGGTTGCTCGAGGCGTTGGAGCTGCCCGTCCTATCGGCTGTAGCAGAGCGGCGATTGCCAAGGCGGCGAAGAAAAGATGGGCAAAAGTTAGGAAGCAGGCGAAGAAGTTGAGTTGATCCGCAAACTATGGGCTTTGTGTTGATCGGTTGACTAAGATAGCGAGCATGGAATGATTGGGCGAGTTGCCGCCTTCTCATGTGTAGCCTCCCTCGTACCCAAGAATCCTTCGTCTGACTCGTGTTTGACGCGAACACCTTCGGCGAGTTTTAGCTTGACATACGTAAAGTGATTGGTAGTATCGCAGTCCTTCATTGCCAGTGATGGTATTTACTATCGTCGCTCCGAAGATCTCCCCCTCGGGTGAAAGCAAGAAGAGTCGGAGATCGTGAATGCGCGTGAGCGAATGGAAGCTGGTTACTGTCTTTGCGTTCGTGCTCCTCTTCTCATTGTCCAGCTTCGGCCAGACAGCTCCAACCATTTCGTACACGAACCCGGTAAATGGGCCCGTAGGCACCTCGATAAAGATCGTCGGAACCAACTTTGGCTCGACACAAGGGGCCAGCACTATCACCTTTAACGGAATCAGCGCTGCTCCGACAAGCTGGAGCAACACTCAGGTCGTTGCGCCGGTACCAACGGGTGCCACGACAGGTCCGGTGATCGTGACCGTCGGAGGTGTCGCAAGCAACAAGGTGAATTTCACGGTGGGAACCCCGCCGACCATTTCGTATACGAATCCAGTAAATGGGCCGGTCGGCACATCGGTCACGATCGTTGGAACCTACTTTGGCTCAACGCAAGGCAGCAGCACGGTCACCTTCAACGGTATTGGCGGGACCCCGACAAGTTGGAGCAATACGCAGATTGTTGTTCCGGTGCCCACAGGAGCGACCACAGGGCCAGTCGTCGTGACTGTTGCAAATGTAGCAAGCAACAAGGTGAATTTCGCGGTGGGAACCCCTCCAACCATTTCGTATACAAACCCGGTCGACGGACCCGTAGGTACGTCTATAACGATTGTAGGAAATTACTTTGGCTCGACTCAGGGGAGCAGCACGATCACCTTCAATGGAATCAGCGGCACCCCGACAAGCTGGAGCAACACACAGATAGTAGTGCCTGTTCCGAGTGGATCAATGACAGGTCCGGTGGTCGCAACTGTAGGGGGTATTGCGAGCAACAAGGTGAATTTTATTGTAGGGACGCCTCCCACGATCTCGTATACGAATCCAGTCGATGGGCCCATAGGCACGTCAATAACGATTGTCGGAAATTACTTTGGCTCGACACAGGGCAGCAGCACAGTCACCTTCAATGGGATCAGCGGCACCCCGACAAGCTGGAACAACACGCAGATAGTAGTGCCTGTGCCGACCGGTGCAACAACAGGCCCGGTGGTCGTGACTGTCGGAGGAATGGCAAGTCATAGTGTGAACTTCATAGTCGGCACGCCTCCGACCATCTCGTATACGAATCCGGTGAGTGGGACCGTCGGAGCGCAGATATCGGTTGTTGGAAATTACTTTGGCTCGACCCAGGGGAGCAGCACAGTCACCTTCAACGGGATCAGCGCAACCCCGACAAGCTGGAGCAACGCGCAGATAGTGGTTCCGGTGCCGAACGGAGCGACGACAGGACCGCTCGCGGTGACGGTAGGGTCAATTGCGAGCAACAGCGTGAACTTTACGGTCCTACCCACTCCAAGTATCACAAACCTATCCCCGAGTTCAGGACCGGTCGGGGCGGCCGTGACGATCACAGGGACGAACTTCGGAGCGACCCAGGGCGCAAGCACCGTGACGTTCAACGGGCGGCCGGCGACGGCCACCAGTTGGAGCGCAACTAGTATTGCGGTGCTAGTGCCAACCGGAGCGACTACGGGAAACGTGATGATTACGGTCGCAGGCGTTGCCAGCAACGGTGTCAGCTTCACCGTCAGCGCACCTACGTTGTCTTCAATCGCCATAACTCCGGCGAACTCGTCCGCGCTTACTGGAAGCACGGTCCAGTTCACAGCCACTGGAACTTACGCGGATGGCAGTACGCAGAATGTGACCACGAGTGCCACTTGGAGTTCCTCCGCTACAAGCGTTGCGACTATAAGTAGCACGGGGCTAGCAAGCACGCTTGCCATCGGCCACACAACTATTCAAGCAAGCGTCGGAGCGATCAGTGGGACGACCACGCTGACGGTCGGGAACGTTGCACTTACTGGCAGTATGACTGCCGCACGCCGCGCTCACACGGCGAGCGTGTTAAACACTGGGATGGTTCTCGTTGCGGGAGGTTTTGGCGCAAACGGCAGTCATGTGAGCGGTGCAGAGTTGTATAACCAAGCGACGGGGACATTCTCGGCCACTGGAAATATGAACGTTGCCCACGCGTATCACTCGGCCACGCTCTTGAACAACGGCATGGTCCTCATTGCTGGCGGCTATGATGCTAACGGGAATGCGCAGACGACTGCAGAACTCTACGATCCGGTTGCAGGAACCTTCTCGCCGACCGGCGTCTTAAACACTGGTCGCGTTTCCCACACCGCTACGCTGCTGAACGACGGAACGGTCTTGATTGTCGGAGGCGTGGACATCAACTTCAACCCCTTGGCCAATGCCGAGATATTTGATCCAGCAACCTCCACGTTTACATCTGTCGGGAGTCTGAACACCGCTCGTACTAATCACACAGCAACGCTGCTGAACAACGGCAAGGTGCTCATCGCCGGAGGTTATGACGTAAACGGTAACGTGCTCGGCAGCGGCGAGCTATACGATCCCGTTGCCGGAACTTTCGCTTCGGCTGGCAATCTGAACTCGGGACGACGCTACCACACGGCCACGCTGCTCAACAACGGAAAGGTACTGGTAGCCGGAGGAATAGACACCAACTTCAACACCCTGCCGAACGCGGAGCTTTACGACCCGACGGCAGCAGTCTTTATCCTCACAGGCAACCTAAATACTCCCCGTGGCGAGCACACGGCTTCTTTGTTGAACAACGGAATGGTTCTCGTGGCGGGCGGGATCGACTTTAACGGCAGCACCTTTACGAGCACCGAGCTTTACGATCCTGTCGCCGGAACTTTCACGGACTCAGGCAGTCTGAACATCGCTCGTTTCTTGGACACCGCATCGTTGTTGACGAGCGGAGCGATATTGTTGGCGGGAGGCAATGACAGTGATTTCTTACCGGAAGCCACTGCGGAATTGTATCAACCCGGTACTCTGAGTCCGGTCGGTCTTGTCTCGATTGTGGTGAATCCAGGGAACTCTTCGACGGCTGTCGGAATCACTCAGCCTTACGGGGCGACGGGAACCTTTAACGACGGCAGCACTCAAGTACTCTCTTCGGTCACGTGGAGCTCCTCCAATCCTTCTGTGGCGTCCATAACCACCGACGTAACCAATCAGGGGCGAGCTTTTGCCGTTGCGACGGGCTCAACGGTAATAGGGGCATGCACAGGATCGATCTGTGGCTCGGCCAGCCTGACCATAACCGCACCGACCCTCACAATTACGAATTTATTGCCATCATCAGGGTCGGTCGGATCTCTCGTTAACATAGGAGGGACTAACTTCGGAGCGACCCAAGGAACGAGTACAGTTACTTTTAATGGCACGCCTGCAAGCGTAACCAGTTGGAACGCTACGGGCATAATTGTCACCGTACCATCGGGCGCGACAACCGGAAACGTCGTAGCATCGGTTTCGGGCATGCAAAGCAACGGCGTATTGTTCACCGTCTTGTCGGCTCCCATCATCACGGGCGTCAATCCGTCCTCGGGAACCTTTGGCGCTACGGTAACAATCACCGGAACGAGCTTTGGAGCCACGCAAGGTCGAGGCGTGAGCTTTGGCGGCACGGCCGCTCCGATCATCAGTTGGAGCGATACGAGTATTACTGCATCCGTTCCAGTCGCAGCCCTTACGGGCAATGTAGTTGTGATCACTGCTGCAGGTGTTATGAGCAACGGCGTGCCCTTCACCGTTGTTGTGCCTCCCTCGATCTCCGCTTCCGTGTCCCCGGCTCCCAACGCCGCCGGATGGAACAACTCCAATGTGACGGTCGCGTTTACGTGCATGGCCGGGAGCGCCGCTATCACGGGTTGCCCTGCCCCATTAATCGTATCGTCCGAGGGGCTGCGTCAAATGGTTAGTGGCACCACGACCGACGCCAACGGGTTGACGGCTACAACGAGCGTAACACTCAACATCGACAAGACCCCGCCCGTGCTTACGATCACGGCGCCGGCCGATGGCACGACTTTTTCAAGCGCTGGTGTTACCGTCACCGGCACCGTAGCGGACTCTTTGTCGGGACCCTCTTCGGTGACTTGTGATCGAATACCTACGTCTCTGAGCGCAGGAAGTTTTTCTTGCAACATTTCTCTGACTGTCGGTCTGAATCTCGCTGTGGTCCGTGCTACCGATTTAGCAGGTAATGTAGCAGGCTCAAACTTTCACCTAAGCCTCACCGGAACTCCCCCTGCTCCCAATTCTCTCCAGATAACGCCGGGAATGATAAATATGCTAGTCGGCGAAACTCATCAATTCAATGTAATCGACGAAACTGGGATGCCTCGCACTGACGCGACTTGGTCGGTCAGTGACTCCACTCTCGCTAGCATCACCATCGGCAGTTCGCCAGTCCTCACCGCCTTGGCGGTTGGCCAGGTTACACTTACAGCCAATGTAGGTACCCTCTCCGCGCAGGTTCAACTAAACATTCTCGCGGGAGCTGTATTGCCGGTCGGAACCGTTCGGTGGTCTGTGCCTCCGCTGACTACTGGCGGTTTCGTAGAATCAGTTTTGCGGGCTGCCCCTGTCCAGGGTGCCCCAGACCTTTTTGCTTTTGAAGAAAACCTGGCTCCGGATGGTTCGAGCAGTGATGATGTCCGCGCCTTCACGGCAGATGGGCGACAAATGTGGCCAGCGTTTAACGGGGTCGGCAGTACACCAGCCTTTTACGCCCGCGCTGTCGGTTCCGCCGACGCAACTGGCGGAATCCTTGTGGCGGAGAAGATAAACGCGGGTTGTCCGCCAGGTCCTTCCGAGATTAACGACTACGATGGCCAAACCGGTTCACTCATTTGGACAGCGTCGGTCAATTATGATTGCGGTAAACCGTCCTTGGCCGTCGGACCCGAGGGTCACGTCTACACGACCGTTGACAACCACTCCTCCCTTGTTGCCCTGGATGGCAATACGGGCGCACAAATAGGCCGCTACGACATGCCGATTACCACCGTGCCGAACGATCCAAACCAGTACGGCGGAGAGATCTCGAATCCAGTCGTCGGACCCGATGGAACCGTTTTTGCCTTGGCGCTGAAATTTGTCGACCGGGTACCAGGAGATGATCAGCTGTGGCTTCTCGCGATGACGCCGAGCGGCTCGACTAATGTGACACAAATTCCAGCAGGGAACGTCGAACCGGACGTGCTGTTTGCGACCGTGATCCCCGACGGTCAAGGCAGCGCTTTCGCCGCTTGGCAGGACGGCACCGGATCTGTTCATATGTCCCATGGTGCAAGCGACACGATTGTACCCCTCGCTTCCTCGCCCGACGAGATGGTATTGGACGCAAACGGAGTGATCTATGCAGCGGTTAACAATAGCCAAGGTACGATTACGGCTTTGGCTGGTGGCACGAGCGTCCTTTGGAATTACACGACGCCGACTTCTGACTCCTTGCATCTCATTAGGGCTCTGGCGGGCGCCGGCGGAGCCGTCGGCGTAGACCAGCAGCAAGGCCTTATTTCCTTTGACGCCGCCGGCAATCCTGGGACTCCCTCGGGCACCCCGTTCGCCACTGGCCCCTTTTCTCTCGATGCCTCAGTTGTCGCGCCGTTCGCGTTGGGAAACTGGGTAGGCCCGATGAATAGTTCCCTCGCAATGATTGAGGAGCAGAACGCAAGTACCGTACCAGCCTCCTCTGCCTACCCAACCTCTACGACTGATCACGCTTCTCCCCGCCTAGCGTTAGCCGAATTCTTACCAATCGCGCCAGGAGTTGCCGCAAATCCAAGATTCGGCAGCCCACAACTCGCTAAGACTGACATACAGTCTGTTGTTCAGGCCAAGATCGTCTCTAACGAATTTTTTCTCGACAGCGACGCAACGGCTAGCACTTTCCTGACTCAAGTCGCGAAGCCGATCGATGCCGTCTCATTCTTTGGGCACGCATTTCTAACGGCGCCGCCGCAGGGCATGACGATTCCGCCGTACACAGTTGGCTTATTTTTTTCAGGTGGAGTGCTTATTGCGCAACCCGTGGCCAATGATCCTAATCAGCCCCTCCTTAATTTCACGCCGAACCCGCAGCTCGGCCCCTATACGTATGTCACGACCATAAAAACTGAAGCGAAGGTCATCTTTATCGCTGCATGTGACATCAATCAAGTTTTCTTGAATCTATGGGACATTACTTCAAGCACGCAGGGCCGAGCCTTGGTTGTTCCAGACCCCACCGCGATGGGGCAGCTGAACGGTAATTTCACATTCGGCGCCGGCAGCGTCGATCTGGCTCAAGGGGTCATTGAGTGGGAGCAGATTGCCAATAGCTTGGCGTCGGGGAATACGATTGAAAATGCGGTGACCAACGCCAACCAGTTCGTACTGAATTTCTGGAGGGCTAATCCGAGCTTTCAGGGCAATCCAATCGCTCAATGGATGGTTGTAGGAGATAACGATGCACGAATTACGTCGCCAAGCCACTAAGCAACTCATATTTTCGGTCGTCATCGGGTTCGTCCTTTGCTGTGCTTCCTCCGATGCGAAAGTTGTCTCCGCTCCAACTGCGAAGAACTTTGTCCCCGTGGCGCTTGAGTTCCTGGACTCCATCTACCCAGATGCGAACATCCAGAAGTACGTCGTCACGATACGTACGTCTGGTCGCTATCAATATATGGCGGGTCCCCTACGATGGTTTACGATCGACATTGGGGAGCGGGAAACGGGCAAGGTCATTGGACTCATTGGTGCATCTCCAGGCGGCGAAGCACCTAAAGACCCCGAGCCCGGATTGCTCGTCGCCAAGCCTCTCATCAGCTCCAATTTCACTTTCGATGCCGAGGATAGACTCCAAGAATTCGGAGCGGTTGGTCCCGCTGTGGGGAATCCTGACGCGCTCGCCGCTCTTATAAAACTCGTTAATTCCCATGCGGAATGGACTGATGACCAGGAGATCGCTGCTTTGAAACGCACCGGTGCACTGTATGGTCCGGCAGAGAAGGAAGACTTTATTCGAATCTTACCCGTCCATCGTTTAGAACCCTTTCTTGGCGAAATTGCGGTCGTCTCCGTGGATTTCAAGGGGCCTGACAAAAATCATGTTGGTTCTTTCGCGTCGTTTTACTGGCAGGTGTATGTCAAGGCAAAGGGACCGAGTGGAGCTGATGTCAACTACAAAATGATGTTCGAGCCTTTCAAGGGCAGCCTCACGGGCATTATCAGACCGTGAGCCTTAGACTCCCGAGGATCGAGGTAAGTAGCGCCTAAGGAGAAAGAGGGGACAGACGGTACGTTTTCTGAGTACCGAGACGGACGTTCAATCCCAAACAATCTTGGCGTTCGGAACAAGTGCCAGCTTCAAATGATGCCATCCGTTCGCGAAACAGCGGAAACTTCCCGTCTTTTTACAAGACCTCGCACCTGGCGTCTCACTTTTTCAGGGAAACCTCGACCGTTTTGTCGTTGAGATACGACATCACAGCATAGCTTTTGGACGAATCGACCGTACTTCCGTACTATTCTGTTTGAAGCCCGACTCAGTTATTCTGTTCAAGTATCAAGAGTTCAGCGGGATTCAGCGCTGACAGCAACCGAGCGAAAGCCACGGTGCTCCCTCGAAAGAGGATACGGCCGCAGGCGCAAAAACACACCTGAGCGTCTCCACTAAACTTTCGCGGGCATCTTTCTCTTTGGAGGATCGGTGTCTTCACACTCAGATTCGTCGTGAGCAGTACTCCGGCAGTACTTTGTTACTCTTGACTTGTAGCTACAACGTGTTACACTGTAGCCGTCTGTCCGAGGCGCGGTGATGCGTTCGAATCCTAGATCGTTTCGATTGCGGGCTAAAACCCTTGAGGCGTTGCAGAAGATTGCCGATAAAGAACAACGCAGCATCAACTGGCTGATACAAGTCGCCGCGGACAAGCTAATCGAACTATACAAACGTAAGGGCGTCGATGCGTTGAGGGATTGAGATGGAACCTGAGGACCGGAACCATACTGGCACCAAGGACAACAGTCTGATGGATTGGTTCTTTTACTTCATCTTCGGCGACATTCCGCCACAGGAGAGCCATGACTGAGATGGATATTGTACCCAAGAAGAAACGGACCATCCCGATGCGCCGCCGTACCTCGGTGGAGAAGTACGATTTCACGGTGCGGTCGCCCCCACCCGGGTCGCCGCCCCGCCGCCGAGCGCGTTAACGACGCGAGGGCGCATTGGTCCTCCTCATACCAAACACCAAGCTGGGGATCAACTGGGCGAACCATAACATTGGTGCGGATAACGGTTACCAGCCTTATTGGCCCACGGTCATCTTGGAGCATCGCTACGTCGAGGGAGTGCTCGCGGGTATCCAGAAGCTAGGACTGGTGGCGCGATGAAGAACGAACAATCCTCTGTCGTCTTTCGCGTGCCAGATTTCGTCGACTCTGACGGGATCGAGTACACCGACATCGAGGTGATTGTTGAGACGCATTCAGAGAATGGCATCTGCGACGCGCTGACCTTCATAGATACACTAGGGAATCCATTGAAAAGGCGGTCGCATTGATGACGAAGGATTCGTACAAAACGGGCTAACTACTGAAAGAGAGTCGAGTCTTCTCCCTTCACCATGCAGGAATTGGAGGCACATTGCGGAACACATTTGCGCTAACCCTCATATCCTTGGTCGTTGTTCTACCGGTCTGTGCTCAGGTCTCCTCCCAGCAATGCTCTGCATTGGATATGGTGCCACCCAAAGCGGAAACATTGTTGCCGATGGTAAATCTCACTTCGGCAGACTTAGAACAAATAAAGAAAGAACGCGCATGTTTGAAGGGATACGAGTACCCAGGGGGCGACGATGCCTTACTGAAGGCGTCTTCGTCACAGATTCGTAGTGATCTCCAACATCTACAAGATCTCTTCGACAAGACTCCACAAAGCGTTAAGGACGCAGCCGAAAGTGACCAACAGCGCGTCTCGAAGATTGAAGCGGGATGGAGCAGAGAACAAGTGCTTCTTTGGGGAAACTTCATGTTAGTTAAAAAATTGAACACCGAGAAGCAATATGACCAAGTACTGTCAGAAGTTGCGCGAATTCGAAAAGAGTTTGGGCTGAAGGTTATACCGCTCACGTCGTGGGACAGAGCCCAAGCAAATACCTATTTCTCACCTCAGGCCCTTCGCAATATGATTGTGGCGCTAGAATATGGAGCAAAGGGTAATCTGGTTCCTCCGTCCGGTCCCGAACGCGATGAACTCGTAAAGTCCTACCTCTCGGACGAGCCCGCTCTAGCGCCAACGATGCTGTTTACTCACAGCGCCGCTAGGGCAGTTTTGACTTCAGTCTGCGTTGCACCTCACTAGAAATCTTAGCCCGCGCTCAACTGCTTCGCGCGAACCTTAATCATCCCTGAGGGCTTTGAGGGCTGGCCCGAGGATGAACTGCCGGTGAATCAGGCCACGGTACGAGTCCTTTCGTACTCTGGAGACGGTGGACTCCGGTGGTTTTGATGGAATATCGGGCGCTGCAAGGCAACGTGGGACAGAATCACCAGGCCGGTACATATAAGAGGTAGCGATGATATACGATTCGCGCCCTCTCTTCAGTTAAGAGCCCTAGATTCAACAACAAACAGACATCGCACCGGAGTCACCTCCCTTCCGCGAAATAGCTGCCCTAGTACAGGCATCCTGTGAGGGGACTAGGCGCTGTCACTAAAATAGCTGCCTGACTACCCGCTTCTTGTAAGGGGAACGAGCCGCGCGGATCGTATTTCCAAATAGCGCCTGCTTTGGCGCACCAAGTGAGAGGGATTGAGGGTTGAACAAACCTACGCATCTTGTCTCAGTCATTTGGCCCCTTTTTGATACCCCCACCTCGAATCCAGCGTCGTAGGTTTGCCACGGGGTAGTTTAGGCGCTGGGTTCAGGCGCTGTTCGACATCATGCCGGGTATTTCCTCGGAGATATTCGGCACTTTCTTTTGGTTCAAATTTATCGAGTGAAAGTTTTCATGGAGAGTTTATGTTAGCCACACATTCCAACGAGGCGAAGATCGAACGCACATTGAAGCAATTAGGCTGCGCGGCGCAAAACTTTTGCAAGATTGCCGGAGTTGGACTGACCCGGTTCTTGCAAGCAGTAAACGGCGAGCCGGGAAAACATTTCCGCGATGAAGACGCCGCGCGTTTACTCGAAGTGCTTGGCGAATTGTATGAACTCCAAGTCGATGTCGACGCGATAACCGGCGCGCACATCCCGATTAACTTCACTCGCCTAGATGCCATCATGACCGCGTTAACGATCCGCCGAGTAGCGAAGATCGCAGCGGAAGAGAACGATCATGCGTTGGATGCACAGGCGCTTCGCGCAACTACAGCATTGATGGAGCGGAAATGAAAAGCTGCACGATCGATTTGAATAGACCTTGCGTCAGTGAAATCGAAATTGTCGACATCGCAATCGGCTTCTTGTTCGATGGCCGTTCAGTGTCGGAATGCCAGGGCTACCTGCTTAGTGAGTACGACGTCAGTGCCGTTGATTTAGGCCGGCTGCTGGATAAGGCGCAACGCGAAGTGCGAGCGTGCGAAGTGGAGTTCTGCACACGGTTGAGTTTTTGAAGGGATAGTTTTCAAGAGTTTGGCGTATCAAACGCTGAAAATCCGACCACGGTCGGAAAGGGAAATAAAATGATCGCGCAGATAACAACGTATATCGACGCTCGCGGGTTCGGTTTCTTAACCGACTCTGCCGGTGAGCAGTACTTCTTCCATGTATCTAATTTCTTGCGGGTGGGTGCAGAGGGAAAAGAGAAAAAGCCTAAACTTGGCGAGATGGTGAGCTTCGAGCTTGCCGATCCCGTCAGACTAGGGAACAAGATGCAAGCCGTCAGGATTCGTCCATCAACGGCATCATATGTAGTCCAAGAAGAAGCGGTTGAACCGGTCGCGGTGGTTACGCAGAACGGAGCATCCCAGGTTGGTGCGTGATGGCTACCGCTCCCACTTTTGGTGCAGTCGATACTAACAACATCGCCAGCGTTATCGCTGCGATGAACCAAGGGTCCGTACCAGAATCAAATCCAGAAGCAACGGTGAAGCCACCGCTGTCGTTGTTTAAGCAGATTGCGATACCGATGATCGGCAGAAATGTGCCGGTGATTCCATTACACCCACGCACCAAGATCGCATTCAAAACGAACTGGACGGAGCTTGCTAGCACTGATCCAGTGTGGATCGATATGTGGGATATGGAGAACCCCGATTACAACGGCGCAGCCTGTGCATTCGCTAGGCTGGACGGTACTTGGTTCCTTGACGCAGACGATCCAAGTATCTGGAAGCGAATCGAGAATGAAACCGGAAAGACGATACCGGTGACATTCAAGGTTTGCTCGTCAGGTGAGAAGAGGCACCTTTACTTTCACCAGACCGCAGCTTCCATCGCAATGGGGAACCAAGGTGGTAAGGATGCGGACGGGAAGGAGAGTTGGAGCGCTCGTGTCAATAACCGGTACGTCGTGGCCGCTAACTCGATCCATCCCGACACTGGCGAGGCTTACACCGTTGTGGATGCCTCTCCGATACTGGAGGCACCGGATTGGTTAGTGGAATGGTTGAAGGATAACGCGCATGACTCCGCTAAGAATAATCCTAACGGGGTGCGTGTGAATGCGTCACCGGACGGTCCACCAATTCCTCGTGGTAGCCACGACAATGAACTGTTCAGGATCGCTTGCATGCTCAGAGGTGCCGGTATGGACCGCGAGCAGATTCTGGAGAACCTGATCCAGATTTGCGAGAAGAGATGCGTCGACCATGGCGCTGACTACATCGACATGTGTGAACGCAAGACCGATCAAGCCATCAAGTATCCGGTTACACCGGCACCTTCGATTCCGTTACTTGGGGGAAAGACCGGCTGAGGAACTTCAAGCAGCAAAGGATGCAGAAGCTAACAGGGAGGAAGAGCAAGAGAAACAGACTAGGCAGGCGATCAAGGACGAACAAGTTAGGAGGGAGCACTCGGAGTCGGAGGTGGCTCAGTCCGAGAAGACGAAGCTAGTGGATGCTCTGACGGCTTCACGGTACGACTTCGCCGTTCCGGTAGCACCACGTACGTGGCATTACCGAGGATGGATTCCGCTCGACGTGCTCGCTTTGTGGTTGGGAGCGCGTAAAGCGGAGAAGTCTCTGTTCGCACTAAGGAAGGCCATGCACGATGCCTGCGGTAAGGATTGGATGAGACACAGGAACATGCTGGGCCCGGTTCGGGTGTTGTACTTCGACGCGGAGAATGACAAGTCCGACGTTGACGAGCGCTACCGTGAGATCGTCGCCGAGTTCAGCCTTGCGGAGCAAATCCTGATCCACAAGAACTTGACACTGTTCATCGGTAAAGAACTGAAGAAAGCTGGTGTGGATATCGAAGTTGGAAACCGCAAGCTGTACGAACTGATGCGAGCTTGTGATCCCCGGGTGGTGTATCTCGATCCGTGGTATCAACTCCAGTCCATCAAGGCCATCGACAACGAGGCCCAGAAGAAAGCTCTGGAGATGTTTGAGGAGTACTTCCCGAACGCCACTATCTTCTTGCTCCATCACACCGGTCGTGAGTCACAGGAAAGTTTGCTTAAGACGAACCCCGCGTGGTTGAGGATTATTGGTGCGGAACGTTGGTCGAGCAAGAGCGCCGGTGGCAACGTTTTGACCAAGAAGGCGGAACTGATTATCTGCCAAGAGCGCTTCGTAAAGCTCGACGCAGAAGGATCGGAGACGGATTCTTGTATCGATTTCCAAGTGTACTCTCGCTCCAGCGAGGGATCGCCGTTGTTCTCTTTCAAGACGGTGCGCGGTGAGAAGGTCAATGGCGCGGTCGTCGAGTACAAGTTCCGCCGCGAGATGACCGTGGAGCTATCCAGCTTGGCTGGGAAGATCGCACGGAAGCTTCGCGGGAAGGGTCCATGGGCGAGCCGTTACGAGATAACCAATGATGTGGGAGACGGCGGAAAGCAATACAAGGCCATCGAGGAATTGATCGTCAAGGGTTTCATCATCGAAGAAGGCGCAGAGTTCTATCTAAGCGAAGCCGGGTACGATGACGCCGTTGACTTATCGGCAGAGAATGTGGTGGCGGTCAAGACTGCAGGGAAGCTTCTCAAGGAGCTACTCTACAGAAAGAACCGCACCCCGAATGCGGGAGTACCCGCGATCTAGTCAAGGCGCGAGCCGAGCAAGAGGACATCAACTGGAACTCGATCCGTCAAGCAAAGGGACGCTTGAAGGTTCAAGAAGAAGACCGCGACGAGGGTGGGTGCAGGGTAAGCTATTGGTTCATTCGACCAGAGTCTGCTGGGATCGCCCTCGTCGCGTAGTCGCCCCTTATGGGTATGGGGTTTCTGCTCCCTGTTACACTTCGGAGACTCATCATGCTCAATGCATGAGGTTTAAGAGGTGTGACAGGGAGCAGAGCAAAGGTGTTACAAGCGTACGGGTCCATGTGGGGGTTTATTGTGCTCTCTATGAGACCCGTACGACTGTCACGCTCCCTAGCACACCTCTTATCTTCTTTATTTACTTATATATACATATAAAAACTGTTACAGAGAGCATGGAAATACCCTATAAGGGAGAAGCCTTTGGAAGCCGTAATCTTCGAAGGTGTTACCAAATCAAGATTTGACCTACGCAGCAGGCCTAAGGGCCGAAGAGCCGGCGCATCTCTAGAAAAATCCTTCATAAACACGTTTTTCTTAGCGTTTTACGTCACATCATCGCAAACAGCGCCTCAAGTTCAACAAATCAAGGGAGTTGCTTGTGGCTACGCTTTCACATTTACTCCAGAACGACGACCATTTCTCGATATCAATGCACGTCACGGCGCCGAGGAACGCGGTGCATGTCGTTTAACGGCTCTAGGAGCCTCTACACGCGGTTATTCCCAGCCAAACGCGTATAAGGAGCACGATTTCGCCACAGTGCTCCCTACGCGTTAGTCCAGTAAGAGCGCAGAAGTAAGCCAGACTCGGAAAGCAACGATGCAAGCAAACGGGTTGAGTCGCTAATACGTGTTCCTATGGAACGCAGTCGGAACTAGGTCACAACTCACGACGCAAACAATGCCTAACTGACCCGTATCTCCGCAAAGATCGCAAACAAAATGCCCACCCCCGGGGCAGTCCCGGGGCCGCAAAGCCCCCCACCCGTCCCTTGCTCGTAGAGCATGCGCGGCCCCGGCGCAACACCATCTTTAGCACGCTGTGACCGTCACTGGGGGCAGCGAGCCTTATAGCGCCATTGGAGGCGCGACAGGAGGAATTCATGCAACCATTCGAACAACCAACGCCGGAACAGCTAGCCAAACGCAAATCGAACTTGGCGCGCAAGCAACGCCAGCGTGCCCGCGAGAAAGCGCGGTCTGATCAAGCCATCCAGGAACATTTGGAGAAGGTCAAAGGTGACCGCATGAACGCAGAGGGCATCGCCCGCCGTACAAAGCTAAATCAGTGCTCGTTGGGCGAGATCAGCCCCGGCGTGGATGCACGGACGATCGAAGAGGCGTTGGAAGTTGCCAGGGAAATGGCCCGCGCACTCGGTATCTCCGACGTGCAAGAAGGTGAGAGCCTTCATGACTTCGAGCGTCGTGTCTTTAGCGCCTGGACCAATTACGAAGGCTTCCGTGGTGGTAACAATGCGTGCGATGGCGGTGGAGCGCCTTATCTCAACCGATTAACGGGAGAACTGTCTCCGGGTTTTGGGAAGCCGTATTGGGAGGAGTACTGCGGTGGTTTCGATGAATGTTGGCGATCTCTCCCGGGTGCCAAGAAAACACTCGACCTCGCAGGGTTGCCGAAGCTGAAGAAGATCAAGAGGACCGAGGAACCTAAGCCTGAATCGAAAGCGACACCAGCAGCACCACCACCGCCAGCGATTCCGCAGCGACAACCAGACGCAATCAATTTCGCGTGGATTCCACCAGACGCGCAACGATTTCTGAACGGCGGCAAATGACCGCCGATCGAACCAGCCGAAGGGCTAAGGAGTAGTAATGCACCAACTGGACCAAAAGAAGTTACTAATCGAGAGAATCTTGCCGTACCTAACTGGCGCACCCAGTGATGCCGTTAACCGATTGCTTCAAGAAAGCGTCCCGGATCTAGAAACGATTCTCGGTGACTGCATCACAAAAAAGGCGCGGGCCGAGGCGGCTGAGCAAGTAAAACAGCACGCCGCTGACATGCGTGCCGAATCAGTCTCGGAGGGCGCGTGGACACATGCTTGCTGCGCGTTGATAAATGGCAAACGCCTCGCACTCGTGCAGGCAAACCGCGACCTCCTGGAATCGCTGCTGAACCCCGGCGAACAGCCCAGTGCGAAGCTCTATATCGCGCTCGCCCAGCAGTATCCCCAGCGCTTTGCTTGGTCATCACCGCCCGTACCTCAGTCTGATGTAGAGCAGCGCGCAGACTTCGCCTTGATCTGCCGCCAGAACAACTTGAGCGAATGCATTGCAAACGAAAAACTTCACAAATCTGGAATTGGTATCGAGCATTGGGCCGGTGCCAGCCCAGCGGAAGGAGCAGCGTACGCGGAGCAAGCGGCTCTTCAGCGGAACAAATGGTTACGCACCGAGGCTTCGCCTCTCGAACTGCGGGCCGAAGCTAGGTACGAAACGCAAACGCAGTCGGCGGCAAGTCAGCAGGCTCATGCCGACGCAACTCTCGAAGCCCAGAAGCAGCGAGATCAATTCGCGGGATATAAACCGTTGCCCGCGCACATCGACCGCAAAACGTTGATCAGTGCTTCCAAAGACGAGCTTCGCAAGTGGTCAAGACTGTACGGTCAATTTCAACTCAACACGGCTCTTAGAGCCCAGCAGTAAAGGAGAAACACCAGTGAGGACATCACCTAGCATTACCCAGAACGAAGCCAACGCATACGCACAATTTGCGTTGGAGAATAAAATCATCACGGATGGCGATGTCGGCGTGAAGAACGCGGACATTCTTTGCAACCCGATCATCAATCGCGATTCCGATATCACACCCCAGGCGTTGTCAGCTTCATTCGCGAAAGTGAGGAGCCAACTGCGAATGCACAGCCCGACGTACAAAAAGGCAGATGAACTCGCGCGGAAACTAAGTCCAGCAGAGATCGACGCATACAAAGTGTGGGTCAAGGGCCAGAAGCTGCTGATTGGACTTGATGGCAGCGAAGAAGGTTATACCAACGTCGCCAATCTTCTCGGATGGATGCGCGGAAATCCTGTAACAGGGCACAACTTGGACTTGGCCCTAGGAAATATTATTAACAATCCGCAGTTCGGCAGGATTTTCTTCAAACCCCAACCAAGGCAGCAAGACCGCAGCGTCGTCCAGGGGAGGCCCAATCACGCATTCGGACAGGTCGAAGAAAGGAAATCGAAGGCATCCGGTCAACAACAATACGTCAACGGTCGAAAAAATCATGCATACGTGCCGCCCGAAGAAGCTGCGAAGAAAGTTGCCGCTGCCGCGCCGGATGCATGGCAGCAAATCTGCCAGTTGCATCTGAAGGAGTGGGTCACGCCGGGGCAACGCGACAAGCTTCGAGCGGAGTACGACGCGGGCATCGCAACCGGCAAGTCATGGCGGGAGATCGGCACTGCGCTCGGTCAGATCGTGAAGGGGTGGGAACGCGGACGCTAGTTGGTTTCGACAACATGGCCGGTCATGCGACTTCCATGATAGGTCTTTGTCAAGAGGGCAAGAGCTCTCCCGACGCGCTGCGGAGGAGCGCGGGTGTAAATCCCTTCTGATTCTTCGCCGCGTGTGTTGGCCTCTCAGCCGTGGTTCCTATATCGGATAGAACCAGACTTCCATTTGCTGTCTCAGACCAGCGAGTGGTCTTGCACAGAAGATTGAGTTGGTGATCTCCTGCCAGTCTCGAAACTTATCAACGGGAGCATCCGGAGCTTGCGATCCTTCGCTCAGTCGGGTTAACGGCAAGACCTGGCAGGCCACGCGTCGAAGAAATCCTCCTGGTTCACCGCCACGTGCTACGCAGCGATGTTGCTGGTCTCCACGACCTGAAAAGTCCGCTGTCCGCGATCCACGGCCATGAGGTAGGCCACCAACTTTCGCGCCACCGCCAGCGTCGCGCGATTGGCATTGCCTTTCTGTTTTTCCTGGTCATAGAGCGTGGCCAGCGCCGGGCTGTTTCGCGGCGCCATCTTGGCCGCCTCGATCAAGGTCGTCTGTAAATGTTTGTTGCGCTGCTTGGACAAGGGCGTGCGCTGTACGGTGCTGCCGGAACTCTTTTCGGCGCCGCACAGCCCGCAGTAGCTGATGGCTTTCTTGATCGAGGGAAATCGCTGCACATCCCCTACTTCGAGCGCCCAGGTCAGCGCCGTAATCGGCCCCACCGCGGGGATGGTCATTAATCGCTCCACGCGATCCACTAACAACGCATCCCTTTCCAGCGAGCGCACCAAGGCACTCTCGGTTTTCTGCAGGCGCACCACGGTCTCGCGGCATAACCGCAGCAGCGCACGCAGCCCTTCGTCGATGTCCGGGTTGCTCGCCAGCAGTTCACGGAAATAGCCGGCTTTGTGCAAGCGCTGTTTGTTGTAGCTCACGCCGGCTTCCATCAGTAGCGCGCTGATCTTGATTTTCATCTGCACCATCTGCCGAACCAGCAGGTTGCGATAGCGCAGCGTGCGCCGCCGTTCGCGAATGGCGGCCGAAGCCATATAGCTCTCGGGAAGGAAATCGCACCGCAAGCAGTCGCAAATCTTGCTGGCATCGATGCGGTCGTTCTTCTTTTTTGCGGCGGCAATGGCCCGCAGCATCAGCGGGTGCGCCACCTTCAGAGCGGCGGCATGCGGCTGGAGGTGATCGTAAATCCAGCCCGTGAACATGGTCGCTTCCATCGCCGCGCTCCACGGCTGTGGCAGCGATCGCATCCAGTGGTCCAGGTCCAGACGTGTGGCGGAAATCGAACCCTCGGCATGAATCCGGCCGCTGCCGTCCTTCACGCAGTAGCTGATCTTCCGCTTGTGAACATCCAGTCCGATGTAATACATAGGTTCCATGGGGGAGCCTCCTTGGTGTTCTGAATCAGCGTGCGGCTGAGTTCAGCTTTTCTACACCAAGCGCTCCTCCACCCACCTATACTTCAAACTTATCGGGAGTTGGGTTTTTTCCAAACCGAAGAAATCTTTAGAAGTAGCGTTTTAACAATGTTCTCTAGTCATGAGTATAAATAAATGGAATAAGGCTTGACACGGAGTTTGCGTTCGCCTGTCGTCTGCGCCATTTGCCAGGCCCACCAGCAGACGGATAAGCGGGAACGACGATTCGTCACCACGGAACCCTTGAAGAGATAGATAGACAAGAAGGAGTTTCAATATGCGGACCAGCCACATTATTTTTGCCGAGTTTCGTTCAGCGATTCGACGGAAAGGAGTTTTCGCGTTCTGTCTGTTCCTGTGCACGCTGGGGATGGGCGTTTCCGCTAGCGCTCAGCAGCTGCGTTTCACGACAATTAACGTGGCAGCGGCCGGCACTAGCGCCGGGCAAGGAACCTTCGCTCAGAGCATCAACGTTCAGGGGGAGATTGCCGGTTATTACGTCGACGAGAATTTTGTGTATCACGGGTTCGTGCGCACGAATCGCGGCGAGATTACGAGCTTCGATCCTCCGGACTCAGTGTTCACATTAGCCTTCGGCAGTAACCCGGAGGGCGCAATCGCGGGTTTTTACTTTGACTCGAACGACGGTGTGTATCACGGGTTCGTGCGCACGAATCGCGGCAACATTACGACCTTCGAGGCCCCCGGCGCGACTGCCACCTTTGCAGCCCAAATCAATCCCGCAGGTGTGATCGCAGGTGACTACCGCGACGCCAACGATGTATCTCACGGTTACCTACGCGCTCCCAACGGCAACATCACCCCGTTCGAGGCTCCCGGGGCGGGCTCGGGTGCCGGTCAAGGCACTATGACGGGTTTTGTCGACTGCATCAACCCAGTAGGGGCAATGACGGGATACGTGGGCGACGCCACCAATGTATTTCACGGCTACCTGCGCGCACCCGACGGCAACATCACCCCGTTCGACGCTCCCGGTGCAGGCACAGGCGGGGGGCAGGGCACTTTCCCCGCAGGCATCAACCTCTTTGGAACGACCGAGGGAAATTATCTCGATGCCAGCAATGTGTCTCACGGCTTCGTGCGGGCTCCGTTCGGCGCAATTTACGCCTTCGACGCTCCCGGTGCGGATACGACCGATTCTGGCTACGGCACATTCCCCTCGACGCTTAATGATTTCGGGGTAATTACCGGATCTTATCTTGATGCCAGCGGCGTAAACCACGGTTTTTTACGCAGCCCGGGTGGGAAGTTCACGACGTTTGATGCTCCCGGTGCCGACCTGACCTCAGGCGACTTTAACGGCACCTTCCCGATAGGCATCGACCTATTCGGAGTGATTACTGGATACTATATTGACGCCCAGGGAATAGCTCACGGCTTTGTGGCCGTTCCGTGTGACCAATGGTGTTCCGCGAGGGACGAGGCCGCAACACCTGCCAATGGCGTGCGCCCAGCAACAGCTACAAAACCGGTTGATCCGCCTTCCCCTCGTATGCTCAATCCGAAGTTGCGCTTGTTTCCTTGGTATCGCAACTTCGGAGTGCAACCGACGAAGTAGGAGGCAACAAAAAACTAGCGATAGTTCATTCACGTCGATCCTTGGGGCGCTCTAATCGGCGTTCCGACACATGAAGCCAGTTCGTTGGTCACCCGCATCGATCCTATGGTCGTCTTACGTTACGAGTGACGTGTCGATTCGGAGCAGGGAAGTTGGCTCGTAAGTGCGACCCAAGCCCTGGGTAACGCGCTAATCGGAAACTGACGTTCCCGGCCTCCGATGCTGCAGCTAGGTATTCCGAAGGGCCTTACCCTGTCGCGCCCGTCCCGTGCCGAAAGCGCAAACTACCTAGAGGTGGATGAGGCTCTCCATCGGCCATGCTCTTACTTCGCCGCGTCCGAGTTTTGACGCAAACGCCCCAGGGACATCGGCTCCTGGCAAGCGGGAATGTGGCGGTAGACAAGTACCCTCACGGGGAAAGCCATAAGTCTACAGGTTATACGACCTCCGAGAATTAAGGACACCACTGGTGTCTCAAATCTCGGACGTGGCAAGTGGCGCTACACGATAAACATTTGAAGGTTTCTTACCTAGCAGAGCAGTGGAATTTTTCAGATCAATTCATCAGAGATATGTTCAAGAACGAACCGGGCGTTATCAGGGTCCTACGCCCTGAGAGATCGAACGGCCGTAAGGGCGGATTCAAGCGCGAGTACGAGTCCATGCGAATCCCTGAATCCGTAGCGCGACGAGTCTACGAACGCCTGGTCAGCAAGGCGGCTTAGTCCGCCCCAGCCGCTTCCAGGATTCGTTTATTTGTCGCGACGTGTGCGTCCTTGAGTTCCTCGATGTACGGAAGGTAATGGCGTTCCACCATCGCCACGGTATCGCCCAGCATCTTGGCAACATCCTGGATCAGCGCACCCTTGCGGATGTACCACACGGCGCACGTATCGCGCAGTTGGTGCGGATGCGCTGAACGCATTCCGAGGTCGGTCTTCACTTCGGTGATCCTCGCACGCTCAAACAAGTCCTGAAGTTGTATGCGCCAGAAGGCTTTGTCGGACTCCAGCTTAAAGTCGGGACGACGAAATGGCTGGCCCTCTGGCAGCTTGTTGAGCAGCGCGACCACACGAGCCGGAAGGACCACGATCGCACGTTTGCCGGTCTTCCTGCGCTTATAATCGAGGGTGCCGTTGACGACAGATTTGGTTTCAAACAGAGTCGCATCGACCAGCGCCATCCCCGACCATCGTAGCAACTCCAGGAATGTCTCCAGTTTCGTGTCGCCATCCTTCTGAACCTGGGCGAGGATCGCGGCGTACTCCGCATCCGTGAATGGTACGGTGCGTGAACCTTGCTCGATTTCTGGACGCTTCAGATGTTTCGCAGGGCTCGCGGAAACCCAGTTGTGAGCTTCGCAGAACTTGAAGAACTGCTTGACCGAACTGACGAATACGCTGGCTGTGGAATCCCCGAAGGTCCAAGTCTGTCGCCAGTCGTGTAGATCCGTGGGCGTGATATCTAAAACCGGAGTCTGTGCTCCGAAGTGCTCAATGATTTTCTTCCCAAACAACGCCTGCCGGGTCACCGTGCCTTCGGCGCGGTTGTTCACCCGCAAATCCTCTAAGAATTTCTCGACGGCAACCTCCAGCGGCACCGTCTTCAGTTCCTTTTCCATGCGGAGGCGCTTTAATTCGATCTTGGTAGGATCGAAGGAGTCGAGCCATTCGCGGCGAACTTGTTCCGCCTCTTCCCAGACGCGTCGCTTCGTGGATTGCTTCCACTGGCGTTGACCTTCCGGCTTCGCCCCGTCGTACAGCAGCATGGTCTTGACGCACCTGCACTTTTGCCAGTCGTTCCCTTTATCTTTATCCTTGCAGCGGCAATCTTTGCTGTCATGCCTTACGAAGAGTGTAGCGGTCCTGGTCACAGCGTCCATGGAGCCTCCATGCGGTACCGTAACTACTATGCCAGAATAATCGCATGGTTGTCAATAGAATACATAAGTCTATTATTTACAGCACATATTGACCGTAGGAAGTGTTTATTCTAAAGAAGGTTACAATGGTTTGTTTTGATAGAGCTTTGCAAGTGTTCATTCTAAAGGTAGTTAGGAAATCGAGTTTGGAGGAGGACGACGGGACACTGGTGCGCGATTTCCTCGTACTCCGCCGCCGCGTACACGTCGGCCGCGGTGTAGAAGACTGGCCAAAAATAAAAAATGCGCCCTAGCCGCGGCGCAAGTAGCTGAAATTTGTCTAGTTCATAGAGTAGCACGATTTGTAAGATAGTCAAGGGAAATTAACGAAGGGTAGTGCGTCAGTTTCCGGCACGACTTATCGGGAGTTATCTGACTACCGACCAGGTTCTTGCGGTCGAGGAATCCAATTCCAGTCGGAGCCGCTCCGCAAGCGCAACCATCTGGTCGGACTCCGGATGCCTCATCATGCTACGGTGACGGTGAGCAGATGAGGGAGTGATCGGACCCCGTCCTTTCCGCATATTCGATCTGCGACCCGTTGACATTCTACTGGTGAAGGTCTAATCTCCCAGTAGAATCTCTACAGGAGAGCGCCTTGAGTCCGGAACAAACCAATCTTTTGCAAGGGACGCTGGACATGGTGATTCTCAAAGCCCTGCGCTTGGGTGAAATGCATGGCCTCGGAATCTCTCGCAGGATTGAACAGATATCGCAAGGCACGTTTGTGGTGAAGTCCGGATCGTTATTTCCCGCACTGCGCCGGATGCAGGAAGAAGGCTGGATCACTTCGGCTTGGGGAGAGTCCGAAACCAACCGCCGGGCAAAGTACTACCGGCTGACGAAGGCGGGCGTGAAACAGTTGGAGGAGGAAACCGCGAAGTGGGAGCGGATTGTGCTTGGGATCTCGCGGACTCTGGAGGCGTCGTGACGAAGAAGCGAAAGTTACGCTGGCTTTCTCGCGCGGTCAGTTTCTTTCGGAATGTTACCGGCAGGCAGAAAGACGAACTGGACATTGCGGCGGAAGTGAGCGCTCACCTTGATTTGTTGATCGAAGAGAAGCTGCGATCAGGCATGAAGCCAGATGAAGCGGAACGAGCAGCGAAAATTGAGTTGGGAGGCGTCGAGCAGGTGAAGGAACAGGTGAGAGACGCACGGACCGGAGAATGGCTCAACACATTCGCACGAGACTGTCGCTTCGCGCTCCGCATGTCGCGGAAGAATCCAGGCTTTACTGCCATCGTCGTTCTTACCCTGGCGCTCGGCATCGCCGCCAATACCACTGTGCTCAGTTGGATCAGCGCTACCTTGCTGAACCCGATTCCGGGAGTCGCTCACACGAGCGACCTTGTCACCGTCATGCGCGGCGATCGCAGCGATCATCCCACCCCGCCATTTTCTTATCTCGACCTTCGCGATCTCAGCGAGCGCACTCAAACTTTTTCCGGGCTTCTCGGCTATCACGACGACTACATGTCTCTCACGGGCGCCGCGAAGCCGGAGCGCATCTACGGGGCTCTGACCACCGCTAATTATTTTGACGTTCTGGGCATCCGCCCTATTCTCGGCCGCACTTTTCTTCCCGAAGAAGGAACGCCGGGCGCCGGCGCTGCAGTGATCGTCATCGGTTACGCCGTCTGGCAAAACCATTTCGCGGGAGATCCGCAAATCGTTGGGAAAACGATTCAGATCAATCGCCATCCCTACACCGTTATTGGGGTAGCCCCGCGGGATTTCACCGGCTGCGCGCCCGGGCTGCGCGCCGAATTGTGGATTCCTCTCTCGATGGATCGTGATGTTTGGGGTGCGGACCGTCCCGCCCGTCGCGGCATTTTCTGGCTTAACGTGCTCGGAAAGCTTCGCCCGGGTGTCACGAAGAATCAGGCCCAGGCCGAACTCAACCTGCTCATGCGGGAAATCGCCGAGCGCTTCCCGGAGGATCACCGGGATAGTCCGAACGAGATTTCTCTCGACCCACTCTGGCGCTCTCCCTTCGGCATCAACGGCTATCTCTACAAGATTCTTCCGATGTTGCTGGGGCTCGCCGGGGTCCTGCTCTTGCTGGCTTGCGCCAACGTTGCCAGTCTCCTGTTGGTGCGTTCGGTCGGACGCCGCCGCGAGATTGCCATCCGGCTGGGAATGGGTGCTTCACGCCAACAGATCATCCGTCAGTTTCTGATCGAGAGCCTGCTGCTTGGTCTGCTCGGCGGTACTGCCGCCATAGTGATTACGAGGTGGACCTCCCACAGCCTCGTCGCTTTCTTTCCGCCCAGCTCTCTTCCGCTGACAAACGACGCGCACGTCGATCAACGCGTGCTTTTCGTGACAATTGCGGTTTCCATCCTCGCTGCGATCATCTCCGGTGTTCTTCCGGCCCTGCGGTCTTCGAGCCTGCCGGTGCATTCCGTTCTCAAGGAGGAAGCGACCAGTGTCTCGCTTACCGTGCACAAGGGTCGTCTCTTGAGCGGCCTGGTGGTGGCGCAGATTTCACTCTCGCTCGTTCTCTTGGTCTGCGCGGGACTCTTTACCCGCAGCCTTCAGAAAGCACAGCAATCCGATCCGGGATTCGAAGCAAGTCATCTGCTGCTTGCCTCTTATGAACTCTCGCCGGCTGGTTACACGCGCTCGACGGGTGTGGCGTTCAACCGGCAGGTGCTCGACAGGCTCTCGGCGCTTCCCGGGGTCGAATCCGTGACCTTGGCTGATTTTTCACCACTGAGCTTCAGCATCCACACCGACTATCTGCAGCTTGAAGGCTACGTGCCGCAACCGCACGAATCGATGGAGATCAGCCGAGCGATGGTCGGGCCGAATTACTTTCGCACTCTGCGCACGTCCGTGATTTCGGGCCGTGAATTCACCGAAGCGGATACGGTGGATTCGCAACTCGTTGCCGTCGTCAACCAGGCCTTTGTCGATCGCTATTGGCCGGGTGAAGACGCTATCGGCAAACAGGTGACCGACTGGGGTGATCGGTTCACCATCGTTGGAGTAGCGCGCAATGCCAAATACCGCTTGCTCACCTACCCGACCGAGCCTGTCATCTATTTGCCGATTTACCAGGCCTATAGCCCGACACATGACACCACCATTCACCTGCGCACGACTGGCGATCCGCGTGCCATGGCTTCTTCTGTGGAACAGACCATCCATCAGCTCAATCCGGAGTTGCCGCTGTTCAATGTGAATCCGCTTTCCGTCACCATGCAGCTCGGCACACTCTTTGGACGCGTGGCCGCTACCTTTGCCGGCTCGTTCGGTCTTCTTGCCATGCTGCTCGCCGCTGTCGGCATCTATGGCGTCGTGGCTTACAGCACTCGCCAACGCGCGCGGGAAATCGGCATCCGCATGGCGCTCGGCGCGGAGAAGCGAGGCATCTACCGTCTCGTTCTTGGCCAGGGATTCCGGCTCACACTGGCGGGCCTCGTCGTGGGCACGGCGCTCGCGGTGGCATTCACCCGCTTGCTTAAAGAACAACTCTTTGGCGTCAGTGAGACCGATGCGATTACGTTTGCCTCGGTCGGGCTGCTTCTGGCCGTTGTCGCTCTGCTCGCGTGCCACATCCCCGCCCGGCGCGCCACGCGAGTTGATCCGATGGTCGCACTGCGGCACGAATAACAGTCCAAATCATGATCTCTTTCCACATCGGCGCTGAAGCGGACGAAGACAGTTTCTGGCAATCGCGCTAACCGAAAATTGACCCAGTACCCGACGGAATTCGCAAAAAAGGGTCTTCGTGATACGAGTCTGTGAGGACTGGGAGAAGAGCCCTCCGCGGCTAAAGAGATTGCGGTAACGGATAGGCGGCAGACGAAGAGGATTGCCCGGGCCCGCGCGGGTAATGGCGTTAGCATCGCAACAGCCTTCCCCCGAGGGGTGAACACTGATGCCAACCGAACGACGCCGCTCACCGCGGTATCCGTTTATTGCGAGGGCCGAGATCATCGATGAAAAGGAAAATGCCCGCACGTCCTCGCGCGTGAGCGATCTAAGCCAGCATGGATGTTACGTGGAAATGTCGAATCCGTTTCCGGAAGGGACCAGCGTAGTCATCGAGATCTACACCGAGACGGAGTTTCTGGAAGCTCATGGTACCGTGGCTCGGATCGAACCTCGACGAGGGATGGGCTTAACGTTCGATGAGATGCCATCTTCGTTCGCGGGCATTTTGAACAAGTGGGTGGAGCAGGCCAACGGTCGAAGCGTTGTTTGATGGCAGGGGCCGGCTCGCTAGGCGCGCATTGGGACGCACTAAAGCCTTCCTTATTTTCTGGCGCAATTCTCCGCGGTGGGCCTCGACTGGGTCAACACTGCCACGCGCCGGGACGCAAGTATCTTCCCCCCTACAAGGAACCGGCTGTGTGCGTGGCGGCGGCTTGGCTTGGTGACAGCTCTTCGGTTACCACGCTGAAGTGCGTCAGGTTGGCCATGCCGAACGAGGTGGTAATAGCGACGTCGGAGGCGTCGCGGCCTGTGGCCATGAGCACGCGTCCGATGCGCGGCTGGTTGTTGCGGGCGTCGAAGGCCCACCAGCGGTCTTCGAGATAGACTTCGAACCAGGCGCTGAAGTCCATGACGCCGGTGACCGGCACACCGATGTCGCCTAGATATCCGGTCACGTAACGGGCTGGGATATTCAGGGCCCGGCACATGGTTACGGCCAGGTGCTGGAAATCGCGGCAGACACCGATGCGTTCCGTGTATACGTCCAATGCGGTTTTTGTGGGGCGGGCGTGTTGATAGCCGAAGTCGACCCGGGTGTGGATCCAGTCGCAAATGGCCTGGACGCGTGACCATCCGGGAGGCAGGCTTCCGAATAATTCCAGCGCGATGATGGAGAAGCGGTCGACCTCGCAGTAGCGACTGTTGTAGAGGTAGCGCAGGACGTCGTGGGGCAGGTCCTGGACGGGCACTTCGCGAGCGTTCGGGCTGACGGGGTCGGGCAGGCCGGAATCCGAGATCTTCGTCGAATTGCTCAAGCGAAGAGTGCCCGGTTGTGCCACGAACCTCATGCAGCGATTTCCGAAGCTGTCGATGTAGCTCTCTGTTTGCGTCGCAGGCTCGACGAGGAGTTCGTCAGGGGCGAGGAGATCGGGAACGCGGGATGGGTGGACGTTGAGCAGGGTGACGAAGGTCACCGGAGCAGAAAGTTCGAACCGGATGTCGTAGCCGAGTTGCAGAATCATGGCTTCCGTCACTTGCAAGGGTGCATGGGTATCCGCTCTGGACTGCATTCTGATGAATGCTTGCGGGTTGTCCCACGTCTTGGTAGGTCCGCTTCCGGTATTACGATTGTGCCTTAATCGCAGTGCGCGTGCACGGGTTGTATTTGGTCAGAGCTATAGGGGATTGGAGAAGAGGCGGCCGGGCGCGAAGATATTTTGAGGATCGAAAGCCGATTTGACTCTGTATATTGAGGCTAGATCAGCGTGGGGATGCGAGTTCAGTGAGGATTCGAGGAGGTGTTTGATCGTGGGCGGGGCGAAAAGCAAAGAGGCCCGGCCGTCGAAGCGGTGGCTCAGCGAGATTATTTCCTGGGTCATCAGCGCGACGGCCTCAATGGAGAAGTCTTCAACCGTGTCAGGAAGAAGAGCGATGTAAACCGTGCCCGACGCCCGGGCGATCAGTGCCGGTGGCAGTTTCGCGGCGTCGCCTACGGACTCGAGAACCGCGATGGCTTGTGCGTGGACAGAGGGCAGCAGGCTAAGTTTGAGAACGACGGCGAACGCTGAAGATTCGCGGAAGAGTGCCAAAGCTTCGCGTAGGCGCCCCCAAATCGACGGACGAGTTGCGTCGTCAAGGATAGTAATTGAGGTTGCTCCATATCGCTCCGCTACGCGCGTGAGATCGCGCGTATATCGATCCAAGACTTCGGGAACCCCGGCGAAAGCGGCACAGAGCTGCCCATGGCGAGGATGAAACCACTTGCCGGGCAATGGCAATGGCCCATTGCCGGTCTCGCGGCTATCGCCTGCAAAAACGGAGACCTCGGCCATGCTTGGAGTACGCTCGGAGAAAATCTGAGCAGCGCGTGGATTGATGACGTCGAGGGTCAGCGGAGACAGCGGAGACTCCGCGATTGCGCGGCGCGCATTCAGCGCAGCTTCCTGACTGGAGAAGGACGCCAGGAATCCACGGGGAGTGAGAGGCGCGGGAAATGTGCGAAAGTTGAGGCGCGTGATCACGCCCAGCGTGCCGAGAGAACCGATGAGCAGCTTGTGCAGGTCGTAACCGGCGACGTTCTTCACAACGCGGCCGCCACTTTTCACAAGCGCGCCGGTGCCGTCGATGAAATCTGCGCCGAGAAGAAAATCGCGCGCGGTACCGTAGGCTTGGCGGAGTGGAGAATCGATGCCTGAAGCGATCGTGCCGGCGACGGTCGCCTGCGAGTAAAACGGCGCCAACAGTGGAAGGAATTGGTTGTGCTCGCGAAGCGTGGCATTCAGCGTTGCCAGCGGCATCCCTCCACCAACGCTCACGGTGAGATCCGCAGGATCGTAGTGCGAGATCTGGCTGATGGCGGACATGTCCAGTGCGATGTCGTAGCGATCGGGGGGCGCGCCGATCGAGAGTTTCGTACGTGCCCCAACTGGAACCACCGCCAGCTTGTCTTTTACCGCGAAGCGCACGATTTCGGCGGCTTCTTCGGTGGTGGAGGGCCGCGCGACCGCAGCGGGAATAAAGCCGTCGATCGCGTAAGATTCGCGGTCCGACGGGTCGGCTAAACCGCGCAAAGCAACGCTAAGCGATCCGAGCTTGACGGCGATGTTATTCGTCAAGGCCGTCATCGGTGAGCGACTGCCTCCGGAAGGCGCGGTCGGATACGGATTTCGCCGCATCCCTTGTTTAGGGGGAAGACCTTTCCGGGATTCAGCGAGCAAGCGGGATTCATGGCGTCATGGACGCGCCGCATTAACTCGAAATCCGCATCGGAAAACAGCAACGGCATGAGTTCGCTCTTTTCCATCCCGATGCCATGCTCCCCGGAGAGGCTTCCGCCGACTTCGACGCAGTAGCGAATGATTTCGGCGGAAGCTTTGAGGGCGCGTTCAAATTGTTCGGTATCGCGCGGATCGTAGAGCACGATCGGATGAAGATTGCCATCGCCAGCATGGAAGATATTGCCGATCCGAAAGCCGAATTGATCACCGATCTCTTTTATGCGGCGAAGCGTTTGCGGAAGTTTGGAGCGGGGAATGACGCCGTCCAGAACATAGATGCCGGCAGCCACCCGCCCGAGGGCCCCGAACGCATTCTTGCGGCCCTTCCAGAGCAAATCGCGCTCTTTGTCATCGCGGGCGACCCGCACTTCCCGAGCGTGGTGGACCCGGCAGATTTCGTCGATGGCCGCCGCCTGCGCGATGACGGCTTCCGTGATGCCTTCGACTTCAATCAGTAAGACCGCGGCGCTGTCGAGCGGAAAACCCGCGTGAATGTAGTCTTCGACGACGCGCAGGGTCCAGCCATCCAGCATCTCGCACGCGGCTGGCGTGATGCCGCGCGCGGTGATATCGGCCACGGTTTCCGAGGCATCATCAATGGCGTCGAAAACAGCGAGCAGCGTCCTGACAGCCTCCGGCTTGCGCGAGAGCTTGACGGTGATTTCTGTGATCAGCGCGAGGGTACCTTCTGAACCGACGAGTAGTCCGGCGAGGTCATAGAGGAAAGCGTCGCCCTGTTTGTTTCCGACGCGAACGATTTGACCGTCGGGTAAGACGAGTTCCAGCGCGGTGACGTGATTTGTGGTGACGCCGTAAGCCAGGGTATGAGGGCCGCCGGCATTTTCAGCAACGTTGCCCCCAATGGTGCAGGATTTCTGGCTGGAGGGATCGGGCGCGAAATAAAGACCAGCATAGTCAACAGCGCGCGTGAGATCGAGATTGACGACGCCCGGCTGCACGACCGCGCGTTGATTTTCGAAGTCGAGGTCAAGGATGCGATTCATGCGGGTGAAGGCGATGATGAGCCCACCACGGCGAGCGAGCGCCCCGCCAGACAGGCCGGTTCCTGCGCCACGCCCAACAATAGGCATCTGATGTTGCACCGCAAGGTCAACAATGCGAGAGACTTCGTCAGTACTGCAAGGAAAGGCCACGATGTCCGAATGGCCCTTCTCGACCGAGCCATCGTATTCGTAAAGGAGCACGTCTTCCGGCAGGTTCAACACCCCGGAGGGACCCAGAAGTTTCTTGAGTTCGCGAATCAAGACCTGAGTCATAGGCGTTACCGCTTGGGCGAGTACTCTGTTCACTATAGAGAGAATCGCGTGGCTCGCGCAACGGGCCTGTGATGGCGGCGCGCAACCTGTGCTAGTGTAGCGACTTACGTAAGAGAGGACCCGATGCCGAAGCCGCGAGTGCTGGCCACGCGACCCCTATTCCCGGCCGCCCAACAAATTCTCAATGCCGGCTGTGACGTGGAATATTGGACGCAACCCGAGCGCATTCCTCACGAAGAGTTGCTTCGACGAGTCAAAGATAAAGAGGGACTCGTGTGCCTCCTTACCGAGAAGGTGGGCGAAGAATTACTGCGGGCCGCGCCGAAGCTGCGCATTGCGGCGAACGTGGCGGTGGGCTTCGACAATATTGATGTGCCCGCCTGTACGAAACGCGGCGTAGTCGCCACCAATACCCCTGGCGTCTTGGATGAGACCACCGCGGATTTTGCATGGGCGCTGTTGATGGCCGTGGCGCGCCGCCTCGGTGAAGGCGAACAGTTGGCGCGCTCCGGCAATTGGAAGGGTTGGGACCTCGACCAACTCGTCGGCACCGACGTATGGGGTAAAACCCTGGGATTGGTCGGATTTGGACGCATCGGGCGCGCCGTGGCTCGTCGTGCAGCGGGCTTCCAGATGAAGGTTATCTACAGCGATGCGATCCGCGCTCCACTGGACGTCGAAAAGGAATTGAAGGCTGAATACCGTGATTTCAACACATTGCTGGCGGAGGCGGACTATGTCAGCTTGCACGTGCCGCTCCTTCCGGAAACGCGGGGATTGTTTGACGGCCCGAAGTTTGCCCGCATGAAGGCCACCGCGTTCTTGATCAATACCTCGCGGGGGCCGGTCGTTGACGAGGTGGCGCTGGTGCATGCGCTGGAAACCGGGAAGATCGCTGGTGCCGCGTTAGACGTGTATGAGAACGAGCCGTTCATTCATGCGGGCCTTAAGCGGGCAAACGTCGTGCTCGCCCCACACATCGCCTCGGCATCGCTGGAAACGCGCACGAAGATGGCCACCATGGCGGCGGAAAACCTAACGGCGTTATTCAAGGGGCAGCGGCCGCCCAATATGCTGAACCCCGAAGTGCTAAAGAAGAATTGAGCGTCGGCGACCTCCCATGGCGGATCTCAAGCAACTCGCCCGCCGAATTTTCCTCGAAACACTAGCGGTGATTGATGTCGCGGCGACAATGCGGCGCAAACTCTGGCGCGAAGGGTCATTGTTGCATTGCGGCGACGAAATTGTTGTGAAGCTGCAAGCTTTCGATCGCGTTTGCGTTATCGCGATCGGAAAAGCGGCTCATGGCATGGTCGAGGGCCTCGTGCCGGTTATTCCGTCGAATCTCAACTTCGATGGCGTGGTATCGGCGCCCACGCCACCGGCGCGAGTCTTGAGCGGCCTGCGATACTTCGTGGGCGGACACCCCATACCCAATCGCCAGAGTTGGCAGGCCGCGGAAGCGATTCTCGCCGCGTTGAAGAGTTGCGATGAAAAGACCCTGGTATTTTTCTTACTGTCGGGCGGGGGATCGGCCCTCGTCGAATTGCCACTCGATTCGAACCAGACCCTCGAGAATGTACAGCAGCTGTATTCCGTACTGGTGACGTGCGGTGCACCCATCGCCGAGATCGGGACCGTTCGCCGGCATCTATCCGCCGTTAAGGGAGGGAGGCTTACCGCTGCCGCGAGGGCGGCGACCAAGATCACGCTCGCTGTGAGTGATGTCCCGGCCAAGCAGGAAGCGGCGCTGGCTTCCGGGCCCACGCTGCCCGACCCGACGACAGTTACAGATGTGCACCAGGTGCTGATGCGATACGGCTTACGGGACCAGCTGCCATTAGCCGTGCGCCAATGGATCGACGATGGAAAGATGATCGAAACGCCCAAGGCCGGCGATCCCGCGTTTGCGAATGCGCACTTTTCCTTGCTTCTCGGTATGGACGACCTGTTTCATCCAGCACACCACGCCGCGGAGGCCAAGGGGTGCGTCACCTGCTGCGACAACACCACGGACGATTGGCCCGTGGAGAAAGCCTCCACTTTCCTGCTGGGGCAACTAGAGGAGTTGCGGGCGGCACATCCAGGACACCGAGTGGCGTTGATCGCGGATGGAGAAGTCAGTTCGCCAGTGACCGGCAATGGCATCGGGGGCAGGAACTCCGCGTTTGTGCTGGCCTGCGTAGAGAAGATCGCGGGTCGCCGCCTGGCGGTGCTGAGTGCGGGTACGGATGGGATCGACGGAAATAGTCCCGCTGCCGGAGCAGTGGCGGATGGTGATACGCTCCAGCGCGCGAGAGCTATGGGGATGGACGTGGAAGGTGCATTCCGCCAGAGTGACGCTTACAACTTTTTTGCGCGCCTGGAAGATGCCATCACTACCGGACCCTCCGGCAACAATTTGCGCGATCTTCGAATCCTGATAGCCGAGCACTGATTGCCGGCAGCGACTTGAACTAGCCTTTTGGTTGGGCCGGCAGACGAGATTCGATGGTTTTTAGCCGGTCGTTCATTTCCTGCACCAATCGCTCGAGTTGCTCGAGACGGTGCGAAACCGAGGTTTGATTGGCCCCGCTGACGGCTTTGTCACCGTCTTCATCTTGTATGTCATCGTTGTTTTCGCTGTGTCCCTTGCCCTTCGTCCCTTGAGGCTTTTGCAGCTTTTCGATCTCCTCTTTGATCGCGGGAACCATTTCGATGCTGAGATCATCGGTCTTCAGCAAAGCCTCCAGAGCAGGAATCGCGCTGGCGTCTCCACGATTCCCCAACGCTGAGATGGCCGCCCAGCGGACCGCGAAGTGCGGCTCGGTGAGATAAGAAGCGACCTGTTGGGTGATTTCCTTGTTGCCTTTGTCCACCCGGCCGAGACTTGCGATCGCGGCGCCTCGCGAATCCATGGGCTTGCCGGGAGCCGCCCATTCTCGCAGCAAGGGCGCGGCCTTACTGTCTCCCAGGAAGCCCAGTGAGCGGAGAGCGGCGTTCCGGAGAAATCCATCAGGTGAGTCGGAATCCACGGCAGCGGTCAAAATGCCCATCGCGTTCGGCGACTTCAGGCGACCGAGGGCTTCTAGAGCGCTCGCACGGGCTCGATACGAATGGTCGTCGCGCGCAATAGCTTCGAGCTTGGCTGGAACGCTGGGATCATCCTTGAACTCTCCGAGAGCGGCGACGATGTGATACCTCACGGGCGCGAAATCATTCGTATTCAGCGCGCCGAAGAGATGCTTCAGCGCGGCCGGGCCACCGATTCGCCCGAGCGCATCGGCGGACAGCGCGCGAATCCCCCAGGCTTTGTCCGTGTTCAGCGATGTAGCGACTGCTGCAACGACTTCGTCGTCGTTCTTAATTTTTTTCAGTGCCACCATGGCGTCAGCGCGATCGCTGAATTCCGTGGCGTTCTTGAGTTGGTACAACCACTCTTTCTTATCCTTGTGAAAGTCAGCTGATCTTGAGAACGTAGCCGCCTTTATCGAACAGAACCATCAATGGGGCGGCATCGGAAGGCAACGTAAATGTCTCGGCGTCCTTGGTCACCTTGATGGGATAGAGTTTCGGACCGGACAACGTTGTGATTTCCACGTCGACAGGAACGCTAAAGATGCCCACACTCCCCTCAACCTTTTGCGTCTGTTTGACGGTTAAAGCGACCTGATGCTTTGCGCTGTCATAGGTGTAGGCAATATCGAATTTCGGCGCGCCTGCACGGTACACCCATTGATGGAAGAATTGATCCACGCTGACGTGCGTGGTCTCCTCAATCGCCTTGATCAGGTCGGCGGTAACCACGTTCTTTCCCCGATTGACTTCCAGATAGTGTTTCAAGCTGCGCCAGAAAGCGTCATCGCCGAGCTGGTGACGCAGCATATACAGCACCCAACCGCCCTTGCCATACGCATTCCCGTCGAACTCATTCGAATCATCGAAGTCGAAGCGCACAATCGATTTTTCGTAAAGCTCGGAGTTCGCGAACCACTCCCGCCCGGCATTCCACATGTCGTAGGCGGCCTGGTCCTTTGGATAGTGCGATTCCGTCCAGAGCGTCTCGAAGAACGTGGCGAAACCTTCATTCAGCCAAATGTCTCCCCAGTCTTTGCAGGTGACCAGATCGCCGAACCATTGATGCGCCAGTTCGTGCGAGATCAGGTCATCCTCGTCCGTGGGGTATTCGCCGACGAGTTTAGGATTTCTTAGCGATTCCGCCGTGTTTGTCGTGGCGCTGGAATTCTCCATGCCACCCGCAACGAAGTCATCCACCATCGCTTGGGAATATTTTTCCCAGGGATACTCGACACCTAGCTTCTTGCTGAAAAGCTCGATCATCGCCGGCGTGCGCTCGTAGTTGGCGACCAGGCGATCGCCGCGGCCTTTGGGCGCGTAGTACGTCACCGGAAGGCCGTGCCACGATTGCTTCACCTCGTCGAACTCGCCCGCGACGACGGTGGTGAGATAGGTAGAACTCGGAACGGATTCGCGCCACGTCCACGTCTTCATCGAATTGGCGGCGTCAGTGACGCTCACGAGCTTTCCGTTGGCAATGGTGATCCACGACTCCGGGACCGTCAAAATCGTTTCCGTAGTGAGCCGGTCATTGGGGTAATCATAGGTAGGCAGGTAGTAGCGGGTATCTTCGGATTCCCCCTGAGTCCAAATTTGTTTCGGACGACCCGGATAATCTTTGTCGGGAAGAATGAAGTAGAGGCCCTTTGTCGGCTTACCCTCGTACTTGATTTCGATATCGAATTTCTCGCCAGGATGTGAGGCCGCTGGCAGGAGAACGATCAGTTTTGCGGCCGTCGTCTCAAACTTGACGGGGGATTTATTGACAGTGACGCTGTGAATGTCGAGTGCAACGGCGTCGAACGAAACCTTGGAGGTGTTGTCGCGAAGAATGGAAACAGTGTGCGTGACATCGCCGATCACCTTTCGTTGATCGAGGTCGAAGCGCAGAGTGATCTTGGAATGCTGCAGGTCGTAGTCGCGCGTCCGAGAATACGGCTCATCGGCTCGGACTCCTGCCGCAGAGCCGAGCAGGGTGAGCCAGATGGCCACACCCAGAATCGTCTTGCGACTTTGATTGACGAAGCAAGGCGAGGGCACGATCATTCTGCTTTTTCTCCAGTAACGCTAAGATTCACTTCCATTTAGGAGCGCGCACTGCATTTCCACGCTTGCGCGGTGCGGGCTGGTTGCATCAGCCTATGGTGAAAAGCAACGGTGTTGTACCAGCAGCGGCGGTGCAGATTATTTTCGCATTGCTTGACCCCGCAAGCGAGCGGAGCCGGCGCGTCGATTCCGGGATTGCAACCGGTGCCTGCAGGGCCAACCACATGCGGATCGGGGTGCCCACCAACAGTGGGCCGATGGCGAAGGGCTATGTAGGCGCTTCAAATCAATTAGACGCAACGCAGCCAGAACGGTTACCAGAACCTCCTCGTACGGTGCTTGCCACGCAGCCCGCTCGGCACTAAGATGCCTGCAATTTCCGAAGTACCTTCCCAGGAGGCATCCATGCGGCGAAACAGAGTGTTCCTCGGGCCACTGTTCGTGTTGGCGTGGGCAGCTCTAGGCGCCACGGCCCCGGCCTACGCGCAAATCGGAAAGTATGTGCCCATTCCGGCAGGCTCGGACGCCGACCATGCGTTGACGGAGATTAACGCGACTACCGACCCCGCGCAAAAACTCGCGCTTATCGACAAATTTGCCACCAATATTGCGCAGGGTGACCTGGCCATCGTGGCCGACGATCTCTATGTGAACTACTACATCGCGGCCAAGAACTACGATAAGGCTTTCGAATATGGCGACAAGCTATTCGCCCTGGACTCGGACAACTTCGCCAACGGCGTGAACATGGTTCGCGCCGCGCAAGAAAAGGGCGATACCGACAAATTATTCTCGTACGCCGACAAAGTGGCAGGCATTTTGAAGCGCTACAAAGATGCTCCCGCTCCGGAAGGAAAAGACCCGCATGATTGGGACAACACCAAGAAACAGACGCTGGAAAACGCTCACGACAGCATCATGTACGTCCAGCAGCTGGTCTTCAACGGCGCCTACCAAACGCCGGATGTAACCAAACGCGCCGCCTTACTCACCCGATTCGCACAGATGTTTCCTGATTCGCCTTACGCCGACCAAGCCCTGGGCGTCGCGGCGGCCTCCTATCAGCAAACTCAAAACACCCCGAAAATGCTCGAGGTAGCCAACGGGCTGCTGGCGAAAGATCCGTCCAACCTGGGAATGCTGCTCCTGCTGTCGGACTACTACAGCGAAAAGGGCGAGCAGCTCGATAAGGCGGAAGCCTATGCCAAGAAGGCGCTCTCCGTTCTCGAAACCGCGAAAAAGCCCGACGGCCTCACCGACGAACAATGGCAGCAGCAGAGCGCCCTGCAGAAAGGCCTGGCGTTGAGCGCTCTGGGCCAGGTCAACATTCAAAAGAAAAACAACGCGCAGGCGGTTGACAACTTCAAGGCGGCGGCGCCGTTGTTGAAGCCCAACGCCAACAGTTACGCCCGCAACCAATACCGGCTAGGCTTCGCGTTGCTAAATTTGAAGCGCGTACCGGAAGCCAAGGCGGCATTGACCGACGCGGCGTCCGTCAACAGCCCATACAAGTCCTTGGCCCAGGACAAGCTAAAGGCGCTTTCCGGCCCCACACCGGCGCACGCAAAGTCTTGATTCGCGATTGGCCGTAGAATCGAGAGTGCTGCGGATTGCATCTAATTCCTTGCCTTAACGCAGGATTGATGGGGGCTAAGTTCCGGGAAATAGGAGATTTACATGACAGAGATCGCAACATTTGGTGCCGGCTGTTTCTGGGGCATTGAAGCGGCATTCCGAAGAATACCAGGAGTTGTCGACGCGGCCGTCGGATATAGCGGCGGCCACACTATAAATCCAAGCTATCAGGACGTTTGCACCGACGAAACCGGCCACGCGGAAGTCGTCCAGGTAACCTTCGATCCGGCGAAGGTCACATACGAGCAGTTGCTGGACGCCTTCTGGAAGATGCACAATCCCACGCAAAAGAACCGTCAGGGACCCGATTTCGGTTCCCAATACCGCACGGCGATTTTCTTTCACTCGCCAGAACAAGAAGCCGCCGCGAAGAAATCCAAGGCCGCACTGGACGCCAGCAAGAAATTTGCGCAGCCAGTTGCGACGGAGATCACCGCAGCCGGGCCGTTTTATCGCGCGGAGGAATATCACCAGAAATATCTGGAGAAGCGCGGCGCTGCATCTTGCCATTTCTAAGGGTGACGCGTGCGGCTGTTTAGTACGTGATCGAGATTGATTGTATCGCCCTCGCGGGCGGGAATTTCCCGCCCGCATCGTTTTTGGGATCAGCTGGACATCGCCTGCGGTCCCGATTGTCTCGCAGTGGATATTGCCGATTGGCCCGGGTCAGACTTGCAGCACGTCGCCTTCCCGAGCCACGACTTCATAGAGTACCGGGTTCACGAAGAAACCCAGCAGCAGTCGCGAGACCAACCCCGCGACCACCACAATCGCGAATGGTTTTTGCGTGTCACTCCCAACCCCCGTGGAGATGGCAGCGGGCAATAAACCGAGGCAGGCAACCAGTGCAGTCATCATGATCGGCCGCAGCCGCAATAGGGATGCTTCGCGAGTGGCGTCGCGCACGGAGGCGCCCTCCAGCCGAAGCTTGTTGATGTAGCTGACAAGAATGACCGCCGTTTCAACGGACACCCCGAGCAGCGCCAGAAGACCAAGCCCGCTGGAGACGCTAAATGGAATGTGCAACAGCTTGAGGGCAATCAGCGCACCAACCGGTTCGGTGAGAACCACGCCCAACGCAATAGTGACCGGGAATTTGAAATTGCCGTAAAGCGCGAACAGAATGAGAAAAATCAAAAAAATAGCCAGCGGACCGATGACATAGAGCTGCGATTTCGCCTCCAGTAGCTCGCTGTACTCCCCGCCCCAATCCAGACGGTAACCCTCGGGAAGCTGGACGGATTTTGCAACTGCCGCTTGACCGGCCTGGACGATGCCTTCCAGATCGCGACCCGTAACCGAGAACTGAATCCCGATATAGCGCGAATTATTTTCGCGATAGATGAACGACGCGCCGCTGTTTTGTTTAATGTCGGCCAGTTGCGACAAAGGAATCTGCTGACCTCCCGGTGTCGGTACCAGAAGATTGGCGATCTGCGTTGCATTGGAGCGATATTGCGGCTCCATGCGTACCACCAGATCGAAGAGCTTCTCACCTTGAATGACCTGCGTCGCCGCCTGCCCCCCGACGGCGGTCTGCACCACCGCTTCGACATCGGCGACATTGATGCCGTAGCGCGCAATCTTCGGCCGGTCGATATCGACAATCAGACTCGGTTGGCCCAGCTCCCGCACCACCGTCAGTTCCGTGTAGCCCGGTGTTTTGTCGAGCACATTCTTGATCTCCACCGCCTTTTTCTCCAGGACGTCGAGATCAGGACCAAATATCTTCACGGCCAGCGCGGACTTCAGTCCCGTGAGCGCTTCGTCCACGGCGTCTTCGGCGGGCTGCGTGAAGTTAAAGATGACGCCAGGATAGGCGTCTAATTTTTTCTCCAGGTCCTTGGTCAATTCCTCCTTGGTATGTATGGGCCCGGAATTCCACGTCTTGTCATCGTAAGGTTTCAACCCAACGTAAAACTCACAGTTGAAAAAGCCCGTGGGGTCGGTCCCGTCGTCCGGCCGTCCTAACTCCGAACCCACGACGGTAACCTGCGGATACTGAATCAGTATGTTGCGCACCTGCGGCGCGAACTTCGCCGCCTCGTCGAACCCGATCGTATACGGCATGGTGGCACGCACCCAAAGAGCGCCTTCGTCCAGATGCGGAAGAAATTCGCCGCCGATGAGCGGTACGAGCAGAAGCGTCGCGCCGAAGATCAGCAAGGCTCCGGCAACTGTGATCGTAGGATGGTCCAGGCACCACACCAACCGTCCAGCATATCGTTCGCGCACCCAATTGAAAATGCGATTGGGCTTTTCCCGGACGCCCTTCTTGAACCAGTACGAAACGATCACCGGGACAAACGTCAGCGTAAAAACAAGGGCCCCGACCAGAGCAAACGCCATGGTGTCCGCCATGGGATGAAACAGTTTCCCGGATGGGCCGGTCAGCGCATAGATCGGCAGATACCCTGCAATGATGACCGCCACGGAGTAGAAGATGGGACGGTCGACGTCGCGAGCGGCGTGCAGAATGACCTCGTGGAGTTGGTATTCCGTGCCGCTGCGTTCGGCCAACTCGCGATAAATATTTTCGACCATGACGATGGTGCCGTCGATGATGATCCCGAAGTCGATAGCGCCAATGGACAGAAGATTCGCGGCTTCCCCGGTCGCGTGTAGAAAGATGAAAGCGAACAGGAGCGCCAGGGGAATGGTCAGGGCGGTAATAACGGCGGCGCGAAAGCTGACCAGGAAGAAAAGCAGGACCAGAAAAACCAGGATCATGCCTCGCAAAAGATTGCCTTCCACCGTGTCGGTGGTGACCCGGACTAGATCGCTGCGATCGTAGTAAGGATGAATCTTCACGTCCGGAGGCAGGATGCTGCGGTTGAGTTCGTCGGTCTTTCGCTCCACGCCGCGCAACACGTTCTGCGTCTGCTCGCCGCGACGCATGAGGATCACGCCTTCGACGGCGTCGTCGTTGTTCTTGGTTTTTTCCTGGAACCCGAAGATTCCCAGACGCGGGGCGTTTCCGATGACCACCTGCCCGACATCCTTTACGCGAATGGGAACGCCATTGTTGCTGCCGACCACAACTTCGCCAATGTCGTCCGTGGATTTCAGAAGGCCCAGGCCTCGCACGTAATAAAACTGCCCGCCCTGCGTGTAGAAGCCGCCACCGGTATTGGCATTGTTCGCCTGCAGGGCATTGAAGACCTGCACGACGGGAAGATGAAAATTGTACAGGCGCGCCGGATCGAGCAGCACGTGATACTGCATCGTAGGGCCGCCGAACCCGGAATCGTCGGCGACACCCGGCACGCTGCGGTACGCCCGCTCGATGATCCACTCTTCGTAGGTGTGCAATTCCATCGGCGAGCGGTCCGGGCTCTCGAGGACGTACCGATACACCAGTCCACTGGGACTGAACAGCGGCGCCATGCTCGGCGTAACGCCGCTGGGCAGCTGCGCGTCGGCAATCCGCTGGAAAACCACTTGGCGCGCGAAATAGGCGTCGGTACCTTCGTCAAAGGTCAGGATGACGTCGGACAGACCGTACAGCGAGATGGAACGCATCACACGCAGGTTGGGGGTGCCGTTCATGGCCAGCTCGAGAGGCAGTGTAGTCAGCCGCTCGACTTCTTCGGCGGCATGCCCGGGCCACTGCGTGATCAGCTCGACCATGGGTGGCGAGAGATCGGGGTAAGCATCCACAGGCATCCGCTGAAACGAGACGGCCCCCGCGACGACGACGAGAACAGTGAACATCAGGACGACGAAGCGCTGCTGGAGAGCGAATTGAACGACGCGATGAATCATGCGTTCAGCCTGCGGATCGTCACGAGTTTGCGCGAGGTGGGCATGGAGAAGTCGTTTCCTAATGCTGCAGCGAATTTTTGAATTGCAGAAACAAACTGCCGTCGCCGACGACGTTCTCGCCCTCTTTGAGCCCGTCCTGGACCAGTGTGCGGCCGTCCTGGCTATCGCCCACTTTCACTAATCGCCTGGCGAATTGATTGGACGCGACCTGCACGTAAACGAACGGCTGATTCTCGGTATCGCGCAAGACCGAAGCGTCCGGAACGGTAAGCGCATTCGCTAGCGCCCCGGCATGCACGGTCGCGGTCACATACATGTCTTTCTTCAGCTTGTAACCGGGATTTTCGGTTATGATCCGCGCTTGCAACGTCCGCGTATTTGGATCCAGCGCGTCGGCGATGTAGGAAATCCTTCCGTGAAATTTGTCGGGGTAGGCGTCGGTGGTAATGTCCACGTTGTCCCCAACTCGCACGTAGGCCAGATCATTCTGGTAGACGTTGACGAGCACCCACACCGTGCTCATGTCCGAAATCGTGAAGCACTGCGTTGAGCCCGCTTGCAGAAGCTGTCCCGGCCCAACGAGGCGCTCGACAATCTGGCCAGCCACAGGCGCTGGGACCGGGATCTGGCCTGTGGTTTTGGGCGGCTCCTTCACCAGCGATTCAGGATCACGAATGCCCAGGGCGCGTAGCGCATCTTCCGCGGACTGCTGGTCCGCCTTCGCTTGCGCGCGGTCCGATTCCGCTTGTTGCAGGTCCCGCTCCGCAATGGCCTTGTGCTCGTAAAGATCTTTCGAGCGTTCGTAATTCTTGTCCGCGAGCTGAAACGCGCTGACCGCTTTCAGGTAGGCCGAACGCGCCGCAGAATAATCGGGACTCGTCACCGTCAACAGGGTTTGACCGGCATGCACGTTCTGGCCAGGTTCCGCTAGTATTTCCTGCACCGGGCCCCCGACGGGGCTGAACACCGGAGTCGTCTTGAACGCGTTATAAGCCACCGCCCCCGTAAGTCGAAGTGCGCGCGGAACCTTGGATTTCTCTACCGAAACTACCCGAAGGTGACTCATCTGCTCCGGGGGGACCGTAAAAAGTTCGGCCGTATCCGCCTTGGTTTGGCCTGTCGAATACGAGGTCATCTTGGATTCCGTTTCGCCCGGACCAGACCCGCACCCTGCCCACCCCAGCGCCATCGCGGCGACCGCAACTGCAACAAAATTCGGCGTAGAGAATCGATTGGGTGTGATCATGGCAGGTTCCTCGTTCCAACCGCTTGGCGCATCTGCTCGAGAGCCGTCATGTAGCTGGCGAGCGCCTGCCGATAAGCGAGTTGATTGGCGCGATAGGTGCGCTCCGCATCCAGAAAATCCAACAGGCTGGCCGCCCCGCGCTGGTACGCGTATTCGGTGATGTCGCGGGATTCCTTGGCCCGATCCACGTAGCCGCCCCGATACAGATGGATAATTTCATCGTTCGATCGCAACGCCGCATAAGCGTCCACGACATCGGTGTTGACTTGCTGCGCGGTCTCAATCGCCTGCTCCTGCGCTTGCGTAATGGCGAAGCGCGTCCGCGCGATTTCTCCCTGGTTACGGTCGAAAATCGGCAGATCGATGTTGAAGTAAAAGGCTCCGCTGTTGATGCCGCCGGTGTGCGTGTAGTCGAAGGTCACTCCCAGGTCCTTCTTACCGTTAGCCCGCATCAGGGCTTCCTGGCTCCGCGCGGCAGTCACACCCTCCTGCGCAGCCCGGAGATCCGGTCGATTCTGCATGGCGAGCACCTTGAGATCCTCCATCCCCGCATGCACCGGTTGGTAATCGAGATCGCCCTCCACGTCGAATTCGTCGGGCACCGATTCGAAACCCAGCAAGTTGCCGCAGCGCTGCGAGCGCCTGAACCTTCGCGAGCTTCGCCATGGACAGATCGCTTTGAAACTGCAGCAACTGGAGCTTGATCTTCAGCAGGTCGCCCTCGCTCATATCCCCGGCCTTGTAGCGCGACTCGCTGATGTTTACCGTTTGTTCGAAGCTTTCCGCGTCCTGCTTTGCCAGATCGACGGTCGACTGCGCCAGCAGCACCGCAATGAACTGCTGGCTAGTATTAAAGATCAGCTGCCGCTGGCTGTCGTCCACTTGCGACCGCGTCACCGCCGTCTGATCTCTGGCCGCTTGGAGCCGATGCTGCCGCTTCTTACCGCGCTCGAACAGATAGCCGATGCCTACATCGAACTGTGCCTGATTCTCAAGGTAGTCCGCATTAAACTCGCTGGGAGTAAAGAGCGGGAAAAACTGGGTGTCCCACGACAGCGTCGGATTCGGCCGGAGATTGGCGGTCACCTCCTCTGCCTGATTCTGCAAGATCGTCGTCCGCGTAGCCTGCAAGGCGTGATTGTGCTGCAACGCCAACCGGATCGCTTCGTCAATCGATATGCGCGTGGGCGCGTTGGGCGCAGGCGACGGCGCCACCGCGGGCCCAGACGGTGGCGGGAGCGGCGGCATCTTCTGCCCCTGCGCCGCAATGGCTATCGGCAGGGCCAGTACTGCGCTGGCCAATGCCAATCCTTTCCTCATAACAAAACTCCTGGTGTCTCTGCGACAAACAATGCAATCGAGCGAATGGAAATTGTGAAGGGGAAAAGACTCGAAGCTCTAAAGCGTGGGAGGCCCGCGGGGAGAGGTGGCGCGCGGTGCACCAGAGCAAATCTCAAAGCTAACAGCCGGAGTTTCCAAGCGATTCAGAACCGGAACAATCGTTATGATGGGTGCCAGGGTCAGGATCGCAGATCCGGCGGTCGCGCAGAATGGACAAACATGCGAAGCGTAGGGTTCCGAAGCGCGGTCGGTGCAGCAAAAGTGAAATTGCCCCGCGAGAAATACCACCCCGAGGAGCAATACCAATGCCAACCGCATGTTCTTACGTGACATGTACTTGTTAAGACGAAGCTTAGGCAAGTTTGGTTGTCGGGTCAAGCGATTCGCGCCCGAGCAGCACCAGCGAGTCAGCTGTTGGTTATAAGCAATAAATGACGGATGTGGTTCAAAGACCGGAGGTAGTCGCTGGCACGCCGGACCCTTAAATCTCGAGGAGGCATAGACTAGCAAAAGCAAAAGGCATCAGGCGCTCTCCACGGCTAGCCGCTGATCGTCTTCATATCGTGACTACGCAATCGCTGTCCATCGTTTTGTTGGGTAACAGCGCGCGAATCGCGCGATCCAACGTGGCCAACTTCCCCTTTTTGTGCATTACGAGTCCCAGCAAATAGGCATCCGTCACCTGTTTGTGTCCGGCCATGCGCTGGGCGAATGGTTCAAGGGCCTGTTCAAGGCTGATGTCATCCGGCCAGAACTCATACGCCGGATGGCTGAGGTTGGCTCGCAAGAGCGCGACCGCATTACCGGGCGTGAGTGCGTTGGGCGAGAATCCTGGATTTGAGAGAATGCGCACGAACGCTGTCTGCGTCAGCGGACAAGTCGCCCACCCTTCCTGTGCGTGGCGCCTGAGCCATTGCTGCACCCTTTCGTGCGCCACGTGCGTAGGCCACGCCATCGCTATAAGCACGTTGACATCAAGCAAATAGCCCGCTTTCACTCCAGCTCGTCCTGCAATTTCTTCACATCCTCGCTCCTGACCGGGGGGGAATCCTGTGGCAACTCCACAACGTGGAAGCCGTTCACCACGCGTGTCTGCAAAGGTGCCCGCAATCCCCGGCGTACCAGTTCCGACACGGCCTTGCCAATGGCAACGTCCCGGCTTTCGGCGTATGCCTTAATTTCCCGAAACACATCATCATCCAAAGAGAGAGTCGTTCTCATACCACATGATGATCAGAATGCATTATTGATGTCAAGCCCCTGAACTACGCATCAATTTGATTGACGATGCAGTTGCCACGGCACAGACTTGCCAGCATAGGCTGGCGGCTATTCGAGACACAGGTGAGGTCTGACTAGGGAGAGATTCGTATAAAGCGGTTCAACGACGTTGTTCGCGAGGGAAAATTCTGGACCGCTAGGAATATGATTCAGATGGCGGAGAGGGTGGGATTCTGCCTCCCGCATACCCCAGTTCAATCGCAGTTCAAGTCTAGTTGACCCTAACTGTGTTTTCAATGACATAGCGGGATTTGAAGAAAAACGCAAACAGGCCGCGACGGAAAACATGCTCTAATCAGACCCTAAATGCAGCAAACGTAGCAAGAAGTATCATCTCTACTGCGTCGATTTGCCCCCAATTTTCCCACTCTTCCGTCCCTCGTGAAACGCCTCAAACATCTCGTGACGTCCTTCCGCCTGCGTGTATTTTGGATTCTTAATTTTTAGCCAGCCGTGTTCCGAGTAGACGCCCATCCTCCGTTTGCAAACGATCCCCTCAAGATTCCGCTCACAGACCTCCTGAAACAATAGCTTCCCATCCCGCTCGACATGCTGCGAGTAGATGATCTCAGAGCACTCGCCGCGCTGGATCAGTCCTTGCAATTTCTTCTTGCGTTCGATAAGCGGAGTTTGGCATAGATCGATATCGTTCAGCCAAAGAAGATCAAAGGCGAAAAAACACGGCGCGACCTCGACGGTACAAAAGCTCTTTAAACTGACTAACGCCGTTCGAATCCAGACAGACGATTTCACCGTCTAGAATGGCGTTACGTGCCCTCAACCCCTCTAAAGCACTCCGCAGAACTTCGAAGCTCTTGTAGGTATTTCGGCGGCGAGAGACCAGGCGGCAGTGGCCGTTTTCGAGGTAGGCGAGCGATCGGAATCCGTCGTGCTTGAGTTCAAATATCCAGTCGGGATCGTCGAAAGCCGCTAGGCACTTCGCTAGCTTTGCGGGTTGGATTTCGGGAAGCACAACTCGAGGTTAGCCAACCGTCACTGCCGGACAGCAAATGAGGCCGGAACAGAGGCTATTCCAAACGGTCACGTGAGCCATGCGTCAAATAAAATAAGTAGGAGATAAGAGCCAAGGCCCCAACTCCAACCGTGGCGAAAAGGGCTAAAAGAATAGCTGTCAATATATGGCCCTCCAAAGTTAGAGCAATCGTAATGCGTTCGCGTAGGTACGCCATACAGTCGATTCGGTATTCCACCTCGCAATTTTTACTGAGGATTCGTGATGGCGAAACAAAAGCGAAGATGCTAGAATGCGGTCGTCATGGAAGAGCGCAAATTCGCGATCCTGTTCGCAGCCACCATCCTCGCAGCACGCAAGCTGTCAGAACTCGAAACTCAAGGTTTGACCCGTCCATGCCCTGCGCGGGAGATCATCATCACCGACGCGATCAGCAAGGCTGAAGAGATCATGAGAAAGATTGAAAAAAACTACCCTTCAAAGTGACGAAGAATTTTGCTTCTTTTACGAACGCTTTACGAGACGTTCTCGGTGCCTAGCGAGCGATTGAAGAGCATCTTTTTTGCCGTCAGCCACGTCAATGATCAAGGCTACTTCGGTGTCGCTGAGTTGTTTCTCGTCTAGCAGCTCGCGGGCGACCATACTAATAGCGCTCCAATTCTCATCCACAAATGCACGGGCTTTTGCTTGGTAGGAGTCGAAAAATCGGTTTTGTCCGATTTTGCTGAGAATGTCAGCGGCTTTCGCAAAATCGGAGCTTGCCCAAACCGCCGCCCGCGTTTTTGATTTTGGGTTTTTATCGCCGTGTGGCGGCATGGAAAATAATCCCAGCCGACTGCCCGCGATGCCGCCTTTACTGACCCGTTGGACATCTAATCATCGCTTCGGTTTGACGAAAAGGAGACCCAATGGCTGATAGTAAAAAATGCGCCCATCCCGTCTGTTCCTGCAATGTAACCTCCGGAAAGTATTGCAGCACCGAGTGTGAAGCGATGGAAAAAACTCCAGACATTGCCTGCAAGTGCCCACATGCAGGTTGCAAGGGACACACTGTCTCGCAGGCAGCGTCCAGATAGGCTTGCGAAGATACTGAAAACATCGGTGCCGCCCTGGCCGAGAGTCGAAAAAAGCAAGGGGTGAAATGAACCTCTGACCCGCACTGACCTCGAAACAAAAACTAAGGGCGCACCAGCGGTTAAGGCTGGCGCGCCCTCTTTTCACTGTGCCGTAAAGTTTTACGCTTCCCGGCCTGATTGTCCGGGCTCTCTGTTGCCAAATTAGTGTTTGGAACCACCAGTTGCGGTCTTTGACTTGTCATACTTCACAGATTCGCCCTGTATGTTGTGTGTCGGATCTGGCTGCTTCGTTGGATCGTTCTCGGTTTGATCATGGATTGGATCGTGGTTCAAGGGGTCTCGCTGTTTTGGATCCGGTGGATCGTTCTTGGTCTGATCGTGGATTGGATCGTGCTTCAAGGGATCGCGCTGTTTTGGATCCTCGTTCGTAGGGTGCTTCCTAGGTTCCTGGTTCTTTGGATCTTGATTCTTGGTGTCTTGGGTCTTGGTGTTGTGCATAAAAGCCTCTACCCAAGTGTCTCGCCGCTACCTAGATCAGGTAATAGGGGTTTCCAGGTAGGGACCCTTAAGGCGTCTGCGGACATCTTAGGCAGAAATGTGGGCGGCCTGAATTAGAGACTGGACGACCAGATCAGGGCAAAAAGGAAAGCCCCGGATCGCTTTGAAAGCCTTCCGGGGCAAGTCTATTTCTCGAGCTGTAAGCTAGTGCGAGCAACTCTCGCTGACCATCTTAAGCGCTGTAACGGTCATGTGGCCATGTTCAGTGGAATCACCAACACCGTGCTCGCTTGCCTTTTCCTTGGCGTCTTCCTTCGCGCCATGCGCCATAGCGTTCGAGACCACGCCAGTGACTCTTACCGTGTGTCCTACGTGCTGATCGAGTGCAACGGCGTCACTCTTGATTTCCCAATTGTCGCCCTTGGTATCAGTCAGCTTGTATTCTTTCTCGCCGTCGCCCTTTTGAAGACAGCCCGAGAGTGTCCGCACGTTTTTGTGCGTTGTTTTTTGTTCGTCTTGGGCCAAAAGGGTTGAGGCGGACATTACAAACAACCCCAGGACCATCGTTGCGATCTTGGCTTTCATCTTTTTTCCATCCTCCATTTAAATTCGGATGAGCGACCGGGACCGGATGCTCTCTAGTCTTTAGATGTGTCGCTGGCAAGGAAGGACTGCGGGCTACTCTTGACTTGCGTGAAGTGACGCACAGCCATACGCATTGGTCACCGGTGCCGGGCTAATGGAGTTTCGCACGGTGATTCGCTGCGCGTATGTTCGCTTCAAGAATTCTTTTTTGTTCCAGGGCTTCAATGGCACAGAGCTTCCGGTCTAAGTGTGGTTCGAAGCATGGGGAACCTGAATGCAAATGGCAACGCTCTCCGGCGGCGACGCCACAAGTTGGACAGGGAACGGATGACAGCTCCTTGGGCGTGAGTTCCACCATTCTCATCCAGATATTCTGCGATAACCTCTGCCTGGAAACAGTTCGATTGGGAACACTATCGAAATTTCCGACGGCGTCTGCTTTACTCCCGAATCGACGCGCAAATGGGAAACGTGAAGTCATGGTACGCAGATGTCCCGTAGTGCGACCGACCAGGAGTGACGCTCCAGGTGCGGCGAAGTCTGTACACGGTCACCGGGCATCTAATCAGTAGAGCAGCTCGGAGGTCCCCATGCAATTCGGAAGGATTCACGGCATCGCGCTGGCGATTCTCGGGATCGTCTTGCTTGGCATTCAAACGATGTATTACATGATGCCAACTAACGTCACTAGCGGCCCCACTGCGGTTTCACGAACAACTCATCACGCGGTCAATCCCCTGTTTGGTATAGTCGGTCTGATTTCACTGCTTGTGGGCGTGGCCATAGTCTTAACCGCTAACCGCCGCGACGAGCCCGACCGCAAGAACGCGATTAAATAGACGACAAGACCACAAATGCCTTGGGTGCTGCCTTACAGAGAAAAGTTTATTCCACAACGAAGAATTCTTCGCCCTTCACAGATCGCCTTTTTTCGAGAGGCGCCGAGCTATAGTGGGACTTAAAAGGAACCATTTTTCTCTGATGCCAAAAGAGCGATCGAATATCAGAGTGCTCATTGCGGATGACCACGCGATCTTCCGCGATGGTTTGCGGAAGCTTTTGGGTTCGGACGAAAGTATTTCCATTGTTGGCGAAGCACAGAATGGTGAGGAATGTATAGAGCTCCTCGCTAAACTCAACCCCGATGTGCTTCTCCTTGATCTCCGTATGCCGATTAAGAACGGCCTCGATGTCCTAAAGGAGGTCAATTTCGACACGATCGCCACCCGCGTCGTTGTACTGACCGCCGCCGAGGATGACCGTGATGTCGTCAGCGCTATGCGTCTTGGTGCTCGCGGAGTCTTTCTGAAACAGTCTGCCACGGAACTCCTTGTCAAGAGCATTCACTGCGTTCACGCCGGAGAAATCTGGTTGGATAACCGTATGACTGGCGAAATCGTGAAAGCCTTCTCGACCTCCAATGAGTCCGAATCAAAGCGCGGCAAATCGCTGCTCAGTGAGCGCGAGAAGCAAATCGTCCAGCACGTTGCCCGAGGCTTTCGTAACAAGGAAATTGCCGAAAAGCTCTTCATCAGCGAGCAAACCGTGAAGAATCACCTTCACAACATATTTGACAAACTCGGTGTCTCTGACCGTCTAGAACTCGCTCTGTACGCCATTCACCATCGGCTCATCAAGACGGATTGAACCAGCGGGGTTTCACCGCTTGATTAACGCTGCCGGCTCAACCGGTCGATGCAATACCATCTAAGCAGTTGATCCGACACTACTTCTGCTGGAGAACCGATCTGTTTGGCTGTACCCGGTCAAAACCTATGCAGGGTACCGTTCCGGCTGATCTAATCTAGCGAGCGATTTTACCTTTTGTTTTCAATACGAGGTGGGTTCGAGCTGAGTGTTGCGTCGACCCATTGAGACCACCGCGCTTATCGGGCAAGCGGAGTCCCTGGTACGGCACTTGTCCCGTTATGCGACGAATCAGGACTTGCGCCAATTGTTTGTCTTCATCGTGCGGCTCGGATGAGGCTACGCTAAACTATGCGGGCCATGAGCGTAATCGACGAAGTGCTCGCAGCAAACGAAATCTACTCGCGCACCCATGAATTGCGCAAACTAACACCGCGTCCCGAGCGCAGACTTGCGGTGCTGACGTGTATGGATACCCGGCTTTCGATTCGCACCCTAGGTTTGAAAACGGGAGACGCTCACATTATTCGCAACGCCGGCGGCATCGTCACGGACGACACCCTGCGCTCCTTGCTCGTATCACATTATCTACTCGGCACCGAGGAATTCATGGTGATCAATCACACTGACTGCGGATTGATGAATGCGAGCGAACAGGATTTGCGTACCCGAATCCAGAATCGCACCGGGACCGCTGCCATTGCTCCCGCCTTCTTCTACGCCTTTCAAAACATCGAAGAAAATGTCCGCCACCAATTGCAGAAGCTCCGCACCCATCCCTGGATTCCCGAGAGTGTCGCTGTCCGCGGCTTCGTCTACGACGTCACGAGCGGACGTCTCCGCGAAATCAAAGACGCCTAACCCGGCCGGGGATCACCCTCATAGAAGAGCAGCGGGCTCGCCTGCACTACGCTGCTCCCCCAGGGTCCTTCGTCATGTGCTTCCTGGGGGCGCTCTGGGTGTGTCGGCGGATCGAATCCCATTTCATTCTGCATGGGACGCTGGTGGGAGTGGTCGCAGCACTGATCTACGTGGCCTTGACACGTGCGCAGCCTGAACCTTTTATATACATTGTGGCCCACGCGCTGAAACTCGCGGATGGTGCGTGCGGCGGCTTCGTTGCCCAACGGCGTCGATCACAATCTCTTCATGAACGCGGTCCACAACAATCGTGACTGATTCACCCGACGCGATCACCGCACCCGAAACAATCCTCCCATCCCTCGCAACTTGAAAATGCAATTGACTATCACTTACTCAGTAAGGCGAGCTGACTGGCAATGCAAATCCAGGTTCCGTTCTGTCGGATCCACGTATCGGTGAATCGCCCTTTATGCTGATAAGCCCTGCCCTTGAGTGTACCCTTCTCGTGCGTCGTGCCAGTCACGATTAGTGTGTCACCGTGGCGGTACAATTTCATGTCTTCGGACACCTCAACCGTCAATTGGTTCGATCTGTCTCGGATCGACTCCAAAAATTGGCCCTTGGACATCACCGTTCCATCGTAGTCGGTAAGAACAAAATCGCTATCGAGCATTTTGTCCATAGCGTCTGCGTCGTGGTTGATTTGCATTTGATTCCACAGATTCTCGAATGCGATTACTTTGGTCTCGTCTCCCTTATTTTGCGGAAGCGCTAACGACGAAATGACAACCACTAGAAGGGCAAGGATGTATGACATGCCTCCATCTCCTTTCTGGAAGAACCAGTTTCACAGCACTAAGTTATAGGAAATGAAGCCAGAAAGATTGGGATAGGGGACGACCGGAGGACCTGTTGTCCTCGTTGACGTATCTATGGTCGCCTCACGGCGCGAACAGCCAGTACCTCACAAAGGAGGAGCAAATGCCGATACCAGTTGCTCAGTATGTTCGGATGTCCACTGAGCACCAGCAATACTCGTTGGAAAATCAGTCGGCTGCGATCAAACGCTACGCGGACGAGCACGATTTTTTGATCGTGCAGAAGTATGAGGATGTCGCCAAGAGCGGTCTACTGCTTCGTAACCGAGCGGGCCTTCGTATGATGTTGCAGGATGTTGTAAGCCGAAGGGCACAATTCAAAGCGATCCTAGTGCTAGATGTGACCAGATGGGGCCGATTTCAAGACATTGATGAATCCGCCCACTACGAGTTTCTTTGCAAGCAGGCCGGCGCGCCTGTTCACTACTGCTCGGAGGGCTTCTCGAATGACTATACGCTCGCCAGCATGATCATCAAGACGCTGAAGCGGAGTATGGCCGCCGAATACAGCCGGGAACTCTCTGGGAAAGTGGCAGCAGGCACCCGAAGGATAGCTTCACTCGGCTTTAGAAACGGGGGAGTCGCTGGCTACGGTTTCCGGCGTTTGCTCGTGAGTGCGGAAAGAGCTCCGAAGCAGTTTCTCGGGGCGGGCGAAAGGAAGAGTCTATCCACGGACCGCGTAACGTTGGTGCCGGGGCCACAAGATGAAGTGGACTGCGTTCGCGAAATGTATCGAATGTTTATAGACGAAAGACTTTCGACCGCTGAAATTGCGAACGAATTGAACCGCCGAGGTATTCCATATTCTAATGGTCGCCAGTGGTACCAGGTTGGCGTTTACCGTGTCCTAACGCATCCGAAATATTGCGGCTGTCACGTTTTTGGCCAGCGTTCCCAAATTCTGAAGGGACCGAACGTAACCATGCCGAGGAGTACTTGGTGCATCGTCCCGGATGCTTTTGAGCCGATCGTCAGTCGAGACGTATTTGAGGAAGCGCAACGGATAATTCACTCCAGAACATTTTTCAAGACGAACGACCGAGTTCTGGACGCCCTGCGTCAGGCTGTGGGGCAAGGAGGGCAAGCTTTCCCAGAAGGTGATCTCCGACGCAAAAGATCTTCCTTCTACAGGAACCTTCTGGAGGCGCTTCGGAGGCCTCCGGAATACGTATCGCCTAATTGGCTATTCCGGAGTTCAAGCCTCGCCGGACATTACAGCTACTCGCAGGAGATTGGCGGCAGCGAAGGAGTCCCTTCTTCGGGAGATCGTGAGGATGTTTCCCGGGGAGGTGTGCATCGCACGAAAGAATTGGAGACAAAGATCAAGGCTCGGGCTCAAAAACAATTCGCAGATCACCGTTTACCTGTGCCGATCACATCGACTGAACGATGGCTCCTTGCGATGGGAGCTGGATACTCTTCGGACGGAATTTTGCAGGCTCTCCCTAGTAATTCGTATGAACGCGGATAATAGCGGGTTCTTCGATTTCCACCTGCTGCCCTGGGTCCGTCCTGGCACGAGACAGACGCTGAAGCATGATGATCGCCGGCTCTTGTGCGGAGTCGGGTTCACTGAGATTGGCGAGTTCCTGTCGGCCACCAAACGAGTCTGATGCGGCACTAATTAATACATCGACCAGTACATTGTTTGTATTGCTTTGCTCACGTATTGGATGTATAACTGACGATGCCCCCGAGGTGAACCCGAAAACAATAAGCAGGAGGCCGAAATGCTAGTTGGAGAAAGGCTGCGTGCTCTCCGGGAAGAAAAGAAGTTGTCTCAAGGCGACATCGAAGCCCGCACGGGATTGTTGCGCTGTTACGTCTCGCGCGTTGAAAACGGACACACCGTACCAGCGGTCGAAACGCTCGAAAAGTTCGCTCGCGCACTCGAAATTCCGCTTTACCTAGTCCTCTACGACGGCGATGAACCTCCTGTCCTGCGACTGAATGGGACAAGCGCCCAACAGTGGGGCGCGTCGGGCCCACAGAGCCGTTATTTGGCAAGGCTTTGCCAAGCCCTTGCCCGTATGCGGCCGGATGACCGCGACCTGTTGCTGTACATGACCCAACGAATGGCGAGCCGAAGGCGGCCAAGCAAGTAGCTAAGTGCAGGCAGGCGGGCCTAATCGAAACACCCTACGTATTGTCGGGTACGTACACTTCAGTGTAAAATGGGTGTATTATATTGCATTATAATACCTCAATGTAGTATTACTCGTATCAGAGAATAGTGAAGTGAAGAAAACGTACGTCCGACCGCAGATCCAGACCATCGTAGACCCTCCGCCCGATCTAAGTAATCGCCGCCGAAGCCAAAGAGTGGTGCTCCAAATGCCCCTGCTTTTGCGCACAGAACTGACAGACGGTAGAAAGGTACGAGTCCATGCATTCACTTTGGTTGTGAACGCACACGGCGGGCTTTTGAAATCGCCATTGATGCTCCAGGCCAATCATAAAATTGCCTTAGTCAATCCACAGACAGGTATGGAAGCCTGGTGCAGAGTGATCCGGTCGGAGCGTTCCTCGGCAGACGCAGTTACGTTGGCGTTTGAGTTTCACGAACCCTCAGCCACATTTTGGCCCATCAGCTTTCCGCCGGAAGATTGGGGAAGATCCTAGCGTGACTGCCCATATATCAATGGCAGTCCTCGTTCTCTCATTCGGAACATACCTCTTGGCGATTGGCGTCAGCGATGAGGGGCCTGCAGCCGATCTACTGGTTCTGGTTGGCGCTGCACTATTTGTTGCCGGTTTGTTCTTGTTCGGCTTTACGATCAAGCGCTTTCTGTTTGTGAGGAGGGTAAGACTGCACGTTAAGGGCAAAAAAGCGACTAGTTTCCACGACTTCTAGCCGCGTCAATTACTTCGGCTAGATGCGCAGTCAGCCAAGGACCGAGGGCCATGCGAATGAAAGAACGCCGTCGCACAATTCGGTACCCATTCGTTGCATCCGCCGAGATTATCGATGAAAAATCGAAGATGCAACTCTCAACCCGGGTTGCAGAGTTGAGCCTCTATGGATGTTATTTTGATACGGTAAGCCCAGTGCCGGCTGAAACCGTGGTTCGAGTCAAAATTGTAAGCGGACTCGTATTTTTTGAGGCCCACGGAACGGTCGTCTATTCACAGGCAAATCTTGGCATGGGCGTTGCCTTCCAGGAGGTTCATCCATATTTCCTGAAAGTCTTGCACACATGGTTGCTGGAGGCGGAGCAAGCTCGGCAGAAGGCTTCCAATCGATCCGTTGAAACTTAGTGAGGGACGATTTGCCATATTTTAAGAATCTTGAGGGATATCAGCAGTCGGCTAGCAGCGTCTTCTCGACCCTGATTGCTCCAGGCGGTACGGCACCCGAATCGGGAATCTACCATTGTGAAGCCTGTGGCTTCGAGGTCGCCTGTGTATCCGGGGCTGTTCTGCCAAGAGAACAGAGTTGTTCCAACCATGAAAAGAGATGGAAATGCCGACAGGGCGCTGTCCGATGGCGACTGGTAACCGCTCCGATTAATACAAACGGATAAACCAGTGGCTGAGAAAATCACTCCGACTGTCGGCCCGATCAAGGTATTGATTGCTGACGATTCCGCGGTGTTTCGTAAGCTCGTCGAGGAAACATTAACTGCGGAAAGGTACGTTCTCGTTTTCGCAAAAAGCGGGCACGAGGCCATCCAGCTTTTCGAAACTCACCATCCAGCGCTTGTCATTGTGGATTGGGTAATGCCCGATCTGACTGGCATTGAGATTTGCCAGCACATAAGGTCGAATTCCCAAGCGGCATACACCTACACGATCATTCTCACGGGCATGTCCGATAAAGAGAGCGTCGTCGCAGGGCTTGCGGCAGGAGCCGACGACTACCTGACAAAACCGTTTCATGCCCAGGAATTCGTGGCTCGCCTCGCAGTAGGCGTCAGAATAATCGAACTTCAGCGCCAGATCGAAACGAAGAACCATCGCTGCAACAGCTGGCGCTAACGGATACTCTGACGGGTCTACCTAATCGACGCGCCATCGCTGATTGGGCCACAAGGCAGGTCAGCGCGGCTGCCAGACACAAATTTCCATTTTGGGTTGCGGTTGCCGACTTGGACCACTTTAAGCAGGTTAACGACGCACACGGCCACGATGCAGGGGACCAAGTCTTGAAGAGGTTTTCCGAAATTCTGAAAACTCATTCGAGGAAGAGTGATATCTGCGGGCGTCTTGGCGGTGAAGAATTTTTGCTTGCTCTTACCCATGCAACCAACTCGGATGCCTGGATAGTCATAGAACGCATTCGCAGGGAGCTGGAAGCAACAGAGTTTGTTTTTCGAGGGCGTCCCTTGAGAGTCACCGCTAGTTTTGGCATGGCCGGTTTTGAAGGGAGGCAGGCACCCGATTTCAACGACTTGGTAACTCAAGCAGACGAAGCCCTCTATGCCGCGAAACGCCTGGGACGCAATCGAATCGAGATGGCCGCGCTATCCGCTGGAATGTGAAGTCTGGTGCAACCCTTCAGTGGATGGGACCTCAAGCTTTTCCGGGAGTGAGCAGGGATAACAAAAATGGCCGCACACGCCTCTGGCGGCCATTTCTATTTTCGGGCTGTTTGGTTGCTTAGCGCGGTTCCCGAAGCTGAGGGAGAAAGTGCCCTCACATCCCGGTTATCCTTCGTGATGTTTCATTTCAGGTGGACTTGGCATGTGCACCCGCTGCTATTCCCGCGAGTTCCAGCTTCGGGCACGCATCCTTCGAAGGCTGATCGAAGAGTCCGATGCGGGGCGTTAGGACCCTTTTAACGTTGCCGCGTTGCCGGGAGCCTGAGGGGACTAGAAGGCGTTCTACGTTTTCAACACCCGCCAAAACACCCTCGACGAATTCAATACGTCATCACGAACCGATTGACCCAGCAGCAATCCATCCAAAGCCGCAATGGTGAGGTCCTGACCTCAAGCTTTTTCCGGGAGTCAGCACGGAGATAACAAAAACGGGCCGCCACGGCAAAGTGTGGCGGCCCGTTTCCATTTTCAGGTTGTTTGGTTGTTTACATTTTGATTGACGATACCGGAGGATTGTTTCGGGGGCGGGGGCTGTGCCAGGGGAATCGGTCACGATTGTTGTGGAGCGCGTCCATTGAAGTTCATCAAAGGAAGCGTCCGAAGCCGAGCATCTTTCACTCCGGTCCTTCGATTGAGGTATTCTTTGTAGAAGGTGGGTGTAACGAACAAATATGTAACCGCAACCATTGCGTTAGCTCTGTTGTTCGCCGTCTCTACTGTTGCTCAGACTACTCAGCCTTCCACGCAGCCGTCCATCTGGATCGGTACACAGCTACGGCTCGGCATGGCTCGCGACGAGACAATCACCAAGCTGACTGCAAACTACACAGTCACAAAGATGCAGGGTTCTGCCGGCGACGATTGGATCGTTGCAGAGAAACACAGTGAGACAACTTGGCTGGGTTATATAGGATTTCATGACGCAAAGCTTACGTTTGCTAGCAGGTCCTGGACTCAAGGTGATGAAGATACTTTCGCTTTCGCTCAAGCTCTATGGCGTGCAATGTCGCAGATGAACGATGAAGGACACAATTCCTGCTCTTTTGAGGTTCCGACCTCCAATTCGGCGACCGCAGAGATACGCTACGTCAGATTTTACTGTGGGGCGAAAAGAATCGAGATTATGACCACCGACGTTCTGAACGGCGAAGGAAAGGGTCACCTCGCTTCAATTAGCGAAATTCTGAGTTCTGAGAAGTTTAGATAAAAACTGAGGTAGGACTTGCCGTGGTGGGTCGGAGCCACGGCGTCACGACGTTAGCGCTCGCTTTATGCAATTCTTCTCGGGGGCGTCGCGAGGTCTGTCTCGCAGGCTACGAAGTTTGCGAGGGGCAGTTTCCCAGGGGGTCATATTCAGCCTCGGCCCACTTTTCAAACATGTCTTCTCGAATGCCGTCGAATGCGCCGACTTGTCCGTCAGAGAAATCGATGAGGACGGTTCCAATCGTGTGGCGGTCGTCGTCTTTTCCTGTTGCTCCGAAGGCTGATCCTTCGATTTTCATGTCTTTCTCCGTTCAAAACGAGTTTCACTTAAGTGGTCTGCACCTGCACCAAGGTAATAGACGTACATGGTGCGGCGAGATTCGCGTCCGCTTTTAGGTATGGTGCAGGTGCAGACCACTTATCTTGCTCGATCTAAAAGAACTTAAATGGCACCACTCCGTACAACGACCCTGCACCAACAATCAATCTCGCCTACCAAAAGTGAATCTGGTGCAGCCTCTTTGTACGATGTGGTGACACTTAAGTGTCGAATCTCGGAATCACAAATTTCTAGGCAAGAAGCTCGTACAACTGGGCCGCCTGACACCAATCCGCGTGCATCTGAACATCTTCCCGACAGGCATCACACTCCATGTTGATAACACCACACGCAACGTGCCTTCGCTCGTGCCACTCTCTTATGCACACACGTACCCTCTTCCTGCGCGAAATGCTTTTAGTTTCGAACTCCAGCATTGAGGAAGTTATCTGGTCTTGAAAAACGGCACCTGCCTCAGCGGACGTCACGCCATGCCGGTTGAGATGCATGCTCCGCTTGGCGTCGCGCAGATTCACCCACTTTCCGTCGACCATATGCCGTTCGATGTACGCGATTATTTCTGGATTCTCCTCCACCCTGCCTCCTTACCCAAGCTTGTAAATATGCGTTCCGGAAGTAGTCTTGCTTGCCAACATGAGTCGTCCGCTGCGTATCAAGGCGCTGACAGCGCGGTTATATGCCTCGTGACCCCCGGAGTGCCGTTCCGGATGAATTGCCCTTCGTGCCTGCGACAACGTCGCTTGGTAATTGTGCTCAAACACCGCGACGATCTTATGCTCGAATGCCTGCACGTTATTGTCGGCATCAGCCGGCATCAGCCGCTTTTTTAGAACAATCTGATACTCAGCAAAATCGATCGCCCACTTCATGACTTGCGCATCGACGCATTTAGACTCGAGTGTTGCAGCCAGAATCATGGCAACACGCTTCGCGGTGTCCAATGCACGGGCAGGTAATCCTTCCGTGTGTCCAGCCATCCAGTCGACGGTCATGGTTTGTGCTTCGTCGGTCATCGTCAGGTTTTCAGGAACGGTACGCAGGCGACTGTTCAGAATAGGCATGAGACGTTGAAGATCCTTGCCATCGGTCAGCCTCTGGAATGCTGGAAGCGGGCAGTCGGAGTAAGCGATCGTGAAACGCGATTGCAACCCCGCACCATCACCACCCGTGCCCCGCCACATACGCTCAAATGACTGCGGCGTCGCGCCACCATAGATCGCGAGATAAACATTCGTCAGCTTGAGATGCGTGCCTTTTTCTCCGCGCCTCGACACGACCGTCCGACCCGTTTCATTACCCTCATACAGACGGAGTAGTTCATTGAACAGTGTGTTTGGTGAGCTGGACGTCGACCTGGCTTTTTCAAACATGCCTGCCAATTCGTCGGGGGCGAGAAACACCCGAGGCGATTCTGATAGCAATTGCACGAGCGCCGGACCGGAGTTCACGGAGAATTCCACGGTAATTGGAGTGCCCTCCAGTGGCGGGTGAGGATAGAGCGGCTCTCCCAAGGACCTTTGCTTCGGGTTGTCATCCAACATCTCGAAACTTTCGCCGGTATTGAGGGGTTGTGGCCACAGCGCTCTGCGAACTTCCTTGTCTGCTGCAGACTTGGTCTGTCCAGGAGGCGAGATTGAAGCCGAATACAGACGCGTTTGCAACCAAGGATCCGTCGCCAACTTTACGCGTCCGGCGATTTTCAGTCCGATCCCCGTCAACAATGCCAACGCCTTTTGTTCGTAGGCGAGCGACGGTGCGATGGCCGATGCAAGTTCGTCGAGAACACCAATCAGGCGCGGGAAAGGAGGGAAAGGCTGTGTGCTTTCGGGGAGGTCGGGCTCTTCCTTCTGTCGCGCTTCCTCTTCTATTCGCGCAACTCGGGCTTCGTGGCTGTCTTTCTTTTTGAGCAGTTCAATGAATTGCATCCAGTGGTTTTCGTGGCATGCATCATTCGAACAGGTGTAAAACGTTTCGCCGAGGGCATTCACAGCGACAAAGACATTGCTGTGATTCGGATTGAAAACGCACCGGTCGATCCGCCACTGGTGTCCGTCGTTCCAAGGGGAGGGAGGAAGATGCTGAATTCGCCCCCACCGAAGAAGATGCTCCATTTTTTGAACTTCTGAATCAGACGCAGGAGTCATGGAAGCAATAGGCTCTTCGCCAATGATCTGAGGTGACGCAGGCACAAGTTGCGACTGTGAAGGCAAAGGATTCGCGCTCATCGACGTCCCCCTGCATTCCACTTCTCAAATGCAAACATCGGGCATCCTCGATTAAACGACCCGCATCCTCAATGCATGTGCATCCCTCCTCATGGGCATCCTCCTCCGCATCCCCTTGCATCTGCTGGGCGATTTCGAGCATATCTGCCGCACTGTGCGCTGCATGAAACGCGATAAGTGCGAACTCACGGTTGCGTTTAAGCTCTTCCTGCTGTGATTCCTTCATCATTTTGTTCTCCATTTAGTTTTCACTTCTCACTCGGCCTAAATTCTGGATTACACTTCACAAAAGCTCATCAATAGCCATCTCTCGTAGCCGTTCCCTTTCTTCTGCGTGCCGAATAGCGTGACAATTGCGGCAACGGCTTTGACATAACTTGAGCTCGGCCTCCAGTTCTCGAACGGACCGCCAGAGGTTTTCGGAAATCGTGAAATTCCACCCCCAGACGTGATCGCACTCGAGAATCCGCGTGTCCGTGCACCCGCAATCTACGCACGAACGTAACCACTCACGTACAATTCTCCTGCCTCGCTCTCTCCGTTTTGCGTCGCGTTCTCGTTTTTTTGCTGCCCGTTCCCTGTTTTTTTCGAGCAGTTCGGCCAGCAGATCCTCGATGTCCGGCAGTGACAAAGGAACGTCAGGCATCGACGCTCGCCGAAGCAGCGGGTGCGTTGCACGCGAGTTTCCCCGACTTTTCTTCCTGCTTGTCCAGCCATCGTTGCAACTCTGAAATACGCACGACTCGCTTTCCGCCATAGAACAAGAAGGCGAGTCTGCCGGCTCGCATCTCGGTTTCGATAAAATTTGGAGTCGTACCAAGAAACTTGGCGCAGTCAGGAATACAGAGGACAGCCGGAGTCAACACGAATTGAACTGAAGGCGAGACGAACGGAGCCGTCGGCGCGTTTACTGTTTCAAGGGCTTTCTTTCGTAGCATTCAGCAAATCCGTAATGGAAATTAAAACCACCTCCCATCCCATGGCGGAGGTGCCCATTACCCTGATTTGCTGTCTTCTGCAGGAGGGCGGACGCGCTGTCAGGCCCCGAGAAGTTCGTTGAGGGACTCGGCGAGGCTCCGAGCGGGTACTCGTATCGTCAGATGCTGCCACAACGAAGCGGCGCTTCGTTGAATTCGGGTAGGACCTTACGGTGAATCGCCTCGACTCCCCGCCTTCGACTACCCTACAAAATTATCCTTACAAGAACCTTAGACGCCGAGGGCCCGCGATCAGTTGCAGCCAATCTTTCAAACTAAGCGGAAATCTTGGTACTATCAAAACTTGGTACCGTTGAGGAATTCTATGGGCAAGCCGCTGGAGTTTCCTACTAAAGGGCAAATCGAGAAGGCGTCCCGAGAAGAGTTGGCACGCTGGTACCGCTTCCTGTTGCCTGAGACAGATGCCCAACAGAAGATAATGGACGAGGTCTCCGCCAAGTTTAAGAGCCTGGGTGGAATGACCCCCGAAATCTCCAAAAAGATCGGCCACGGCGGTGTTTAGAACATCGGCTTATTAATCTTGTCCGAGATTTCCGCCGCGTCTTGAGTTCCTAGATATTTCTGCGTAGTTGCCAAAGACTTGTGTCCCAAGAAAACCTGAATCGTTCGCAACGAAACGCCCTGATGGTGCCAGAACGTAGCACGGGTTTTTCTCAGACGGTGGAGAAAGTGTTGCGAGCATCCCTCACTATAATCCTTGCAAGACTTTTCGACTGCCGTCTTCAAGAAGCGACCCTCGTTTCTCGTAACTTTACATTTGCCGCAATTCAGTCCTGCCCGAAACGCAATCTTCTTGAACTTACGTAGGAAGTGACCTTCAGGATCGTTGTCGCGATTGGGAAAGATCCACTCGGATTTCGATGTCTTTTTCCGTTCGACAAGCATGTCCACGAGTTCGCGAGTGAGAGGGATTTCACGGCGCTCGTGGGACTTCGGCGTAAATTTACCGGGGGTGCCGTCGCTGTATTTGAAATCCTTAGCGCGAACGACGAAGTGAGGGACGTTGCCCTTCATTACGATGTCTTTTTCCCACTGTGCGTGAGCAACCTCAGCCTCGCGGCACGCCGTCACCAGGAAGAACGTGTAGCGCACGGTCTCTTCGGCGTCCATCGCCGCGAAGATTTTCTCGAGGTCCTTAGCCGTGTAGGCTTCTGCGGGTTCCTCCTCGATTTCGGGCAATAGATCCTTTTACGAGTTGATTTGGCTTCTGAACGCCGGCGGACTTCAACATGAAGACTACGACCATCGCCTTGTTGTGGAGGGTCTTGGGTGCCGCCCCCTTTTCCTCTTCCAACCAGGTGAGGTAACTGTCCATGATTGGGCGGGTGACTTCGTCGACAAAGCGAACGCCAGCCTGCTCCATAAATTCATTCAGAATGAAGGTGTAATTTTGGACGGTCGAAGCATTCTTGCGACGCTTCTGATCAAGAAATCCTTCAACGGCTTCGGCGAGTAGTGTGCGGTTGGCGGCTTCGATTTTAGCGGTCTTTGTGGTTTCCGCTAGAGTTCGTTCGATGCGATCACGCTCAATCTTCGCCTGATCGAACGACTCCGCCGTTAACGGCTTCCAGTTCTGAGCGCCGTCAGCCTGTGTGGGGCGGACGAAGAACCGGCCCATGATTCGACCGGTTTTGCCCCCCCGACCCTCTTCTACTCGCTGGTAGCGCCAGCCTCGATCTGTGCGATTTCGCTGATAAATCGACAATCCGCTCTGTGCCATGATGCCCCCAAATCGCTGCTCAAAACGCAGCATGACGTAGCATGGGCAGAAATAGGTGAAATGTCAAGGGAAAAGAATATGGCGGAGAGGGTGGGATTCGAACCCACGGTACGGTTTCCCGTACGCTCGCTTTCGAGGCGAGTACTTTCAACCGCTCAGTCACCTCTCCGCGGCCATTTGCCATCGTAACAGACGGTTTGCTTTCCCGGCAATGCATCGTGGAATCGGGTAGTATCTAACGGCGTTCGGCAAAGAACGATTGAATAAGCGCAGCGCATTCACTGGAAAGCACGCCCGAGGTGACCTCGACCTGATGGTTCAGCCGCGGATGCGTGAGAATCTCGAAGCACGATCGAACCGCGCCGCCCTTGGGATCGTCGCAGCCATACACCACGCGCGGCACGCGCGCCTGAATAATCGCTCCCGCACACATGCTGCAGGGCTCGATGGTAACGTACAGGATCGTTCCAGCCAGCCGGTAGTTGCCCAATTTACGCGCAGCTTCACGCAACACGACGATTTCCGCATGCGCGGTAGGATCGCAATCCCGAATCGTGCGATTGCCCGACCGCGCGAGCACTTCGCCGTCGCGCATTAAAACCGCGCCGACGGGAACTTCCCCCGCCAGCGCTGCCCCGTGTCCCTCTTTCAATGCCAACTGCATGAATTCCAAATCGCCGTCCATAGCTCGCCGAGAATAACACGGGCCAATCCACGCCCAAGCAAATGGCCAACCGACCAAGCAAGTAGCGATCGCGCGCTAATCCAGCTCTCTGTTCGAACATCTTCCTCCGTGATCTCTGTGCTCCGGCCTTCGTGTCCTCTGTGTTAACTCCTTCTTTTTCCCCGCTTCTTGACAATCAGCGCACTGGCAAACAAACTACTGCGCATGGTCGAGGTGCTCGGCGACAATTTTCCAACCTCGCGTCGTATTCGGGCCCGCTAAAAACCAAGATTCCGCATGGAAATTCGACGAGATCCAATCACGCAAAGCTGGGTAGTCCTGGGGCAGCGCGAACATCTGGACGATACCTCCGAACCATGCCCGTTCGACAGTGGCATCGTCGAGAAGCAACCTTCCATTTTTACCTGGCCCTCCGAGGGCGCGTGGCAAGTGCGCGTTCTCCCGCATCCCGATCCGCTTTACCGCATTGAAGGTGAACCCGGCCGCCTGGCCGAAGGCATGTACGACAAGATGGGTGCCCTGGGCGCACACGAAGTGGTCGTCGAAACGCCCCATCACGACAGACGCATGTCGCAGTTCAGCGACGAAGAGATCGAGCGCGTCTTGTGGGTCTGGGCCGCCCGCATCGCCGACCTGAAAAAAGATTCCCGATTTAAATACGTTGCCGTATTCAAAAATCAAGGCGTGCTCGCCGGTGACGAGTGGTCCCACGCCCATTCGCAAATTACCGCCACGATTTTCGTGCCCCGGCGCATCAAGTACGAACTCAGCTCCGCCAATGAGTGGTACCACGAGCGCGAGCGCTGCATCTTCTGCGACGTGGTCCGCCAGGACGAAAAGCAAGGCAAGCGCATCGTCGATGTCCAGGGCGAATACTACGCCCTCTGTCCGTATTCTTCCCGCGTCCCTTACGAAATGTGGCTGATGCACCGCAAACACAATCATTTATTCGAGCAACCCAGACCAGGCTCCAACCGCAGGCATCTCGCCGCCTTGCTCGGCCGCGTCCTGCGCAGGCTCGACAAGATCGCCCCCGCCTTTCATCTCGTTGTCCACACCGCCCCCAATACCCGCAACAAAAAAGGCGAACTAGCCGGATATTGGAAGACCCTGGCGGAAGACTTCCACTGGCACATCGAAATCCTTCCCATCCTCGAAAAGCGCAGCAAGTCCTATAGCATCAAAGAGGTCTACTTCAACTCCATGCTCCCGGAGCAAGCCGCCGAACAATTGCGTTCGCTGGATCCCAATTCATGAGCCAGCGCTTTCGCCAGCGCAACCTCCGAGCCCAGTCCGGCGGAATCCTCTCCTCGCTGATTTCTCTTCTTTTCGTAATCGTGTTATGTGCCGTGCTGTATTTCGCACGCGGCCCTATCCTCCGATTCGCCGGAGAAACCTGGGTCGTCGAAGATCCCCTCGAACCCGCCGACGCCATAATCATCCTAAGCGACGACAATTTCTACGCCGACCGCGCCGCGCACGCCGCGGACCTCTACCGCCACGGCATGGCCCCTATCGTAGTCGCCAGCGGCCGCAGGCTGCGCCCATATGCGGGCATCGCCGAGTTGATGGAGCACGACCTGATCGAGCGCGGCGTGCCCAAAGACAAGATCGTCCGCATATCGCACAACGCGGAGAACACTAGAGACGAAGCCCAAGTCCTTGCCCAGCAAGCTCTGGAGCGCAAGTGGCGCAGCGTGATCGTCGTAACCTCGAACTATCACACCCGCCGTGCTCGCTATATCTTCTTACACGTGTTTCCGGCGCAAACCCAAGTCCGCGTCTCCGGAGCCCAGGATGGAGACTTTGACCCACAACACTGGTGGCAGGCGCGTAAGTCACTGAAAGAGTTCACCCGAGAGCTGGCCGGTATGGCCGTCGCCATTGGGGAACTCTGGGGGCAGCGCAAGGTCAGCACGATCACACCAGCCGTTGTGGGGTCAAAGGCACCCAACCTACCACATCTAGTGTAGAGCGTGACGTAACACCCCAGATTTGCTACCTCCCATTTCTCTTTACACTCGCTAAGCCCTGTACTATCTTCACCATTCTGAGTCGCGCGCCCAACACAGCCTGACGAATTGCGACTTCGAAAATCAAATCCTTCGTCGAGGTGTCCCAATGTGGAAAAAAGAAGACGCAAAACCCCAACCACCGTCATCCCACGGAGTTTCCCCGACTCCAGCGGCTGCCCATTCACCCTCGACTCATAGTCACGCACCCGCTAGCCATCGTGATGCTCCCGCCGCTCCGCCCGTTTCGTCACACCCCGCCGCCTGCATCAGCCAGGGCATTCGCATCAAGGGTGAAATCACCGGCAGCGAAGACCTCTTCGTCGACGGGCCGATCGAAGGCAAGCTCAACTTAGCCAACGGCAGCCTTACCGTAGGCCCCAACGGCACCGTGAAAGCTGACGTCGTCGCGCGAGAAGTGATTGTCCGCGGACGCCTGGAAGGCAAGATCGCCGGTCGCGAGCGCGTTCAGCTCTGGAGCACCGGTCAAGTCCTCGGCGAGATTCAAACCCAGCGCTTGGCCATCGAAGACGGCGCCGTCCTCCGTGGTAAGGTAGAGACTGGCAAGCCCATCGAAAAGGCCGCCGACGACCGCAGCCCGGCAGCCGCGATGGCTGGCAAATCCGTGCCCGCGACGATCTAATTTTATGGGTCTCCTCAACAAGTTCGGCATCGGTCCTGGAAACGCCCCCTCCCGCGACGTCTCTCGTTCCGTCGCCACTGCGGCGGGCTCGGGCGACCGCTCACGCCCGAAGGGCGGCCTTCCAGTCCCGGCCGCTGGAACCACCCGAGCGACGCCTTCCAGCGAAACCACGCGCGTCTCGAACGGATTGAAAGAGCTGCTCTGGAACCTCGATGGCTTGGGCCGCGGAACGCTGCTCGACCTCGGTGCCGCCTGGCAAACTACGCTCAGCTTCTTTATCGAAAAGGGCTTCCGTGTCACTGCCGACGATCTGCTCCGCTCCTGGAAACAGTTTCTGGACCAGGAAGAAAAGATGCTGCGCGAAGCGGGCAAGTCTCACGACCCGTCGGTGGATCTGACACCCGCTGGAAGAGCCACCAGATTTCTCGAATCCAATCTGCAATATCCGGCGGCCTCCTTTGACGCCGTGCTCCTGTGGGATTTGTTGGACTATCTTGAGCAACCCATGGCCACTAAAACTGTGGCCTCCATCACCGAGCTGCTGCGCCCCGGCGGCGTCGTTTTCGCCATGTTCCACAGTAAAAAGCCCGAAGGGTTCCAGCGCTATCGCATCGCGGACTCGAATACCTTGCAGGTGATTTCCAGCCCCCTGCTTTGCCCCGCGCAGCGCGTCTACCAGAACCGTGAAATCCAGGACCTCTTCGCCAGGTACCGCACCACAAAGTCCTTCATAGCCCGCGATCAGCTTCGCGAAACCCTGTTCATCAAGTAGGTTCATTTAGTAGCGCGCGCGAATTCAGCTCCGCGATCTCCACCGATTTCCACAAATTCACTTTCACGTAGCGCATTTCCCCGTTTCTTCGCTTGCATTTAACACCCCTGGGGCGTACATGTGGGGCGTGAGCTCGAAGGGCTTCGGAGGGGAGCATGACTCCACCGGGCTTAGAGCGAAGCACAAGCTGAACACACCGCTCTCGCGGTGCGCGTCGCCCAGAAACACTCGCTCAACTTGCGGCGCTTCCGAGACGACAACAGCAAATGGCGAAACGGGGAGCCTGACGGCTCCCCGTTTTCACGTAATGGCCAACAACTCGTAATCGCTACTGATTTTGAGTAGAAGTGTGGTGGTTTGCATGGTGATGCGCCGCGGCGTGGCCCTTGTGACCCCCGTGATGGTGGTGGTGCTTGGGACGCGCAGGCTGTGCCGCGCTCGCTGTAGCAATGGTCATCGCCAGAACCACAGGTACCGCCGCCAGCAGAAGGCCTCTGAAAATATGTTTCACAGTAAATCTCCCCAGGAGCAAACTATCCCGCGCCAACATTGAATCACAAATGCCAAGCGGAAGCCGCAAAAGAATCATCCATGCGTTGCCAATCGCAAAGTAGCACAGAACACTGCTGTATGTATCCGCGTCAGCCCATCGCAAATCCAACCGCGAAGCACCCTCCGATCGGCCCAACCTAGCCGCCGAACTTCAAAGTTTCCAGCCACTTGATATCTTCCCGCTGATTGGAAATAATCTGCGCTTGCCAGATCAAAGCCACGCACATAATCGACATCATCAACAGACAAACAGCGAGAACGAGCCCCTTCTGCGATTCCGTAGCCGCGCTGCTGAGTTTGAGTTGAGACCACGCCATAGTTATAGATCTCCCAGTACTGCCCATGATTGATCTTGAGACTGCAACACCTATAGCAGTGCGGTCTGCTACTACAGTAATGGCAATTCGCCTGCCAGCACGCGCTCCCGCCTGCCAAACTTCGTATCCGCAAGAAAAAAAATGGCTTATGCCCATCGAGCTGGCCGCCAAGATATTCGGCGTCACGGGCCAAATTGTGCAAACAGTCAGTCTTAAGAGACGTTAACTTCCGAAAGCTATCCTCGGGATGTGACGCTCGTGAAGACCAAATCCCACAAGTCCGGCGAATTTAGGGGAAATACCCTGTTTCTGGAACCGCGCGTTGCGGCGGACACCGAATCGATCTCCGCCTGTCTTGCCAGCAGCAATCCACGGTCGCACGCTGACAGAAACCCCTCGGATTCTGCCGTCGTGGCTATCCCCAGGATCGTCGGATGGGACCGCAGCGCCCGCTCATAGAGTTTGGATAGTGCCCGAACACACCCGATCAAGTCGGCTCCCACAGCAAGCGACCAAAGAATTCCATGCTGACGCAACGCAATCTTGCGGCGGCCCGCCTCCGCGACGAATCGCTCGACATCCGCCTCGGCCGCTCCCGCGAAGAAGAAAAGCTCATCGAAATCACGTTGCCGCGCCAGTTCGGCATCACGCGCCGGCAGTCCCGTGTTCTGCTCCAACTCTCGCGGCGCAAGCGACCGCAAGGGAACCGTGGAAACTCCCGTCTCTTCGGACAGTGATTCCAACGCTTCGGAAGCCGCAGGCTGCACCTCTGCTAACGGGATGCATGTGAAGCGCCCCATGCGCACCGTTTTGGCCGGCCGCAAGTGAAAGTAGTCTTCCGGCAGGTATACCCCACAACCGTCCTCACCAATAAATGGATGCTGGTGCCCAAATTTTCGCCGTGGTTCGTCCATCTGCATTCGCGAACGAGCCGTCACCCACACAACCGGCACACCCGCATGATCCAGTTGCGCCCCAAATTCCTCGAATCCCGCAAGGCTCTTGCCGCGCACGGGCACAATCGTATCAATCGCAATGAACACCACCGCAGAAGTTTGCCGCAATCCAGTAGCTCCAGGAACCGTCCACCATTCTAGCCTGTATTTCTATGTACGCGCCGGGCTTCAGCCCGGCCTCGCGAACAACCCAGCGAGTTCCTGTAGCCGCGGTCTCCGAGACCGCGGGGTTTAGATGACGATGGCGCCACCAGCGCGACGTGCCCGCGCTGAACGGTCGCTTGGCGTTTCACTCGCTTGGTATGGACGGTGTTTCATCTAAACCCCGCCCTCTCGGAGAGGGCGGCTACAACTCCGCGCAGATCAGCGAACGCTTCCGGTTCCAGAAACCCGTGAATCTGCGTTACAGTGTGTGCCAGCTTTCAGTATTCTTTCCTTTAGGGTCAACGCGCAAACGAAATGAAAACTCTTCTCCTCTCGAAATACAACCACCTGGAAATCACCGATCTCCCCAAGCCCTCCCCGCTACCCGATGAAGTCTTGATTCAGGTAGCTGCGTGCGGCATCTGCGGCAGCGATGTCCACGGCTATGACGGCTCCTCCGGCCGCCGCATTCCGCCCATCGTAATGGGCCACGAAGCCGCCGGACGCATCGCCGCCGTAGGCCAAAACGTTACGGCTCTCGCCATCGGCGACCGCGTCACCTTCGACTCCACCATCTACTGCGGCGCCTGCAAGCACTGCCTTCGCGGCCACATAAATCTCTGCGACCATCGCCAGGTCCTCGGCGTTTCCTGCGGCGATTACCGCCGCGCCGGGGCATTTGCCGAGTATGTCGTCGTTCCCGCCCGCATCGTTCATCGCCTTCCTGAGCAACTTTCCTTCACCGAAGCAGCGATGCTCGAGGCAGTCGCCGTCGCCCTCCACGCCGTCAACGTCACCCAGGTGCCCGCAGATAGCACCGCACTCGTCATCGGCGCCGGCATGATCGGCCTCCTCATCCTGCAAGCTCTGCGTGCTACCGGCAGCTCGCGCGTCTTCGTCGCCGACCTCGACGACTCGCGCCTCAAAATGGCCACGGAGCTCGGCGCTACTGCGGCCCTATCCTCCAAAACCAATCTCGTCGCCCAGGTACTGCAACTCACCCACGGAGACGGCGTAGACGTTGTGCTGGAGGCCGTCGGGAGAAACGAAACGGTCGCAGCAGCAATCGATTGCGTACGCAAGGGCGGCACCGTCACCCTCGTCGGCAACATCTCACCGGAGGTCAAGCTGCCGCTGCAGAAAGTGGTCTCGCGTCAGATTCGCCTGCAAGGTTCCTGCGCCTCCGCCGGCGAATATCCGAAGGCGATCGAGTTGCTGGCCTCCGGCGCGATTCGCGTGAAACCCTTGATTACCGCCGTTGCTCCGCTCGACCAGGGCCCCGCATGGTTTGCGCGTCTTCACGCCGGCGAACCAAATCTCCTAAAGGTAGTTTTGACCCCGGGAACCGGCTCATGAGAGTCTGTGTCGAAGCGTCAGGGCACGGCTTCACAGGCTGTGGAAAAAGTCTTTTGCTTCGGGAGGTCGGTGCTTTAGCGCCGACGTAAGCTGCGTGCTCTCAATGGGCTTCAGCCCCTGAAGAAAGCTTTTTCCTAGTTTTGTTGCATTCTTCCGCGGCGTGTTCCGCCGTGCCGAAAGTGTTTGGCCAACAATCGGCTTAATCGCTGAGGCCCTTTTTGTGGTTAGCGCGCAGACACATGAACCCTAACCCCACCAACGAACTCTTTGATCTCACCGGCAAGGTAGCCGTCGTCACAGGTACCAGCCGCGGCCTGGGCCAGATTTTTGCACGCGCCCTGGCGAGAGCCGGCGCGGATCTCGTCATGACCAGTCGCCAGCGCGAACACCTGCTGCCCTTTGAAAAAGAAATGACCGCCCTGGGTCGCCGCGTGATTTCCCTCGAGCTAGACGTTCGCGACTACGCCAGCATCCAGAAAATGGCCGCGGACGCCGAGTCCGCCTTCGGCCACCTGGACATCCTCGTCAACAATGCCGGCTGCAACGTGCGCAAACCTGCGTTGGAAGTCACCTGGGACGACTGGAACCTGATCCTCGACACCAACTTGCGCGGCAGTTTCTTCGTCGCCCAGGCCATCGCTCGCGGCATGATCGCTCGGGGTTACGGCCGCGTCATCAACATCGGTTCCGTCACCAGCGTCTCCGGATTCGCTGGGCTAGGTCCCTACGGCGCCAGCCGCGGCGGCATCAAGCAACTCACCATGAGCCTGGCCGACGACTGGGGCAGATACGGAATCACCGTAAACTGCCTGGCCCCAGGCTGGTTTCGCACCGAACAAAACAAAATCCTCTACGAAGACAAAGAGTGGGTCGCGTATATCTCTGACCGCATTCCCGTAAAGCGCCCAGGCGAACCCAACGACCTCGAATCCGCCATAGTCTTCCTGGCTGCCGAATCCAGTCGTTACATCACAGGCCAAACGCTATTAGTAGACGGCGGCATCTCCACAGGCGCAACTCGTGCCCTGGCCAAACCCGACCCACTCGCCATCAACGACCCACGCCCCTAACCACCCCCGACGAGACTAGTCGGCATCCGCGCAATCCCAAAAACTCCCCCGCGCGCCCTAGAATCTCCCTCCGCGCCACCCCAAAAAAATCGATTCGCGTTGCCCTAAAAAACTCCCTGTAGGGGTGGGGCTTGCCCCACCCGGCGTCAACCCCGGCGCATATCCAATCCATCCGAACCAATTTTTACATTTGACAAGTGTGTACCTGTCGGTAATATAGATGCACGATAACCTTACGGGGGCGCAGGCGCGTTCACAAAGGTGATAACTAGCGACATTGCAAGCCATTTAGAATGAACACTTGCAGAAGTCTATAAAAACAAGGGACTTTAACCGGCCTTAGAATGAACACTTACACGAAACCCAGGGGGAGGGGTGTTATGGTTAACCAACTCCGTTTCCCCCAACTCGCACTCTCTTAGAGATGCGGCCTAAGATTGTGGTTCTGGGATCGGCTGGATTCGGCCTAGTAAAAAAATGTACCCAGCGATTCCGATTACCAGGAACGCCGCAGCGGCTCCAAAAGCCCAGGAGAAAGAATGCGTCGCGTGGAGAATATATCCGGTGATGATCGGAGCGGCGATGCCCGCGATTTGGTTGGCTAAATTCAGGATTCCGCCCAGCGTGCCCACGCTTTCCCGCGGCGCGATCAAAGATGGAATTGACCAGCCGACCGGCGACGCTGCGGACAGCCCCCCGATGGAAATACTGATCCAGAAAACCGCGGCAAAAGGTGTGACGGATTGCGTGGTCCCGAAAATCCCCAGTCCCAAAGCCGTTCCACCGATCAGCACAACTTGCCGAACTCGAACGGGATTCCAGCCACGCTGGATCAAGGTATCCACCAGCAGGCCGCCCACGGCCAGATCGACAACCCCCGCGAACAGCCAGGGTACGCTCGCATACAGGACCGAGTGAAACAAGTCAATGTGCAACGCGGTGGACAGGTAGGAAGGCAGCCAGGCGAGCAGCAAATAAAAAGTGTAGTTGTACGAGCCGAATCCCAGGGCCAGCCCCCACACCTTGGGCTGCTTCAGCAAATACCAGAGGGGCGCGCCTTTCGCCGCGCGGGCTTGATCTTCGGGCTGCGCTCCGCCTTTGGCAATGAACTCGCGCTCGGCTGCGCTAAGGGCCTTGTCTTCGCTGGGGTTCCGATAGAACGCATAGAACAGGGCGAAATAGAAGACGCTGACGATACCGGTGGCCGCGAAGCTCAAGCGCCAACCGAAGTGCAGAAGGAAAATGCCGATGATGGGAACTCCCACACCTGGCGCAAATTTTGCAGCGGAGTCGAACATGGCGGTCGCCAGACTTCGTTCTTGTTGCGGGAACCAGTAGCCGACGGCCTTTGCGTTCGCGGGAAATGTGGGAGCTTCGCCGATACCCAATAGGAATCGCGCGGCGAACAGCGCTTCGATCCTGGTGGCCACCGCGGCGGCGAAGGACGCGATGCTCCAGATTATTGTGCTGATGCGGCCAATGCGGCGCACGCCAAAACGGTCCAGCAGCAGCCCGCAGGGAAGTTGCAGGGCGGCGTAGGGCCAATTGTAGAAGCTCGACAGATAGCCGAACGTTACCGCGGAGATTCCGAAGGTGTCGGTCAGTGCTTTTTGCGAGACGGAGAGATTGACACGGTCGAAATAGTTGACCAGGACGCCGAAACCCAGGAGGAGCGCGATGCCCCAACGTCTGCTGGGCACGTGCGACCCGGACTCAAATGCTCCTGGAGTTGTGTTGGTCAATGGTTTGGCGGACTAGACTGCACCAACGCGGGAGATGGATCAATAACGAATTGTCAGCCGCATGTTCTCGGCAGAAGAGCAGCGGAGAAAGGAGCCAGAGAGGGAGCACAGACAGGGACACAGGCAGGGAATATACACGGGAAGCACAGACAGGAGTCAGGCTGCGGAAAAATGCGAGAAAGCGAGGAAAAAGCTTTATTCAGGGGCTGAAGCCCGTTGAGAGCGCGCTGTTTGCGTCGGCGCTAAAGCACCGACCTCCTAAAGAAAAGGCTTTTTCCGCAGCCTGAGGAGGGTATATGGACAGGGAGCACAGACGGCGAGCACAGACGGGGAGCACAGACGGGGAGCACAGACGGGGAGCACAGACGCCGAGCACAGACGGCGAGCACAGATAGAGAGCACACCAGGGAAGACGCACGGCCTCAGACAGGGTGCACACGCAGGGGACACAGACAGGAGTGTCTGTGCTACTTTTCTACGATTCTAGCGGCCCAGCCGCCTCCGGGTGCGAGTTTGACCTTCAGCTTGGTTGTCTTGGTCACTTGGGTTTTGGTCATTTTGTAATCGCTGGCCATGCGGTCGGCGTTTACGCCGTCTTCGTAGGACTGCATCTGGAAGTTGCCATTCGGGAGGAAGGAAAAGTCGATGTCCAGTTCGCGGGGCGTCCAGTCGGTCATGGCTCCGACGTACCAGTCGTGGCCGCTGCGGCGAGCGACCACCACGTAGTCGGAGATTTTTCCGCTCAGCGGACGCGTATCGTCCCACGTCGTCGGCACCGGCGCGAGAAATTCCATGGCTTCCGGTTCACGGAGGTAATTCGACGGGCTGTCGGACAGCATTTGCAACGGAGCGTCGTAGATGACGTACATCGCCAACTGCTGGCAGCGGGTGCCGAGGCTCATGGGTCGATCGTGGATTGCGGCGAAGCTGGCTTTTTGGGCGTTCAGCATGGCGCCTGGGGTGTAATCCATGGGGCCCAGGAACATGCGCGTGAAGGGGAGGGTAGTGCTGTGCTTGGGGTCGGTCTCCGCGCTCCACTTGTCCCATTCCATGCCGCGCACACCTTCGGTGTTGATCAGGTTGGGCCAAGTGCGCATCATCGTCGCGGGTTTCTGGTCGCCGTGAAAATCGACGAGGATTTTTCGTTTCGCGGCTTCGCGGCAAACCCGGTGGTAGTAGTTGATCAGTGGTTGATCGCTGCGCTGCATGAAGTCGACTTTGATTCCTTTCACGCCCCATTTCGCGTACTGATCCAGCGCCGGCTCGAGTTGGTTATCCAAGGTCTTCCACGCCACCCACAGAATGAGGCCGACATTTTTCTGTTGCGCGTAGGCCGCTAACTCGTCCATGTTGATTTCCGGAACGACCTCAAGAATATTTCCAGCCTTGTACCAGCCGGCATCCAGAATGATGTAGGGGATTGAATACTTCGCCGCAAAGTCGATGTAGTACTTGTAGGTCGCGGTGTTGATGCCGGCTTTGAAGTCGACACCGTAGAGGTTGTTGGCAGCCCACCAGTCCCAGGCGACTTTGCCCGGTTTGATCCACGAGGTGTCCGCAACCTGCGACGGCTTCTCCAGCAGGTACACAATCTGATTGGTCAGCAGGTCCGTATCTTTGTCGACGATGCCCAGCACGCGCCACGGATATGTTCGCGTTCCTTTGGTGACGGCGATGTAGTCGGCCGCCTCCGTGACGCGGACATCGAGTTCGTTCTCTTGCTTCTCCTTCAATGGGTAAGGAGGGAACGTCGCGGCGAGGGCCGTTCCGCCGGTTCCCCGCAGCCACAGGCCGGGATATTCCTCTACATCCGATTCGGCGACCGCAACCTTCGCGCCTTGTCCCACATCAACGACGGCGGGCAGCGTTGCTATGAATGCCGGCAGGATCTCCGACAAATGTTGTGGTAGATACTTTCGCTCGTTGTGAGACATGAAGCCGTCTTCCTGGGGATAAAAGACAATGTCATTCTGTGAAAAGTTCAGATTCATTTCCTCGCCGTAAATCTTCACTTCTTGCTGGGGAAGGGAAGTCTCCAGGCGGTAGGCGACGCCTTCGTTGTAGGCGCGGAAGGTGACGCCGTAGCCGCCGTCCATCTCGAGGTGAACTTCGTTGTAATGATCGCGAATCTTTGCGAATTTCTGGTGTACCACCGGCTCGAGGACTTCATCGTGGCCGCGTTCTTTGGAATGGAGAACCCTCGCTGGGTCTTTACCAAAAGTCTTGTGGTCCACGTCGATGGAAAGGGAACAGTTCTCGAGGATCGCTCTGCCGTTCAGGACTACGTCGTAGCGCACCCCTTGAGCGGTGCGGATGCGCACTTCGATGCGCTTGTCGGGCGACTTCAGATCGAAACTGGATTGAGCTTGGGCTTGGGCCGCCATCGAGAGTGCCGCGGTGGCGAACAGCGCTGCGATCATCCGGGATATTGTCGGGCAGGATTTTCTCATGGAGTGTGCGGGTGGCTGCTCTTGACTTGCGCTATGGTGTGGGTTGGGGCTTGCTCTAAACCCCGCCCTCTCGGAGAGGGCGGCTACAGGATGGCGCGGCGCGATTAGGGTTGGGTGGTGATGGCTGGTGGTGAGCGACACGGCTCCTCCTTAAGCGCTTAACCTGGAGATGCGAAAAAATGCGGGCCGACAGCGGCCACGCCGGCACAAGAATCTTCACCGGAAAGTGGTTTGTCAAGGGGCGGGACTTCGTTCACGGCACGACGGTTGCGCCGGGTCGGCGCGCGGCTCGGTAGACGGCTTCGACCAGCGCGACGCTCTTGCGTCCTTGCGAACCGTCGCAGAGTGGTGTGCCATCGAGTTCGATGGCGCGGAGGAAATCCTCGAGGATCGCCTGGTGGCCGCGAACATCGGTTACCGCGGCGGAGGATGCGCTTAGATTGGTGTCCACCGGGGCCTTGAACTGCAGGTCTGGGGGAGGTTTGCGAAGATCGGCGGCGATGATGCGATCGTGCTCGAGAATTACGGTACCCTCGGAGCCCGTAATTTCGACTCGGCGCGGATAGCCCGGATACGCGGCGGTGGTGGCTTGTAATGTGCCGAGCGCGCCGCTGGCGAATTCGAGGATGGCAATCGCGGTATCTTCGGATTCGATGGGGTGCAGGGCGGTGGCGGTGCGCGCCTGGACGCGGGTCACGTCACCGAGCAACCAGAGCAGCAGATCGACGGTGTGCACGCCCTGGTTCATGAGCGCGCCGCCGCCGTCTAACGCCGTAGTCCCACGCCATTTGGATTGGCCATAGTATGCGGGCGGGCGGTACCACTTCACGCGTGCGTCTACGAGCAAGATTTTGCCGAGCAAGCCTTGTTCGATCCACTTTTTCAGCCGCTGGATGTCGGGTTTGACGCGATCTTGAAAGATGACCCCTAGCTTAACGTGTGATTGCTTTGCGGCTTCGATGAGCGCGTCGGCGTGGGCCGCAGTGATATCGATCGGCTTTTCCGTGAGCACATGAAGGCGGCGTTGAGCGGCGGCGATGCCTTCCGCGGCATGGAGTCCGGAGGGGCTTCCGATGATGACGAGGTCCATCGGCCGATGGGCCAGGAACGCTTGGAAATCTTGGTAGGGAGGTCCGCCGTGTTCGCGGCATAGGCGCTCGACATTTTCGGCGTTTGGTCCGTAGATGGCGGCGATGCTGACGGAGGGAATGGCGCGGGCTGCGCGCGCGTGGGTTTCGGTGATGTTTCCGCCGCCGATTAGGCCGATGTGGGTAGACATAGGTAGCGTTCTTCGGGCGCCGGGCTAAAGCCCAGCGCCTACAGTGAGCCTCCTGTGATCACAGCACGATCGTTTGGGCGGCATCGCGTTGGTCAGCGCGAAGCGGTTGGCGGATCGACGCGCGATCCGCCGTGCTGAGGATGTAGATGGCCGGCCGAGGTTCCCACGACGACATCTTGCTTGGTGTCGTCGAACGTGACGCGTTGGCCGGTCTGGATTGCGGCGATGGTCATGCATAGGGCTATCGAATGGCTATAGCCCGCTTCGATGTCGGCGTTGGGCTTCTTTCTGGTCTGTACGCATTCCATCCAGTTTCGGACGTTGGCGGAGGTCGCTTCGTCCGCGCCGGTGTTGGCAGTGTTTGCCGTAGCCGGAGCGGGTGTGGCCAGCGAAAGGGTGGGCAGAAGATTGGGCTTCACATCCATCTCTTTTGCAAACTCCTCGGCCAGTCCGCCCGCCGGGGTCACTTGACCCTTGTCGAGGTCCAGCATGCCGCCGTTGGAGAAATACAGTTCCTTTACACCGCCTGCCGAGTTTGTCATGCGCGAGGAGTAGACGACCTGAAATCCTTTGGAAGGATCGTCGAGTGGGCCGTAGTCAAAGACCGCAGTCAAGGTATCCCAATTTTTTCTGCCGTCGTGCCAGTGATAGACGCCGCCGTTGGCAACAACGCTGCGCGGGCGGGGCAAGCCGGTGAACCAATGAACGGTGTCGATCTGATGGACCATCCATTGATCCGGAATTCCCGAGGAGAAGGGCCAGAACAGGCGGAATTCCAAGTACTTTCGAGGGTCGAAAGGTTCGAACGGGACTGTTGATCAGGAATCGTTTCCAGTCGGTGTCGGCTTCGCGGAGCTGAGAGACAAGTTTAGGGCCGTCGCCAGCGGCCTGGCTGGTTGACGTTCCAGGTCATTTCGACGGAGACGATATCGCCGAATTGCCCGGACTTAATGAACTCGTGCGCGCGCTGATAGACCGGAGAACTTCTCCGCTGCGTCCCGATGGCGACAATGCGGTCGGTGCCTTTCACGGCGGCGCGGATGGCTCTGGCGTCTTCCATGACGTTGGCCAGCGGCTTTTCGATGTACGCGTCGCATCCCGCGCGGATGGCTTCGACGCCGTGAGTGGCGTGCTGGAAGTCCGCGGTGGCAATGATCACCGCTTGTACGTCTTTGTTGTCGTAGAGTTCTTCGTTGTTGCGCGCCAGGGCGACCTGCTTGTTGGTTAGCTTCGCGACGAACGCGGCGCCTTCTTCGCGCCTGCGGCTCCAGATATCGGATAGCGCCACAAACTCAAAATTAAGTTCGCCCGCGGATTTTAGAAATGAGGGGGCCAAACTGTTTCGGAAACGGTCGGAGAAGCCGACAATGCCAACTCCGACACGATCATTGGCTCCGGCAATTCGCGCGTAGCTGGATGCGGCGGCGCTCAGCGCGGTGCCTGCAAAGCCGGCTCCTGCCAGCTTGAGGAAATCGCGCCGGGTGGCGTTCGCTCTAGACATGGAATCTCCCTACGAGCGACATCATGCCACAAGTGTGACGAGAGTACCGTGGGCAGAAATGAGAAGGCGAGGGTCTTGCAGCGCGGTGCGTGGTCAGGTACCCTCCCTGCATCGCCCCGGGTGAACCGCTTAACCGATGTCAGGACGGGGGTCAGGACGGGGGAAGGAACGTATCGCATCAGCATGATCCGGGAAGGAACGACTCGTTTGGTACGCCAGGCCAGTATCTCTCGGGACGATCGAGACTGGCGGTGCGCTACTTTTGAATCTCATTTTCTGGTAGAAAAACTCATGGGAATCGACATCGGACTGCCGAATGGGATGCTGGTTTCCCCGCTTGGGCTCATCCTGGCCGCTTATGTTGCAGTTCGCCAATTCACCTCGCGTGATACGCAATTCTTAACTGGCCGGCCGCTTCGAGGAGCGAATATCCATGTCCCCGGGTTCACCTGGGGAGTTGTTTTAGCCTGCGGCTGGTCTCGGTCCAGCTATTGGCTGGGCAGGCGTGGGATGCGTGTCGTACCACGGAAGTCGTATTCGTCGGAATCATCTGGCCACTAGATTAAGGAGACGGCGGGAAGCCCGGCTTCCGGCCTATTCGGCTTTTGTTGGAACAAGAGTCCATGACACGAATGTCGAACATTGCCGAGCGGCTATCGCGCTCGATTTGACGGGACGCCGCACGTTTATCGCGCTCCAGGCCGGGTCAATCTGATCGGCGAGCACACCGACTACAATGACGGCTTCGCCATGCCCGCCGCCATCGAATTTTATTGCTGGGCGGCCGTCGGGTTCGCGCGAGGACCGCAAGCTTAGCATTTACTCTGAGGAATTTTCCGCTGGCGGCGGAGGTGGATGTCAGTTCCACGGCGATTTCTCCTACGAAGTCGTGGAGTGATTATCCCATCGGGGTTGCGTTGGAACTGGAGAAAGCGGGTTTTCGACTTCGCGGAGCCAATCTATTCATTGAGAGCGAAGTTCCGATGGGCGCGGGGTTGAGTTCTTCGGCGGCCATCGAGGTTGCCACGGCGCTGGCGCTCGCGGAAAGTTCCAGCGGCAGGCCGGATCGTCTGCAATTGGCGCGAGCTTTGCCAGAAGGCGGAAAACGAATTCGTCGGTGCGCGCGTGGGCATCATGGATCAATTCGTTTCGCTTCATGGGCAGAAGGATCATGCGCTGCTGCTGGATTGTCGCTCGCTAACGTTTAAGTCGCTGGCGATTCCGGATTCCGTGAAGCTGGTGATCAGCAACACGATGGTCAAGCATGAACTGGCTTCGAGCGAATACAACCGGCGGCGGGCGGATTGCGAAGAGGCGGTTCGCCGGTTGGCGACGGTGCTTCCGGGAATTCGGGCGCTTCGCGATGTTAGCTTGGAGCAGCTGGAGCGGCATCGCGGAGTGCTCTCGGAGGTGATTTACAAGCGGGCGCTGCACATTGTCACCGAGAATGCGAGGGTTCTGGACAGCGCGGAGGCGTTGGAGGCCGGCGATATCGTGCGGTTTGGGAAGCGGATGGCGGAATCGCACCGCAGCTTGCGCGATTTGTATGAGGTCAGTTGCCGAGAACTGGATTTGATGGTGGACCTGGCGTATCAGCAAAAAGGGCGTGTTTGGTGCGCGCATGACCGGTGGAGGATTCGGCGGCGCGACCATCAACCTTGTGGACGCGCGGCACGCCGGGGAATTCAAGGAGAAGTTGGGGAAGGCGTACCAGCGAGAGACGGGGTTGGTGCCTCAGATCTATATTTGCAGACCTGCGGAGGGTGCCGGCGCGGTGGCAACGGCTATTGTAGTGATTTATAGGCTGATGGTTACAGGCGATCCCTGGTCCAAAAAAGAAGTAACCAAAACCAATGACCATTCGCGAGGAAACGAACGCGCCCCACCGCCGGTGGAATCCGCTGTTGCGCGAGTGGGTGCTGGTGTCGCCACATCGCACGCAGCGTCCGTGGTTGGGGCAGGTCGCGACTGCGACGGCTTCGCCGCGCGTCGAATATGATCCCGAATGCTATCTCTGCCCCGGAAATGCGCGAGCGGGTGGAGCGCGGAATCCAGCTTATGCGGGCACTTATGTTTTCAACAACGACTATCCGGCGTTGTTGCCCGACGCGCCGGCATTTCAGGTCGATCAAGAAGAGCTGATCGTTGCTCGCAGCGAGCGTGGTGTGTGTCGCGTGGTTTGTTTTTCGCCGCGGCACGACCTGACGATTCCGCGCATGCAGCCCGAGGAAGTGCGCGCGGTTGTCGATGTTTGGGCCGAGCAGTATCGCGAACTTGGTGAGATCGCGCTGGATCCAGCACGTTCAAATCTTCGAAAATCGCGGGGCGCTGATGGGGGCGAGCAATCCACATCCGCATTGCCAGATCTGGGCGAACGAGACGATTCCGAATCAGCCGGCGCGTGAACTTGCAGCGCAAACCGAATATCACGAGAAGCACCAGAAATGCCTGCTCTGCTCGTATTTGATGATCGAGCAAAACGATCGGGAACGCATCGTTTCGGAGAATGAAAGTTTTGTGGCGCTGGTTCCGTACTGGGCGGTGTGGCCGTTCGAGACGATGATTCTGAGCCGACGCCACGCTGGGAGCTTCCTCGATTTTACCGATGCGGAGCGGAACGATCTCGCGGCGATCATGAGCAGTTTGACCATTCGCTACGACAATCTGTTCAGCACGGCGTTTCCTTATACGATGGGCTTCCACCAGCAGCCCACCGATGGCAAGCCGCATCCCGAGTGGCATTTCCACGCGCACTATTTTCCACCGCTGCTGCGCTCCGCCACGGTACAGAAAGTTCATGGTCGGATACGAAATGCTCGGCAGCCCTCAGCGCGATATCACGGCGGAGAGCGCTGCAGCGCATTTGCGAGGCGTCAACGAAGTTCATTTTCTGGAACAAGCGTGAGCGGACTTCAGGTATCTTAATCGGGCTTTCGGGGGCATCGTCGGGCCCAATTTCCATGAACATCGACTCGCATCAGCACTTCTGGAGGTATGATCCTGCGCGGCACGCCTGGATTGACGAAAGCATGGGTCTGTTGAAGCGCGATTTTTTGCCGGAGGACTTGGCGTGCGAACTTGATGCCAACGGGATCGATGCTTCCATTGCGGTGCAGGCGGATCAGTCGGAAGAAGAAACTTTGTTCTTGCTCGATCTTGCCGAACGCGCGCGGCGCATTGCCGGAGTCGTAGGGTTGGATCGACCTTGCTTCGCCGCGGATTGAAGAGCGGTTACGATTTTTTTCGCAGTACAGGAAATTGTGCGGGTTTCGTCACGTCGTCCAGTCGGAACCGGACGATCGTTTTATGCTGCGGCCCGAGTTTACGCGCGGAATTTCTCGTTTACGGGAATTCGGATTTGCGTATGACATTCTCATTTATCCGAAGCAGCTTCCCGCGGCGATTGAACTTGTCAGCAAATTTCCTGGGCAACGATTTGTGGTCGATCACTTAGCCAAACCGGACATCAGAACGAAAAGCATTTCCGCGTGGGCCGCGCAGATTGGCAGTATTGCTCGCAACCCGAACGTGTATTGCAAGTTGTCGGGATTGGTGACCGAAGCCGAGTGGCGCGGCTGGGCGCCGGCGGATTTCGATGCGTATCTCGATGTGGTGTTCGAGGCGTTTGGGGTGGACCGATTGATGTTTGGGTCGGACTGGCCCGTGTGCCTTCTGGCTGGGAGCTACGAGCAAGTGAGAGCGGATCGTCGAGGAATATGTGGATCGCAACGCGCGCGGCGCTCAAGTACAAGATTTTTGGGGAAAATGCGATTCGATTTTACGATTTAAAGGCTTACGCGAATGGATTTGCAGCTTAAAGGCAAAGTTGTCTTGATCACCGGCGGCGCGAAAGGGATCGGCGCGGCAATTGTGCGCGGGTGCGCCGACGAGGAAGCTGTGCCGGTCATCGTGGACCGGGATGTCGACGCGGGGCGGCAACTGCAATCGCAGTTGGCGGGTACCGGAAAAAAGGCTGGATTGATTTTGGCCGACCTTGCGTCGGCTCAGGACTGTTTGCTGGCGGTGGAGCAGACGCTGCGGGATTTTGGGCGACTGGATGTGCTGGTGAATAACGCCGGCATGAACGATCGAGTAGGCCTGGAGCATGGCAGTGCCGAACAATTTGTCGGATCGCTTGGGCGAAACCTTTTGCATTACTACAACATGGCTCATTACGGGTTGCCGGCGCTAAAAAGGTCGGGCGGTTGCATCGTGAACATCGCTTCGAAAACGGCGGTCACCGGACAGGGCGGGACATCGGGGTACGTCGCTGCCAAAGGCGCGATTCTGGCGCTCACGCGGGAGTGGGCTGTGGAGTTGCTGCCGTACGGGATTCGCGTGAACGCGGTCTTGCCCGCGGAGGTGATGACACCGCTGTATCAGCAATGGCTTGGCACGTTCCCGAATCCTGAGGAGAAGCTGCGCGAAATTACGCAAAGATTCCGCTGGGTAAACGCATGACCGCGCCGGAAGAGATTGCAGCGACGGTGTTGTTTTTGATCTCGGGGCAGGCGAGCCATGTTACCGGGCAGCATCTTTTTGTCGATGGCGGGTATGTGCATTTGGATCGGGCGTTGACTTAAGAGGTTGCACAAGAAGTCGTTCGGGCTGCGAAAGAATTCGGTGCGTGCGTTGAAGCTGTGGGACTTGGTTGGCGCGCACAGCGAGGAATGGTTGTGCCGCGGGAAGTTTTCCCCAGCCTGTTAGGACAGTGAGAGGGAGTACGGAGTGAAGCAAAAATGAGTAGTGTGAAGGAACGTCACCCACGAAGATTTTGCCTGACGCTGGATTTGAAGGATGACCCTGCGCTCATCGCAGAGTACAAGCGCTACCACGAAAGGGTCTGGCCCGAGATCACCAAAAGTTTGAAGGACGCGGGTGTGGTCGACATGGAGATTTACTTGCTGGGGACGCGCATGTTCATGATTATGGAAGTGGATTCGGAGTTTTCGTTTGCTAAAAAGGCAGAGATGGATTTGGCGAATCCGAAGGTGCGCGAGTGGGAGGAACTGATGGGGAGATTTCAGAATCCACTGCCGAATGCTAGTCCGGTGGAACGCTGGCAGGTGATGGAGAAAGTATTTGAGTTGGAGAAATAGTGGAGTTGGAGGGAATTTTCGATGACGATGCGCATGCCCTCGCGGATACGGGGGCGAAATGTTGGAGGGGACACAGGCAAGAGTGCCTGTGCTACTCGGACGAGAAGGGGAATCTGATGAAGCGACGAACTCGCGGTGGCGTTGATTTTCTTGGTGGCTGTGTTCTGGAGTTCCGCGGCGGTTGGCGCAGAGTTATCAGCCTTCGGAGTCCAACCTTAAGGCGCGACAGTGGTTTCAGGACGCTAAGTTCGGAATGTTCATTCATTGGGGTGTGTACAGCGTTCCGGGCCGCGGCGAATGGGTGATGGAGAACGAGAAGATTCCCGTTGCCGAATACGAGAAGTTCGCGCCGCAGTTTAATCCGACGGGGTTCAGCGCCGCGGACATTGTTTCGCTGGCGAAGGCCGCGGGCATGAAATACATCACGATAACGAGCAAGCACCACGATGGATTCGCGATGTTTGCCACTCAACAGAACAAGTGGAATATCGTGGATGCGACGCCTTACGGGAAGGACCCGCTGAAACAATTGGCGGAGGAATGCCGCAAGCAGGGAATCAAGCTGTTTTTCTATCATTCGCAGTTGGATTGGCACAATCCGGATTATTTTCCTCTTGGGCGCACGGGACATTCCGCGGGTCGTCCGGCCGGCGGCGATTTCCAGCGTTATCTGGATTTCATGGACGCGCAGCTCACGCGAGTTGCTTACGAACTATGGCGACGTCGCGGGAATCTGGTTCGACGGTATGTGGGATAAGCCCGACGCGGATTGGCAATTGCAGCGGACCTATTCGTTGATTCACAAGCTCCAGCCTGCCGCATTGATCGGCAGCAACCATCATCACGCGCCTTTTGACGGGGAGGATTTCCAGATGTTTGAGAAAGACCTGCCGGGAGCGAACACGGCGGGATTCAATCAAACGTCGATCAGCGCGTTGCCGTTGGAAACCTGCGAAACCGTCAACGGAGCCTGGGGATATAACGCGAGCGACAAAAAATTCAAGAGCGTGCCGGACCTGATTCACTACCTGGTGCGCGCCGCTGGTTCCAACGCGAATTTTCTTCTGAACATCGGGCCGATGCCTACGGGAAAGGTGCAACCGGAGTTTGTCGAGCGGCTGCACGCTGTTGGCGAATGGATGCAGAAAAACGGCGACACGATTTACGGCACGCGCGGCGGGCCCATTACGCCCCGGAGCTGGGGCGTCTCGACGCAAAAAGGCCGGGAAATCTTTGTGCACATTCTGGATTGGAAGGACGAATACCTGGCGCTGCCCGAGTTGCCGGGAGTCACGGGGGCGCATCTGTTCGGATCGAATGCACGCGCTCGAGCTAAAGCCTCTCAATGGGGGGCTGTTGCTGAGGTTGCCGAAGGAGTCGCCGCGAGCGGATCGACACGATTGTCGCCCTGGAGCAGGGAAGATAGTCGGGAAAATCGATCGCGAATCCAGCCGCCGGCAGTAGTGTGTTCTCAGGCTACCGGCACAGGCAGTTGAGGCTCCCCGATCGCAGTGCGCGGCGCGGTGATTATTTGCGAAAGCCAGCGCAATAAGCGGAACCAGATCATTGCTGTCAAGGAATTCCGAAAATGAATCCATCTGTGCGAAAAACGAAAGTTTTTTTCTGGAGTCTGGCCGTCTCAGCGGGATTCATCCAGGCGTGGGGCTATCGATTCTATATCGAACCTGACGGCGTCAATTACCTGGACGTCGCTGATGCTTATCGTCGAGGCGACTGGAGTTCCGCTATCAACGGTTACTGGAGTCCGCTGTATTCCTGGCTGCTGATGCTGGTCCGAGTAGCTCTTTCATCCGTCCCCATTCTGGGAGTCGACATCTCTGCATTTGTTGAATTTCGTCTTGTTCTTGTTGGCGCTCTATTGTTTCGAGTTTTTCTTTGGCCAATTGCTGCAGCTTTTGAAAGCGGAATCTCCAGAGGCAACGGATAACGGGAAGATGCCCCAGTGGGCTTGGTGGGTGCTTGGTTATTCAGCATTCTTGTTGAGCGCATTGAGGCTGATCACGTTGAGCACCGATACCCCCGATATGGTTCTAGCGGGCTTGCTATTTGTGGCCACCGGACTCTTGATTCATCTGGCTCGAATCCCGAGCAGCATCTGGCGGCAAATCGCGTACGGCGCGGTTCTCGGCGTCGCTTATCTCGCGAAAAGCGTTATGTTTCCATTGTCTCTTGTCTATTTGTTCGCAGATGTCTTCGCCCGCGGAGGATTGAAAAAGCCAGATTGGCGCGCTTTCGCGGCACTATGTGCTTTCGCGGTGGTGAGCCTGCCGTTTATCGCCGCATTGTCAAGCACGAAGGGCCACGTAACGTTCGGGGAAACCGGGAAAATAGCTTACTTCGATGAGGTCAGCGCACCCGTCATGGAAGGAAAGCAGCTTCACCCAGTTCAAAGAATTTTTGGACAGCCGAATGTGTATGAGTATAGCGCGCCGTTCGCGAGCACTTTTCTGCCATGGTACGACCCAAGTTATTGGTACGCGGGCGCGACGCTACGTTTCGATCTAAATGCTCAGCTGCGCGCAATTGGGCGCGCTGCCGGGAATTATTTTCACATCCTATCGACAGAGAAGGAATGGGTCGCAGGATGGCTGGTCCTTGCGATCTTTGCCGGCGATTGGCGTGAACAGGCGAGGCGTCTGTTGCGTCTATGGTTTCTGTGGCTGCCTTCGGTTGCAATGCTTGTCTTGTACGGTCTCGTACTGGTCGAGCCTCGATATATCGGAGTTTCGTTTGCGGTCATCCGGCTGACGCTCTTCACGGCCTTGCCATGGTCCCGAATTGTGGTCGCGCGGCGTCTCGGGATGGCGGTTTTCCTGGCCATCGGAATCACCACCGGAGCTACGATCATCCGAGGGGCGATTCCGGAACTGGGGGCCTGTCTTAGGCCCGCGCCACACCTGCAGTGGACGGCTGCTCAACAATTGGAACAGAGGAACCTTGGCCCCGGAGATCGCGTGGCCGTTTTGGGTCATAGCAAGGTTGCAGATTACTGGGCTCATCTGGCAGGGCTGAGGATCGTCGCGGTTATTCCCACCGAGGAGGTGCCGGTGTACTGGGCGGCGACCGCCACCAGGAGGATACAGGTGTCGGAGGCGCTCAGCAGGGTTGGCGTGAAAGCACTAGTGAGTGCCGCGCGGCCCGAAGAAATGTCAGGCTGGGAAGCTCTTGGTGGCAGCGGTTACTACGTGCAAATGCTGTATCGCATCAATCCCGGAGAAACTGAAGCTCGATAAGGACGTCTCAAAACGTCACCTGAGAGTGTGTGCGCACCGTCGTCGATGACGAGTGGGTTTGACAGTTTGGCGGGTGGTTTCTATAGTCGATGCGTTTCTGATTGCTGACTTTGCGTGACGAAGTTGGATCGGGCGTGCTCGCGGAAGCGAAATTATTGCGTGGAATTATTCGATATCAGAAAATCAGAGTATGCAGAATAGTGTTTTGCAACTGGATTCAAGAGACAACGTTCTTGTCGCGCTGACCTCGCTACGCAAAGGTGAGCGGATTCCTTTTTCCGGCGACGACGTATTCGCTGCTTTCGGATATTCCCGCCAAACAGAAATTCGTCACACGGGATCTCCAGCCAGGGGATCAAGTCATCATGTATGGCGGGCTGGTGGGCACGGCTACCGTACCAATCCGACGGGGCGATCTGCTCTCGACGCGCAATATACGGCACGCCGCCTCCGATTTTCATTCCAGCGCGGGGACTGCTCGCTGGACGCCGCCGGATGTTTCGGCCTGGCGCGAGCGCACATTTCTTGGGTACCACCGCGCGGATGGCCAGGTTGGCACGCGAAACTACTGGCTGGTGATTCCGCTGGTGTTTTGCGAAAACAGGAATCTTGGCGTTCTGAAGCAGGCGTTCGAGGAAGAGCTGGGATTTGCGTTGCCGCAGATTTACCGGCGTCAGGTCGCGGAGCTTGTGCGACTCTATCGCGAAGGGAAAGACCGAAGAGCTCAAGAACTATCAGTTCGTCGCAAGAAAAACGGCGCTTCGACTGCGCCAAAAGTCTTCCGGAATATTGACGGCATCAAGTTTTTGGCGCACGAGCAGGGGTGCGGGGGAACGCGCGAAGACACTCGGAACCTTTGCGGGCTGCTGGCGGGCTACATTCATCATCCCAACGTTGCGGGAGCCACGATACTCAGCCTGGGCTGCCAGAACGCGCAAATTCCGACTCTGCTGGAAGAGATCAAGCAACGCAATCCCAATTTCTCCAAGCCGCTGCTGGTTTTTGAGCAGCAGCAGATCGGCGAGGAATCCACGATGCTCTCGAAAGCTATACGCGAGACGTTCGCGGGGCTTGTCGAAGCCGATAAAGCCGAGAGAGCTCCTGCGCCGCTTTCGCGTCTTTGCATTGGATTGAAATGCGGCGGCTCGGATGGCTTCTCCGGAATTTCCGCAAATCCGGCCATTGGGCACACCGCCGATATCCTTGCTGCGCTTGGCGGGCGCGGCATTTTGTCGGAATTTCCGGAGCTCTGCGGAGTGGAACAGCAGTTGATCAATCGAAGCGTGCGTAAGGACGTTGGCGAGCGGTTCATGCAGCTGATGCGAGATTATGCGGCTCGTGCGAAGGCCGTTCACGCCAGCTTCGAGATGAATCCTTCACCGGGAAATGTTCGCGACGGTTTGCTGACGGACGCGATGAAATCAGCGGGGGCCGCCAAGAAGGGCGGCACGTCGCCGGTGACGGGGGTGCTCGACTACCCGGAGTACTCGAGCGAGCCTGGACTGAATTTGCTGTGTACGCCTGGGAGCGATGTGGAGTGCGTCACCGCGCAGGTCGGGGCGGGTGCGAATGTCGTTCTGTTTACGACTGGGCTGGGTACGCCTACGGGGAATCCAATTGCGCCGGTGGTGAAGATTTCTACGAATTCGGAACTTGCTCGACGCATGCCCGACATCATTGATATTGACACTGGGTCGATCATTGCGGGCGAGACGACCATCGAGAAGATGGGTGAAGCGATTTTGGAACGGGTCATTCGAGTGGCTGGCGGGGAGGATCAGACTAAGGCGGAGATTTTGAAGCAGGATGATTTTATTCCTTGGAAGCGCGGGGTTTCGCTGTGAGCGGAGTGAAAAATGAAAGAAAGAATTTACCGCTGAGACGCAGAGTTCACAGAGAAAGCGCGGAGAGTGCATGGCGCTTTGAAGTGTGCCGATTGATGAGCAAGAAAGACGATGCCGCTGACCATTAAGCCGAAAGCAAAATTGCCGCTGGGACCTGGTAAGTCTGGGCGAGGTGATGGTTCGCTTCGATCCGGGCGACCGGCGCATCGCGACCGCGCGCGCCTTCGAGGTGTGTGAAGGGGGTGGGGAGTATAACGTCGCGCGTGGGTTGAAGCGATGCTTCGGCATGGACACGGCAATCGTTACGGCGTTCGCGGACGATCCGGTGGGGAGGTTGTTGCAGGACATGCTGTATCAAGGTGGCGTCGATCAAACTTACGTTCGCTGGATGCCGCACGATGGTGTCGGACGCGCGGCGCGCAACGGCCTGAATTTTACCGAGCGCGGATTTGGAGTTCGCGCGGCAGCAGGGTCCTACGACCGCGGACATACGGCGGTCTCACAGTTGAAGCCCGGCGATTTCGACTGGGATGAGATCTTCGGAAAGCACGGAGTGCGATGGTTGCACACCGGGGGCATTTTCTGCGCGCTTTCGGCTACAACTCCGGAAGTTGCGGCGGAAGCGATGCAGGCGGCGAGGCGTCACGGCGACGGTCGTTTCTTACGATCTGAATTACCGGGCGTCGCTATGGAAATCGCTGGGCGGCAAGAAGCAGGCGCAGGAAGTGAACCGCCGCGTTGCGCCATTTGTGGATGTGATGCTGGGCAACGAAGAGGACTTCTCGGCGGCGCTTGGCTATGAAGTGCCGGGCATGGACGAGCATCATTCGACGTTTGGCGTGGAAGGCTTCCAGCAGATGATCGAGAAGGTCGTGAAGGATTATCCGTTTCAAGTTGTGGCGACCACGTTGCGAAAGGCGAAGACCGCGACGCGGAACGACTGGGGCGCGGTGTGCTATTACGAGGGAAAATTCTTCCAAGCCAAGAACCGCGAGAACCTGGAGATTTTCGACCGCGTCGGCGGCGGTGATTCGTTTGCTTCGGGACTCATTTACGGATTTCTGACGGGCCGCGACGCGCAGTGGGCGGTGGAATGCGGGGCGGCGCACGGGGCGCTGGCGATGACTACCCCGGGAGATACTTCCATGGCGACGCTTGAAGATGTGCTGCAAGTGATGAAAGGTGTCGGAGCGCGGATCGCGCGCTGACGGGGATTTTCTTAGCGAGAAAGGCGATCTCCATGGAAAAGCAGGCGGTTCGCGATCGCATCCTGCAAATCGGGATCGTGCCGGTGGTGCGCGCCTCATCCTCGGCGGAGGCGCGGACGGCGGCGGAGAGCGTTTGCAAGGGCGGCATTCCGATCGTAGAGATCACCATGACGGTGCCTGGAGCCATCGATGTGATTCGCGAGCTGGCGAAGCACGCGGCTTCGGAGTTGCTGGTTGGCGCCGGGACGGTACTGAATGCCGATGTGGCGCAGCAAGTGTCTCGACGCCGGCGCACAATTTTTGGTGAGCCCAGGATTCAAGGCGGAGACCGTGGCGCTGGCGGTGCGGGAAGGGAAGTTGATCATGGCCGGCGCGTTAACTCCGACCGAAGTGATTACCGCGTGGGAAGCAGGGGCGGACTTCGTGAAAGTCTTCCCGTGCGGGCAGGTTGGCGGCGCGAAATATATTAAGGCGCTGAAGGGGCCGCTGCCGGGTATTCCGCTGGTGCCCACTGGCGGCGTGAATCTGAACACGGCAGCCGAGTTCCTGGAAGCGGGCGCGGCGGCGCTGGGGATCGGCGGCGAACTGGTTCACCCCGATCACTTGAAGTCCGGCAACGCGGAATTGATTGTGGAGAATGCTCGGAAATTTCTTGCGATCGTCCGGCAGACCCGCGCCAAGATGGGCTCCGGAGCAGTTCCGGCTGGGCGCTACGTTTAGCAGGGAAGCAGCGAAGGGAAAACATTGGCTCCGGCCATGGATTCGAACCGCTCAGCGTCAGTCCGAGCTGCGCACGCGAAAAAAGAGCGGCTGGATTTTCCGATTCCGGCCGCTCTTCGATACTAGCGTTGGCCTGACGTTTGGCTAGAAGCTGAAGCGGGCTCCCAAGGTAATGACACGGCCCGCAAGAGCCCCGGTAATGGTGCCGAAATTTGAGCTGCCAATGTTATTGGAGATTTGGTTTGGGTTAAGATTTAAATTGTTGAACAGGTTGTAGGCGTCCACCCGCAACTCAATCCTGGCATTTTCGCCGAGCACCGGCGCTCTCGGCAGCCCAAAAGCCTTGGCCAGCGTCATGGAGCCCTCGTCCCTAAGCGCAGCTGCTTCCGTAGAAGCGGGACGAAACGCGACGGCACCCTCCGTCCCGAACGGGCTCATCACTGGAGCGGCCAAAGATCTCGCCGACTACCAGCGACTGACAGCGGAAGGCAAGCTCGGTGAGGCTGGGCAGAAGCTTGAACAGTTAAAGCGCAAACTTGACGAATTGAACGCACGGCAAAATTGAGGCTTCTTTCACCTTCCTGCCACTTGCGCCCAACCCTGTAAGAACCGAAATCTCGGAAAACAAGCCCGTCCTCATGTCGGTTACGCTCTCACACCTTCCGCCGGCCCGGTCTTGGAATAAATCAAAGTCGTTCCATTTCCTGAAGAGCGGCATCCATGTTACCGACGGCGTCACGCAAACATGCCCCTGCATCGCGGCAACGGAGCAGCCTGGACAGTTCGTCGAACATGTCCCTTAAGCCAAAGTGAAAGGCGGACGACACGGCCGAGGATCGAAAGCAGCTGAATCAAAGCTGAGACAAGAGCGTAAATTCGGCTTGATCCAGCCTAACTCAAAAATTTTCGAACTCAAAGTCCTGCTACGGATTTCTGCTTGGAGATCCCGCTAAAATCTCATGGGGCAACCTAGTCAATCTATAGGAGAATTGCGGCATGTCTCTCCTCAATCTGTTTCTAGGCCGGCCTCTCGCGTCGGACGAAGCACGTGCCGAATGCGTCGGTGCGGCTGCCGGGATTCCCATCTTCGGGCTGGATGCTCTTAGCTCCGCGGCGTACGGCCCGGAAGCTGCTTTGACCCTGCTGATTCCTCTCGGCGCGTTGGGTATCGCTTACGTGGTTCCCATCAGTATCAGCATCATTGTGTTGCTCATCATCGTCTATTTTTCCTACCGTCAGACGATCCAGGCTTATCCCGGCGGCGGCGGGTCGTACACCGTCGCGCGGCAGAATCTCGGGGTGTCCGCCGGTCTGTTGGCAGCCGCTGCACTGATGATCGACTACGTGCTGGTTGTCGCAGTGGGTATTTCCGCGGGTGTCGGCGCGCTGGTTTCCGCAGCGCCCAGCCTGCAAGCGCATACGCTTGCGCTGTGCCTGGGAATTCTTGCGGTCATCACGCTGATCAATCTCCGTGGTGTGCGGGAATCGGGCCTGATCTTCATGGCTCCTACCTACGTGTTTGTGGGAAGCCTGCTCCTAGCGATCGGTATGGGCGTTTTCAAGGCGTTTACTGCGGGTGGTCAGCCGGTGGCGCTTGAACCGCTTCCAAGAATCGCGATGGCTACTGCGGCGCCGAGCGTGTGGCTGATTCTCCAAGCGTTCGCAAGCGGATGCACGGCCATGACCGGCGTCGAGGCGGTGAGCAACGGCGTCAAGGCGTTTCGCGAACCGGTCATCCCTACGGCCCGGCGCACTCTAACCATCATCATCGCTCTCTTGATTGTGATGCTCGCCGGGATTGCGTATCTCGTTCGTGCCTATGGCATCGAGGCCACGGACCCAGGCCTGCCCGGATACCAGAGTGTGCTTTCCATGCTTCTGGGTGCGGTCACCGGCAGAGGTGCCTTCTACTATGTGTCCATCGGCTCGATTCTATTGATACTGGCCCTCTCGGCGAACACTGCCTTCGCTGACTTTCCGCGTCTGTGTCGCGCCATCGCACAGAATAACTATCTTCCGCATTCCTTCGCGACGAGGGGAAGAAGGCTGGTGTATTCCCAAGGAATCCTGGTTCTTGCAGTTCTAGCCGGGCTGCTCCTGGCTTTGTTCGGCGGAGTGACCGATCGTCTGATTCCTCTGTTTGCCATCGGTGCGTTCCTAGCTTTCACGCTTTCGCAGGCCGGGATGGTGAGCCATTGGAGACGCGTGGGAGGTCCCGGCGCGACGCGAAGCATGCTTGTTAACGGCCTCGGGGCCATCGCGACAGGCATCACCGTAGTGGTGGTCCTGGTAGCCAAGTTTACGCAGGGTGCGTGGATCACCGTGCTGCTGATACCGGGTCTCTTCGTGGCAATGGGATTTGTGCGGCGTCACTATCACCGCGTCTCGTTGGAGACTCGCAGCGCGACACCCCTAGAATTGAACGATCTTACGCCGCCACTAGTCATTTTACCGATTCAAGGCTGGAGCCACATCGTCAAGAAAGCGTTGCGCTTCGCTCTCAAAATCTCTACGGACATCCGGGCTCTTCACGTGGATTGCGGAGAAGGGTCAGTTGCCTTCCACCAGCAGTGGAGCCGCTACGTTGAAGAACCAACGCAGCAAGCTGGCGTCGTCACACCCCAACTGGTGATCCTGCCTTCGCGATATCGTCTGATCCTCGCGCCGATTGTGGAATACGTTCTGGAAGCAGAGCGGTGTTGTCCGAATCAACAGATTGCTGTTTTGATTCCGGAACTTGTGCAGCGCCGCTGGTATCACCATTTGCTTCACAACAAGCGCGCCTCGGTTCTGAAAGCGCTGCTTTTGCTGAAGGGCAATCAAAGGATCATTGTGATCAACGTTCCTTGGTATCTCTCCTCTTGAGAGTGATTGCCGCCCTGGGCTCGCTTGCTCGATGGCTGCAATTTGAAGCTGCGTCATTCAACGGCGTCAGCGCCATGTGCTCCTGTGATCGCCTAGACGACACCCAACGGTCCACTCGGCCAATACTCTTTCGTGTTTCGACTGCAGTATTGTTTTTCTTGTCGACTACACTGGCCCCGCCAGTTCATGCCCAGGACCAGCCCGCAACGTCCAACACGCCTGCACCGATCGCAACGGATAGACCCGCTGTGACCAACTCCAGCATCGTTGTCCCAATGGGCATTCTTCAAGCCGAGAACGGCTTTCTCGAAACCAGCGCCCAGGGCCAGAGCGTCGCGGATGCCCCCGAGGCTCTAATGCGCTTCGGTATAGCCGCAAGAACAGAACTGCGTTTCACTGTCCCCGATTATTACTACAACCTGAACGGCAGCGGTCGCGGTTCGGGTTTCGGCGACTTGGCCCTCGGGCTAAAAGAACAGCTTGGTCCTACGCCTGGTGGATTCGATGTGTCCGCGACACTCTTCCTCAGTTTCCCCACTGGCGCCGCTGGCGTCTCCAGCGGAGGGTACGATCCGGGATTGCAGGTGGCCTGGTCGCGCGCGCTGTCTTCCAAATGGACGGCCGCTGGCATGCTCTCGTTGTACGCGCCCACACAAGACCACACGCGAAACGTGACGGGCGAATCCACGATTCTGTTGGATCGGCAATTGACCGGACCCTGGGACGCATTTGTCGAATACGCGGGCGATTTTCCGGAACGCGGTGGATCGCGTCACTTGCTGCACTTCGGAACAGCGCTAAAGGTCTCCAAAAACCAGCAGCTCGACCTCCACTATGGCGTGGGCTTATCGTCGACCACGGTCCATCATTTCATCGGGATCGGCTACTCCTTCCGATTTCGGGCATTCGGCCGCAAGTGACAGCTTCCAGGCAGGGCTCTGGTGTCATCCGGCTCTCCGGCGGCAGATGAGATGTCCGCCAGTTATCGTCCAGGCGTCTCCAGCGCTGCCGACGCCTGAATACTGTCAAAGGCGCGGTCACGAAAATGTAACCCAAATTGCGAAAAGGGCGCATCGTTCTGCATGAAGTAGAAGAAGTTGGCATGCGTTTCGAGTGGAACACGGAGGAGAATCCAAGCTTCCTCGCGCTTCGTCACCACCGGCGTTTCTCTGGGCGCAAATGCTACAACGCACTCCATAGCGTAACGATTCGTGAGTAGGATTCAGACAAAGGAGTGACCGTTCACTCTAGCAAATTGGCTTTGGAAATCTTCGAGCTGGAGGAGTTTCATCCAAGTTCGCAGAAACGTATAAAGTGGCTCCGGGGCATGGACTCGAACCATGATAACCAGCTCCAAAGGCTGGTGTCCTACCAATTAGACGACCCCGGAATTGTTGTAAAAGGGCTACTTTAGCTGAAGATCGACCGATCAGCGAGAAATAGCGTCCGTTGCGATGCAACTTTTCAATCTTACCTGATTGCGGACGGAGTGAAAAGAATGCGCGTCATTCTTTCGGCGGTCACTCGATAGTGGTATTGACGTGCGGATCCATCTCGTAAGTCATCGATGCTGCGCTTGGGACCGACATCCAAAAGAAAAAGGGGAGCCGAGGCTCCCCTTTTCAGGTGAATTTTCGTGCAGTTTACTGTAGTGCCGGGCTGCCAGCGGCGCCCGTGACGCATCCTGCGCCCGCTAGGTTGTATTGAATTACACCGGTTTGGCTGGAGCAGAACTGACGCTGACCGGTGGTGCCTATGCTTGCAGGTGTTCCCGCGGAAGTGTAGGTGTCGTACAGACCATCGCCGCCCTTAACTGGGGCATAGGTGAACGTATAGCCGCTCTTGGCGCCGGCAGCCAGAACGTTATCAATGATGCCGGTACCGCCTGCACAGATAGCGCCTGTATTTAATTCCACCAACGATGAGGAGAACCCGATGGCCGGGCAAGACGCCGCGTAGTTCACTTCACCGGTGTTGACGGTGCGAACAGAACCCACCGCCGACGCTTCGTTGGCGGCCATCTTCGCCTTGATCAGGTTGGGGATGGCGATAGCCGCGATGATCAGAATGATCGCCACGACGATCAAAAGCTCGATAAGAGAAAAACCCTTCTGTTGCTTTTTCATAGTGTGTCGAAGACCTCGTTTCCAGCTACTGAGATGTGCACGTCCGGGGCCAAGACGATGGATCCGTTATACTACGAATAAAGAGTAAAAAAACAGTTAATTCCCTCTAAGAGGAGCTTTCCTTGCGCGAATCACGGTTGGTATCGAAACGGGACTTCCCGATGGTCAATTAGTGCTGTCGAACAGCGCCCCAAAGTGTCACTGGCGAAGAGCGCGCCCGGGGGGAATTTGAATTCTCTAAGCGATCAAGACCAGACGCAGCAACCGCGTGACATGGGTCACGTCGAGGCGTGACGGCGGCTACAGACGGAGTGGCATTGCCATTGTAAAAAGACAAAGGGCAGAGACTCCGCCCAGGGAGCGAGTCGCTAAGGCTGCCGGGAACGGAAAAAAACGGCCGGGCCTGCGACTCCACCTCAAAGTCTTTGAACGAGGTTCGACCCGGCGGGTTGATGTCTTGACTATCTGAGGCAGCGGCGAGGTCGGCGGCGCATGTGAAGCGCCCGGTGATTTCGACGCAGCGGCCGTCGGGCCGCAAAGATGCTTGGCTTGTGCCGCTGCCTCAGAGTTGTAGTAGCGGCGCCTTTGGTGAGGCGAACGAGGAGGAAGTCATGAGGAATATCTATGAGGAGTTGTTCGGTTTCCGGCGGGACTTCGACGAAATGTTCAACCGGATTCTGACGGGTAAGCCGTTCGCAGGCTGGGCACAACTGCCCGAATTCAAAAAGGAATTCAACTTTACGCCAGCGGTGGAAGCGTACGTGGACAAAGAGGGGAAGAAGTATGTTTGCCGCGTGACGCTGCCGGGCGTGGAGCCGAAGGATGTGCAAGTTCACGCGCAAGGAAACCTGCTGACCATTCATGGCGAGCGGAAATTCACTCGCAACGTCAAGGAAGTCGAGTTCGTGGAGCAGGAGGTTGCTTACGGCGTGTTCGAGAGGACACTCACGCTGCCAGATGGCGTGGTGATCGATAAGTTGACGGCGGAGTACGTGAACGGCGTGCTGGAAATTACGGCGCCGGTCACGGCGGGTGCGCTGCCGCGGAAGATCGAAATCAAGACGGCGGCCCCGTTTGCGAAGCAGATCGCCGCGTAAGTGGTAGTGGAGTCAAACGGCCACGAATCGAAAGGTTCGTGGCCGTTTCCTTTTTCAGGAGTTGAAAACAGCTCTGCCAAGGCCTAGGAACTTGTGACGTGTGTGATGGTGGATCACGGGCGCGTACTTCTTTTCCACTATTGACCTGGATTTTCTGTCTTCTACAATCGCGCCACCGCTGCGATTTCGAGCGTTCATCTCCGCTGAAAATGTGCGGATCGCCTGCAAGTCGTGGTTTGTTTGTGCGCTCCTCTGAAAACCATAAACGCAATCAAGGTCGAGCGAGGGCGGAGATCTAATGAGGAATCTCGGAGTTCGGTTGTGCATTTTGTGTGTCTCGGTATTCTGGGGCGCGAACGTTTGCGCCTAGGAGATTACGGGGAGCATCCGCGGGAATTCTGGTTGCCAGCGGAGGCGCGGTCTCGAGTGCTGCCGTAACGGGAATTCGGTCCGAAACGGGACTCGGGCGAACGGGACAGAGCGACGCGCAGGGAGCGGTCGATCTCGTTGAATTGCTCATCGGTCGTTACCGGCTGGTCGCGGAGGCGAAAGGGTAGGATGAACCTCACCTGCTTCCTGTGCAGGTTGTCGAGAGTCGCGCAAGCTTAGGGTCCCGGGACCCGCTCTGTTACGATGCGACGCTATGATCGGACATCAAGTTGAAAACGGCGCGACGGAAATCGCGCATTCCACGGAGGTCGTGGAACGTGAGTCTGGGCTCCGCCGCGAACTGAAGCCACATCAAGTGGCGATGATTGGCCTTGGTTGCACGATCGGCACGGGACTGTTTCTGGGCAGCGCCATTGCTGTGAAGCTGGCGGGACCCTCGGTCATTGTGAGTTTCTTGCTAGGGGCTCTTGTGGCGCTCACGGTTATGTGGGCGCTCGCCGAGATGTCGGTGGAGCATCCCACGGCGGGCGCATTCGGTTTGCACGCGGAGATGTATCTGCATCCCTGGGCGGGATTTGCGATTCGCTACACATATTGGCTATGCCTGGTTGTGATCATTGGTAGCGAAGTCGTGGCGGCGGCGATTTACTGTCAGTATTGGTTCCCCAATGTGCCTGCGTGGCTGTGGATCGCGGGATTTTCGCTGGCGATGATCTACGTGAACACGCTGAGTATTGAGAATTTCGGAACGCTGGAATATTGGTTTGCAATGATCAAGGTCGTGACCATCGCTGTTTTTCTGGTGCTGGGTGCGGCGCTGCTGTTCGGTTTTGGGTTTCCTCGCATCGGGGCGGGGAACTACACGGCTTACGGCGGCTTCTTTCCTGGCGGGCCGTCAGGCGTAGCGCTGGGAGTTACAATGGCGATTTTCAGCTATCTCGGGCTGGAAATCGTCGGGACGACTGCTGGCGAAGCGGCTGACCCCAAGATCGCGGTGCCACGCGCATTGCGGCGCACCTTGTTTATCCTGGTGCTTTTCTACATAGGTAGCCTGGCCATCGTTGTGGGCATCGTGCCATGGAATCAGATTGACCTGGGAAAGAGTCCATTCGTTCGCGTATTTGAAACTGTCGGAATTCCAGCCGCCGGACACATTATGAATTTTGTGGTGCTGACCGCGGCGCTGTCTGCTGCGACCTGCAACGTGTACTTCACGTCTCGATTGCTCTTTTCGCTGGCACGAGGAGGATACGCGCCTTCAGGATTGGGGCGCCTGAACAAGCGAGGCATGCCCGTTGCGGCAGTGCTGGTTTCCAGCGTGGGCATGGCCGTGGCGCTCGTCCTGTCCCAGCTATTCAAGAACACGGCATTTGTGTTCATGATCGGCGTGGCGTTCTTTGGCGGTCCGTTCATATGGATCATGATTCTGATAACGCACCTCGCATTTCGTCGGGCGACTGTCCGCGCGAAAAGGGACATTCTGCGTTTTGCGCCGCGCGGTCCATGGAGTTCTTTATTTGGCCTGATCGCTTTGATAGGCGTCTTGATTTCCACCTGGTGGGTTCCCAGCTTTCACATTGCGCTTCTTGCCGGACCACCCTGGCTCATTTTCATCACTCTATGCTATTTGGGGTGGAGAGGAGCGAACCCGGTTGGGCCTGCCGTCCCCCCGGAATCGAGCCGGGATAGTCTCTGATGCCGAAACTCGTCTAGGCGGACCAATAGGGACAAGAAATTGCCACCTCGTGGAAGTAAGAGCGGACTACCACACCGTCCGGGAGGAGTCACCATTTGGGGTCGTACCTTGCGATGCCATGAGTCTACGGAATGGTGGCTGCGCTTTCGTTTGAATAACTGCTTTCAGCGCCCGTAGAGCCAACGGCGGTGGTGACGTAGTAGTAGGTCGAGCCGGATTGGACGCCGGTATCGGTATAGGAGGTGCTTGGAACCAGCGAGGAATTAATCTTCGCATAAGGCCCGCCGGTGGTAGCACCGCGATAAACGTTATAGCCGGATAGTGTCGTGGACGAATCGCTCCAGGTCAAATTCACGGAACTAGACGTTGCCTGACGAGCCGAACCAGAGAGCGCGATCGTGGTGGGAGAATTGGTGGCGGTGCTCGCAACAGAGATGCTGCTAGAGAGTGATCCGGCGGTCAGCGGCGCGAAGAGGACCGAGAAGTTAGTGAATTGACCGGCAGCTAGATTTAAGGGCAGAGACAACCCTGTAACGCTGAACGAGGTACTCGAAGAAGTCAGCTGTGAAATGGTGACTGTGGAATTTCCCGTGTTTGTCAGGGTTATCGTTTGGCTGGCGCTGCTGTTGCCAATGGTTGTGGCCGCAAAACTGAGCGACGCGGGGCTGGCCGACAGTTGATAGGTCTGGGCTAGGCCCGATCCTGAGAGCGCTAAGGTCGCCGGTGAGCCCGGCGCGTTGCTCACGAGCGTCAGCGTGCCGGAAACCGCGCCGGCCGCCGCGGGTGCATAGGCCAGCGTGAACAAGCTCTTAGCCCCTGGAGCGATGTTGAGAGGAAGAGTCAGGCCCCTTGCAGAAAAGCCCACACCGCTGAGGCTGCTCTGCGAAATATTCAGGTTCGCGCTTCCGGGGTTTGAAATTGTCATCATCTGCGTATTCGTTGAACCCACGGGCACGTTGCCGAAGCTCACACTGCTCGGTTGCACGGAAAGCTGTGGCTGAACGCCCGAACCTGGGCTTGGTGGCGGCTGAGCCGTCGCTATCCCGATTCCCGACACAGGAACCTTTCTTGGTTCGTCCCTATGTTCTAGCGAAAAGTTGATTGAGCCAGAAAACTTTACTGCTGCATTCGGCATGAACACCACAAGAAAGGACACCGCTTGGCCGGGCGCCACAGCGATGGGCAGAGTGGGGCCGGAGACGGCGAATTGCGGGATGCTGCTCGCGGCTTGCAGGATTGTAATGCTCCGGTTACCAGTATTGAGCAGTGTGATCGCTTGAGATGAACTGAGAGTATTGACTGCCATAGAGCCAAACTTCACCGATGTCGGGTTGGCCGTGAGTACGGACCCTGCGGTTGCTTGCTGGCTAAACGTTACACACAGCAATCCCAAAAGAGCGGAAAATAAAAAGACACGGGACTTCGGCTTCATCAAGATCTCCTGGTTTGTGGCGCTGATCCGGAGGAGGGGGGAAACCGGGTCCGTGGCCTTCATCTGGTACTGCTTCTATCTGCAATCTCAGAATAAACATTGCATCGCGGCCGAACTACTGGTTTGGGGAACAGTTTTGGTACAGGTTTTTGACATGGAGGACGTACAGTGCGGCTACGGGTTTGACAAGTTTGAATGCATAGGTCGAAGGAGGAGCGCTTGGTGTAGAAAAGCTGAACTCAGCCGCGAGCTGATTCAGAAACACCAAGGAGGCTCCCCCATGCAACCTATGTATTACATCGGACTGGATGTTCACAAGCGGAAGATCAGCTACTGCGTGAAGGACGGCAGCGGCCGGATTCATGCCGAGGGTTCGATTTCCGCCACACGTCTGGACCTGGACCACTGGATGCGATCGCTGCCACAGCCGTGGAGCGCGGCGATGGAAGCGACCATGTTCACGGGCTGGATTTACGATCACCTCCAGCCGCATGCCGCCGCTCTGAAGGTGGCGCACCCGCTGATGCTGCGGGCCATTGCCGCCGCAAAAAAGAAGAACGACCGCATCGATGCCAGCAAGATTTGCGACTGCTTGCGGTGCGATTTCCTTCCCGAGAGCTATATGGCTTCGGCCGCCATTCGCGAACGGCGGCGCACGCTGCGCTATCGCAACCTGCTGGTTCGGCAGATGGTGCAGATGAAAATCAAGATCAGCGCGCTACTGATGGAAGCCGGCGTGAGCTACAACAAACAGCGCTTGCACAAAGCCGGCTATTTCCGTGAACTGCTGGCGAGCAACCCGGACATCGACGAAGGGCTGCGTGCGCTGCTGCGGTTATGCCGCGAGACCGTGGTGCGCCTGCAGAAAACCGAGAGTGCCTTGGTGCGCTCGCTGGAAAGGGATGCGTTGTTAGTGGATCGCGTGGAGCGATTAATGACCATCCCCGCGGTGGGGCCGATTACGGCGCTGACCTGGGCGCTCGAAGTAGGGGATGTGCAGCGATTTCCCTCGATCAAGAAAGCCATCAGCTACTGCGGGCTGTGCGGCGCCGAAAAGAGTTCCGGCAGCACCGTACAGCGCACGCCCTTGTCCAAGCAGCGCAACAAACATTTACAGACGACCTTGATCGAGGCGGCCAAGATGGCGCCGCGAAACAGCCCGGCGCTGGCCACGCTCTATGACCAGGAAAAACAGAAAGGCAATGCCAATCGCGCGACGCTGGCGGTGGCGCGAAAGTTGGTGGCCTACCTCATGGCCGTGGATCGCGGACAGCGGACTTTTCAGGTCGTGGAGACCAGCAACATCGCTGCGTAGCACGTGGCGGTGAACCAGGAGGATTTCTTCGACGCGTGGCCTGCCAGGTCTTGCCGTTAACCCGACTGAGCGAAGGATCGCAAGCTCCGGATGCTCCCGTTGATAAGTTTCGAGACTGGCAGGAGATCACCAACTCAATCTTCTGTGCAAGACCACTCGCTGGTCTGAGACAGCGAATGGAAGTCTGGTTCTATCCGATATAGGAACCACGGCTGAGAGGCCAACACACGCGGCGAAGAATCAGAAGGGATTTACACCCGCGCTCCTCCGCAGCGCGTCGGGAGAGCTCTTGCCCTCTTGACAAAGACCTATCATGGAAGTCCGGTAAGGGGTTAACCTGCTAGGGAGGAGACACAAATGTTCGCTGACATAAACTTCCGTCTCGGATTTTTAGCAAGAAGAAGAAGAGGTTCAGCACTTGCCTGGAGGGTACGGGAAGTTCATCTGTAGAATTTTGTCCCGGGTGGGGCATGTCTCTATTAGTACTAGTGCTGTTCCAGCTTGCATGCAGTAAGGAACCGGACCTAAGGCCTGCGTACCTCTGGGGACAGGCGGCGTTCCTGTCCTTTCTTTGTCCCTCAGTTCAGTAGAAAGCAACTCCAACGGGTACCCTATACTGTGCGTGCCTGTCTCGGTCGAGGCTGCGGACTCCGACGGCAGTAGTCCAACGTCGAACAAGGCTTCAGCGCAGATGCGGACCTCTGTAGATCGGATGCCGATGAAACGAAAAAAGGCCCTGCTGAAAAAGGTCATCCTGGGTGTAGGAGTAATTTTTCTTGGCTCTGTTACAGGATACGCACAGACACCAACTCTGTCGCTCGCGCGTGGCAATACCGGAATCAGTGCCAACGAAGCCGGACGCGCGAGCAATTTCGAGTTCCAGATGGAGTCCGCTGGGTGGCCTCACGCCGTTACTGCGGGAGAGACGGTGTTCATGTTCGGTTCGTGGCCGACAGGAAACAATCCGACGATCACCGACGACCAGTCGAACGCGTGGAGCGCGGTGAGTTCCTGCAATGACAGCGGCGGTATGACCCATGGCTTCTTCTACGCGGTGAACGCTGCTGCCAATACTTCAATGATTACTGAGACGCATAGCTCGGCTATCGGAACCGGCGTCTTTGATTGGGCGCACTTCTACAATATGTCCACGACTTCAAGCGGTTTCGTAGACGGTTCGTCGTGTAACACCGGTGTAGCGCCAGCGAACAACACTGCTCCCAACATCAACGGCACCGCGTATACAGCGACAAGCGGAGACTTGATTCTGACCTGCGTGTACGTCGAGGGTGGTTTAGGACAAATCCAGGGTGGGGCGAATGCGATCACTTCTATCACTTGGCCTGCTGGGTTTAGCGGACTGAACGAAGACACGTTCTATGGTCACGCTTGCGCGTACGGAGTGGCTACCGGAGGGTCATTCACACCGACTTTCACGGTCGCGCAAGGTACGCATAGCAGCTTCACGATTATGTCCGCCGCTTTCAAGGCCGGGTCTGGTGGTTCAGCTCCGCGGAGCGGAGCTGCGATTCTGCTGTCGGAAGTGCACTATACGTCCACGCAAGGCGGGTCGGACACCGTTTACCTGCCTTGCCCCGCAGGCACCACGGCTGTTTCGGCGATGGACGATGCCGCCAATTTGACCGCTGTTGCCGACAGTAATGGCAATACGTGGACAAAGGTGACCGTGCCGTCCAATCCCTACGGACCAATCTTTTATACGAACAGTCCGAACATCACGCCAAGCACATACAGGCTTACTCTAACCAACCAATCAAGTGGAGGCTATGACCTAATCGGTTTGTATTGTCTCGGCGACACCAATGGAATTGACACAAACGTAACCGCCAAGAATAGTTCGACGCTGGATGGAGCAGGTTCCGGTGTCACGTATGGCGGGAGTCAGTCTGGCACTGTCGAAGGAGACGCTCCCAGCATGGGCACGTCGCTGCCGGGAGATTTAGTCTTAGCCGTTGGAGCGATTGGAGTCGGGCCGGCGACCAGTTGTGTCGTGGGACAGTGCGTGTTTGATTATGTAGGTTCGACAGACTGGACCACTGGCGACAACGAATCTTATGCGAACGGCGACACTATGGCGCATCAGTATGCCCCGACACCGAGCACGGTGCAGTTCGAATACAACCTCATGCCTGGTGGCGCGTCTGGGAGTTCGTTGGCAATTGCATTCAAGTCCGGAAGTACCCCGGGAGCACCTGCTCCTCCCGCACCTCCGACGAAGCTACAAGCGACTGTGGTGAACTAACCACTGCTTGGTTTGCCTCCCCTTCCTTGTGATGTGAAGAGCGAGGGCGTCGTCAGCGCGCTGTGTGCGGAGCTGGAAATGACCCAGCCCTCGGGGTAATCGCTGCGCGCTGACCTAAAATATTAGGGTTTGCTTCGAAGTAAGTTGGCGTATACACTCTTCGTCACTTGACCGACCAACTCCCAGGAATGGCGCTCCCTCGCGAAGTCTTGAATATCGCGTCGACGGCTATTCAGGTCTGCGAACAGATCGCTCGCGAAGAACCGCTCGATGGCCCTCGCTAAATCGATCGGATCTTCAGGCCTGAATACGAAGCCCGTCTTCCCATCGACGATCTCCTCTTTCAACGAACCCACATCAGCTGCCAGAACAGGAAGGCCAAAGCTGTATCCTAGAAAGATCACGCCGCTTTGAAAGATCTCTCTATACGGCAAAACGAGAACGTCAGCCCCTTTAAAGTACACCTCGGCCTCGGAGTCTGGAATGAACTCGACCCTCGAAATGATGCGCCCTTTCGCCACGTATTCCTGGATTTCTCTCTGAATCGATTCCCAGTACTTCTCGCAGCCCTCCTCGAGTCTGCCAGCGATAATCAATTTATAATCGTCGCCCCGGAGAGCAAGTCGCAGGAATGCGGTAGTCAGGAAGTGCAGGCCTTTATACTGTTTAATTCTGCCGAAAAATAAAATGGCCTTCTGATAGTCTCGGAGGCCGAGCCGCTCCTTTGCTTCTTTCGACGAGAGACCTGTGTCTGGAACAGAATTGTTAATCCCGAACGGGATCACAGTGATCCGGCCTGTTGGGACGGCAAACTCCTTCATGAGTTCGTTCTTCATTCTTGCAGTATGAACAAAGACGTGGTCCGCCAATTGATATTGGATTCGCAATGTAAGACGGTTGAGAAACGTATCTCTCGAATCGCGTCTTGACGCATTAACATTATGAGCCGTAAGCACGACAGTTTTGCCGAGCAGCTTGTAGTAAAGCATGAGCAATGTGCGATCGAATGCCTCGAACCTGTTGTTCCACAGGATGTGGAAGATTTTCGGCTTTGCTGTAGCCGCATAGCGAATCAACTTCAAATAATACGCCGATATTCTGCGGACCTTTGCAATGATGCCGGCATTTGGCCGAAGGTCACCTCGGAGGTTGAGGAAGCGGACCCCAGGTCTACTGCGGAGATCCGGCTCATCCAACTCATCGCTGCCAATGACGTCAAGGGTTATCCCTATGGAGGTAAGCGCCTGGGTGAGGCCGTACACGTAGGGTCTGTCGCTGCCACCGGTGAGCAGGGCCACTGAGGAGTCTGCAGACATGGCGAGTCTGGTAGAATCGAGCAACTCCTCAGCGTCTCGCCGGTCCGGGACCGCGACGCGATTGTTTCGAGCAGCGTCTGTTGCGCGCGATATATTCGGGCTCCTCCCGATCTCGATTTCAGCGAGAGCGCGGTGACTGAGCCATAAAGCTTTCAATTTTGCTCTCAAGGATGCGGACTCGCAGTACCGCCAACCGAGGGACGAACGTGCTCCGCCAGATTCTCAGACGTCGCTCACGTGCTATCATTGCTGGAAGAGGACCAAGGCCCGCAACCTGAAGGAGCTCCTTCCATCGGTACACCCAGTCGTGACGCAACAGAGCCTCAGTGGCATTCCTTTGGCTGATTGCATAAATCCGCTCTGGCACGTTGTTCAGTCTCGCAATCACGTCCATTGCATCAGAGCCATCAGGTTGAATTTTGATCACTGCATCGGGCCAAGGGAACATTTTTAAAAACGAATCAGCATTCGGAACCTGCCCGATCATTACGGCGCCAGCGGCTGCTCCTTCGCAGTAGCGATGCCCGATTTCCTCCTGCCCTTGAGTTTCGTCGGAGGCATTCACTTTTCCAGGCGCCACCATGAAGTATTTTGATCGCTTGGCCACGTTAGCGAAGAGATTTCGATGTTGCCTGTAGTCATATACATCCGAGAGAGAACCACCGAATGTGTCGTGGAGGTAGAATATCGATTTGTTCTCCGCCGCCCTAGATAGCTCTTTGTGAATTCCCTCGCATCTCCGCCCGATGCTATACACATCGACAACGCGCGAAGGCGCATTCGGATAGGGGCTGAACCGAAGCGTATCGACAGCGCCCGGAAGCCAATGACAAGGCTTGTCAATGGCCTTCGACAAGGTCTCGACAGTACCCCGGCATGAAACAAACACGTAATCGAACTTTTTGAGGGCATGAATCCAGTATTCGAATTGTGGTATGTCAGCCGCCCACAACTCATCTATCCAGCACACGCTGACTTTGCACTGGTCTTCCCAACCCTCAATTGCATTGATATGGACGAAATCGTGAGTATACTGGCACACGGCGAGAAATAGGTCATACTCTTGCGTGAGTCGGACCTTCCTAAGCCCCGGGTTCTGGAAGATCAGCCTTCGAGAAAAATCATGGAACAGCAGCCGTCTCTGCCACCTCTCCTGGAACTCATAGCTGGGACCTGGCTCGAGGCAGATTAAGTCCACATCGTCAACTTCTTGGAGTACGTCCTGCGCTTCGTAATGACCGGATAGAAAAACCTTCTTTTTGAAGAGTCTGCCCGACGGCATGCAGATGCGGGGTTTCCGGATGTGCGTCGCGCTTCCCACAGACTGCCTCTGAGAATTGGACGGTTTTGACGAATTCATTGCTTAACCGGCTGATTGACGTTAGGCGCGATGGCTATGCCTTGGGTTCTCTGACTGCGTTGAGAACAGATGGAGAAATACTCAACGGCGGAGAATAGACAAGGGAGACACGCGTTAACATTGATGATCTGTATCTGGGATCTGCATCCGAATGTTGATCGTGCCATATCATGATCACAACAAAATTTCGCAATCACTCCGCCAGAGCCTCTAGAATCGGAGCCAACGCCGAGTTCGCTGGACGCGGCTAGGGGATTGAAAATAAACACGTTAGCCTTTCGATGGCAATGAAACGTATCAGCTACCAGGCTACGATGTTACGGAAGCAATCAAAACGGAAAACCTTTGCCACCATTTGCTAACGGTTTCACTACACCAATCTCGGTTGCTTGCACGACCGAGGTTTAGGCGCCCTTTGCCGAGCGAGTCAAACGGAAGGGGGGCCGCCGCGGCTATGCGATTCTCATGGTTTTGCCCCTTCTGCCGGCGAAGGGCTAAATGATGCGCTGTGCGAACACTGTCCAAGAGTACAGTAGAATTGATTGTTATTTCCGCACATCATGGATACTTGGGTACAAAGTCCGAATAATTCGGGGAACGCTGATAAAATGAAACGACTCGGGTATTTCTTTGTTGCCTTTTTTCTCGCCTCATCGCTTTTCCTTGCGCCCTTTGCAAAGGCACAAGGAGCCTACACCGCCAAAACCTGCAATTTGAGTGATGTATCTGCGGCTATTACAGCAGAACGAGCTAAACCCGTTGACGGTGACATTATCTCGATTCCTGCCGGAGCTTGTACTTGGAATAGCGGGTCTTCGGTTACGTTCACCAACTCGGTCACGATTCAGGGTGCTGGCGCGATATCGGCAACCTCGGCAGGCGCGGGAACCACCGGGACGGACGTCACCGCGATCACAAACCATGCCGGGAGCGGCAACGCAATTATGGAGATTCATACGGTCGCCGGAAAGTCGCTTCGGATTACCGGTATCGCTTTCCTTGAGGATGGATCGAGCGGATCGCAGGGCACCGGGAACCTCATCATTGACGGACAGTCTTCGGCGGTTCGCATAGATCACGTGCATATTCATATTGCCATAGGCGGAAGTAAAGGATTGGGAGTGCAGAATGGCGTGACCGGAGTCGCGGATCATCTCTATATCGACATATCCCAGGAGGTCACGAACGACTTCGCGTTTCTCAACGGCGGAAATTGGCAAGGCGACCCTGACCCAAATAGCCTTGGCGATCAGTCTTGGGTTGACACGGACCACTTCGGCACGAACAAGTTCTTCTACGTCGAAGACAGCCAATTCAGCGGCGGCTATCTGAGCGATTGCAGCAACGGGGGACGTTGGGTGCTGCGCTATTCCACCGTGATGAATAATCACGGCAGCGCGAATCACGGCACGCATGACCCTTGGCGCGGCTGCCGAGCGGCTGAGGTCTACCACAACGCCTTTGCTAACAGTACTTACACGGAAGGCGGCGGCATCACGCACAACAATGGGGGTTCCACGCTTATCTGGGGCAACACGGTCACTGCGAATTTCGGGCACGTCATAGACTTGAACAACATCCGGCAGGGCGCAGCCACGTACGCCGAGCCAGCCCCCCCGAACGGCTGGGGATACTGCAACGCGAGCAGCGGAACCGTATGGGACGGTAACAGCGGACCAGGCGGCTATCCTTGCCTCGACCAGCCTGCACGAGGAGCGGGCGACCTTCTGGCTGGATATCCTAACTCGAGCATACTTAACGTTACGGCCGGGAACATCCGGACTTGGCCTCATCAAGCGCTCGACCCGATCTATGCGTGGACTAATACCCTAAGCGGCTCAACGGCTACAAGCGTCGTAGGCGACAACACGACTGGGCTGCTGGCGGACAATCGCGATTACTTCCAGCAGTTCGGCACCTTTGGTGAGCCAGGTACTTTTGACGGCACCTCAGGTGTCGGCCAGGGGCCCCTATCTGGGCGCCCCTCAACGTGCAGCAACGCCAATTTTCCCGGATCCGATCCCGGCCCTGGCTACTGGACAACAGACACGCAAACGCTCTACGTCTGTACGGCGACAAACACCTGGACGGTTTACTATACCCCTTACACTTACCCACATCCGCTCACGCAGGGCTCTCTCGGAACAACGATTGCCGCTCCGACGAACCTCTCGGCGACGGTGAACTGATCTTTTCGTCGACCGGCCTGCTACTCATCGGCCCTGACGCACGGGCAACAACTTTGGTGGCGGGAGATGCGGTTTCGGACCCCGCCGCACAACCCAATTCAGGACTTGGGTAGTGCTCTCTGCCTTCGCGTCCCAAGTCAGGCGTTCCCGTACATAGGACATGCCTTGCTGTCGTAAGCGATCAAGAAGGTCCCGATCGCTGCGCGAGATCGCTCAGAATCTTTTCCATCTGTGCCACGAAGTCGCTCTCATTGGTAAGGGGCACCTTGTACCCTACGTCCGGATTGAACGATATCTCCGGGTCCGCCGAAGTCCGCGACCACCGGTACGGCGCCAGTCGCGAGAGCCTCAAAGACCACGCCTGCACCGAAGTCGCGAACCGATGGAAACACCATCACATCCGCGGATCGTAAGCCGCCTGAGGACCTCCGCATGGCTAACCCAACCACAGAAGGAAACAGCCTTCTCGATCCCAAGGGATCTCGCAAGTTGCTCAAGGCGGTTCCGCTCTGGGCCATCGCCCAGCACGGTAAAGCGGGCCAAATCGTTTCGCAAGAGGGGAGCAGCCGCGCGCAGCGCAAGATCACAAGCCTTGCAGGGGATCAGCCCTCCGACGAAGATCAACTCAAGCTTGGCGCCGGCTCCGGACTGCGCGAGTCATCGAAACACACTAGAGCGAGCGATCGCCAGGCTCCGGGACAAAAAATAGCTTGTCGCGATACGCGGCAAACTCTGCATACGTTTGGGACGAAGCGGCTATGATCGCTGCCGCATGGCGGTAGGTCGAGCGAGCAAAAGGCAGAAATCGGTACAGACCCCTCAAACTCGAGATCCATTCCTTCTGATTGTCGGCCTGGCTGAAACCCTGCACAAAAGGCAATCCGCCATTAATCGGCCCGATCACGAAGGGTATGGGTCCCTTCCGCAGGAAGAAAGCGAAAGGACTCGGCAATACCGCTGTCATCGGTACGATCCGCAGAACAACATCGAATTCGCCCGCGAAGATTCGATGCCGCAACTGCCGCCAGGCACGCCATTCAAAGGCAAGAGCAAATGGATAACCGAAAGCGGTCACCGCCTGGCTAGCAAAGTTAGATTTGAAGATCCGTCGGAAACTCCAGGCATAGATGCGCTCGAGCCAAGGCATCCGGACCACTTCGATGGTGCGAAACGGCGCTTTTGCGCGGCGCACAGGATCCTCAACGGGCGATCTGAGTGACCAAAGTGACATCATGGAGTTCGGCGAGCGCTGCCGCATGAGAATAAGTGACATAAGGGAATGCTGACTTGCTCCGGATTACAGTCCGGTCCTAACACCAAAATGCGTAATCGACTCATGAATTCTCCTTGTGAATGTCTTCTTTCAGCCAAAATTCCAAAGATCGCGGAAGGATGCGGGGCAATAAACCCATTAAGGGAGAATCGTGACGCGGCGAGCTTGGGATTCATACGGTGTGCATGTAGCAATGAGTTGGCTCAAGAAGGTGATTCTTCAGCGTCATGCTAATGCCAGCATCTGTGACGCAATACAATTGACTTTTATTTTGACCTGCTGGATTATCACAACTGAACATCCGAGTTAAGCACGACTTTTTCAGCTACAGCTCGCCTGGTAGCTCGCATAGCAAGAGCGTTCCTGACCGTCAACACAGGGGCCCGATGGGGGTCGGCGAGTTCCCGGCCCGACTCCGACGCGGTCTCGGCGATGCTGATGACGCGGCTGGCGGCCACAACCGACAGAAGCAGGAAGAACCATTCCAGGCTAAGCATTCTAAAACCGGCCTCGGTGACGTTGTAAGTCATCGCCGTGACTGCGTAGGCCACAAGTAGGCCACCGAGTGCCGGATCGTGACGAAAGGCGCTGACAGTCCTGCGGTAGCCCTGTCCAAGAATCAAAGCCATGAGCCCCAAGCCAATCCAGCCCAAGTTCAGATATACCTCAATAAAACCGTTGTGCGACTCGTTGGTCATGTGGATTCCCCCAACCTTGGCGAAAACTCTTTCGACGCGGGGCCCCACCCAGAAGGTTTCGAAGCCAGCACCGCCGATCGGGCTAGGCGCCATCGGAATGAGGATCTGCCAGATTTCTGTACGTCCGGTGAAATCGGGCTTCCTTCCCAATGTCTCCGTGAGTGCAGCCCTGCCTCCGAGGAGCGAGAAGAGACCACCACCTAGTAATATGGCGAGAACCAGCGCGTGCACGGCTGCGGGACGGTGTCTGATAAGTGGCAGGGCGGCGACGAGCATCAACCCCGCTCCCAGAATGAAGCAACCCGTGGCCGTGGCGCATTGCGCCGTATACAAGAGCTCGATGCCAAAAGCGAACAGAGTGCATTGGGCCAGCAGGCGGCGGGTGCGGTTTGGCTGCTCCCTGTCGCGGAAGAGACTGAGTATCTGCCATAAGGCTCCCAGCGCTATAAGGAAAACCAGGTCCCCGAGGACATTCTTGTTGGTTGTGACTCCAACGAACTCCTGCAATCCAAATGCGTCCCAACCCTGGCCCAGCTGCGGGTAGTATTTGATCAAAAGGACGGATGCTGGCAACAGGACAAACCCTAATCGCGAAAACAGGCGCCTGAAAGCCGCAGTCGGCTGCGCCTCCGTAGCAACAATTAGGACCATGACCAAGTCGCCCAGAGCCCTGACCCACCGCTTGAAGCCCCACCCGGGAAAATCTGACCAAAGGAGGCTAACCAGGGCGAAAGAAAAGTAGAGCACGATCGGCCAACTAGTTTTGAGCAGCCGAGTCACGTCTCTGCGGCGCCGAACGAGAACGATTGCTCCCAATAACATTAACGTGGCCGCAATAAGCTGGTCGAGCAAGCTGCTCTCGGGAAGCTGACCTGGGATTTCCTCTGCCACGCCCATCCCGAGCCATGCGGAGACAGACCGGGATCCGGCGATCAACAGCCAGATTATGGGCAGCCAGAGGGGCCTCGATGTGCGCACCGAGTCGTCACGATCGAGCCAGAACAGGCCCGCGATGCCAATGATGAAAGCGAAGAGTGCAAGCGAAGAGCTCATTTTCTTGGTCCGCTACCATAACCAGCCGCCAGCTCAATCGTCGGGTTAGTCGATGAGTTTCGCTGGCAAAAATCTGTTTCTTGGAGGCGATTCTACACGACGCCTCTGCACCCCTATGCTGAAGGTTGGGTCGAGAGGATGTTCCCGCCTCGAGTAACAACAACTAAACCGTAGCGCTTGGGATCGCGCATCAGGACTTAGGCAATGAAGAATAATACTACAAGCGCTATTTGAAATCGTTGGTCTCCACGTTTGAGCGAGTTTACGACAAGTTGTGTCGACATCAGCTGAATAGCTGCTCGCCTTGCGAGCAGGCGATGGGCTAACCCCATCAACCTCTCCCGAGTGTTGCATGAAACGTGATCCGCTTCGCCATGTTGAGGCCTTTTTCGAGGGCTCGGAGTAGCTTTGAGATCTCGTTCATGGGAGTTGCCCCGTCATGGAACAGGCCTCCTATTCCCTACAATCCGTGTTGGTTAACCGTCTTCCTCTGCGTCGCGAGCACCGGGATAAACGCGAGAATCGAAAGATAAGGGATCATTGGCACGCTGTATCTCGCCTGAGCGAGAATCGGCAGAGAAACCGCTATGCTATAAGCAATCAATAAAATCATCGGAATAATGATCTTATGTTGCCCACTTCTCACCGAGAGCAAAATACCCGTAACCGCCAGAATGAGCAAAGGCAGTTGCACGGCGAAGTTCATTCTTACCGAGTCCCCCGTCTTACCTCCAACCCAAAAGTAAACCAGATTGGTGAATATTACTTTTATAAATAGGCCAGGAGATCGACGATAGTCGCCCGCGACCTTTTCAATGAGATAGTTGGAAAACTTCAATTCATCTGCGCTGGAGTAAAAGCACTGGTAGTAACCCTCTTTGAAGGGGTATCCGAGCTTCCGGGCCAGCGTATTCCTCTCCGCCGCTGCATCGCCGTCGAGGACCCAACGGTCACTGCCGGAATGGTGTGTAAAAACGTATTCACCTGACTGTGCGGACACACCTAGCACGCTCGCCGTTGGTACGAATTTTCCCGTGAGGCGGTAGTTTCGAACTATCCACGGACAGAGGACCACAAGCATTGCCCCTGCCATTACAGCGGCGTTCCGAAAAGGAATGAGGGCTCTCGTACCCCGCTGTCGTTCAAAAACAAGAAGGTAGCCAAGAACGACAAGCGGGAAGAGCATTGGTACGCTTCGCACCAAAACTGTGAGCCCCAACACTACTCCACTCCCGACATAGTACGAGACTTTGTTCCTTTTAACAGCAGCATACAGAGTGCACATGAAAAACGTAAGGAATAGCGTATACAGTAACTCAATGCCTCCTCGACTCTCCGCGATCAAAGTTCCCGGATGAAAAAGAAACAGCAGAGGTGGCCCCAGAATCATTACCTGATTGTCGGACAACTGTCGAGAAAGCCACATCATTAGCCAAGCGACCGCAAAGGCCATCATCATGTTTGCTGACTTCACTGCGGCAAAATTATTGCCAAATATATAGTAAATCCCAGCCAGAAAAATGGGATAGCCGGGCTCGCGCATCAAGGTCTTGGCGGTGTCCGGATACATCCGATATCCATTGCCGTTTACGAGATTCTCTGCAAGCTGGTTGTACCCATCAGCATAGAGGTCTGAGTTGTAGGAAGCATGCAAACGATGAGTGATTTCCGGAATCACAACAAAAAGAATCGTCGCGTGCATAACGACGGCTAAAGTGAACAATCCAATCATCAACGCATTTTTGTGCGGGCGATCCATGACAACCTTGTTTGTCGTGGGGAAAGCGGACAAGTCTATTTTTTGCATTAGCGGGGTTCGTTCTGGAACCTTTGGGCCAGCATCACGTTTGTCGAGAATCATACGAATCAAATTGCACAGCGGACTTGCCGAGAGCTATATATTCCATAATCTTGACATGGAAGCCCTGAACCTTTAGTTCGTTCGAATCATGCTCCTGCCGAGGCTCAAGATTCTTAACCAGCCGATGCCGTTGTACTAGCCATCATTGCTCCTGGAATTCGAAATGCGCACGAAGTCCACCAGACACTGACCGGTTTGAAGCTGCTGAGGGACGCATTCAAACTCCTTGGCACTGTTTCCGATCACAATTGTCTCGGCATGCTTGAGACTGCGTCCATATTGTCGACCATCAGTTTGGAGATATGCGGAATGCGATTCAGAATAAAATCTCGATTTGCGCCGACCAATTTCGCTACTTGGACATTCTTGTCGTAGATGCGCAGATCATAGCCCTTCCCGGCTAGCCGCTCGATCACTTCGATCATCGGGCTTTCCCGCAGATCGTCTGTTCCAGCCTTAAAACTGAAGCCCAGGATCCCGATGCGTTTGCGGCCCTTTTCCATAATCAACTGTAGTCCCCTGGCGATCTGTAACTCGTTGCTAGGCAGAATTGAGCTCAGAATCGGTAATTCAAGGTCGTGCAGCTTTGCTGAATAAGCCAACGCTCTAAGATCCTTCGGCAGACACGAACCTCCAAACGCAAACCCGGGCGTCAGGTAAGCCGAAGAGATGTTTAGTTTCTTGTCTAAACAAGAAAATGTCCATCGCCCTGTGCGCATCTACAGAGAAAGATTTACAAAGATTGCCAATCTCATTCGCAAAGCCGATTTTGAGGGCGTGCCAACTGTTATCGATGTATTTGATCATCTCGGCTGTTTCGATGTCTGTCCTGATTAGGGGCGCATCGAGTCTCGCGTACAGCCCAGCCAAAATGTCGCCACTGGTCCGGTCCAGTTCGCCGATTACTGTCTTGGATGGAGAGTTGAAATCCATCACCGCTGTACCTTCGCGTAGAAACTCGGGATTGTTGCAAATCCCGAAGTCAGTGCCGGCCTTCTCCCCCGAGATTTCTTCCAATACGGGAATGACTACATGACGCATTGTCCCGGGCAGAATAGTGCTGCGTATCACTACAGTATGTCGCGCCGACTTACCCTTGAGTGCCTGGCCAATTTGCTCACAAGCATTTCTGACATGCGTCAAGTCAAGGTTGCCGTTGAGTTGGCTGGGAGTTCCTACACACACGAACGACAGCTCGGTATCGCGGATAGCTTGAACGGTGTCGCCGGTAGCGCGAAGTCGGTCGGTTTTAACTGCCTCGGCGATTATTTCCTCAATGTCCTTCTCGATGATTGGGGATCTTCCCGCATTGATCAGATCCACTTTTCTTTTTACCGGGTCTACCCCAATGATTTCATGACCTTCCTTTGCGAGGCAGCCTGCAGACACCGTACCGACATAACCTAGACCGAATATGCTGACTTTCAAGATGCGCTCCTTCTTCGTTTGGCGGTGTCTCTGTGGTTGTCAATCGGAATATTTCTTCTGGAAACGAAAACGACCCGGAGGCGGCGCCCCATTTAGCGCACAAAATACAGAGTCTCAGGCAGGATCAACTAACCCCTGTTGTACTTTGGCTTTTGGCGATTTCAGAGTGACGATAGGTTAACAAACAAAGATTTCTAAACAGTTGTGCCTGGGCCCAGCGATGCATAGGAGTATTATCCCAGCCCACATGCAAGCGACGGCTGCGAAAAGATCCATCTGGCTTTTGCCACACGGTTAAGAGGTCGTTCAAAACGGCGGGCAAGTAATCATCCAATGTCGGAAAACGTCCCTGCAGGAGCGTGGCTAGGTTAATGCACTCCGCGTAGTCGTATAACTCTCGCCGGTATACCGTCAATCGTGGCCGGCTTGAGAAAGGCTTCGGCAAGCCTTGGTCATCGAACAAGTTTTTTACGTAGTAGCTGACTCCCCGTTCGATGGCTTCTGTACAACCTGGATGGCCAGTCAGGGCCTCGATTTTTACCAGCGCTTTGAGAACAAAGCAGGTATGAAAATGGTCTATGAAATTTCGCTTTCCATCTTTGGCATAGTACCAGGAGCCGTCCTCGATTTTGAGATTCGATGACAAAACTCAGATTCCTTTCAGCCACCGTGCGGAATTTCTGCTCTGAGAAATTCGTGCGCTGCACTCATCAGCAGGAAGGCGCGGTACGCGTTTGCATTTACTACGCCCACCGATTGTTCGGGGTCAGGAGTGTATGAACAAGTGGATGCGCTTGAAGAGGTTGGGAAATCCTTATAGTCCTGAAGCGCATGCTCAGCTATCGAGTGCATTATCTTCAGCCATTCGTCGGCCCTATCTATTTCCCAAACTTGTCTAAAGGCTTCGTAAACGTACGGTACGGTTGTTATAAGCGGGGTTCCTTCCCGGATCGTTCCGCGGAGCGTTTCCCAGTTGAATGGATATCCCCAACAATAATGGCTGAAGCCGGGACATCGAGTGCTCTTGAGGACCTGAAGAAAGTGAAGCGCCTTCTGGTAGTAACGTTCTTCTCTCGTCAGCTTAGCCAGCAGAGCAAATCCCATTGCATAGTGAGCATCGGCTATTGGAAATCGCTGGCGCTTCCAAAATATACCCCTCGCGGAGGGCACAAACGCTTCGGAGAATACCATTGGAGCTACCGCAAGCAGTCCTAACAGCGGTTTTTTGTAATACAGCGCCTTGGCCCTTTGCCCCAAGCTGCTCGCGTAGAAACTCTGAAAGTCGTAAGAAGTTTCTCCGTAGTGTTCCAACCACTTCGTGAATTTCAAGATAGCCGCTTGAGTTTGCTCGACGGGCAGAGAGCTGGCTTTCTGTCCTGCAGAGAGGTCAATTGTGGGCGTTGCCTGTGAATTCACGAATTCCTCTTGTTTAGAGATAACTTCGTTCGAAGATGCAGGTCTGCCAATGTCGTTGAGTCTTAATGGAACCGCGTCGTTCTGACGGGGCGTTTAGTCTAGCTCGCCTCCAGAAAAAGTCGGTGTGTCAGCTCGAGCGTCAGGAGTCTATGGATCTCGGTGGTGTAATTGCGATTGCCTTTAAGATGTCCTTTGACAACTTTTCGGACCGATTCCGCATTGACATATGGACGCGCCAGCGATTTTGGGTCGAGCAGCATTTCGCGGACATAATTCGCAAGATCGTCGCGATACCACACTCGGAAATGGAACACCTTGTGACGGCCGAGCCAGATGCGCTCCAGGTGGAGCGGAGCAAATAGGTGGTCCACCTGAGCAATCCACTGCGGCATCCCGTAGTCATAGGCGTATTCAGCCTTGAAAAAGAACTCAAGAAAACCGCGGGTGAAAACGCTATTGAGTCCGCGAATGCCGCGATCAGTGCGCAACTCGGCTAGAGCGGGATTACCCTCTCGGATCAACCGGGCCCTGGCCTTCCTCATTGACCGATACCGGGCCGGGCGCTTTGTAAATGGTTTTGACTAAGTCATTATCCAGATAGGGCGAGCGCACGGCCACCTGGGTCTGCTCTAATCCAAGCACGCCAAAATGGTGCCAAGGCGATTGACGGAATGCGACAAAAGTCATCGGATGGACTTGATGGCTTGCATCGTAGGTCTCTTTGGCAGCATGAATTTGTGGCACCAGTTCCGTGTGGAACAATCCAGCAGTAGGTTCTTCGGCCTTGAACATCACGGCGTGTAGAAGCATCTCGCTGCCGTACGTTCCGACCATCCGCACCGGAGCGATCTCTCGCGCTCTTTCGTTTACGTAAAGATCCGGGGAGCGGCTAAGATCCACGCACGCGTCTGTGAGATAAATCGGTCCGCTCGGCGTAGTGCGCGAATTGTGACAGGAACTCCTTGCCGGTCGTGATGACCTGGTGTTGCTGTCCGCAAATCTGTGCTACGCGGCGTGCCAATTGCACGTCCTGGTTATCCCGATACATGCTGCCAAACGTGTAACAGGGCAAGGAATTTGGCGCAGCCTTGCGCCAGGCCATGATGATGCGCGTGTCGAGTCCACCCGTGAGCGAAACGCCCACGTGCTCCTTGCCATTGAAAGTAGCGCGGCAGATTCTGCACGAAAACGTCACGCAGATGAGCGTAGTAGTCTTCCGGCTTGAGAGGTTCTTCTTCTTCCCATTCGCTTGGCTCGAAGTAGGCGCTTTTCTCTTCGAGCATTCCGCCGCGGAAAGTCCAAGCCGAGCCAGGAGGCAGAACATGGATGCCCGGGAATAGAGTCCGGTTCTCAAGCACGCATCCGCAGACAATAAACTCTCCAAGACCGCGCGGATCGGTGACACGCAGTTCCGGCCGCACCTTCAGGATTGCTTTCGCTTCGGCCGCAAAGTAAAAAGTATCTTTCGCTTCATGGTAATAAAGGCGCTGTAGGCCGAAGCGATCATTGAAGAGCATGGCCGTGCCGCGTGCACGGTCCGCGACGAAGTCCGTGAAACCGACCATTCAATCTCTTGGGAAAGTCCGGCTCCTCTTCATATCGATGGACCAAGTATGATGGCCCGTCTGGTGCTACCGCATGCCCACGTGCCCGAAGCGCAGAAGCGTGCCCGGTTCAGGAAATTCTTCGCCCGAAAAAACCAGAGTGACTTCACCGTTTTCGTTGCGCAGCGGCATCCCGTCGTCAAACGATCCCTGCCGCGCCACCCAGCCAACGTAAATACCTTGCGCGGCGTCGATCCAGGTACCGCTCGCATAGAAAGCCTCATGGCGAAGGGATTGCTAGCATCCGCAATAATTGCGGACTCAGCCCATTCTCGAGGCATTCTGGTTATCAAACCAACTAGACCAGGCACGTATGATTCCTCAATTCAACCGGCGGGATTCAAAATCGACTGATGGTAGTTACGAAAGGGTGGTCAGCTTCGAGACTAAGAACTGGAGCCGGCGGGAGGACTTGAACTCTCCGTCTGCCGATTACGATTCGGCCGCTCTATCGTTGAGCTACACCGGCTTACAAAAGCAGTGAAATTGTACCATAGTGCTCGTGCGCCCACGCCCACAGTGATTACTGAATGGGGGAGAATGCCGATAAGCCCCCTATGCAGTTTCGCTTTCATGCATAGTTTTCCCCATCGCGTCAACGGCACGAAGAACCTTGGTGTAAGGATCTCCTCGAACCCATTGCGGACTTTGAATTCTCGTAAGGGGTTGTCGCGCTTGTTTCCGTAATTATATAGGCCATATGTAATGTATGATATATTCCTCGATTCGCAAACTTCCGCCGCCTTGGCCACCAAGGCGTTCGCCGCCCTTTTGTCAAAATGGCTCGGTTTCGTGGTGAGATTCAAGATGGACGCGACCTCCCCTCTGTAGACCAAGTGCAGAAAACCTATCAACTCGTCGCCAAAAAAGGCGCAGATAAAGTCGCATCGGCCGACAAATTCACCATAGAGCTTTCTGGTCTCATCGGAACTTTTGCCGTAGTAAGCGTTACGCATTCCTTGTCGCAGCGGAGATGTCGTCATTCACTTTCCGGATTCCATGAATCAGATGATCATCGAATTCTTTGATTTTCACCATCACACCACGTTTCTGAGATCGCCTCACGTTCTTGCGGGTCTCCTGCGGCAGGCCTTCCCACCACTCTTTAAAGCTAACTAGATGGATAGCAGCAACGCTCTCCCATTCCATGGGATAAGGATACTTCGGGCTTGTTGCTGGAATTTTCTGCGTGAAAGTGAAGATATCAGCCTTTAGAACCCGATTTCCACCGTGTTTCAGCTTTTCTATGTACTGTTCGGGATTCTCTAGCTCATTCTCCATCATTTCGTCGCTGCGGACCCTGGCCATCCGCAGCCATCTTCCGCGGCCATAACTTTCCGGCCATCGACTTCAATGGCAGGAACCGTAATCCACCGTCCCTTGACCCTGATTTCAACAGATGTTTCTAGCATCGTCTGATGACCCGAAAAAAAACTCCATGTTCCGCAAAATCATTGATCACGGCCATCGGTGGCTGCAAGCGATCAGCTGACCGAGGCTACTGGCTCTTCATGTGTCCTTAGCCAATGCTCAAAAAGAGTAAGGCTAAACAGGATTTTATGATTGTCATGTACGTCCCGACGAATGCTGCTTGAATAGTTCGCGCACGGCATGCGGACGAAGATATTGATAGATGCTGGAGCCGCTGATCGAGCAGCGATATCGGCCATCTTGCTTTCGATGAGCGTCGCTAAACCAATCGTCCACGACATTACTGGCAAATCCACGTTTCGGCCGTTTCACGATCGACTCGGGCAGAAAATGCGGCAGACCTGCCGATGCAGCCATTTCCGGGATCCATTTCTTACCTTAAGGCTCGCCGGCAATCGTTCGACATATTCGACGATTTCTTTATCAACAAACGGCACGCGAAGTTCGAGACTGTGCGCCATGGAGAGTTTGTCGGCGTACATGAGGAGTTCGTCGGGAAGCGTGGAGCGCACTTCAAGGAACTGAAGGCCGCCCAGTTCATCGGTGTCTTCCATCAGCTCATCCATATCCTCCCAGCAGTTGAGAATGGTGTCGCCGCTATCAGTGAGGCAACAGCCCATCGTGGAAAAGCCCTTCGACTTGATCTCCTGGTAGGAGTGACAGAACGTTTTGGTATCTGCGCATCCGATCCGGGAATTGCCAGCGAATAAACACCTCGCTTAAGGGTCTCGTTTCTTGGCAGCGCCGCGACAGTTGTGGAGATCGGCGTGCGCATCCAACCGGGCAAGCCTGCCCACAATCGCGCCATACCGCACCCCGAGGTGACGGCGATACCCGCCAAACAATTCGTCCGGCCCTTGCCCGACCAGGGCCACTTTGACGTCCTGACGCGCTCGTTGGCAGACGAAATACATGGGAACGATCGAAGAAGTTGCGATCGGCTCTTCCAAATCTCGCGACGATCTTAGGAAGCGCTTCCTCGAAAGTCGATCTTGGTGATAGTGACGCTCGTGTGTTTCGATCCAAGCACTCGTGCCGTTTCGGCGGCATCGGCCAGTTCGTCGTCCGCGAAGGACGAACCATAGCCCACCGTGTAAGTGGGCCATGAGCTCCCATTCAAATTCATCAAGGCGAGCAACAGCCCGGAATCAATTCCGCCGCTCAGTAGCAGGCCCACAGGCACGTCGCTGATAAGTTGGCGTTTGATTGCCCCTTTATAAAGGGACAGCAACTCCTCCGTTGCTTCGGCTGGAGATTTGGCCGGCCTGAAAGGTTCTGGCTTGAATTGGTACCAGCGACTCACTTCACAAACGCCATTCTGAACCGTCAATTTGGTGCCCGGTGCGAGTTTGCGTACGCCCTTGAAAATCGTGTAAGGCGAAGGCGTGAAGCGGTATCGGAGGAAGAGATTCAGGGATGTGGTATCGATCTCCGTTTTTCCGGACATAGTGGCGCGGGTCGGGCCGCATTTCCGAGCCGAAATACAGGCTGCCCCCATCAATGCGGTAGTAGATCAGTTTGATCCCGAATGGATCGCGAGCAACAACTAACCGCTTCTGCCGCACGTCCCAGATAGCCAAGCCGAACATGCCATTCAGGCGGTTCAGGACCTCGTCGCCCCACTGCTTGTATCCGTGAATGATGACCTCGGTATCGGAGTTCGTGTTCGAAAACGTGGCCGTGACTCTGCAGCTCTCTTTTGAGTTCAGGAAAGTTGTAAATTTCACCGTTGAAAATCACCCAAACGGACTCTTCCTGATCCGACATGGGTTGATGCCCGCCGGCCAGATCGATGATCGAAAGTCTGCGAAATCCAAACCCAGTGGTCCCGCGATGAAATAACCATCATCATCCGGGCCGCGGTGGGCGATGGACTTGGTCATCGCCTCAAGGTCCGCACGCCGCACCGGCGCCTGAGTTTCTGAAAGTTAAATTGTCCGCAAATCCCGCACATAAAATCGCTAGTTGTAATCTTCGACTGAAGCAATAGATCGCTGGAGCCCAGCATCTTGGATTTGCCACCCCGAAGCAAGCCGACTATTCAGAAAGAAGGCGAAATTTATCAATCGGTTTGAAGGTTAAGCAGATCTGAAAATGGCTTTGAGCTTGCGCATCTGTTCTCGGCGATGGAAAGCCATGAGTTCCTTGGAAATCGGGCGCTTTAGTCTGCGCAGCGCTGCCCATCCATAGCCCAAGCCCAGGGCAAATCCTTCGATGAAGTACGGACGCTTGAGCATCCGAAAACCGACGCGGAAAAGTTCCCAAATCGGATGTCCGCCGAGATAGTAATCCTTCTCGCCGTAGGAAAAAGCCGCCGCAAATATACTGCGCTCGGCCGTTCCCAAATGCCGGTGATGGAAGAACGATTTCTCGCGGAATGATCGCGTCTTCCATCCCTTCATGCGGGCTGTTGTGACGGCGATCCAGTCAATTCCTCCGGCCTTATTCGCGAAATATCCGCCTATTTCTTCGAAGCATTGGCGGCGAAATAGCTGGCACTGGCCTGAAACGTGGAGTTGTCCTTCCGAGACTATCGGTTGCTGAATTGTAACCACTTTCCTCTTTGAAGACTGTTCCTGCGACGCCTAGACGCGGGTCGCCTTTGAATTTATTCAAGAGAAATTCAAAATGATCTTCCTCCAACGAAACGTCGGAATCCAAATTGCCAATAAGTTCGTAATCGAGATCTTTCACTCTTTCTTGCCCGGCATTGAACGCATATACCTTTGCAGCAAAATTCCGTTCGTGGCGCACCGGCAAATTAACCACTTCAATCCAGTCGTACTTCGAAACGTAGGGTTCGATCCGACTCGCGGTGCTGTCGGTTGAGCCGTCGTTTACGATCACCCATTTCAACGGCAAATGCGTCTGATGAACCACGGACTCGAGCGTTTTCTCGATGAACTCTTCTTCGTTTCTGGCTGGGGTGATCAACACGTATGGTAGAAGAGATTCTTTTGACATCACAGCCTCTTTTACTTTTATATTATCTAAGCTAGGTTATATCAGTAGATATGTTATTAAATCGCTTACTGCTCTGCAGCCACACTCGGTAGGCTAAGGATGAGGGAGCAACGAAGTTCCGAACCGTTGCGCCCTTGTAAACGACGCTTTTTCAGTTCGTTGAGCTCATTCTTCCAATTCAACTGTCCTGTTGCAAACAGCAACGGTTTGATCTGGTTTGCCCAGGACGAGGGAGAACACTGGGTACCGTGATTTGACTAGGCTACCGCCATTAAACGACGTCAGACATGGCAGTATGAGGCAATCGGTATGCCGCACGGCAGATGGATGGGGACATTTCCAATTAAGCCCGCTATACCTCTCAAATATCTGATAATAAATGCCTTAGCTGCTGGAAATGCCACCTTTCTGCAAAACGACCTGGGAGGTGAGCAACCGGTAACTGCCAGAGTGACAAACTCTTACCGCTATTGGCCCAGGCGTTTCCATCAAGTGTCCATGGGCGCACCGGGGATTCGAACAGCCGATTAATGGCATGCATCTTAAGTATTTACAGGCACTTACGAGGCCTCTGAAGTGAAAGGCCCGTCGCCGGTCGTGAAGGAACGGCCGTGGCCTTGGGACCAATCCTCTCAGCTCGGTCGCTGAATTCGGTTTTGTAAGCGCTTCTCCTTCGACTCATACATTCAAACTTGTTCATGGGTACCGGAGGTCTGAGGCCCAGATTTGATACATTACATTACGTGTTGTGGGCGAGCGATGGTTAGGGTGTACTCGGTGATTCTACTATTCTCCACGTTGGCGGCGATCATTTTCGTTGGTCTGTTACTCACAATCGCGCACTATTATCGATCGAAAGCGAAACTGACGGGCAAGCTCCTAGCTGGCGTTGCTGCCATTGTCGTAATCGGCGTCGTGGCCGGGACAGCATTCAAATTGAAATCACTCAAGTCATTGACTTCCGCGTCAAATGGATGGACGTGGCAGACGGTTTCCTGGCGCGCGCACCTGTTTACGCATAAAGCGAAAGGTGACCTCCCTGATCTGTCGTGGCGTGAGCTTTGGTTCATGTTGCACGCTCGCGGCGGCTTCGGCCTAGAGAGCTTTGTTAATCGGGGAGTTAGCTTGGAAGGGGCCATTGCGAATCCGTACTCCACACGTGAGGATCATCAAAGTGGCGCACGGATCTTCCGCGAACGCTGTGCCGCCTGCCATGGTAACGATGGAGCGGGGGGACATGCCCCTTCCTTGAATCGTTCAGGACTCAGCCATGGCGATAGTGACCTCGCTCTTTACAAAATCGTTAGAGACGGTATTCCTCAAACGGCTATGGCTGCCGTCGCGATGTCTCTCCAGGAACGGTGGCAGCTTATCGGCTATATCAGGTCACTGCAGCTTGCCGCTTCAAACCAGGGTACGGAAGAACTGGCCCCCGTGGACATCCAAGTGAGCAGCCAGCAGGTTCGCGCTGGAAGCGCGCCGGATCAGTGGTTGACCTACTCTGGCTCTCTGGATGGCCGGCGATACACGCCATTGACCGAGATCAGCCCAGAGAATGTTTCGCGACTGCGCGTTCGATGGATTCACCAATTCGACGCAACCGAGTCAAAGATAGAATCAACGCCGATCGTCGTCGGCGGAGTCATTTTCACGACGGAGCCACCTTCCGATGTCGTTGCCTTAGATGTCAGGTCCGGGGACATAAGATGGCGATACAGGCGAAGTGTGCCCGAGAAGCTTCCGACATGCTGCGCTCGATCGAACCGAGGTCTCGCCGTTCTTGGGAACGTTTTGTTCTTGGGCAGTCTCGATGGCTTTCTGGTCGCCATCAATGCAAACAATGGGAGTGTGATTTGGCAAACCGAAGTGGTCAACCCAGCGGACGGTTTCACGATGACTGGGGCGCCACTCATCGTAAACGGGTCAGTCGTCGTTGGCGTTGCTGGCGGCGAGTACGGGGTTCGCGGTTTCTTGGCGGCCTACGATGCGGAAACTGGGCGACAACAATGGGCGTTCAACACGATCCCCGGTCCGGGCCAATTTGGGCACGACACGTGGAAGAATGATGCGTGGCGGACCGGTGGCGGCCCAACCTGGGTAACGGGGAGTTACGACCCATCGTTGGACCTCCTTTATTGGGGCGTGGGCAATCCGTCCCCGCCTTTCTTAGGAGAGGTTCGTCCGGGCGACAACTTGTTCACCGACTGCTTGATCGCCTTGCATGCCAGCTCGGGGAAGCTCGCATGGTATTTCCAATTCACTCCCCACGATGAGCATGACTGGGATGCAACCCAGACCCCTATCTTGGCGGACATCCTGATTAGGGGTGTCCTGCGTCGAGCGATCTGCGTTGCAGACAGGAATGGGTTCTACTATGTTCTCGACCGAACAACCGGTGAATTCCTGGTGGGTGTGCCTTTCGTCGAGCAGAACTGGGCGAAAGGCCTCGACGCGAAAGGGCGTCCGATCCTGTCCTCAAGCGCCGAGGTTTCAGCCTCGGGCCGACTGACGAGGCCCGGCGTGGGGGGTGGCACTAACTGGCAGAATGCAGCCTTTGACCACAAAAGCGGATTGATCTTCGTCCCGGCGACTGAAGGGGCTTCTGTATTCACGAAGTCCCCGAACACTAAGCATGGCGACCTCGGATTCTACCCGGGCAGCGCAGGCGGCGATGCCCAGCTGCCGGATCCAGTGGTGCGCGCACTCGATGTTGCAACCGGCGCTAAAAAATGGGAGCGGTTCTTGCCAACTTGGAAGAAATCCTTCGCTTATAGTTATAGTGGCCTATTGGCGACGGGTGGGGGGTTGGTATTCGGGGCATCTGGCGGCTTCGCCTTTGCAATAGATTCGGCGACCGGACGCGAGTTGTGGCGCGTTTTCCTGGGAGGGTACACGTATGCCGCGCCGATCTCATTCAATGTGGACGGCCACCAGGTTATGTTGGTGTCGGCAGGTCGGGCACTGTTGTTGTTCGGATTGTAGTCCGATCGAGCCCGATGGATACGGCGACGGGTTTTACCGCTACGACAGAGAAATGCCCAGGCTATTCTCTAACCGAGGATTTCCGTCATCCCCGGCTCCAGTGGATCTTCTAGGCGCGCGGCGATGCGGTTGGCGATCAGCGCCGGCGATGCGGCGCCCAAGCGACCCAGGGGCGTGTTGGTCATGGCAGTGAGCAGCTTCTGGGGCCGCACGATGAGAGTACGAACGCGGCGATATTGCAACGAAGCGACGCGGCCCAGCATCTCGACGGCTTGTTTTGCCGCAATATAGTGTGGGAACTCCTTCACAGGATGTTCCACGAAAACCGAGGAGATGATCACGGCACAGCCGTCGCTGCGGTTCAATAGCTCCAAGAATTCGGAGAGTGGTGCGAGCGTGAGAGACACGGCCAGATCAATGTAAGCTCCGATGCGTCCGGCGGCATTCGGCTCCAGGCGCAGCGGCAGGACGGGAGGGCAGGCATTGCAGATGAGAAAGTCCAGACGGCCATGCTCTCTCAAGACCCGCTCCCGCAACCGCCGCAAAGCTTCTGGGTCCGCCGCATCACCCATTTCCGTCCGCGATGGCTCGATCGGCATTTGCGGAGCGCGCCATCCCATAGACGACCGCACCTCTCAACTCCAGAGCTTGCTTCATCGCCGCTCCTAATCCCCGGCTCGAGCCTAGGAGTACCGCCGCCCGGCCTGCCAAGCTGTCCGGCCTCACTCCCGTGACATCGATCTCCCCAATTTCCGGCACCGGCGGTCGTAAGAAAGACCAGCACTGCCCGGAGGCAACAGTGGAACCGCCATCGAGCAGGGAAACATCCATCATGATTTGCCCGAACCGCGAATCAACAGACGCGACCGAAGCGCGATAGAGCATCTTAGCAGGGCACGGATCCGTTCCGTCGAAGTGCAAGACGAGCTTGGAGAAAAGAGCGGACTCTCCAGGCAGCTCCATCCCAACCAGATAGCTGCTCCAGCAGAGCAGCGTCGCCAGGAGCCGATCCACGCCCCCCCATCGCGCCGCTAAGCTTAGCCAGAGCCACAGGATTGCAGGCGTATGCCCCTGAAACCTCCAACCCAGGAACGATGTCTTGCTCCCGTCGTACGGCTGCGTCACATCGTTCAAACGCGGAGGCCGACTGCGATCTCTTCCCGCGCTTCATTTCGGTGGGAGAGCTCTGCTGTTACCGTAACCGAAACCACAAGCGCGCTCCCGTCGAATAGCCGCGCGTGCCACTTTCCCTCTTTTTCGCGAAGCCTCTACGCGATACGGGACACCTAGAAACATCGGCCGGGCGAACTCGGCTTCGAGCGAGGTAGCAGACCAACCGGCCGGCAAACGAACGTGACCTAGACACGCTACCGCTCCCAGACAGCCGAATACAACCTGCTGCCCATAGGGAGTGCGACGGGCATATTCGTGACTGAGATGGAGGGGGTTTCGGTCACCGGAAGCGTCGCTGAAGCCTGCAACATCCTGTTCCGCGAATGAAATGGAGGACTCGCTAAGCATCGAACCGATCATGACCTCAAGAATAACCAATTTTGACCGGTGTCAGCCAGCCGGCGGAAACGCAGGAGGTCTGGAACCGCACTCCGCAGTGATCAGTGTCGATAGTCAGCCTACTAGAATTGCCAGTACAAGAATTCGCTTTGGCCGCCAAGATTGAGAATCCCGATAGCCACGATCATTGAGATCGCGACAGCCCACACCAGTGACGGTCGCCAAAGGACGCGGGTTTCGAGAGTAGCGGTCTGTGGACTTGGTTTCCAACCCAGCGCTGGCTCGTACCGGCTCAGTATCTGCAGACTGTTCGGGCACACGAAAGCAATGAACGCTGGGCCGACGATCCAGAATGCAATTTTCTTGATACCTATGCCGGACGCTTCTGAGTGCAGCCAAGCCGATGCCATGCAGACCAAACAATCCCTGAAGAAGATGGATGGCCGTTTTCAGGTCCGCCGAACGGAAAATAACCATCGATGCGGCAACACACGCGAAGGTGATGACGAAGCCAGCGGGTTGCATAAATTGCTCGTAACGTGATTTATTACTCCATAGCTTAGGCCCCAGTAGTCGCCACACGTGGTTTACTGTTAGAAATACGCCGTGGAGCACGCCCCACACCATGAACGTGTAGCCTGCGCCGTGCCAAATTCCCGACACAAGCATGGTCAACAAAGTGGGGAACATCAACAGCTCGATGAAGGCCCCAGGGCTCTTGTTCGGCCCGGCGATCGGGCGCCCCTGGTCGCGCGGCGGCGTGTCAACCAGAGTGCTAGTGGATTGAAAATATACGCCGTCAGGAAGCGCGTCAACGTCATGTGCCATCGGAGCCAAAAGTCGATGATGCTGGAAGCCTTAAGAGGTGAGTTAAAATTTGGCGGTAACCGGACTCCGAACATCCGGGCGATCCCAAGCGCCATGTCCGTATACCCCGAAAAGTCAAAATAGATCTGCAGCGTAAAGCCCACGGCTGCAATGCTGGCCGACACTAGGCCGACGCTGCCGCCTGAGGCAACCTGCTCATAGATGGGCGTCACAATGGGCGCGATGTTGTCGGCAAGAAACACCTTCTTGAGGAGCCCGAACGCGAATAGCGTCAAACCAACGGACACGTTGTCCTTATCGAAACGGCACGGCGCGCCGTGGAATTGCGGCATCATTTCACGATAGTGCACAATCGGACCGGCGATGAGCTGCGGAAAGAAGAGCACGAACAAGCAATAGTCCTGCAGGGTGAAGGACTCAACACGACCCGCCTGAACGTCGACTAAGAAGGCGATCTTCTGAAACGTGATAAACGATATTCCCAACGGCAAGATGACCCGTGCCAGAACCATCTGCGTACCGAACACATCGTTAACTGCGCCCACGAGGAAATTCGAGTACTTGAAGTACCCGAGAAACGCCACGTTGAACGCGAGGCCAACCAGGAGAACAGCCAGGGCAGCACTGCGATTCCCCTGTTTGCCCAGGCGCTGCAGCAGGCGCGCCAGCAGCGAAGTTGATCAGCACTGACGGCGCGATAATCAGTACATTCAACGGCCTCCACAAGGCATAGAATAATAAGGAAGCGCCGATTACCCAGCGCAGCGCCCACGAACGAGAAACCTTGCCGAGCGCAAAAAACACGACTACAACCGTCGGCAGGAAAACAAAAATAAACTCATAAGAATTGAAGACCATTCGCTACATCGCTCCCTTATGTTGGTTCGCTGCTACCGCGTGAGCAAAATCGCGCTAGTCCTTCGCGCAATTGCACCAACGTTTTGAAACGACTCAACCTCAGCCACGCTAAACTTGACGCCAAATTCACTCTCGACCGCGACGATGAAGCTGATGTAGGCGAATGAATCCCAATTGGCCACTTCATCGCGCTTGGTATCCATCGTCAGCACGATGGAATCGTCCGACAAGAGGTCGCGGAGGATCTGCGTCAACCGGTTCAGAATGTCTTGATCCGTCATGCTACCCGGACCTCCTGGCTATATGGGTAGAGTGAGGCACATAGTCGAACAAATGCAGGAACCAGCGCGTCGCACCGTCCTGGGGCACGGCTTCCTGCACGAGCGTGAAGCCAAGGGCCGAATACAACTCGCGGACGACGCCATTTTTCGAGGTAGGTATGTAGTCGGCGCGAAACGCCCTTACACCCATCCGACGCGCAGTCTCCACAGCGATATTCATCGCTTCCAGCTCCAGTTGTCGGCCGAACACCCGGCAGCTCATGACCCAAGTATCGATCTCGAGCAAATCGGGCGCCTGCGGGTCCGGACGCAAAATCATCGCGCTTACAAGACCGTTGTCGCCAAACCTGTCGACGAGGCGGAATTGGAGTGTGAGACATCGATCCGTAGCGGCGAATCTCGCCACATCTTCAAGGGAATGCCGTCGGGTCGTCGGATTGAACTGATTTGTTTTCCCGATCAATTGTGCGACACGCGCCAGATCCACGGTTTGGAAGGGTCCGAAAGTCACCGACATCTCCAGTCCGCTCAGAAAGTCGTCCATGCTCTGCGACGACTCTAGAAAGGCCTCTCGGGAAGTATTGGCCGAGTATTGCTCCCCGCGCCGAGAATCGTCGGCAGTGAAGGCGACAGACTCGAAGTAGCCCGCGTCCGCCAGGCATCGGACGTATTGGGCAGCGTCCGCGGGCAGTTCGGGCACAGCTACCATGGGGAGGCTCTGCCGAATGCGCGCTCGCTCCGCGGGATTATCGTCGACAAAGACCAAACTCTCGATTCCGATGTTCAACTGTTCGGCAATTCGACTCAGGTTGGCCGCCTTGTCTTCCCAGTTCGCGACGAAGGCCGCGACGTCGGTCCGCCTTAGGAGCATCTCGGGATGGTCGCTGAACACTGCCTCCGCTACTGCTGGGTCATTCTTCGAGCAGATGGCCAGAATCACACCACGCTCTCTCAATTGCTTGGCGTAACGTTGCAGCGCAAGGTGCGCTTCGCCGGTCCCGGTGCCCTCCCCCAGGATGATCCCTTCCGGCCCGTCGTCGCCGACTACGCCGCCCCAAAGGGTGTTGTCGAGATCGAGGACGAGACATTTTTTTGACAATCCACGCTGGGCAGCAATGACTCGAGCGAGCAACTCTCCATACAACGGCGCAATTTGTGGCGCGACTTCCAGCTTCCCTTGCAACCAGCGCGTCACATCGAACCATGCATCCAATCCGTCACGTTCACTGGCTCGTGCTATATCCAGGAGCAGAACGCCATCTTCAGCGGCTGCTTCCGACAATCGTTCGTTCAGTTGGGCGATCAGCCGCGCCGGGGCGCCGGCAACGAGACGGTCATAGCTGCCAAACAGTGGATCGGCGATGTTCAAGAAAGTCTGTTGGATAACGGTTGCGTGGAATGTCTCTCGCGCTTTTCGCCAGAGCATACGCAACTCGTCGATCGACCGACTAATAGCCGCATCCGCTTCTGCGGCGGTCGCCGTCAGTGGCACGGCCACAGTAGCCTCGCGCGCGGTGAGCGACAGCATGACGATCTGGGGGTGTAGCCGATGGAGGGGCGACTCCGCGTCAAGCAGTTGTTGTCGGTATTGACCGTATGGTCCGACGTGGACGTCGATGAGCAGGCGCCGGCGCAGACCCGCGACACGTATTGCGGGTACGAGATGGTCGACCGTCGCGGAAGCTAGAATCGCCAACCGAACGGAGGAGAATCCATCGCGTGACTCGGCACAAACTGGACCGAGCGCGCGATCGAGCTGGATCGTTTCAAGAAAGCCGAGCCGGTGGTCAGCGAGTGCGGCAAGCTTCTCCAGGCGATTCGCTGGTAGTTCCAGCGCTTGGCGAAGACAACCTCGGAAATCTTGGGAAGCTGGCAGCCAATCCATCATAGTTAGGTCACGATCCTAGGGCCTCGCATATCGCGACATCCGATTCCGGCTACTCCGCAAGACAGTTCCGAATCTGCGGTCCGGCCTCCTCAAAAAATGCGGCGGACCAACGTTGCGCGCTTTCCGGGTTGAGGTGTAAGTGATCAAATGTGATCAACCCGGGCGGCCTTGGCGCCACCAGATTCAAGCCGAGCGCAGCGGCAATGGCCTTGGCGGTCCCGAAACCGGTTTTCACCGTCGGGACGATTGTCAATATCGTGCATGTTCGGCCGGAGGGAAGGCTAGGCAGAAATTCGTTTCCCAACGCCGTGTATGACGCGAGGACATTCTGGTCGATGTTCTCATCAAAGGATACTGGCTCGCTCGTGAACCGGCCACCGATCTCGACCCAAGTACCGGCGGCGCGCGACCGAAAGATGGCGGCCTCATGTCCACAAACAGCCTCAAAGCGCGTGCAAACCGCTTTGTGGATTCTCTGCCACTGGCGCTTCTGTTCATACCGAGTCTTCGCCGACTCATCCCGCATGGCGGTTTTGCCAGGTCCAGTCTCGGAGCCCTCAAAAAACGAGTCGATATTGATCACATAAACCTTCGCCTTGGGGCGAAGCTTCTGCAGGAGCGGCGCTTCAAACGTATAGTTCTCTAAGTGCGAAAAACCCAGCAAATAGTAGCTCGTAGAGAGCGACGAGAACCAGTCAGCCGTCGCTTTAGTAGAGAGCCCGAACTGCACTCGGCTGTTCCCGATAAAAAGCACCTGAGCGTTTGCGGCGGCGGCGTTCGCCGCCGGCTCAAGGCCAAACCAGATAGCGCCATGGTCGTAGTCGCCGTAACTCGTCGCACCACAGTAGCCGAGGTACGCGTCGGAAGCGTACCCAGAAGCTGTGCAACTGAAGATGCCGTGTTTTCTGAAGCTGTACACGCCGGCGCCAAGAACGACTGCGAGAACGAGCAATATGTACAAACCTGATCTGGCCGCAAGCACCAGGCTTCCAGCACCTCGCTCCGCTACCGCGGTCGGATCAATTTGAGAAGCGTTCGTGGATACCATAGTTTGCTAGTCTGCATGAACGTAACGCTAGTGTGTTCCGCCCGGAATATGCCTACATATTCGCGCACTCTAGCGAGAGTCGAAGCTGCGGTAGACCCAGACAAACCGCCGCGCATCGGAGTTAGCTTTCTGAAGGTGGTGATCGATTTTTTCGACCAGGCTCTTCAGGCTGCGAAACGTCCCCCGACGAATGGCTTATTGCGCAGTCCGGTTAAACCACCTGGTGCTAGGGGCATGGGTCTAAGTGAAGCGTACGTAGAATGGCGGCTATGCTGCCAACCGGCGTTTGACTTGGATGTTAGTTGCGTGCCGTAGTTGCCCGCGGTGAAGTAGACGTCCAAGCTCTTTGGTACGTCTTTTCGAGCCAAAGAATCTTGGCTTGACTCGCAGACCCTGCCGGAAGAGAGCGCGAATTGCCCGACTGTTCCAACTGCACGGGGCGCCGCGAATTCAGAACACAAGGCCGTCTTCGGCCGTCCCCCAGCCATATACACCTCCGTCGTGCCTGGTAAATATCTGTAACCGTTAGCAATACTATTGCCAGTTCTTATGGGCGTTGGACAAGCTTTTTCTCCCAAATACGCTGTACTAGTAACACCTGGAGGGCAGTCAAGGGCAACAAATTGCCACTACGTGGAAGTAAAGTCGGCCTTCCGTTGTCGCCAGATGCGGGGCTGAAGCGTCCTTTCCGCCCACTAGCACGCTGATTCTACATTGGTTAGCTAGCCGCGGCGTGGATAGATCCATATGCCAATTTGGTACCGAACCTGCACCCTTAACAGGGGAAAACCAGGCTGCCATGACGACTCACTCTTTCGTACCGTTGGCGGACAACGGATTCGTGTGTCGTCACAGTGCAGATGTGTAGTCCTTGAACGCCATGGCGGCTGGCGCTGTTGGACAAGATTAGACAAACGGGCCTGGAAGTGTCCCTAACCGAGGAGCTGTAAGGAGAAGCGGCAAATGAATCTCACGACCCATGTTGTCGCGGGGGCACTGGTCTTGAATCTAGGGTTCGGGTACAAGCGCGCACGCAATCCGCAGACGCTGCACAGAAGGCGGGGTCTCCCGCGGCGGAGGCAAAAACATCGTCGATTCCGGGTAACGATAACGACTACAAAATTGGCCCGCAAGACGTGCTGCGCATCGACGTTTGGAAAGAGAGCGGAGATTTCTCGTACGACTCCCGTGAGGCCCGATGGGAAGATTTCGCTGCCGCTGTTAGACGATGTGCAAGCGGCGGGCCTGACGCCTGTACAACTGGCGGGAGTGATTGCGGAAGGGCTGAAGAAGTACATTACCAATCCCCAAGTAACCGTCGGCGTTGCCGAGATTAATAGTCGGCGTATCTATGTGACCGGAGAGGTCACTCGCCCGGGAGCATTTCCATTGCTACCGGACATGACGATTTTGCAGGCGCTGTCAACGTCGGGGGGATTCACCCAATTCGCAAGGCTGAAAAGTATTTACGTCCTGCGAACCGTAGATGGAAAGCAGGTTAAGCATCCATTTGACTATAAGGCAGCCGTAGCTGGGAAGAAGGCGGAGCAGAACCTTTTGCTGCAGCCAGGTGACGTGATCGTCGTTCCGTAGGGGGGTAAGAAGATGCGATGAAATACCGGACTATTTTTTTTGGAACATGCATCGTGGCCGCCGGGTTGCTTCTCGGAAGCATTAAAGCAGCGGCTCAAGAAGAACCACAACAGGAACAGCAAGATCCTAGAAAGGCACGAGGTAAGCCCAAGCCCGCCGGTGCCTCGGCTCCAATATTTGCAGACTATGCCGATCAGGATAACAACGGTGACCAGCAGCCCGCGACCGGATTGGTTCCGGACACGCGCCCGCTAACTGGCGTGGAGATCCCCATGGTTAGTTCCCAGGACATGCGGCACAGCTATTGGGTGACTGGGTTCCAGTACAACAATTTTGTGCGATCCAGTCCATTGAGCAACCCCTATATTACCGATTGGAATACGACAAACTACTTCGTAGGTAATTTAAGCGTTCTGCAAACATGGAGACGAGCACAACTTGTTATCAATTACTCGGGCGGGGGCTACGCTTCGACCGTAGATCAAGGCAACGGGTTCTTCCACCAGTTGGGACTCAGACAGACTTTCACCTGGCAGAAGTGGCAGCTCTCTTTGATCGATCAGTTCAGCTACCTGCCACAAAGTGGATTTGGGTTCTCGGCCACCAGCAATCTCGATATACCTGGCATCGCGGGTTCTCTGGCGCCAGTTTTACCAGTTCTGCAAACCAACTATCTGCCTAATCAGTCGATTCTGACGTCCTACGGATCGCACTACAGCAATGCCGTTGTGACCCAATTGGCGTACGTAGTGGCACCACGAGTGTCTCTCACCTTTGCAGGGGCATACGGGATCTTACGTTTCCAGGAGGCAGGAAACGTTGACTCCAACGAATCGATCTTCAGCACGGGGTTGAATTATGTAATTTCTAGGCAAGATACAATCGGTGTCCTGTACCGTTTTACGCAATATCGTTTTATCGGAAGTTCGCCGTCGATTATCGGAAGTTCGCCATTGATTAATGACCATGTGGCGGAGCTGGGATACCAGCGTACGATTACCGGCAAGCTTTCCTTCCAGCTTTTTGTGGGACCCGAGATTGCATCAATTCATACGGCAACGAACACATCAATTACAGGCGGAGCCAACCTGACATACGTGCGCCCAACAAGCAGCCTATCGTTGGGTTACAACCACGGCATCACAGGAGGAAGCGGTCTGCTTGTAGGCGCAAATACGGACCAGTTCTCCGGTTTTGCAAACAAAAGCCTTAGTCGCACGTGGAGTGCAAACGTGACAGCAGGGTACGCTCGTAACTCGATTCTTTTTCCGTTCTTCACCGCCAATTCTCAAGCTACCACATACAATTCATGGTTCTTAGGGGGAGGACTGAACCGGCCGCTAGGCCGATCGGCGACCCTTTCGCTTGGATATACCGCGTATTTTGAAAATTCGAATGTGCCCGTCTGCGTGGTCTCCCCGTGCAGCAGCAGTTTTTTGCGACATGAGATATCCGTCGGGTTTCAATGGCATACGCGGCCGTTCGTAATGCGATAGACTGAAAAGGCGTGCCAGCGAGTTCGGGTCGACGCTCAGCGAGATATTATTATGTGTGCCGGAAACTACGTTTTGTAGGGCTGTCAGCTAAGGTATCGACATCATGTATAAGAGCTTTTTCGGATTAAGAGAAGATCCCTTCAACGCCAACCCGGATCCGCGCTATCTCTTCTTGACCAAGGAGGTCGAAGAAGCGCTTAGTGGGCTGATGTATGGCGTGCACAATCGCAAAGGCTTCATCACGCTCACCGGCGAAGTGGGCACAGGGAAAACCACGCTGGTAAACCGCCTCCTGGATTGGCTGCATCAGCGGCGGGCACGGACGGCCTTCCTGTTCAATTCCCGGATGAACACGAACCAATTGTTCGATTTCATCCTGGCGGAGTTTGGAATCTCCTGCGAGGCCCGGACCAAGAGCCAACAGTTGATGAAACTTAACCAGTGGCTGCTGGAACGTTACCGCGCCGGCGAGACCGTGGTGCTCATTGTGGATGAGGCGCAGAATCTGACTCATCCAGTCCTAGAGGAAATTCGGCTGTTAACAAATCTTGAAACGTCTACGGAGAAGCTGCTCCAGATCGTGTTGTCCGGGCAGCCAGAGTTTGAAGAGAGACTGAGGCTTCCCCAACTGCGGGCGGCTCCGCCAGCGCGTTATGCTGCGTTGCAAGACATCTCCTTTGACGAAAGAGCAGACGCACAGCTACATCCTCGAACGTCTACGGATCGCGGGAGCCAGCGGGGAACCGATTTTCGATCCCAAGACCGTGGAAACGATTCACATGTATTCGATGGGCATTCCGCGCGTGGTGAATTTGCTATGCGAACATGCACTGATCAATGCCTACGTCGAACAGCAGCGGCCAATCCTGCCCAAGATCGTGGAAGATGTTGCACACGAATTTGAATTGGACCAAGTCGAATCAGCCGCGCCAGGAGGGAGCACGCATATCGGCGGAGACGTCTACAGTTCGGAAACGTTCATACAGAATCTCGGAGAAGCGTTGTCGCGGTTTCGGATTAGTCCTCCGATGACATCGCCGACCCGCGAAAGAAAGTAAGAGCGACCTCCCTCGCGTTCCACGAAGCAACTTAGTCGATTGAGCTGGATCTCGTCGGCGCTCCGTCAACCGCCAGCGCGAGTGGATTAAGCGCAGCAAGAGCCCACCACGATGGGTTTGTTCACTGGCCCTGAGAGAAAGAAAAATGCCTCCATGCCGACGCACGGAGGCAGAGGTTAGGGTCTGACGGCCAAGCTACGCCGACTGCTGCTGACGACGCCTAAGGAGAAGAAACACAAAGCCCATCCCCGCGAGCATCAAGACGACGGCGGTCGGCTCGGGCGTCGAGACGATGAACTCTTGCACCTGACCGCTGTAAGCAAGTGGCCCGACGTTCGTAACGATGGAGAAATTCGCTGGGTTGATCTGGGCATAATCCGCCGAGCCCAGGACAACCATTGAGATACCTGGATTCCATTGGCGTTGGCGTAGCTTGTGGGCTCGGCGTTTGGCGTCATCAATCCCACAGGGCGTATTGCAAACTGACATAGTCGCCTGAGTGTGACGCAAATTGAGATACGATCCACGCTGCCTCTTCGTAATAGGTTGCGGGCTCGTCGAGCCTCCAAGGTTGAGGTTGACTGAGCCATTTCCATAGCGAGTGTTGGAAAGATTGCCTGTCGCCACGTTGGTTACATTGGCCTGCCAGATCTCGCCGACATAAACCTCATTGTTAATGTCGTCGCAGAACAAAACTACCGGCTGAGCATTGGAGGACCCAAGATTTATGACGCCCGTGTAAGGACTACATAGTAGACGCCGTTATTCGCTCCATTGACGCCCGTGAACAGCATGGTGGTGGTTCCATCTGCGTGCGCCAGCGGTGTCATTACCAACAGCAACGCAAAGGACCAAATCGCCTTGGAGAGGTTCATTTCGATTTTTCTCCGCTAAGGATAAACCAAGCGTCGGGGGAAGCGCTGCCTCAGTTCGAGCAAACAGGTTGCCAAGGTGGTTTATAAAATAAGTCTTTTAGAATGAGTATTGTATATGAGTCCCAGGCAGAAATCTGTGCAACGCATTGCCGCTAACATGCAATCGTTTGCTCGAAAAGAACGTTACAGTGTCACCTTGAAAGGACGTCCCAAATTGAGACACCATGGAGCAATGTGGGCCTTGCCGGGCGGCGGAAACTGCTGCTGAGGGCATGTAAAAGGAGCACTAATCCCCATTTTTGCGCCCGAGACGAGTGGACCTTGAAGCGGGGAAAGCCCCCCAGCATTTCGACCACACCATCGAACTGTAACAAAAGATTAATCTTACTGCCTCGATCAACTGATACGGTTTCTTGCCGGCCGATAGATCTTGGCCGTTGGAAAGGCGTTCTCAAGTCGGGGCAAGACTTTTCCTCATGATGTGGCCCTTGACTCGACGGGGGACGGGTAATAGTCGGTCCCAATCGTGTCCACGGTATCCAAGAAGCTTATTTTCTTATAGTTATCGCTGAAACAGAACTAAAGACAAACCAATTCCAAATTGGTACCAGTCTGGCAGGTCAATTGCGACCCTCCTTCTTGGAATATCCGTAGGCGCGTTTAATGGCGGTAGCCTATCTGAACTCATGTGAAGTTGCTCTGAATTGACCTTCCCAAGGTCGGTTGCCTGAGGCGTCTTACCTTTCGCGAGAGCACTGTCCTAATAAGCCTTCGTAAAAACCTTCGTCCCCAGAAGGAAGAGCGAAATGATCCAAATCGGTGTCATCGGTTACGGGTATTGGGGTCCCAATATCGTGCGAAATTTTCAGCAGACGGAAGGTTCGCGCGTGGTGGCCGTGTGCGACAAGAGCGACAAATCGTTGCGAAGAGCCCGACAGGCGTATCCGGACCTGCGCGTTAGTTCGAATGCTGACGATTTGCTGACCGCGACGGATATCGACGCTATCGCTGTAGTGACGCCCGTTTGGACGCACTTCGAATTGGCGAAGAAGGCGCTGGAGAATGGAAAGCACGTCTTTGTGGAAAAGCCCTTTACAGTCGTCGACGGCACAAGCCGAAGAATTGATCGAGTTGGCGGACCGCAAGAACTTGAAGGTCATGGTCGACCACACGTTCTTGTTCACAGGTGCGGTGAGGAAGATCCGCCGGCTGATCGACGACGGAACTCTTGGCCAGCTGTACTACTACGACTCGACGCGTGTGAATCTAGGACTTTTCCAACATGATGTGAACGTCATCTGGGACCTTGCACCACACGATCTCTCCATTATGGATTATCTGATTACGGAGAAACCGGAGGCCATGGTGGCCACCGGCGAAGGCCACCTGAATGGCACCGCGGACGTGGCCTTTATAACGATCTATTTATCCAAACAACATGATCGGGCACCTCAACGTCAATTGGCTTTCCCCGGTGAAGGTTCGCACAACGCTGATCGGCGGCGAGAAGAAGATGCTGGTTTGGAATGACATCGAGGCAGACGAGAAGATCAAGGTCTACGACAAAGGCGTGCAGTTTACTACCGGTGAAGCCGTTTATCAGCAACTGGTGAGCTATCGAACTGGCGACATGTGGTCGCCCAAGGTTGAGCAAGTGGAGGCGCTCAAAGCCGAGACGGCGTATTTCATTGAGTGCATAACCGAAGATAAGCAACCGTTCAACGATGGGCAAGCCGGTCTGCGGGTAGTGCGAATGCTGGAGACTGCCGACAAATCCCTGCAACAGAAAGGGAAAATTTTCGGGCTATGAGCGACCACTGGTGCATTACTGCGGATGTGAAACTCGGCAAGGATGTATGCCTGTCGAAGTTCATCAATCTATATGGTTGCAAGATAGGCGACGGCACGAAAATCGGGGCCTTCGTCGAGATTCAGAAAAATGCGAGCGTGGGAAAGAACTGCAAGATCTCAAGCCACACCTTCATCTGTGAAGGTGTGACGATTGAAGACAACGTGTTCGTCGGGCACAGCGTGACATTCATAAACGATTCCTATCCTCGCGCAGTAACGTCAGACGGGCATCTTCAGACAGAAAAAGACTGGAAGGTTGAGCGCACATTGGTCAAGAAGGGCGCGTCGATTGGTTCCGGAGCGACAATTCTGGCCAATGTGACTATCGGCGAAAATGCCATTGTGGGTGCGGGAAGCGTGGTCACGAAGGACGTACCCGCCAATGCCATCGTCGTTGGAAATCCCGCGAAGGTGAAGAGGTCCATTGATACCGCGGCGGCCGTCGTACCAGGAGACCAAGAGTGAACGCCAAGGAAGCCGTTCCGTTTCTTGATCTTGTTACACCCCACGTCGAGCTGGAACAGGAACTTATCGAGGTTTTCAAGCACGCGCTCCATACCGCCAGCTTCATCGGCGGCCCGCTGGTCGAACAATTCGAGCGCGGGTTCGCGGACTTCTGCGGCGTGAAATATTGCGTCGGCGCCAGCAACGGAACCGACGCGCTGCGTTTTGCACTAACGGCCGCGGGTGTGAAAGCCGGCGACGTCGCGATTACCGTGCCAAACACTTTTATCGCGACTGCGGAAGCGATCTCCCAGGCCGGTGCCGAACCGAGATTCGTGGACGTCGACGAACGGACGTACAACATGGACCCGGGAAAGGTGCGGGAGTACTTGGAGAAGTCGTGCACGGTCGACGGGCAAATGGGAGCGGTGATTGATAACAAGACCGGAAAGCCGGTCACCGCCATCGTTCCCGTTCATTTGTACGGACAGACCGCGGATATGGATGCGCTGCTTGAGATCGCGAAGCAGTTCAACCTGATTCTGATTGAAGATGCCTGCCAGGCGCACGGCGCGGAGTATTTCTCAAAGAAGGAAAACCGCTGGCGCACCGCGGGGTCGATAGGTAAGGCCGCCGCATTCAGCTTCTATCCGGGAAAGAACCTGGGGGCGTGCGGCGAAGGTGGAGCGGTCACGACGAACGACGAATCGCTGGCGAAAAAAGTGTCGATGCTTCGCGACCATGGGCAATCCAAAAAGTACTTTCACGATATCGAGGGCTATAACGGCCGCCTGGATTCGATCCAAGCGGGCATACTATCCGCGAAACTCAAACATCTAGCGGAATGGAACCGGAAACGAGCGGAAGCCGCCCGGCATTATGACAGGCTACTGTCGAACGTAGACGGAGTGGTGAGGCCCTACAGCCCGGACTGGGCGCGGGCAGTTTATCACCTGTATGTAGTTCGCGTTCGAGATCGCGAAGGGTTGCAGAAGCACCTGGCCGAAGGCAAGATTGGCACAGGAATTCACTACCCTGTGCCACTGCACTTGCAAAAGGCTTATGCAGGATTGGGATATGACCACGGGGACTTTCCGGTGACAGAGAGAATTGCGCCCGAGATCGTATCGTTACCGATGTTTCCGCAGCTCAGTGCCGAGCAGCGCGAGCGGGTTGTCGGGGAAATCGCAGGCTTCCTACAGAACATGATTCCGGCGCAAGCTGGCGTTCGCCCTGTTCAAGCGTGAAGTGGCTCGCCTGGATCGATTTCAGGCCCAGGATTGGTTGCTCTAGTCCCGTTGTAGCTTGGCGCTATTGTCGAGCCTGACTTTTTTGACGTCAAGACTGGAAATTGCGTGCGGCCCAACCGCTGGATCCTCCCTTAACACACAATCGGAAAGATGGAAACATGATTATTACTCGTACTCCGCTTCGTATTTCGTTCTTCGGGGGAGGCACGGATTACCCCGTCTGGTATCGCGAGCACGGCGGCGCTGTGCTCTCGACCGCTATCGACAAGTGCTGCTACATTACGTCCAGATGGCTCCCGCCCTTTTTCGAGTATCAAAGCCGCGTGTCGTACTCGCGAATTGAAAACGTGAATGACAATGGCACGATCGAACATCCTTCAGCGCGGGAGTGCTTGCAATTCCTGGGCATCAACGGTGGGGTCGAGATCCATCACGTAGCCGACGGACTGCGTGCGCAGGCCGTGGCCGAGGAGCGGGCGGGCGAATTGCGCCAGCAGGGCGACGTCGCGGGCTTCGATCACTGGCAATCCGTCCACGCGGTCATTCGTGAAGCCCTGACGGACTGCCGGGCTGCACGCGGCGGCCGCGGACTTCTGGGCGGGCGCCGATTCAGACGGTCGGCTGACCGCGGGCGCCCTGCGCGCGGCTCAAGCCCGCAGCCGGTCGGGGATCGCATCCCCAACCTCAGCGGAACGTTCCACAGCTCGCGCACCTGGCGCACCGGGCGAAAGCCCGCCCGCAGGATAGGTCGGCAGCGCGCGCGGATGATCGGCGGTGCAGGTGTTCACCGTCATGCCGCGCGCGCCGGCGCGCCAGGCCTCGTCCACCGCCTCGCAGGAAGGGGAAGCCGACGCCGGTGCCGACCGCATGCGGCATCAGCCCGAAATAGCTCAGGTTGACATCCGGCCGGCCGCGCGCCATCCAGCTCGAAGAGCCGGCCGGTTCGCCGCCGCGCATACAGAACGTGGATCGAAACCTGCGGATCGCGCAGCAGCGCCGCCAGTGTCGTCCGGCACGTGCGTCGCAGCCACCAGACGTATCGGCGCCGACCGTATCGTACAGATAGCGGTAGAACGCGACGCTCGGGCGGCCGAGCGCACGACTGCTGCCGGCGGCAGCGGCGGCGCCGGCTCGGCCGGCGTGCCGGTCCATGCGCAGGAAGGTGACCGTGACGCCGACGCGCGCGACGGGCTCCATAGCCGCCGACCGCCAGCCGCCGCCGGTCGGACGCGCCGCGGCTCAATCGTCGAGGAAGCTGCGCAGCTTGCGGCTGCGGCTGGGGTGCTTCAGCTTGCGCAGCGCCTTGGCCTCGATCTGGCGGATGCGCTCGCGCGTGACGTTGAACTGCTGGCCGACCTCCTCCAGCGTGTGGTCGGTGTTCATGCCGATGCCGAAGCGCATGCGCAGCACCCGCTCCTCGCGCGGCGTCAGGCTGGACAGCACCCGCGTGGTCGCCTCGCGCAGGTTGGCCTGGATCGCCGCGTCCAGCGGGATCACCGCCGCCTTGTCCTCGATGAAGTCGCCGAGATGGCTGTCTTCCTCGTCGCCGATCGGCGTCTCCAGGCAGATCGGCTCCTTGGCGATCTTCAGCACCTTGCGGACCTGCTCCAGCGGCATGCCGAGCTTCTCGGCCAGTTCCTCGGGCGCCGGCTCGCGGCCGAGCTCGTGCAGCATCTGGCGCGAGGTGCGCACCAGCTTGTTGATCGTCTCGATCATGTGCACCGGGATGCGGATGGTGCGCGCCTGGTCGGCGATCGAGCGCGTGATCGCCTGGCGGATCCACCACGTCGCGTAGGTGCGAGAACTTGTAGCCGCGGCGGTACTCGAACTTATCGACCGCCTTCATCAGGCCGATGTTGCCTTCCTGGATCAGATCGAGGAACTGCAGGCCGCGGTTGGTGTATTTCTTGGCGATCGAGATCACCAGGCGCAGGTTGGCCTCGATCATCTCCTTCTTGGCGCGCGCCGCTGTCGCGCTCGCCGCGGCTGACCGTCATGTAGACGCGGCGGAACTCGCTGATCGGCAGGCCGGCGTCGTTGGCGACCGCCGCGATCTGGGCTGCGGATCGCGGCGATGTCGCTCGGAGTGCTTGGCGGCGAAGGCTTCCAGGCCTTGCCGGGCAGCTTGCCGCCATCCTCTCCATCCAGTTGGGGTCGAGCTCGTGGCCGCGATACTGCTTCAGGAAATCGTCGCGCGCCACCTTGCAGGCCTTCCGCCATGCGCAGAAGCTGGCCTTCCAGCGCGTTCAGGCGCTGGTTGAGCTGCTTGAGCTGGGTGACCAGCTCCTCGATGCGGTTGTTGTGCAGCCGGACCTGCTCGACCTTGCCGACCAGTTCCTCGCGCGCCTTCTCGTAGGTCTTCTCCGAGCGCAGCATTGACCATCCTCGCCGCGAGGTCATGGTCTCCAGCCGGCTGGTGCTGCATCTTGTGCAGCTTCTTGTAGAGCCCCTCGATCTCCTCGAAGGTGGCGAGGACCTCGGGCTTCAGCTTCTCCTCGAGCGCGGACAGCGACATGCCCGGGCCTTCGCCTCCTCGCCGTCCTCATCGTCGCTCGGGGGCCTCGAAGGCGGCACGGCGCCGGCCGTCCGCCGGGCCGGCGCCCGCCGTGCCGCCTCGCCGGCCCGGCGCCGTTGCCAGCGCGCCGGGCGGCGGCGGGCCGGCACCCTGGGTCGCCTCCAGGTCGACGATGTCGCGCAGCAGCATCCGCCCGGCCTTGAGCTGGTCGTGCCAGTCAA
>CAWENU010000010.1:0-6500 GCA_963810355.1 uncultured Acidobacteriota bacterium
TAATAAGCGACCCGCCGGCCATGGGAACCACAACGTTGTCCGGCAGTCGCCACCCCAGTTGCTCGGCAATTTCGAAGCCTACGGTCTTCGATCCTTCGGCATAGTAGGGCCGCAGGTTCACGTTCACGAAGCCCCAGCGCCGCTCTTCGGCAATCTGCGAGCACAGGCGGTTCACCTGATCGTAGTTGCCGGCGATCCTCACCACATTCGCTCCGAAGACCTGTGTGCCGAGAATCTTTGCCGGCTCCAGATCGGAGGGGATGAATATCCACGCTTTCAACCCAAGCCGCGCCGCATGTGCCGCCACTGCGTTAGCCAGATTTCCGGTGGAGGAGCACGCCACCGTATCAAAGCCAAAAGCTTGCGCCTGGGCCAAAGCCACGGCCACCACGCGGTCCTTGAAGCTCAGCGTAGGCAAACAGACCGCATCATTCTTGATGTAGAGATTCTGTGCAGTAGAGTTCGTATCACGCTTATTGCCAGCGAGCCGATTAGCTAGATGCGGCGCCTGGAAGAGCGGCGTGAATCCTACAGGCAGCCGAGGCTCGAACCCCGCAGGCAAAGGGAGCAACTCGGAATAGCGCCACATGTTCGGCGGTCGCTGCGAAATCCGCTCACGGCTGAACGCTCCCTGCGCAATCGAAGCGCGGATCGCGTCATAGTCGTAGGTGATTTCGAGAGGAGAGAAACACTCGTCGCAGATGGAGCGGGGCTGGTTTCCCCAGGTTCGTCCGCATTCCCGGCAGCGCAATTCGTAGTGAGCTTGACCGTCGTATTTCGACATCGGGCTACTCGCTTTCTGATTTAGCGAATAGCTGGGGACGAGCCGGGAAAAAGCGCCCTAAAACTAAAAGGCCCCTTTTCCGGGAAATAGGAAAAGAGGTTATCGGAATGCAAATACAAATAAGCTTCGCATCCGAATCTCATGTTCCCCGTTTCCGGGCGGGAGTTGGCACCTGGCGGTCGGCATATATGATACCGATCCGGTTGCCGTGGCGTCATAGGGCTCGTCCCTCAGCCACTCTGCATGAAATTCCGTTTACCCCGAAGGGCAAACTTGTCTCTACGATGCTACATGGGTCGGAGGGGTTCGTCAAGAGGTTCGATCGTGGTCGTTCCCCCGTCATCCAATCACTGCCAGGACGAAACGCACACGCTCCTCGACCGGCTCGAACGGCAGCTGAACAAGCTCGTAGCCCAAACCAGAGTAGGTTTCAACCATCGCTTCATTGGTCGCTTGTGCTTCCCCGAAACTCTGCTTGCGCTCCGCATCGCGCCCGAAGATCTCCTTCCATGGCGGTGCCATGAAGACTCGCGGATGATAGCGAAACATCTGCGTCGCGCGCTCCACGTGGGAAGGGATGGCCAAGTTACTCAAACGCAAATAGCCGAGCACATCGGGCACGCCGCGATCGAAAATCACAGGACCGCTCAGCCTTAGCGCTTCCCGATGCGATCGCATCTCCCAACTCAGCATCAGTTCCGCGAATGCGCGCCGATCTGACCAAGGCAAAGCTTGGCCGCCAATGGCTACCTGATCCTGAATGATGGCGCGACCAGCCTCCGGCATAGTGTGAAGACCGCGGGCCGCCAGCGCTTCGGCCAGCGTGCTCTTTCCTGAACCCGGACCGCCGGTAATAACGAACAGACGATCGAAATTCACGCCCTCCATTTCTTTCTCCTTAAGCTTGTGCATCCGCGAATACCCTGCCAGTTGTCCCGAACGCTCTGTATCAGTACACTCTTCATTCGCGAGGTGAGCATGGGGAGACTGAAAATGACTGTTGATTTCGGCGCACAAAATTCGTGGTCTGATATTTTCCGGTTCCGCAGTGTACTTATTCCGGCCATTATTATCGGCGTCCTCTTTTCCGTCACCCCGTGTTCTGCACAGTCTGGCGCATCGGCTGATCTGCCCAGCGAAACGCCGAACATGTTCACGCCGGTCGCGACCGGCTTCGACTACCTCAAGCGCGACGTGATGATCCCGATGCGGGATGGCGTAAGGCTGCACACCGTCATCGTTCTACCCAAAGGCGCCAAGAATGCGCCAATGCTGCTGACGCGCACTCCCTACAGCGCCACGGCACAAACCAGCCACGCCGCGAGCTCACACCTCGGACCGATCCTGAGCGGCTATGACAACGCCACCGATGTGATCGTCGAAGGCGGCTACATCCGCGTGGTGCAGGATGTTCGCGGCAAGTACGGGTCCGAGGGCGACTACGTCATGACGCGCCCGCTGCACGGTCCGCTGAACCCTACTGCGGTCGATCACTCCACTGACACCTATGACACCATCGACTGGCTGGTGAAAAATGTTCCCGAGAGCAACGGCAAGGTTGGCATCCTCGGGATTTCCTACGATGGTTTCACCACCCTGATGGCGCTGGTTAATCCGCATCCCGCGCTAAAGGTCGCAGTGCCTATGAATCCCATGGTCGATGGCTGGATCGGCGACGACTGGTTTCACAACGGCGCCTTCCGCGAACAGAATATGAACTATATCTACGATCAGGAAGCAACGCGCAATAACGAGGAAAAATGGTGGACCGACCACTTCGACGACTACGACTTGTTCATGGAAGCAGGCTCGGCTGGTGAACTCGGGCGCCGCCATGGCCTCGATCAGATCGGATTCTGGCGCAAACTTCTCGCGCATCCGAGTTACGATTCCTGGTGGCAGGGCCAGGCGATGGACCGCATTCTCGCGGCGCAGCCTCTGAAAGTTCCCACCATGCTGGTCGACAGCCTTTGGGATCAGGAGGATATTTACGGCGCGCCTGCGGCTTACAAAGCATTGAAAGCCAAAGATGCGAACAAGGACAAACTATTCCTTGTGCTCGGCCCCTGGCATCACGGCCAGGAGATTGGCGATGGCAGCTCCCTCGGCGCCATAAAATTTAATAGTGATACCGGTCGTTATTTCCGGCAAGAGATTCTGCGCCCCTTCCTGGATAAATATCTCAAAGACGCAGCACCCCAGTCCGACATCGCTCCCGTCATGGCTTTTGAAACTGGAACGAACATGTGGCGTCGTTTGCCCACATGGCCGGCTGGTTGCGTGAGTGGCTGCTCGGTGCAGCCGACGCCGCTCTATCTCGAATCCGGTCTAAAGCTTAGTTTGGCTGCTCCCAAGGCCGGCGATGCAGCGTTCGACGAATATATCTCTGACCCGGCGAAGCCTGTGCCTTTCCGCGCGCGTCCCATTCAACCGGTTGGATACGGCGGTCGCTTCACCTGGCCCGAGTGGCTGGTCGACGATCAGCGTGAAGCGTCCGGGCGTCCTGATGTTGCCGTGTTCACCTCTGAAGCCCTCACCACTCCGATGAAGATCAGCGGACTGCCGGTCGCCAATCTGGTGGCTTCGACCGGCGGCACGGACTCCGATTGGGTGGTTAAATTGATTGACGTGTATCCGGATGAAGTGGCCGGGGACGAGGGCATGGGCGGCTATCAGTTAATGATTTCCGCCGACATCTTCCGCGGACGTTATCGCGAGAGCCTGGAGACAGCCAAGCCGATTGCGGCCGGCCAGCCGCTGCTCTATCGCTTTAACCTGCCCACGGCGAACCACGTCTTTCTGCCTGGGCACCGCATTATGGTGCAGATCCAATCCAGCTGGTTCCCGCTGTATGATCGAAATCCGCAAACGTTCGTGCCCAACATTTTCTGGGCGAAGCCGGACGACTACCGCAAAGCTACACAGCGCATCTATCATGCTCCCGGCCAAGCGAGCTTTATCGAACTGCCCCTGGTGGTTTCGCAGTAATCTGGGAAGCGGAAGTTTGGCGAGGCGGGGTTCTATTTTTCGCGACAATCGCTGGTCGCTTCTATGGGTGACGCTCGGCGAAGTCCGGAGGAGCGGCTTACCGGCTGTACTGATTCCGTTTTTTGTCCGCGTGCCGCTCCAGTCCAAACTGGATCAGTCTATCGATAAGCTCCGAATACTCCAGCCCCGAAGCCGCCCACAACTTGGGATACATGCTGATCGCCGTAAAGCCCGGCATGGTGTTGATCTCGTTTAAATAGATTTTGCGCGTCTTGTTCTGCGGACCAGGCTCCATCAGAAAATCGACCCGCGCCAGGCCGGAGCAGTCCACGGCTTTAAAGGATCGTATGGCGAGTTCTTGCACTTTCTTCGTTTCCGCCTTGGTGAGCTTCGCTGGAATAATCAGTTCGGAACCTTCATCAAGATACTTGGCGTTGTAATCATAGAACTCTTTCACCGGGACAATTTCGCCCGGAAGCGAGGCGACCGGCTCATCGTTGCCCAGAACCGAACATTCGATCTCTCGCGCCTTATTTTTCTTTCCGCCCACGCCTTGCTCAATAACGATCTTGCGATCGAATTTCGCCGCTTCCTCAATGGCAGGCCCAAGTTCCTTGCGGTCGTGCGCCTTGCTGATTCCCACCGACGACCCGAGATTCGCCGGCTTCACAAAAACCGGATACCTGAGCTTGCTCTCTACAAGTTTCTGGACTTTCTTCGGCTCTTTCTCCCAGGCGCTGCGGAGAATCGTCACGTGCTTTACGATCGGAATCCCTGCTGCTATAAACAAGGACTTCATAATGTCTTTGTCCATGCCTGCGGCCGAGCCCAGCACCCCCGCACCCACGTAAGCGATGTCAGCCAATTCGAGTAGCCCCTGAATGGTTCCATCCTCACCGAACGTGCCATGCAGAACAGGAAAGATGATATCGACGTTAATCGCGCGATCACTGGCGCGCCGCGTGAGCCCGGCATCGGTCTGAAACGGCACCAGCCCGCTCTGTCGGTGCACCGGCTCCGGCGGAACTACCACCGCTTCGCCCCGCGCCAGCACAGCCGCAGGCTGTGTAGTTTCAGGATCGCCCGCACGCAGATGGCGCGGCTCGATCACGAGTTTGCCCTGCAACAGGCTCTCAGCATCCGCCGCAGTCAGCCAGTGCCCATCTTTGGTGATACCGATGGGCACAACCTCATATTTATCTTTGTCGATGGCTTGCAGAACAGACGCAGCGGAAAGTAGCGAGACTTCATGCTCGCCGCTGCGCCCGCCGAACAAGATGCCTACGCGAACCTTTTTCATGACCTTTTAGTGTGGACGGACGTGAAGCCCGGCGTCAATCGCAGGAGTGGTTCACGCGAAACCAAAGTTCAATCGCCGGCAAGCACACGCGGCAAATAAAAACGGCGGGGCCGATAGGAACCGGCCCCGCTAGGCACATCACCCCCACCACATATTCGCTCGTTCTATTGATTCATTGCACTAATTCACAGGGGTAATCGAGCCAAATACCCCATTCTGCCCGTGATTAGGCCCGGCGGTAAAGTACAGCGTGTTCGGGCGTCCGGTGGGGCTCGCGGCAAACGTCAGGCCCCACAAGCCGGAGTTAACCATCACTTTCCCGGTTTCATCTTCGAGTTGGCCCAGAAATTGTCCCGTCACTCGGTCGAACGCGTTGATGGTGCCATCGCCGAAGTTGCCGATGAGAATATCGTTGCTGAACAGCCCGAACTTGGCGCTGGCTTTCGCGACTCCCCACGGAGCGTTCAACATGCCGTGCGTCGCGAACCGTTTTACGAAATTGCCTTCGAGATCGAAGATGCTGACGATGCCCTTCCCGGCCTCCACGACTGGGTCGTGCTTCTTGGCATCCTGCAGAGCATAGGTGACAAAAACCTGATTTTCGATGACCTGAATGCCGAAGGGCGCGTAACCCTTGGGCAATGTGGGATCGGTAAACGACCCCGGCGGAGCCAGCGGTGCAAAAAAGCTGGTATAGGGCTCGATGAACCCACTATTGAAATTTGTGACGACGAGAAACGGCGCGCAGCAATACGGAGTCAGAACGGCGATTCCCTTGTAGACTGCGCCGTGCGTTGAGTTGTCGACACCCACAGCTGCAAAAGTGGGAAGATCGCCGTCGACGCTGGCCCATCCGGAAATCGTGCCATCTTCCGTCGCGATCAGAAACTGGCTGGCCACTCCATCGAGCACAAAGTCGGTTGTGAAATTGCTCACGATGCCGGATGGCTTGGACGGCGTCGTGTCTCCAGCGGGCGGGAACACGCCGAACAGTACGGGCAGTTCTTCAACGCCGGCTGCGTTGTAGGTGCGCACGACTCCGGGAACGTTGTCGGCTAGAAAAAATGGTTGTCCCGGGATGAACGCGATTCCCCAGGGGTTTACTAGATTGCGGTCGGTGTGCCTTGCCGTTTTCGGCACATTCGATACGAGGTTGGTCTGTTGGTAGGCATTGCCCTGCGCGGCAGCGCGCACGGCGCCGCCTGCGGAAATCAAGCCCAGAAAACACGCGAGAAAAAGAATTCTTTGCTTCACAGCTTTCTCCTCTACTGGAGTCAGCTTACGGAGCGGGGCGCGAGTGAGTTGTCAGCGATTAGTAAACAAGTGGTAAAAACGAATACAAACTCTGCAACGAACTAACTGTTCAGCGAGCGTGCCGCGGAGAACTACAGAATTTTCTTACCAAACGCGGAGAGTGCCAACTCGACG
>CAWENU010000011.1:0-195406 GCA_963810355.1 uncultured Acidobacteriota bacterium
GTCAATGAAGCTTGCGGCCAGCGGTTGGGTCTGCGCCAGCGTATACCACGGGAATGGGCGGTATTTGCGTGCGAACCTCATCCGTGCTGGGACGTCCACGAACTTGATTGGGTAGCGCCGGGCTAAAGCCCAGCGCCTACATGGAACGCTTCATGGAACGCCTGCATTGAGCGGTTGGATTGAAGGGGATGGCGCTTGCGGATACACTTTGCGCGCACAATTTTGGGAGCGACGACGATGAGGCGAGGGCGCGGAGTTGGTGCGGCGTTGTTGGCGGGTCTATTGATTTTTGGCCGGGACAGGGCGAATGCCGGGGCCGGCTTGCAGAAGCAGAAGATGGAGGCGGCGGTTGACGAAGTGTTTGAGGATTTGACCGCGCCGGGGTCGCCGGGATGCGCGGTCGGCGTGTACCGCGACGGCCAGATGATCTATGCGAAGGGTTATGGACTGGCGAACGTGGAAGACAATGTGCCGATCACGCCGAAGTCGGTGTTCGACATCGGATCGACATCGAAGCAATTTACGGCTGCAAGCATTTTGCTGCTGGAGAAGCAAGGCAAGCTTTCCGTCAACGAGGATGCGCGAAAGTATCTGCCCGAATTGCCGGACTACGGCAAAAAGATCACGATTCTGCAGTTGTTGAATCACACCAGCGGGCTGCGCGATTACCTGACGCTGATGGAACTGGCGGGAACTAATACCGACAGCGTGACAACCGACGAGGACGCGATGGCGCTGATCGTGCGCCAGCGCGCGCTGAATTTTGAGCCGGGCAGCGAATGGTTGTACAGCAATACGGGATTCTTCCTGCTCTCGGTGATCGTGAAGCGGGTGAGCGGGAAGACGCTGCGCGAGTTTGCGGCCGAGAATATTTTCACTCCATTGGGAATGGCCCATACGCAATACCGCGATAACCACACTTCGCTGATTGCGGACCGCGCGCTGGCTTACGATCCGAATGAAAAGAAGGATGGCTATACGCTGGATGTTTCCTACTTCGAGCAGACGGGAGACGGCGCGGTACACACGTCGGTGGAAGACTTGCTGAAATGGGATGAAAATTTTTACAGCGGCACGATTGGCGGCAAAATATTTCTGGCTGAGCTACAGGAACACGGAAGACTCAACAGCGGAAAGATTCTGGACTATGCAAAAGGCCTGAACGTGGCCGAGTATCGCGGGCTGCGTACGGTGCGCCATGGAGGCGCGTGGGGCGGCTACCGCGCTGAATTGTTGCGCTTCCCGGATCAGCATTTTTCGGTGGCGTGCCTTTGCAACGTGAGGAACGCGAATCCATCGCGACGCGCGAATCAAGTTGCGGACGTGTATTTGAACGGTCTGATGAAGCCACGGGATGCGAAGAAAGAATTGGAAGAGAGCGGGAAAAAGGACATTCACCTCGCGCCGCTTACGGCGGATCGACTGCGAGCGTACGCGGGAGACTATTGGGGCGAAGAATTGGGCGTGACGTACCGGCTGGGAGTTAGCGACGGCAACTTGAGAGTTGTGGCGGTGCAGGACCGGGCGGGATGGCCACGGACGAATAATTTCTCACCCAACGAGTTGCGATCCACTGGAGACGATCAATTCACGATTGGTGCCGAGTCGGTGACCGTTAAATTCAAGCGAGATGGCAACGGGGCTGCTTCGGGATTCGAATTAGACGCTGGACGCACGACCGGCGTGATGTTTACGCGCGTAACGGCTACCGCGGAGTAGAGGCCATCTCGTGAATGGCCGAGACAGGACGAGAAGAATTTCCTCAGGGCTGAAGCCCGATTTTGCGTGCCTTTAAATGTCGGAGCTAAAGCTCCGACCCCCAGAGGTGCATCGATGAGCGGGCGGGCGGGGCAAGCCCCGCCCCTACAACCGCGCACGTTGTGAGTGCACGGCAACGGCGCAGGTTGTGAGTGTGCGGTAACGCTTCGGGTTATGAGTGTACGGCAACGGAGTTGCAGGCCACTCTCCCCTTACGATTCTTGTAGTTGTTCCTGTCGAGGAACTACGGCCAGGGCGTTAGGGGTTGTTGCGCGAAGTGGGCGATCCAGAACCTGGTGATGACGGCGCCAAGCAGCATTCCCGCGACGATCAAGGCGATGGCACCCAAGGTGATCCAGAGATCGGACCGAATTGCGGGCGAGCTCTTCTCGGCGGCAGGCGCGTGTCCATTCTGACCGTTTGCCGGGACAAGGGCAGACGGAAGAGGAGCGTCGGCAAACTCCGGCTGCACGACCAGGCAGTAACCCTTGCGGGGCACGGTTTCAATGTAGAGCGGTTTATCGGAGGAGTCCCCCAAGGCCTGCCGAAGCTTGTTCACCGTGGTGTTGACGTTGGCATCGTAGTTGACCTGCGATTCCACGGGCCATAGGCGGACGCGCAATTCCTCCCGAGTGACCACATCGCCCTGCTTTTCGATCAGCGCGATCAATACCTCGTAGACCTTGCCTTGCAGCTTGAGCCGGGAACCGCTCTTGGAGACTTCCCGGCGCTGCTGGTCGATCTGGAAGGGCCCAAAGCGAATGTAGCGCGAAGGGAGTTGTAGCATCCGGCCAGCTCCGGCGGCCGCGTCGGGTTCAATCATGGAACCTAGGTTAGTGGTCATACACCCCACCCTTAGTGAGATAGACGTACGAGGTGACCAAGTGTTTTCAGGAGATACGAAAAAATCGAGCGAAGGTTCCGGTTCGAGAGGAGAGGAACAAAAGAAACCTTAGCAATACGCGTTCAGGCAATTTGCGCACCTTAATGGGACAATCGCGTGATTTCTGGATGAATTTTACAAAATTGCGACAAATGTCAGATTCGTCGGGTCCAGACGGCTTAGCTTAGCTAGGCGAGCGATTAGCAAATTCTGGCACATTCGGATTCGCTTCTCTTTAAATAGCAACCGGTACAACAGAGGCGGGCGAACCGGGTGCCCTAGGCGGAACATGAAAACAATTCATATACCGACACCGTTCACGGGGTGACGGCGGCCGGAGGCTATTGGAACAGGGATCGCGTCGGCCGTCGCACTCGGCGAGCGGCTGCATGATGGGGCGGCTTCAGCGGACACAGACTGAAGTCTGTGCTATTTGGGCGGGCTTGGCTGGGGAAGCACGGAAATCTCCACGCTGGAAGGGAAACGGTTGGAGCGATAGATTCGCTGCGTGGCCTTCTGGTAGTCGCTCTCTTTAGCTTCGAAAATATTGGGTACAAATTTCTGCGGGTTACGATCGTAGAGCGGGAACCAAGTGCTTTGCACTTGCACCATGATGCGGTGACCCTTTTTAAAAACGTGGTTTGCGGTGTGAAGGTCGATGGTGAAAGGCGTGACTTCGCCTGGGATGATGGGTTCCGGCTTCTCGAATGAATTGCGAAAGCGGCCGCGGAAAATTTCATCGGCGATCATCAGTTCGTAGCCGGAGAGTTTCCAGTCGGATGCGATTTTTTCGGGATAGACGTCGATGAGTTTGACGATCCAGTCGGAATCGCTGCCGGTGGTGGAGGCGAAGAGTTTGGCGGTGACTTTGCCGGCGACGGTAATGTCGTCGGTGAGTGCGTCGGTCTGCCAGGTGAGGACATCCGGGCGCTGGTCGACGAAGCGTTGGTCCTGGACGAGCCACGTGTACCAACTGCCCGGATGATCTTCGGGATAGGTCATGTCCACGGGGCGATGGCGATTGGGAACCGGATGAGCGGGATCGCTTAGGTAGGAGTCGAAGGTCTCGGCGGTCGTGGTTTGCGGCGCGTCGAAGGAAAGTTTGCCGTCCTCACGAATATAGAGATTGCGCGTTTGGGCTTCGCGCGGCGGCCAGGAATCGAAAGCGGTCCAGGTGTCGCTGCCGGTTTGGAATAGCAGGGCTTCTTTGAGCGGGAGTTTTCCTTTGTCCTTGAGCCAGAATGCGAACCACGGTGCTTCGATGTTCCGGCGAAAGTAGACGCCGGTGTCGCTGCCGAAGGGAATCTCGCCGAGAGAGGCTCCGTCGCCGCGTCCCCAGCCGCCGTGGTTCCAGGGTCCGGCGACGAGATAATTGCGATGGTGGGTGTCCAGTTTTTCGAGGCGCTCGTACAGGGCTGTGGGACCGTAGAAATCTTCCTGGTCCCACCAGCCGGCGACGTTGAGATTCGGAACCGTTGGCTCCTTCAGGCCATAAGCAACGGCGTGATGTTTCCAGAAATCGTCGTAATTGGGGTGCGCTATGAAGTCGTTCCACGTGGGGATGGATCCGTGGAAGTATTTTGCATTCGCGTTTGGGAGCGCGCCGAGGCGGAGATACCAGTCATAAAGATCGAAGCGATCGAAGGAGAAACTGTAATTCTCGTTGGAGGTTTCGAGCAGGGCGGAATACTCGAATGCGTAGCTGAGGCGGAACGCACCATTGTGAAAGAAATCGTCGCCGAGAAAGGTATCGCCCATGCAGGCTTGCTCGGAGACGGCCTTGAGCGCAGGATGCGGGTTGATCATACCCATGGTGACGAGAAAGCCGTCGTAAGAAATGCCGTCGAGGCCGACGCGGGCGTTGTTGTGCGGGACATTCTTGATGAGCCAATCGATGGTGTCGTAGGTGTCGGTGCTTTCGTCCACGCCTTTCGGATCGGCGGGATCGTGAATGGGCCGCAGCATAACGAATTTTCCTTCGGAGGCGTAGCGGCCGCGAATGTCCTGGAACGCGAAGATGTAACCGTCGGGCATCATGGAGTCGTAGCGAGACAGCATCCGACTGTAGCCTTTGTTCGAGCTGGAGATTCCGTAAGGAGTGCGTTCGAAGAGAATGGGGAGGGGCTGCGTTGCGTCTTTTGGCGTATAGATTTCGGTGTGCAACCGGATGCCGTCGCGCATCGGGATCATGACTTCGGTCTTGTCGAAGCGAGTGGAGTAGTCAGAGACAGTTTGTTGTGCGGCGGAGCGGTGCGGAGCGAAAAGTAGAATTGCTGCGGCTAGAACAAAAATGGCGCGCGCCAGGTTCGCTCTGGGACTCGCGCTACGAGCACTGAATTCGCGGTGCCGGAAGGGAATCTGATTGCCCGGGCGAGGCGCGTCAAACAAGGGTTTCCGCCTTTATTGTGCGATGCGGCCCGTGTGGATGCCGTCTTTCAGATCGAAGGTTGCGCCGACGGTGCCGACGACGCAATCGTGCCGGCTGAGTCCGAGGCGTTGTCGCAGGCGATAAACACTTTCGATCCCGGTGCAATGCGCGCCCAAAATCTGTACGATCTGAAATTCCTTCAACTTATCGGCCGTCCAATTCAGCTGCTCGTCTTTCGCATTGTAGAGATGAAATCCGCCGATGGCGGCATCCACGGGCGCCGGCCGGATGAACTTTCGGGAATATTCCAACGTGTTGATGATGCCGGCGTGGCCGCATCCGGCCAGTAGCACCAGGCCGCTGGAAGTGTTAAATACCAGGGATTGATCCTCGGGAAGATTGTCTTCCACCCAGGCGTCGCCTTCCTTCACCTCGATGCCTGAGGAATAGTTCTTCTCGGGATAGGTTCGCGGCACGGGGCCGGTCAGCCACACGCCGGGCAGGATTTCTTCCGGTTTGTCGTGCTCGATGAACTTTCCGCCCGTTGCTTCATATTCTTTCTTCATCGCGATCATGGGATTGAAGTCGCGGCCGCGACGTTCCAGGAAGATGCCCTTGCCAACGTGCACGCGAGAGAGAGCGGCGGGACTTTTTTTGGCGAATTCGCGGCGCAGCGTCATCAGGCCGGTGGTGTGGTCGTCGTGAAAATGACTGAGAACGACGTCTTGCACGTCGCTGAGATCAATCTTCAATTCTTTCGCATTCCCGAGCACGGTGTCGGGACGCGCGCCGGTATCGAACAGAATCTTCCTGCCGTCGGCCTCCACCAGAGCGGAAAAGCCCCATTCACCGATGCCGTCGTCGGCCAGCATCGTGGACAGAATCGTAATTTTCAGGGCATGCACTTCGGCGCGTGGGCCCGCAGAAGCTGGGGAGGGAGATGCTGGCGGAGACTGGGCGAGAACACCGCCCCTAAGGACGAGGGCGAGGGCCGCGACGATCAGGAACCCGCGGAACAATGAGCGCACTCTTCTCCATTCGCCAAGAGCCGGTATCGCTTCATCTTGGCGCAAAGCAGTATACAACCACACTGGCCGCAATTCGCTGCGTCTGATAAACTGTAGCTTGCTCGACCGCACCTGAGAATAAGGAGATTCGTCCGGGCTGCTGGTTGTTCTCCAGCAGCTATTTTTGTCTTTGCTCTGCCCGTAGCTGGTTCGAGGGGTGGAGCGGCCAATTCACGGCAACGCCACACATGAGCCAAAATATTCGAAACATTGCCATTATCGCCCACGTGGACCACGGCAAGACCACGCTTGTTGACGCTATGCTGCGTCAAAGCGGAATTTTTCGCGCGAACGAAGCGGTTGTCGAGCGCGTTATGGATTCCAATGATCTGGAGCGCGAGCGGGGCATCACCATTCTCGCAAAAAACACCGCTTTGTTTTTCCACGACACGAAAATCAATATCGTGGACACGCCAGGCCACAGCGACTTCGGCGGCGAAGTCGAACGCGCGCTGCGTATGGTGGATGGGGTTGTGGTGCTCGTGGATGCCAGCGAAGGTCCGCTGCCGCAGACGCGCTACGTGCTGCAAAAGGCGCTGGCCGCCAAGCTCCCTCCGGTGATCGTGCTGAACAAGATTGACCGCGTGGATGCACGGGCTGTGGAAGTGCTCGACGAGATCTACGACCTGTTCATCGATCTGGACGCGACGGAAGATCAGCTTGATTTCCCGGTGGTCTATACGAATGCCCGCGATGGCGTGGCGTATCGGAAGCTTGGAGACGATTCGAAAGATTTGCTGCCGCTCTTCGAGGCCATCGTCAAGTCCATCCCGGCGCCACCCGGTGATCCTGAAGGCAACCTGCAAATTCAAGTGATGAACCTGGATTACAGCGAATTTCTGGGGCGCATCGCGATTGGACGAGTCTTTAACGGCACGATCCGGCGCGGCACCGATGTAGGCATCAGCAAATTGGACGGCAAGCTGGTGTCCACGCGCATCACGAAGTTGTACACCTTCCGCGGACTCGATCGCGACGAGGCCGAGACCGTCGTTGCGGGCGACCTCGTGGCCATTGCCGGCGTGGAAGGCATTCAGATCGGCGAGAGCATCGTTGATCTGAGCAATCCCATGCCGCTCGAGCCGCTGCTGATCGACGAGCCGACCCTGGCTATGATTTTCACCGTGAATAGCAGTCCGCTTTCCGGCAAGGAAGGCAACTATCTGACATCGCGCGATTTGCGCGACCGCCTCCAGAAAGAACTGCTCACCAATGTTTCCATCCGCGTCGAAGATACGGAGACTCCGGAATCGTTTCGCGTGCTGGGCCGCGGTGAGCTGCAGCTCGCAATTTTGATCGAAACGATGCGGCGCGAAGGCTTCGAGCTGATGGTCGGCAAACCCGAGATCGTGGTGCGCACCGAAAACGGGAAAAAGCTCGAACCCCTTGAGCGCCTGGTGATCGACGTCCCGGAAAGTTTCATCGGCATCATTTTGGAGACCACGGGCACGCGCCGTGGAGAAATGTTGAAGATGAGCAATCACAACTCCGGGCGCGTGCGCATGGATTTCAAGATACCGTCGCGCGGACTGATCGGGTTGCGCAGCCAGTTGCTGACCGACACGCGGGGAACCGCATTGATTCACTCCATTTTCGACGGCTGGACCGACTACGCGGGCGAGATGGCCCTGCGCCCCACAGGAGCGCTGGTCGCGGACCGCTCCGGCCCGTCGACAGCGTTTGCCTTGTGGAACATCCAGGAGCGCGGGGAGCTCTTCATCGGGCCTGCGATCGAAGTCTACGAAGGCATGATCGTCGGCGAAAATTCGCGCGAACAGGACATGGATGTAAACGTCACCAAGGAAAAGAAGCAAACCAATATGCGCTCGTCCAGCGCGGATGAAGCGATCCGGCTCATTCCACACCGCCAATTGAGCCTCGAGCAGGCCATTGAATTTATCGCCGACGATGAATTCGTGGAGATCACACCGAAGTCGATTCGGCTTCGCAAGAAAGTTTTGCAGGCCAACCGGCGACCGCGCCGCTGGCAGGAAATTCGTGCCAGCCACGAAACTGCGCGATAGGCGGTAGGCGCTGACCCCAACGGTAGGCGCTTGCGCCATTTGTTACGGCTAGGTGCGATTTCGTTGGGACACAGACAAGAGTGTCTGTGCTACTGTGCGTCCATTCGCAACAACTAGCAAACACCACTGGGCTTTGGGGCCGTGCCAGTTTCCTGGGTGGGAGCAGACTGGGGACTCGGCACAACGTATGGCGTGGTGCCTGCCAGATTCGCTGTACATTCCTGGATAATCTGCGGAATCGCAGCCAGTGTAGAAGGTAAGTTTGGAATCGATTGGTCCGGCGCCTTGAAATTGAACGCGCTGGTCATATCACCCACCGCCGCGCGGCGCCACGCGCTCAAATTCGGCACCTCAGCGCCAAACAACGTCTCGAGAAACCGCAGCACGGAGGTGTGATCGAAAGCGTCCGACGAAACAAATCCGCCGCGACTTAAAGGCGAGATCACGAGCATGGGAACGCGAAAGCCCAGGCCGATCGGGCCGGAGACCGGCGGAGTGCCGACGATCGTGGGGTCCGGTACGGCCGGCGCAGTGACAAATTCTCCGGGCGTACCGGGGGGCGCGGTTGGCGGCGGGACGTGATCGAAAAAGCCACCATTCTCGTCGAATGTGACGAACAACGCGGTCTTCGCCCAAAGCGTGGGATTTCCGCTCAGCGCACTAACAATAAGCGACAGAACATTTTCGCCGAATAACGAGGGCGCCGGCGGATGATCCGAAGTCACGACGGATCCAATGATCCAAGAGACCTGCGGCAGGCTGCCCGATGCAATATCGGAGAGAAAATCCACCGGGAATTGCGGGCCAAATGCGTGCTGATAGAGCACCGACGCTGGATCCTGAAAATTCTTGAAATATGACAACACGTTGTCCGACAGAATGCCGCCGAGAATCGTTTCGTCCGGCGACGAATACACCTTCCACGAGATGCCGCGGGTCTGAAGCTGCTCAGGCATGGTCGTGTAGGTCAGCTTGCCGTAGAAAGCGCTGCGATTCGTGACGATCGTCTGCAGCACCGGCCCGCCGTTGAGCCCGTCCGGATCGAGAGACGCCGCCATGGTGTAGAGGCGATTCGGATCGGTGGGCCCGATGACGGAACAAAAATAGTTGTCACAGATCGTAAACGCATCGGCCAGCGCGTAATAGTAAGGAAGATCCCCGCGATTGTAATAACCCATGGTCAAGACCGCGTCGCTAGCACTGATCGGAAGACGCGAAGTCACAAAGCCATTCATCGCGCCGTTGTTCCAGCTTTGATGTTGAGGCACCCAATCGTGGGTGATGTCGTGGGTGCATGCCGCGTTCGTGGTGGTCGTATCCAGATGGAACGGCATCAGAGTGCCGATGGGTGCGTTCGTCGTGTTCGATGGGTCCGGTTGCTGGAAGGCCATGCTCTGGTCCGCAAATCCACGCACGCCGCGATAAGTTCCGAAGTAGTGATCGAAAGAGCGATTCTCCTGGATAAAAATCACGACATGCTCGATGTCGCTCACCGTGGAGCATGCTGCGGGAGTCGCTGGCACCGTGGGAGTGCTGATCGAGCCACCACCGCAACCTTGCAAAGCAAGCGACGCAAGCTCCGCGGAGGATGCGGCAGCAAGGAGCTTGAGCAGTTCACGACGCGTCAGGTTTTTCATAGTGTCTTTAGTTAGATGCGTTGCCAGCGGGGAAAGGACAGCCGCGGCAATTCCATTCGCGGTTCGAATCTGCGACGGAAACCGCTTACTTTTGAAAAGATTTTCCTTGACAATACTATGACGTGTAACGATATAGTGTCCCGCGATGTAGTACCGCTCCCGCTTCGGAAGGAATGCATGCCCAATACTCTCGAACCGGCGGCACCGCTTACGCCCGCTATGTTTCACGTTTTGCTGGCGCTCGCCGGTGACGATCTGCACGGATATGCCATCCTCAAAGAAGTCGCGCTGCGCACTGGCGGCGAAGTGCGGCTGAGCACGGGAACGCTCTATGGAATCATCAAACGGCTGCTGAACGATGGTCTGATCGCTGAGCGCCGCGAGCGTCCCGCCGCGATGCACGACGATGAGCGCCGGCGCTATTACCGCCTGACTTCCAAAGGCCGCGAAGTCGCCGCGGCGGAAGCGGAGCGCCTGGAGAAAGTTGTGGCATTGGCGCGTTCTCGGCGGCTGTTGAAGAAAACGCAGCTGGCGTAAGAGCGAATGTTGCGCGCCGCGTGAGTTACCCCGGCGCAAGAGGTAATCATGAGCGACACCAACTCAGGACCCCACACGCGCCGTTTTCGAATGCTACTGCGACTGCTGCCTGCGGAATTTCGCGGCGACTATGGACCGGAGATGGAACAAGTCTTCACGGAGCAGCGTGCGGAAGCGGAGCGCCAAGGCGACAAAATGGGCATCTGGCGGTTGTGGTGGGAGACGGCGAAAGGAATCTTCACGACCGCGCCGAGGGAACACCTGTCGATGCTGCGCCAGGACGCCGGCTTCGCGCTGCGCATGATGCGCAAGAATCTCGGCTTCACGATAGCGGCGATCCTCGTACTGGGCCTGGGTATCGGCGCCAATACCGCCATCTTCAGCGTCGTCAATGCCGTGCTGTTGAAGCCTCTGCCTTACGAACATGGCGAGCGCCTGTTGATGCTGGACCAGCGCGCGGCGCGTGCCGGCGGGGTTGGACACTCCTCGGTGCCGGAGTTAAACGACTACCGCCGGCACAATCGCAGCCTGGATGGCATCGTCGAGTACCACAACATGCAATTCATTCTGCTGGGCCGCAGCGAACCAGAGCGCGTGGAAACCGGTGTGGTTTCCTGGAATTTCTTCGATCTCTTTGGCGTGAAGCCCCTGGCGGGGCGAATGTTTGAGCCCAACGACGAGAAGCCTGGCGCTCCGGCGGTGCTTCTGCTCAGCTACGAGTATTGGCAGCGAAGTTTCGGCGGCGACCTGTTGGTGGTCGGCAAGGCCTTCCGCATGAACGACAAACCGCACACGGTAATCGGCATCCTGCCGCCGTTTCCGCAATATCCAGAAGAAAACGACGTTTATATGCCGTCGGTAGCCTGCCCATTCCGGTCCGATCCGGCACTGATCGCGAATCGCCAGGGGCGCATGCTGCGGCTTTTCGGGCGAATGAAGCCGGGGATAGAGCCCGCGCAGGCCGAAGCCGATCTCTCCACCATCGCTGCCTCGATGCAACACGAATATCCAGATGACTATGCGAAAGACATCACGCCAAGGATGCAGGCCACGCCACTGAAAACCGAGCTTACCCGCGAGGCCAAGCCGACCATGCTGTTTCTGTTGGCTGCGGCAGGCTTCGTGCTCCTCATTGCTTGCGCGAACGTCGCCAACCTAAACCTGGCGCGGATGGTGCGCCGTGAACGCGAGATGAGTTTGCGCACCGCGATGGGAGCGGGCCGCGTTCGGTTGTTCCGCCAGTTGCTGACGGAAAGTTTTCTGCTCGCGCTCGGTGGCGGATTGCTCGGTTTGTTCCTCGCTACCAACGGACTGCAATTGCTTACCGCGTACGTCGCGCGGTTCACGCCACGGGCTCACGAAGTTCAGGTGGACGCGCAGGTGCTGCTCTTCACCCTTGCCATCGCCGGAATTGTGAGCATCTTGACCGGCACCGCGCCGGCGCTCGCTCGCCGTGGCAACCTGATCAGCACATTGAAAGAAGGCGGCACACAAGCCACGCTCGGCGCGTCGCGCGGCAAAGCCCGCAGCACGCTGATCGTCGCGCAGGTTGCCGTCTCGTTCTTGTTGTTGATCGGCGCCGGTCTTGCCGTGCGCAGCCTGATCAACTTGCAGCGAGTAGAAGCCGGCTTCCATCCGGAGAATGTTTTGACGATGCAAATTAGCCTGGATTTCTCCCGATACATGTCCGACAAAGGCATGGACGCGTCGAACCAGCTGATGCTCGGCTTTTCCGATTCGCTACTCGAAAAAATCCAGGCCATGCCTCAGGTCACGTCGGCCGCGATGTCGGGGGAATTTCCACTCGACAAGTCGCCGGCAGCCAACAATGAATACTTGATCGAAGGCCACCAGGGCGAAGCTTCGGAAGCCAAGCCAACCGCGGAATTCAATGTCGTTACACCCGATTATTTTCGGACACTCGGGATACCCATTTTCAGCGGAAGGACGTTTGACGGTCGAGATCGTCCCGGCAAACCGCACGTCGCGATCGTGAACCAATCCCTGGCCCGGCGCTATTTTCCGGATCAAGATCCGGTCGGGCGCCGCATATCATTCGACGATGGCAAACAGTGGACGCAAATCGTCGGGGTTACCGGTGATGTCCGAGAGCGCAGCCTCGATCAGGCGCCAAAGGACTTTATCTATGTTCCCTACGCGCAATACCCACAGATGTCGCCCCGCCTGATTACCAGAACACAGGGCGATCCGATGAATATCGCGCGCGCAGCGGTCCAACACCTGTACGAGGTGGACCCGAATCAGCCGGCGGGGCATATTCAGTCGCTGGAGCAGGTGCGTGCCGATTCCATTGCGGCGCCGCGATTGACTGCGAATCTGCTTGGGCTATTTGCGCTGCTGGCGCTGGCCATTGCGGCGACGGGAATTGGCGGCGTCATGGCCTTGTCGGTGAGCCAGCGAATTCACGAAATTGGGGTGCGCATGGCGATGGGCGCACGCCCCGCGGAAATTATTTGGATGATTCTGAAGCAAGGGATGACGCTTGCGCTCGTGGGTGTTGTGGCCGGAGCGCTGGGCGCCTTTGCACTTGCGAAGGCGCTAAAGAGCGTGCTCTTTGGAGTGACGCCTACCGATCCCACAACCTTCGGTATGGTTGCCGCGGTACTGGCGCTCGCGGCGCTCGCCGCCTGTTACATCCCGGCCCGGCGAGCCGCGCACGTCGATCCGTTGCAAGCGCTACGCGCAGAGTAATGTCCCGTAAGGCACAAACTTGTCATCCTGAGGGCACACGACGAGCATGCGTTAAGAATCTCGGCGCTTAGCATCCCAGCGCGCCATCTGCCGCGACAGCTCAGCCGATTGATCCTTCCAGATCACCGCCCAAGTATGTTATCCATGAGTCTTCTCGCTTGCGGGAATTAGAAACGACCTCTTGCCGGGCCGAAGGCCTGATCGCAATTGCACATAACAATATTTGGCAGCTAGCTGTTTTCGACGCGCGCCTTTATATCCGAGTAGGCCGTGTCAATGAGTCTACTTAGCGCTGCGGCATTTGTGGCCGTTCCCGGTCTCAGCTTCACATGACGCATGAACTTGCCGGTGCCTTGCAATAAATTAGCCGGATCCGGCAATGTCGCGCCGTGAAAAAACCCCACGTTGACGTGCGAGGTGAATACATTCACATAGCCGAAGGGCGCATCTCCCAAACATGCAACCGGACAGCCGTCATGCAAAAGCTCCCGGACCTCGTCGCCGCACTTTCGCATCACCTCAAACCACCGATGCGCGATGGCTCCCAATTCCCCTGCATGCTCTTTCATCCACGCGTCGATGGCGGGATCCCGCTCGACAGTGCCCTTGAATCGCAGCAACTCCGTCCTCATCGCCGCTCGCCTTTCTGCTTTCGGGATCACGGTTACGTTGCGCCCTTACCTTCCCTCCAGCAAGTCGTGCCATGACCGTATTTTTTTGTCACTATGGCGTCAGATACGAGAAATATCGAGCTCATAACCCTGAACGCCCAAGCGTCCACAAAACACGATCCTTTGCGGGTGGCCGGCCAAGCGGAAGTAAAATAGCGCACATCGGGTCTGCAGATTACCTTCGGCTTGGCTATCATCCAGCCGGGCGGACGGATCGTCTGCGATGCTCCAAACACAGTATCGTACTTACCGCTCGATGCACCTGTTGCTTTCCCAAAGGAAGTATGAGATGTTCCTGTTGGAAACCAAAATGGCGGCGCTATGAAGCAAAAAACGGACGTCTTGCAGGGCACGCTGGCGTTGATGGTCCTCAAGACCCTCGATGTTCTGGGGCCACTCCACGGCTACGGAATCGCGCGACGCATCGAGCAGATCAGCGGAGATCTTCTGGCCGTGAATCAAGGGACGCTCTATCCGGTGCTGTTGAAGCTGGAGCAGGAAGGCGCGATCGCATCGGAATGGGGCGCCTCTGAGAATAATCGCAGGGCGCGCTTCTATCGACTGACACGCGATGGACGCAAGCAGTTGCAGGTCGAAACCAAGGATTGGGAGCAGACGGCCGCGATCATCGGCCGGTTCTTCGATGCCAAGGCGGAGGATTTGCCATGAAAGCTCCGAGGCGCTTTCTGTCGCGTTTGGCCCACTTGGCGACCAGGTGGCGAGACGACGAACGACTGAGGCAAGAAATTGAGGAACATATCGCTCTGCAAACCGACGAAAATCTTCGCGCCGGCTTATCACCCATCGAGGCTCGCCGCCAAGCCATGCTCAAGTTTGGCGGCGTGGAGGCGATGAAACAAGACTATCGAGCCGAGCGCGGCCTGCTCTTCATCGAGAATCTCCTGGGGGATTTGCGAAACGCCGTGCGAACGATTTCCCGTATGCCAGGGCTTGCGGCCGTGATCATCGTTTCGCTGGCCATCGGCATTGGCGTCAATACCACGATCTTTTCCTGGATTCAGATGATCCTGTTCCAACCGATGCCCGCAGTAACTGGCGCATCGAAGTTTCTGCTGGTCGAGCCTCGCTCGGAAACCGCCGGGTATCCAGGCGCTTCGTGGCTGGAATACCGCGACCTGCAAACGCACGTGCCGGCCCTGCGGGATATCGTGGCGTCTCAGATGGTCCCCTTTAACGTGGGCCAGCCGGGCCGGACCGAGCGGACGCACGGGCAACTCGTTTCCGGCAATTTCTTTTCTGCGCTGGGACTTAAACCTGCAATCGGACGATTTATTCGGCCGGAAGAGGCGGAGCGACCTGGAACTGAGCCAGTCATTGTGATCTCGTATGATTACTGGCAAACGCGATTTCGCGGCGCTCCGGAGGCCATCGGACAAAAACTGCGCGTTAACGATCGCGAGCTGATCGTCATCGGAGTGGCGCCCAGGGATTTCCAGGGCACCACGCCCCCCTTGAAATTCGAACTGTGGGTGCCGGCGACCATGACGCCTGCCTTGCTGGGCGGAACACGCGACCTCGAAGATCGCACCTCCCGCGCTTTTTCGTTAATCGGAATGTTACGGGCTGGGGCGACACGCCAGGAAGCGCAGTCGGAGCTCAGCGCCACGATGGCACAGCTGGCACGTGACTATCCTGAAGCCAGCGCCGGATTCAGTGGCGAGATTCTTTCCTTCTGGGAGGCGCCGCGCGGCCCGCAGCGCTTGCTGATCAGCGGGTTGGCCATCTTGCAAGGCGTGATGCTGCTCCTGCTTTTGGCGGTCTGCGGGAACACCGCGAACCTCATGCTGGCTCGCGGAAGCACCCGCCAGCGCGAGATGGCTGTGCGCGTGGCGCTGGGCGCGGGACACTGGCGCATTATCAGCTTGGTGCTCTCGGAAAATATGCTGCTCGCACTGCTGGGAGCAGGCCTCGGAGCAGCCTTCGCCGTTTGGGGCACCACGGCATTGCGCATCGCTCCGATGATTGGCGCATTTCCGATCCTGTTTCCCACCAAAGTGGATCAATTCACGCTCGCCTTCGCGATAATGCTCGGCGCTGCGTGCGGTTTGATTTTCAGCGCGGCGCCGGCCATCCATTTGGCACGGCTGGATCCCCAGGATGCGCTCCGCTCTGGCTCCAATACCTCGTACCGCAGCCGTGGCCGCAAAGTTCTGATGGGCGTGGAAGTCGGACTTGCCATGGTCGTGCTGATCGCCGCGGCGCTCTTCTTGCAGAGTTTTCGCTCGGCACGCCAAACGGATTCGCGATTCCGGCCCGAGGGTGTTTTGCTGGCCGCCTACGACTTAAGCGGACGGAATCCCGACGACGCGTCCGACCGCGAATTCGCCGCGCGGCTTCTCGAACGCCTGCGCTCCTTGCCGGACGTCGAGGCCGCGGCCATCGCCACGAATGTTCCCGTGGACCTGCATGGAATTCCGCGACGCCCGTTCACAGTGGAAGGTCGCGTGCGCACGGAGCCGGGGCAGGATCGAGCCATTTCCAACACGGTTACGCCGGGTTACTTCAAGGTGATGGGCATCCCACTGCTCGAGGGAAACGATTTTGTCGACATCAGAGATAAGGCGGCACCCAAGCAAGCCATCGTCAATGAGGAGTTTGTCCGGCGTTACCTTAATGGCGCGGATGCCATCGGCCGCCGGCTGCAGACGCGCACGCAAAGCTTCGTGGTCATCGGAGTGGCGCGCAATTCCGCCTACGACGCGCTCGGCGAGCCTCCGCAGCCGGCGATGTATTTCTCGTACCGGGATCGTCCAGCGGACAAAGGCGAGATTCACCTGCGGACGCGCAGCGGCAACGAATCCGCGCTCACCTCCGAAGTTCGTGGCGTTCTGCGCGATCTCGATCCCATGCTCGCTCTTTACGACGTACGGACGTTCTCGCAGCACATCGAACGAAACCTCTATCTTCGCCGCATTCCCGCGCGGATGTTCGCCGTGCTCGGGCCACTCCTGCTGGGCCTCGCCGCCATCGGAATCTACGCCGTGGTTTCCTACGCGGTGGCCAGGCGAACGAGAGAGATTGGCGTGCGCCTGGCGCTCGGCGCCACCAGCGGCCGCGTCGTCCTGCAAATCATTCGCGAGAACTTGGCTGCCATCACCCAGGGAACCGCGATCGGATGGCTGCTCGCGCTCGCGATTTCCTTTCACGTAATGCCGAATGGCCCGGTCAACCTCCCGGTTTTCCTCGGCGTACCCGCGATCCTGTTGAGCATCGCGACGCTGGCCTGCTGGATTCCGGCACGCAGAGCTAGCCGAATCGATCCGATGGAAGCGCTCCGGCACGAGTAGAAGCAGGGAGGTCGCGGTCCTACGGTGAGGCGGGTGGTGCTCCGGGCGGTTAGCCGGCAACTCGGAAATTACCCAAAAACTGGGTTCGAGGAAAGTGGCCAGCGACGGGGGAAACAGGCTGAAGTCATCTGTTGTCCCCAGACAGGAAGTGGCCGGGTAACAGTACTGCGCGAGGCAGCGATTGTAAACCGCGGAGTAGGATTGGGCGGCGGATCGATGGGGCGTGTAACCGTGGTCGTGGAGAAGCGGCCGGGCTAACCATAACCGACCCTCCCCCACCCTTTTTTCGTAAGTGTGGATTCTAAAGAACTTTAAGTTCAATGTTTTTGGAAGTGCGGATTCTAAAGGAGTTACGGGGCCGTTTTCTGTAAGTGCGGATTCTACGGGGTTTACAGTTGGGGCGGCGTTTGGCGGCCGGACATCAGAGGAACCGGGGTGAGCGGCATTCGTTCGAATTGATGATTGTGATAACACGAAGCAGGGCAACATGTTGGTAATCGTTTGTCAAGGACCAATTCGGGACGAGAATGTCAGGACGTGAACGCCGCGGCGAAACCGGCCAATTTGGACGGATGGGGAGGAGTGAGAGGAAAAGTCAACCGCAAGACCCAGGTTCACAAACCGAACCAGGGGCACCCTACGCGTCAGTTTTGACTGTGAGCGAGAGAAGCCCAATTAGGTTGGCCACCCGGCAACTCGCCCCGCCAGAAAGAACGGGAACCAGAGTGAGGGTCGCATCCTAGCAGGCTGCGGAAGAAGTCGAATTTGTCATCCCGAACCCGCGTCGTTTGCGGGTGAGGGATCTGCTGTTCGCGAGGAAACCAAGGAAAGAGCAGATTCCTCACCCCGTTCAAAAACCGAACGGGGTTCGGAATGACATATTTTCGAGCTTTTCGGCAGGCTGCTAGACCTGTTGACGCCTTGTGACCGGGCGACATAGCATCCGTCTCCGGGATGCCGAGTTTCTTGAGGCGGCCTGGAGCGGATTCGAAGAAGTTTTTGCTATAAGAAGATCGCCAAATTCCGCGATTGACGTGATTGGCAAGGAGAAACCGATGAAGCGAATTCTGCGCCTTTGCTTGCTGGCCGGTTGCGGTGTTGCGTCGATCGTGGCAGCGCTCCAACCTCCACAGAAGACGTCAATGGAAGGCGCCCGGGCAAATAAGTCGACAGCGACGATTGAGGGCCTGGTTCGAGATATTGCATGTCCCATTCAGAACCTCGATGGAAACGCAACTCACTTAAGTATGAAGTGCGCGCTGGACTGCGTAAAGGCCGGTTCGCCACTCGTTATTCTGACCAAGGATGGCGACCTGTATCTGCCCATCTCCGACAAAATGCCGGACTACGATCAGCGGCAAAAGCTGATGCCCTTCGTAGGCAAGTATGTGCGGGCAACCGGGATCGTATTTGAGCGCCACGGGACGCACGCGATCGTCATCACGGAAATTGCGGAAATGAAGGAAGTGCATGTGACGTTAGAAGGAGAGTAACTCGCCGCGAAAGGAAAGTCGGAATGTTGGTCTCGTCGCCTGACTAAGGTAGGAAATGAAGCGAAGCGGTGTCATAAATACGGTTGCCTATTACTTTGCCGGGAGACTGGGGGGAATCGTGGGGATGACATGGTCTAAAGTTTGTTTTAGAGTCTGAATTTGGCTATTTAGTTGATTGATTTGACTTTGGTTGTGTCTTGAGAAGCCAAGATTGGGAATATCACGATGGCAACCATGACGAGTTCAAATACCATTCGTTGCCAAGTATGTTTGAACCACTGAACAGATGAACGACTGTTGACCCAAGCGAACATTGAGATGAGAATTGAAAGTGTACAAATCCAGAAGACATTCGGGTCCCACCAATTAGGTTCATTGGGTTTACCGAAGAACAGTGCCACCGCTGCAAACAGGACAGCAACAACGGCGAAGGTAAGTGAAACGAAGCCATCCATCCGTCCTTGCATCCCGGAGATGCGTTGGTCCACCTGCCCCGTGAGCTTTTGGAGTCGGGTCTTGAACTGGCTAAGTTCAGAGACGACGTTCGTGGCAAGAGCGCTCTTGAGTTTTTCGGGACTGTAGTCTTCGAACAGGAGTCGTTCGGGAAGTGTTCCCGGGTAGTCCATTGACTGACCCTTGTTGAACTTGGAGGTTTTAGTGAAATCGATTACCGCAATCGAATCCCCATACCTCAAAGTAACGGGTTTGTCGGAAAGATTGTAGATAGGGCAGAACAAATACCCAACGTAGCCAGCGTCCACTTGCGGTCCACCCACCCACAACAATCCTTCGTATGCAAGCTGGACACGAATATTCCAGCGAGCGATCAGAAAATTAGGCATATTTAGAGTCTCAAGGGTCTTGATCACAGCGACGTCGAACGGTTCTATCGTTAGCTGGTTCTGACCCGACTGGTCAGACAACTGTCTGATTTGCCCTTTGATTGCGTATTCATCGCCAATTCGAAGTTTGTAGTTTGCGGGCTTCAAATGATCCTTGCTGAATGGTGAAATCAATTCGAAATCGTTGACACATCGCTCGATAGCGTCATTGAGCAGGACGCCGGTGAACGAATAGCTGGAGTCATCCGTGGGTCGTTTGGCAACAAGTTTTCCGAGGCGCTCTTTCTCCAGTTCTCGTCGCGTTTTTTCGACAACCTTCCCGTAGGACATAGCTTCATTACCTCGATGCGGTTAACTGAGACGACTCCCAAAGGTGCTGACGAGCCTCGGTTGCATCGACCATGTCAAGCAGTTTGGGACCGACCCCTATGTAGCTGATTGGCATATCAAGATGCGCCTCTAGGTCATTCGTGAACGAAAGTCCCTGATTCGATAGTGCCGAATGCGTTCTAGCGCCCAGATTATTGTGGTCCACGTAGTCCAAGCCGTTCAGTGCAATCCTGGTGGGTCGATTTATTTGCACAGCCCTTTTTGCTAACTCAAAATCAAAGCGTGCAACTCTCCGAACTTTATTGGTGACCGTAGTCCGTTCCTCGATCGAGTGAGGATAACCACTCTCAGACTGAAGTTGGTCCCACGTGATTTCACCTTTTAAGGGACCAGCCTGCTCACCTGCTACGCGAATTGGAAAGGTACGGAAGACGACGATGATTTCGGTTACGAGACGCGGGCTTACTCCGACTTCGCTGATGAAGCCTCCGGCCGTGGTGTCGCGTGAAGTAGTTTTTGGATAGTGTTCGGAGTGATAGAGGGACAGGCCAAAGCCTTGCGTGCCTTCGATCAGAACTTTCTTTTCAGAATCGAGACCAGTATTCACTTCATCGCTGACGTCGGTAAGATATTTGCTGATCCATGGATATTCACGACTGACGTCTCTCGCTAGTCTAATGTCTTCGTCGCGCAGGACCCTTCGGGATTGAGCGGAGCCGACACCGCACAGGGTAGAACTGAGACGTTCGCGCAAGCCGAGTCGCCGCTCATTCTCACGGTCCCTTTCTTCAATAATGACACATTTGCGGTCGATGCCGATTCTTCCGGGTTGAAGTCTGAGGAATTCGATTTCCTGTTTGAGAATACACGGGTCAACCAGCGCTCCCGCAGGAATCAGGAGACGCGTGCGGGGACTGACAAAACCTGTGGGCAGCTGGCGAAGCACGACTGTTTTACCAGTTTCTTCGACGAGGGAGTGGCCAGAGTTCGGCCCACCACAGCGGACACAGACATCAATGTTCTCCCGCTTGGTAATGAAGGCAGAGACTTTTCCCTTACCTTCCGATCCGTATTGACCCCCGACAACAATCCACAAGCTCATGATTGACCTTCTTTCCAAAAATAGGAAACCACTTCATCGATAGCGGCATAAAGATCGTGCAACGATCCCTCGTTGTGAATCACTAGCGAGGTGTTGATGCGAAGCGAATCGATTTTCTGCTCTACGGGATGCGAATCCGCCGCCTGAAACGCGGTGAGCTCCCCGTATTTACCCTTCCGTTTTAGACGGTCAAATCGCAAATGAAGAGGGCTGTCTATAAATAACAGGTGGAATGAGGGAAAATAGCTGTTGTGTAGCGTCTCGTAATCGAGGGGATGACGAAGTCCATCCACAGCAACGTTTCGCTCGGGCGAGATTTGCGCAATCAAGCGTCGGTTGAGTTCGGCCTGAAGTCCGCCAGCCATGACCTCCCATCCTAACTCTTGAAGCTGGCCCTTGCTCTCGGAATCCTCAGTTCGCCAATCTGCGAGAACTGCACTATATCGCAAATACTGGAATCCGTAGCTGGATTCGAGATATCTACCAACGGTTGTTTTGCCAGAACCAATGCGGCCGGTAATTCCAAAAATGAGCCGCTCAACTCGCGGCGGCTGCGATTGGCTGGCCATGAGGGACGGATTCTAACCTAGTGACACTTTCTGGTACATCATCAAGTCCAGTCGCAGAGAGGATCTGAGCCAACTTCGAATAATTGAATTTGAGGGACCTCGGCACTATCAGATAGTCCTCCGCGGCAGTGCCCAGCGCGATGTACTCGTCCGCAAGGTAAAATAGGCCCACTAAGGCTGATGTAATGGCATCCACTTCATCGTGAGTAATACGGGTGGTTAAGAATTCACCGGTAATTCCCGCACGGGAAAGTCCATGTTTTAACTCGTCCAAACTAGCTTTCTTTCGCGGGATACCGAGGATATCCTGGGCCGCGCCTGGGTAGCTTTCTATCACTTTGCAATCGGCCTTGCGAAGCTCATCAGCTAAGCGGATTCCGCGGCGAGTGAGCATCTGCATGCTGGGAAGCAAACACCAAAAAACAGAAATGCCCATTCTTTTGAGCGCGAGTTCGCACTTTCTATAGATGGGCACGCCCGGAGCGCCATACCCGTAAGGGAGTGACAGCGGTGAGTCAATCGAGACCAGATCGGGCTTCACTGCCAGCGTCTCGCTTATTAGTTCCTCGTCAGTCCGGATCGTTTTCGTCGTTGCGAAAGGACCGTCCATCAGAGCCCAGCCCGTGGCACGCTTCTCGCTACCCGTGAGATCGATTCCAACGATGCGAGGCGGCTTCGATTTCTCCGAGCACTTCCCTAGGAGTTGCGGAACAAGGTCGCTGGGATCGGATTGAATGGGGATTCGCCTTAGCACGGCACGTTTATTGGACTTAGGGATCTGCCCCACGCCCGTAAAAAAAGGAGCGTTCGTACTCTTTCTGAGGTTGGAAGTGCTCTGGGAGAGCCGGTCGTAGGCTATTTCCATGATTGCCTTCAAATGGACGACGTCTTCCGTGTTGTATTGGATCAATTGTTCGAGAGCGCTCTTTTCACCCCTCAGGTGTCTTGCCCAGAGCACTGTGGCGTCGAACCCTGTTAGGTCTTCAACTGAGGCGGCCCCGCTTTAGACCGAACTTCTCTTCAATGGACTTCAGACCGCCTTTCATGCCCAGTTTGCGGGTAACCCATCGTAGGTCAATGTGGATGGGCGGAAACTTGATTTCGGGGAACGCCAACTTCAAAAAGCGTAGGTCAAATCCTGCACCGTTGAAGGTGACCATAACGGAGTAGTCACGGAGGTAAGCAGGAAGTTCCTGAAGATTGTCTCCCTCAACGAAGACCTTGTATTTTCGACCATCGTAGAGACCAACCATCGTGACCATGTCAAAGACGGACGAAAGCCCCGTCGTTTCGATATCCAAATAAACGCACTCGTTCGCAAACTCGGGGAATATGCGCCAAGCTTCGCCCATCGTCGACAGGCGTTCAAAGAAGGCAGCATCTTTCCGTCGGACCGCTTCTTGCGAAAGCGGGATGTACTGTTCGAGCTTTTGGTGGAGGCGAGCGCCGACGGCACCGAAGCGTTTTTCAAACCGAGTAGCGTCATCCCAGTCGTGGATGCCACGTTTCCACAACTCCAGTTCGGTCTGTTTCCCAACGCCAGGAATGTGAATGAAGGTATGTTGCAGCATAGGTTCGCTTTAAATCGGATTCTATTTTAATAGATTTTGTATTTTAATAGAATCAAATTCCCCAGAGATTTTCACAGGTTTGCAGAGGGCTGTTCGTGAGACAAAAGGGTCGGAAAAGACCTGCTGATGCGGAGTTCCTGCTAGAGCAGGTGGCCGAAAAGTTCGGGAAGAAGAAAGAGGAGCTCGGAAGCGCCAAAGAGGCAGCCGACGAGCTGGGCGTTTGTCTATCGTCCTTCTACAAATATCTTAAAAAACAGAATGTCCCTGATATGCGTGTTCTGCAAGCAGCGGCAGAAAAATGGAAAATAAAATGGACGCACTTGGATCCGTCAGAGATCCTGCGACCTCGGAAAATGGACACGGCGGAGCAGTTGGTCTTTTCGTTCTTGAAGACAATGAATGAGGATGACATCGAGGTTGTCCAGGTAAGTCCTGACGGCAGAAGCGTGCTCCAAGTAGTTCTGAAAATTCACATTCCTTCGGGCACTATCAAACGTTAGGGAATATAAGCGACGCCATCTATCCTGGCTCGCGACTAAGGTATCTTGGAGGTCCCAGGCGGAAGTGTGAAATATCACACAGAACGGTCGCACCCTGACCTGTATCACTTTTCCCCCCTCTGTAAGCTACCGCGCAGTTTTCTTGACCGCGTGCGCGAGGGTCGACTACACTTATTGATTCGGAATAGGCCGCTGACGCGGCTTGTCGACGTATGCCCGCTTGCGCGGACAGCGCGAGGCGCGCGGCCGGTGAAACTACGAATTCGCGCGCCACGTAGTAAGAGCAGGGAATAATCGCAGGAACCGGAATAGGAACTAGAGGGGGATTGCTTTGCCAAAGCGAACATATCAGCCGAATAAACGGCGGCGCGCGAAGACGCACGGATTTCGCGTACGCATGAAGACCGTCGGAGGCCGCAAAGTGCTGGCGGCGCGCCGCAAGAAGGGACGCCATCGGCTCACGCCCGAGTAAGCCGGAGGGTCTGAAGTTTCCCCGCACGGCGCGGATTGTGCGGCGGGGAGAATTTGATGCTGTGTATCGCACGGGCAAACGCCGCTCGAATTCCCACTTCACTGTTTTCTTTCGCGCGAACCAACTGCCGGAGAGCCGCTTCGGGTTCAGCATCAAAAAGGCGCTGGGCGGCGCGGTAGTCCGCAATCGCATCCGGCGGCGTGTGCGAGAGATTGTGCGCTGTCATCGCCAGGAGATACCTGCAGGATGGGACATCGTCATTCACCCGAAGAAGTCGGTCGAGCGAGCCGCGTTTGCGCTTGTGACGGCGGATTTGTTGCGGCTGGTGCTGAATCCGTAGCAGTCTGCGGAAAAACTCAAGAATATGTCATTCCGAAACCCGTTCGGTTTTTGAACGGGGTAAGGAATCTGCTTTTTTCTGGGTTTTCTTGCGAAAAGCAGATCCCTCACCCGCAAACGACGTGGGTTCGGGATGACAAATCCGACTTTTTCCGCAGCCTGCTGGAAAACTTGGGCGGCGAAACTCGGCGGTATCGAGGCTGCATGGCTGCGTCGTCGCCTGTGGCCACGGACCCTTCGACGCTCACGAAACGTCCTCAGGGCAAGCAAGAATTTCGCTGCCACCGGGAAGCGGGCGGCTTTGTTTGCTCTACGGTTTTACAAGGCATATTTGTCGATTTTATTCGCCGGTAATTGCCGGTTCCAACCCACTTGCTCGCAATACTCCTACGAAGCGATTGAACGGTTTGGCGTGGCGCGCGGCGCATGGCTCACCCTAAAACGGCTGGCGCGCTGCCAGCCTCTTTCGCGCAAGTTTGGGTACGATCCCATTCCTGAAAATTGGAATGAGTCTGAAGCACTGGCACAGGACGCTCGCCACTCTGCGGCGACCAGTCACGAGGTTCCCACGTGAGCGAGCTGGATAAGAAACCCAAGTTTGGTCACGAGATGCGCCTGCTGGCCGCTTCTCTGCTTTCGATGGGTGTGATCCTGCTCTGGACGCGGTTCTTTGCTCCGAAGCCTCCTATTCCCCCTCCCCAGGCGAACCGTCCGGCGCAGACGGCCCCAGCGACTCCCGGCAACCCCGCAACGCCATCCTCCACCAACGCGCCAACCGCCATGCCCAAGGGGACGGTCACGGGGATCTCCGGATCCACGCCGGCACCCGTACGCGTAGCGGCTAAGAGCGACACCCTAGAGCGCACGATCGTCGTCGAGAATGACCTGTATCGCGTGGAATTTTCCAATCGCGGCGCGGTCGTGAAAAGCTGGCAGCTCAAGAAATACCTGGACGACTCCAAGCCCCAGCGGGTGCTGGATGTCGTGCATCCAGATGCCGCGCAGCAGACCGGCGGATGGCCGTTTGCGCTGGTCCTCGATGATGAGGAGATGCAATCCGCCGCAAATGGCGGGCTGTATCACGTCTCGTCGCCCGCCAATAACTTGCGCGCTCCGGCCGAAGCGGAATTTTCGTGGAGCGACGGCCACCTGGAGGTCACCAAGCACTTCCGCTTCGATCACACCTACGTGGTTCGCGTCGAGACGTCCGTAAAGATGAACGGCGCGCCCGTAACCGCGGGGCTAGGGTGGCTGGGTGGATTCGGCGATTTGACGGTATTGAATCCTGCGCCGATCGACACGGTCTCTGTCTTCTACACGGAAAACGGCAAAATTACCGATATCGCTGCCGAAGAAACTCGACGGCCCAGAGAAATGGGCCCCGCGGCGTATGGCAAGGCGGCAAGGACTGGGCCGGAATCGAAGATCGCTATTTCACCGCGGCTTTTCTGCCACCAGGCGGAGCCGCGCCGGGCACGCTCGAAACGCGCTACTGGAGGGTCTTCCGCACCGTTCAAGTGGACGGCAAAGATGCGCAGGAACCTGTGCCGGAGGTGGCCACCGCCGCGAAGCAACCCCTCGCGCTGCGTGTTTACGTGGGTCCCAAAGATTACGACGACCTGAAGAAAATGAACCCGCAGCTGCACGCGCTGGTGAATTTCGGCTGGCTGGAATTCATCGCCGATCCGCTGTTCCACGGGTTGAAATGGCTGCACAACTACATTCCCAACTGGGGATGGGCGATCGTGGTGCTCACGCTGGTCATCAATTTGCTGCTTTTCCCGCTGCGCATCTCCAGTTACAGTCCACACTGAAGATGCAGCGTGTCGCTCCCGAAATCAAGCGATCCAGGACAAGTACAAGAAATACTCGATGCGCGATCCGCGCAAAGCAGAGATGAACAAGGAAGTGATGGCGGTCTACAGCCGCGAAGGCATCAATCCAGTCGGCGGTTGCTTCCAGATGTTTCTGCAAATGCCGATTTGGATTCGGGTTGAACACTACCATTCGCTATGCCATCGAGATGCGCCATGCGCGCTGGTTTGGCTGGATCACAGACTTGTCGGCGAAGGACCCGTATTACGTGCTGCCGATCATCATGGGGGCTTGTCCATGTACCTGGTGTCGAAAATGACGCCGATGACTTCCACCGATCCGCAGCAGCAAATGATGATGAAGATCATGCCGGTAACCATGGCGGGAATTTTCATGATCTCGCCGATTTCCAGCGGCCTGGCGGTGTATATTCTCACTAGCAGCCTGGTTGGTATTTTGCAGCAGTGGTGGTTAAATCGCACGCATCCCGTAACCGCCGTTCCCGTGAAAGCTGCAAAGGGCAAGAAATCGTAACCGCGATCGCCGGACTCCTTTTCACTCAGGCATCGTTCTCGCAAGGACACCATGGCGCAAGAACTGATCAAGGACGGACATCTCGATCGCGAGGCCGCGGCCGAGGCGCTGAGACAATTTCTGGAGACCATTATCCGCGCGGCCGGCTTTCAGCTGAGGGTGACGGTGCGAGTAATCGCTCCAGAGGGCGTTGCTGGAAGCGATGCGGAAGTCCTAGCCGATCTGGATGGTAAAGACAAAGAGCTGCTGTTGGAGCGCGGCGCGGAACTTCTGAAGGCGCTGGAGCATTTGGCTTATCGCGCGCTGCGGTTGGAGCCGGCATTCCACGAGAAGATCCATCTCGACTGCGGCGGCTATCGCGCGCTGCGATTTGAAGAGTTGCGCATGACCGCGCGGATCGCAGCCGAGCGCGTGCAGACCTCCAAGGAACCATTTCGCTTGAACCCCATGTCCTCGCGGGAGCGGCGCATCGTGCACCTGACGTTGAAAGAGATTCCTGGCATTCGCACCGAAAGTGTCGGCGTCGGCGAAGAACGCCAAGTGGTGATTCATCCCGCCGACGTGCCAAAGCGTCGCTAGACGCACACCGCTGCCCACGAGATTCCCTGCTACTTGGCCCAACCCTGCGATAACACTGCCCCAGTGGCACCGAAGCGTACTTGATAGGTAAACGAAGCCGGCCGATCAGGCCTCAGGTGCGGGAAGCGCAAGTCGGAGATTTCCACAACAGCGTCGCCGCCCTCCTTGTGAAAACGTATCACCGGGAAACGCGAAAACCACAGAACGGTTTGCACCTGCGAGAGCTGCTTCGCGGCTTCAATGTAGGAATTCGGCCGGCGCGTCAGGATAAAAGCGATACTCGATCGAAGGAGCGTGCGCGGAATCCTCTGGAGCTCCTGCGTTGACGGTGGCATCGCCGAAATCAACTCCGCGTCTCGTACACTCCGCGTGGCGCGCGAACCAATCCATCCCAGTGCCACAGCGATGGTGGCAGCGGCAGTGCGCCCATTGCTTGAACATCAAGATGCTGGAACGCCGCGAAATCCTGCACGCGAGCTAACGCGGCTTTGTGCGCATAAACCGCGGCTGTGATGTAACACACCGCGACAACAACTCCCGCCAGATTCCACGACGCGCGCTCCACCTTCAAACCAAAACCGCGCAACGCCGGAAGCAGGAAGACGCCCGCCAAGATCACGATCACCACGAGAATGGCTTCCAGGGAGATCGGCGCGCCTACGACTTGTGCAATTCCGGCGATGATCACAGTGGCCAACACGAAAAGCAGCCAGGTATTCAGCGCGCGCCTCCGCAAGCCTTCGGGCGTCGCATAGACCCAAGGTAGCATTTGCGGCACGAGAAAAATACCCGTGAGTGTGAAGTCCAGGATGAAAATCAAATCCCACGCTGGTCGCGACCATCGCAACGGCGACCAGATCATCGTGCCGAACGAAGTCACCAGATCCAGGAAAATGTGGCTGGCAATTCCCACAGCATAGATCCCCGTCAGCGCCGCAAACGATGGCGCGTCCCATTTTCGCCAGCGCACGAACCAGCGCGTTAGTCCGGCCAGCGCCAGCGCGAAAATCGGCAGACAAATCAGGGAATGCGTGATGCTGCGATGCCAGGTGAGAATCAGCAATTCGTTGTGTGAAAACGTTTCGCGAAAGACGTCGGAGTCTGGAAAAACCGCGCCGAGCATCAGCGACCATGTGATCACCCGGCCCCGATTCATTGGGCGCAACGCAAACATTTCGTCGCCGCCAAACATCGCTTTGCCGATCAGGGCGCCGGCAATTCCGTGTGTGATGGTGTCCATGCTGGGAGTGTATAGGAGGCGTCGCTGGGCCGGAATGCTCAGCGCACAAAAATCAACGGTGAGCGTTTCGCGACCACCCGGCCAACCGGATGCGCGAGAACTCCGCGGCGTCGCAGCGCGGCCAACGCGATGTCCGCTGCGTCCGGCGCGATCGCCACGAGCAGGCCGCCCGATGTTTGCGGATCGAACAGCAAGTCTTGATGTTCCGGCGAAACGCCCGGATCGAACGCCGCGCACTCGCCGATGAAGGCGCGATTGTTCTTCAGCCCGGCGGAAAGATGCCCATCGCGGGCGGCTTCCAGAGCGCCCGGAAAATATTCGAATGCGGCGTGATCGAATTCAAGCGAAACAACGTCTACGCCGCGCGCGGGATCGCCGAGCGACATTTCGCGAGCATGGCCGAGTAAACTGAATCCCGTCACATCCGTAACCGCGTGAATCGGCCGCGACGTCGCGGATTGGTCGTCGATTTCGCGCAGCGCTTCCGCCGCAGCCTGATTGAGCGTAGTCATGGCGGCGATCGCTGCGGCAAGCGACTCGGATGTGGCGCGATCTTTTTTCAGCGCGGTGGCGATCACACCGTTGCCCAATGGTTTTGTGAAAAGCAGCGCGTCACCTGCGCGCGCGCCAACATTTCGCCAAACGCGATCGGGATTCACAACGCCGGTTATCGCGTAACCGAAAAGCATGTCTTCGTTGCGAATCGAGTGCCCGCCGATTACGCTGCATTTCGCTTCCTCCATTTTCGCCAGGCCTCCGCGAATGATTTGTTCGAGAATCTCCGGATCGCCTTTCTCTGGAAATCCAACAATTGAAAGCGAAGAGATCGGGCGGCCACCCATCGCGTAGACGTCGCTCAATGCATTCGCCGCGGCGACCTGGCCAAACAGATAGGGGTCATCCACCATCGGCGTAAAAAAATCCACCGTCTGCACCAGCGCCAGTTCGTCCGTCAATCGATAGATTCCGGCGTCGTCGTTGGTGTCAAAGCCCACAAGGACATTCGGATTCTCTTGCCGTGGAAGTTTTCGCAGCACAGCTTCGAGCGTCGCCGGATTCAATTTCGCAGCGCATCCCGCTGCCTTCGCCATCGATGTCAATTTCACGGTAGCCGTCACTGTTTCCACCTCGCATCTGCGTTAAGCCGTCTGCCTTAAGCACTGTCGCGTTATGCATTATAGAGATGCCCGCATCCCTCCGCTCGTGACTTGTCGGAATTTATTCGAAGGAATCCCGGGCAACTCCAAGTTGCGCCTCCCTCCGGAACATGCTCTCATCGCCGGATGCCTTGGGACATCTGGCTGATCCTTTTCCTCCTTGGGGTGATCGTGCCGTGGCGCGGTCGCTACCGCCTGCGTGAGCTTTTAGCGAAACCGCTTGTCGGTGAACGGGAACGCATTTCGCTGTACGCCTCAACGATCGCCTTCCAATGGCTGGCCGCCGGCGTCGCGGCATGGCGCGCCTGGGCTCACGGCTTTACCGCCACGCAACTCGGTCTGTCCACGCGAAACCTGTGGATGTCGATTCCTGCAGCAGTTGCGGGTGGCGGCATCCTTGCCGCTTTGCAGTGGCTCAATCTGCGCCGCATGGGCCGCATGCCAGAAAAGACGCGCGCAAGATTACAAGCTTTATCGGAGAAAATTCTGCCCCGGTCAGCGAGGGAGCGCGCTCCGTTCTTCGCATTGGCCGTCACGGCAGGCATTTGCGAGGAGTTTCTGTATCGCGGTTTCGCCATCGCGGCGCTGACTCGCTCGGGATTGCCTGTGTGGACCACGGTCGTGATATCGTCCTTACTGTTCGGAGTCGCTCATCTTTATCAGGGGCGAAGCGGACTTCTGGGAACCACGCTCTTAGGTCTGATTTTCGGGGCCGCTCGTGTCGGTTTCAGCAGCCTGGCTCCGGTTATGGTGTGGCACGCTGCCGTCGACGTGGTTGCCGGAATTGCTGGACCACGCTATCTTATTCATAATACGCTAGTTACTGAACAAGTCGCGGAATTGGCCAATCCCTACTGAGGTTTAAACACAATGTCCCCAGCCGTGCCCACAGTCCCCTCGTCCGATACGATTCATCGCGCGCTTGCCGAGTTTCGCCTCAGCGCTAATGAACAGCAAGTGGCTCAGATTCAACAATATATATTGTTATTGCTAAAATGGAACGAGGCCGTGAACTTGACCGCCATCCGCGATCCCCTGGAGATATTGTACCGCCATTTCTGTGAGTCTATGTTTGCGGCGTCAGTTGTAAACCTTGACAATGGTCGGCTAGCCGACGTGGGCTCTGGGGGCGGATTTCCGGGGCTCCCTCTGAAGATTGTGCGACCAGCACTGGACCTCTTTCTCGTTGAGTCGAATGTCAAAAAGGCTACGTTTCTGGCCGAAGCGGTTCGTGAGTTAGGACTTACAGGCGCTCGAGTCATCGTGAGTCGTTACGAGGACTTGGGCGAAGAGCTGGCACCGCTCGATTTCGTCTGTTCTCGCGCTGTGGGTGAATTTCCAACATTCCTGAAATGGGCCTCGTCTCCTCACGTCGATGCGAAACAAGTCCTTCTCTGGATCGGTGGGCGAGACCTGGAAGAGGTCAAAAGCCTCCCAGCATGGGAATGGCGTGAACCGATTCAGATCCCGCAGTCTCTGCGTCGATTCCTTTTGATTGGGTCCAGAAAAAATGAAGCACCAGCCTAAGGGTTTCAAAATGAACGTCTTGGGAGCCGCAAAAGTCTGCCGGCAGACATTCATCCTCTCCGTGACGTAAGAACGGAGATTTTAGCTGCCCCCTCTGAAATTTCCTCACCTGATTCGCATTGTCTCAAATTCTGGGAAATATGCTCTCGTCGGCTTCGAAACGGACCGGATTCGAAAGAGATGTTTTCTGTTCGAGATTGTTTAGAATTATCGGTAACAGCTGGTCGTGACGCACCTGAATGGTGTTCCACGTGAAACTGAGTTTTACCGTGCTTTTCTCGGCGGGCGCTGACAGCCTGAGGCCCTTTGGTTCCACATGGAACGCGACCGTCGATTCATGACGCATCTAAACGACGTTCCACGTGAAACCGACGCTACCGTGTTTTTTTCCCGAACTTTGGCAAATCTCAAATCACTAAGTTCCACGTGGAACGCGAAAGTTGATTCACGACGTACCCGAACTGCTGTCCACGTGAAACAAATCTTAGCGCGTCTGACGGGCAGTTCTTCATAAACCTCGAACTGCCGGTTCCACGTGGAACACCGCAATTCAGTCATGGCGTGTCGGGGCGGCGTTCCGCGTGAAACAGAGCTAGATCATGTTTCGTAAATGACCTTCCCAAATCTCGAACCACTGGTTCCACGTGGAACGATAGATCTACTCAATTTCGCTTGTGGCATCGACTGTCCCGCTTTGCATCGGTAGCCGTCGGTCAAAATCGAGGGGCTCCTCATCGTCGCCCAGTTCCCGATGCCAAACGGGTTCCACGTAGAACCATCGGATCTGTTTATGTCTCGATCCGATTGCGACAAATCGCGGTTTACTTGTCAGGATTTTGGGGCGACGACAGCATCGAGGTTCCACGTGGAACAGACGACTCGGCGACTTGGTGTGTCACCCAAGAGTTTTCTCAGAATTTGACGCCCCATGCGCTCGTCTCACGTGAAACCTCTTGCATCTGCCTCAAGGCTTTGCTAAGTTTTCGCCTGTCGAGGTTTTCTTGGCGCGAATTATCGCGATTGCAAATCAAAAAGGTGGCGTAGGAAAGACCACCACTGCCGTTAACTTAGCCGCGTGCCTTGGTGCCGCCGAGCAATCCACACTCCTCGTCGATTGCGACTCCCAGGCGAACGCTACCGCCGCTATCGGTTTTCCGAAGGATCCATCCCGCAGAACCCTCTATCACTCCCTGATTTTGGGCGAACCGTTTGATAAAATCGTTCAAAAGTCCCAAGTAGAAGGCCTCGATGTGTTGCCCGCCGACAAAAACCTCGCCGGAGCGGCCGTCGAGCTCGTCACCGCGGAACATCGCGAATACAAATTGCAAGGCATGCTGAACGGCATTCGCGACCGTTATCGCTTCATTATTCTCGATTGCCCGCCTGCCCTCGACTTGCTCACGCTAAACGCCCTCGTTTCGGCCAGCTCCGTATTGGTGCCAATCCAATGCGAATATCTCGCCTTGGAGGGAGTTTCAGAGTTATTGGATACCCTGATGCGGATCCGGCGCACGTTAAACCCAAAGCTGGAGATCGAAGGCATTCTGCTCACGATGTACGATGAGCGAACTACATTGTCTCGCCAGGTCGCTACAGATTTGCGGAGTTTCTTCGGGGCCCAGGTTTTCCAGGCAGTGATTTCGAGAAACGTTAGGCTGGCCGAGGCGCCAAGTTTTGGTAAGCCTATTATTTTCTATGATATCCACAGTAAAGGGGCCGAGGGCTACACACAACTCGCACAGGAGGTAATTCTTAATGACGAGAAACGCATTGGGAAGGGGGCTCGGAGCGCTCATTCGGGAGCCTGAACCGCAGGTTCCTGTCGCGCCCACGCCGATTGATTCTTCGTACTCAACCACGTCGAATGGCGCTGCCGTAGCACCGGCACGGGACGCCTCAAGCAATGGCGGACCGCTCCAAATTGATGTTGACCTCATCGATCCCAGTCCCTTCCAACCACGCACGCGCTTTCGTGAAGAAGCTCTTGACGAACTGGCTCGCTCCATTAAGTCCAGCGGCATCATTCAGCCTCTCGTTGTTCGCTCGATTGGTAGCCGCTTTCAGCTGATTGCGGGGGAACGTCGCTGGCGCGCGGCCCAGCGCGCCGGCTTAGCGAAGGTGTCCGTCATTATTCGCGAGGTTCCCGACGAACTCGCGCTTGAAATGACTCTGGTGGAGAACATCCAGCGCGAAGACCTGAACGCGATCGAAGCGGCCCGCGCCTTCGAGCGTCTGATGGACGAATTCCAGCTGACCCAGGAAGAAGTTGCCGAGCGCACCGGGAAGGATCGCGCCACAGTCGCAAACGCCATCCGCTTGCTAAAGCTGGAACCCACCATCCAGGATTGGATCGAAGAAGGAAAGCTCACGGCTGGGCACGGCCGTGGCCTGCTGGCGGTGCAAGATTCCAAACTGCGCATGCGTTATGCGCAGCGGGCCGCCCGGGGAGGATTGACCGTTAGGCAGATTGAGCGCCTGGCTTCCCGGCGGTCGCGTGGCGGTGGTGCCGCCGCTGAAGTCCATATCGACGCAAATATTCGTGCAGCGCTGGAAGAACTGCAAAGGCACTTGGGAACGAAGGCACTCCTGCGTCAGAAGACGAAGATGCGTCCCGGCCAGCTCATTCTCGAATACTACGACGACGCCCAACTCATGGGTCTCTACGACCGGCTCATGAAGTAGCTCGAGAGAATTAATCGCGCTCGCATCGCGCGATGCCCGTTGGTTCAGTGGCCTCATTCGACAACTGAGATTTCACCCCGCGTTGACTTGTCTCCGCAGTCAGCTAAAGTAGAAGTGTCGGATGGGGGTTGTCATGGCTTGGAAGTGGCCCGGAACTTCAAAGAATGGCAGCAGCGAAGAGTGGACGGGTTTCATCGACCAGGGTGTGACACTCGAGGGCACGCTTCAGCTCAAAGGAACGTTTCGCATCGATGGCAACGTCAAGGGCAACATCATTTCTGAGCAGACCGTTGTTCTAGGTGAAGGTGCCCGAGTCGAAGGGCAGATTGAAGGGAATCGCGTCGTAATCGCCGGCCGATTTGACGGCGTGATCTTCGCCAAGGGCCGCGTTGAGATTGAAGCCAAGGGTGTGGTCACTGGCGAAGTGCATTCCCCGTGCATGGTCATCGATCCAGGCGGAATCTTCGATGGGCGCTGTCATATGCTCGCATCCTCCGACGCTTCCACTGGCGTAACCATCCCGATCCGCGCCGTTGGATCCGCATAAAATTCGCCCCGAATCGCACGCGCTCACGACCCTCGCTAAGCGCGCACCGCGCATGTCGTCCAATAGTCGCCGTCCGAGTTGACAGCTCCTGCGTACACGATTATCTTCCTGAAGAATCAGCGAGAGGCTCCGGCCCTATGAGGGTTTTAGTCGTCGGCGGCGGCGGCCGCGAACACGCTCTGGTGTGGAAACTCGGGCAGAGTCCTAGCGTGGAAAAAATGTGGTGCGTCCCAGGCAATGGCGGGATTTCTGCGGAAGCGGAGTGCATCGCCGCAGACCCAGGGGACGTGCCCAAGCTCGTTACTCTCGCCAATGAACTCAAGCCGGACCTGACGATTGTCGGCCCCGAACTACCTCTAGTGAACGGAATCGGCGATGCTTTCACCCAGCGAGGCTGGCCGATCATCGCTCCTTCCCAGCAGGCCGCGCAGCTCGAAGGCAGCAAGATCTTCGCAAAAGAATTCCTGCAACGTCACAATATCGCTACAGCCAAAATGTACGGAGCATACGATTCGGCTCAAGAAGCACTCGCGGCGCTAAACACTGTGGACTGGCCCGTTGTTATCAAAGCAGACGGCTTGTGTGCCGGCAAAGGAGTGTTTCTGGCGCCAGATCTCGCCTCCGCGCGCGACTTTATCGAACGCGCGATGCTACGCGATGAGTTCGGATCCGGTGGCCACCGTATCCTCCTGGAAGAAGCTCTTCGCGGTGAAGAGCTTTCCTTCATTATACTTACGGACGGAGAGCGCTACGCGCCGCTCGTTCCTACCCGCGACCACAAGAAGGCAAACGATGGCGACGAAGGCCCAAACACCGGAGGGATGGGCGCGTATTCCAGTGACGACTTGCTACCTCCCTCCACGCGCGACGCTATCTTGCGCCATGTCGTCGAGCCGACAAACCGCGGGCTGGCGGCGGACGGCATCAAGTATCAGGGCTTTCTCTACTTCGGCCTGATGTTAACGGCCTCCGGAGCGAAGGTACTCGAATTCAATTGCCGCTTGGGCGATCCCGAAGCCCAGGCAATCATCGCACGCATGGATTTCGATCTTGCGGAAGTTCTGTCGGACGCCGCCGCCGGCCAACTCGAGCCGTCAAAATTGCGCTGGAAATCCGGTGCCAGTCTCTGTGTCATACTTGCGTCTGGAGGGTACCCGGGCAAGTTTCAGATTGGCAATGCAATAACTGGACTAACCGATATAGAGCGGTATAACGGTGTTAAGGCTTTCCATGCCGGAACAAAGCTCGTCAACAATTCCGTCCTCACGAACGGCGGCCGAGTTTTGGGTGTAACCGCTTCAGCACCTTCCCTGAGCGCCGCCCGAGCGATCGTATATGACGCCATCCAAAATATCCATTTCGATGGCATGCACTACCGCAAGGATATCGCCGCGCAAGCCAATCGTGTGACTGCTACGGGAGGCTGACGCCCATCCCGCCACTCACCTCTGTGGCCTTTTTCGCAGCGACGGCGCTTCGGGCGGCCGATCCTTGTCGTCTTTTTTCGTCTTATCGATCGGTTCTTCGGGCGGCACGATCCAATCGAGTCCGTGCTCCTCGTCCATTTTACCGAGCATAAACATCGCCTTGCCCGCAATCAGCGGCAATAGCGCGCGCATGAAGTCTTCCGCATCAACCGAAGCGGCCTTCTGTGCCTGCCCTCGATCGACGACTTCCAACACCTTGCCAAATCGCGGCTCGCCGCTGCGAAGCTGCGCCACCCGCGGGTCATTCCCCTGAATCATCTCCATCACCGTCGGCGCTTTCACATCCGACGGATACCGCGCCTCCACAATCGTGCGAGGCGCATGCTTCTCTGGCGGATACAACTGCGTAAAACGAGGACGAAGTATCCGCGTTTGCCAATATTCCGCGCGCACGCCAACCTGCTGCTGCTGGATCCGATACTCCACCGTCCAGACCTCCGGGCCGTAGTGCTTGGGAGCAAACCCGATGATCACGATTTCAAACAGCGGCTCATCATTCGCGATGTCCACTTTGTGATGCAGTTGACTCGTTAACGGCCGCAGCGTATCCAGAAACGCCACGCCAAAGGTTTCCAGATCGGGCTCGGCACCCGTGGGATCGGAGGCGTTTCGAGGGTCTCGCCTTCCAATCCTCTCGTAGTCCCGGTCCAATCGAATAGGTTTAGGATCAGCAGGCAATCGCCATTCCGAGGCGCCCAGCAGCACGCCAATATGCGTGCTGTCGAGTTCCGCGACACGCGGAGGCACCGATCCCGTCTCTACCGGATGATCAATCGCGGCGAAAACAATCACGTCATCCTTGGTCACGTGCACGATTACGCGCCCGCCGGCGAGATTGGCGATGATCTCGTTTTCGCTCTCTTGCGACTGCGCCGCCACCCCGGGACAACTCGACGCGAGCACAAATGCGAGAAGCAGGATTCCGGCAAGCCTTTGAGATTTGGAAGTGCGTCTTCTAATCATCGAACCCATATATATCGTACGGCTCCGCAGTCCAACCGGATACAAGGAATTATTTCGCCGAAGGCACGGCAGCAGCGGCCGCCCTCGCTTGCGTCAACATCTGGTCCAACGCAGACCGATCCAAATAATTTCCAGCGCGCACTACCGCGTTAATCCTCTGAGTATTCGCAATATTGTCCAACGGGCTCCCCTCGAGAAGCACCAAATCGGCCGTCTTGCCAACTTCCACCGTGCCGAAATCGTGTTCTCGACCCAGGAACGTAACGGCCCCGAAAGTAGCGTCCCGCAGCGCCTCGCCCGGGCTCAACCCCGCCCGTACCAACTCCGCCATCTCTCGGTGCAAGCTCTCTCCAGGGAAAACGAAAGGATCAAGCGAATCCGACCCCACCAACAGCGGTATTCCAACATGATTCAATTCGCCGGTTAGTCGCCAATCATTCGCCGCTTGCCTCGCCAGCCATGCTGCGCGTTCTTTCATCGCCCCGTCCTGCAACGAGTCGCGCCATTGTCTTGCCAGTGACGGCGGTACAAACGCCAGCTGTGGGTCATCGATGCTCCATTCTTCTGGATGCGCCGTAATATCGAGGGAAGCGAGGGTAGGTGTGATCCAAGTACGATTTCGCTTCAACGTCTGAAACAGTTTTGCCGCCTTCTCTTTGTCATAGGTCGCGTCGGACTCATGAGCGATCTGCTCCCACGCCACGGAGTCGCCCTCTTCCTCGGCCGCGACGAGCCGGCTTCGCAAATCGTCCTCCTTGGAAGAAAACGACAGCGAGAACGCGCTATACAGGAGATGTTCGATGCTGCGCATGCCCGCATTGGAGGCTTCCTGAGCGCTCACCTGAAATGGCAAGTGCCCCGCCAGCGGTATGTTTTGCTTCTTGGCTTCGTCCGCAACCGCAAAAAAGACTTCCTTCGAAGGCACCGAAATGATCTTGATGAACTCCGCGCCGCGGCGCTTCAAATCGCGAACCGCGGCCCGCGCCTCCTCCACAGTGGCGATTGGATATTGCTCCGCGGTCTTCTTCCCGCTACCCACCAGGAAAGGTCCGCCGCAGGCGACGATATGAGGCCCTACCAAAGTACCGGCTTCGATTTCGCGCTTCCAGCTGAGCAGGGTATCCAGATCGCCGCCCATGTCGCGCACACCGGTAACCCCGTTGGCGAGCAGCAGGGGAAGAAGAACCTTCCTGCTCCAGGCGGGGTCCGCATTCAGTCCGGCAATGTGAACATGCATATCCCACAAGCCCGGAATGAGAAATTTTCCCTGCCCGTCAACGATGCGTGCGTCCTTTGACACCTTGATTCGTGCGGACGGCCCTATCGCCGCAATACGCCCGTTGACGATGACCACCGATTGGTCAGGTCGCACCGCGTTCGCGGTCGAATCAATAACACTAACGTGTGTCAGTACGAGTTGCGGCGAAGCAGCAGCCGCGCCGATGAGCGCAGCTAACGCCGCAAAAACAAGCATCACCAACGCCAGCCGCGAAAGCACCCTCACATCACACTCCGGCCCAACCGATTCCCTTCAATATTTTGCTCACAGTATCACAAGCCCCAGGAGGCCCACCAAGCGTGGGCTGTGTGTCAGCTTCCGATTCATGCGACTTATCGGAAGTTGAGCCGAAAAGGTTTCTGATCGGTATGATTTTGGGTACGTGGAATACTATCTCAGCGTGGCTTGAAGAACTCGAACGTTCCATGAAGAGGCCCGGCGGCACGAATGAAATCGCGGTCCACGAGAAGCCCAGACGTTTGAATTGGTCCACCTTCCGGGCGAGCCAGCTCAAGAGTTCGAATCCTCTTGCCTGAACTATCGAGCTGCAAGACCCTAGCTCCCGAAGCCACCCAGAGCGTCTGGGAGTCCTCGTCGAAAGCGGCGGCCGTCAGAACTTGCACACCGCCGTAGTTGCCGGATTTCTTGTTCTCCTGATATTTCAACGTGGCCGCTGCCACGACTTGCTCCGGCACCTCCCCAGCGTCCAGATGCCATTCCGCGGTCAGCGTTCCGTCCGACTTGAACCTGCGAATCATCGGCGTAAGCATATAGCGAAAGACATAATAGATGTTGTCCTCTTTGTCGACAACAATGGTTCCCATATTCAGAACAGCATTAAAAAAGCGGTCTTCGTCGATTTTCGCTGAAATCCCAATCCCACCCAAAAGCCTTCCCTGCCTGTCGAAAACAGACATTAGGTTGTCTCTGGGGAATCCGCTAACAAGAATTCTGCCGTCGCTCAAAACTCCCACCGATTCTGGCCTATCGGAGGGAAAGGAACTGAGTAGCTCTCCATCGGGGGAAAAAATCTTAATCAAACCGGCGTCCACGACAATAGCACTGCCATCTCGGTCCACGGCTAAATCCTTCGGGACGCGCAAGTCTACGGGCTCCGATCCACGCCCGAGAATCATACGCATCGACGACCCGGAGTAATCCGATATCCAGAGCGAGCTGGGGGGCTTAACTGATCGAGTGAGGACGTAGAGTTTGTTATCAGGCCCCTTTTTTATAGCCTCGGTACCGTGTATGGCTTCAAGGAGGATTTGCTTGTCGGCACGCAACTCAGCCTGGGCATGGCTAGTCAGCGGCAAAACGAACAGCAGCAGCAGAGATGCGAGACAGATAGTCCCATTGGGAACGGGAAGATCGAATCTTACGATTTGGTGTTTCATGAGGTCGCGTCCTCTTACGATGATTCGAAGGTAGTGCCGCCTGGCAAGAGATGTCAAGGACGGCAATCTAGACTGAGGTAACGTCGCGCCTGCAACGCCAAGCTCGGCAGCAAGCTAATCCGCTTTATATCCGTGCAACCCAGAATCCCAGCCCTAGTGCCTGATTAACGCGGTGGTCTCTACCAAGCCCGGCAATGGCTTTCAGGGTTGCCCGCCATCCAGTAGAATAGACATTGGAATCCGAGGATCGACGCTACATGGGCCTGCGCAAACCAAAGAGCATCAAGCACAACGGAAAGCAACTGACCGACATTCTCGAAGCCCACGGGAAATTCTTCCGCGGACGCGACGGCGGCACACGCGCGGACTTGAGCGACGCCGATTTGTCTCGCGCCGACCTCAGCGGCACAAACCTGAGCGGCGCGATCCTCCGCAACGCAAATTTCTCCGAGAGCGATCTTCGCAAAGCCAAACTCCCCGGCGCCGATCTATCCGCCGCCAACTTCCACAAGGCCGACTTGCGCGGCGCCGACCTGACCGAAGCGATCCTGCCCGGCGCCGACTTAAGCGAAGCCCAGGCCAGCGGCATCGAGTTCTTCCGCTGCGATCTTTCCAACGTCAATTTTCAGGGGGCCCAGCTGCGCAACGTCAACCTGCGCCTCGCCAATGTAAACGGCGCGAAATTCACCGGCGCGGACATGGGCGTCGCCATCTTGCGCGAGACCGATTTGCAGGGCGCCGATCTCTCCGGCGTGGACCTTTCGACAACGCTCCTGCCCAAGGGATTTACGGCTCCGCAATCGAAACACAAAACGGCGTAAGCATTCACACGGGATTCACAAATAGTGAATCCCAAGCACATATTGGCGATGCCACCATAGGAATCGCCCTCGGCGCGTGATAGCCTCTCGCCGAAGAGCCGTCCCCTCCGAACAAATTTGTGGCGACGACCGCTGCACAACTCGACACTTCCAGCACACGCGAGCGCGTGCTCGACATTGTGCGCAGCCTGCTCGTCGAATTGGGCAGCCAGGGCGCGCTGCCCATGCTCACCTCCGCATCCCTGCTGGATCGCGATCTTGGACTTGGAAGCTTGGAACGCGTCGAGTTGCTCGCCCGCCTCGAAACCGAATTCGGCGTGCGCCTGCCCGATAACGTCGCTGCCGAAGCCAACACTCCCGAAGACCTCACTCGCGCGATTGTTAGCGCGCCCGGCGTGGGCACGATCGAGGATGACGCGCCCTCCGCGCTGCGCGCTTCCGTAACCGCACAAAAGCTGGCGCGCGAAACCTCTGAAGCCGGCGCCTTCTCCGCGGAAACTTTACTCGACTTGCTGCGCTATCGCGCCAAGCATGATGCCGACCGCGCGCATCTGCTCATCACCGAAGAAGACGCCGCCGGAAAAGAGCGCGACCTCACCCTGACCTTCGGCGAGCTCTACGCCGCCGCTCAGCGTTGCGCCCTCGAACTTGCGCGCCGTGGCGTCCCCGCCGGCGGCCGCGTTTCGTTGATGCTCCCGACCTCCCGTGCGTTCTTCGTGTCCTACGCGGGCATTCTTCTGGCCGGCGCGATTCCCGTGCCCATTTATCCACCGTTCCGCGCGGATCGCATCGAAGAGTACGCCGCACGTCAAGCCGCCATCCTCAACAACGCGGAAGTTTGCCTCCTGCTGACCTTTCGCCGCGCCGAAGCGGTCGCGCACCTGCTGGAGCCCCGCGTGCCCTCGCTCACCGCTGTCGTTGATGCGGAACGACTCCTCGAAGCCGCCGACAAAGCCCCGCCCCCCGCACCTGGCGCCATGTCTCCGCACCTGATCGGCAGCCGCAATCGCCGCTCCAGCGACATCGCTCTCTTGCAATACACTTCCGGTTCCACGGGTGATCCCAAAGGCGTCGTACTCACGCACGCGAATCTGTTGGCCAACATGCGCGCCATCGGCACCACCGTGCAAATGGGTCCCGGCGACGTCGGCATCAGTTGGTTGCCGCTCTACCACGACATGGGACTCATCGGCGCGTGGCTGACCCTCCTGCAGTTCGGCATGCCACTGTGTGTAATGTCGCCGCTCGCGTTCCTCACGCGTCCCGAACGCTGGCTGTGGGCCTTTCACAAACACCGCGGCACCATCACTGCAGCTCCGAACTTCGCCTACGAACTCTGCGTGCGAAAAATTGCTGACAAAGACATCGAAGGCCTGGACCTAAGCTCCTGGCGCGTCGCCATGAACGGCGCCGAACCCGTCAACCCCGAAACCATGGAGCGCTTCACCACGCGTTTCGCGCGCTACGGCTTTCGCAACGAATCCCATCTTCCCGTTTACGGCCTCGCGGAGTCCTCCCTCGCCGTAACCGTGCCGCCTCTCAATCGCGCCCCGCTGATCGATCGCATCGAGCGGGAAACCTTCACCGTACAAGGTCGCGCCGTGCCTTCAACCTCGCCGGAAATTAGCTCCATCTCCTTCGTCTCCTCCGGCGCGGCGTTGCCAGGACACCAAGTGCGCATCGTCGATCAACTCGGCAACGAAGTGGCCGATCGCACCGAAGGTTTCCTGTGGTTCCGTGGTCCTTCGGCGACCACCGGCTACTACCACAATCCAGCCGCGACGCAGAAGCTACTCCCACTCGGTCCAGCTGCCAGTACGAACGAATTTGCCTGGGTCGATTCCGGCGATCGCGCCTACCGCGCCGACCAGGAAATCTACGTAACCGGCCGCGTCAAAGACATCATCATCAAGGGCGGGCGCAATCTGTATCCGCACGAGGTCGAAGAGCTAGCCGAGCGCGTCGAAGGAATTCGTAAAGGCTGCATCGTCGCGTTCGGTCTGAAAGATGAAGGCTCCGGCACCGAAAAACTTGTCGTGGTAGCCGAAGTCCGCGAACGCGACGCGCGCAAGCTTGCCGCCATCTCTGCCGCGGTCACTGAGCACGTCACCCGCGGCCTTGGCCTTCCCCCGGATCGCGTGGAATTGATTCCACCCGGGAGCATCCCGAAAACGTCGAGCGGTAAATTGCGACGCGAGGAAACCCGGCAACTCTTCCTCAAGGGCTCGCTCTCGGCCGGGCGCGCACCGGCATGGCTGCAAATCGTCCGTTTGGGCGCTGCGGGCGCCATGCGCAGCGGCGCCCGCGCCATCCGCTCAGCCGTGATCCGCGTCCTAGAAATCCTCTATGGTCTCTACTTCGGCGTGATCTTTCTTTTGTGGATCATACCCACCTGCGCAGCCGTCGCGCTCGTTCCAGATCACCGCGCCGCGGGGCGTTTTACCTCCTCAGCCCTTAAAATATTGTTCGCTCTGGTTGGCCTGCGCGTCCGCGTCATTGGCAAAGAACATATGGACACCCCCGGAGCTAAAATCTACGCCGCAAATCACACCAGCTATTTCGATGTTCTGCCCATCATGCTTGGCCTCGGCGTCTCCTATCGCTTCGTCGCCAAAAGAGAAGTTCTGCACATGCCCTTCATCGGAACCTTCCTGAAGCAGATGGGTCATCTCTGGTTCGAACGCACAGACAAGAATTCCCGCCTCCGTCAAGCGGAACAGATGGAAGAACTTCTTCGCGACGGCGAGTCCGTCTTCGTCTTTCCCGAAGGCACATTCACCTCCGACGACGGCGTTCGCCCCTTCCAGCTAGGCGCGTTTAAAGCCGCGGTAGCCGCGGGCGTCCCGATCATTCCCATCTCTCTCGCCGGAACCCGCAGATTCCTGCGCGAAGGCACGTACATCCCGCGGCCCACCAGCGTCACCATCACCGTCTCTCCCCCGATTTACCCTCAAATCGCCCAAGCCGCCAGCGTTGCCAACGCCCCCTCGCCCAGCCCCGAATCCACAGGCTGGCACGACCTCATCCGCCTCCGCGACCAAACCCGCGAAGCCATCGGACGCCACACCGGCGAACCCGTACTGTAATCCTCTGCAACCAAAATTCCGCATTGACCAGAAATTTACCACAAGATATAATATCTTCAGTTAAACTGTAGCCGCGGTCTCCGAGACCGCGGGGTTTAGGCCAAAGTCCATCTAAATCCCAAGCGACGTGCTAGAGCCAAACCACAAATCGTGCAACCTCCTTAGAATCAGATCGTTGCGCCATTCCAATGTGTAAGCGCTTTAGAATCACATCGTTGCACAAAAAAGGGGGGTGGGGGGTCTTGAGACCGACCGCACCAACTGCCAATAAAGAAAGTGGACACGACTCCGTCCCCTTAGCGTCGACCCTTTTCAACGTTGCAAGTGGTAAATCACGGTGATGTACGTATCCACCTGCACCTGCTGCCCGTTAAGCAGTGTCGGCGTATAACGCCATTGCCGCACCGCCTCCATCGCCGACTGGTAAAACATCGGGTCTCCCCCAACGGCCTCCAGCGATTGAACCGTTCCGTCCGTCCCAATGATCGCTCGCAGTTCCACGCGCCCGGAGCGGCCGATCTGTCGCGCCAGTGCCGGATACACCGGTTCGACCCGATGCGTCAACATCGCTGGGTCGATCTGCGTCACATGCACGACGTGCGGAGTCTCGACATGCGGCGGAGGTGCCGGCTCAGTAGGAGTTCGCGACCCGACAAGTGGAATCGCGCCAGGCACATCGATTCCAGCACCCGCGAACGGCACCGGATCTCCACCCGGATCTTGCGGCGCCTCATGAGTGACGACATGCGTGGGAATCGAATTCGGCTGGAAGAAATCCCCCGGCCTCGGAGCAGGACCCGGCGGTTGTGGCATCGCGGTACGTTGCTGCATGGACCGCGAGTAGTACGGCGGCACCGGCGTCACATTGGCGAGCGCAATCCGCGCAGGCTTGCCGAGCAGTGGAACGAGCACGATTGCCGCGAGAATCATCCCTTGCACCGCAATCGACAAAACCAGCGCGCGACGCTGCATCCCCCGTTGACGCATCTGTTGCTCGGGATCGCCCTCCACGAGGCATCCCTCCAATACTCCGAAATTGTCGTTGGAAAGCTGGCCCGGTACACGAGACATCACACACCTCCACACAAGAATGCTGCGAACCAATGGAAAGAATTTGCGGCGCCGGGCATCCTGCTTACATCGCACAGGAGACCGGCGCCGCGCTCGCAGGGATGTGAGGGTTGCGCGCGTCCTCGTTCCCTTTGACACCACTCCGCGCGACAAGTTCCCTACCCCGCAGCCGCGACGCCACTAACTCCTCTACGCGCTGGCTCCTGTAGGCGCTGGGCTTCAGCCCGGCGTCCCATAGCGGACTTTCAATCGCGGACTTTCCGTCGCGCCATCTCCGTCACAAGTTCCAAACATTTCGCACTCAACAGAAAAGAAGATGGTTATTTCGTTGTATCAAATGGCAACCCCACTGCATCACATGTCCTGTGGACGTGGATCTGAAGGAGGCGAACCAATGGACCGGCGCAATATCGAAACTGTAGGCGTGCGCCGCACCGGCTGGGCCGCTCTGGACCGCGATCCGCAGGAAGACAGAGTCGAATTCACCTGTCCGCACTGCGGTACGCGAGGCCAGAAAAATGCCCGGCGCGAGCGGACGCAATATCATTTCACGGATGGTTTTTTGCAGGATTTACAAGGCGAAGTAACGCAGTGCCGCTCATGCAATCAATCACTACGCGTGGTACCCGTAGTGATGCTGCACGATCAGGACGAAACGCGGCGCTTCGAGGCGGTCTTTTCCGACGAGCTGCCTGTAACCACGCACTAATTCTCGGTGCTTACAAATAGAAGCGGGGCACATCGCCAGCGATGTGCCCCGCTTTTTTCTTGATGCCAGCCTGCACAAAATCGACGGTACACAAGAGAGAGGCGCGACACAGAAAGCGTCGCGCCTCGCCTATTCACATTCTCCTGTCCTACCGATGTCCGTGGTCATCGTCCCAGTCGTGTTCCGTCCGCCAATGGTGTCCTTCGACATCCCACCATTTGTGGTCCTGCTCCCAGCAATACTGCCGAGCCTCGGCCAATTCGTGCCGCGCGTGTTCGGCTTGCTCGCTGTCCCAGCCGTGATGTTTGATCGCTTCGTGCAATTTATGGTCGGCCTTATCTGTACGGTGCTGGCATTCCGCCTCGCTCGCTCTCACGCGAGGCGCGCCAGTGAAGAGCAGAAACCCTACGAGAGCTGCAAGCGTTAGGAAAAGCTTCCCGTATTCCAGAATCGCAATACGCCGTTCATTTTGCATCCGCGTCTCCTGTTAATTGTTATGGCTAGGCAGGAGCCCACCATAGACGGTACGCGGTCATCGCACCATCGGCAGACGACTGGAAATCCGTAGAGGAAATCCTGTAGGGACAGGGCACACGTGGGGAGAAAATGACCCTTAGAGGTCGGAATCCAGTTCCATGTGGTACTTCTCCAACCCTCCCCGAATGCGGTCGAAGGCCTCGTCCACGGTGTCCGCGAACTGCAGCATCTTGTATTCGCTCTGACTGATCATGCCCCACCGCACCATGGCCCGGAAGTTCAACACCTCATCCCAATACTTCCGGCCGTAAATAATGATCAAATTATTTTTCGGCAGCTTCCCGGTCTGCAGCAGCGTCATCATCTCCCACAATTCGTCCATGGTCCCGAATCCGCCGGGAAAGACCACCAGCGCCTTGGCGATCTGCGCGAACCACAATTTGCGCATGAAAAAGTAGTGAAAATTTAAACTTAACTCCGGGCTGATGTAAGGATTCGCGAACTGCTCGTGCGGCAGCTCGATCGAAAGCCCTATGGATTTGCCGCCGGCCTCCATCGCCCCGCGATTCGCCGCCTCCATGATGCCCGGTCCGCCGCCCGAGCAGATCACGAAACGCCTCGGCCGCGTTCCCAGGGTCATGGCCCATTCCGTGATGCGCCGCGACAATTCCCGCGCCTGTTCGTAGTAGCGCGACATCTCCAGTGCGCTTCGCGCGTCGCGCAGCGTTTCCCGGTGCGCGGCTCGCTGCGCCTTCACCCGTGCCAGCGCAGCCTTGTTCTTCAATTTGCCAAAACGCGCCAACGCGCTTTCCCGCGATTCGATGCGCGCCGATCCAAACATCACGATCGTATCTCCGATTCCCTCTTTCTTCAGTTGTACCAGCGGCTGCAAGTATTCCGCCAAAATGCGAATCGGCCGTGCCGCGGTGCTGTCCAGAAATGTTTGGTCTTTGTGAGGCGCCAGCGGCGCATGCATCGGCTTCAGCTTCGGTTGTCGTACTGCCATCTGACGCTCTCCAAAATGTCGATCACCCATTCTAGGAACTGCCGCGTCCCCCGGCAACGCTTGTCCCCGCACCTGCGTCGAATTCGATACACTGGGCGGGGAGGTTTCGCCATGAACCTGGCATCGCGATTCCTGTTGCTGGCACTCATCGGCGCAATGGCATGCATCTGGCCGCTGGCCGCGCAATCTCCGACCGGGCCGATGGCGCCGCAAGCTGGCGTCGCTGTCCAGCAACCGCCCGCGCAGGCCAAGATTGGCGTCAGCGTCGCTCTCGTGAATACTCCCGTCACCGTACGCGACTCCAAAGGCCAGATGATTAACACTCTGGACTCCAAAGACTTCCGCGTTACCGACAATGGCGTCCCACAGCGCATCCTGCATTTCGATATGGGTGGTGATCCCCTCTCACTCGTGGTGCTTGTGGAAACCAGCTCGCGCGTAAACGCCATGCTTCCCCAAATCCGCAAGGCCGGCATTATCATCACGCAAACCGTCATGGGCGCCACGGGAGAAGCCGCGATCATTGGCTTCAACGATTCCGTCGATAAATTGCAGGAGTTCACCGCAAACGCCGACAAAATCGAAAAAACGTTCACCGATCTACAGGAAGGAAGGTCGGGATCGAAGCTCTATGACGCCATGGCCGTAGGCGTTGAGATGCTCAGCAGCCAGCCGCAACCCACCGCCGACAAGCCCGGGCGGCGCCGCGTCATGCTAATTTTGTCCGAGGCTACGGACATCGGCAGCGGCACGCAATTCGGCGAGGTTCTCCGCCAGGCGCAACTCGCCAATGTCACCATCTACAGCGTCGGGCTTTCCACCACGCGCGCCGAACTGCAGGCCGCTCCCAGGGACACTACGCCGCAGGTCACCCCTCCCGGCACCTTTGGCACACCGCCAATGCCCGGCACGGTGCAAACGCCCGACACCGAAGCCGCCCGCTTAGGCAGTGGCGACCTGGTGCCCGCCATCGTCTGGGCGGTACAACACGTAAAAGATAAAATCAAAGGAAGTCCGCTAGCGCTGGCAACCGCAGGAACCGGCGGCGAACACCTGGCCACCTACAAAGATCGCTCCATCGACAAAGCCATCGACGAAATCGGCGGAGAGCTGCATTCGCAATATTCCGTGACCTATGCCCCCACGGGCACCAACGACGCCGGCTACCACGAAATCAAAGTCGACATCGCCAAACATGGATCAAGCAAATGGAAAATCCGCAGCCGCCCTGGCTACTACATAGGTCCGCCAGAAAGTTAACCGACCCTGAGCCGAACGAACCTAATCCAAACACAGCCGAACCAGACGCATGTAGGGGCGACGCCTTCTTGCCCCAACAACAAAGGGAGCGCGTTCTCTTCGCAACGCACTTTGCGCCGCATGCGAGAGCTTTTTTGCCGTCCTCACGCAATCTGCGTCCAGAACGTAGCATCGTGCGACGCCAGCAGCGCGTCCTTACGCGCATTCCACCGAATGAAATGGGGAGTTTGTCTATGAAGACGATGATGTTCGCGGGTGGCCCAGACCTCATGCAGTAGAAACGCTCCGCCCACGTCGAGCCCGCGGTGCAAGTCGTACGTGATGCACCCATCCTCGCGCCGCGTCGGACCCACCAACGCGCGCAACTCCGCCTCGAGAAACGGCTCCTGCCCTTCGCGCGCCTTGAGCAAAACAATCAGGGTGACGGCATCTTTCGGGAGCTTGCCGTCTTTGGACGCACCACGTTTACGTGGCCTGCTGGTGCCCGCCTTGCGCTTGCCGCCAGATTTCCTCACCGCGCGTCTCGCCATAAGGCCGGGATTGTACTCCAACCCCGGCAAAACGCCAGCACCGCGAACCTGTGAGCCGCGGTTTCCGAGACGGCGAGGTTTGGATAATGTGCAGGGATCACCAAAGGCGTCGAAGGCGATCTTGCGTGTGCCGATGACCAAGGTGTCGAACCGGCCGCGGCATCTTTTTGATGCGCGAGAGGGCCGCAATCGAAGAAGCCGGAGCCAGAGCGCGCGCTATTTCTCCTCGTTCTTCCGCCCCGCATTCAAGCTGTCAAAATTCAAGATCGTATTCAGCACCAGCGAGTAGGTCCCGCGCGTCTCTCCGCGATAAACCGGATTAATCGAAAACAAGACCACATGCCCGTTCCCCGAAGGCACGTCGACCACCGCGGGATGCTGCGCGATTTCGTCACCACCTTCGAGGAGACCGGAAATCAGCAGGTCTTTATTGTCCGCATAACGCAAAATCACGCGCGGCCGGTCGGCCGGCGGAATCACCCGCGGATTGTTCATCTTCTGCTCATCCGTGACTTCCGGGCTTTCCCACATTTCCGAACTCGGCTCCTCGGGAGCTTCCACGGCAGCCCGGCCCACGGCGAAGTCCGGATCGTCAATCGTGCCCCGCCCTGTGGGCCGCGATTTCGACTGATTCCCCAGTCTCCGCCTTCGCCGCTCACCCGCGATGCTGCTGAGCGAAAAGATCGGCCCGTTATCGCAATACACCGCCACCTTCTCCGCATATCCGTAAGCGATCGGACTTGCCGCATCCACCAACCGGGTCCCCAACACCGACCCGACAATGTTCATCTTCTGCGAAGGGCTGATGCTAACCCCCGTGCCCATTCCAATCGATAGCGCAAAGTTCGATGTATCGGTGGCAGTCAGAAGCACTCCACCCTTGGCCACAAACGCCTGCAGGTGCGCTACTCCCTCCCACCCAAGTCCGGGCCGCATATCGTCGGTCGAATCATTCTTCCCGACCAGGTTCGGCGTTTCCGGCGTGTTTTTCCACGGCAACGGATTTCCCCAGGCCATCGGCAATCCGTTGATAATCGCGGAAGGTGGCGCGTTGAATCCCACCGGCGGAAACAGGATCACGTCGTACTTCGCGTTCAGATCGTCGATCTTCGCGACTGTCTGGGTGCTGATGTAATCGTAAGGAATCTTCAAATCGTCCAGCGCCAGCCGCCACCAGCCCTCGGTCTGCGTGCTCAGCCAGGTGTGCACGAACGCCACGCGCGCCGCACGTACCGGATGCGTCTTCACGCCAAGAGCAGCTCCCAGCGCAACGACTTGTAAACCTGCGTCGCCGGCAGCCTTCTCCAGATCGGAGCGGCCGACGCCGCGCACAATGATCGAGCCGCGATTGAACTTCGTCCCCGCCCACCTCAAACGGTTCCTCCGCCGCTTCCATCGAAGCATCTTTCAGTTTGTATCGCAGCGTTGCCAGCGTAGGCTCGGCGGTATTGTTGATCGCGAAAATTGATCCATCGCCTTTCACGCCGCCCGGCGCCCGCACGTCCTTAACGCGCTCCATCGCAACGCTCAGCACTTTCGCATCGGTGACTCGCGTAACCTGCACGCCAAACAATTCACCAAAAGTCCAGCCGGTATCGTCGTACGGCGTCTTCTGCGGGTCGTCCGGACTCCAGTACTGATAGTCCAGCAGCGCGTCGGCGATTCTGGAATACGGCTGATCCATCCGCACGATGTAGCTGCCCGCCGGAAACTCGCGGGTGGTTGGCCCGGCATCCGCTTCCTTCTCTTTGTCCTTATCCTTGTCCTTCGACGCGTCGCTCTTTGCGGGCTTCTTAGGCTTTTTTGCCGGGAGCGTCACCGAAAACGAAGCCGTCGCCCGCGAAATCTCTACTTCCTGCTTTTCCAACACCCGCAGCAACTCCCACTGCAGCTCGGGACGCGGATCATCCGCCGACAAGACGTAAGCCGCAGGCCCCTCGGCATTCGGCTTCTCCACTGAACGCTTCGCTTTCAAATAGAAATTCTTCAGAAACATCCGCTTGTTTTCGTTGAAGTAGTGGAGCGAAGTTAGAAGCCCGGTCTCTTCATAATTGTTATTGTCGCGCTGCGACCAGAGAGTTTTCGGCAGCGGCGGATTCTGCCTGATACCACGTCCGCGCGTACTCCTCAGGCTCCAGCGTGCGTTCCTCGGTGTCCGCGCCGCCGTTTCCAAACGTCTCGTACAGCCGGCTGATGCCGTTATGCATCGCCGCGATGAACATCAAGTAGCCCGGCGACCAGGTGTCAAAATCTCCGTGCGTGAAAACGCCCGGCATCCCGAACTTGGTCAGGTCCGCCACGTTGCGCGCGCCGATCATCTGCCACTCGTCGGCCAGAATTGGATCGATCCAGGCGTTGTAGGGCCCGTCGCCGACGGTGTTGTCGTACAAATAGGGCACGGACTCATGCAGATCGTGGAGCACCTGCGCCTTCCACCCCGATGTAGGTGTTCAGCACGTTTTCGGTCAACTTCAGAGTCACGCCCATGGCATCGCGGTTGTTGTCGTGCGCCACATACTTGCCCCAATAAATCAGCGGTGGATAAAAATCCTTGGGGTGCGACAGATGCCAGCGGTAGATATCCACCATGCGATCGCGTCCATCGACTTCCACGACCGGTGTAATCAGCGTGATCGTGCCCTCGCGAATTTCGCGAATGTAAGGGCTCTCATCCACCGCCAACCGATACGCCAATTCCATCAGCGCGGTCGGCGCGCCCGTTTCCGGCGAGTGAATTGTGCCAGTGATGTAGTAAATCGGAGTTGCCTGCGCGACGATTTTGTCGGCCTCGGCGTCATTCAGTTGAATGGTGCGCGGATCCGCCAATTTCGCCAGGCGCGCGCGGTTCTCCTCTAAGTGTTTCAAATTGTCTTCCGACGACACCGCCACCGCGATCATCTCGCGGCCTTCTTCGGTCGTCCCGACGGAATACACTTTCACGCGTGGGCTGGCCTTTTCCAGCATGCGCATATATTTGTAGACGTCTTTCGAGTACGGCAAAATGCCTGGCGCGCCCGCCACATCGCCCAGCACCACTTCCGGCGTAGGCACGTTCTTCGAGGCCGGCAAATAATCCACCAATGGCGAAGTAAAATACGGCGCGGTCGTATATTTCTTCATCTTCGCGGTGTAGGCCTCATCCACGGCCTGCTTAGGATCCCGCGCGGGCACGGTCTCGCCGTCCCCCGCCCAAGCCACTCCGCCCATCGCAGCCAGATACAACGCCGCCGCCAGCACCCACACAACACCCGCCAGTGTTCGACCGCCCTGAATCATTTGTTTCTCCCGGATTGTGGCTAAAATGAAACGCGGAATTGTACCAAGATTCCCAAGACGAAGCTCGACTGGTAGCGCCGGCATCCTTGCCGGCTCTTCGACCGCCTAAAGTCAAATCAAGTCTCTAGCGACATAGACCCAAGGCCAATCTTTCAACCCAGCCTTCAAGGGATTCTCCGCCGTGTAGCGAACAGCCCGCTGAAACTGCTCCCCACCTTGAATCAAATGATCGAAATACTCCCGCTGCCAGAAGGCCTGTCCCTTTCGGCCAAGAATCCTATTAGCTATTTGTCCCGAATAAGATTTCCAAGAATGCAAAATGTCCTCAAGCCGAAAGGGAGCCAGCGGCTGAAACACTACATGAACATGGTTGGGCATTATGCACCAGGCAAATAGTCGGTATCGCGTACCGTCAAACTCGCGCAACGTACCCGCGACAAGCTCCGCAATGCGAGGAATCCGCAAGTGGCACGCTCCACTTCCTCGCTCAAGGTATTTCTCAATTTCTCGTGACGTCTTCCGGGCTGCATCCGACTGGTCCGCGAATCGAGCGCGCAGGGTCGCAATCACGGACTGAGGCAGCGAATCCGCCAATCGAAACGTAACAAAATAAATCCCGCCTTGCGTCTCCCAGTGAGGCAGGTGCCCGCGACTTCGGATCTGAGCTATCGCCATATGTTCAGGCTCGCAGCGCCAGCGGCCTGACTCCGATCGTCCTTCGGCGCCGGAAAAAACGCCAGCAAGGATGCTGGCGCTACCAACTAACGGAGGAGCCAGCCGCCGATCAATGCGCTGATCACGAAGCGCACCAGCCAGCCCAGCGAATGGGAGACACCGAGAAGCGGATTCATCTTGATCCAAACAATGTTGCTGAAAATAATGGGCACTGCCGCCGCAACCCACACCAGCTCCGCCATGTGCAGCTCACTTCGCACCGTAAGTGCGTCCACCCACCTGCAGAGCCAAATGAACGCCGCGCAACTGAGGAATCCCAACAGTGTAGAGGCAACTATGTATCGCGCATCACTCTGTCCCGGTTTGATGCGCCAAATTTCCGGCGTGTCGCTATATTTACCGTGAAACAATTTCCCCATGAACAGCCAATCCGTGAATGACGAAGCCACCCCGGACGCCCCAACCGCCAGGACGAATCGCACCATAGATCACCCCCGGAGGCGCATTCTAGCCCGATGCGCTAGTCCGCGGGCATGAATGTTATGCAGACCGGTGCCGGCACTTCTTCGACCTGGCCCGTGGGCGTCAAGGCTCCGGTCGCCGGATCAATGCGAAACACGACAATGTTTCCGGAGTCTTGATTGGCTGCGAGCAAAAACTGGCCGGTGGGGTCGATCGCAAAATTTCTGGGAGTCATGCCCTTGGTCGAAAATAAGCCTGCCGCGGTCAATGTGCCTTTGTTTGGATCGATCCTGTAGGCGCCAATGCTGTTTGCGGTTCCCCGGTTCGAGGCGTACAAAAATTTCCCTGAAGGATGCACCGCGATCTCGGCGGCTTCCCGCACACCCGAGTAATCTTTCGGCAAGTTCGGCAGCGTCTGCAGCTGCGTCAGCGACCCTTTCTGGGCCGAGTACGAGAAAACAATCACCGACGAACCCATCTCGGTGATCAGGTACGCGAACTTCCCATTCGGATGAAAGGCCAAGTGACGCGGCCCCAAACCAGGTTTCACCTGGGCGTACGGCGGATTGTTCGGCGTCAGCTTGCCTTGAACATCATCAAATTTGTAGATCATCACGTCATCGAGTCCCAAATCCGCCGCCAGCGCAAAGCGATTGTCGGGAGACACGCCGATCCAATGCGCGTGCGGGGCTTCCTGACGCTCCTTGTCCACGCTGGAACCCGAATGCTCCACGAATCCCTTCACCAGGCTCAAGCTGCCGTCGTCCTGTATCGCAAAGGTGGCCACGCTGCCGCCGTCGTAGTTCGCCACCAGCACAAATCTGCCGGTCTTATCCAGCGATACGAAACAAGGGCCGGCGCCATGGGTTGACACCTGATTCAAGAACTTCAACGTCGCGGTCTTCTTGTCGATGGCGTACGAGCTGATCGCCCCGCTCTTCATCCCATTGAAATCGCCGATTTCATTCACCGCATACAAATATTTTCCGTTCGGGTGCACGGCCACAAATGAAGGATCGACGGACTCGGCCGCCAGTCCAATCGAAGTAAGCGTGCCTGTCGTGGCGTCGAATCGATACGCGTAGATCCCCTTGCTGGTCTGCTTCGTCGTGTAGGTGCCGACGTAAACCAGATACGTTCCGGTGGGTTTTGGCGGCTTGGCGGTTGCAGGAAGGAAAAGAGCGGCGGCGAGGGCGAGCTGCAGGAAAAAAATTCGACGTGGAATTTTCATAGGGGCAAAATTGTAGCACTGGGCGCAGCACGGCTGCGCCCTAAATGCAAATCGGGCCAGGGGACATTGCCCTGACCCGATGGCGAAAGAGCGGAGTAAAGGCGCCCGCTTCGGAAAGCGGCCGCTACATCCTCGGTGGGATCCCGAGACCGCGGCTTGCGCTACTTCTTTTCTTCTTCGTTCTCTTCCTGCAACACCGCCGCCGCCGCCACGGAGTCATCATCATCCAGCCGCAGCAACCGCACGCCCTGCGTCGAACGCCCTGCTTCGCGGATCTCGTTGGCGTGCACGCGAATCACTTTGCCGTTGTGGGTGATGATCATCACGTCGGACTCTTCGTTCACCTGCAGCGTGGCCACCACGTAGCCGTTGCGATCGGTGGTCTTCATGTTCACGACTCCTTTGCCGCCGCGAGAAGTAATGCGATACTCCGCCAGGGGCGTGCGCTTGCCGAAGCCTTTCTCGGCGACCGTCAGCATCAGGGTTGTAAGCGAATCCTTGATGTGCTCGTTCTCGAGCTCTTCGAGATTTTGCGATTCCTGTTTGTGCTCCTTCGCGATGATCGTGAAGTCTGGCTGCACCGCGTCCATGCTGACGACGTAATCGTCCTTGTCGAGATCCATGCCGTTGACGCCGCCGGCGTTGCGTCCCATCGGGCGCACTTCGGTCTCGCGGAAGAGAATCGCTTGGCCTTCATGGCTCGCGAGGAAAATCATTTGCTTGCCGTCCGTAAGCTTCGCGCCGATCAGCTCATCCTTGCCGTCCAGGTTGATCGCGATGATTCCCGTCGAACGCGGATTTGAAAATTCCATCAGCGTCGATTTCTTCACCGTGCCGCTCTTTGTGGCCATGAACACGAAGCGGCCTTCTTCTTCCAGGTTGCGTGAAGCTACCAGCGCGGTCAGCTTTTCGTCTTCCTGGAATTTCACCAGGCTCGAAATCGCCTTGCCCCGCGTGGCTGCCGCGGCTTCCGGCAATTCGTACACCTTGAGCCAGTACACGCGTCCTTTCGAGGTGAACAGCAAAATGTAGCTGTGCGCCGAAGCGATGAACATGTGCTCGACGAAATCTTCTTCCTTGGTGCGCGCGCCGATGCGGCCCTTGCCGCCGCGCGATTGGTGCCGGTAGGTTTCCGCCGCGGTGCGCTTGATGTAGCCCGCGTGGCTGACGGTGATCAGCATCTCCGTGTCGGCGATCAGATCCTCGAGTTTGATTTCATCGACTTTGTCGACGATCTGGGTCCGGCGGTCATCGCCGTAAGCCTTCTGCACTTCCTTGAGCTCGCCGGTGATGACCTGCTTGAGTTTCTTCTCGCTCGAGAGAATCTCTTCCAGTTCGGCGATCAGCTCGCGGATGGACTTCAATTCCTTAAGAATTTCGTCAACCGAGAGCTGTGTGAGGCGATGCAACTGCAGTTCCAGAATCGCGTCGACCTGCACGGCGTCAGGCCGATCACGCCACCGCGGGCGGCCATGGCATCGCTTTCGAGCGGGCCGACCTTGTACTTGCGGCCATCGAGCTTGACGCCGGCGACCTTACGGGGCTTGCCGTTCTCCGTGATCGTGACGTCCTGCTCGGTGAAATAAGCGAGCAAGTTTTCCTTGGCCTGCGCACGGCCGGTGGATCCGCGAATGATGCGGATTACGTCATCCAGATGGTCGAGCGCGATCTGGTAGCCCACCAAAATGTGTTCGCGCTCGCGGGCCTTGCGCAATTCGTACGCCGAACGCCTGCGCACCACTTCGACGCGATGATCGATGAACAGCTTGATCATCGGGATCAAGCCGAGTTCGCGCGGCTGCCCCGCGACGATCGACAGCAGGATCATGCCGAACGATTCCTGCATCTGCGTCTGCTTGAAAAGATTGTTCAGGATCAGCTGCGATTCTTCGCCGCGCTTGATTTCGATGACGATGCGCATGCCCTCGCGCGAAGATTCGTCGCGCACGTCGGCGATGCCGTCGATCTTTTTGTTTTGCACCAACTCGGCGATGCGCTCGATCAGCCGCGCCTTATTGACCTGATAGGGAATTTCGGTGATGACGATGTTCTCGCGGTCCTTGCCAACCTCTTCGATCGCAGCCTTCGCGCGCATCACAAAGCTGCCGCGGCCGGTGCGGTAGGCGGCCTCGATGCCTTCACGCCCAGCGATATACGCCCCGGTCGGAAAATCGGGGCCCGGCACCAGCTTCATGACTTCCTTTAGCGTGGTATCCGTTTTTTCGATCAGCAAAATTGCCGCGTCGATAATTTCGCGCAGATTGTGTGGCGGAATATTCGTCGCCATGCCCACGGCGATGCCGCTCGCGCCATTTACGAGAAGGTTCGGGAATGCGCGACGGCAGAACCACGGGCTCTTCGCGCGTCTGATCGAAGTTCGGAATGAAATCGACGGTCTCTTTTTCCAGGTCGGCGAGAATATCTTCCGAAATCTTCGCCAGCCGCGCCTCGGTGTACCGCATCGCCGCCGGGGGATCGCCGTCCACGGAGCCGAAATTTCCCTGCCCGTCGATGAGCATGTAGCGCAGATTGAAATCCTGCGCGAGTCGAACCAAGGCAGGATAAATCACCGCTTCGCCGTGGGGGTGATAGTTGCCGGAGGTATCGCCGCAGATCTTCGCGCACTTGCGGAAGCCGCGATTCGACGCGAGGCCCAGATCGTTCATGGCCACCAGGATGCGCCGCTGCACCGGCTTCAATCCGTCGCGCACGTCGGGCAAGGCGCGCGCGATGATCACGCTCATCGCATAGTCGAGATACGACTTGCGCATCTCCGCTTCAATATCAATCGGCAACAGTATCGATGTGTTTTTCTCGTCCGCCATGTGTCCTCGGTTATGACTCTATTTCAAAAGCTTGATTCGATCTCGTATGTTTCGATAGCATCCAGTGATGAATGATCGCTTTACCACTCTGGTCACTCGCGAAGATCAGTACTACGTCGCCCGCTGTCCGGAACTAGGGATAACCTCTCAGGGCACAACCACCGAGAGCGCAACTGCCAATCTTCGCGATGCAATCGACCTTTATCTCGAAACCTGGGCCGATCCGAGCAACGCGTTAACTGATCGAGCGCCGGGCTAAAGGCCAGCGCCTACATTTTGCCGGCGTGCTCGGTGAGATATGCTTTCACGGTATCAAATGCGTCCGCCGCATTCGTGAATCGTTTCGCAGCGAAATATTCCTCCGCGCGCCGCACAAACATATCCCGGTCCTTTTCGCTCGCAAACTCGACAGCCACCCCACGCTCGTTGTCCGGCGTCTCCGTCGGCGTGGCGCGAAACTCGCTGCAGCTCAATCCGCGCAGCCCCGGCAATGTCGTCCATCCGAGTTGATACATCATCGATGACGATTAAATATCCAGGTTTTGGACGTCGAGGGCGTTGTCCTCGATGAACTTGCGGCGCGCTTCGACGTTTTCGCCCATCAGCGTGGTGAAAATATCCTCGGCCGCGACGGCGTCTTCCAGCTTCACCTGGAGCAGCGTGCGCGTGTCGGCGTTCATGGTGGTTTCCCACAACTGCTCGGCGTTCATTTCGCCCAGGCCTTTGAATCGCGTTATGGTGAAATCTTTCTTGGCGTCTTCGACTACGTAGTTCAATACGTCTTGCGCCTTTTCTTTCGTGACTTTGGTGCCGTTGTTGGTGATGACGAAGGGCGGCTTGTTGAATTCGTCGATCAGCTTGGCGAGGCCACGCAGACGCTTATATTCCGCTGTGGACGCAAGCGCCCAGTTGATCTTCTGGCCGTGCGGCGGACCAAACTGGATTTCGTACAAGCTGTGTTCTTCGTCGAAGACAACTTTTCCTTCCAGCTTCAGCTTGGCCTTGTCCACTTCCTTCAAGAGTTTCTCGATGGCTTTCTTGTCCTCGAAGTCGGTCTTTTTTTCCAAGCCACTTTCGACCATCAGTTCCACCAGGCGTGGATCGCGCAGGCGTCGCGCGAGTTTCGCGGCGGCGGCCTCGAACTCCTGCACGTTCAGCAGGAACTTGGTCAGACTCGCGCCTTCCAGGGACGCGCCTTCCTTGGGCTTCACCGCGTGATCTTCGGTGGCGCGCTTCATCAGTTCGTGCGCGAAATCATTTTCGTCGCGGATGTAGCGCTCGCTCTTGCCGCGCTTCACGCGATACAGCGGCGGCTGCGCGATGTAAATGTGCCCGCGCTCGATCAATTCCTTCATGTGGCGGAAGAAAAACGTGAGCAGCAGCGTGCGAATGTGGCTGCCGTCCACGTCCGCGTCGGTCATCAGAATCACTTTGTGATAGCGAAGTTTGCCGGCATCGAAATCGTCCTTGCCAATGCCGGTGCCCAGCGCGGTGATGATGGCGCGGATTTCCTCGTGGCCGAGCATCTTGTCGTAGCGCGCCTTTTCGACGTTGAGAATTTTGCCCTTGAGCGGCAGGATCGCCTGGGACTTGCGGTCGCGGCCCATTTTGGCCGAGCCTCCGGCCGATTCACCCTCGACGACGAACAATTCGCAGCGTGAAGGATCGCGCTCCTGGCAGTCCGCCAGCTTTCCCGGCAGCCCGCTGGAGTCCATCGCCGACTTGCGCCGCGTCAGCTCGCGCGCCTTGCGAGCTGCTTCGCGAGCGCGCGCCGCTTCGATACACTTGCCGATAATACGCCGCGCGACTGTCGAGTGTTTGTCGAACCACTCGCCCAGCCTCTCGTTGACCAGTTGCTCGACATCACCCTTGATGTCGCTGTTGAGTTTTCCCTTGGTCTGGCCCTCAAACTGAGGCTGCGGCAAACGCACGCTAACGACGGCAACCAGGCCTTCGCGCACATCGTCACCGGTGATGGTGACTTCGTCCTTCTGCTCTTTCAGCATTCCCGCCGATGAGGCGAAAGTATTAATGGTGCGCGTCAGCGAGGAGCGAAAGCCGGAGAGATGCGTGCCCCCGTCGACGGTGTTGATGGTGTTCGCAAAGGCAAAAACGTTTTCGCCATAGCTGTCGTTGTACTGCAGCGCGATTTCGATCTCGACAGTGCCTCGTTTTCCCTCAATGTAGATGGGCGAATCGTGCAGCGTGGACTTGCCGCGGTTGAGGTGCTTCACGAATTCGGCGATGCCGCCGGTGAAACGGAATTCCGCCGTCTTGTCGGTACGCTCATCGGTCAGCGTGATCTTCAGACCTTTGTTCAGAAAGGCCAGCTCGCGCAGTCTGTTCGCCAACGTATCGAAGCTGTAGACGCTCTTGTCGAAAATGGAAGGATCGGGGTGAAACGTGACTTTCGTTCCGGTCTTGCGGGTTTTTCCGGTTTGCTTCAGCTTGGAAGTGGGCTTGCCTTTTTCGTAGGTCTGCTCCCACACCGCGCCGTCGCGCGAAATTTCCAGCTCCAGCCAGTCGGACAGCGCGTTGACGACGGAAACGCCGACGCCGTGCAAGCCGCCGGAAACTTTGTAGGTATCGCTGTCGAACTTGCCGCCGGCATGCAGCACCGTGAGCACAACTTCGGCGGCGGGCCGCTTCTCGGTGGCGTGCATGTCCACGGGAATGCCACGACCATTGTCCACTACCGTGACGGAATCATCGGCATGCACGGTCACGTTGATTTCATCGGCGTACCCCGCCATCGCTTCGTCAACCGAGTTGTCCACCACTTCCCAAACCAGGTGGTGCAAGCCCATTTCGCCGGTTGAGCCGATGTACATCGCGGGCCGCAGGCGCACCGCTTCGAGGCCAGCGAGCACCTTGATGGACTTCGCGTCGTATTTGTGCCCAGCGGCCACGGGTGCGGGTGCGGTCGCGTTATCTTTTCCTTGAATCTCTTCTCGATCGCCCATTCCATCTCCCATCTACATTGCCGCGCGCGGCGTTATGCCGCGAAACACGCAGCGCAAAACAAACCGCGAGGCACGCGGTAGCGCTGCCGCTAAAATTACAGCTTGCAAACTCTTTGAAGCGAGGAAAGGCTGAGTTGCGGACTTCTCCGTGCGTCGCCTTACCCTTTGGCTCCGATCGCGAGCGAGCGGAACTCGTAGGGCTCCTGCTCCATCCCGTCTCGCGCAGCGAGACGTGGCGAAGACTCGTTACCCCGGAAATTCTTCCAGGGTCCAACTCCAAGCAGGTAGTTCAAAGCCCCTGGCGCAGGGCTGGCTGCAGAACAACTTTGCTTGGCGGACGTGCCCCGATCGCTCAGGGCGGGCCGATTAGAGGAAACCAGATACCACAAAGAGTGTACCCGAACGGCTTGGAAATTCAAAGCGCAAATGAGCAGCCGGCGATCAGTAAGTGGCTTATTTTCAGTTGTTTAGCCCGTCGCTTCAGAGCGGAGAGAGTTGTCGCATTCAGGTTGCGGGAATTGGCAAAATAAAGACGGCTTGGGTGTGTTTTGTGGCCTTGATATTCCAGTTTGGAATATCAAAAACTGGCACTCCAAAGTTAACCAATCAGATGCGCATCGGCATGATGATGTAGCGGTAGCGGTAGCTTTCGTCCGCAAGCGGGCGCATCTGGCCGGCCGATTGTTCGTCCTTCAGTTCGATGCTGATCGGGCCGTCCGCTGCAGCGCCGAGAAAATCAAGCATGTAGCTGGAATTGAAACCAATGGAGATGGGATCGCCTTTATATTCCTTCTCGATATTTTCTTTTGCTTCGCCGTATTCTGGGCTCGAAGCGGAAATTTCGATTCCTTCTCTGGAGACAGCTAGCTTGACGGCGTGAGAACGCTGATCAGCGAGTTGAGAGACGCGACGCACGGCATCGCAGAGTTCGGTGCGTTCCAGTGTGACGGTCTTGTTGTTGTCGCGCGGCAAAACCGCTTCATAGTTCGGGAATTGTCCGGTGAGAATGCGGGAGATCAGCAAGCGGTGACCGATCTGGAAAAACAGGTGGCTTTCGTCCTTGGCGAACTCGATCTGCGCGTCTGCACCCGCGGCGCTGGCGAGTTTTTCCACTTCGTCCATAGCCTTCTTCGGGATCAACACTTTCATTTCGCCGTTCAGGCCGGCTAATTTCTGATCGGTCTCGGCTAGCGCCAGGCGGTGGCCGTCGGTCGCGACCATGGCCAGGGTGTCCGGCTTCAAAATCAAAAGGCCGCCATTCAGCGTGTAGCGCGATTCTTCCATCGAGATGGCGAACTTGGTCTTTCCGATCAAGCTTTCCATCACTGGCGCGGAAATTTTTACCATCGTGTGCGGCATCGCCGGCAACGCTGGAAAATTCTCCTTGGCCATGCCGACGAGCTTGTACTTCTTCTTGTCGCTGACGATCTCTACCCAATGATTTTCAAGCAGTCTGAACTTGATCTCGCCTTCAGGCAGTAAGCGGACCAGCTCCAGAAGTTTTTTTGCGGGGATCGTTCCGGCGCCTTCTTTCTTCACTTTCGCTTCGCACGACGTGCGAATGCTCAGCTCCAGATCGGTCGCCGTAATCGTGAGCTGGCTGCCTTTCGCCTCCACGAGCAAATTCGACAGAATGGGGATCGTCGTTTTTCGTTCGACAACGCCCTGCGTGGTGCTGAGTTCATTCAACAGCGCGGACTTGGATACGCTGAATTCCATCGCTTGATAATCCTCGCGTGCGCTTACAGGTGCGGTCATTTTTGTGCGACCTGGGACGGTCAGCCGCTTCCTTTGCTGGATTCTACCGCTGCCGTACTGTACTAGCTTTCGCGCAAAGTATAAAGCATAACAACAACAATCGAGGCGTTTGCACTGTGGAAATGCGGGTGGTTAGCGGAATCGCGATTCTCGACCCGCAAAGGTTGTGGATAGCGCCATTATTCACAGGCAAGAGCAACTACTGTCACAGCAAAAGATTTTAAATCTTTTGAGAACCTATAAGGCTTGTTGTTGTGATGAGCGCTGTGGAAACGTGGAAAAACGTCAATCGCCATTGCCTTGGCCGCGAAACACGCCGCGATCACAAGTGGCGAATTGTGAGAACAGAGGAAATCTGCTCGCGACCAGGGTGACGCGATGTTTGCGAATAAATTCGTGCACAAGTCGTCCACACAAAATCCGCACGTTTCGCAAGTCTTCTCCACACGGCACAGCGGAGCTCGCCTGCGTGGCAACACCGATGCGAATCTGCACGGTCGCACGCGCTGTTGATCGGGACTGCAAATTAATGATCGTGGATGAAAGGCGGCGAACGGACGCATTCCTAAAGTCGCCCCACCGTTTTGCAAAGGCTAAGAGTGCCTGGGGAAAGTTTGGGCGCTACTGCAATGCATCCATGAGGCGCGTGATCGTGCGGTTCAGATCCTTGTCTGAGCGGCGCATCTCTTCGATCTTGTGGATGGAGTGCAGCACCGTGGTGTGGTGCTTGCCGCCGAATTGGCGGCCAATTTCGGGAAGCGACGCGGTCGTGAGCTGCTTGACGATGTACATGGCCACTTGCCGCGGGAAAGCGATCGCGCGCGTGTTGCTGCGCACCTTCAGATCCTGCTCGCGCAAATTGAAATGCTCGCTCACGCGCTTCTGGATCAAATCGATGGTCACGCGCTTTTCCTGCGAGGCGATGATGTTCCGCAGCACCTGCTGAGCCGTCGCCAGGGAAACCGTGGCGCCGGTGAGTGAGGCGTACGCCATCAAGCGGGTCAGCGCGCCTTCGAGTTCGCGTACGTTGGACTTGATGGCGCGCGCGATGTATTCGGCCACGTCGTCCGGCAGCATGAAGCGCTCGTTGTCCGCTTTCTTCTGCAGAATCGCGATCTTGGTTTCCAGATCGGGCGGCTGGATATCCGCGATCAATCCCCACTCGAATCGCGAACGCAATCGTTCTTCGATGGAATTGATATCTTTCGGCAAGCAGTCCGAAGAGATCACGATCTGCTTCTGCTGTTCGTAGAGCGCGTTGAAGGTGTGGAAGAACTCTTCCTGCGTGCGTTCTTTCCCGGCGATGAACTGGATATCGTCCACGAGGAGCACGTCGACGGTGTGGAAGCGGTCGCGGAAACTGATCATGCGATCGAATCGCAGCGAGTTAATCACTTCGATCGTGAATTTCTCCGCGCTGACGTAGCTCAAGCGCATCGCCGGATTGCGCTTCTTGATGGTATGTCCGATGGCGTGCATCAAGTGCGTCTTGCCCATCCCCACCCCGCCGTAAAGGAAAAGCGGGTTATAGGCTTTGGACGGCTGCTCGGCCACCGCGCGCGAAGCTGCATGCGCGAACTCATTAGACTTGCCGACCACGAAGGAATCGAATGTATAGCGCAAATTCAACTGGTGATCGCTGCTCTCGAAATCGAGCTTCGACTGCTTGATCGGGACGACCGCGGGCGCAGCGGCAACCGCCGGCTCTTCTTCGGTGCAAACGTACTGCACGCGAGTATTCGGCACCCCAATCTCGTGGAAGACCGCCTTAACAATTTCACCATAGGTGCGCGTCAATACCTGGCGAAAGACAGCGCTGGGAATCTGCACGAACAAGATCTCGCCCTCGGCGCGATTCAGCCGCGTGGGCTGAAACCAGGTAGTGAAAGTGTTGATGCTGACCCGGGACTTCACGCGTTCCAGGAATTTGTCCCAGGAGTTGACCGCTTCGTGGTCACGCCCAAGCTGAGTGGCTGTGGTCATCGCAATGAGAATACTCGTCCCGCGCTATTTCCACAGATGTTTAAAAGCTGTGGAAAGCGGGCCCCTCTACATCTTTCTATAGACTACGGGGTTCAACCCTCGCTGGAAAGTGCTGTGTTGCCGTGCCCCTGATGTCTCACGAGCGACCCGGCCAAGCGTACAGGCCAATTCACGCCGCTATTAGACAGCGCGGGATTGTCCCTGATTGGTACGTAGCAGGCAAGCGAAAAGTGTGCGAAGGCACAGTGCGAAGCACAGAGTCGTTCACATCTCGTGCACAGTTTTTCCACAAGCTGCACAACCGCACCGCTCCTGCGATCTGCGCTGATTTAAAAGAGATTTGACGAATATTTCGGCGGCGCTCCTCGGTTTCATCCCGCGCAGCGTTCAAATGACCTGAGGAAAACTCGCGCTACCGTTTAATTTTTTTTCCCGGGCCGCTCGAATTCATAGACGCCAATGGGATCGCCACCGATGATCAGGCGCCCCGGTTCGATCAAAACAGTGTTCGCTTCCAGCCGCGCGCCCTCCGGCGTGTAGAGCTGATAACTGGCGCGCCGGTTTCCGTCCTGGTCGAAATGCAGCAGCGTGTTCCCGACCGCCATCCAGACCTCTCCGTTAGCCGGGTCGATTCCCACAGCGGTCAGGATGCGCTTGAACGCCGGCGCTTTCTGATGCTTTTCCTGCCGCACAATTTCGCGCCGAATCGCTTGCGCTGCGGGCGCCGCCTCCACTGCCAGATACTGGACGTCGGGGCCGGCGCTATACCCGTTGCGATCGTATTGCCGCACAGTCGGCTCCGGCGTATACGCAAATCCATAGTAGAGATGGCCCTGCGCGTCGCTCACCAGCTGCCCGATGTTCAGGAAGCGATTCAGATCCTCGCGGTCCGAAATCTGTTCGGGATCGCCAAACTCGCGAACGTCCCGGCCATTCCTATCAAAAACGATCACGAGATGCGGCTCGCGCAGCGTCGCGACGGCGACCTCGCCTTCCCCAAGCGCGGCGACCGAAACCGGCGCCGTTACGGGAATCGATCGCACCAGCGTGCCGTCGGTATAGAAAACCTGGATCGCGTTTGCGGCACGGTCCGCCACATAAATGCGGCCGTCCGCGTCCATGTCGCAATCTTCACCGAACGTAATACCCGCTCGGCCCGATTGGGGATTCACAGCTCCCGCGCCGGCGGCCTCCGCGATGGCCAGAAGCTGCTTGCCCTGTTTGTCGAAAACGAGCAGACCGGGCGATGGCGACGCCAGTACGACCGTGCGGCCGTCCGCACCGTGTCGTACCGTTCGCAACCCCGGCCCTACGGTCGGGAAAAGCCGCGTCTTCGCAGTCAGGTCGCCTTCTCCCTGCGCGAACAAGTTGCCTGCGGCGAGCGACGCCAGCAGGCACAAAACCGCCGCAATGCTCGAGATCCGGCCCTTCTTTTGTTGCATGAGTCCTCAGATTACCGTGGGACGTTGCAGGGTTGCACGGCATTCCATCCTGGATCAGGCCTAGCTGTGCGCCGCCCCTCCCGCATTTCAACTAGTCGCTACGCAGCCGCAGCCGCTCGATCGACTGCGCCCGCAAGCGTCCCGCGGCATTGCGGGGCCCGTTGTCATCCGTCTCCACCAGCACGCAATTCATCTGCACATCGCCCGAAGCCACATCAAACCGTGCAGGCAGCCCGTCCAGAAAGCGCTTGATAATCCCCTGGCGGTCCATGCCGATCACGCCATCATGCGGCCCGGTCATGCCCACATCGGTGATGTACGCGGTGCCCTGCGGCAGCACGTGTTCGTCCGCGGTGGTCACATGCGTGTGCGTGCCCACCACCGCGGTCACGCGCCCATCCAGATACCAACCCAGCGCGATTTTCTCGCTGGTCGTTTCCGCGTGCATATCCACCAGCACAAACGACGTGTCCGGCGGAAGCTTGGCTAGCTCCGCGTCGGCCTTGCGAAAAGGATCGTCAATCGCCGGCAAGAACACGCGCCCCTGCAAATTCAAGACCCCATACTTCACGCCGTTCTTCGCCGTGCCGACGTACACCCCGCTTCCCGGACTCCCCTCCGGGAAGTTGCCCGGACGCAGCAGCCGCGGCTGATGGGGCATGTATTCCAGTACTTCCTTGCGGTCCCAACTATGGTTCCCGCCGGTAAGCACATCGATGCCGTTTTGCAACAGGTCATCCGCGATCTTCGGCGTAATCCCGAAGCCGGAGGCGGAGTTCTCCCCATTGGCGATCACCAGGTCGATCTGCCGGTGCGTCACCAGATCCGCCAGACGGTCGCGGACAATCTGCCGCCCCGGCGAACCCACAATGTCTCCAATAAAAAGTATGCGCATAGGTTAGAGGTTATCGCATCGGCGCATGTAGGCGCTGGGCTTCAGCCCGGCGTCCCGCATGAAACGCAGCTTGCGAAGTATCCCGCCAGATCTGACGACCTAATTCTGAACGCAGACACAAAAATGGAGCGGACTGCTCAGCCGTGGGAAACTAGGCCGTGAACCTCTGAATTAGGTGGGCGCCACGAGCCAACCGTTAGGCTTTCCTGCCCCGCTCGCTTCCCGCTTCGTTCCCCAGATCGACCGGGAAGCCAAAGGGACAGGCCGTGCACACAGGCTGTCTATCCGCGGCTCCTCAGAGATTCGTCATTGGTTCAAACAGCTTTCGTTCCCTCACCTGCTTCGAAGTTCCGCTCCGCCGCGTATTGTAGCCCGTGAGACGGAATGCCGTCCAACCGCCCGGTCGTTCTGGTAAATGCATTTGGTAAATCGGCGGACTCTCACTAGTCGAAATAGACAGAATGTGAGGGTATTGCAAGGCATTTTTACACAGCGCTGGGAAGCGTTGTGGGATTCACCTATTTGCTGCCACACCGTCTTCTTTAGCCACGGATTTGGCCTCAAGGCGGTCGGCGGCGACGAGTAGTTGCGACAGCCTCAATTCGAGCTGAGCAACGTCGTCGGGAGGAGTGTCAGCGAAGAACTTCCTTCCGATCTCTTCGAACTTGCTTCTGAGTTGCGGCGCCAGCAGCCGGCCCCGGCGAGTCGCTTCGATCACAAGCAGCCTGCGGTCGCGGGTATGACCTCTACGACTCACTAATTTTCTGGATTCGAGGCGATCGAGAAATCGCGTCACGTTGCCCTTGTCTTTGCCCAGAGCGTCGGCAATCCCCCGAGCCGAAATCTCACCGGCGTCAGCACAGCAAAGCAGCACCGCTGCTTCCTGGGCCGTGGTCCCGAAGGGCAGAAAGCAGCGATCCAAGGCCGCGTGCAATCTTAAGCTGGTCCGAAACAGCAAGGACAATATCAACTCGCCGCGTTTTCCGCCGCTGCTGACCTGCTCGTCCGGAGCCTCGCAATGATCCGGCACGAATTGCCGCGCGAATCTTCCACCCTTCGCGGAACAGCGAGCTTCCACTTCCATTTTTGAAACCGCCGACCTTCGAAGCAAACCGGAGGGTTTCATCTGCAGTCTTGGCCTCAGTACTGGCGAGCAAGAGAAATTGCGTTTTGGACGGTGCGGAGTGGCAGCTTTCGCTGCCTCTCCGCTGGGCTTTTGGTTAGAAGTGGAAGCCCAGTTCCACCGACTCGCTGCGCGGCGTCACGTAGTGCGTGCCGCTGAACGTCGACAGGTAGTTGTACAGCGCTTCCTTGTTCGTCAAGTTGATGACCGTGAAACGCAAGCTCCACCTGTACCGGTCGCCATTGAAGAGGTTGTCGTGGCCAATGGCGACGTCAAACAGGTTACGAGGCTGAATGCGCTGCGGATTATGGTCGTCATTTTCCGTGTTGGCTCCCGGCACCTGAATCAGCGTCGAACCCAGCTGATTGAAGGGGCAAGACGTAGCTGGCGCGCCAAACGGGCTGGTGACTACCGGTTTCCCATTACAAGTCAGTCCCGCCTGGAACTCCTGGTCCGCCGTCAAGGGCAGTCCGGTGATAGCGTTGTTTAGAGCCACGACGCCGCTGGGGAATCCAACGGCGGCTCCCCCGTCCACAGCGGGCGTAGAGGCGGTGCAGGTTGGAGTCACAATCGGTGAGGTGTAGCAAGGCGTCGCGCCGCTCACGAGTCCGCTGTCATATCGCCAGTTGAACCCCAGCCAGGGTCCCCGTTTCCAGGGTTGGTATTGAAGGTGGGTGGTCTGGTTATACACCTCGTCGTGATCGATCCTGAACACGTTGGACGACGGAAAGAAATCAATTCCAGCCACTTGGGGATTGAAGAAGCGCGCGGCAACGCTCGACATGACTACGCGCGCCGTAAACCCGTGGAAATTCGGAACCGTGGCGCTCAGTAGCCATCCCGGGATCTTGGAGTTGTGCCATTCGATGGGGAACGTGATCGGTGTCGCCCCAACGATGCCGAAGTCGAAACCGTTGTGCGTGTACTTCCAAATATACTCGCCGTTCACCACCAGGTATTTCCCAAACGCTTGCTCGAAACCAGCGTGGAATTCATTTCGATAACCCGGCGTCAACGGTCCCGACGTGCACGGCACACCGGGAGGCGAGACGATGGCCACGATCACGGGATTGCTGCACCCCGTGCTGGCAATGACCAGGTTCTCGTTGAACGGCGTCTCCATGATGCGGGCGTACGAAACGCGAAGCACCGTGTTCGTGGGCTTAATGTTGTACGCAATTCCGACTCGTGGCTGGACCTGGCCGTCATGGCTGAGGCCGTCGTACTTGTCGCCGCGAAGCCCCAGATTGAATGTAAAATTCTTCCACGTGATGTTATCGATCAAGTAGAGCGCAAGCTCCTTGACGTCGGTGTGCCCACTAAAACTGAATAGGCTGCCGCCGTTGGTCAAGTCGTACGGAAGCAGCGTCGTGCACGGAGGGCCAGTGGCGACGCCGCCTACGAAACACGGGTTGCCGGGAATGATGCTCCCGTCAGGATTCTCCGTATTCAGCGAAGGAAGAAATGTGGGATCGACGATACCAAATTTGTCGTTTTCCGTCAGGAAGGTCTGTTGGTAGACGACGCCAAACCTGATGTTGTTTATCCCCTTCACATAGGAAACATCCCCGCGAACGCCGGTATTTGTCAGGTGGCGATCCTGCGACGCGGTTTCCACCTGCAGGTCGGGAGCGAGGTCGTTAAGTGGGTCGCTGCTCGGATAGTAGTTATACAAGTCTCTGCGAACCCATCCGCCAACGGTGAGAAGCGCATTGGAGCTGATCAGGTGTGTCAACGTCGGCGCGATATTAAACGTCCGTATTTGCGCCCGCTGGTCCGTCGGTCCTAACGGAGCCCCGGTCACTGGATTAACGATGCTGGTCCCGGTTGCATCACACGTATACCCAATCGGGCCGCACAGATGGTATTGCTGGTCGTAGGTATTCGGATTCTGGAACCAGGAACGCGTGAACCCGGCATTCAAGTGTAGCGTATTATTTTTACTAAGTTGGTAATCGATGCGATCGAAGATGTTTTCTTGATTGCCTTTATCGTGCAGGGTTTGAAATTCAGGCCCGTCGAGAAATCGGCCGGTGTTCAAACCGTTCACGGCGATGAAGTTTCCCCACTTGTCTCCGCCATACGCAAGGTCGAAACCCGCGTTCACCGTCCCGAAACTACCGTAGTTGGCGAACACGCTTCCCGTCGGTGTGGTTACCCCTAGTCCCGAGCGCGTGGTTACCTTCACCACTATGCTGGTCTTGTCGCCAAAGTCCGCCGGCGGCGCTCCGGAAATGACCTCCATCGACTGAATCGAGTCAGCCGGTACCTGGTTCGAGAACACCTTGCTGAATTGATCGGTTTGCGGTTGCCCGTCCAGCGATACGGAGTTCTCGGCATGGTCGCCCAGCCCGTGCATCAGCCCGTTGGAATCCGCCGATATTCCTGGAGTCGTGAGTGTTACTAGGGACGTAAAAGGCGACGAGCTGCTCTCCAGTGGAGTTTTCTCAAACAGGTTGCGGTCGATGTCGCTGTGAAAGGTCGGCTCGTTTTCGACCAGGTCCCCTCCGTTCTCGCTTACGTTCACTGTAGTGATCTCGGACCCAATCTTCAGGTTCGCTTCCACTTTGGCCGCTATGCTGGACCGTACTTCCACGTCCTGTGTGTACGAATTAAATTTAGCTGCGTTCACGGTCAAGTGGTATGGATTTAAAGGCAGGTTGGTAAACCGAAATGACCCGTCGGCGCCCGTCGTCGTCGTCCTTGAGTAACCGCTCACCGCGTTGTTGATTTGCACGGTGGCGTTCGGCACCGCCGCCCCGGAAGGATCCTTCACCACGCCTTCAATCGTCCCCGAGTTTCCCAACTGAGCGAATGAAGGCGCCGCTGAAACCAGCAAACCCAGTCCCAAAAACAGAATTCCCTTCACCGCTCTACGGTGCCAAGGTGAATGCAAATACTTGCGCAAATTCCTGAACATTTTTTCTCCCGTCCCATTAGGGACTGTTTATCGCACTTGGCGACGGTGTGGAGCTGTGGATAGGAGCCGCTGGAAAAATAGCGGCGGCGCCTGAATGCGGCTCGGCATTCAACGCCAAAATAGCGGTCAACGAATCAGAGGTAGTTTGTTACGCGGAAGGAGGGGCTCGAGATGCGCGATGCAGAGCGACCGGACTCGATGGTGCGGCGTGCTCTAAAGGCGTGGTATTTCGCGCGACTTGCTGCGCTTCGGGAACCAGGTTTAGCCGGGCAACCGCCAGCACCGGCGCATGCAGAACCTGGCAAACATGGCAGGTCGTCTCGGGACCGTTATTATGCGGGTGGAGAAACGCGAGGCCCGTGGCGACATACAACAGCAGCACGCAGCCCAACAAGGCCAGCGCTGGCCGCGCGAACCGTCGCCGGAAATCAGCTCTTAGCTCCACAAAGACACCATGATCTAGCACCTTAGACGAGCAATCAGCCCAAAGGGTTGCGAGACCCGTCTTGATTTTACATCGTTTTGCCGCCGCCAACGGCTAGCAAAGTTTCGCTGTTACCTATCGACAATCCTATTCCGGACTGGAGCGCCGTCCTCTATCGGCATCCCCGTCGGAACGCCCGATGAGCCATACTGTAGCGGCCCTTAGCGCGCCGATCGAAATGCCAAGTCCACTCCTACCTGAGCGCAAGATCGTAGGATTCCACCAGGACGATCTCGGCGATTGGGTCGCCGATCTCGAGTGCGGCCACAGTCAGCACATGCGCCACAATCCCCCTTGGACCCTGCGCCCTTGGGTTGTCACCGAGGTGGGCCGCGCCGCGCACCTTGGAAAAGCGCTCCCGTGCGGCGAATGCCAGCGAGATGTCTAGCGCAGGGCGGAGCTCGCGCCACGGGTGGCCCAATCCTTGCGGTTTTTGCAAGGGTGGGTCTTGGGGTTGACTTCCTCTTACCTGTCCACATTCATCCGAATCGACCAACTTCGCCCTGGCGTTGATATCTTGACACTCCATTCCCAAAATGGTCCTTGACCTATAGTTACCAACATGTTATCCTTCTTCGTGTTACCTCAACGAGTAATTCGAACGCACCGCACTCAGTCGATCGCTCCGCAATTCCTCCGGCCAAAATTCATTCCAACCCTAACCCCTGTAGAATCCGCAGATCCGAAAAATACGCCCATAACTCTTTTAGAATCCGCACTTACAAAAACGTTAGACTTAAAGTCCTTTAGAATCCGCACTTGCGAAAAAAGGCGGGGGAGGGGTGTAAATTGTTAACCAATCTGACTTCAGTTCCCATCCGCCTCGCGACCACCCAGCCGTCCACGATCAACCCGCACGCCGACGCTAAACCTTGCTTGGGCCGTGGCTATAATGGTGCCCGCGCTTACAAGGAGAACGCCACGATGAACTATCGCCGCTTCGGCCGGTCCGGATGGAAGGTCAGTGAAATTGGCTACGGAATGTGGGGCATCGCCGGTTGGACCGGTTCGGAAGACGCCCAGTCGATCGATTCGCTGCAGCGGGCTATCGATCTTGGCTGCAATTTCTTCGACACCGCCTGGGCCTATGGCGACGGTCACAGCGAACAGCTACTCGGGAAAATCCTGCGCGCCAACGCCGGGAAGACCCTCTACACCGCCACAAAGATCCCGCCGAAAAATCGCAAATGGCCCAGCACTCCGCAATTCACGCTCGATGATTGCTATCCGCCGGACTATATCGAGGAATACGTCAACAAAAGTTTGGCCAACATCGGCGTCGGCACGCTCGACCTCATCCAGTTTCACACCTGGGAAGATGCCTGGCTCCAAGACAAGCGTCTGCGACCCGTGCTCGAAAAACTGCTCACTAGCGGAAAGGTTCGCGCACTGGGGATTAGCATCAATCGCTGGCAGCCCGCCAACGGAGTGAAGGCGGTACACGCCGGGCTATTCGACGCCGTGCAAGTCATCTACAACATCTTCGACCAGAATCCCGAAGACGAATTGTTCCCCGCGTGCCGCGAAAAAGATGTCGCCGTGATCGCGCGCGTCCCCTTCGACGAAGGCACACTCACCGGCACCTTGACGCTGGACAGCAAATGGCCCGAAGGTGATTGGCGCAACACCTATTTCGTGCCGGAGAACCTGAAGAAGAGCGTCGAACACGCCGAAGCGCTCAAGCCGCTGCTCCGCGACGGCCTGACCATGCCGGAAATGGCCCTGCGCTTCATCCTCAACAACAAAGACGTCAGCACCATCATCCCCGGCATGCGCAAACGCCACCACGTCGAGACCAACCTCGCCGCCAGCGACAAAGGTCCGCTCCCACCCCAGCTCCACTCCGAACTCCGCAAACACCGCTGGGACCGCACCCCAACCAAATGGAGCCAGTGAGAGAAGAACATGAGTTTTATGCGGTTTGTTTTAATGCGCGCTCGACAAGCGTCAGGCAGCGCTCGGCCTGTTCGCGCAGCAGGTCATTGTGCTCGCCAAGGTCGCGCTGCGTGCTATGAAGTTCGTCGGCAATCGAAAGCGCCGCCAACACCGCAATCTTGTGCGTATCGACAGTGGAGGTCGCGTCCGAAATCGCGCGCATCTTCTCATCCACGAAAGTCGCGAGCGTCTGCACGTAAGCCGGATCCAGCTCGCCATGAATCGTGTAAGTCTGTCCGAAGATTTGTACTTTGACCGGTGAACTCATGATGGCTCTCCGTGCCGCAGTTCCCGATTGTAGCGCACAGCGACCTGTAGCCGCTCTCTCCGAGAGAGCGGGGTTTAGAGTCAACTGCAAGCACACGTTGCAATGCGCGCACAGCGCGGGCAGCGATGCCAACTCCGGCAAAGGATAGCGCCGATGCGCGATCTAAACCCCGCCGTCTCGGAGACGGCGGCTACAGGTATCGAGATGACCGCCACTTCAGCTCGCGCGGAGCTGCGCGCCCAGATGCTTCTCGAGGGCGGCGACAATGCGCGCGGAAAACTCGGCGATCTGCGCGTCGGTCAGCGTCGCGTCGCGGCTCTGAAAAATCACGCGCACCATCAGCGAATATTTTCCCGCAGGCACATTCTTGCCGCGAAACAGGTCTCCCGCTTCGATGGAAACGATTTCACCAATGCCGAGCGAGCGAATCGTCTTCGTGACGTCGGAGAAATGCGTGCCATCCGCCAGCAGCAGCGAGAAATCGCGCTCCACTGCCGGGAATCGCGGCAGCGGTTCGTACCGGCGCGAATCCTTGAGGTCGCGAATAGCCGCGTACACCGGTTCGAGCCGCAACTCCGCGAGAAACACGTCTTGCCGCAGCTTGAGGCGGTCCGCAATGCGACGCGCCAGCTGGCCCGCATCGCCGATTCTCCTCGCCGGAGAGCGCAACGTGCCCGCTTCGCGCGGCATGCGACCAATCGCCGGAAACGCGATGCGTGCCCTCGCTTGCCGTGTCCACGGCGCGATCGCTCCACGCCAAACCTCCGGCGAGTTCGCCGAGCGAATCGAGGTCGCCTTTCAAATCGGCGAAAGAATACGCACGGGCCGAGTCGTACAAATCTTTCTCGCGAGCCTCGCCGGTCGCGCCGACCGTCAGCACGCGGGTTTCGACAGACTGATGACCACGCAGAGCTGTATTGGCTGCCGATCTCGAACAGACGCACATTGCGCTGGCCATGATTCAGGTTCCACTCCAGCGCCGCGGCCATGGTCACCAACCCGGTCGAGCGCAGCACGCCCGCTTCTTCCGACAGCGGATTCGCGAGCCGCGCGGGCTGCACGCTCGCGGCGCGCGGAACAATGCGTCGCGCTCTTCGCGCCACATGCGGGATGGTCAGGATTTCGCGATACCCGAGACCGATCAGGCGCTCGCGAATTTGCGTCTCCGGCTCGTAATTGGGCAGGCGCAAAGCGCCCTGGCGCGAAACTGGAAAACGCGGCGGGAATTTGTCCAGGCCATAAATGCGCGCGACCTCTTCGATCAAATCGATTTCGCGCTCGACTTCCGCGCGCCAGGAAGGTTGCGTGCATTCCCACGTCGCCAGCAGCGATCCGTCCGCGCCACGATTCTGGTCCACGCGCACGGGAGAAAATCCCAGCGCGCCGAGACTCGCCTCGATTTCTTTGTCCGGAACGTCGGCGCCCATCACCCGCAAAAGTTCCGCGCGCGTCAGCACAGATCTTTTTCGGCGCGCGCTTACCGGGATAAACATCGACAACCCCGGACAGCAACTCGCCGCCGGCAAGTTGCAAGATCAGCTCCGCGGCGCGGCGCGAGGCCAGCTCGGCCATTTCCGGATCGGCGCCGCGGCCAAACCGCGTGGACGCTTCCGTGTGCAATTTCAAAAAGCGCGTGGCGCGGCGAACCGCGATGGGATTGAACCAGGCGCACTCGATCAAAACGTTCTTCGTGGAAAACGAGATTTCGGTTTCCGCGCCACCCATGATCGCGCCGATGCCCACGGCGCGCGAACCGTCGCCGTCGGCAATCATGCACATACCGGGATCCAGCGCGCGCTCGATGCCATCCAGAGTCGTGTATTTTTCCTTCTCGCAGCATTCGCCGCGGCCTGGCTTTGCGCACGACAATGCGGTGATCGCGCACCTTGTCGTAGTCAAACGTATGCAGCGGATGGCCAAGCTCGAGCATCACGTAGTTCGAGATGTCCACGACGTTGCTGATGCTGGCGACTCCGCTGGCCTCCAGCCGCTCGCGCAGCCACGCGGGCGATGGCTGAATCTTCACCCCGCGAATCACGCGCGCGGTAAAGCGGCCGCAAAGCTCCGGGACTTGAATCTCGACACGGACCGCGTCGGCAGCTTTCGCCGAGCCTTCTGCGGGTTTTGGCGCAACAGGTTTCAGCGGCAGCTTGTACACCGCGCTGACTTCGCGGGCGATTCCGTAATGTCCCAGGCAGTCCGGCCGGTTCGACGAAATTTCCGCGTCGATCACCGCGCCGTGCGCGCCCTTTTCCACGCCGCCGATGTTGGTGCCGGAAAGCGCGAGCCGCGAAGCCAGATCCTCGGGCGACGCGGTGACATCGACGAAGTCTCTCAGCCAGTTGTAGACGACCTTCATGGTGTGGGCAGGCGACCGAAGTAAACGTGCGTGGCATATTCCATGCGCACGGTGCCGTTTTCCTGATTGGCGCGGAATAATTCTTCCAGCGCCGCCATCATTGGCGCGTACTGGGGCTGGCCTTCCCGCGGCGCATAAGAACTGCTGCGCAGGCGCCCGGCAAGACCTTCCCAGTCGAGAATCTGCTCATTGGGCACGCTGCGTTGCGAAACGCTTCCGCCGGCGAAGAATTCATGCATGGTTTGGCTTTCAGGATACGATTCGCGCACGCGCTGGTAATCGGTGCCGAATTTCACGAGAAGTTCCTCGTAAGCGTTGGCGAAAGCTGAATCCATTTGGCGGTCGTTATACATCACCACGACCCACCCTGTGGGTTTCAGAATGCGCTGAAATTCCCGCCGCGCAGCGGCGGGCTCGAACCAGTGGAAGGCCTGGCCCGCGGTTACGAAGTCGACGGTGCCGCTTTCCAGGGTGGTGGCTTCGGCCGATGCGTCGATGCTCACAAAGGAATCGTAAGAGGCGAGATATTCTTCGCCGGCGGCGCGCATCGCCTGGTTGGGCTCGATGCCGTAAACACGATTGCCGTTTTTCAGAAAGAGTTCGCTAAGGAAACCGGTGCCGGAACCAACGTCGGCAATGACGTGGCCTGAGCGGAGATCGCATTCGGCGCGCAACAGTGTAAGCGCCTCCGTGGGATAACCGGGTCGATAACGCACATAATCGGCCACGCGACTCGAAAATCGTTGTTTAGCGTCGGTAAAAGTCATGGCGCGGTGCCTCGGTCTTTCCGGGCACGCCGTGCTCTTGTCTCCGTGCCCTCGGTGTTCATGCTTTTGCCTTTTCTCATGGGAATTGCCGCAAGAAGCGCACATCATTTTGAAAGAATACCTGGATATCGTCGATGCCGTATTTGAGCATGGCCAAGCGGTCGATGCCGATGCCGAACGCGAAGCCGCTTACTTTCTTCGGGTCGTAGCCAACGAAGCCGTAGACGGCTGGATCGACCATGCCGGCGCCGAACAGCTCAATCCAGCCCGCGCCCTTGCACTTCGAACAATTCAGGCCGTTGGCGGAGAGTCCGCTTCCGCCGCAGAAAACGCAGGTTACATCAAATTCGACGGAAGGCTCGGTGAACGGAAAATAGCTGGGCCGAAAACGCGTTTTCACGCCAGGGCCGAAAAATTGCTTCACGAAATACTCGATCGTGCCGGTGAAATCGCAAAAGGTGATGTCGGAGTCGACCGCGAGGCCTTCCACCTGGTGAAAGGCAAAGGAGTGCGTGGCGTCGGGATTGTCGCGCCGATAGACTTTGCCCGGCACGATCACGCGCACGGGCGGCTGGCGCTTTTCCATGGTGCGAATTTGCATCGGCGAAGTATGCGTGCGCAGCAGCAGGGGCGAAGGCGCGCCTTTCGGCAGCTCGAGATAAAACGTATCCATGTCATCGCGGACGGGATGGAATTCGGGAATATTGAGGGCCTCGAAATTGTAGTAAGGTGTTTCGATTTCCGGGCCTTCGACGACGGAAAACCCAATCGAGACGAAGATGTCTTCGATCTGCTGGAAGACCTGGCGGATCAGGTGATGTGACCCGATCGGGCGCTTGACCCCGGGCAACGAAAGATCGACACGCTCGCGGGCTAGCGCCCCTCGCTCCTCGTTCGCCTCAACGGAGAGGCGGCGTTCTTCGATCTTGGCCTCGACGTGCGAACGAAGTCTGTTGAGAGCAGCGCCCACGGAGCGTTTGAGGTCGGGCGAGGCGGTTTTGAGCCAATTGTCGGTTATGCGGCTCAACACCCCCGACTTGCGACCAAGCCATTGGTCTCGAAACTCTTTCCACAAAACTTCGATGAATTCTTTGGAGGAGTCGGCGTCAAAGTGCTTTTGAATCTCGCAGGAACACCGCGTCCACTTGTTCTGGGGCAGTGATGCCCAGCTCGGCGAGTGTTTTGGACGTCTTGTCCTCAGGAATGTTCATGCCTATTCTCTAAGCTCATCAAGAAGAAATAAGAGGAGCGTCCTTTTTAGGAGTCGCCTTGTGACGCCCCAAGACTCGATGACCTTGCCTGGGCGGGGCAAGCCCCGCCCCTACAAGAGTATCCGCCCCGACAAGGGTATTGGATTCTTACGCCTTCCTCTTTTTTTCTGGTGGCGGTGCGGCAGCTTTTGCGGTAGCTGCCAAGCTCGCGAAAGCAGCGGCGTCCTTTACAGCAATGTCCGCCAGGACCTTGCGGTCTAGATCGACGCCTGCGGCTTTCAGACCGTGAATCAGCTGGCCGTAGGTGATGCCGTTCAGACGCGCAGCTGCGCCAATGCGCTGAATCCAAAGCTGGCGGTATTGGCGCTTCTTGACGCGGCGGTCGCGGAATGCATAGCGATCGGCGCGATTGGCAGCCTCTTGTGCGGATTGGTACAGCTTGCTTTTTGTTAGAAAAAAGCCTTTTGTGCGCTTGAGGTACTTCTTACGCCGCGCACGGCGCTTTGTGCCGCGTTTTACGCGAGCCATGGGTTTCTCCTTTTTGTTTGGGGAGACAACGCGGTGCGGGCGCGCGGCAAATTGAAGAAAAGACACGCGTAACCGCAACGGGTTTGTCTCCTGGTGCTTTGCGGACGCCGGACTAAAGTCCGGCGCCTACATTGCCGCTTTGAGCGGCGGATCGGCCGGCAGGCACCCGTGTGGCACTGCCTGGCGCGATGTGCAGGGCTTGCGCCCCGCGGTGTTGCTTTTCGGATCCGATGCTGCTGAAGCCGAAAATCCTGGATGCGATACTGCGACGCATCCTCAAATTCGCTCTCAAACCAGCGTGATGGCGATCGTTGCGCCGAGACGCGGCGGCCCGGGTGGGCAAGCCCCGCCCCTACAACGCACACTTCATTTTACGCGTAGGGGAGCATCTGGCGAACGGAGGCTAGATCGGCCTTGTTCACCAGCGTCAGCTTCTTTAGTTTGCGCATGCGGCCCGGGGCTTTGGTTCCCAGCAAATGGCGCTTGCCGGAGTGCATGCGAAGGATTTTGCCACCGGCGGTGACCTTAAAGCGTTTCGCGGCTCCGCGATGGGTCTTTAGTTTCTTTTTTGGTTTCGAAGCGTTTCTTGGCATTGATAAAACCTTTCTTGCTGTGGGCGCAGCGCGCCGATTTGCGGTCGCCGACTGCCCTACAAAATTAGTTGGTCTGGCTTGATCGAAACTGCGCCCGCCTCGGAAGGCGGCCGCTACAAAAGCAATTACAAAAGCCGCTACACAGCTACTGGGCTTGCTGGGCTGTTTGGGCTACCGGTTTGGCTACCGCGACGCCTTTTTTCGGAGCCAGCAGAGCGACCAGGACGTTGCCTTCCATGCGCGGCATGGTTTCGATCTGGCCGTGTTCGCCGATTTCGCCTAGCAAGCGGGTCATCTTGGCGCGGCCGACTTCCTGGTGCGCCATTTCGCGACCGCGATGAAAAATCATGGCGCGAACTTTGTGGCCTTCGCCGAGGAACCGGATGATCTGATTCTTGCGAACCTGATAATCGTGCTCCGCGGTTGCCGGGCGAAACTTTACTTCTTTGAGTTGCGAGCCGCGGCTGCTTTTGCGCTGCTCGTGGGCCTTTTTATTTTGCTGGTAAAGGAATTTACCGTAATCGGTGATTTTGCAAACAGGCGGATCGGCGGTGGGCGAAATTTCCACCAGATCCAGTCCGCGTTCGCGCGCCATTTTAATGGCTTCGTACGGCTGCATGACGCCAAGCTGACCGCCTTCTTCATCGATGACCCGGACTTCACGCGCCCGGATGCGCTCGTTTACTCGAGTGCGATCGGCCTGCCGGAAGTTGCGTTCTGCGATATTTCCCCCTAACCAATTTAAGGCGCCAGCTTACCCGCCTCGCCGGGCACGGGCCTGAATCAAACTGCACGTGCGATCCAAACGACTAGATCAACACGCCCGCCCACACAGTCCAAAACCATCAAGGGACGGGCTTTGAAGTATAGCACGTACGCACAATGCTACGACAGAGGTTTGATGCTTGAGGGGAGCGGGTGGTGTGGACAGGTTGGCGAGGAAGCTTGCGAAATTGAGGAGACACAACTAGCAATGGCTGTGCCACTGTTCCCTAGCAATGGCTCACTGTTACGGCCGGCCGAAACCCTGGCCCGGCATCAGGTACATGACGAAACCAAGCGCTGCGAGGACGGCTACGAAATAAGCGGTGGTGGCGCGGCTTGGGTCTGTGGGGAAGTCTTTCGTGAAGAGGCGGTAGGTGGCGCCGGCGGCCACAACAAGGAAGATTTTTTCGTCGAGTACGAAGCAAAGAAGGAGCGCCGCCGTGAGGATGACGATGCGCTCGGTCTTCGTCAATGCGGCGAACGCCTTGCCGCCGTCGAGAACCCACACCGGAGTGAGATTGAGAACGTTCAGGACCGCGGAAGAACGAGCGAGCGCGGCCCAAAGACCGTTGCCGGTCTTCCACCAGATCAGCGCGCAGACCGCCGCGCCGATAAAGCCCGCTAGAGGCCCCGCGAGACTGACGGCGGCTTGAGTCGCAAGTGAAACGCCCATCGCGGCCCAACGAACATAGGCGCCGAATCCCGGCAAGAACATGGGCATCTCTGCGGGAAGACCGCGGCGCTTGATGTCGATGTAGTGGCCCATTTCGTGGACGAGAATTAGAACCGCGAAGCCTACGCCGAATTTCGGGCCATAAACCGCCCAGTAAAACGCCATGAAGGTGGCGAGGCTTAGCAGCGATTTCAACTTGAACAGCGTGAGAAGGAACTTGCTCTTCGCGAGTAAGACGGCGATTGGTGCGAGCGGCCCGAGCTTTTTGGCCCAGGCATTCTGCTTTTCGGAGTTCGCGGCGGCGGCCAATTCGAGTTTGCGGGCTTTGTCCTGGACCCATTTGGTTTGCTCGGCTTGTGGAGGGAGAAGCGGCAAAGCTTTCAGCCAGGCATCGCGCGCTTTCTGCAACTCGCCGTGTTCCTCAAACATGCGCGCGCCGGCGGAGATCTGCTCGAGTTCCGCGGCATGCACCAGGGTGTGGCATTGGTCGCAAGCCAGGATGCCGGAAGCAAGTTCACGCGAGCAGGCTTTACAGTTACGAGCTACGGCGACGGGCAAAGTGGACACGGCGGCGGGGGTGCTCAGGAGTCGGATTTCGCCGGGGCGGACTTACTGAAGGGTCCCAGGATGTCCAGTTTAGCAGCGGCAGTGAGTTTCCAGGCGATGCGGATGCCTACAAAGAGAATGATCAGGCCAATGGCGCCGTGCAGCGGATCTTGCAACTCGAGAAATGGAGAAGCGAGCCCCGCCAGCGTGAGCATCCCGATCGCCGATCCGATGCTCATCTTTGGTTTTGGAGCGACGGGGTGTGGCATAACGGGTTCCGGCGGCGCTACGGCCGCCGCGTCGGGCTCGGCGGATTCACCGGAGCTCATCGTGGGGGGCGGTGCGTGCTTGACGAGGTTCTGTTTTTGCTCGTTTCTATGCTTGACGATTTGCGAAATGCCGATAGGAATCGCGGACAGCGAAACGGCAGCATAGGTCAGTGCGACTGCAGCGATTTGGTAGCGGCGCCCGCCGACGCCGTTGGTACCTTTCATGATCGCTTTGCCGACGATATAACCGACAGCAAGCGAGATGTAGCCGAGCATCAGCCCCGTGACGATGCCGAACCCCGCATAAATAATCAGGCCCAGGACAGCGCCACCGATCCCGAAGAGCAAGCCGCGCACGAAGGTCTGATGCGAATCCTGGGGAGCGCGGAGTTTTGCTTGCTCGCCGCAATAGGCACACGTCAGCGCCCCGTTGACTCGGTAGTATTGCGAGCCGATGGACTGGCTGCAGGATTTGCACCGCTCGGCGCCGGTAACTCCGGCATATTCGGCGGTGCCAAATTGAGGGGTGGGATTCGTCATGGTGTTGGACATGATGCGGAAAAATAACACGGCCACTAAGTGAGCGATATAGACCGTCACGTATCCGTTAGTAAATTCTTAGGCACGAACTTGGCGGTAGTGGCTACGCGCGAAAACAGGCGGGTCGGGCGCCGAGTCGAGGTCGCGCTGCGCCAGCTGGCTTACACTTGGAGGAAATTAGAGATCTATCTCGACCGTTTTCTTGCAATCCTGCGCCAGTAATGCATTTGCGCGCCTGGTACGAAAATCTCGTTCGCAGAAAATCCAACAGACTGTTGTCGCGGCAGGCCGTCCGGTGTAGTCTCTCGCCGGTAATTGTCGCCCCAATATTCGCGGTACAGAAACGATTCGAGTGGTGCGTGGTCCTTTCCCGGAGGAGCTCATGAGCGAAACAAGGCGCGATACAGAACAAGTTGCGGATCCGAAGATCTCCTTTTCTTGTGTAGACCGGCGTACGTTCCTGCAGGGTGCAGCCGCAAGTGGCGTGGTGGGCGCGGCATCCCTTGCGCTGCCGGATTGGGCGGGGGGCGCCGCGCCGGCTGATGCCATGGCCGCCATCCAGGAGGAAATCGAAAAGCGCCACGACGAATCCGTGCAGCGCTTGCAGGACTGGATCAAGCAGCCATCCATCGCCGCCGAGAATCGCGGGATGAACGAAGGCTGCGACCTAACGATGCGCATGCTGCGCGACGCGGGATTTCAGCAAGTTATCAAAGTCCCTACCGACGGCCAGCCGGGAATTTTCGCCACGCTCGACGCGGGCGCGCCACGTACGGTCGCGCTGTATTTCATGTACGACGTCAAGCAAGCCGATCCCGCGGAGTGGACTTCGCCGCCGTTTGAGGCCGCGCTGGTGGATAAGCCGGGACTCGGCAAGGTGATCATCGGCCGCGGCGCGGTAAACCAAAAGGGGCCGGAGGCGACATTTCTCGCAGCCCTGCACGCCATCCGCGGAGCCGGGAAGAAGCCGCCCGTGAATTTCGTGTTCGTCGCGGAAGGAGAAGAGGAAATCGGTTCTCCGCACTTTCCCCAGGTCGTTCGCAAGCCGGAAGTCGGTGCGGCGCTCAAAAAGTGTACCGGTGTCTACATGCCCTACGCATCGCAGCAGCCCGACGGGCAGGTCATGATGTTCCTCGGCGCAAAGGGGGTGGTGGAGCTGGAACTGACTTCGAGTGGCCAGCTCTGGGGGCGCGGTCCGAAAAAGATCTGCACTCCAGTAACAAAGCAAGAGTCGACAGTCCCGCATGGCATTTGGTCGAGGCGCTCGCCACACTGGTATCGCCGGACGGCAACACTCCGGTGGTGGAGGGCTTTGCCGCCAAAGCGCGGCCGCTGTCGCCGGCCGAAAAAAAGATGATCGAAGTGGCGGCGCAGCGCCTCAGCGAGGCCGAGGCCAAGAAACAGCAAGGCGTCGACCATTGGATTCACGATGTGGGCTGGGAAGAGTCGATGGAAATGCTGGTCTCGCAGCCAACCATCAACATCGAAGGTCTCGTTGGCGGGTATACGGGCCCCGGTGGAAAGACGATTCTTCCCGGCAAGGCGGTCGCGAAAATCGATATGCGACTGGTCCCCGACATGACAGCTGCCGAGGCGCTCGCAGCCCTGAAGGCGCATCTTGTCAAGAAAGGCTTCGCCGACGTCGACGTGCACATGAGTGGAGGCTACGACCCGACCAGCACGCCCGCGGACTCGGCCGTCATTCAGGTGGCAGCCGAAGTGTACAAGCGCAACGGAATCGACCCTGTGATCCTGCCCCGCCTCGCGGGGTCCTGGCCCGGGTACGTCTTCACCAGCGAGCCCCTGCGCTTGCCGGCCGGGCACTTCGGCTTGGGTCACGGCAACGGTGCCCACGCGCCCGATGAGTATTACTTGATTGAGTCTACAAACCCGAAAGTGAAAGGCATGGACGGCGGCGCGCTCTCGCACGTCGAATTCCTCTATGGCCTAGCCGCCGCCACCTGAGGGACGCGATCGGCAGCTCAAGGGAAACTGGTTACCGCGGGATCCAGTGCGGGTGAAGAGTGAAGAGGCCGTCAACGAAGCCGATCTGGTAGGAAAGAAACAAGCCAAAAGCTAGGCTTAGCAGACCCGAGGCGACAGCTATGCCGCGGTTCCAGCCTGCAAATTTTCTAATGGTGAATGCAAAGGGCAGGGCGATTACTACGGTGATCGACATCATCCCGGCAATTGTGCCGACACCAAAGAGGAGGAGATAAGCGATGGCTTGCCAAGAGTCGCGGATGGTGGTCATAACCAAAAGAGCCACAGCCGCTGAACCTGCGAGGCCATGCACGACGCCGATCACGAGTGGCCGCACAACGTTGTATAGCCCGATTCTCCGAGACGCGGGATCAAGGGAGAGTTTTGGGCTATCAACTTGTGATGTGACTGGAGGCCGGACAGGCTCTTCTTTGTGCTCGTGGCGGTCACTGCCTACGGTCACCTCGACGGGGAGTTGTGCGCTGGGGATAAATCTCTCTTGCAGCCAGCGGAGGGTTCCCGTCAGATTGAGGACGCCGAGCAGAATCAGCATGGCGGCGACAGCAAATTCCATGGAAAGGCCGAGACGCGGGGGAATGGTGACTTGGAACAGAATAATCATGGTACCGACGACAAAAATGGTGAACGTATGACCAAGACCCCAGAGCGCGCCAATGAGTGCGGCTTTCCCAACGCCGCGCTGCTTGGTGACGATGGTGGTTATGGCCACCACGTGATCCGGGTCGGTGGCATGACGCATACCCAGGAAGAAACTTAGAATGAGAATGGCAGCAAATGAGAACACCACGCCTCCTTACTGACTCACTTCAGCGAAGCCGCCGGTATTCCGAGGCTCGCAATGGAAGAATCAAGACCACATTCGAGTCGGCACTATACCCGCCGATATCAAACCGCGAATGGCAATGCCAAAGCCCAGCAAAACGATCATTGCGGCCGAGCCCATTGGTAGCCATCGCTGAATAAGCGGGCCTTCCAGCCGCAGGCGGGAGAGCATGTGGCCGGAATAGACAGCAGCCAGGCCCATGGCGATAAGCACCGCAGCCAGTCCGATACTAAAGGCAACGATTAGAAACAGGCCAAAGCCGGTGCGATGCAGGGCGACAGCGCTCAACAACACAACCAGTGCAGCGGGACAAGGCACGATTCCGCCAGTGATGCCGAGGACCAGCAGTTGCCGGGCGGAAATTCTTTCGGGCTGGCATTGCGTTGGGTTCTTTCGAGCCTCTCCCGCCGCCGGGATTTCGCCGCTATGAGTGTGCGCAAACTCACCCCCGAGGTAGCGCTGCAGAAATAGATAGCAACCCATTCCCGCGATAAGGATGCCGGAGAGGACACCAAGGAAGGGATAAATGCGGTCCGGCAGAACGTATTTCTGAGCGTAGAGGGTTATCGCTCCGAGTAAATAAACGCCGGCCGTGTGTGAGAGCGTTACGATCATTCCCAGAAGCAAGGCATGCCGCGCGGTGCCTTTTGAACCAACCAGGTATGCCGCCACAATCGTCTTGCCGTGGCCGGGCTCGAGAGCATGAAGAGCGCCAAGGCCGGCGGCAACCGCTGCTGCAAGCAATGCAATCGTAAAGCTGATCTGCTTTATCGCCATCAATGCGGTAAAGGAGTTTCGTGGTGTCTTCTGCTGGTTGGGCTTGAGCTGAGCAGGCTGGGAGTTCGCGTCGGACGGTGATATCGCTTGCGCAGAGACCTTCGCAGAGTTGCCGCCGGTGCCGTTTTTCGCGGGGCGCGAATGAGATGCGACCGGAGCAATTGCCGCCGGGGGTGCGGTTCCGGGTCTCGCTCGCGCAATCTCCGGCGAGAGCCGATCGGATAAGTTCTCGACCGAATAGATGATCTTCGCGTCCACATCCTGCGGCGGGCTGTTAATCAAATCGGTGGGATAGTTCGAAAGCTGATTGCTACGGTCATGCGAAGGGACCGAACTATTTTGAATTTGGACTCCAGGGCTCGATGAGGTGACAACCTCTTTCCAGCCCAGGCGGCTGGAAAAGTTCGCGTCGTGATACTCGAGCTCGCAGGGCGTGACGGTGCATGTTTCGGATATTTGTGCTCGATATACGAGCCCGAACTTCATAGTTGGAAGATTGCCTGCGCCTGGAGAAAAAAGTATGTCCTGTGAAGTGGTTTCCAGCGACAGCGGTTGGCCATTCAGAGTGACAAGCAGATTCTTTCTGAACGCCTCGGCTTGGCTCGATAGATAGGATCGCACGCGCGGACCATCCGACTGAGCGCCGATACTGTTCTGCTGCATCTCCTGGAAGGTGGGAATTTCGGCCATATCGATGAAATAGCGCACTTCCACGAGGCGGCCTTCGATGCTTATGCCCGCGAAGCGGCTGATGCTGAAGTTGCCCATGGGATGCGCCGTCGAGGGAGCGGGTAATAGGGCCAGCGTCGCGGCAGCTGCTAGAAAGCAACGAACAACCTGCGCTTTAGCGGACACTGGCAGCCTCTTGCTGGCTGACAACGATTTCCTTTTGTGTCAGCCGGGCCAGTATCTCGGCGGCCTTTTCGGAATAGAGAATGCTGAAGTGAGGATTGGCTGCCAGCGCTTCCTGCAGGTAGCTTCTGGCCTTCGCCGAATCGCCTACGGTTTCGTAGATCATTCCGGCGTGAAAGAACAATTGTGCGTCTCTTGTCCCCTGGCTAAGAGCGCGAGAGATCGCGTCAGCAGCTTCCTGAAATTTGCCGTTCTTGTATAGGGACCACGCGAGCACGTCCCAGCTATAAATGTCGTGGCGGACTTCCAGTTCCTTGCGAGCGAGCTCCAGGGATTCGTTGAGTTTCAGGTTGTGATCGGCATAGAAGAGCGCCAAATCTCGATTGTGAATTTGCTGATTGATTTGGCTCAAATAACCGATGAACTCCACCAACTCGTATTGTGTTTTGGCTTCTTGCGTGTTGCCAAGTTTCTGATAAACATCGCCCAGCGCGGCTGCATATTCCGGGTATGGCACCGCCGCGATGGCCTTCTTGAAAAGATCGACTGCCTCCGCGTATCTACCTTGCGCTGCGCGGACCTTGGCCAGCCCTGCAAGCCCGCGGTAATAGCCGGGGTATTCCTGGACCGCTGCGAGATAAGCTTTTTCCGCGGGCGCCATTTCCCCTGCCTGGAAGAGGTCTTCGCCGAGCTGGTATTCGCTCCACGCGATATTCTCGGCGGGCATGCGCATCTCGATCGCCTTTTGTACCGCGCTACGCATGAGATCTATCGCGCCCGGCGTGTCGCCCGCGATGAATCGAAGGAAGGACGTGCGGGTGTCTCGCTGGTAGGAAAAAGCTAGTTTCTCGTCCTCGGAACCATACAGGGCGTCTAGTTTCGAATAAGCCTCCGCGGCGCCTGCGTAATCTCCCATGTCCGCAAGGGCGTCGCCCGCGATGGCCCACGGTGATGGATCACCCGAGCCCAGAGCCAGAGCTTTTTGCGCCCAAGCCAGCGCATCGTCAAAGCGATGCTCGGCCATGCAGACGACAGCCATCTGCGTCATCGCGAAGGCTGCCGCGGGGTCGTTCGAAAGTAGATCAAGCGATTTTTCAAGCGCGCCTTTGGCTAGCTCGAAGTCAGCGGCATCACCGGTTTCTCGACCCTTCTGCAAATACGCTGCGCCGAGTCCGGCATATCCGGCGTAGTCTTCCGGATACCTTCTGACGCGGGACTGCAGAGTCTTGATCCGATCGTTTGTGGAATCCTGCTGCGCTCGCAGCACTGCGGGTTGTTCCAAGTAACTCAGGATAAATATCAGAAATAGAATTTTCCGACCCATGATGTCCTCGCTGCGTTGCAGGTCTTACTTCGAGTTGCGGGCTTCGGTCGAAGCCGGAGCGAGCTTCTCGAGAGCTTCACGCGCCGCGCCGGCTGTGTCGGATGATGGATTGAGTTCGAGTGACGCCTTCAAGAACCGCGCCGCGGAAGAACTATCCTTCAAACTTTCAGCAATGGCTCCGGCGTGATAAAGCATCGCTGCATCGCGGACGCCCACGGCGAGGGCCTTGGCGATCTGATTTTGAGCCTCTTGGTAATGCGCATTGGAATAGAGCGCCCAAGCGTAGGCATCCAGTGTGTTCACATCATGTCGCTTGGCGATTTCGATGCGCGCAATACGCAGGGCTTCGGAAGCGTTATGTCCATGAGCAAGGTAGTAGAAGATGAGTTCCTCGTTGGCGTTCTCGACGGAGCCGATCGAGCGGCGCGCGCTGGTCTCGAAGTCTTGGTACGCAGAATCTGCTTCGGCCGTATGGCCGGCCCGCTCGAGGCCTTCCGCTAGGGCAAAGCGGCTTGCTGCGGTCGGGAAATTCTGGTTGCGCTGACGAAGAAGTTCCACCGCCTCGGAATAGTGCTGCCGCGCCGCTTGAACGCGGGCCAAGCTTTCGCGAGCCTGGTAGTAGCCTGGGAATTTCTGCAGCGCGGTGCGAAGCAGACCGTCCGAGTCATCGATGTGACCAACTGACAATTGCAAGTCCGCCATCTGGGTCAGTGTCCAGGCCAAGTCTTCGGTTTGAGTTGGAGGCATTTGCTGATAGGCCTGGGAGAAAAAGAGCATCGCACCCTCGGTATCGCCAAACAGGCGGCGCAGAGAAGCTCCGCGCAGGAGTGCTGGAACATTTCCGGGGCGGAGATCGAGCATCCACTGAACCGCTTGCTCGGCATCGGCGTACTCGCCGAGTTCGATCGCGGCATCCGCGATGAATCCGTAAAGCAACACGTCATCTGGAGTCTTTTTGTTCAGCGCTTTCGCCAGATCAAGCGCTTGGGCAAAGTCTCCGCGACCGAGCAGGATCATGACTCGCGCTTTTTGCCCTTCGAGGTTGCCAGGTGTCAGCTCCAGAGATTTGTGAACCGCAGTCTCTGCCGGATCGTAGTAGCTGGGGTCGGCAGTCTCGCGAACGCGGTTGACGTACCCTACGGCGAGTTCGTTGTAAGGTTGGCTGCGATCCGGATGCGCTTGGATGGCGGCCTCGGCCCACGCGATTTTCTGCTGGGCGGGAGTGGCCGATTTGAGTGGCGCTTGTGCGTAGATCGCCGACGCCAGAAAGAGTGAGAGAACCGCGGTACCAAGTTTTTTCATTTCATTCCCCTGTTCTTGCCTTCAATCGAAGACCGGAGCCGCGCGGATTTCTCCGCGCGGCCGCGGGTTGTACTTCTTACGACACGGGCCCGCCTCCGGGTTCTCCTGGATCGAGGTGACGGCGATTACGGCCACTCGGTGAATCCGCGAAGTACGGGAATTGCGTTCGAAAGGGCACGTCGTTGACGTTCACTCCGTCGCCGAGGCGGTTGTTGGGAAAGTGGTTGAAGCCGGGAACCAAGACACCGCCGACCGCGACTCGCAGCGTGATGTCTACGGCGTCGTCGAACAAACGCCGCCCATTGGGATAGCCAGCGGGATCGCCACCGATCAAACCGAGGCGGCTTGCGCTGTCAGGTGGCGTTGCCGGGACGCCAGTGTTGAGCCGCAGCAGGTCTGCGATCGGCCCAGCAGGAGTTCCCGCAGCCGCGATTGGCGCAGCGTAGGTGACGAGAGGTAGCAGGTCGGTTCGCGGAGCCGGTGGAATCTTCAAGGCTCCGCCGTACAGGGCTTCCACGATGTGCGCGATTGCTGGATCGAGGTCGAAGTTGGCGAACTGTTTGTCGTTTATCGGCTTGTCCATGCTCCAACGGTCCTTCGAGCCGATGCCGATGATGAGTTCGTTGATGAGCGAGTTGCCCATTCTCTGCACCTGGCGATAGGGACCGAAATTGTTCGCCGGATTCGGAGAATTACGAACGGATACGCGCGGCCTGGAGGTGGTTCCCCAGATGCCGATCGTCGCTGCGGGCGAACTGGCCGGTTCAACTTTTCCGGTGCTCGTCAGCATCTGGATCGGGACTTCAAGGGCGATGGTATTGACGGCATAGCCAGAGACCGTATCGCTGGCAAAATTCTGGCTTGCTGCATCTTCCGCGTCGGTGAGGACACCGGGGATGCCGCTGCCGAGGGTGCGATAGTTCACGGTGTCGAAGGTAGCGCCGAGATCGATGAAGAAGGGATCGTCCACGGTACCGGCGAAAACGGATACACCGTTTTGAAGATGATAGGTGCCAGCATCGAACAGCTTGCCGTAATCCATCGTCCGTGGACCGTTGTTGGTGGGGACGGCGAAGAATGGCGAGCCGTCGGAATTGGTGAGTTGAGTGGCTTCCGCAACGTCATCTGCGTCACCATCTCCGTCACCTTTGCGATGCCGGACCATGGTGACGGTGTAGGTCTGGCGAAGATTCAGGCCGGGATTGTTGAAGTCGCGAATCTGGGGCGGCACGACGAGATTCGACGTGCCCGGTTGATTTGCGCCGTTGTCGCCGATGCCCGCCAGCCCGACCGGTATGTTCGGAATCTGAAACTGGGTTTGGAAACGGATTTGAAAAGTGATATCCGCTAGAGCGTCGTGATCATTGTCGACGTGGATCTCGTAGAGAATGTCGGGATCGAACGGGAACCAATTGGGGCCGTTCGCGGGCTCCAAAAGAGGGTCAACGTTGAGAATCAGGGTGACCTTGGAGGGAGTTGTTTTTGGTTGCTGATTGGCGCTGTAGCTCACAAAAGCGTAGAGGTCGGTGATATCCGCTTTGTGGTCAAGCGCGGTTATGGGAGCCTCCCGGTGGCTGGAAGCCAATAGGCCGGGTGGCACAGCAATGCCCACCGCCAAGAGCGCGGCAAGGCAACTTCGGAACCATTTCATCGGCAATCTCCTTTAGTTTGTTGCCACCCGTCCACACCCCGGAGAAAATCCCGCAGTCGGGTAGCAAATTGATGAGGCAGACTGCGCGCGCTGCAGGTCCACCGGAACCCGTTGGTTGGAGTTCGTGTGGTAATACGCGGGCGAACGGCGATTCGGATGTGCGCCGCGCTAAGATTTATCTTTTATTTACAAAGTTCTGGGAATGGCAGGTTACCGGGGGGATTTGAGAGTTGTGATCCCTAGCAGACGCGCAGTTGGTGCTGATTCGCGGCAGGCAGAATACAAAATCTAGCTCAAGTCACCAGTCGCGCCACATAACCCTCTACTGCTGCGCTTGTCAGGAATCCAGATTTGTCGGTGAACGTTTGCGCGCCCAGGTCGTGAAGACGCCATCCCAGTCATCGCATTCCGTGGGTACCAAAGCGATAGACATAGGAAGCACTGACGTAAGAGCGCAGGCGCACGCCTACAATGCTCATCAGCGGACTGGGCTCGAGTTGTTCGGTGGTTTGGCCTGTATAGCCTTTGGCTATCAAGAAGTTCACGCCCAAGTCCATTCGGCCCTGTTTGAACGTACGTAGCAGCGCGCCGCGAACTTCAGTGTTTGGCACACCAATCGCATCGGAGCCCGGCACACTAGAAATGAGTTCGCCGAGCGGCTTTGCTCCCACATATTCGAACTCGCCGCGCGCGCGCAAATGGAATGGAAGATGATCCAGAGTCGCCAGACCGTCCACAATGAGGCGGGGCGCTTCTGGCGTTGGCGTGCCGTCGGACAAATCGCGGGCATCGGCTTTCGACACGGAGGCTTGCAACAAGCCAAAGCCAAAGTAGTGGCGCGCCGCAAATGTCAAGTAACGCAGCCGGCCCGGGCCCTCGTCAAACTGCAATCCGGTGTCCGGATCAATTTTCGCCAGGGAGGCTTCGGTAGTCGTGTGACCCAGAGTAATACGGAAATCCGTTCCGGCTAGCGTCTTGCTGGCGACGAGTTGATAGGAGTGCGAACGGCTGATCAACGTGCCCTGGGCGGTTCCGGTGCCAATTCTAGGATCGTTGGTGAAGAAGGCTTCGCCGCCGCTCAACGAGACGTTGGGCAACCAGGAGCGCTCGTTTGGCAGGAAGGAAACGGTGGCTTTGGGATTGTTCACGCCGACCCAGCTCTGAAAGGAGTGCGCTGGAACAAGAAGGTCGTCGTTGCTGAAATCAATTTCGTCACGCCGCCATCCGAGATAAAAATGCAAATATCGATCCAGCGTGCCCTGGGCGGCCAAGTACGGCGAGAGATCTCCGATGGTGATGTCGTTGGCCGACACTTTCTGAAATGGACCGTAGACGTTTGGTTCGGCCGGGTCGAAGAAATCGTAGTGATCCAAATTGTCGCGCCGCGGAGCGTCGCGCTGATAGTCGAATCCGGCGAGCAGGGATAAGAAATCGCCAAACTTCTTAAGGTGTGTCGCGTTGCTGCCGGTAACTGTGCGGAACTCGCTTTGGCGTATGAGGCCGTCTCCAAAATTGGAAAAAAGCGAAAGATTATAGGTGCGGAAGAAACCTGAAAACTGCAGTTGCTGCGAGCTCGTTAGTTGCCAAACGTCATTCAGTACGATCGCAGCAGTATGGGTTTGATCCTTCTGCCGGGGATCGATGGTGTCGCCCGGAACTGAAGCGCCAAGCGGCACGAGGCCGGGCACGTACGAAAACCCGTAATATGCGATGCCAAAGAGAGTAAGTTTGTGGCTGCCGAACGCGAACTCCCGGAAGCCATTCGCCTTGAATTGTTTGCGATGTTCAAGGCGATCAAGAAAGCCGTTGCCATAGGAAGCTTGCGCCAGAAACCAGGAATGGGCGTTCGAACTGAATCCGGTAACGAGGTCGAGATCTCGATAGTCTCCGCTGAGGGCAAAGAAAGGATCAAACTGAGTGCGTAGTCCGTACGTGGCCGAAAGATTCTGCGAATGGTTGCCTTCACGCACATTGAACGCACCTCCGTCAACTTGGACGCTTCCAATCACTTCGGGAACAAGAATGTTCGGGTCGGCGTAGCCGTTGCCGTGAGCATTGGCAGAAAGATTGTTGGAGACCAGATAGCTCCCGACTTGGATGTATGAGGCGATGGGTTCCCCGTGATCTCCGGCAACGCCTGGGGCGAAATACTGCGGCGCTTTGATTCCGCCCGATGCGGTTTCAATAGGTAGTCCTGGAATAGAGACTGGCGCTCCGGGGCGTCCAGGATTGGCGTCGAGTGTTTCCTCTCGAATAATGAGCCGTTGTGCGGGATCGGGCGCTCACCACGTCTGGGTCCAGCACGTCGCTCGATATTCTGACTTCTTCATTCGGCGCCGCGATTTTCAGCTGTATGTCGGAAGTTAAAGACACTCCGGCGCGAACAATGAGGGGCTGACTCACATCCTCAAAGCCGGCAACGCGCAGCTCCAGATGGAATTTGCCCGCCGGAATTCCGCTAAAGACGAACGCCCCGTCGTTTCCCGTCGTGATTTGCTGAACCAGTCTCCCCTCATCGGTGAGAAGCCTTACCGCCGCATTTCCCACCGGGTGTGTTTGCGGGTCCGTGATGCGTCCTTGAATGTTCACAGCCTGAGCGCAGATGACGCTGGGGAGTGCTAAGACGCCGGCGAGAAAGAACACATATCCAGCGGCAGCAATGGCACGATACCAAAGACCGTGAAGACGAGCGATGCTTCGGTCGTTAGTGAAGCAGAGTTTCATTCGACTTAGTGGCCTACCTTTGGGTTCTGCTCACCGTGACGCCGAAGTGACCGCGCGGTTTGAAAGCGGACGTCAGTGCCAAAACAGGATTGGACTTACCCTCTCGAAGACCTGAGCCGCTGACGCCTATCTTAAGGGGAAATCGCGCGCAGGCGGTAAATTCACAAGACGGACCGCGTCCGCAGCGGATACCGCAGAACCTCCCGGTCTTGGAATTCGCGAGAGAATACGGAAAGGGCGACCAGGGCGGATGTGTCTTGGCAGGAATATTTACATTTCGGTCGCGACCATCGGACCCCTGAAGACAGGCAAAGAAAATTCCATTCGAGGGTGATCCAGTTACTGGCAAAACTAGTATTGTGGCAATCTACCGGGTGGTCGCGTAGTTGCTCGTCAGCGAATTGGCTCGACGACGCCAACTTTGTTCACACCACTGCATGCCAGGTATATGCGCCCGTCGGAAGTAGCTGCCATGTTCCGAACGGTGCCGCCCCCCGAGGGGATTCGCGTGCGCGCGAATTCTTCGGTTTTGGGATTGAAGCGGATGATGGTATTTGGCGTCACGCCCGACTCGCTATACCAAACCATGCCGTCCGGAGTGATCGCAATTCCATAGGGATCAGATCCAGCTCCCCCGGGGGAGGGCCACATCCTGACCACGCCCGACACCGGATCAAGCCTTCCTAGATTTCCGCCCTGATAGTCCGTGAAATAAACTTTGTCGTCAGCGGCAATCGCCAGGCGCCGCGGCCGCACGCGCTCCGCCAGCGGATATTCCGCAATTTGCATGGTTTGGGGATCGATCTTCGCCATCTTGTTGGTGCCGAATTCGCAGAAAAATGGCACGCCTTTGCTATTGATCTGAATTCCGTACGGCCGGGCGTCTTTGGTTGGCGCCTGCTTCAATTCGATTTTTCCGGTTTCCGGATCGAGCCGGCCCACCATGTTTCCTACCTGTACGGTAAACCAGAGCATTCCTTGTGCGTCGAACACGAGGGTGTGCGGATCTTCCCCCTTATCATTCGGCATCTTGTACTGAGTAACTTCGCCCGAGCGCGGATTGAGCTTGCCGATGTGCGCGGCGAAATTCCCGGTGTACCAAATATTGCCATCGCGATCGGCAACGAGCCCGTGCGGACCATCGTTTTCGCCCTTTAGCGGATACTCCATGAAATCTCCCGTTGCGGGATCGAGCCGCCCCAGCTTGCTGACCATTTGCTCGGTGAACCACAGCGAGCCATCTGGTCCCACCGCCGGATCATGCGGGTGTGCACCTTTGGTCGGCACGTCCCACTCGCGGATATTGACATGGAGATCGGCGACTCCCGACGATCGCGTCGACGTCCCGGAAGCAAGTGCGCCGGCAAGTGCCGAGCCTGCGATCAGAACACCAAGGATCACGATGCTAAGCGGTGCACTGGTACGAAGTGGCATGTTTTTCTCCGTGCCCGCTCGATCCCGCCACGCGGGCACACAAGGCTAGCTTCGCTAGCGTAGCCCCGCAAGCAATTGCAGTTCAATGGCAGAATAAGAACCGTCTCGAAGCTCCTCTTCACGAACCGCTTTTCGAAGGTGAAGAAATGCAGATTGATCCTTGGCTGGCGTTCGGCGTGTTCTTGTCTACTGCCGCGACCGACGCAGTGTACGTTCTGTTCAATGCAGCGGTGTCCTCACAGCGACGAGTACCCGCGGCTACTTGGAGCAGCGTGTGGTATCTGCTGTCCGCGTTTGCCGTCATCAGTTACACGAAGAACTGGATGTATGTCGGTTTTGCAGCCTCGGGGTCATGGGTTGGGGCGTTCATTTCGATGACCTTGTTACGCAGACCGGCGGGGGAGGAGCCGATAGGCCTGGAATCGTCTGATAGACGCGTGGGTCGCGCGTGCTTACGAGCGGTCTTGCCCGCTCGGCCCGGGCGGGGCCGCGACTGATGAATTGAAACTGCCCACTACGATGGTGGGCCCGCTAGGATTTGAACCTAGGACCAACGGATTATGAGTCCGCTGCTCTAACCGCTGAGCTACGGGCCCGACGCGAACGACATCTGGGATCTTATATTACTACGAGCCTTGTGGGCCGAGGACTTTACCGACGCGTCAATTCATCGGCAATCCGCGGGCCCAGACTTTGGTGATTTGCAAGGATTCATCGAGCAGAACGATGTCGGCGTCGGCGCCGATGCGCAGCGCGCCCTTCTTGAACTCCAGCCCCAGCAGCCGAGCGGGATTTGCCGTGAGCATGCGCACGCCATCGGCAAGTGGAATGCCCAGTCCAACGATGTTACGCAGCGCCCGGTCCAGAGTGAGCGTGCTGCCCGCGAGTTTCCCTTCGGAGTTGCGGCAGACACCGTCCGCGACGGTCACCTCGAAGGTTCCCAGCATGTACTTGCCGTCGGGCATGCCAGTCGCGGAAATGCCGTCGCTCACCAAAATCACGCAGCCCGGTCCTTTTGCTTGCAGCAGCAAGCGCATCGCGGCTTCCTCCACGTGCACGCCGTCGGCGATGAGTTCGGCGGTGACCTCGGGGGTCGTAAGGACAGCGCCAATCACGCCACTGTCGCGGTGCGAAAACGGCCGCATCGCGTTGTACACGTGCACCGCGTGACGCACTCCTCGTGCGATGGCCGCGCGCGCCTGTTCATAGGTCGCGTCCGTGTGGCCCATCGCCACCACCAATCCCGCTTTGTGCGCTGCATCGATGCAAGGCGCCGCACCCAGCAGTTCCGGAGCGATGGTGAGCATGCGCGCGGTTCCGGAAGCCGCCTGCAAGAACCTGTCCAGCAACTCTGCGGAAGGCAGCTGGATCCATTCCTTGGGATGGACACCGCGCCGCGCCGCGCTGATAAACGGTCCCTCAAAGTGGATGCCCAGCACCTCGGCTCGCGGTTCGTCGGTTTCGTGCTGCGTGCAAGTGAAACGTGCGATGCCTTCCACGCTGCGGCAGATATCGTCGGGGTTTGCTGTCACGGTCGTGGCCAGGAAAGACGTCGTACCATGCCGAGCCACTGTGCGAGCAATCGCCTCCAGGGCTTCGTCGTTGCCTTCCATCACGTCGTCGCCGCCGGCACCGTGGATGTGCACGTCCAGAAATCCGGGTATCGCCGTCTGCTGCGTGGCGTCGATTTCCTGCGCGCCCGCCGGCAAGCTCAGACCTTCGCGCGGACCGACCGCCTCGATGACGGCGTCGCGGATCAGAATAGCTGCATCTGGAATCTCGGCCGCCGGAGTAATCGCCCGCGCAGTGTGCAGCAGAATTGTGGTCATAAGCAGAACAACATCGTAGCGGAAATACCGGACAAAAGAAAAAGGGAGGGTTCTCTGGAACCCTCCCGTGGGTGTGCTCTCTCGAGTATTACAGCTAACCGTTGATTTACTGAGCTGGCGTCGTAGCGCTCGCCGAGGTTGCTCCCGCCGCCTTCGGCACGCTCAAGTAGCCCGACGCGGTGGTCTTCGATACCTTGTTAACCACAAGTTCCAGAGCCGCGTGGCTTCCGCCGGTATAGAAGAAGATCGGCTCGTTAACCGAGCGGTTCTTTTTCTCGAAGCTCTTGTCGTCGGCAAGCACGTTGATGGTGTATTGGTTCTTCTTGGTGTTCGTGTCCTTCAGCTCGACCATAATCGAGCCCACGCGTTCCGCGCCGGATTTGCGTGTGACGGTGAACTCAAAATAATCCCGCTGGCCCATGCGTCGCAACTGGTCGATTTCATCGTGATTGCGCGCGATCAGGGTGCCCATCTCGCTGCGAGCCATCTGGATACTATTCTTCGTGGCATCCAGGTCAGTCTTCACGCCGTTGACGTCGCCGTTCAATTTGTTGACGTCATCGGTGCTCGCCTTCGAAGCAAGTTGGGAGTTGACCGAACTCTCGAGGCCGCTCAGTTTCTTGTCCACCGCAACGGTAGTTGCCTTAGTTTGCTTGCGGGCGGCAATCAGCTGGGTTTCCGTGAGGTTTAGCTTGTCGGTCACCACCTTCAAGTCGCTCTGCAATTGCTGGTTGATTTCGTCGTCCTTGGCGAGTCGCTGCGACAACGCATCGGTGGACTGCTTTACCGATGTTTCCGTTGCCTGCTGAATGCTGTTGGCGTGATTGAGTGCGCTCAAGCCTACTCCGAGGCCGAGCACCGACACGCCGCCCAATACGGCAACGGCCAACCCGACCCAGCGGGGTGCCCCTGCGTTGGTGTGGTAGATCGGTTCCTGAAAATCGCTCATGAACTTCCTCCTTGCGTCGTCCGCCATTCCTGCAAAGAGAGGAGCACCTCCTACACCAAACACCTTACGTGCTGTGGGAAAGGGAGTAATCCCAACCCCCAAAATAAGTTGCGGGAATATTAAGGCAAAACTGGAGGGATGCCTATACGTACTAGTACCAGTAAAGATTACCGCCTGCTGAATACTCGGGTAAATTTTGCTGAGGGAAATCCTCCCCGAGACAAAGTACGTCTGGAAACGGCCGAAAAACAGAAAGAGGCCGTGCATTTTTTTGTGCGCGGCCCCAAGATACTGCTGCAGAAAGACTTAAGTCCGTTCGTCTAGGCCGCCGTCCGGGCCGCGTCCACTTCGGGCGTTCGTGCTAGCCCGAAATACCGGTCTAAGGTAGTGTTGGCAGCGTCAAAAACAAGGTGGCAGTCATGGCATTCGCCCAGATGCCGTTCGATTTCGCTTTCCACTGAAGGCGAGAGTTTCCGTTCTAAGTACCAACAAATCAGATGAATAGTATCCTTACAGCTCATAAATCCCCGTCTCTGGACGTCCCCGGTGATGCTCCCGTGACGCCGTTTATCGGTGCACTTCGTCTACCAAAGGCCTGTACGAAAGGACAGTTTATTAAAACAATTCGAATCAGCGACTTAGGATTGGAGTAGCAACGCCGCAATCGAGTTACACCAATTCGCCTTGGAATCTTTACACGTCGGATGGGCAAGATTGTGCAAAGTGCCAAACTTAAATCGTTCAACGCTGGGGCACGATAGTCATCTGACGGAGAGCGGCGATCCGGTCTTCCAGTGGAGGATGCGTGCTGAACAGGGAGGCCAGCCCACCGCCGCCAATCAGCGGTTTGACGATGCACAGAGCTGCGGTAGTGGGCGCAAGCGAGGTCGTAGGGATGCGCTGGTTGTACGCGCCCAGCTTCTGGAGGGCGCTGATCAAGCCGTAGGGCTGACCGACCATCCGCGCGCCGGTCTCGTCGGCGGAATACTCGCGAGTCCTGGAAAGAAACAACTGGAGCATCAACGCTGCAAAAGGAGCCAGAATCATCATGGCAATTGCGGCGAACCCACTTCCTTCGCGCTCGCCGTCCCGATCACCCCCGTAACCGCCGAAGATCATGCCCCATTGGGCCATGTGCGCTAAATACGTGATCGCCCCAGCGATCGTTGCGGCGATGGAGGTAGTGAGGATGTCGTAGTTGCGCACGTGTGAAAGCTCGTGCGCGATTACGCCTTCCAGCTCTTCGTCGTCCATCAGCTCGAGCAGGCCTTGGGTCACCGCCACGGAGGCGTGCCGGGGATTGCGGCCAGTGGCAAAGGCGTTCGGCGCTTCTTCCGGAATGACATACAACTTCGGCACCAGCAAATTAGCCTTGGCCGCGAGGCGTTCCATTACGGCGTAGAGGCGCGGGAGTTGCTCTCGGGTTACCGGCTGCGCGCCGCTGGTTTTCAGCGCAATCTTGTCCGAGAAGAAATACGACACCGCGTTCATTACGATGGCGAATGCCAGCGCGATCTTCATACCGGTAGGACCCGCGAGAGCGTCTCCTGCGACCACAAGGAGCACGCTCAAGACGATCAGTAAAATGCCTGTCCGAAGAATCTTCATGAATTCACCGCAATTCCAATCGCGCGAACCCTGTCCGCGTTAGAAAAATGTTCTCAAAGTCAGCACGCTCCGCGTTCGCCGCCGCTCAGCGAATGGGCGGCGGATCAGGATCACCTGTTACTGCGTCACCGCCGCTGCAACTGGCTTTGCCTTGGCCACTCGCTCGAAGCGCATCGCGTCCTTCTGCCCATCACGATCCACGCGCACCTGATCGCCCGGCAGAATCTTGCCTTCGAGGATTTGCATCGCCAGCGGGTCCTGGATCATTCGCTGGATGGTGCGCCGCAGCGGCCGGGCGCCATACGCTGGATCGTAGCCTTCGCGGACCAGCACCTCCTTGGCCGCGGGAGTCAGTTCTAGCTTGATCTGGCGCTCCGCCAGCAGTTTTTCCACGCCGCGCAGCAGCAAATCGACGATGTGGTCCAACTGTTCTTTGCCAAGCGGGTTGAAGATGACGATTTCATCGATGCGGTTGATGAATTCCGGCCGGAACGCCGCCCGCAACGCATCGAGCGCTTCCTTTCGCGCGCGCTCCGGATCCGTCTTCGACAACTCAAAAATCGCCGTTGATCCGACGTTGCTGGTCATCACCAGCACGGTGTTGCGGAAATCGACGGTGCGGCCCTTGCCGTCCGTCAAACGCCCGTCTTCCAGGATTTGCAGCAGCACGTTGAATACATCGGGATTCGCCTTTTCGATTTCGTCGAACAAGACCACCGAATAGGGGTGCCGCCGCACTTGTTCGGTAAGTTGGCCGCCTTCTTCGTAGCCGACATATCCTGGCGGGGCGCCGATTAACCGCGACACACTGTGTTTCTCCATGTATTCGGACATGTCGATGCGGATCATCAGCTTCTCGTCGTCGAACAGAAACTCCGCTAACGCCCGCGCCAGCTCGGTTTTGCCGACACCCGTGGGCCCCAGAAAAATGAACGAGCCGATTGGCCGCTTGGTGTCCGACAAGCCGGCTCGACTGCGCCGGACGGCGTTCGCCACGCGTTCCAGAGCATCCTCTTGCCCGACCACGCGTTGCCGCAGGCGTTCTTCCATGTGCACGAGCTTTTGCGCTTCGCCTTCGAGCAAGCGACCCACCGGAATGCCCGTCCACTTGCTGACGAGCTTCGCGATGTCTTCCTCGTCTACTTCTTCCTTCAGCATCGGCGTGCCTTTTTGCACCGCCGTGAAACGCTCTTCCGCCTGTTTCAGATCGCGCTCCGCCGCGGCGATGCGGCCGTAGCGAATCTCCGCGACCTTCGCAAGTTCGCCGGCGCGTTCGTATCTTTGCTCTTCCGCGCGCAACTGCTCGATCTGCTCTTTCAGCTTCCGAATCTTACCAATGGCGTCCTTCTCTGCCTGCCAACGCGCTTTGCGCCCGCTCGAGTCTTCGCGGAGTTTGGCCAGCTCTTTTTCGATCTGTTGGCGGCGTTCCTTCGAATGCGCGTCCTTCTCTTTCAATAAGGCCTGGCGCTCGATCTCCAGCTGCATGATGCGGCGCTCGATCTCGTCAATTTCTTCGGGGAGAGAGTCAATCTGCATGCGCAGACTCGCCGCGGCCTCGTCGATCAGGTCGATAGCCTTGTCCGGCAGGAAGCGGTCGGAAATGTAGCGGTGCGAAAGCGTAGCCGCTGCCAGGATCGCTGCATCCTTGATGCGCACGCCGTGATGCACTTCGTAGCGTTCTTTCAGGCCGCGCAGAATCGAAATTGTGTCTTCAACGGTTGGCTCGTTGACCATCACCGGCTGAAACCGGCGCTCCAGCGCGGGGTCCTTCTCGATATATTTTTTGTATTCGTTTAGCGTGGTAGCGCCGATCGCGCGTAGCTCGCCCCGCGCAAGAGCCGGCTTCAAAATATTCGAGGCGTCCATCGACCCTTCCGCTGCGCCTGCACCAACAAGGGTGTGCAGTTCGTCGATAAACAGAATGATCTGTCCTTCCGCCTCCGAAACTTCCTTAACCACCGCTTTCAGACGTTCTTCAAATTCTCCGCGGAACTTCGCGCCCGCGACCAGTGCCGACAGGTCGAGGGCCACGAGCTTCTTCGTCTTCAACACGTCCGGAACATCGCCGGAAATAATTCTTTGCGCCAGGCCTTCGACGATCGCGGTTTTGCCTACGCCGGGCTCGCCAATCAACACGGGATTATTCTTGGTGCGCCTCGCCAGAATCTGCATCACACGCCGGATTTCTTCGTCGCGTCCGATCACCGGGTCGAGCTTCGACCTGCGCGCCAATTCCGTCAGATCGCGCGCGTATTTCTCCAGTGCCGCGTAAGTCGCCTCGGGGTTCTGCGAGGTCACGCGCTGGTTGCCACGCAAACCGGTGAGCGCCTGCAGGATGGCTTCATGCGAGGCCCCCTGCCGCTTCAGCAATTGCCCCGCAGGATCCCGATCCTGTCCCGCGATCGCCAAAAACATATGCTCCGTGGAGACGTATTCGTCCTTGAAGTTTTCGGCTTCCTTGAAGGCGCGCTCCAGGACATCGTTCAGCGCGCGACTCATATTCTGCTGCGCGTAGCCGGTCACTTTCGGCAGCCGGGCCATTTCGCCCTCCAGGTCCTGCGACAACATCTCGCTGCGGATTCCCAGTCGCGCCAGCAGCGGGGAGACTACGCCATCAGCCTGCGCTACCAGCGCGGCCAGCAGGTGCACCGGCTCGATTTGTTGATTTTCGTGGCTCGCAGCAACTTCCTGCGCGCTTTGCAGCGCCTCTTGCGCCTTGACGGTCATTTTTTCAAATCGCAACATATTCGTTCCTTACGCCGTTTCTTACCGAAACAGCTTCACATCTCGCCTCTTGACGAAGCGGGGCTGGCAAACTTGCCAGCCCCGCTATCGTTTCACAATAATATTACTGGCAGCTGACTTACTTCGCGCCTGCCGCTGCAGCCGCCGCGACCGCCGGGGTTCCGACGCTCACCTTGATCTGCTTGGGCTTGGCTTCCTCGCGCTTGGGAACCACGAGCGTCAAGACTCCATTCTGGTAATCGGCCTTGATGCCGTCCGGGTTCACCGTGTTGGCCAGCGAAAAGCTGCGGCTGAACGAGCCGTACGCGCGCTCAACACGCAGATAGTTGTCTTCGTTGACTTGCTTCTCGAACTTCCGTTCCCCACGGATGCTGAGAATGTTGTTCTCCACGCGGATATCGAGATCCTTTGGATCGATATCCGGCAGATCTGCCTTCACGACCAATTCATGCTCGTTCTCATAGATGTCCACCGCTGGCGCCCAAGCCGTGAGGTTGGATTCCTGGCCAGTGCGCTCGAAAGTGTCGTTGAACAAGCGATTGATCTGATCCTGCAGAGTCGAAGTACCGCGAAAATTTGAAAGTGTTCTCATGTTCTGCAACCTCCATCTCGATGTCATTTAGTATGTGACTACAGAAGAATAATAAAACCTTAGCGTTACGTTGTCAAGTTAAATCTGGAGCACGCCGTCTTTCTCGTAAGACGCACATAATAGGCCTGTTATACGACTCCACAACGGAAGTGGAATGCCGCCGTTTCGGTGCGGGCGTGCTGAAGTCCGTCACTTGGGCGCCCATTTTAGGGATTACTGCTAAACTGCGAGCGATGCGCCTTGATGAGCTCGACTACCACCTCCCTTCCAGTCAGATTGCGCAGCGCCCGTTGGACCGCCGGGACGCGTCGCGCCTTCTTTCGCTGAGATGCGACACGAGTGAAATTGGAGACCACGTTTTTACACAGCTTCCCGCTCTCCTTCGCGGTGATGAGCTATTGGTGCTGAACAATACCCGAGTGATCCCTGCGCGGTTGTTCGGGCGGCGCGCCGGCGCCTATTCTCAACGACCATCGAAGGCGAGCCAGTCCGAGCATCTGACCGGCAAGATTGAAGTGCTTTTGTTGCGGCAGATTGCGCCGGCCACCTGGGAAGCATTGGTGCGTCCGGGACGGAAATTGCCAAAAGGCGAGCGCGTGTTATTTGGAGAAGGGGAACTCCAAGCGGAGATTGTCGCGCGCGGTGAGCTTGGGCTGCGTACGCTGCAATTCATTTCAAGGGATGAGCGTTCCGTGGAACAGCACATCGAGCGGTTGGGCCACATTCCGCTGCCGCCGTACATCGATCGCGACGACGAAGCCGCGGATCGCGAGCGTTATCAGACGGTGTTCGCGAAACATCCTGGAGCCATTGCCGCGCCGACAGCAGGTCTGCATTTCACGCCGGAAATTCTTAAACAGATTCAGCAACGCGGCGCGGAGATTTGCGAACTCACTCTAGACGTCGGGCTGGGAACATTCCAGCCGATTCATGCCGAAACGATTGAGGGCCACGCCATGCACGCGGAATCCTACGAGATACCCGAGGAGACCGCGGATCGTATTCACAACGCGCGCGCCGCCGGCAGGCCGATTCTGGCCGTTGGGACCACGGTTGTCAGGGCTTTGGAGGCTGCCGCCTTGCGTGCTGTGGAATTGGACTCTTCTCGGCTTGTGCTGGCAGGAAAGGCCGAGGCGCAGCTGTTTATTTTTCCAGGGTTTCGCTTTCGCGTGGTGGACGCGCTGCTTACGAATTTTCATTTGCCGCGGTCGACGCTGCTGGCGCTGGTTTGCGCATTGGCGGGCCGAGATCGCGTTCTTGGCGCTTACCGGCACGCGGTTGATGCGGGTTATCGATTTTACAGTTATGGGGACTGTATGCTGTTAAGCGGAAGTAAGTAAAAAACGAAACAGAAGAATTCCGGGGTGGTGATCGTGCCTCGCGGTGGTGTCTCGGTTTATTGGACGGGTGCACCAGCAAAGTGCGGATGCTACCGGGAGACTGCTCGCGCAGCCTCCCGGTAGTCACGACAGAGCGAGTTGCTACTCGTTGAAGACGAAGACGCGTTTTTGACCTGAGAAGCGCACTTCGGTGACCTGACCCTTGTCATTCAGAAGAACGGCATCATAGACGGACTTTGCGTCGCGGTCTTCCCAGCGGCCTTCGCTTTCCGCCACGACCTGCCTGCCCTTCTCTACTGTGGCTTTCGTGCCGTCAATCAGCAAGCGGTATTCACCGGCCTGCAAATCGGCTTTACCCAATTTGGCTGCCGAAGGGATGTTGATTGTCTTGCTGATCGGCTTGGCGAAAACAGGTACTGCCATCGCTACGACCGCCAGCAGTACAATACTCCGAAGAAGTGATTGAGATTTCATGTGCGTGTCAATTCCTTTCCGTCAAATTCGAGTCAGCCGCAGACCACCTGCTGCAGGACAGACAGAGTTGACACGCGGGTACAGGGACGAGTAGATTTCCCCGAACGACACTTTCTCTTCCTGGACTAACGGCCGGAAAGAATGCGTGTCACGGCCCCGCGGCTGCCACCGCGGGGTTTTTCTTGAATTTCTCTGGCTGACCTACGGCAGCCCTGCTATCCGGCTGCACCCGTATAGACGAAGCGCACCGGGTGAATGTTTCGTCGTTCGCATGCATTTTTTTGATTTTATTGTCACGCATGTGTCATCAGGCGGTGTTCAGTCTTGGAACGTTGTGACGTTTTTTGGTCAAAAGTTCATAGAAATTAGAACTTCCGGAGACAATTTGTCAGCGCACCGGCCCACTTCTGGTTATCTTAACAACCGTATGCAATCCCATCGTGCATCAGCGCGTATGTTCCTTTATACTCAGTTACTCTTTTTGGATATCCTGGATGCGACTTCTCGTTCTTAGCGACATTCACGCTAATTCGACGGCTTTGACTGCGGCCCTGGAAATGGCCAAGGATCGCTGGGATCACATCGCCTGCTTGGGGGACGTCGTCGGCTACGGTCCTGATCCAAACGAAGTCGCAACCAAAATTCGCGAGCTCGGTGCGTGCACGATTCGTGGCAATCATGACAAAGCCGCCACCGATTTGATGGAAACGGCCGACTTCAATCCCGTTGCCAAAGCCGCCGTGGATTGGACACGTTCTCAGCTTTCTCCGGAAAATCTAAAATGGATTTCCGAGCTTCCCTCCGGCCCTTTGGAAACGGATGGTGTGGTGCTGGTTCACGGTGCGTTTCAAGATGAGGACGAATATGTGTTCACGCCGGCGCAAGCGCTGGAGGGCTTGCTCGACTCCACGGCCGCGGTCACATTTTTTGGTCACACGCATCACCAGGGCGGATTCTCTTACGAGAATATGAACTCGCACCTGGAAGTGCTGAACATTCACCCGCGCGCTTCGGAATCTTTCGCTCCGCTCCGGATTGAACCGAAGCGCCGTTATTTGCTCAATCCCGGATCGATCGGGCAGCCGCGCGACGGCGATCCGCGCGCTGGTTTCGCCATCGCCGATCTGGAACACGAAGTCGTTGAATTCTGGCGCGTCCCGTACGATATTTCTGAGGTTCAAACACGCATGCGCGCCGCCCGATTGCCCGAGCCACTCGTGCAGCGACTTGTTGTAGGACGCTGAACTGGAACCCAGCAATACCGCAACTTACCCCAAGCGTCGCGAAACGTGCGAAACTTCCGTCGTGAGTTCATGCACGAAGAGCCTCAAATCGAGATTCCCGACCCATCGCTGCCCGACCGTGGCCGCTTCAACTTTGCGCTGATCCTGGCGGCCGCGGCCGTGCTGGTCATCGTCGGCGCTCTTTATTTCTTGCCGGGCCGCCAGTCGCCGCCGGGAGCCGCGCCGCGCGGAGCGCATCTTGCTTTCGGCCCAGCGGAACAAGCGTATGCGTCCAGGATGCGCATCGAGAACATCGCATTGAGTCGCGCTGAGAATTTCCTGCATCAGGAAATCACTACGCTCAACGGCGAACTGGTCAACGACGGCAGCCAGATCGTTCGTGGCGTGGAAGTCACCATCGAATTTTCCGACGCCCTCAATCAAATCGCTTTGCGGGAGGCCCGCCCGGTTTTGACGCCGGGGTCGCCCTCGCTAGCTGCCGGCGAGCGACGCGCCTTCGAGGTTTCCTTCGAGCACATTCCCGCGTCCTGGAATATGCAACAGCCCGCCGTCCGTATCACCGGCCTCCAGTTCTAAGAGAAAGATGTAGGGGCCTGGCTTTAGCCAGGCCAGTCACTCTAATAATACTATAAGTCTACTTACCTAAATCGTTTATACTACACGCGTGGCGCTCACCACCGATCTCGAGGCCAGCCTGCGCGAACTAGCCTCTTCGGAGGCAGTCGAAGTCCGCGAAAATGGCGCGCGGGTGGCCACCTTCAGCGCGTTGTCCTGGGAACTTCGTGGCGCGCCTGCGAAGCCGCTCCTCCGTCTCTGGTCGGAAGAGCACAACCTCACTCGCCGGGTCCTAGCAATCGCCGACCACTCCGACGAGCGTCTCGCTCTTGCGGTGGAGCGCTTCGGGCGTCTCAAACCCGGCCGTCTGGAATTCGTCCGTATGGACTTCGCGCGCTCCCCCAGGGATGTTTCCCGCGAAGAATTTTGCGCCCGCCTGGGCCGCATCCTCTCCGAACAGTTTCCCGACGAATCCGTGGAATCGCTCACGATCGGTTCGGACCTCGAGCACTCGCTCTCGCGAAGTTACGCGCGGGGCTTGTTGAAAACCGGCTCCTCGCATTGGGCGGTGCTCGCGGTGCCCCATGGAGAGGCGGCTGAGTCCGCTGAAAACAGTTTGACGTTCGGGCTCTTGTGGCTCGACCGGGCACGGGCGACCGTTCGCCGTGGCTTCATCGCGGGACTCCGCCTGATCGTGCCGAAAGGCGCGACCGCCGTGATTGCGCACCACGTGCGTGGCCTGCATCCGCAAATCACTATCGAGATCTACGAGCTCGATCTGCGGCAAGAAACGCTTTCGCGCATCGATCCGCGCTCCGTCGGTAATCTCGATACCTGGCTGGTGCCTCGCCGCGAAGCTCAGTCTCTACTGGATCAGGCCAAGGCCAAGATCGAGCCGATTGTGGAGCTATTTCCAGAGGCCATAACCGTTCACCCTACTGTGCACTCTGGTGAAGTATGGCTGCGTTTTCGTGGCTTGGCGTTTGCGCGTTGGGACAATGGACAAATATATTTCGGCGGCATGGATCCTCGCCGGAAATTGACTTCAGCTGCGGAGCCCGCTCTGAGGCAACTACTGCAAGACCTCGAAGTTCATCGCCATCCGCTGGCCGGCGACACGCGGCACCCCCTCTATCGCCAGCAACCCGAACGGTGGCTCGAATCGATCGTGCGCGGCGACGTCACCCGCATCGATGCCGCGCTGGATCCCCGCTTCGTCTACGCACAGGTTTTCGCCAACACCTCTAGCGATCGCCGCATTCTGGATTTGCTCACCGTCACGCGCGCGGGACGTCTCGCAATCCTGGAGCTCAAAGCGACGGAACACATCCACCTTCCGTTGCAGGCGGCGAACTACTGGCTTCGTATTCGCCGCCACCTCCTGCAAGGTGATTTTGCGCGGTATGGCTATTTCACTGGGATCGAGCCGCAGTCCGCGGCTCCCATCGTGTATTTGGTTGCGCCGTCGCTGCGCTTTCATCCTACTACCGACGCGTTGTTGCGCCATCTCTCGCCGGAGATCGAGGTTCTTCGGGCGGGCGTCGCGGAAAGTTGGCGCCGCGAACTCCGCGTCGTGATGCGACAGTAACAATTTTGCGTCGTAGTGCTCTTGTACGGCCGATCTTCGGCATTCCGTTTTTTTTGCCTCAGAATTGACAATTTTTATACTTGCGAAACGCTCGGGAGAGGTACAATGCCTCGTCCCTAAACGCAGAGGATATTGTGAACTTTTCGGCCATCATTCGCCGCACCGGCGAAGTCTCCATCGTGGATCTCACGGGACAGTTAACCTCGTTCGCCAGCGGCGCGCTACGCGATACCGTCCGCGGGCTCATGCGCCAGGGGCGGAAGAAAATCGTCCTGAATGTTCATGGGCTGCTCTATCTCGACAGTTCCGGCGTAGGCGAGCTGGTGAACTGCTATATGAGCGTGATCAAGCAGGGCGGCGAGATGAAGGTAGTGGGTCTGACGCCAAAGATTGAAGAAATCCTCAAAATCACGCAGCTCTATCGCATCTTCCAGGAATTTCACGACGAAGAGGCCGCGCTGCAAAGCTTTCCGGAGAACCGGAAGAAAGAAAGCGCGTGAACCGCAGCAGAACACGTTTGTCGAATCATTCTTAAGAGAAGCTATCGCGGAAAAATCAGCCCTAAAAGGAGAGAAGCAGCTAAGGTTTTGGCCTTAACTGCTTCCCGGGGTGTGTCCTCGAAGTGGTTAGTTAATATTATAGATGCATCCAGCTGAAAAAGGTTTCCTTTTTCGATAAATTTTTTTTAACTTGACGCCGTCCTCAAAATCCCTAGTAAAACAAGTACTTACGCCACCGTTCATCTCTGTGGCCGATTAAACGCATCAGTTGCCGCGAGGTGTGCAAGGTGAACGGCCGCGGCCGCCGTGCCAATTTGAAACCGGCCTCTTCCGGCGTACGGTCACCCTTGCTGTTATTGCAACTGTAGCAGCAAGCCACCAGATTCTCCCACGAAGAACGCCCGCCCCTCGAGCGCGGGACTACATGATCCAATGTAAGCTCGGACCCGGGAAACACCCGGCTGCAGAACTGGCAGGTGTTCCGGTCGCGCAGCAGGATATTTTTCCTGGAAAGCGCGCGGCTCTGCTGCGGAATATGCCGGTATGCGAGTAAGCGAATCACCGAGGGAACCCTGTGGGCGTGCGCCGACGAATGTACTTCCGCGTTGTGCAACTCTTCCGCCTGGGCGACACCTTTCAGCATCAGCACCATAGCGCGCCGCACAGCCGTCACGTTAATCGGCTCGTACGTGGCGTTGAGCACCAACACGGGCTCTTGCATCAGAGACGCGCGCCGTAGCGGAAGCGAGTTGTGGATTCTACTGCCTGCGGGACCCTCGGTGCCGGACACAGCGGCTCCGGAAGCTTCGGGGGTATGGTGCCCCCGGGATTCGACCGGTTCTAGCCGTCGTGCGCTCATCGCGCTCCCCTAGGGGTACTACAACTACCTAAAGGTACGTCGGAGGAACCTTTTGTGTCGGGTGTCTAACAGCGCGGGCGACCGTCAACCCAATGACCGACCTGGCCCCGGCCCGCAGTAATGCCCTGGCACAGGCATCCAGCGTAGCTCCTGTCGTCATTACATCATCTACCAGTAAGACGCGTAAATTGTCAACTTGACTGCCTTGGCGCGTGGCAAAAGCGCCACGTACAGACTCCCAGCGCTCCGAAAGGCTCAGGATGTGCTTGTTCGGCCTGGGCTTAATGCGCACAAGCAGGACAGGTCGGTATGGCAACCCAAGGCATCTTGCCAGGGGACGGGCGATAAGATCCGCTTGATTATAGCCCCGCTCGCGTTCTCTTTGCCGGTGGAGGGGCACCGAAACTACAACGTCCGCCGCCAGGCCGTTACCTTTTGCGACCCCTGCGAGCCGGGTCGCGAACCAGCCCGCTAGCGGCTCGATCCGCTCAAACTTGAGCAATAGGATGGCGCGAATCAGTCGGCCTTGGTAGGCGGCGTAGCTTCGGGTACGCTCAAAGGCATAAGTCCGCCCCTGACATTCGATGCAACCCGGAAGGTTTTCATGTTCCCCTTGAGGCGACACCGATTCCGGCGGCGCATCGCGGTGGAAAACCGGAGCCGAGAACAGGGCCGCAACCGGTGAACCGCAAATCTCGCAGACCTCTGCCGGCAAAGCTGCAAACGACGCCAGACATTCATCGCAAATCGGCACACGGCTGGCCCGCGTCAGCAACTGTTCGCACAGCCTACAGCCCGCGGGATAAAAGACGCTGACAAGGGCATCGCTCGCGGTCCCGAGCCATGCGCCCAGTTGCCTACCGAATTGACCGTGCGCCGCCATGGAGGTCTCAGCCTGAACTCTTATCGTCGATAAACATACGTAAACATAACGTATAAGTAAGTATGCCACAGAACCGACGCCTAAGCGATGATGCTGCTTGGCCGCCCCCCCAATGAGCAAGCCTACAGAACGCACCTTCGCCGACGGACATCTCCGTATCCAGCACTTCCCGTTGCATTTTCTGGAGAGAAAAACGCGGGACTGGCCGCCCCGCGATCCTGCGATTACAGCAGTCCCTGCTCGATCTTTTCCTGACAACTGATGCAGTTCTTGGCCCAAGGTACCGCTTCCAGTCGCTTCTGCTGCATTTCTTCCTGGCAATTCGCACACAAGCCGTATTCGTTGGTCTTGATGCGCTTCAGCGCTTCGTCGATCATATTCAAAATGGTGCGGTCGGTATTAGTCATTCCGAAGAGGAACTCTTTGGTGTAGGAGTTCGCTGCTTTGTCGGCGAGGTCCACGGTCGGATCATCGTCCGCTTGCCGTCCTTCCTCTTCCGTGCGTGCGATCGTCTTCATCAATTCCTCGCGGCGCGTCGTCAATTTCTTCTTGTAGTATTCGAGTCTTTTCTTGTCCATATGCGAGTCCCGCCCCTCAGTGAACTTTTTGGGGCTATCTAAAAACTCCATAGTGTAGGCCGACCCCTCAGCACTGTCAAGATTGTCAGCGGTATGGGAGTGCTTGGTCATAATGTATCCTCCGAGGGCAATTTGATGTAGCTAGGAGCGCAAACGATTCAAGCTGCGACCGGCTGTGACATCATCTGCTTCGACACGCCAGGAATCGCAGCGGAAACTAATTCTCCTTCGATTTTTCGAGGCCAACCTCAACGAACGATTCCTCCACCGGGAAGGGCTTAGCGCACAGCAGCCCACGGACATGGAAAGGTTTGCTCCTACCTGCGCGTTCAGACGGGATTTTCCTGGATTGGTGGACTATTTCAAACTGGCTTGGGTGTTCGTGAAGCCCTGATCGATAACCCGCATCGTGCGGGACCCAGCTTTCGGTTCGCTCTCGTCTTCCCCGTCACGATGCGCTAACGAATGAATCCGTGGATGATCGCGTATCCGATCATGCGCCCATGACCGTCGACTTGCCCCTGATGGAACCCCCCAAAGGACTGCCGCCGCACCCGGCCAGCTGCATTAACGATCAATCGGAACTTAGCCCTTTCCCGCCGCCGTGTCTTTTGCTGCCTTATCCTTCGCCGCCTTCTCTTTGGCTACCGTGTCTTTGGGATCGGCTTCGACAGTAACCTCCACTTGGGCACCGGGTTTTAATTGCACCTCATTCCCTTTATCGTCCTTTAGTGTGTTTTCAATGCGGATCTCGCGATAAAGTTCATCGGCGCCATCCACGGCGATTTCCGCCTTTTCGGGCAGATCCGGATGAACTGGCTTGATTATTTTTTTTACGGTTCCGGGCATGGTTGTATTGGGTTTTTCGGTCATAACTTCGGTTTTCTCCACACCTAGAGATCGACACTGGGCTCTGAAACCCAAGTATCGTAGCACTGATTGAATGGGCGGAGCCAACTTGCGGTAACTGGAATCCATATGGGCCCATCATTTGATGTCCTGATCTTAGGCGCGGGAGCGGCGGGGCTGATGTGTGCCCGCGAGGCCGGGCGACGCGGGTTGCGGGTAGCAGTACTCGAGCGGGCAGAGAAGGCTGGGAAGAAGATTCTGATTTCCGGCGGCGGGCGGTGCAACTTCACAAATTTCCACTGCGGACCGGAGAATTTCCTGTCGGAGAATGCCGATTTCTGCAGGTCGGCCCTCGCGCGGTACACACCCGCTGATTTTCTCGCGCTGGTGACAAAGCACAACATTCCTTATCACGAGAAGCGGCCATACCCGGAAGCAGCGCGCGGCCAGCTATTTTGCGACCAGTCCGCCACGGACATCTTGGAGATGCTGCTGGAGGAATGCGCGGCGGCCGGCGTGCGGATTCTTTTGAACACGCGCGTGCGGGAAATCGGCCACCACGGCGGCTTTGTGGTGCGCGCCACGCAAGCGGGAAACGATGTCGAGTTCGGGGGTGGCGCGCTGGTTGTGGCCACAGGCGGCTTGTCAATTCCCAAAATGGGAGCGACCCGATTCGGCTACGAGGTCGCCCAGCAATTCGGGCATTCCATTGTCCCCTGCCGGCCGGGATTGGTGCCTCTGCTCTTTGGGCGCGGCGACGCCCACGCATATTGCGACTTGGCCGGCGTATCGGCCGTTGTGACGGCATCGTGCGATGGCGCTAGCTTTCGAGAAAAGATGCTCATCACGCACCGGGGATTGAGCGGGCCCGCGATTCTGCAGATTTCGTCCTATTGGAAGTGGAAAGACGATGCGGCGGTGACGATCGATCTCGCACCAAATATTGGGTGGACAGCGCCCCTGCGCAGTGGAGCTAGCCGTCGCGATGCGCTGACGGCGCGCGCAGCGCTGCGCAAAGTCTTACCACAGCGGTTCGCGGATCGATGGATCGAGCGGCATGCCCCGAAGGATTGGACGAATCGGTCGCTGGAGCAGATGGAGGAAGGCATTCACCGGTGGGAGACTCACCCGGTCGGAACCGAAGGATATGAAAAGGCGGAAGTTACTGCTGGAGGAGTAAACACCGCGGAGCTTTCCAGCAAGACGATGGAGAGCAAGAAACTCCAGGGTCTTTTTTTCATTGGTGAGGTTGTAGATGTAACCGGCTGGCTCGGCGGATTCAATTTTCAATGGGCCTGGGCTTCCGGCGCCGCCGCCGGAAGAGCAATCGAGAAGCGCTAATGTCAGGTAGCACAGACACTCCTGTCTGTGTCCCCGCGCTGCTCCCCGCAAACGCTGCTCTCCGCCAACTCTACCTCGTCCTACGGTCCTTGTAGGGGGGGTCTTACTCAGGTCTTGCTCCACCCGGCCGCCGAGTCTTGGCAACCACCTCATCTCATCTCAAACCGCGGTAACGAAAGAGCCATCCGGAGCGACGTATCCGTAGGCCATGCGTGGCGTGTTGAACGCAAAGCCGGGGTTGCCGTCGCGGTCGAGTAGGATCAGCCCTGCGGTAGCATGCGTACGCTTGGCGAACAAGGCAATCGTTTCTTGCGCAACTTGCATCGAGGAAGACTCACCGCGGAGCATGTCGACGGCAGCTTTGGCCATTACCACTTTCATGATGGCTTCGCCGTAGCCCGTAGACGAGACGCCGCCGGCTTCCGAGTCGGCGTAGCAGCCGCAGCCGATCAGTGGGGAGTCGCCGATGCGGCCGGGGAGTTTGCAGCAGGTGCCCCCGGTCGACGTGGCGGCGAATAGAGTGCCCTGCGAGTCTATAGCAACGGCGCCGACAGTGCCTTGTTCGTGGCCGCGGTGATTGGCGGCTGCGTGCTTGTCCTTCTTGCATTGCTGCCAGGCTTCCCATTCGGTTTCGGAGATCAGCTCCTTCGGATCGCAAAGCGGGATGCCGTGTGATTTGGCGTAGCGCTCGGCACCTTCGCCGACCAGCATCATGTGCGGGCACGTCTCGAGGATTTTGCGCGCAAGGCGGATGGGATTGCGAATCCGCTGGAGTGCGGCGGCGGAACCAGCCCGGAGCGTCGCGCCATCCATGACGATGGCGTCGCATTCGACGCGGCCATCGAGATTGAGGTGCGATCCGTAGCCCGCGTCGAAGAGCGGGTCGTTTTCGAGGACGACGATGGCCGCCTCGACGGCGTCGAGCGCAGAACCCCCAGCAGAGAGGATCGACCATCCGGCGGTTAGCGCGCGCTGGCAGCCAGATTGGCAGGCCTCGACGGCCTCGTCGGGAATATCCCATGCACCGCCATGGACGATTAGGGAGGGCTTCATCGGGTTAGGAGAATGGCAAAGGGTCGGCGATTTGTCCACACGAGCGAAAGAGAAGAAAATGCAAGAGTTAACCCCGCGGCCGCTGAGCCTACAGAAAAACCCCGTCCTGAAAATTCTGCGATCATCACGACGGCCGGATGCCGAGGCATCTAGATGAAGAAATCGAGGAGCACCAGAAGAGGGCCTAGGACTAAAAGGGTTGCGGCGTAGATATAGCGGCTCCGCGGTATGCAGCTCAAAGTGCGAACCATTTCCGTAGGGATCACTTTGAGGCGGGATTCAGGGCGCGGACTGTAGAACGGACCCACCGGCGTGTAGCGGGACAGGTGGCGGCGGTAGGCGCGGACTTCGTCATGAACCCAGATGTAGATGTCGTCGCGGCCACGCCAAACAAGCGTCGCACCCGCGACAAAGGCGAGATAGCCGAGAAGAGTCAAGAAACCCAGACCCGGGCCTGCACCCCAACTCATGGTCCCTCACAAATAAAACCGCGATGCACTCCACCGTCCTATCCGTCACGTACTTAACCGTAGGACGCCACAACCAGACGACTGGTTACCGTTCTCGTGATTTTGCGGCGGACGATCAACAATCATCCCGACGAACTCTGAATGCATCGTCAGGGCACATCCGCCGAAGCGGGGGGTGCTTCGCGGCTGTGACCGCTACACGTCTTCGTGAATCGTGACCAGACGCACGACTTCAAATTCCTTCTGGCCTGCAGGGGTGGCCACCTGAATCTCGTCTCCCACTTTCTTGTTCAACAGCGCTTTGCCGATGGGAGAAGTGGTGGAAATGAGACCCTTCTCCACGTCCGCTTCTTCCGTGCTCACGAGCTTGTATTCCACCTTAATATCCTTCTGCGTGTCCAGCACGATGATTCGCGAGCCATAGCCGGCGCGATCCTTCGGGATATTCGTGAGATTGAGCATCCCAAGATCGCCCATGCGTTTCTTGAGCTGGCCGATGCGCGCGTTCACGAAGCCCTGGCGCTCCTTGGCGAATTTGTACTCCGCGTTTTCGGATAGGTCGCCATGAGCGCGCGCCACCGCGATCTCCTTCGGGAGTTCAACGTTGAGTTCGTGCTCCAAAGCGGTGATTTCGTCCTGGAGCTTCTGCTTGATCTGCTTGAGTGGGTCGGACATGGTCGTCGGTCGTTGTCTAGGGATAATCGGGTACCCCGCTGTCTCCTGGAACAGCGTGCCTGAGGCCATTCATTATAGATGCTGAGGAATTGCCTCCACAAGCGGGCATTGCTGATCGCAGCACTTTCCTGAAGACTCGCCATCTAAACGCTGTTCGGCATTGGTGGACCGGGCGCGCTTGGGTGCCGGAAAGAATGCGGAGGTCCCATGGAAGACAAAAATCGGGGCGTGTCGGGAGACGACGCGATGTTAAGCGCGAGCGCGGCGGCAGGCGACAGCATGCCCATGCGGCCATTCGGGCGCCACGACCAGCAGGTCTCCGCCCTGGGCTTCGGTGGGCATCATCTGGGAGACGCGGAAGACGAACAGACGGCCATTCGCCTCGTCCAGGAAGCAGTGGATAGCGGCATCACGTTCTTTGACAACTGCTGGGAATATCACCGCGGGAAGACCGAAGACTGGATGGGAAAGGGCCTGAAAGGTCGCCGGGATAAGATTTTTTTGATGACCAAGGTGTGCACGCACGGGCGGGAAGCCATGATTGCTACGCGTATGTTGGAGCAGTCGTTGCGGCGGCTGCAGACCGACCATTTGGATTTGTGGCAGGTGCATGGCGTCGGTTGGGAAAATGACCCGGAGTTGTTCATCCGACCCAACGGTGCGGCGGAAGCACTGCGAAAAGCAAAAGAGCAAGGCAAGGTCAGGTTTCTGGGATTTACCGGGCATAAAGATCCCGCCGTTCATTTGAAAATGATCGAGACGGCATTTCCCTTCGACGCGGTGCAAATGCCGCTGAATGCCTTCGACGCGCACTTTCTGAGTTTCGCGGATCAGGTGTTGCCGGAACTTAACCGCCGGGGCATTGCGGCGTTGGGTATGAAGCCGCTGAGCGGGCATGGCGAGCCGATCGTGCAAGGCGAACTGAGCGCCGAAGAAGCGCTCCTCTACGCCATGAGTTTGCCGGTAGCCACAACCATTACGGGCATCGACAAGCTGGAAGTATTGCGGCAGAACGTCAAGATCGCGCGCGGTTTCAAGCCCATGACCACGGCAGAGATGCAAGCGCTGCGGGAGCGCACGCGGCTGTCAGCGGGAGACGGGCGCTACGAGCTCTACAAGGTATCGCTGCGATTCGACAATCCGGAAGCGCGCATGGCCCATGGATTTCCACTGGACATGCAAAGCGTCGAGGTCAAGGAAATGATGAAAGCCACGGAGAATACCGGGTTTCCTTTCCCAGACGTAAAGCAACAACAGCAGTAGCGAAGATGAGCATTGAACCTGAGTGCCCAGGAGACCAACATGGCGGATGAAAAGGGATTCACGCGGAGGCATTTTGTGAAAGGGAGCGCGGCTGCATTGACGGCTTCGCTGGTGGTGAAACCATCGTTTGGATCGAGCGGCGCTCACCCGCGACAGAACGGACCGGCCGATGAGGAGCACGTTCCTCACCGACCCCTGGGAAAAACGGGCGCACAGGTTTCCGCGCTGGGGGTCGGCGGATACCACCTCGGATCGATTAAGGACGAGAAGGAATCGAACGAGCTGGTGGCGCGCGCTCTGGATGCCGGAATTAATTTCTTCGATTGCGCCTGGGAATACCACGACGGCATCAGCGAAGAGCGTTTGGGAGCCGCGCTGAACGGCAAGCGTGACCAAGCTTTTTTGATGACCAAGGTGTGCACGCACGGCCGATCCAAAGACGTGGCCATGAAGCACCTCGAGGAATCCCTCCGTCGGCTTCAAACCGATCATCTTGACCTCTGGCAGATCCATGAGGTGGTCTATTACAACGATCCCGACCTCATTTTTGCACCGAACGGCGCCGCCGAAGCATTGCTGGCAGCAAAGCAGCAGGGCAAGGTGCGGTTCATTGGTTTCACCGGACACAAGAATCCGGCCATTCATTTGACGATGTTATCGCACGATTTTCCCTTCGACGCGGTGCAGATGCCGCTGAACGCATTGGACGCAACGTTCAAGAGTTTCGAGCAGCAGGTGCTGCCGGAGGCGAATAAACGCGGAATCGCCGTGCTGGGAATGAAGAGCCTGGGCGGCAGCGGTGAGATTGTGTCGCACGGAGCGCTTACCGCGCAGGACGGTCTGCGGTACGCGATGAGCTTGCCGGTGGCCACCACGATAAGCGGGATGGACTCGCTCGGGGTCCTGGAACAAAACCTTCAGGTTGCTCGTGGATTCAAACCGTTGACGGCTGAGGCGATGCAGAGCCTGCGCGAGAGCGCCCGTATGTTCGCTGCCGACGGGCGCTACGAATTGTTCAAGACCACCACGAAATATGACGGAAAGGTTGGGCGGGAGCAACATCACTATCCGCCGACGGAAAAGCTACCCGTCTAAGTAGCGCAGGCACTCTTGCCTGTGCACGGCCGCCACCCAGGCAAACATTTTGCCGGCAGGAACGCTCATCCAGACCTGGAAAGTCCGTCCTCGATTTTGCACCAGTTTCGGGTTTCAGCTAGCCGGAGCACGGGCAAGAAGGCCTTTTCCACCTTCACTGAACCTTGACTTCAACGGTTTGAGATTTGGTTTTGCCGACCCCGTCCTGCACGGTCAGGGTGTACGTTGTCGTCTTTTTCGGAGTGACATCGACACAACGGGAGTACGAGGGCCACACGGGATTGGGCTGCGGCTCAAGCGTGACCGTTTTGGCGTTGGCTACCCCATAGCACAATTGTACGGACCCGCCACGACGCACCGCACCCGGGCTTGCGTAGAAGCTTTGAATGTCGAGTTCCTTGCCGCCAAATTGGTCCAGAGCGGCGCGATCGTTCTCTCGTTCCTTCTCACTCTTTGCTTCTGCGCTTTGCCGATCGATGCGTTTATTTTCCTGCCAGCGGGAGAACAGAATCCAACCGACGACTAGGGCGACGATCGCCAGAGCAAAGGAGGAATAAAGCAGAGGATTCTTCAAGAGGGAGTTCGTTGGCGGTTCGGGAGGCGCCCCCGGTTTGCCTCCGACGTGCGGTTCTATCAGCATATTTATTGGATGATGTCCGGCCTCGCTCGGTTCTGGGTTGTATCTCCGCTGTGGGCAGAATGCCGGGCTGACGCCGAACGGAGCAAGCCCGCAACCCTGTACCCTTCAACAAGCACCATTGCGTAGGGCGGCGGGGTCAAGGATTTAGCGGAATGTTGAGTTGGGCGGCCAACTCGACCGGGTTGAATGGGCTGCACGCAAAGTAGCGATCCCCGACTTTCAGAGTCGGGACTTTGCGCTTGCCGCGGTTGGCTTTCAGCACGATGGCTTCCGCGTTTTCGTCTCTTTCAATGTTGATTTCGTCGTAGATGATGCCGCGTTGCTTCAAGAACGATTTGGCGCGGTAGCAGTCGGGGCACCACGTTGTGGTGTACATCGTCACGGTCTTTTGCATCAGGCCCTGGGAAAAAGCATGGCGGAGTTAATCGCCCGAAAACCGGACGCTATGCCCTTTCCGCGCGACCTGGATGCGAATCAGCGAGCGTTGCAGCGCTACCGCGGCTCGGCCCCAATCGATGTTGGGATCGCTGGCGGCGGCGGCCAAGCGCTGCTCGGCGCGCTCTTTGGCTTTTTCCGCGCGCGGGATATCGATTTCTTCCGGTCGCTCGGCGGTTTCGGCGAGCACCGTGACGCGGTCCCCCAAAACCTCCGCGAAGCCGCTGATCACTGCTACCGGCGCCGATTCACTGGAATCCTTTGCCCGATAGCTTAGCTCACCGATTCCCATCTCGGTGATCAGCGGGGCGTGGCCGGGCAGAACGCCGAGCTGACCTTCCGCGCCGGGCAGAGTGACCTCCACGACGGTCTCGCGAAGAAGTTGCCGCTCCGGTGTGACGATGATCAGCTCGATGGAATCGGGAAGCATAGGTCGTTAGCGGTTAGGCGCTCGTCTTCATCTTTTCGGCTTTTTCCAAAGCCTCTTCGATCGTGCCGACCATGTAGAAGGCTTGTTCCGGGACGTCGTCGTATTTGCCTTCGACAATCTCCTTGAAGCTGCGTACGGTGTCCTCAATCTTGACGTATTTTCCTTCGAGGCCCGTGAACTGCGCCGCCACGAACATCGGCTGTGACAAGAAGCGCTCGATCTTGCGGGCGCGGGCCACGGTGCGCTTGTCTTCGTCCGACAACTCTTCAATGCCGAGAATGGCGATGATGTCCTGCAGGTCCTTGTAGCGCTGCAAGATCGATTTGACGCCGCGAGCAACCGCGTAGTGTTCGGCGCCGACGATGCGCGGATCGAGAATCCGCGAGAAGCTGGCCAGCGGATCCACAGCGGGATAAATTCCGCGCTCGACGATCTGGCGGCTGAGGTTCGTGGTGGCGTCCAGGTGCGCGAACGTCGCGGCGGGTGCAGGGTCGGTGTAATCGTCGGCGGGAACGTAGACCGCTTGCACCGAGGTGATCGATCCGGATTTGGTCGAGGTAATGCGTTCCTCGAGTTCGCCGATTTCGGTGTTGAGGTTCGGCTGGTAGCCGACGGCGCTCGGCATGCGGCCCAGGAGCGCGGAAACTTCCGCGCCAGCTTGCACGAAACGAAAAATATTGTCGATGAACAGAAGTACGTCGAGGTGCTCTTCGTCGCGGAAATATTCCGCGACCGTCAGGCCGGTCAGGCCGACGCGGAGGCGCGAGCCGGGCGGCTCGGTCATCTGTCCGTAAATCAAAGCGGCGCGCGATTTTTCGGAATTGCCGGGGACGATGACGCCGCTCTCCGACATTTCCAGCCACAGGTCGTTGCCTTCGCGGGTGCGCTCTCCCACGCCGGCGAAAACCGAAACGCCGCCGTGCTTCATGGCTACGTTGTGAATCAATTCCATGATGAGCACGGTCTTGCCGACGCCCGCGCCTCCGAACAGCCCGATCTTGCCCCCTTTGAGGTACGGCTCGATCAGGTCGACTACTTTGATTCCGGTCTCGAACATTTCGAGGGTGGTCGATTGCTCCTCTAGACTCGGAGCGGCGCGATGAATCGGATAGTGTTTGTCGCTGACAACCGGTCCGAGCTGATCCACCGGCTTGCCCAGAACGTTCATCACGCGACCCAGCGTGGCCCGGCCCACGGGCACGGTGATGCCCCCGCCCGTGTCATAGGCCTTCATCCCGCGAACCATTCCTTCGGTGGGTTCCATGGCGACGGCACGTACGCGGCCTTCGCCGAGATGCTGCTGCACTTCGACGATGACGTCGAGCGGTTCCGGAATGTTGTAGCCTTCGCTGGTGATGCGAACGGCGTTGTAGATGGCCGGCAGGTGGCCAGCCTCAAATTGAATATCGAGTACGGGTCCGATGATCTGGACGACGTGCCCTACTGCTGCGACTTTCTCTGCCATGCGTTCTCCTATTTCCCGTAATTCGCGCCGCTGACGATTTCGATGATTTCGGTGGTGATGGCTGCCTGGCGCACTTTGTTCATGCGCAAGGTAAGAGTTTCGATGACTTCGCCGGCGTTCTTGGTGGCCGCTTCCATGGCCGTCATTCGGGCTGCGTATTCCGACGCGGACGATTCCAGCATAGCGCGAAGGATTTCCGTTTCGATGTAGCGTGGCAACAGCTTCCCGAGGATATGCTCCGGCGCCTGCTCGTAGATGTAATCGATTTGAACGCTGCCTTGCAGGCCGGCCTTTTCCTCGCCCTTGCCGACTTCGCCGCGAGAATCCGCTTCTGCTCCCCGCTCTTCGTCCATCTTTTCGATCGGCAACAGCTTATCGACCGTGAGGTTGGTCGCCATAACGCTTTTGAATTCGCTGAAAATGATATAGACGGCGTCGACTTCACCTTTGGCGTAGAGCTCCGTCGCCAAATTGGCAATTTCTTTCGCGGTCTTGAATTCGACACGGGCCAGGACATTTACAAATTCGCCGGCAAAAACGAAACCCGCTTTCTTCAGCGAGTCGCGCCCCTTTTTGCCGACCGGAATAGTCACAACCTTTTTCGCGCTGTTAGCGCGGAAAAACTCATTCGCTCTCCGCAAAATGTTGGCGTTAAATGCTCCCGCTAATCCACGCTCACCCGTCATCACAATCGCCAAGACCTTCTTTTCCTCGCGCTTCTCCATCAGCGGGTGATGCACGTCCTGAATGCGGGACATGATGGAGCGAAGCAGACGCGCCAGCTCCTGCGCATACGGGCGAGCTGCCAGGGCGGCTTCCTGCGCACGCCGCAGCCGGGCCGCGGCAACGAATTTCATGGCGCGCGTGATCTGCTGACTGCTCTTCACCGAGCGGATGCGGCGTCGAAAATCCAGAAGTGTGGCCATCGTCGGTTCGCTGGTCGCTTACTTCGCGGCGGTCTCCACTAGCGACGCTGTGAAGCGCTCCTTGAATTCGCCGACGGTCTTCTTGATTTCGGCCCGGATGCCGTCGTCGAGAGCCTTTTTCTCGGCAATTGTTTTCAGAATCGATGGAGCACTGGTTTCGACGTATTGCAGCATTTCCTTCTCGAAGCGGCGCACTTCATTGACCGGCACACTGTCCAACAACCCACTCGTGGCCACGAAAATGCTCAACACCTGTTTCTCCACCGACAGCGGCGCGTATTGATCCTGTTTCAGGACTTCCGTCAAGCGCTGGCCTCGGCCCAACTGCGCCTGCGTCGCTTTGTCCAACTGGTCGGAACCGAATTGCGCGAAGGCCGCGAGGTCGCGATATTGCGCCATATCCAGCCGGAGAGAGCCAGCCACTTGCCGCATGGCTTTGATCTGCGCGTTTCCGCCGACGCGGCTGACGGAAATGCCGACGTTGATGGCGGGGCGGATGCCCGCGTTGAACAAGTCAGCTTCCAGATAAATCTGGCCGTCGGTGATGGAAATGACGTTCGTCGGAATGTACGCCGAGACGTCGCCCGCTTGCGTCTCGATGACCGGCAATGATGTGAGCGAGCCCCCGCCGAGCTTGTCGTTCAGCTTCGCGGCACGTTCCAGCAGACGCGAGTGGAGATAAAACACATCGCCGGGAAAGGCTTCGCGGCCCGGCGGACGGCGTAGCAAGAGCGAAATTTCTCTGTAGGCTTGCGCGTGCTTGGAAAGATCGTCGTAGAAGGTGATGGCATGCCGCTTGGTATCGCGGAAATATTCGCCCATCGCGCAGGCCGCGTACGGCGCGATGTATTGGACCGAAGCAGGCTCGGACGCGGATGATGCAACGATGATGGTGTAATCCATCGCGCCGGCGTCGGTCAAAACTTTCACGATCTGCGCGACGGTCGATCGCTTCTGCCCGATCGCACAATAGATGCAGATCAGGTCGCCGCCTTTTTGGTTGATGATGGTGTCCAGAATGACGGCGGTCTTGCCGGTTTGCCGATCGCCGATGATCAACTCGCGCTGCCCGCGGCCGATCGGGATCATGGAATCGATGGCCTTGATGCCGGTCTGCACCGGCTCGCGCACCGGCTGGCGATCCAGCACCCCGGGAGCGATTCGTTCCAGGGGATTACGCTGCTTCGACGCGATCGGACCCTTGTCGTCGAGAGGCACGCCCAGCGGGCTGATCACGCGGCCGATCAACGCTTCGCCGACGGGCACGGACATGATCGTATTAGTGCGCTTGACGGTGTCGCCTTCTTCCAACTCGAAGGATTCGCCGAGCAGCACCGCGCCGACTTCTTCCTCTTCCAAGTTGAGCGCGATGCCGTAAACGTCATGGGGAAACGCGAGCATCTCCCCGGCCATGACCTTGTCCAGCCCGTGAATGCGCGCGATGCCGTCGCCAACGCTGATGATCGAGCCCACTTCGTCGACCGCGACGGTCCCCTCGTAATTTGCGATCTGCTCGCGCAGAATTTTGCTAATTTCGTCTGCTTTTATATTCGTCATTCCTGCTCCGTCGGTGCGTCCGCTAAGTGTTAAGCCAGTCTGTCACAATGTCGCGATTTCGTGTCTTAGGTTCCGGGATGCCGGCCCGCCCCAAACCAAAGGCCGCTATTCTGCTGCAAGCCGCGCGCGCATTTCGTCGAGTCGATGGCGCAGCGAGCCGTCGTACACGGCGTCGCCGATGCGCACGACCGCCCCGCCCAGCAATGCCGGTTCGAGCGAAAATTTTGCCTCGATGCGTTTGCCCGTCAGCCGTTCAAGGGTGAAACCGAACTCCGCTTTCTGCGCTGCGTTCAGCTCGATCGCCGTGGAGATTTCGGCTTCGGCGATGCCTTGGCGCTGGCGCACCACTTCCTGAAATGCCGCGACAATCTCCGGAAGAATATGCGCGCGGCCATGGTCTACGATCAAAAACAGAAAATTGCGAATGATCTTGCTGGCGCCTAGCCGCGCCACCAGCTTTTCGATGACCCCGTGCTTGGCTTCGCGATCGACCGCGGGACTCGCCAGGAAATTCCTCAATTCCCCGGATTCCGCATAGACGCCCGCGAAATCGAACAGTTGCTTCGACGCCGGCTCCGCCGCGCCTTGCGCCAAAGCGATATCCGCCAGCGCGTTGGCATATTGGACGCTAGCGGACTTCAATTGGGTCTCCCCGCTAGTCCCTTGACGAAAGCGCTGACCAGCGCTTCCTGCCCCTGCGGCGTGAGTTGTTTCGCGAGCAGCGATTCGGCGCCGTCCACGGCCAGATTTGCGGCGATAGCTTTCAGTTCGAGGCGCGCGGCACGCTCGGCGGCTTCGATTTCCGCCGTGGCTGCGAGCCCGATCTTTTGCGCGTCTGCCTGCGTCACGTTGCGGATGCGCTGCCCTTCCGCTTCAGCCTCGCGTTGCGCAGCCGCGCGGAATTGCGCGACTTCCTGTTCCAGATTCGCCAGCTTTTCCCGGGCTTCGCGAAGTTGGCGATCGGCCTCGGCTTTCGCGGCGGTTGCCTTAGTGATCGCGGAACGGATGGCATCGGCATTGCCGCGGAATTTGGGCGGCAAAACTTTGCCGAAGAGCCAGATCAGGCCCCCGGCTACCAATACGAAGTTGATCCACTTGAAAATCTCGTTGGCGCGTTCCTGCGCGGCGTTGCCGCCCTCTTCCGCAGCGTGGACGGTCAAGACCGCGAACAGCACCGCAAAGAGAACGGCCGCACAAATGGGAAGCCGGCGAATCATTGAGCTCCTCTTGCCGGGCTGCTGGGAGGACGCTGCGGTGGAATTTGCACAACGCGACGCGCAATTTCCGCGGAGAGCTGCGCGATGGTGGTTTCGATGTCGCGGCGCGCCGCGTCAAGCTCTTTCGTCACACGCTCTTTCGCTTTGGCGACTTCCGCCGCGCCCTTGCTTCGCGCTTCTTTCAGCTGCTCGGCGCGCTCATCAAGCAGTCTCTTGCGGGCAGCTTCCTGCTCCGTGTAAACCTTCGCACGCGCTTGTCTTAGAGCTTCCTGGTACTGCTTGATTTCTTCCGCAGCGGCGGCCTGCGCGGCTTCGGCGGCTTTGCGCGCTCCGGCCGTTCGCGCCTCGCGCTCAGCCATTATATTGAGCAGCGGCTTGAAGAAAAGCCCCCGCAGAACGCCGTAAAAAGCGAGCAGGATCAGGACTGTAGGCACAGCCTGAAGGAACAGTTCCCCAAGTTGGTGAACGATCTCTTGCATTTAGCTTGTGTCGCCTGAACCTCAGGATTGGCAGCCGCGCCGTGCACTCGACCCAGGAAGAGCGCCTCAGTGGGCCATGAAGCGCCCGCGTGAACAATAATTTTATAGCATCCGACGCGGCGTGCCGTCAATTCGGCGCGAATGCGTGACGTCAGCTGCTCGATACGCTTCGGCACCTGCGCGCTAGCGTACGCAGCACAAGACCGAGCGTTTCGGCCCGACTACTGTTTGGGCGCCGAAGTAGCCGCAGGGGCCGGAGTGCTGTTGGCAGCTGCCGCTGGAAGAGCGCCGGATTGATCGTAAACGTAGCGAATGATCAATGGCGTGTTGCTACGCCCGGTGGTCATGTGTAAAGTCTCATAAAGTTGTGTGCCGTCGTAAGATAGCTCGTACGTCCGGCTCATTTTCCCGCCGCGAGGGTTCTTCTCGTCGGTCGTTAGCCGCGTGCCATCCCAATGCGCCGCAATCTCTTGATAATTCGCGTCTTTTGACTTTTGCACTTTCCGACCATCGGTGAAGAGTGCGCGTTTGCGCAGCTGGTCGTCGAACAGATCGACCTCAACATCCTTTTTAGCTTCCGCAAGGCTCAGGGTACTGGACGGACTCAACAGTTCCTGCATCCGTTGGCGATCTTCGTCGCTTTCTCCTTGTGAGCCCATTCTGTGGCCGCCGTAACCCCCACCGCCTCCTCCTCCAGGGTAACCTCCACCAGGATAGCCGCCGCCCATGCGCCGATTACCGCCATAGCCTCCATTGTCCTGGCCTCGCGCCTCCTGCATCTTTTTGCGCGGATCGTCGCTTTCGTCTCGATCAAGCTTCCACTCGCCGAAAATCGTGGTCCGCGGCTGCACCGCCGGCTTTTGCACCAGCGGCCGCGGAGGCGGCGGAGCGTCCTGAGACTGGGCCTGCGGCAGGGGTCCGGGAGGCGCTTGGGCCAAGGTGAAGGACGGCACCCCCAGGTAGGAAGCTCCCATGAGAGCGAACGTCAGCAAAATTGCCGAATTGCATGGATTATTGCGTGGATTGTCGATCATTGCTTTTCGGGGCTCTTCGGGAACCCCCCACACCTTATTCCTGATAGCCCGACGGGAAGTTCCCCGCACAGGGGAATCGGCGTCAAGGGCCAGGATGCGCACACTATTTCTCCGTCGCCCTCCAGTTGCTTAGAGGGGATTGCGCCGGGAAAGTTTGCCTTGCTACTTGCGCGGTGAGTACGATGAAGATGAACCTGCGAACGGCGCATCCTACCCACCCTATCCTGCCAACGTTGCCTCGCACGGTTTCGACACAAACTGGAGTGTCCGCTATTTGGCAGACAACCACCGATTCAGATCGGTGGCGCGCGAAAGCAGGGCCAAGGCACCCAATCTTCTAAAGTTTGCCGCTCGCTCCCGGTAACCGTAGGCACCCGCGGGTAAAATAGCCAGGAAAGGAACGTGCGCATCCCGCGCCGCAAGGGCATCGTCAATGTTGTCGCCCACATACACCGCCGTCGCCGGATCGCGCTTCCCCAGTATCTTCAGCAATCCCTCCGGATGCGGCTTCCCATGAGCAACATCATCCATGGTAATGACTTTGCGAAAGTGGAACGTGTGCGGCCAACCATCAAAGGTATACGCAAATTCCCGCCGCGTCCTTCCCGTGAAAAGATTCAACTCGAACCGCTCCGCCCAACGCTCGATCTGTCGCGGGGTGACCACAAATTTCTCGTTGCGAACATTGCCAGTCTTCCCGTCCGTGCCCCAATAGAACTTCTCAAATGCGGCGCGCGCCTCATTGTAAGTCGTTGGCTTGCCCAGCGACGTGACCCAGTTCGCCGTCATGCGCCAGTCATCGTTGTGCCCAGGTTTACTCTTCCATTTGTGCAGGTCTGCGTAGGTCACGCGCTTGCCGCTCAGATGGCGCACGGTTTCCAGTGCGGACCTCCAGTATGTTCCCCGGACATCGATAAGCACGCCGTCTATGTCGAAGATTAGAATTGCGGGCTGGAAATGTTTCGTTGGGCTGCCTTTTTTTGGGGTCATCGTCAAAGTGAGTGAATGACAGAAGCCATCTTCGCGCAAATCAGGAATCCAGCATTGAGTGTCGCCGGACTTCGCGCGCAGCGTCAAGCCGGGCCCACCAGCGTCGGTTCATTTGCGTTGTCCGGCAATTTCCTCGGTTTTGGCCGGCGCGGAACGCCGCGCTACGTAACCCTCCAGGATCTCGTCGAGCTCCTGCGGGCGGATCGGTTTAGTGAGATAACCATCCATGCCTGCAGTCAGGCACTGCTCGCGGTCACCTTTCATCGCGTGGGCCGTCAAGGCGATGATCGGCAGATGCAGTCCGCTGCTTTTCTCCTTCTCCCGAATCGCCACCGTTGCCTCGAGTCCGTCCATCTCCGGCATTTGCACGTCCATGAAAATCAGATCGAACTTCTCCTTTTCCAACGCAACCAGCGCTTCTCGGCCGTTGCTGGCCACTGCCACGCGATGCCCTCTCTTCTCCAACAATCTCACCGCTAGCCGCTGGTTCACGGCGTTGTCTTCTGCCAGCAACACGTGCAGGTACGCCAACGGATCGCGCGCATCGTGCAGCGAAAATCGCGTGACCAGCGGGATCGCGCCCTCCTGCTCGCGCGCTCCCAGAACCCGCGCGATAGCTTCGCGCAATTCCGATTGCCGGATGGGCTTCAGCAAATACGCGGAAACGCCCAGTTCCTGACAGCGCGCGGCGTCCCCACGGTGCCCCGCCGAAGTAAGCATCATGATCGTGGCCGTGGCTAATTCGGGCCTGTGCCGGATATTTTCGACCAATGTGAATCCATCCATCTTCGGCATGTGCATGTCTGTCAAGATCAGTCCGTACGGCTCTTTCGCGTCACGCGCTGCTGACAATTGTTCCAAAGCTTCTTTCCCGCCCTCCACCGAGGTCGTCCTCATCTCCCAACGCCCCAGCATTCCCTCCAAAATTCGCCTGTTTGTGCGATTGTCGTCCACCACCAAGACCTTTACGCCGCGCAATATCTCCGCGGGCGCAACTGTTCCTACCTTGTTCTCTGTGGTGTCCGTCGCTCCCAACCGCGCCGTGAAGTGAAACTGGCTGCCACGGCCTTCTTCGCTCTCCACCCAGATTTTGCCGCCCATCATTTCCACCAGCCGCGTCGAAATGGTCAATCCGAGGCCGGTTCCCCCATACTTCCTGGTGGTTGACGAATCCGCCTGGGAAAATGGAGCGAAGATCAACTCCAGTTTTTCCTTGGCAATTCCGATCCCAGTGTCCAATACCGTGAAGTGCAAAACGCAATTCGTGTCCTCGCGACTCTCCGTGTGCACCTTCACCGCGACCTCGCCTTGATTTGTGAATTTGATTGCGTTGCTTACCAGGTTCATGACCACTTGCCGCAGCCGCGTCGAATCTCCGCACACCATCTCTGGTACTTCCGGCGCCACCTCGCACAGCAACTCAAGGCCCTTTTCGTCTGCGCGCAACGCCACTGTTTTCAATGTTGATTCCAGTGAATCGCGCAGGTTGAAATCGACAGCTTCCAGGTCAATCTTGCCGGCCTCGATCTTCGAGAAATCCAGAATGTCGTTGATCACCGTCAGTAAGGAATCTGACGAACTCTTCACCGTTTCCAGGTAGTCTCGCTGCTCATCCGTTAGTTGCGTATCCAGCGCTAGGTCGGTCATTCCCATCACGCCATTTAACGGCGTCCGAATTTCGTGACTCATGTTGGCCAGAAACTCGCTCTTTGCCTTACTGCCGGCTTCCGCTGCTTCTTTGGCGTTGACGAGGTCGGCTTCCGCCTGCTGGCGGCTCATAAACTGGCCAATTTGACTGGCCAGCGCGGAGCTCAGTTGCAACACGTCCTGCTCTGGCTTTTGAACGGACCGGCTGAGTAACTCCAACAATCCGCCAAGTTCATCATTTCGAAAAATGGGTACGACCACTGCGCCCTGGAGCCCGCTAGCACTGGCCGCCTCCCCCCGGAGGTAATCGGCATCGCTCGCCACTTCAATCCACTCGGCCTGCCGATTCACCCACACCCGTCCGGCCAGGCCCGTGCACGAGGGGAGTAACGTTTTTCGAGTCGCGGTTAAAAACTTCTCGACCGACGGTCCGGGTTCCTGCCACACGTGCGCGCACCGTAGCACGTTTGCAGACCCCTCCGATTTCCAGATCACCGCCGCGTCCTGCCCCAACTCTTCGCAGATCAAATGCAATAGTCTTGGCATCACCGCTTCCGCCGAAGCAGACTCCGCTAGCAGGCGCGTCCCCTCGTACGCGGTCCGCTGCATATTCTCCGCCCGCTTGCGGTCCAGGATTTCCTTCTGTAGCTCCTTCGTGCGTTCCTGAACGCGCACTTCGAGCTGATCTTTCGCGCCCTGCAAAGCCGTATCGCGCTCCTGAATGCGTTCCAGCATCTGATTGAAGGCGACCACCAAATTTCCAACTTCGTCCGTCCCCGTTGGCACCGCTCGTAGCGTGTAGTCCTCCTGCGAGGATACCCGGCCCGCGATTTTCGCCAGTTGCAAAATCGGCGCAGTAATTAAGCCGATCAAGCGCGAGGACACCAGCAGCGTCGTCACCACCGATAAGAAAATCACTAGCGTCGCGATCTCCGTGTATTGCCGGATTTTGGCGTGCAGGGCGTCGAGATCCGATATCAGCACGATCGAGCCTGCGGTTTCGCCGCTCAATGAAATCACCTGGCTCAACGTCACGGACTGTGCTTCGAACTTGGCCCCGGTTATATTCGGCGCCAGCCTGCTGCAGTTGTTTTCCACGGTTTTTCGCTGGTAAGCCGCAAAGAAATCACCACGCTTGTCATACAGGCATGCCGCCACGATGTGCCGCTCGGCGCCCAGCGCGCTCAGAATATCCACCGCCGACTGGTGATCGTTAAACGCCAGCGATGCCGTGGTGTTTGCCCCCAGCGTCTGCGAGAGCGCTGTCAATTCGCTGGTGATCGCCGCGCGATAGCTGACTCTTTCGTAGATCTCGAAACACAAGCACGCCAGGCTCAGCCCCAGCAAGCTCGTCGCCATCATGACAAACGTCAATTTCCTTTCAATCGAAGCGTCCCGGCTCAAAAACATTTCAATCCCCTCTTTGACTCCCCAGCACCGTCTTTGCCAGCGCCAGCAGCTTCGCGCTAATTTTCAGCCGCGCCTTTTCCGCCGCCCCCACGTTGATCTCGAACCGGACCTTTTTCTCTTCCAGGCAAAACCCGATGATCCCGCCTTGCTCGGCGAAATCTTCGGTCTCCCCCACCGTCAGCATCGGACGCCCATTTACGCTTGCCAATTCTTCCGTTTGCCGCCTCTTCTGCGCCGCCGCAATAAACAAGACTTGGCAGCCATTAATCGGCTCCCGCTCCCTCAGGTGCAGCACTCGCAGCGCCCGGTTCCCGATGCGTTTTCCCTTCACGCTTTCATCCAGTGCCCCGCCAAACACGTCCTCTCCCACCGTGCAGTACGTCAGTGGGCTCTCCGCGCTCAGGAAAGCCTCCGCAGGCCACTCCACGAACTGCGCGAAATGGAACAAGAACGCCGCTTTTACGTCGTACTCGCTGGTGCCGGTCGACTCCGCGTTCAACCTGGGAGCCATACTCGAAGTCATGGCCACTAAAACCGCCATCGCCAACGCCCGCAGGTCTCGTGGACCTGCCCTCGCGCTAGTTCCAATCCTGCTTGCGTTCCAGCGTCGGGCTATCACTTCTTCCCACCCTGTATCCGCGACCTCAGAATCGCCACGTCAATTTGATGTATCCGCTGCGCTTGACCAAGCTCGATTGCGTCAACCCACTCACGTTGAGGTATTCCAATTCGTGGTCTTTCAGCAGATTTTGTCCAACCACACTCAGCGAGAAATTTTCCGCAAACTTCCAGGATAGGCCGGTATCCAGTCGCGTGCGGCTGGATACGCCTAAGTCCACCCGGGGGCCCGCGAAATACGCCGAAGCGTCCCAGGCTAGCGATTGCCCCAAGGCGACGTGCGATTGCAGTTGCGCCGCGTTATGCGGGCTGCCCCCCTCTGCCACCCCGGAGAAGACCGTGTCATTGCTGGTGGGAGCCAGATGCACATGCACGCCTTCGAATGCATAGCCGGCCTTGAGTTCCCAACGGGCCACCGGCTTCCAGGTCCCAGCCAGCTCCAGTCCATGGGCTTCGCCGTGCATTTCGTTCGCGAAGAAAAGCGGCAGCAGGATGTAACCGGGGGCGGGCGTGGGCACCAAGGTCGGCGCTCCGGTCTCCAGCGTTCGCAGATCGCCATAAGAATTAAAGTAGGCCGAGAGATCGAGCGAAACGGTATTAGTCACCGCAGCGCGGTAGCCGGCCTCGTACGCGATCAGTTTTTCGTTCTCGAAGTGCGGATCACCGTTCAATACCACTCGCAGCGGAAGGCCGCCGGGTTGCGGGATTTCTCCGCTGTCGACGTGATCGGCAACATCTCCGCTGGAGGGCGTCCTTTCCGCCCGGGAAATCGCCGCCCAGGCCGTCATTTTTTGGTTTGGCTGCCAAGCCAGGCGGGCGCTCGGCAACAAGTCGAAACCGTTATAGCCGTTATGCTCCAGCTTCGCACCCGCGGTGAAAAAAAGCCGATCCGGCAACACTTCGATCTCATCCTGCAAAAACGTGCTAAAGAGCTGCCGCCAGTTATCGTAAGCTTCGTACGAAACCGTTCCGCCTTTGCTCTCGTGGCTGGTATAGCGGTAGCCAACGCCCCAAATCAGGTTCTGTCGGTCTCCCAACGGGAAGTAATCCTGAAACGCAATGTCTATCGTGTCCCGGTCATCGGTGAACGGGACGTTGCGCTCGTAACGGTCAAACGAAACTTGCAGGGTCGAGGCCGACGCTTCGGAATAGCTGTGATTCCAAACCGTCTCGACGTCTCCCCCGGACATCTTGCCGTTTGCTGGGTTGGCTACTCCTGGGTCGATGCTGAGGACCACCTGACCTTCTTGCGCGCCGTACAGGTTTCCTTCCACGGTCACTTTGTCAGTGCTGGAAAGTGCGCTGTCGGAGCGGAACCCGCCTCGCAGCATGTCCCAGCCATCGCCTCCCGGCTTGCCATCAAGGCCCGGAAGGTGATCTTCATTCGTATATTTGAGGTACGCCCGATAGTCGGTGCTATTTCCGGCTGACCCGCCGTATTGTACGGTTCCCAACTCTTCGTGGACATTTCCTCCGCCGGCGACCACCAGGCCTCCGCGCGTTTCGTGCGCGCCTTTGGTGATGATATTGATCACACCATTTACCGCATTCGCTCCCCATACCGTACCGCCGGGACCCCGCACCACTTCGATCCGCTCGATATCTTCCAGCGGTACATCCAGCGTGTCCCAATACACCCCCCCAAACGTCGGGGTATACACGCTTCGGCCGTCGATCATCACCAGCAACTTGTCGCTGAATTGCTCGTTCAGGCCCCGTGCGCTGATCGCCCACGTATTGGCATTGATTTGTGCCACGTCCAGTCCGGGAACCATGCGCAGCGCATCGGGAATATTCGTTGCGCCCGAGCGGCGAATATCCTCTTGGGTAATCACAAAAATCGCCGCCGCCACCTTGGATAGTTTCTGTTCCTTCTTGGAGACCGAGGTCACTTCCACATTCATCAGGTCCTCGAGGCTCTGGTTAGCAAGGTCACCGGGTTGCTGTTGTGGCTGTTGTGGTTGCGCGATCGCTGGCGGACACCTGAGGCAGAGCACCAGGAAAATCCATCGCGCCGCGCGGCTTGCCTCACGCAAGCGTAAGTTTGGTTTTCTGGTTGGCACAGACTCCCCCAAATGGTGCTGTGCATGCCCACCGCCGAACTCGAATTCCCGGGCGGGGTTCCATCCGCTTTGCATTCAGTGGTTTATTCGGCGTAACGCCGATTAGAAACTACTAAGATCGAGGCCCTCCACCGGCTTGTGCCGAAATGGCTCACCACCCTCTCCTGCTTTCCCAGAATGATCAACCCGGGCGTGCCCGCCCTTTCCCACCTCCGGTTGCCCCTCCTCCGAGCGCGTTGCTACAATGCTTTTGTACCAGCCAGCGTGGAACCGGGCGCACCCTAGCTCTTAACGCCGCGATCGTCGACGACCAGCCGCCGCGCCCGCGACTCCATATTCCCTTCGTACCAAATTCTTGCTGGCAAGCTTGGCCCGGCGGAGCACGCTACGGATTCGTGTCCGCGGAGACAGGAGAGAAGTATGGCCGCATACAGCGGAGTGGACTACATCGATTTCGATTCACAACTCAACGACGAAGAAAAGCTCGTCCGCCAAACCGCCAGGCAATTCGTCGAAAACGAAGTCATCCCCATCATTGAAAAGCACAGCCGCGAAGGCACCTTCCCGCATCACCTCGTGCCGCAACTCGGCGAACTAGGATTCTTCGGCGCGAACCTGCAAGGCTACGGCTGCGCGGGCATGTCCAACGTCGCCTACGGTCTCGTCACCCAGGAACTCGAGCGCGGCGATTCCGGCCTCCGCAGTTTCGTCTCGGTGCAAAGCGCCCTGGTCATGTACCCAATCTACGCCTACGGCAACGACGCCCAGAAAGACAAGTGGCTCCCGCTCCTCGCGCAAGGCAAAGCCATCGGCTGCTTCGGCCTCACCGAACCGCAGTTCGGCTCCAATCCCGGCGGCATGCTGACCCGCGCGGTAAAGAAAGGCGCCAACTATGTCTTGAACGGCGAGAAAATGTGGATCACCAGCGGTTCCATTGCCGACATCGCCGTTGTCTGGGCCAAATGCGAAGACGAAAAAATCCGCGGCTTCCTGGTGGAGAAAGGCACGCCCGGATTCAAGACCTGGGACGTGCACGGCAAGTGGTCGCTACGCGCCTCCGTAACCTCAGGCCTCTCCTTCTCCGACTGCGAAATCCCCGAAGCGAATTTACTGCCCAATGCCGTCGGCCTCAAAGGCCCGCTAGGCTGCCTGAACCAGGCACGTTACGGCATCGGCTGGGGCGCGCTCGGCGCCGCCATGGCCTGCTACGACACCGCCTTGCAATACGCGAAAACCCGCAAGCAGTTCGCCAACAAGCCCATCGCCTCCCACCAGCTAGTCCAGGAAAAACTAGCCTGGATGATCACCGAAATCGTGAAGGGACAATTGCTCGCTCTGCACGTAGGCCGCCTCAAAGACCAGGGCAAAGTCGATCACTCCCACATTTCCATGCTCAAAATGAACAACGTCGCCATCGCTCTCGACACCGCCCGCAAAGCCCGCGACATCCTCGGCGCCAACGGCATCGTCGACGACTACTGCATCATGCGCCACATGAACAACCTCGAAAGCGTCTTCACCTACGAAGGCACCAACGACATCCACAAGCTGGTCATCGGCGAACGCATCACCGGCATCTCCGCCTTCATCTAGCAACCTAGCCGCTGGCAACCTGTAGCCGCTAGCAACCTGTAGCCGCACCCAATTTCCGAGAACTCCGGTCGTCGTCAGGGCACGGCTTCAGCCGTGCCACTCGCCCGCTTCCTAATCCCTCGTAGGGGCGGGGCTTGCCCCGCCCAGGCGTCAACCATGAGCGTCTTGAGCACTCGCGTAGCACCGTCATTCCCACCGGAGCAGACCGCACCCACAACTTCAACGCCGCCGCCCGCACCGTCATTCCGACCGGAGCAGACCGACTTTTTTCTTCCGCGTTCGCTTCCTGCGAACGCGTCGGTCTGCGTAGTGGAGGAATCTCTCTTCGATTGCAGCACCTGGCTCCCCTTCCACGTCACACCGTCTCTTTTCTTGCTCGCGCCCTAAGCAACCTGTAGCCGCCCTCTCCGCGAGGGCGGGGTTTAGACCCCACTCAGGCAAATACCATCGCGTTTCAGCACCACAGTTGCATTGTGTTACCACACAATATAGGGTCGCATTCTAGGAGTTAGCCAATGAACACGTCCGCACTTCGATCACGGCGTCGCCACACCCGCATCGCGATTACATTCTTCTCCGCAATTCTGAGCATATGCGCCAGTGCAGCCGCCCAGCGCAAACCCATCACCCCCGATCCCGACAAACCCAAAATCCGCGCCATCACCGCCTTCGTGAATCTCGATCGCACGCAATATCAACCACAAATCGCAGACGCCGTGAAGATGCTGAAGTACGCGCGCACTGTCTTCGAGTCGCGCGGCTTCGAAGTACAAACCATCCGGATTTCGACGCAACCCTTCCCGCAGTACACCAAGGGCCTCACCACCGAACAAGCACTGGCGTTCTTCCGCAACTACGACGCCGTCGCCGAGCAGGACAAATTCGATGCGTCCATCGGTCCGGCCATGCTCAACGTCGATGACACCGAAGCGCAAGCCGACCTCCTCGCGGAGATCCTGAAAAACACCAAGGTTCTCAACGCCAGCCTGGTCGTAGCCGGCGAAGACGGCGTCCGCTGGCGCGCCGTAGGTGCCGCCGCCCGCGTGATGAAAAAACTGGAAGACACCGAACACAGCCAGGGCAATTTCCGCTTCTCGGCCATCGCCATGGTCCCGCCGCTCACTCCGTTTTATCCCGGCTCCTACCACTCCGGTTTCGGCCACCAGTTCGCCATCGCTCTGCAATCCGCGAACGTGGTAGCGGCGTCCTTCAAAAACGCGCCCGATCTGCGCACCGCCAGGCAAAAACTCACCGAATCCCTCGCCACCGCTGCCTTTGACGTCGAAGCCCAAGCCCAGCGCATCGACCGCGACACCGGCTGGGCCTACATGGGTATCGATCTGTCGCCCGCACCCTCGAAAGACGTCTCCATCGGCGCGGCGCTCGAAGAGCTAACCTCGCAGCCGTTCGGTTCCAGCGGAACTCTCACCGCCGCGGCCACGGTGACCGCCGCCATAAAGGACATCACCGTCAAGCGTACCGGCTACTCCGGGTTGATGCTGCCGATTCTCGAAGATTCGCGCCTCGCGCAACGCTGGAGCGAAGGCAAAGTCTCCCTCGACGCGTTGCTAAGCTACAGCGCCGTCTGCGGTACCGGCCTCGATACGGTTCCCCTCCCCGGCGACATTACCGAAGAGCGCCTCGATCTGATCATCGGCGACATGGCCTCGCTAGCCTTCAAGTGGCACAAGCCCCTGTCGGCACGCCTGCTGCCGGTAACCGGCAAAGGCCCCGGCGACACAACCGAGTTCGACGACCCCTACCTGGTGAACGCCACCATCCAACCGCTGGACAAGATGTAGGCGCTGGGCTTCAGCCCAGCGTTCCAGGTCCACTCATGGGAACTGATTTCGAATAGTACCTGCACATAAATATATTGACATAGTTAACAAACCATGCTACCATGAGCAGTGAAATCTCGACACTCCCCTCCGAACTCGCACCGTCACCCGCACCCTTTTTCCCCAACCCCTTTAGAATCCGCACTTACAAAAAATGCGTCCGTAACTCCTTTAAAATCCGCACTTACAAATTGGTTGACCTTAAACTCCTTTAGAATCCGCACTTACAAAAATACCCGGGGGGAGGGCCCCATCGCGGAACTCCAAATCCCTTGCCGCCATCCAACGTCCCGTCTCGTCTGCGCACTTTCGACTTTCAACTGTCGACTGTCGACTATGTCTCCACGCCCGCCCCAGCGCTATACTTTCACCGCTCAACCAACAACCCCACAAATCCGGGGCTGCGGAGGATTCCGTGATCAAGCCCGACTCGCGATGGGCCCTGCGAAAGGTACTGCTCGGGATCCCGCTCAGTGCGTCGCTCATCGCCTTCGCCCAACCATTCCTGCCTGCACAAGCCTTCGCGCAATCCGGTTCTACGACGCCCGTCCATTGCCATTCCCTGGGCACGCAGGACGAAATCCCGCCCGATAAACTTCCCGTACCGCAAAAGCTGTCCGGCATCGGCAATGTGCACATCAAAATCACCGCGTCGCCGGAAGCACAGATGTGGTTTGACCAGGGTCTGAATCTTTATCACGATTTTTGGGAGTACGAATCGCTTCGCGCTTTTCAGCAGGGCGTGCGCGTCGATCCGCAGTGCGCGATGTGCTACTGGGGAATCTACCAGGCCGAAATTTTCCGCCACAGCTCCAGCAAACATTTCGCCGATGCCGCCCTGTCCAAGGCAGTGAGCCTGAAGGGACACGCGAGTAAGGCAGAGCGTCTGTACATTGAGGCCAGCGCAGCCCGCGAAGCCGAGGAAAAAGACAAAAAGAACCAGGATAAAGAAGGTGAGTCCCGGGAGGTTCAGATCCTGCGGAAGCTGGTGAAGCATTCTCCAAGAGACACGCAAGCCCGCATCTTTCTGGCTTGGACGCTGATGGACGGCTATGACGACGACGGCAACCCGCGAAAGGGCACCAAGGAGACACTGACGATTCTGCAAGGCGTGTTAAAGGACGAACCGGAAAATTCAGCGGCCAACCACTACTGGATTCACTCAGTGGAAGCGAGTCCGAAGCCCGAAAAAGCGCTGCATAGCGCCGAGATCCTGGGGCGCCTGGCACCGACCTCAGGTCACATGGTGCACATGCCCGGACACATTTTCTTCCGCACCGGCGACTACGCGCGGGCGCAGCAGTCATTCGCGGCCTCGACGCAAGCCGATGAGCAATACATGCAGGCCCAGCACGTGTCGGTCGATGACGATTGGAACTACGTCCACAACCTGATGTACGCGATCGCCAACCTTATGGAAGAGGGGCAACTCACGGAAGCCACCGCTCTTTCCGCGAAATTGAAGGATGCGCGCGGCCAGCTGGAAGCCTCGCTGTACCCGTGGTCGCCACGCGATTCCATAACGCGTCTCGATCCTCGCTTGCCGGTGGCGTTGCGCGCGGGTGATTGGTCCGCCGCCCTGGAATTGTTGAAAGCAAGCGCGCCGCCGCCAGCCCCGCTCTCGAACCTCGCCTTCCTGCGGCGAGCGCTGACCGATTTTACGAGCGGTATGCAAGCCCTCGACGCTGGCGAAATCACCACGGCCGAAGAATCTTCGCAACGATTAGATGCGGAACTATGGCGAATTTCGAGCGAAGAAAAAGCCTCGGAAGACGCAAAGTCCAAGGAAAAGAAAGCGGAGGATAACGGAGCGCCCAAAATGCAGTTGATGCCGGATGCATATGCCAAGCAACTGATAAACAACGTGTCGATCATGTCGCTGGAACTGCGCGCTGGCCTGCTGATGGCCAACAAGCAAATGGAGGAAGCGAAGCAACTTTATACGCAAGCGGCGCGCGCAGAGAAAGAGTCGGGCTATCGCGAACCCCCCGGGTACATTCGGCCGGTCGCGGAGACAGAAGCAGCGGCGATGCTGAAAGCAGCAGCGTGGACCGATGCGAAGACGGCTTACGAGAAAGCCCTGGTAGACCGTCCCGAAATCAGGATTCGCCCTATACGGCGTGGCCCTAAGCAGCGAACGCGGCGGCGACCTGAAATCCGCTTCAACCCAATACACAGAATTTGTATCCACATGGAAAGATGCGGACCAAACTCTGCCGCAACTGACCCACGCGCGCGCATTCCTGGCCGAGCACGGAACCAGCACCGCAGCAAGGTAACCATCTGCGTCCTCAGCGATCCGCGCGGCATATTGGGTGGATCACACTGGGTGCCGCACCCTTTGTGCTTTTCAAAGGGTGCGGGTTTAGAGAATTGAATCAAAGCACAGACAAAACGACAAGCACCCAAAGGGTCTTGCCCGTAGAAATGAGCCCTTATGTTATTTCGACTGTCATTTCAACGCGTAAGAACGATAAAGCGTATCCCGCTGCGCCGGAATAAATCCCGCATCGGAAATAATGCGCCGCAGCTCGCTCTCGTTGGTCCGATTGCGCACGCCAGCGGCGTACACCACGTTCTCTTCAATCAAGATGCTGCCCACGTCATTCGCGCCGAACTGCAAGCCCACCTGGCAAACCTTGATTCCCGGCGTCAACCAGCTCGATTGAATATGATCGACGTTGTCGAGGTACAAGCGGCTGACTGCCAGCGTCTTCAGATAATCGACCGCCGTCGTCTCCTGCACTTTCTTTGCCAGCGCGGTGTTTTCCGCCGCGAAAAATCCACGGAATGAAAGCCGTGAATCCGCCGGTGTCTTCCTGAATCTGCCGAATCCGATCGAAATGATTCACGCGGTGCTTCAGTTCTTCGCCGCAACCAAACATCATCGTAGCGGTGGTGCGCAGCCCCAGCGAATGCGCGATGCGGTGCACTTCCTCCCAGTCGTCGCGTGGATGCACTTCAGGCGCGCAATCTTCGGCGGATCTCGTCGTCCAGCAATTCCGCGCCGCCGCCCGGAATGGACTGCAACCCGGCATCCATCAGCCGCTGGATCATTTCGCGAACGCGTCATCTCCGAAACATCCGCGATGCAACGAATTTCCGGCGCCGAAAAACAATGCAAATGCACCTGCGGGAACCGCGACTTCAGCGACCGCAGCAAATTTTCGTAGCAGCCGATCTGCAAATCCGGGTGCAACCCGCCCTGCATCAAAACTCCCGTGCCGCCCAGCTCCAGCATCTCTTCGATCTTCTGATAGATCGTTTCAGCGACAGGATATAGCCTTCTTTGTCGCCAATCGGCCGGTAAAACGCGCAGAACAGCAATACTCGGTGCAGAAATTCGTGTAGTTGATGTTGCGATCGATCTGGTAGGTCACCACGCGCGGATCATTCTTCGCCAGCCGGAACTGGTGCGCCTCCATCCCAATGCCCACCAGGTCATCGGACTCCAACATCTCAATCGCTTGCTGTTTCGTTATGCCCACAATGAATACCTTTCCCGATGCCTTCATTGTAGCTGAAGTTGACAATTGAAGGTCAGACTCGATATTTAGAGCCCTGAGCAGGTGGCAAGCGTCGACGAGGTTCGAAAAGTTGGAGGTGATCTGAAAGTGGGCGCAGGCCTCTCACGGGGTTCGGAGCGCGGCTTTTGCAAAATACGGGCCTTTTAAGTGATCCGGAGCGCCGCAGCGTGCTTGGGCAACCAGCACGCAACCACCGCCTAATCCGCCGTCATCGCTATGCGAACAGGACGCTCCAGCGCCAATGTCTACTGGCTTAGTGGCCTCTTCACAATGTCCAAATCCAAAAAGCCAGAAAAGAGCGTAGAAGGTCAGAATTGGGCCTCAAATGCTGGATATTGGCGGGAAACGTTCGGAACACAAGTGTCGGCCCTGACATTCGATGCTGGACTGATCTTGTTTCTGAATCGCCCGAGCAGGTGGCAAGCGTCGACGAGATTCGAAAAGTTGGAGGTGATCTGAAAGTGGGCGCAGGCCTATCAAGGGGTTCGGAGCGCGGCTTTTGCAAAATACGGGCCTTTTAAGTGATTCGGAGCGCCGCAGCGTCCTTGCGCAACCAGCACGCAACCACCGCCTAATCCGCCGTCATCGCTGTGCGAACAGGACGCTCCAGCGCTGAGGCCATCCCACCGCGATGTTAGGGCCTTACAATGTCCTAGAGCCATTAGCGTATGAAGATCAGCGATATAGTAATTCACTGCATTTAGTGTGATTAAGCACGACATGCTAATTCATGTGATGCAGTGTATCGACGTAACAGGACATGCATGCTCCTCGGGAAGTCCCAGGAGCAGGTGGCAAGCGTCGACGAGATTCGAAAAGTTGGAGGTGATCTGAAAGTGGGCGCAGGCCTTTCAAGGGGTTCGGAGCGCGGCTTTTGCAAAATACGGGCCTTTTAAGTGATTCGGAGCGCCGCAGCGTCCTTGCGCAACCAGCACGCAACCACCGCCTAATCCGCCGTCATCGCTGTGCGAACAGGACGCTCCAGCGCTGAGGCCATCCAGATTACACTCACGAACAGTCTGACAAATCACATCCTAATAATCCCTTTATTAGCACGATTCGCCCGGTCAACTGCAATAGCAAATGGAATAGCGAAGTATCAGCATCGATGTCGGTGATAGGCTCCATAGGTGCTTTCACAAAATGCTTGACTTTACGACATCTCCGAGTAAAATTAAAATGGAGGTAGTTCCATGGACGATAAAGGGACAAGCGAACTCGTGAAATACTTGAAGGCACTCTTGGTTGTACAGGCCCACTACTTGGCTAAATCAGAGGACACATTAAAGCCGGAGATTCTGCTGACACGTGCGGGAATGTCGGCGCGCGAGATTGCAGAAGTTCTAGGAAAGAACCAGGCGGCCGTCGCTAAGACGATAGAACGCTCAAAGAAGGCTGCCAAGATGCTCGACTCACAGGCTGCCGTTCACACTGAAGATCAAGGCGAGAGCCCAGCAAGGGTTGCGTGATTCATGGGCAAGAATACATCGGCAACGCTTGACGATTTGCTCAAACAGGCGCGGACGACAAATCGTCTCCTCGCGGCGCAGCTTAAGGACCGGATGTCACAGCAGGAACTCGTCAAATTACTGAACACTGTTGGCCTCACGAACCAGGAACTGGCAGATGTACTGGATACCACCTCCGCGACGATCGCGGTGACCTTGCAACGCCTGAAGCGTAAAGCCGCGGGGAAGGCAAGAGAGGCCGCCCCAGAAGCGGCTCCTGAAATGGATAGTACAACGGAAGATCGGACAGGCGCTAATGGCTGAGAGCGAATACTCCCAAGAAAACATAGCGGCCATCCGGACGCAATTAGATAATCTTGAGAGAATGACTCGGCTGTCGATCGCGTCGAATCCGAATAGTGCTACTTACCTTGAGGAATTATTTAGACAACGCGCTGGCAGTGCGGATTTGTATTTGGCCTTGCAGAACGGTCCGCAGTCCCAAGATGATCTGATTAAAATCATGGGAAAGAGTCAAGCGACAGTATCTAGAGTCCTGACACATCTCTATGAATCAGGACTCATTGACCGCCTCCCTAAAGGCAACCAGGTGCTTTGGATGTGGCATGCGATGGAACGAACGTTGGGGATCTCGCGTGTTGCAAGGCGATTGACGAATGCTAAACCGGAAACAAAAGCTGGACCTAGTCAGCCGGGCACTTCGGAGTTTCCGACTGACTGACAGCGACGGGCTAGCGATGCTGTTTCTTGGCGAAGAGCCCCCGTCTCCGGAGCTAATCGCTCGCCATATCCGGACGCGTGGCGTCCTGCTCCCACCCTCGATTACGCCTGAAGTTGTCGCAGAGCAGATGCTCGCAGCGTTTCGTGACGCCACACCCGCTCTCCCTGAGTCGGTTGAAATTTCGTGCTGGCAAATCGACCAGTTCCGGCCTTACAGAGACGTAGACGTCACAGGAGTGACCCTGCTGCTGATGGTTCACGAGCGCGAGATTAAGGATCGCCTGAACCTACTTCTCGGTCAGCATGAGAGCGCCAATGATTGGGGCGGCGAGGACGATGATATTTTCGCGACGTGCACTCTGAATGGAAACGAACTACCGATAGCCATGATGCTAAAGGGCCGATCTGTACCGCGTCCGATGCGTCTGAAGGATGCTGGCAGCAATTCGGATCAAGTGCTGCGAATCGCCGAAGCGCCCGCTGTTATTTTTGTCGTGCAGCATGTCCATAAAATTACTGAGCCGGTGCGCAGACAATTGCGCCTGAATATAGAGGCGCTACGGGCGCGCGGTCACGAGGCGTATTGCGCGTTCATCGATGGTTTTCAGACGTACAAACTACTTACTATCATGGCTCCGGTCGATCAGTATAACCGGCCCCCGTCCTAGCGTTCAGTTCTTCAACGCGCCTCTCAGAGAGAGGACTTGCAGCGCGACGAGGGGTTAGTTCTCTTCTTTTTCTTTCTTTTTCTCGTCTTTGTATTTCTTGCTGCCGACTTCCGAGAAACGCTTGCCTAGCGAGGCTTTGGTGAACAGATCTGGCGGCAAGTTGGAGTTGTACTTGCAAATCGTGAAGAACACCTGGCTGGAGCGCCGGCCGTTGCGGTCGGTGGTGATCTGCATGGCGGTGCGCACGCCGTCCATCAATTGAAAATTGGTGAAGATGTTGGTCTCGACGTTGCGGCTGTTCATGGTTTCGTCGGGAGTGCTGACGACGGCGCGAGCCAAAAGGTGCGAGGAGCGGTCAACCGCGAGGCGAAAATTGCGCTGCTCCGAATCGGTGATATCCACCCAGTCGACGGTTTTGAGGTCGACGATATCCTGCCCGCCATAGCGGATGGTGATGCCGGGCTCTTTCAGGCGGACGCGCAGCAAATTGTTGATGTCTCTTTTCGCTTGTTCCTGAAAATCCGCAACGGCCGCGGCGCTGAGATCGGATACGCCGCCTTTGTCGAGCGTCCATCCCTGATCGCCGACGTAGAGATTGATGATCACGCCCTTTTTCGAGAATTCGGTGCGATTCGCGTCGGGATAGCGCCAGTAATCTTTGAAATTCGTGTAGCCGCTCATTTCGCCGTTGTGGCCAAAACGCGCGAGGCGCCCTTCGCAGTCCGAATCGCGAATGTCGGTGTAGGTCGGCCCACCAAAGGCGTCGATCAATTGTTGAAGGATTTGTCTGGCTTTGGCGGTACTGGCTTCCGGCATCAGCGTGTCGGGATTTTGCGCGTACGAAAACCCGACACAAAGAGCCGCGACTACAGCGGACGACGCCAATGCGAACGCGTGCGTTCTTTTCGCAAACCTCAGCCGCACAGCACCGATCCTCCGTTTACATTGATGATTTCGCCGGTGATGAAGTTGGCCAAGTCCGAAGCCAGGAACAGAATGGGGCCGGCGATTTCCTCCGCGGTCGCGGGGCGCCCGAGCGGAATGGCGCTCGCAGCCATCTTCTGGCCCTTTTTCGATTGCAGCACGGGATTGGACATGTCCGTGGCGACCCAGCCAGGAGCAACGGAGTTGACCAGAATGTTGTGCCGCGCGAGTTCGGTGGATAGGCCTTTCACCAGGCTGATGACGCCGCCCTTCGATGCGCCGTAGTGCGTGTGGAAAGGATTCGCCGCGCTGCCCGGCCGTGGAAGTGATGGGAATGATCCTGCCGGACTTCTGCTTGATCATGTGCGGCACCGAGAAATGGATGAGCGAGTAGACGCTTTTGAGATTGATGCGGATCATGTCGTCCCACTGCTGCTCGGTCATTTTCTCGATGGGGTGATCTTCGAGGTTCCAGATGCCGGCGTTGGCGACGACGATGTCGAGACGCCCAAGGCGTGCGATGGCGTGATCGACGAGCTTCTTGTTGGCGGCGTGGCGGCCGACGTCGGCCTTGAATCCCTCGACGCGCGTGCCGTGCTTGCCTGCTTCCTGTTCCACCAGCTGAGCTGCCTCTTTCGCTTTGTTGTAGGTGAACAGGACGTCCGCGCCCGCCTGCGCAAACAATTTGACGGCTGCCGCGCCGATGCCGCGCGAGCCTCCGGTGATGACTGCCGCCTTGCCTGCCAATGAAATCATGATGCCCCCAAAGAGCCCCAAGGAATTGAACCGCTAAATCCTGCAGATCGAAAGAGCGGAAACGTTAAGCCTTTTGCACGACCGAACCCCGAGCGCTGCGAGCAGCGGCAACAAATTCAGCGAACAGCCGCTCGGACAGGGCGTCACCGGGCATGCGCTCCGGATGCCACTGGACGCCGACGACCCAATTGGAATTGCCGGTCCACTCAACGCCTTCGATGATGCCGTCGGTAGCGCGGGCTGTGATCTGTAAGCCCCGCCCCGGCTTGTCAATCGCCTGGTGGTGGCTGCTGTTGATCTTGCCCGCGGTGGCTCCATTCAGCCGGGCGAGCAGGCTGCCCTCCGAAAACAACACGGAGTGCTCGAGATCGCCCTTCGAAACCCCGGAATGCAGGTCGGTCTGGCCGTGAGCGACGGATCCGGGCCGCTCGGCCGGAACGTCCTGAATCAACGTCCCTTTTCGATAGACGTTCAAACTCTGGCATCCGAAGCAAATGGCGAGAACAGGTTTGCCGGTCTCAAACGCGTGGTCGAGGATAGCAAAGTCGGTGCGGTCGCGATTTTCGTCTATCTCATTGGTTTTAGGATGCTTAGCTGTGGCGTAACGCGCGGGATCGACGTCGGCAGGGCTGCCGGGAAGGACGAAGCCGTCCAAGTCGCCGAGCTGGGCCGCCAGCTGGGCTGGATCTTGGTCCAGTTTTATGTCGTAAGGGTCGGCTCCCGCCTTGCGGACGGATGCAAAGTAGTAGTCCAGCTTCTTGCGGTTGCCCTCGCGCTGCTCGCTCGTCATCCGCCAAGGAATACCGATTCGGATGGGTGGGGAGCCGCTTCCGGATGGCAGGGTGGGCGTCATGGGAACCCCGCATCCTAACATCCGGACAGGTAGGCGGCAACTGGGGCGGGATTGGGTGTCGGTCGGGTTACGATTCGTGTTGGTCCGGCAAGGATTCGTACGAGGGCAATGATTCGTACGCGTCGGTCCGTCAACGATGCGCTACGGATCATGGACCGTGGTCGACTTTGTCAGGCGCGGAAGGTTAAGGGGCGGGCTAGTGCCGCGTCGAGGCAAAATTCGGGGCGGTGAAAGAAGCCAGGTAGTTCTGCAAGGCGCGACGCCAGTTGCTCTGACGAGGCGGCGCGCAGGGTTACGTGGCCGAGCTTGCGGCCGGCGCGGGGCGCTTTGCCGTAGAGATGGAGATGCGCGTCGCGGATCGCGAGGACTTCGGCCGAGTCGGGAAGCTCGCCGATCAGATTCAGCATGGCGGAGGACCCGATCGCGTGCGTCGAGCCCAGCGGCAAACCCATGACGGCGCGCAGATGATTCTCGAATTGGCTGGTGAGCGCGCCTTCGATGGTCCAGTGACCTGAGTTGTGGACGCGCGGGGCCATTTCGTTGGCGAGCAGGCGGCCCTCCTGTTCGAAAAATTCGATGGCGAGGACGCCGACGTATTGGAGCTCGTCGAAAACGCTGCGCGCGGCTTCTTCGGCGGCGCGCTGGATGGCGGGGTCGAGTCGCGGGGCGGGAGCCAGGGAGAGGCGGAGGATGCCGCCGCGATGGTGGTTCTCGACCAAAGGATAGACAGAGGTTTCGCCCGTGCGGGCGCGGACAGCGAGGACGCTGAGCTCGCGGGTGAACGGAACGTAGCGTTCGAGGATGAACGGCGCTTCGGTCTCCGTGTCACCCGGGCCAGCCGCAGGCAGTTCGCTCTTCGCGCGAGCGATGTCTTCGGCGCTCGGCAACGGCCATTGTCCTTTGCCGTCGTAGCCCATGCGGCAAGTCTTCAGGATGGCGGGTAAGCCGACTTTGTTTATCGCGGCATCGAGTGCCTCACGATTGTGGACCGGCTCAAACTCGGTCGTTGGGACGCCCAGGTCCTGGAAAAGCTGCTTTTCCTGGAGCCGGTCCTGCGCGACCTCGAGCGCGGGGGGCGGCGGGAATACGGGGACGCGCTCGGCGAGAAACCGGACCGCGGCGGCGGGCACGTTTTCGAATTCGTAGGTCACCAGCTCCAGGCCGTTGGCGAATTTCTCAAGGGCCGCCTCATCGGAAAATTCCGCAGTGACGCGCGAAGCGATACGCCCGACGGGGGCTTCCGGCGAGGGGTCGAAAAATCGAAAATGGAGGCCAAGCGGATAGCCCGCAAGCGCCAGCATGTAGCCGAGTTGCCCGCCGCCGAGGATGCCGATCGTCACGCGGGTTTCCTTTTCGCGGGAGCCTCGAGAGCGCTGAGGCGGAATGACGCTCCTTGTGCCACGGCAGGATCGGGGTTGGCGAGAACGCGCTCGGTCTGCTCCGCGCGGAACTTTCGCAAGGCCTCGCGAATCTCCGGGTGCTTGGCGCCGAGTATCGCCGCCGCTAGCAGTGCGGCATTGATGGCCCCGGCCTTGCCGATCGCCAGCGTCCCGACCGGAATGCCGCCGGGCATTTGCGCGATGGAAAGCAGCGAGTCGAGACCCTTGAGCGTTTTCGATTCGACGGGAACGCCGAGCACCGGCAGGACGGTCTTTGACGCGGTCATCCCGGGCAGGTGCGCCGCGCCGCCCGCGCCGGCGATGATGACCTCAATGCCGCGCTTTTCGGCGGACGACGCGTACTCAAAGAGCAAGTCCGGCGTGCGGTGAGCGGAAACCACCCGCGTTTCATGTGGAACACCCAGCTGTGCCAGTGTCGTGGCGACGTGCTCCATCGTCTCCCAGTCGGAGGAAGAGCCCATGATGACGCCGACGAGAGGCTGGGAGCTATTCGCAGCGAGTTGACCGCTGGACGCCGGAGCGGCGGTTTCAGCCGGAACTCCTGAAATCGTATGGTCGTTGTGGCTCGGGCGCTTTTTTGCCATGCGATTGGTTGAAAACAACTCCACTCCGTTAACAACAGCCGACCGCACATTCTACGGTGTTTTTCAGCGGGCCGCGACCTGCGTCCGCTGTTTCCAATAGTGGCGAAGTTGCCCAACCAGGTAAAGCGAGCCCGTGATGAAAACGGCGTCGCCGGGCGCGGCTTTCGAAAGGGCATAGTCCAGCGCCTGTTCGGCATCGGGGATTACCAAACTTTGCGCCGCGTGGTGCGCCGAAATTTCGGCGAGCTGCGCCGCGGAGATAGCGCGCGAAGTGCGTGGCTGGGTAAAAATGACTTCGGCGGCGAAAGGGAAGAGCAGTCCGGCAACTTCGTCCACGGCTTTGTCGCGCAGCGCGCCGTAAAGAAGATAGATCTTGCGGCCGGCGAAATTTTCTTCCCAAAAAGTGGCAAGTTCGCGAGCAGCGGACGGATTGTGCGCGCCGTCGAGGTAAACGTCGGGATGCGATTGCAGCTTCTCGATACGCCCCGGCCAGACGGTGCTGGCGATGCCTTCCGTGATGTTTTCGTCGGAAATCCGGAAGCCGCGCCCATGGAGCAGCCGCGCAGCCGCAACGGCGTTGAGCGCGTTTTGCAATTGGAAGCGCCCCGGGAGGCGCGGGGCAAGGTCAATCTCCCAGCCGGATGCAACTTCGGTGACGCGAGCCCGGACACAACCATCGTGCATCGATTGACGATCGATCTCATAGGCCGTAGCGGTCTCGATTACCGGGCAACGGAGTTCGATGGCACGGGCAACGACCACCTCGCGTGCTTCCGGCCGCTGCTCCGCCAAAACAACAGGCACCGACGGCTTGAGAATACCCGCTTTCTCGCCCGCAATTTCCCGAAGCGAATGGCCGAGAAAATTCTCATGATCGAAGTCGATGCGGGTGATGACCGAAACCACCGGCGTGAGGATGTTGGTGGCGTCCAGGCGCCCTCCGAGACCTACCTCGAAGACCGCAAACTCGACCCGCTGCTCCGCAAAATATTGAAACGCCATGGTGGTTACGCACTCGAAATAGGTGGGATGCGCGCGCAGCTTGCCCGCAGCCAGCAATTCCTCAGTGACCGTCTGGATGCGCGTCAGAACGTCGGCAAAGCCAGCATCGCTGATGTCGTCGCCATCGACGCGAATGCGTTCATTGATTTTCTCGAGATGCGGCGAGGTGTTCAGACCCGTCCGAAAGCCGGCGCGGCGAAGGATCGACTCCAGGAACGCCGCTGTGGAACCCTTGCCATTGGTCCCGGCGATGTGCGCCGACGGATAAGCGCGGTCGGGCCGCACAAGGCGCTCCGCCAGCACCGAAATATTCTCGAGATCAAACTTCGCGGCAGCGGCCTGGGTCGGCGCAGCGAGTTCTCTGCCGAGCGAAAGCAGGTAGCGAACAGCATCGTCGTAGTTCATGTCAGCTCAAAATCATGTCGGCCCGAGAGAGCATGTCAGCCCAACAGCAGGTCGAGCGAGGAGGCGATGAAGCTCTTCAGCTCTTTGCGGGGAACGACAGCGTCGAGAAAGCCGTGTTCGAGGAGAAACTCGGAGCGTTGAAAGCCGTCGGGCAGTGTCTGGCGGATGGTCTGCTCGATCACGCGCGGCCCAGCAAAGCCAATGAGCGCACCGGGCTCGCCGATGTTGAGGTCGCCGAGCATCGCGAAACTCGCGGTGACGCCACCGGTTGTGGGGTCGGTCAGCACCGAGATGTACGGTACCTTGGCGTCGTCCAGCCTTGCCAGCGCGGCGGAAACTTTCGCCAGCTGCATCAGGCTGATGGTGCCTTCCATCATGCGCGCGCCACCGGAACACGACACCACGATCAGCGGCTGTCGCGTCTCCATGGCCAACTCAATCCCGCGCGTGACCTTCTCGCCGACGACCGCGCCCATGGACCCGCCAATGAAATTGAACTCCATCGCGCAGCAGACCACCGGGCGGCCGGCAAGCTGTCCTTCCGCGGTGATGATGGCATCGTTCATGCCCAGCTTCTTGCGCGCTTCCTTTAAGCGCGTGGCGTAGGGCTTGGTGTCCACAAACTTAAGCGGGTCGGTGGAGGTCATGCGCGCATCGTGCTCGGTCCACCGGCCGTCCAGCAACATCTCCAGCCGCTGCTTGGCGTTCATTTTGAAATGAAATCCACACTTGGGGCAAACGAGGAAGTTCGCTTCCAGATCCTTGCGGAATACAATGGTCCGGCAGGATTCGCATTTCACCCACAAACCTTCGGTGCGTACTTTGCGCTCCTCTGGCGGAGTGGACTGCTCGATGGATTTTTTGTCGCGCTTAAACCAAGCCATAGTTGAGAGCCGCTACCTGGCGGCGCTAACCTGCGTCGGACCCAGAAAAAAGGCCGCGCTTTGCCAAGGCGGCCGCAACCCAAACCTCAATAGTCTATACCACGCTGAGCCAGAATGCCTTTGGTGTAGGGGTGTTTGACCTCACGCATCTCGGTGACCAGGTCGGCAATCTCGACGAGCTTGGGATGCGCGTTCCGGCCGGTGCAGATCACGTGCACGCGCTCAGGGCGCGCCTTGAGCGCTTCGACGATCTCGTCCGGATCCAGCATCTTGTAGCTGATGACATAGTTGATTTCGTCGAGGATCACCAGGTCGTAGGTCCCGCTGTTGATGGCATCGCGCCCGGCGACCCAGCAATCGTGCGCCATCTTGATGTCTTCGGGATCGGTCTCCGCGCCGCCCACCTTGACGAAGCCACGCCCCATCGGCCGAATCTCAAACTTGTCGTCGCCCAGCATTTTGGCGGAATCGAGCTCGCCGTAGTGCCACGAGCCCTTGATAAATTGCACCATCAGCACGCGCAATCCCTGGCCGACCGCGCGGAAACCGGTGCCCAGCGCGCAAGTGGTCTTGCCCTTGCCGGGCCCGGTGTAAACGATGAGCAGTCCTTTGTCTTCCGGCATGGTTTGTCTTTGCGATCCTGTGATGGAAGCCCGTCGCCGCTACAGCCCTAGCCGCTTGACGAATTCGCGCGCGATGGCGGCGATCCGTTCCCGTGTAGCGGCCGGAAGGCTGGCATGTTGATTCGCGTGCACGTCGCGCAAGACGATCCACAGACCCGGGCGGTAGACTTCATCATCGCCAGGGCAAATCGCGCCCGTAAGTTGCTCGACCTGCAAGGAGTGTTCGTTGGCATGCGACAGATTGAGCGCCTCGCCGTGCGAAGTATCGATGGCGTGCGGCTCGTTGGAAAGCAGATCCATCAGAATCCCGCGCGAATCGTCGACCAAATCGCGGAATCCCTGGGACACCAGGACGCCATCCACATCGCGGGGAGTGGGCTGGTCGATCTGCTCGAGGTCGTAATCGGGAAGCGGCTTCTCCAGCGGGATTTCGATCGCGGCGGAGGGCTTGCCTTCATCGGGAACAATACGGGCAGGCATGGTGGCTAACGTTTTACAACATTTCCTGCGCGATGCAAAATCTGGCGGTAAATTCTGGCGACGCCGGCCAACATTTCGGGTGACACGCTCGGCGCGTCGCGCGGATTCGGTCCGCGTAGCTCAAATTTTCACTTCGGATAGGGACTTCCGGAAAGTATTGCAAACGCGCGATAAAGCTGCTCGGCGAGCATGACGCGCGCCAACTCGTGAGAGAACGTCATCGGGCTGAAAGATACTTTCTGATGAGGGCGCTGGAGCAGCGCATCCGGAAATCCATCGGCATCGCCGCATAGAAAGATCAGCTCGCGGGTGCCTCGGTCGCGCTGTTCGCCGAGCCATTTGGCGAATGCTTCGGAACTGAAGTGCTTGCCCGCAGCGTCGAGAAAAACTACCGTGGCGGCGCGGTCGGCGTCCATTTTCTTGAGAGCCGTGGCCGCATCGCGCGCTTCCGTAACTTCGATCGGCGTCTGATGGCTGATGCGCTTTACGTAGTCTTCGAGGACGGCGCGCATCTCGGGGCGGCGGGTCTTGCCGAGCATGAGCAGGCGAATCGTCACTTCAGCTCGTATTTCTTGCGCTTTTCGAGCAAGGTCTTGCGGCTGATGCCCAGAATTTCCGAAGCGCGGCCAATCTTATAGTGCGTGGCTTCCAGCGTTGCGGCAATCGCTTCCTTCTCGATCTCTTCCAGCGAACGGAGGTTGGCCGTGGCGCCGGCGAGGCCGGGAACCGCTTGTCGAATATTTTCGGGAAAATCTTTCGGTTCGAGTATCTCGGCTCGAGAGAAGACCACGGCTCGCTCAAGGGCATTGCGCAGCTCACGAATGTTTCCGGGCCAATCGTACGCGGCCAGCAAACGGCGGGAGGCGTCGCTCAATTGTGCGGCTGGCCGTCCGAGCAGAGTTCGTACCACGACCAGCAGGTGATCGGCGAGCGCGATGATGTCCGCGCGCCGCTCTCGCAGGGGCGGAACGCTCAGTGTCAGCACGTTCAGCCGGAAAAACAGGTCTTCGCGGAAGGTGCCCGCCGCGACCGCCGCCGAAAGATCCACGTTCGTCAGCGCGATCAGCCGCGCTTCAATCCGCAGCGTCTCCGTGCCACCCAGCCGCTCGAAGGCGCGTTCCTGCAGAACGCGGAGCATCTTGCTCTGCGCGGCAGGGGAAAGCGCCGCAACTTCATCCAGAACGATGGTGCCGGCGCCGCCGAGCTCAAACCGCCCGAGCTTGCGCTCCACAGCGCCGGTAAATGCGCCTTTTTCGTGGCCGAATAGTTCGCTTTCGACAAGTTGCGGTGGCAGGCTCGCGCAATCGATCTTCAGATAAGGCGCATCGCGCCGCGGGCCCATTTCGTGAATGGCGCGCGCCAGATAATCCTTGCCGGTTCCGCTTTCACCGGTGATCAGAAGAGTGGTGGGCGCTGCCGCAACCTTCTGCGCCAGTTCGTAGAGACGTAAGGACGCTGGGTCCGCGGAGATCCACGGCAACCGCTCCGCCGTCATTTTGAAACTGCTTCTCCGGGAGGTGGAGTCCCGCTCGCGGCTGCATTGATGGGAATGGCTTTGCCCGATGGACCGTCCGGCGCGTCGGGAACTTCCAGTTTGGGAGCGGAACGCCACAACCGTTCCAGGTCGTAATAGCGCCGCGCCTGCTCGCCGAATACGTGAACGACAAAGCCCCCGAAGTCCAGGAGCGCCCATTCCGCCGAGCCGCGCCCTTCGCGGTGCTCCGGCGAGCGCTTGGCATGCTTGTAAAGTTGCTCTTCGACCTCCGAGCAGATGGCCTGCACCTGCGGAGTGCTGAAGCCGGTGCAGATTACGAAATACGAGGTGAAGGCACCGACCTCGCGAAGGTCGATCACGGTAATGCCCGAGGCCTTTTTATTTTGTGCGGCCTCGATGGCGAGGCGTACGGTTTCTGGCAGCGTGCTTATGTTCAACGGTATAGGTCCTGTTTGAGAATGTATTCCTCGACGCGCGCGGAGACAAGTCCATGAATATCCTGAGCGCGCTGGCAGCGGCGGCGTATGTCGGTAGCAGAAACCTCGCTGGAAACGTTGTCGAGCAGATAGACCGAAGTACGGTGCAAATGGGCCACTACGCTCGACTCGTGCACGGCTTCGATGTCTTTTCGCACTCCGCCGATCGCCATCAGGTCCGGCGGAATCACCAGGCGCAGCGCCTCGATGCGGATGCCCGGGCGGTTCGCAACGATGAAATCGCACAAACCCAGCAAAGCCTCGTATTCCTTCCACATCGGTATATCCAGAAACGCGTCCGCGCCAATGATGAAGTAGATGCGGTCGCCCTGCCCGTGGTAGGTATGCCGGAAATACCGCACGGTATCGACGGAATAGTGAAGTTGCGCGCCGCTGAAATCGTCGCCGGCTTCCGCCACCGACGGCACGAAGTGCGGATGCTCCGCACAGGCCAGCGCCACCATCGCAAAGCGATGCGGAAATGGTGCCAGGTGCGCCTTCAGCTTGTGCGGGGGACGGCTGGCCGGAACGAAATGAATCTGATCGAAATTGAACCGCCGGTCAGCAGCGCGCGCGACGGCCAGGTGGCCGTTATGAATTGGGTCAAACGATCCGCCAAACAGCGCGATGCGGCGAGGTTGATGTTTTGCGGCGGTGCGCTGCGCTTGCGCGGTGGTCAATACCCCTCCCAAGGACGATTACTGCATTTTCTCATAGATTCTTGGACGCAGCAGGGGATGTGTCATCCACAGCAGTACGGACCTTAGAGTCGGCATCACGGTTCGCGTCGGCATTCTGGTGCGAAGCGTCCCCAAGCTCCAGCAGGGATTCCGGGGCAGGTTTCGGGATTTTATCGAGCGCGTCAGCGATGGAACGCACCAATTCGCGAACGCCTTCGCCGGTCGCGGCGGAGATGGCGTGAAATTCCAGTTTGTGCTCGCGGCAGAATTTTCGCATCGTGTCCAACCGCGTGCGATCGGTCGTCGCGTCCAGCTTGGTCGCGACCACGATCACCGGCTTTTCCGTCAGGGTCTCGCTGAACGCGCGCAGCTCGCCGGAGATGATCTCGAAAGAATGGACGGGATCCTCATCGGACATATCGCTGGTGTCGATCAGGTGCACGAGCAGGCGGGTCCGCTCAACATGCCGCAAAAAGCGAATGCCCAATCCCGCACCTTCGTGCGCTCCCTCGATCAACCCCGGTAGATCAGCGACGACAAACGTGCGCCCCAGTTCGCGGCCTTCTTTTCCGGTGCCGCCGTCCGCGTTCACTACGCCAAGGTTTGGTTCCAGAGTGGTGAACGGATAATTCGCAATTTTCGGACGCGCCGCGGAAATCACCGAAATCAGGGTGGACTTGCCGGCATTCGGAAACCCCACCAATCCCACGTCGGCAAGCAATTTCAGCTCAAGCCGCAAGTGACGTTCCTCACCCGCATGACCCTCTTCATGCTCGCGCGGCGCCTGGTGCCACGGCTTCGCAAAATGTTGATTCCCCCGCCCCCCGCGTCCGCCGTGCGCAATCAACACGCGCTGGCCGGGCGTAGCAAGGTCCGCGATGGTCTCGCCGGTCTGCTCATCGAAAGCCAGCGTGCCAACCGGAACTTGCAAAATCATGTCCGCGCCGGAATGTCCGGAGCAGTTCGATCCTTCGCCATGCCGCCCGCGGTCCGCTTTGAATTCGCGGTTGTAGCGGTACCGCAACAGGGTATTGTCGTTGGGATTCGCTTCGAGATAAATGCTGCCGCCGTGCCCGCCATCCCCGCCCGAAGGGCCACCACGCGGAACGAACTTCTCCCGCCGAAAAGCGACGCAGCCGTTTCCGCCGCCCCCCGCTTTCACCAGAATCTTGGCTTCGTCAACAAACATCGAAAGACACTCCAGAACTTAGATGCACCGGGACTCGTGAATGAACCAGAACCCATGTAGGGGTGCGCTTCAGTGCGTCCCCGTGGTGCTGCCTGCAGGATGGCATGATCTCTGAAATGCAATATGACCAGCCCCTGAAAACACGAAGGCGGTCCGGCACACGCCGAACCGCCTCGGCAAATAATCCAGCTTAGTTTACGGCGGCAGGAGCCGGCTGAGCCTGCTCCGCAGGGTGCACGCTGATGAACCGCCCGTGGCGGCCCTTATCTTCAAATTTCACAATGCCGGTAATCAGCGCGAACAAGGTGTCGTCCTTACCCTGTCCGACATTGACGCCAGCTTGATGCTTGGTGCCGCGCTGCCGCACCAAAATCGTACCGGCATTGACGAGCTGCCCGCCAAACCGCTTGACGCCCAGCCTCTGCCCGTGTGAATCGCGGCCGTTCGTAGAGGAGCCGCCGCCCTTCTTATGTGCCATGACGCATTTCCTTTTCTGATTCGGAAGTGTAGGCGCCGGGCTTCAGCCCGGCGAAACGCAACTCTTCAATCTTTACAGCAATCCTTACAGCTTAATATCGCTAACCTGCACCGCCGTATAGTTCTGCCGGTGCCCCCGCGAAATCTTGTACTGGTTGGTTTTCTTAAACTTCAAAACGGTAATCTTCTTATTGCGGCCATGGCTGACGATTTTCCCGGTCACCGTCGCTTTGGAAGCGTCGTCGCCCGACAGAATCTTCTTCTCGTCGTTGTGCACCGCCAGAACGGAGCCAAAAGTCACCTTCTCGCCCACATCTCCCTTAACTCGTTCAATCCGAATAGTGTCGCCGGGCGCGACGCGATATTGCTTTCCCCCGGTCTTGATAACGGCGTACATCGATCCTCCAAGCGCTAAAGCAAACAATGATTATACGGGCTTTCCGCCCACATCGTCAACGCGAACAAAAAGTCTTCATGCAACTTTTTGCCCGTTCTGGAGTTTAATAGGGTGAGGGAGCGGAAGAGAAACCTCCGAAGCCCCGTAACAAGCTGATTTCGAAGGCAGAAGTCGCGGATCTCAAAAGGGGGTCCCCATCATGAAATATCTAAGGATTGCAGGTTTGCTGGCAGTTTGTATGTTGTGCGCGTCGTTCGCTAACGCGCAGCGAGTGGCAGTCGGCGTCGGCATTGGTGGGCCGGTATACGCAGGCTATGGGTACGGTGCGGCTCCGGTTTGCGCGTATGGCTATTACGGCTATGCCCCCTACGCCTGTGCGCCTTACGGCTACTACGGACCTGATTGGTTCGTCGGCGGCGTCTTTATCGGCGCGGGCCCCTGGTACCACTACCACGGCTACTATGGCCGGGGCTACTACGGACGCGGATACTATGGCGGCCGCGGATACTACGGTCGTGGCGGATACTACGGCCGCGGCGGCTACTACGGGCGTGGCAATGTTAGCCATTATTCAGGCGGCGGATATCGCGGCAGTAGCGGCTTCGCGGCGCACGGCGGTGGTGGATTCCACGGCGGCGGTGGCGGAGGCTTCCATGGTGGAGGCGGCCACCGATAAGCAGGTCGCTTACTCTCAAGGAAAACTTAAGTGAACCAACGGCTGGCAGCGCAACGCTGCCAGCCGTTTTTGTTTCTTCATCTCTGTCGACCTAAGTGCAGACGCTAGGCGCAGACACCCTCGTCAGCCGGTTCGGGAAAGCGCTGCGAAAACCAAAACGAGAACGGTGTCGCGCCATACTTCTGGTAATGCTCCATCCGTTCGCGGCCCTCGGCCACCGTCGGCCGGTGCCCGACCGGAACCCACCACAAGCAGTAAATAGGCTTGTCCAGCTTTACGAACCATTTCGCGCGATCCCGAAAGAACTTTACGTGGTCCGAACGGTACACGTAGTCCCGTAGCGTCTCGAACGATTCCCAGACGGACATGTTCACCATCATCGTAGGATCATCGTTATAGGCAATATCGGTGGCATTCCCTGATCCTGACTGCAGGCGCCAAACAAATCCGGGAGATCGGTCAGCAAGAGCATTGATAGGTTCGAGCCCCGCCACAAACTCTGCAATCCTCGGGTCGTCGATCGGAGCAATCAAACGCCCGATATTGATTTGCGCCAGGTGGTAGGTCATGGGGCCAAACTTTCCGCGTCTCCGCGTCGAATCAGAAGTCGAAACGATACCCGAGAATCATTTTCGCAATCAGGTGATCGGTCGAGCGTGTAAGCCCGACACCCAGCCCAAAGTTGATCTCCCATTTCGGCGAAACGTTGAGGTCAATTGCTGGAAAGATCTGGTGCTGCTGCTGGTTCAGCGGCGAAAACCCGGTAATCGGTCCGACCGATCCGTAATATTCCAGCCCGCCGGTGATCTTCTTCGTGAAGTCATAGCTGAACTTGAAATTCGGCGAAAAGACCACGCCCTGATTCACGCTCAGACCATGGAACGAGCGGTCCAGCGTCGGATTCAGGGAAAAATACCAGCGCCCGATCTGCTTGTCCGCAATGGGGCGAATCTCCCACGTCCAGGTGTCGGTCGAAAACTGTCGCCGCTGATACCCGATCTCGTTCGACAGGCTCAGCCCCACCGGCCATTTCCATTTTGGGGGAATCCGAACCCGCGGACGAATGTGGTCGCCCACCCATTGCACTCCGTAGCCATTGCGGATCGACGTGAAAATATAGAAGCCCACCTCAAACCAATCGGTGACGCCGTGTGTGATTTCAATGGTCTCGTGTTCAGCGTGATTGGTAGGCAGAACGCCATCGACAACGGTCTTGGATCCGTCGATCGTAAAGTTGCTGTGCAACTCCACCATCGTCTTCCCCGGATCGACCGTTTCGTAGCCATAGACCTGAATTTCGTAATTGTCTTGGGCCCGCCCAGCGGGCACCCCGAACCAATGGAGGGCGATCAGATAGAGTGCAACAGCAAGGAGGCTTCCCAGTTTCACGGTGCCTTCACGTCGAAAAGATAAAGAATGAGAATAGCCTGACAAGGCAGGCGCGGCAAATCGACTGAATCGATATACCGCGAGTGAAGCTTTTTTTTGGGTTTACTGGTAGTTTCCTCAAACGACTTCTAACTTGTAGGGGCCCCGTACTGCTGCGCCCCGTCTCGGCAAGATCGATCGTGCGATTCAAAACTCAAGCGTGCGGATGCGCCTTGTCGTAAGTCTCCATCAATTGCCGGATGGACGCGTGCGTATACTTCTGTGTCGTCGAGAGCGATTGATGTCCCAGCAGCTCCTGAATCGCCCTAAGGTCCGCGCCATCCGCCAGCAAGTGCGTCGCAAATGCGTGCCGCAACGAGTGCGGGTGTAAATCCCAATTAATGTTCACGAGCCGCACGTATTTCTTGACGATGCGTCCCACCGAACGCTGCGTCAACCGCCGCCCCGCGTAATTCAAAAACACAGCTTGCATATGCGCCGGTCCGCGCCGCCCGCCCCGCGCCGCCGCTTTCTGCAGCAGCAACTCCTCCCGCAAACTCCAGTATTTGTCGAGCGCCTCTTGCGCCTTCGAGCCGTACGGCACGATGCGCTCTTTGTTCCCCTTGCCGCGCACTCGCAGCATCCGTTCTTTACGATCGATATCGACCAGATTTAATCCCGTTAGTTCGCTCACCCGCAACCCGGCGGCATAAAGCAATTCCAGGAGCGCGCGATCTCTAGGCAGGAACAACCTATCTTCGCGCACACTCGACACCCCCGGCGAACGCAAGGCAGCCGCGGTTCCACGGCCACGGTGCTGCGAAGGCGCGGGACCCCCTGCTGCCGGCGCTCCCATCTCCGCCAGCCGGTCCAAGAAACCAACCATCTCTTCCGCCGACAGCACCGCGGGAAGCCGCTTCGGCAATTTCGGTGTCGGCACGAGCCGCGCCGGATTCTCCTGCAGCATCCCTTCGCGCACGCAATACTTGAAAAACGAGCGCAAGGCCGCGAGTTTTCGCGCAATCGAACTCTTTTCTAACCCCTGATCGTGCAGATGTCCGACGAATTCGCGGATAATCGTGTGCGTTATTTCCGTCAGCCCTGGCGGTTGCATCCCGGGCGGCGCAAGGTACTCCTGGAACTGCCTTAAATCCTTGCCGTAATTCAAAATGGTATGCGGAGAAGAGTTCTTCACCGAACTCATGTATTGCAGATATTTTTCAGCGGCCTGCTTCATTCCTGCGGGTTCCCAGATGTCCCTGTGAGATTAGTATAGCTGCGCCCGCCGAACTCCGAGGATTGCTCGTATGTTGTTCGGTATACCAACCTGAAAGGATCGAAACCCCTTATGCGGTCGGGCCTTGGCCCGCCCGGCCGCGGCGTCTGGCTCAATTCCCGGTCGGCACGGGAATGAAGCCGCTTCGCGTTATCTGGTTGAAACGATTTGACGAGGAAACGACGAATATCAGGGCTTCGCGCCGACCGGCGTAGCCTCCTCCGGCTGCGCCGGCTGTGCGGCCCCCGCCGGTTGAGGTTCCGGCGCAAGCTGCTCCCAATCGCAGCCTTCCTTAATACAGGTATGCACCGTGCCAATCTTTGACTTCTTTTCGACGATAAATGGCGCACCGCACTTCGGACACGGCTCCGGCATGGGCATGTAAGGGGTAGTGAAATCGCAATCCGGATACCGCGAGCACCCGTAGAAAACTCGCGGACGGCCGCGCCCGCCCTTGCCCGCGCTTCCGCGGCGTACGAATTCACCTTCGTTGCACTTCGGGCACTTAATCCCCATGGTGATCGGCCGCGTGTACTTGCACTTCGGATACCCCGAGCAGCCAATAAATTCGCCAAAGCGCCCGTGCTTCTTGATCAAATGATTCCCGCACAAAGTGCACTTTTCTTCCAACGGCTCGTCCGGTTGGTGCGCAATTCGTGTGCCTTCCACCAACCGCCGCGTCGTCTTGCAATCCGGATAACCGCTGCAAGCCAGGAACGCGCCAAACCGCCCGCGCTTCAGCAACATCTCCTTGCCGCAATTCTCGCAATATTCCGTCTTGCTCTCGCCGTCGTCGACGAGTTCCGGCGCCATATCCTGAATAAAGTCGCAGTCCGGATAGCGCGAGCAACCCAGGAAAAATCCGTGCCGGCTGATGCGCTCGAGCAATTCACCCTGACCGCACTTCTCGCAGGTCTTCCCCGTAGGTATTCCCGCTTTATACGAAATCATTTCGTCGCCGGCCTTCGCCAGATCGACGACAAACTTCTCCCAGAACTCCCTCACCGCGTCGCGCCACGGCAGCTTGCCTTCCTCGATCTCGTCGAGCTCCTCTTCCAGCCGCGCCGTGAAGGTCACATCAAACACGTCGTCAAAGCTCTTCACCAGCAAAATGCTGACGCGTTCTCCCAGCATCGTTGGCGTAAACCGTCCTTGATCCTTGCGAACGTACTCGCGCTCCACGATTGTCGAAATGATGGAGGCGTAGGTGGACGGCCGCCCGATGCCTTTCTCTTCCAAATCCTTAACCAGGGTCGCTTCCGTATATCGTGGCGGCGGCTCGGTGAAATGCTGGTCCGGCCGGATCTGGTCGAGCCGTAATACCTGACCTTCCTCAACGCGCGGCAGGGTCTTCCCCTCGCCGTCATCATCCTTCTCGTCGTCCTCCCGGTCCGCCGCTGCCACCGGCAACTGGTACACCCGCAAATAACCGTCGAATTTCTGCACCGAACCCGTAGCTCGGAAGGTGTAGTCTCCCGCCGAAATATCAATGGTCGTCTGATCGAAAATCGCCGGCAGCATCTGCGAAGCCACAAATCGCTGCCAGATGAGCTGGTACAGCTTGAAGAGATCGTCGTCTAGATACTTGCGAACGTCTTCCGGCGTGCGTGAAACATCCGTTGGGCGCACTGCTTCGTGCGCTTCCTGGGCATCCTTCTTCGACTTATAGTAATTCGGCTTTTCCGGCAGATAACTGGAGCCAAACCGCTCGGGAATCAGCTCCCGGACCTGTGCCAACGCGTCGTTGGAGACGTGCACGGAATCGGTACGCATATAAGTGATCAGCGCAACCGAGCCCTCTTCCCCCATCTCCACGCCCTCGTACAGGCGTTGCGCGATTCCCATCGTGCGCTTCGCCGTGTACCGCAGCCGGTTGTAAGCCGCCTGCTGCAACTTGGAAGTCGTAAACGGCGGCGGTGGGTTCCGCTTCTTTTCCCGCTGTGCCACCGACGCAACTTGCCACTTCGCTTTGCTGACCGCCGCGACGATCTTATCCGCCGCTTCCTGGTTCGCTACCTCAAGATCCTCGCCCTTATACTTGCTCAGCTTGGCTTCAAAGATCGGCGGCTGCCCCGCATCCAGCATCGCGTGGATCGACCAATACTCCACCGGAACGAAAGCCCGTATCTCCAGTTCGCGCTCGACAATCAATCGCAGCGCGACGGTTTGCACGCGTCCGGCGGAAAGCCCGCGGCGTACCTTGTCCCACAGCAACGGCGAAATCTTGTAGCCCACGATGCGGTCTAGTACTCGGCGCGCTTGCTGCGCGTCCACCAAGTTGGAGTCCACCTGCCGCGGCTTCTCGAACGCCGCGCGGATGGCCTTAGGCGTAATCTCATTAAAGGTCACGCGGAAAATCTTCTTGGGGTCAATCGCGGGGACCTTGATCTCGTCCTTATCTTTGGTTTTCTTGCCCTTTGCGGATTTCGATTCGGCCTCTTCTTCCTTCCCGTTGGCCCCGTTTTTCCCGTTCTTGCCAAATCGTCCATTGCCGGAAGGCTCGGCTTCCTCATATTTCATCGGCTTCGATAGCACCATCGCCAGGTGCGCCGAAATCGCCTCTCCCTCGCGGTCCGGGTCACCCGCAAGGTACACGGCATCCGCGGTGTTCGCGGATTTCCGTAAATCATTAATAACTTTGCCCTTGCCGTGAATAATCTGCAGGGTCGGCTCGAAAATCCTGGCGTCATCCAGCGTGATGGGCTTCTCTGGTTTCTCCGCCGCGGCCTTGCCCTTCTTGCCCTTACCCTTCTTCCTTTTCTTGGGCTCGTCGGGCAAACGGATACCGATCGTCTTCTTCGGCAGGTCCATGACGTGCCCGATCGACGCCTTGACGGTATAATCCCGTCCCAAATATTTGTTGATGGTTTTCGCCTTTGCAGGCGATTCCACGATTACCAGCGAACGTCCCATCTTTTCTTTGTAACTCCGGATTCTTCTGCAGGAAGGCCCAGCGGCGGGGCGTGTGTCCTTCTCGCTACCATTAGCAGATGCGGCAAACCCGCCAGCGGATTCATCACCGTCTTGCGACGCCGCGCAACCTCAATCGTCTCAACAGTTTTCGGAGACGATCGGAATCTACAACAATACCTTATTAAACTGCTTCCCGGGCATCTGCCGCACGATCCCTTTCATCTCCAGATCAAAAAGGGTAGCCAGAACCTCGGAAGAGTTCAAGCCCGATCGTTCCACGATGTCGTCAATATGCACTGACTCATCGGAATTTAACAATTCGTAGATCTTCTTCTCCGAGGAATTCAGCGAGGCCGCCAGCAGTAAATTGCGCTGGGCCGCCTCCGGCCTTTCCGCCTGAACGAGCGCCGCCCTCACCGGAGTCGGCAGGTCTTCGATTACATCTTCACCGTTGGTCACCAGCTTGGCGCCCTGCCGAATCAGTTGATTGGGCGCAAAACTCACCGCCTGCGTCACGTTCCCGGGCACGCCAAACACCTCGCGCCCAAATTCCATGGCCAAACGCGCGGTAATCAACGATCCGCTATATTGCGCGCCCTCGACAACCACTACTCCCAACGGCATCCCCGCTACGATGCGGTTCCGAATCGGGAAATTCTCCGGTGCGGGGTGCGTGCCGAGCGGGAACTCGCTCATAATCGCACCGCGTTCCAGCACCTTCTCGTACAACTTCTTGTTTTCTTTGGGGTAGCAAACGTTGACGCCCGTCCCCAGCACCCCAATCGCCCGGCCGTTCACGGTCATGGCCCCTTGATGCGCGATGGCATCGATCCCCCGCGCCATTCCGCTGACCACCACTACGCCCCGCGCCGCTATTTCCCGCCCTAACCGCTCCGCCATTTGCGTTCCATACAAGGTCGGACGCCGCGTCCCCACGATGCTGATGCTCGGCTGGTTCAGCACCTGCACATCCCCGCGCACATACAGGAGTGTCGGCGGGTCGTAAATCTGCAAAAGCGTCCGCGGGTATTCCGGATCGTTTCGGCTCACCAACCGGCAATTCTCGATCCCGCGGATCGAAGCAAGTTCCTTCTCCGCCCGCTTGAATGCCTGCTTCTTGAACACCGCCTGCGCCACCGCCGCCGGCAGCTTGCACCGCTCCAACCGCGGCAAGGGCGCCCGAAACACCTCCTCCGGCGACCCGAACTCCTCCAGCAAGCGACCAGACAAACGGGAAGCCAAACCAGGCGTAAGCGCCAAGGCCAGCCAGGAAAGGGAAGCGTCGAGCTCCATCGCCCGCAGCCTACCCGCTATTTTACTATATTGTCAACTATTATAATAATGACGTAGGGGAGGGATGAGAAGTACTTGGTGAACCGGTCCGAACCAACGGCACTGTAATGGTACGCCTGTTGCCGGTCAGCAGTCCCATTTTTCGCTTGCGTCGCTAGTTAGATATCTTCTATAGTACTTTACAGATATATGCGATCTCAAGTGGAGGTCGGCACTTTTAAGCGAATAGGCAGCGATGTCTTCCCAATCCGGATTCAGCGAACCGCTTCCACAAGGCTTAACTCCTTTAGGATCACATCACTGCGCCATTTCGTAGCGTAAACACCTTAGAATCAAATCGTTGCACAAAAAGGGTGGGGGGGAGGGGTCTCGAAAGCGGAAAATACGGTGGACTGTCTACTGTGTCTTGGCTTGGGTTGCAGCCGACGTGTGGGGCGCGCCGAAACCAATCTCCATCGGCGTATCTTTCGGCAGCACCACGTCTTTTCCGCGCGACAGGAAATTCGTATAGATCGACGCCGAAGCCCCGTAAGCCCCAAACGCGATTGAAACCGGCGTGGACTTGACCGCAAAGCTTAACAGCGCCCCGGTTAACCGAAACCCTGATCCACCCGCGGCGGTGCGCACTCCAGGGTCGCCACCCGCATCCACCGTTCCGTGCTCGGCATCCGGATGCGCCGCAGCCGCCGCCAGCAACACCGCCAGCCCGGTCGACAGGTACCGCGTCTTGCTGTCGGTCGTCCGTGCGCCACCCTCCTCGTCCAGCTGGATGTGGTCCTTGCGATCCACTTCCACGCCTTCCAGGTTGCCGACCATCGCCTGGGAGCGCAAATGCGGCAACGCGGGCGCACTCTCGGCTCCCGTCTGCGCTTGCGCCTGCTGCTGCGTCTGGAGCAAGGCCAGCTGCACATCCTCCGGCGTTTCAATGCGCTCAAAGATCACGCGCAGTTCGCCATTGTGATGCAGCATCCGAGCCGGCTTCGCCTGCACCACCTCGCCGATCAACCGGCTATTCGCCGGCAAGATCAATTGGTGCGACGGCGAATACAGGGGTTCCGTCAGAATGGCGGCAACCTCCGTGCCCCTCGAAGCGGTTGCGGAGCTCACCTCCGAAACCAGTCGTGCTTTGAGCGTGCTGTCGGTCACTGGAGTGCTTCCGATACTGGCGAGTTGTTCCCCCGATCGCGTCGCTTCGCCAAAATCCAAAGGGGCGTCCAGGTCCGCAACAAACCGCGTGCCCGGTTCCAGGTACTGCCGCCGGTATGGCGACTGCGCCAGCAAAATTTCCTTCAGCCGATGCATTTTCCCCGGCGCGGTGATCTTTTCCCAGGAATCATGCACTTCGTCCTTGGCCTCCTGGATCTTGCCCTTCGCCTCCTGCTTGGCTTTATCCGCAGCCTGGCCCGCCGCACCCTTCTGCTTCTCCTTGTCAGGATTGCTGACCAAGTGGACTACGTCGGCCGTCCCCCGCGAAACCGTAGTCTTGATGGCGAGCTGCCGGCCGTCCGGCAGGGTAACCGTGTCAAACGTAACGACATATTTGTGAAACGGAGAGAAATCGCCATTGCTATATGCCAGTGCGCGTTTCATCGCAGGAACGCCAGCGACGTTTATGACCTGGCCCGTTGCGACGCTCCCCTCCGGAATTACCGGCTGGTCGAAAGCATAAACCGTTTCAACGACCTTCCCGTGAACCAGTTCCCCCGCGTGATCCACGCGCGTCCGCTGATCGAGTGCGATGCGAATCGGCGTTCCGCCAGGGAGTGCGAGCGCAATCTTCGCCGTCGGGGGCGGAACGGCCGCCGTGGCAACCTGGTCTCTTTCCGTCGGAGTGGCCGGAGGACACTCCACCACGAGGGTGCCGCAGATCGCGACGTTCGGGCGTGACTGTGCCGCATCGTCCGGCGGCGTCTGCGCAAGCCCCGCAGGGACGCACAGGAACACAAGTAGCGAGAAGCAGAAAATCGTTTGCAGCAGTCGAAGGCTCATCGGATGGAACTCTATCCTGGCGCAGGCATGAGCGAGCGCGCCGCTCCGTCGGGAACAGATTGAAAACATAGCGCGTTGGATGCGCGGTGTCTAGGCCGACGTTGCCGTGGAAATCAGGGCAATTTTCGTGGCCGGCTGCGCGGCGTCCTCTTGTAGCACCGAGTCCAAAGTCTCCACAAACAAGCCGGCATCCGCTTCCGAGAAAATCAGGGGCGGGCGCAGCTTGACGACGTTGTGATGCGGCCCATCGGTCCCCGCCAGGATACCGCGCTCCCGCAGTCGGTTGACCACGTAATCCGCCTGCTGCGTCGCTGGCGCGCGCGACTCCCGGTCCAGCACCAGATCAACCCCTAGAAACATCCCGGATCCTCGCACGTCGCCGATCAGCGCGTGGCGCTCCTGCAAAGACCTCAATCGTTTCAATAGATGATTGCCGACGCACAGTGCATTCTCCGGCAATCGTTCCTCGCGCAACACCTCAAGTACCGCCAGCCCCGCTGCGCAAGCCACCGGATTGCCGCCGAAGGTGCTGAAAAATTCCATCCCGTTCGCGAACGACGCCGCAATCTCCGGCGTGGTCACGACTGCGGCCAGCGGGAACGCGTTCCCGATCGGTTTACCCAGAACGACGATGTCCGGCACCACATCCTGCGTCTCGAATCCCCAGAAATGCGTCCCTAACCGTCCGAAGCCCACCTGCACCTCGTCCGCGATGCACACCCCGCCCGAAGCCCGCACGAACAAATACGCTTCCCTCAAATAATCTGGCGGAAAAACAATCTGCCCAGCGACGCTCGGCAGGCTCTCCGTGATGAATGCGGCAATCTCTCGACCTTCTTCCAGTGCGTCACTAATGATGTCTCCCACATATTGCGCGTACTTCGCGCCGGCGTCGTTGCCGCCGCGGCGGTAAGGTCCGCGATAGTCATCGGGAATGGGGGCGACGTGCACCCACGGCTTGCGTCCATTCCCGCCCGGCCCATTAAACTTATAGGGGCTGATATCGATCAACGTATTGGTGTGCCCGTGATAGGCATGCTCCAGGACAATCACATCTTCGCGGCCTGTATGGGTGCGCGCGAGACGCAACGCCAGTTCGTTGGCCTCGCTGCCGGAATTCAGGAAGTAGCAAACGCGCAGAGGCTCCGGCAACAGCTCGGTGAGGCGCGCCGCATAGCGAACAACATTGTCGTGAAGGTAGCGGGTGTTGGTGTTGAGCAGCGCAAGCTGCTCCTGCGCGGCCCGCGCAACGCGGGGGTGGCTGTGCCCCACCAGCGGCACGTTGTTGTAGACGTCGAGATAGGCGCGACCGGTCTCGTCGTAGAGATACTGCTTCCATCCCCGAACGATTTTCAGCGGGCGCTCATAGGAAACGCTGAGGTTTGGCCCCAGCAAATGCTTACGCACCGCCAGCGTCTCCGCGGCATCTTTCCCTTCCACGAGCAATTGTTCGCCGCTCAGCCCCAGCAACAAGTTCGGATCCGGGGAAAGATTGGTCCACACGCCGCGCTCGGCTGCGTACGCAACACCGGGAAAATCCGTGCCGTAGTCCAGCAGATCCACAATCACCTGGAAATGGAGATGCGGCGGCCAACCGCCATTTTCCTGCACCGCCCCGACGCGGCCAATCCGTTCGCCCCGCGCGATCACTTGGCCCACCCGCAACTTCGGCAGCGACTCCTTGGTAAGGTGCCCGTACAACGTGAAAAATTCCTGGCCCTCTCCTGGGCCGTGCCGGAGAATCACCACCGGGCCGTAATCCTTCTCGGCAGTATTGTTGGCCAGGGCGTGGACAACGCCTTCCAGGGGCGCGTACACGGCGCTGCCCGGTGCAACGAAAAGATCGATGCCCAAATGAATGGTGCGGCGCTCGTCGGTGGGATTGCTGCCGGCACCGAAAAGCGGAGCATTGTAAAGCAGCCGTGGCTCGTTGTACCGCCCGAGTCCCACGCTGACGCGGGCCTTCCGCAGCTCCGCGAAAATCCTATCGCTCAGCGCCTCGGTCTCGGCAACGCTGGGATCCGCGCCCAGGAACGCGCTGCTCACGCCGAGATCAAGAACCAGGAACGGCGTGGAGCGCAAATTCACATCTAGCAGGGAAGCCGCAGAGCTGGCGTGCGCGGCGAGCCATTTTCGGACGGCGCCGCTCTTGGGCACGGGCGCTAGACCGCAAGCCTCTTGAAAAGTATAGTGCGCGAACCGCGGATGAACCTGCGCCAAGCGCGCCAGGGCCTCCCAGGCGGGAGCTTCGGTGATAGTCACGTAGGAATCGCCGGGTTTGACGGAGGCGCGCAGCGCCGAATTAATCACGCTGACGGCCAAGCGCATGCCGATCAGCGCGTACATAATAGAAATTTCCAGTTCCGTCAGGGGAAATACCAGCTGATATCCGGCCACTACGGCAGCCGCCGCGCGCAGCGGCTCTTTCTTGCCCAGGATCGCGTAAGCCGCCGCGATGGCGACCTCGGAGACCGTAAAGGTTTCGTGCATGTCGCCGAAATCGATCACGCTGATGGCGCGGCGAGGTGTTGGCCAAGGCTCGGCTACCAGAACGTTGTAATCGTTGGCGTCGCCGTACACCACACTGCGGCGAAGGCGCCCCATGACGGGCACAACTTCGGCGTCATAGAGCGCCAGGAATTTTTCAACGAGCGCTCGACGCTCGGGGTCGGCGATCAACTGCAAATGCTCGCGAATCCAGCCCGCGCGCGCGAAATCCCACTTCAGCTCTCGCTGGGCGGCGGGATGCGAGAAATTCACCAACGCGGAGTCTATATCCCCAAGCAATGTCCCAAGGCTGGCGAGAAGTTCCGCGGTATGCGGCTTGGCGTCGGCCATCATCGTACCCGGCACAAAGGTAAGAAGCCAGGCGAGCCTTGACGATCCGTCGGCCAACGCAACGGAAGCGAACGGCTCTCCGGTCTTGGTCAGGCAAACACGTGGAAGATCGATCTGGGGCGCGCGGCGGGCGAGATGTTGCAGCGCGGAGCATTGCAAATCGATCAACGATTCTTCGCGCGCGGGGTGCATCACCTTCAGGACAAATGCGGAGCCATCGCCAGTCATAGGCGGCCCAAGGCTGCTGGGAGCATGAGGAGCGGCATTCAAAGGGCGCGGAGATAAGTCGTTGAACGCGAGCGGGGAAGGCGGTGCTTTGTCAGAAACAGTCCGAGACTTCGTCTTCTTGATCGGCGTCAGATGAAAGTTGTCGTCGTATTCGCCGGGAAGCGCCTTGGCGGTTGCCTCCAGCCCGTATAGTTCGAGGGCGAAACGTACAGCTTCCGCCTCGGTGGTCACCTGCCCTACCCGCTCTTCCAGCAGCATGCGGAAATCTTATCCGTAAGGGCTGGGCGAAACCAACCCGAAACTTGAAATAGCAAGACGGGAAAAACAACAGCTGAGAAACTGGCAGGTTCCGGAAAAATGCAACAAAACGAAGAAAAAGCTTCCTTCAGGGGCTGAAGCCCATTGAGAGCACGGAGTTTACGTCGGCGCTAAAGCGCCGACCTCCTGAAGAGAAAGACTTTTTCCGCGGCCAGAGTTGCAATGCGAGGACCTACACATAGAACGAAGGACGGGAAAACGAATAGCTTGGTGGGTGGGACAGGGCGAGCTGGGGCGCAGCAGTGCTGCGCCCGTACAAGGGAGGTTTCGCTTTCGCCTTCTCGGGCCTACGGCGCATTTACGGAAACGGGGCCGTTTTCGGTCGACAAGCGGATTACCGGGGTTCCGCTTCCGTACTCGATTCGGCGGTGCTCGTCGTCCCAGGTCTTGCGCGCGTCGTCGCAAACGCTGGCGTGACAACTTATCGGCGAATGCCCGCGTGACTCCACGAGGAAGGCGGACTGAAATCCGGAGGGCACAGTTAGCGATACCGGCCCGTTGACCGCGTCCGCTTCCAGGCTGCCCCCGTTCCAGTTGGCGCCATTCAGGGCAATTGAAATCGGACCATTCTGAGTGTGGAACCGCAGCTTTCCGCCCGCACCGGAAAAGCTGATTGGTCCATTCACCGCTTCGATATCCGCTTCGCCGGTGCAATCGGCCATGGTGATTGGCCCATTGGTGCCGCGCGCGGTGATCTTGCCGTCGACGCGATAGAAGGACGCGGGACCGTTGTGAGACTTTAGCTCGACTTCCGCAGCTCGCGGCGTGCGGATCAGCAGGTACACGTTCCAATCGTTATGTCGAGCGGGCCCGGTGACGGAAACATGGCCATCCCGAATCGAAAGCTTGATCTGCGAGATGAGTTGTTTGGCGTCCCCGCGGGTGGCGTCCGCGGCCTTGCACGCGGTTACGGAATAGACGTCTTTTTCCCAGCCCTGAAGTTGTACCCCGCCATTCTCCAACTCATCTATATGCAAGACCTTAGCGTCGGACTTGGAGAGCGTGCGTTCTTCGGACTCGACGATAGCGGGCTCATCGTTGAAGCGAATGTTCAAGTCGGCGCAATCCGACGCCGGGCGGTCGTGTCGGGAGGAATTACCGCGTCGCTCGTTCATATCCAGCGATGAAAGGAACGAAGGTGACGCGGGAGCTGGCGGCGCGGCTGGCGCTGGCGGAACACCCGGCTCCGCCGGAAACGATGGCGCTGGCGGTGCCAGAACCACCATCGGAGTCGCTGGTGACGCCGGAGCCAACGGGGTTGCCGGCATCGCGGGGTCTTGTACCGCGGATTGAGATCGCCCCGGGGCCGCCGACAAGACCAGGCCGCACGTTGTAAATGCCACCGTCAAGAAAACCAGATCGCGCAATCGCATGGGTATATCCTCCACCTGCCCTATAGACGATGGGGACTGCCCTCCCGTCTTTAGACTATTTTACTCGCTCAGTCGCATCCGTAAGGGCCGTGTTTCCAACCGGGCAGCTGCAGTGCCGGTCAATCTGCGATCCGAAGAGGAACAACGGTGCATTGGATCCTTGGCAGGCTACGGAAAAAGTCGGATTTTTCATCCCGAACCCGCCTCGTTTGCGGGTGAGGGATCTGCTGTTCGCAAGAAAACCAGGGAAAAGCAGATTCCTCACCCCGTTCAAAAACTGAACGGGGTTCGGTATGACATATTTTCGAGTTTTCCGCAGGCTGTTAGTGCGTGAAGCCGGGAAAGATAACGCAGAGACGCGGAGAACGCTGAGGTACGCTGAGGAGGAAACCACTGAGACGAAGAAAACTAAGCTTACTGAGGACGGACAGAGGCAAACTGCTCGCGCGCTAGATAATCATCGAGCCGGACAAGCGCTGGCGCGGGAAGGGGTTACTGCGTCAGGGCTACGACGTTTGCGGTGAGGAGCGCGCTTAGATCCGCGACGATGCCTTCGGCGGTGTCCTTTACGGCTTTTTCCGTGGTGTTTTTCTCGATCTCAAATTTCGCTACGGGCGCGTAGGCACTGACCGTGATTACCGTTCCGGCCTTAATCTCACTGCTTGTGGGGTCAGCGCCCTCGTACAACGCCTGATCGGGCCGCGCAAGGTTGCCGATGCCCACGAATAGCGACATCTTGCCGTCCCCGGTGATCGTGCCCATGACCGCTCGCCGCAAGCGATTTTGGTCATCGGGTTCGCCGAAAATTCCGCTGATTCGTATTCCGTCCGTGGGGCGCGTCTCTCCCGGCCGCAGGCGGTGCGCGGTGTAGCCGGCCTTCTCCAATTCCTTTACCAGGGTTGTGGACATGAAATCGACCAGGCGGCCTGCTTGTTCGACCGGCCCTTGCACTCGTTTTGGATCCAATTGCGCGGCGGCCGACGGGGGGATTGCCGGAACGCTTTTTTCGAGCTTCCCATCGGTATTTACAGCGTCCAGCTCGAAATCGGTGACGTAGACGATTTTAGATTTGTCGGGAGCGGGAGCGGGGGTCAGTTGTTGCGCGGGCTGTTGCGCAGGTTGTTGCGCAACCTGCTGTGCGGATTGTTCCGCAAGAGCGGGTTTGGTCTCTTCCTGCGCCGCTCCACGTGCAGCGCCGAAGGCTAGAGTCAAAGCGGCCAGAGAAACCAGCGCGAACAGCCTCATGGGCAAAACCTCAACCGCGGGCCATCTGAGGGGCGGATGCCCACCATCATAGTTACAAATACAGGACGGGCGAATACGATCTCCAGCGACGGTGTCCCAAACTGCACCCGTACTTCCTCTCATTTGATGCAGGAAGTGAGGATTTAACTCTACCGTAAATGAAATTTAAAAGATCGCGAAATCATCGTCGTTGCCGATTGGCGGGCCGTCCGGAGGTTCGGACGGAGGCGCCAGGTTCAATTTCGTGGGATCTTTCTGGAATTGGTCGATCTGCGCCGCGGCGAAAAAGAAGTGAGCGCGCAAGGCGGGATCTTGCTCGGTGGTCGCAGCAGCCGCCAAGCGTTGCTTCCATTGATCGAGTTCTGTTGCGGCGACGGCGCGAACTTGAATTAAAGCTTTCGCGTCGTTGGCAAGGACCATCAGGTCATAGAGTGCGACGTTGTCAACCACGCGGCCGAGCTCACCGGAATATCCGGGACCGCGGGACCATGTGCCTGTGGACGTAAAGATTTGATTGAGGACCTCTTCGAAGCTTGGATTTGCGGCATCGCGCGCGTGGAATTCCACCAGGCGCGCGGCTCGCTCGGGATTGAAGAGAAATTGCAGGGTATGCTGCGCGGCGGCTTCGGCGGGCGCGAGGGCGTCGAACGCGGGGCTGGTGCGGATTTTGAAGTCTTCGCGGCCGCGCGGGTAGAAGACCGGGCGCGGCGGGATCAATTTCAGCAGCGGTTCCGGAAGGGCGAGCACTTCCGGGTTCAGGGTCGCCAGGACAGCGGTCAAAGCTCGCCGCTGCTCCGCCGCCGCGACGATTTGCGTTGGAGTTTGCGCGTCACCGCGCAACGCAAAAGTGTAATCCATGCCGCCGACCAGTTTGCTGGCGGCTTCCACCTGGTAGCGGTGCAGCATATAGATCGGCACGAGCGCGTCTTCGATGGTGGCGAGCGGCGCGCCTTCGCGAATGTTGTTCTCGCCAAATCGGGCGAGCGCGGCGGCACGTACCTTCATCAGGCGGTTCAACTCGTCCACCGCGTTGGGGCCGGAATCCCAGAGGTGCGCCACGCTGCTGGACGAACCGGCCGGCCGCGCGTCCTGATCGGTGAGGTAGCGGAGATGCTTGCGCGCGAAGGCATCGTCGAGAATGGCGTTCAGCGCGGTGGGCTCGTCGGTGCCGGGGGCGAAATCCTGGTAGCCCCAGGTGATCGAGACTTTGTCCCACTCGCCGATTCCCGTCGCGTACGCTTGCGAAAGATCGGGTACGCCGTCGGCGCCCACGGAGACGACTGGCGGCGGGTAATCCATCACCGACGAGCGATTTACGGTGCTTGCGGAGTAGTTGTGCTGCAAGCCTAGCGTATGGCCCACTTCATGTGCGGCGAGTTGCCGCAACCGCGCCAGCGCCATTTCACGCATTTTGGGAGACACGAGCTTGCCTTTTTCATATGGCGCGAGCAAGCCTTCCGCAATCAGATAATCCTGGCGCACACGCAATGAGCCGAGCGACACCTGCCCCTTGATGATTTCCCCAGTGCGCGGATCGCTGATGGCTTCGCCGTAGGACCACCCGCGGGTGGCGCGATGGATCCACTGGATCACGTTGTAGCGCAGGTCCATGGGGTCGGCGCCTTCGGGCATCAGCTCGACGCGAAAGGCATTCTTGTAGCCGGCGGCTTCGAAGGCCTGCTGCCACCAGTTCGCGCCTTCCAGCAGCGCCGAGCGAATCGGCTCAGGCGCGCCGCGATCCAAATAATAGACGATGGGCTGCACCGCTTCGCTTACCGCTGCCTTCGGATCTTTCTTTTCCAGCCGATGCCGCGCGGTGAATCGCTTTACGATCGGTTCGCTGATGGGCGTGGCGTAATCCATGTACGAGATTCCGAAGAAACTCGAGCGCGGATCGTAAATGCGCGGCTTGTAGCCCGGCGGCGGCAGCTGCACGAACGAATGATGTTCGCGCACGGTGATCGATTCGGGTGAGGGCGTGACGTCCTTGACCCACGGTCCGGGTTCGTCGCCCGCAAACGTGAGGGTTGCTTCGACTTCGGTGTTCAGCGGGAAATTTTTGGTGCGAGGGATGTAAAGCGCACAACGCGTGGCGTCCAGTCTGTATGCGCCTTGCTTGGTGCGGCGCAGCGTTTCGGGAACGTGATGGGCATCGCGCAGGAAAAAGTCGGTGGCGTCGACGAGCACGTGGTCGCTGTCTTCGGCTGCGGCGGTGAATCCCCATAGGGCCGACTCGGCGAACGAATCGCGCACCGCGCGGCGTTCGTCTTCGTCGTTGCTGACCGCGCGATAATCGAGATTCGACTGGATCAGCAGGACCTTCGGCCCGCTACGCTCGAAGCGCACGATGCGCGTCGCGCCCAGTTGGCCGCGGTCGAGGCCAATATCGTTCGAGCCGATTCCCGCCGGCAGCGAGCTTTGATACAGAAACTCTGTGCCCCATTTATCAATTTCGAGCCACAACTTCCCTTGCTTGGCGTCCCAATACAGGTTGAAGTAGCCCGCCAGTTTCAGCGCGCCCGCGGTTTTGTCGGAGATCGTTGGGGAAGGCTTTGTATCGTCGACGGTTGCGGCCGGACGAGAGTCCGCAGAACGCGGCAGGGTCGTCTGCGCGCAGGCTAACAGGGTCACAATCGACAATGACAGCGAACGTTTCAACATTTTCAACGCCTCCGAATTTACCGGCTTCAGAAGGGAGGAAACGTTTTACAACAAATCCGGTCCAGCGCCGACCAAAATCGCGCTTGCCATGTCTGCTATACTGAAGCTTCCCCGAAAGGCGCGGACACCCTCCGCTCGCGGAAAAACGCCAACTTTGCCAAAACTGCGCATCTCGGTTGTCCAATATCTGAACACTGCCCCGCTGGTTTGGAGCTTCACGCACGGCCCGCTGCGCGGCAAGTACGAGCTTTCTTTTACGGTGCCGTCGCTGTGCGCGGAAGCCCTGCGCAGCGGCGCTGTCGACGTCGCCATCATTCCGGCGATCGAATACCAGCGTATCGACGACCTGGTGATCCTGCCGGACATGGCCATCGCCTCGAAGACTCGCGTCCGCAGCCTGCTGCTGATTTCGCGCATGCCGATCGAGAAAATCCGCAAGGTCGCGCTGGACAGCAGCTCTCGCAGCACGCAGGCGCTCGTCAAAATTCTGTGCCAGCAAAAATGGAAGATCGCGCCGGAGTTTTTCGAGATGGCGCCGGACCTCGCCCCCATGCTGCAGCGCGCCGAAGCTGCTTTGGTGATCGGCGACCCGGCTCTGCGCCTCAGCCTGGCGATGGAGTCGGGCACGCGCCGCGGCGAAGCCGGCGAGCAAATTTGCACCGCCTCCGCGTTAGGAGTCGAAGCTGCGGGCATCGACGGCGACAGCACCCTACATATCTACGACGTGGTGGAGCAATGGCGCCGCATGACCGCTCTCCCCGCGGTGCTGGCCGTCTGGGCCGGGCGCCGCAAGTCGGCCACGCCGGAAGTGGTGGCCGATTTCCAAGCGTCGCGCGACTTCGGTATGCGCCATCTCTCCGAAATCAGCACCCAGGCCGCCGCTGAGCTAAACCTCCCTGCCAACAAGCTCCAGCGGTACCTAACGGAAAATATCAATTTCAGCCTCGACGAAGAAAACCAGCGAGGCCTGGCCGCGTATTTCGCGCAAGCCGCCGAGCTGAACCTGATTCCGCGCGTGAGACCTATCGAAATTGCCGCAGCGCGCCCAGAGCGCCTCCGCGACGCCGACGCCGCCTACGCCAAGCCCCGCTAACCGCCGGTACTTCTCAACTTCTTACTGCGATGGCCGACCAGTCGGCCTGACCGTCGAAAGGGGCGCAGGCACGTTAGTAGAACGCGCCCAGTGCCTTGGCGACGCTTGTGGAACCCACTACGAAGTTGTAGCGTTTTTACACATGCGTGTACCGGAATGGGACAGATGCGCTTGCGCCTTAAGTCTCATGAACTTTCAGCCTGCTCCGCCGGAGACCCCCGGGGACTCAGCGCACTTGAGTTGGTCGTTTCCGTGGCCATCATCCTGGTCATCTCCAGCATGGCCATCAGTCCGATCACCAAAACGCTGAAAACCAACCAGTTGAACGACGCCGCCAATCAGCTGGCCGGCATCGTCAAGTTCACCCGCTTCGAGGCCATCCGAAGGAATACGCCCATCAAATGCGTGAATTCCCAGGGCGGAGCCTACACGCAAGCCAGCATTTGGTCCGATGACGACGGCGACGGCGTGGAAGGGCCAACGGAAAAGCAAATTCTACTCGGCCCCAACGCGACGCTGGTTCCGGCTGGCGTTGTTCCTAACACCGGCGCTCTAGCGGCGGCGGCAAACATTCCGACGCTCACGCCCATTTCACCCAGCAGCGATGCCATTAAATTTGACCAGCGTGGCGCGGTCGTGGCCTCCCCACCGGCGGTCTACGTTTTCTATGTGGGCAACACTTCGCCCGACGGGGGATTCCGCGCGGTGATCGTGCTGCCGTCGGGCTCCGTGCAGGTATGGACCTACGCGGGAGGCACCGGAAACGCATGGCAACAAATCAGCTAGCCCGCTGAGGCTCAAAATCAGATGCGCCCGCAAGACACGTCGAGAGGCTCCGGTGAACGCGGCTTTACGCTGATGGAGGTACTCGTCGCCACGGTGGTTCTCCTCGTCGGTATGGTGGCGGTCGCGCAACTCGTGCCGATCTCGCTCACCATCAGCAGCGGCAATCGCACGGGATCGACCGCGCTGGTCATCGAACAGCGCATGCTCGAGCAGATGCTGGACCAGCCTCTCACCGCGGCTACATGCACGGCGCCGACGTGCCCCGACGCGCAAGCCACGACCTGGAACCTGGGAAGCGCGGCGACACCAGCGTCGATCGTCGGCAGCCCGGTCACGCAGGTGAACAACAGTCCGGCGATCGATTTTTCAGCGGGGCAAGTGCCGGGCTACTCCATGACGATGGCCGACCCGGAAGATCCCTACGGTGCAAACTATGACGTGCGCTGGGCGGTTATCACGTACGTGAACGGCACGCAGCACGTGACCGGCAGGCGCTTCCTGATCAGCACGCGCCAAATCGGCGGTCAGGGATACTTCCTGCCCCTGACGCTGGATGCGACGGTGGAAAAGTGAACCGCGCCCGCACGCCCGCGAAACAGGCTGGCTTTTCGCTTCTGGAACTCCTGGTCGCTGCCGCGATGTTCCTGATCGTCGCCGGAACGGCCTTCATGCTGTTGGGAGCGGCGCAGAAACGCTATCAATCGGACTCGCAAATCCTGTCCAGTTTTCAGGAAGCGCGCCTGGGGCTCGATCAAATCGTGCGGGACGTCAATGACTCCGGCTATCCGCCGCCAAATCACTTCTCCGTTTTGCCGGCGGCAAACCTTTACGCGGCGACACCCTTTGCCGCCAGCCCCAGTTCCCCATGCTTCATCGGGACAACCTGCGCCAGTCCCCAGGATTTCGATTTGATTATCGAGACCAGCATCGATCCGGCGAACAACTCCAACGTCCAATGGGTGCGCTATCAATTGCCTGCCGGGACCACCACGCTGATGCGCGGCGTAACCGACAAAGTGTCCATGGATCCGGTTGCGGCGACCGCAGGTGCAATGGTCCCCTACATTCAAAATGTCATGAACAACGCCACCGGCGCGCAGATCAATGCCATTCGGGCGGCATATCCCACGATGTTTCCGGGCGGAACTCCGGTGCCGCTTTTCACCTACACGTGCGAAACCGGCGGCAGTACGCCGTTGAGTTGTCCGACCGCTGGGGCTTTCAACACGCCGTCGAATATTCTGGATGTTGAAATCACTCTGATTGTTCAGGCAACGGCGAGCGACGCGCAGACCGGGATGCCACGATTGGTGGAACTCCACGGACGCGGCCATCGCCTCAATCCAAATCAATAGAGCCATAAAGGAATGAACTCCACCCGCCATCGGCGAAACAAGCATTCCCAAGCGGGAGTCGCACTGCTCATTGCCATCTCCGCGCTGCTTCTAATCAGCGTCGTGGCCATCTCTTTGATCATCGCTGCTGGAATGGAAACGTCGCTATCGGGGAATTACCGCTCGTCGACGAGCGCTTACTATGCTGCCAGGGCCGGTTTGGAAGAAGGCCGCGGCCGCCTGCTGTCAAGAAATCCCGACTACTTCAACACCACCTCGCCCGGATTCATCCCTTCGACGCTGGCTCTTGGGCAAGTGCGGTACGTCACGAATCCGGTCGGCGCGGAGAACGTTTTGAGCACCTATCCTGACACGGAATACGCGACGGAATTTGGCGCGCCGCCTCCTGCGGGCGGCGTGCTGACCATCGCGTCAGTCGCGCCCGTGCCCGCGGCGGGCATCAACGGAGCACTTTACAAATGGGTCCGCATCAATCCCATCACCGAAGCCTCCATCCACATTGATGTGAACGGCGATCACGTCCTGGACAACGCCACGCTGCTGTTTTTCGATGGGCAACATCTCAATCTCAATTCCACTGGGCAGCAAGCTTTGGAAGTCACTTCGCTAGCGGTGTTGCCGGATGGTACCCAGAAGATCTTGCAATACGTCGTGGCACCAACCGTTCTCAGCATGAATTTTCCGGCCGCGGTGACTGCCGTGGGCACCTACACCGGGGCAAGCAGCTTCGGCAATCAAAGCGCCGGCTTCGGCATCAGCGGCACAGACTTCTGCAACCCCGCGGCGGAGCAATACGCCGTCGCGGGCACGAATTCCACCTCGATCACGAATCTTTCCGGGAAGCTTACGCCTGCCGGAAATTACCCCGGCACCGGCGGAAGCGCGGGACCTCCCGCGACCGCCTCGGTCGGGAGTAACGCCGCCGCCATGCAAAACTTTCCTGACCCCCTTCATCCGGGCCAAACGCTCGACCTCACCAGCATCGCGGGACTCAATCAATTGGTAAGCGAAATCCAGTCGGCCGCGGATTTCACCGTGCCCGATTGCAGCACGACCAGCAACCTCGGCTCCGCTACAAATCCCACTGTGGTGGTGGTCAGCGGTAACTGCAGCCTCAGCGGCAGTCCTTCGCCGCCAGGCTCGGGAATTCTCCTGGTACAGGGTGATGTGCAGTATGTCGATCACCCCTATGACGGTCTTATTCTGGCGATCGGAACGGGGGTTTTCGAGCAGCAAGCCTCGCGGCTCACGCACTTTTACGGATCGCTCGTGCTCGCGCAGACTGTGGATCCCGTAAGCCACGCGCCCCTCGGCACACCTGGCACTCCGACGCTCAACTGGCTGTCAGGCACGGGCAATCCGAATCTACAGTACGACAGCTGCCTTGTAGCGAACGCCCTTCCCACGATTACTTACAAGACGCTTTCGTTCCGCGAGATTTCTCAATAGTGATATAAGAAGTCCATGAGCAAATGGGGCTTCCTCAGAGGCGCAGCCGCTCTCGTCGCGCTGCTGTCCGTTGTAGCCGCGCCAAACAGGCCCGCCGCAAAAACCTCGCCCAATTCTTGGTCACAGAATCCTGGGTCACCTACGCATAAGGTCAAAGTCTGGACCAACGAAGAACTGATCGCCACCCGCACGCCAGCGGATCTTTACGTCTTTCAGAAAGAAGCTGAAGCTGCGGCGCTCGAAATGGGAGCCTTCAACAATCTTGCTGCTTGCTTCGCCTTCGGCCAACCCGAAGGCAACGCCGAGGAAACCCAGAAGGAAATCGACGCCACGCTTCAATCCATTCGCGACAGCGAAGAGGCCGTCGCCCAGTCGAGAAAGGCTCTAAGCTCCGGCCCGGAAAATCTAAAGCTACGCAATCAAATGGAACTCGCGCAACGCATGTCGGAACTAAACCATGCCCGCGAGCACCTATGGACTCTTCAGGAGCACTTAAGAGAACTGGAGAAGGCGCCTCCAGAACCCGCCCCGCCCAGCCAGTAGCAGCCACCGCTTAGGGCACTCCATTGCGGGTTCCGCGCGGGAAATCGCGGCCCGGCTGCCAGAATGCTGCAGGCCTTGTGCGCGAGCACACGCCGGCGCGCTTGGCTCAGACTCGCGCGGCTGTATAATGGTCGAATGCAAACTGGGCAGCGAAGTGCGCAGTGGCACGGCACTACCGTGCTATGCGTGCGCAAAGACAACAAAGTGGTGCTGATTGCCGATGGGCAGGTGACCATGGGCGATCATGTCATGAAGCACAGCGCGCGCAAGACGCGCCGGCTTTACAACGACAAGGTCATCGTAGGTTTCGCGGGTTCCACTGCTGATGCCATTTCGCTGTTCGAGCGTTTTGAAGGCAAGCTGCAGGAGCACTCCGGGAACCTGCAAAAGGCTGCCGTCGAGCTCGCCAAGGAATGGCGGAAGGATCGCGCCCTTCGCCATTTGGAGGCGCTGCTGATTGTGGCCGACAGTAAGGGCACGTTTCTGCTTTCGGGTAACGGCGACGTAATCGAGCCCGATGATGGGCTCTGCGCGATCGGTTCGGGAGGCACGTATGCGCTGTCCGCCGCTCGCGCGTTGATGAAGCACTCCAAGCTAGGCGTAAAAGACCTCGCCATGGAAGCGATGCGCATCGCGAGCGAGATTTGCATCTATACTAATGGTAACTTCACAGTAGAGGAGTTGTAGAACGGCGTCGCCATCCGGTGATTTGCTGCATCCTATGTGGATAGCCGGAAACCGGCGATGGTGGATGCGGAGATAGAAGGATTGAATGACCAGCAAGTCTGACAAAGAGATTGTTTACATGCCCGGCGGTAATGGAGCGGCGCCTGCCGCGGAGCCGGAACTGCTTCCCGCGCTGGACGACATGACGCCGCGCGAGATCGTCGCGGAGCTTGACAAGTATATCGTCGGGCAGAACGCGGCGAAACGTGCTGTTGCGGTGGCGCTGCGCAATCGCGTCCGCCGCCAGAAGCTTCCGCCGGAGATCGCCGAAGACGTTCTGCCCAAGAATATCCTGATGATCGGCCCTACGGGCGTGGGCAAGACGGAAATCGCCCGCCGCCTTGCGCGCCTCGCGGGGTGTCCATTCGTTAAAGTGGAGGCCTCCAAATATACGGAGGTTGGCTACGTTGGCCGCGATGTCGAGTCCATGGTGCGCGATCTGGTGGAAACCTCCATCGACATGGTGCGCGAAGAAAAGCTCGACGAGGTCGCCGACCGCGCCGAACAAACGGCCGAAGAGCGCGTGCTCGATCTGCTGCTGCCGCCTTCTCCGCCGCCGGCGCCGAACACCACCGAAGGGGATGCTGCGCAACAGCGCGAACAAACGCAGCGCACGCGCGAAAAGCTCCGCGCGCAACTGCGCGAAGGCAAGCTCGACCAGCGCATGGTGGACATCGAAGTGCGCGAACGTTCGATGCCTTCGTTTGAAATCATCTCCAACCAGGGCGTTGAGGAGATGGACGTCAACATCAAGGACATGCTTTCGGGCATGTTCGGGCAGCAAAAAAAGAAGCGCAAGATGAGCGTCGCGGATGCCTTCGAGTACCTGATCCAGGAAGAAGAGAACAAGCTTTTGGATATGGACCAGGTCACGCGCGTCGCGGTGGAACGCGCCGAGCAGATGGGCATCATCTTCATCGACGAGATCGACAAGGTCGCCGGGCGCGAATCCGGACACGGCCCGGATGTGTCCCGCGAAGGCGTGCAGCGGGACATTCTGCCGATCATCGAAGGCACTACCGTAAACACGCGCTACGGCATGATTCGCACCGACCACATTCTGTTTATTGCCGCGGGCGCGTTCCACGTCACCAAACCTTCGGATTTGATTCCGGAGCTGCAAGGTCGCCTGCCCATTCGCGTTGAGCTGCAATCGCTGAAGGAAGAAGACTTCGTCCGCATTCTCACGGAACCCAAGAACGCGCTCATCAAACAATACATCGCGCTGCTCGAAACCGAAGGGTTGAAGCTCAACATCACTGAAGACGCCGTCGAGACCATTGCGAAATTTGCGACCAGCGTCAACGAGCAGACGGAGAACATCGGGGCCCGGCGCCTTCATACCATCCTTGAAAAAGTTCTTGAGGAGCTTTCGTTCGAGGCTTCCGACCTGAAAAAGAAAAATGTGAAAGTGGACGCGGCGTACGTGAACAAACAGCTCGCTGAAATCGTCAAGAACCAGGATTTGAGCCGCTACATTCTGTAAGACGGGTTGTAAGGCGAGACTCACTCAAACACGAAACGTAAAAATGGAACATCGAAACTCGCGGACACCGCCCACGCGAATGCCGGTCGACTGCTCATGCACGAATTTATTTTGGTCCGCCGTTGGGACGACGGGGAAAAGATTTAACACAGAGGGCACAAAGGTTGGAGCACAAAGGGCACGGAGAACGAAGATGCTCCGCCGGGTGCCGATTCTCGATTTTCATCTTTCGACTTTCGACTGCACGGTTTCGATTCTCGGCTTTTTGTTTTTTCTCGCGGGGTGTGGCGCGCCCGGGGACCCGGTTGCGCCTTCGCCACCGGTTCCCATCGCCGTCACGGACCTTGCCGGCCGTCAGGCTGGCGACGGCGTGCAACTTACCTTCACCATGCCGACCAAAACCATCCGTGGTGCGCGCCTTACCGAACCGCCCGCCATTGAAGTGCTTCGCGGCGCGGCAAAACCCGACGGGTCGCCGGACGCCAACTCTCTTCGCATCGTGGACACCATTCCCGGCGCGCTGGCTGGGAAATATGAAGCCGACGACCATATTCAATTCATCAGCGCAGTCGCCCCGGACGAGGCGCGTGCCCATCCGGGCGGCACGTTCGTTTACCGTGTGCGTACCCGTGCGTCCAAGAAACGGGCGTCTGTCGATTCCAATGCCGTTTCTGTTCGGGTCTTCCCCGTGCCGGAACGCATCGCGTCCGTCCAATCGAAAGTGAACGAAACGTCCATCGATTTGAGTTGGCCAGCAGTTACGCGCACGTCCGCCGGCGATTCCATCGCGATCTCGGAATATCGCGTTTACCGCGGCCAGCTCGATCCGCGGACGCACGACCCCGCCACGAAAGATGTTCTGCACGAAAAATGGATCGCGCCGTTAACTTTGCTCGCTCCCTCGGACACACCCGAATACCGCGATACGCAATTCGACTTCGGTAAAACGTACGTCTACGTGGTGCGCAGCGTCACTACGGTCGCGGGAAATCCGCTGGAGTCCAGTGATTCCGACCCGCTCGTGCTCACTCCCGTGGATACCTTTCCGCCTGCTACTCCGCAAAGCGTCGTCGCGGCGGTGCTGGCCAATCCGAACGGTACCGCACCGGAAGTCGATCTGTCGTGGTCGATCAACGCCGAACCCGATCTAGCCGGCTATCGCGTCTATCGTAGCGAGCGCGAAAACGACAAGGGACCGTCAGTTACGCCGGAGTTGTTGCTCTCCCCTGCGTATCGTGATACTTCTTTAGCCCTCGGCCATCAGTATTGGTATCGCGTGACTGCCGTCGACCGCTCCGGCAACGAGAGTGCTCCCACTGCGCCAGTGGCTGCCGACGTCGCGCAACATTCCCCGTAGTCCCGGGTTTAAGCCTAGACCGAAATTGGGAGGCTCCGCTGTGACGCGGGCCACTATGCGGGTTGACAATCGTTTTACGGACAACGAATTGGCTGTGGCCTTGCGCGATTCCGGGGTGCGCACCGGAGCGTGTTCTGGCGTCGGTCTGGCCGTCACGTTCGTCGCGTGGGTATACGTTGCCAATCGCGTCGCGGTCCTCGAGCCGGTGGCGTTGCAGCGCAACATCATCGCCGCGGCTGTCTTCGGTTTGTTCTTTCTGGTGCCCGTGGTTCGCTTCATGTGGCAGCCCGGCCGGCTGCTGGTTTCCAGCCTGATTGCCTGGAGCATTCTTACGTTTACGTACTGCGGGTTATCCATGGTATTCGGCGCGCTGAGTGTGCGGTACAGCGCCGTTCAAATTTTCACCTTGGGCGCCATCGTGTGTATGATATTGGCGACGCTCTCCTGGATCGGCACGTGCATCTGGAGAGTTCGAGAATCGTATATGTCTAACCATCGGGTATCGCACTCCAACCATCACCTATGAAATTTTGCCGGTTTCTGCCGCTGGACACTTCCGTCGCGCGGCCTGCTACTCCCCTATACGGACTGCTGGAGAGCGGGCAGGTCTGCGAACTATCGGGCGCGCCGTGGGGAAAATGGTCGCGCACGACCCACACCTGGCCGCTCCCGGAGGTGCGCCTTGCCGCGCCTGTGGTGCCGGGGAAAATTGTCTGCGTCGGCCGCAACTATGCGGCACATGCCGCCGAACTCGGCAACGACGTTCCGAAAGAGCCGATGATCTTCCTCAAGCCGTCGTCTTCGATCATCGGTCCTGGGGAACCGATTGTGCTGACGATTTACTCGCAACGCATCGAACACGAAGCGGAGCTTGCTGTTGTCATCGGGCGCCGCTGCTCGCACCTGCGCGACTCAGACGACGCCCTCGAAAATGTCCTCGGGTATACCTGCGTGAATGACGTCACCGCGCGCGACTTGCAGAAGACCGATGTGCAATTCACGCGGGCCAAAGGTTTCGACACGTTTTGTCCCGTCGGGCCGCACATCGAGACCGATCTCGATCCTACGGATGTGCTCGTCGAAGCCCACGTCAATGGCGCGCTGCGTCAGTCCGGCAGCACTGCGCTGATGTCGTATCCGTGCGAATTTCTCGTCCGGTGGATATCACGAATGATGACGCTTTATCCGGGGGATGTGATCTCTACAGGCACTCCTTCCGGAGTCGGCCCGCTCCTCGCGAACGACGTCGTGGAGGTCTCGGTTACGGGGATCGGAGTGTTGCGTAATCCGGTGCATGCCCCGCAAGCGTAACGCGCGTCTCATGTCCGGTTTCGGTAGAATACGCATTCGTGAGGGATTTTCGGCCTGACCGAATCTCTCCGCATGAACGTGCACGAGACTGCCTTCACAACGAAGCCGGTCCTCACGCGCTTCAATTCATGGATATCCAGGGAGTTCGTCGAAGACAATGTTTGCTGATTGGAAAGTGGCGCTCGGGATGGGTGCCGCAGCTGTTGCCGCCATCGCCATGGTGGCCTACGCCTTTTTTCGTCCGGCAGAACCGCCGGAAGATATCGAGCGGAAGCGGCGCCTGCAGTTGAACCAGATCGGACGGATCGCGGAAGGCCAAGTTGTTGAACTGGTCGAGCATCCGCCGGAGGAACCCGCGGCTAAACGCATGTTTGGTCCGCGTGCGCGACCGATTCCGGATACGCGGCCCCGGCATCTGGTTTCGTACAGCTATGCCATTTCCGGCGTGACCTATCATACTGCCCAGGACATCACCGGCTTGGAAGGGCAGATCCGTTTCGAGCGCCTGGTCACCGGGCAGCCGGCCAGCATCAAGTACGATCCTGCCAACCCCAGCGACTCCATCATTGTTGCCGACGACTGGTCGGGCTTGCGCTGAGTCTGGGTCCCCTGGCGGACGTACTCGCCATTCTGATTTCGCTTGGGCTGCGTTATCCTTCTCCCGGCGCCTGTTGCGCTGCTGGCCGTTATAGGGCGCCGCAAGCTTGCTCTCATGAAAAAGATTCTTGCCTCGATCTTTACCACCGTGCTGATTATCGCGATGACTCTGGGCGCCATGTTCACTCTTGTGACTGCGACGGTTTACGTCACGTCCATTGAATCGCCCGCGCAGCGCGCCGCCGCTATCGGAGCCGAGATCGTTCTCGGAGTGGTACTGCTTCTGGGTACAACCTGGCTCGCTACGCATCTTGCCGTACGCATCTTCCACAAAAAGGAACCGTCCGTCCGGGGAGAGACTCTTGGCTGAAAACAAATCTGCGACGCCGACCAGCGCAAAGCACCAGGACCGCATGGAAGAGCTCCAACGTCTTAATGCGGAAGCCGAGGCGGGTGGCGGCCCGGAACGCCGGGAGCGCGAACACAAAGCAGACAAGCTCGCCGCTCGCGAACGAGTTGATTTGCTTTTGGATGAAGGCACGTTCGAGGAACTCGACAAATTTGTGCGTCATCGCTGCGTGGATTTTGGCATGCAGGAACAGAGGCCTGCGGGCGACGGTTTTGTGACAGGTTTCGGTCGGATCGATGGGCGGCTGGTTTATGTTTTCGCGCAGGACTTTACGGTTTTTGGCGGTTCGCTGTCGGAAACAAACGCTTTGAAAATTTGCAAAATCATGGATCTGGCCATGCGAGCGGGCGCGCCCGTGATCGGCTTGAACGACTCCGGTGGGGCGCGCATTCAGGAGGGCGTCGCCTCGCTGGCGGGTTACGCGGACATTTTTCTACGCAATACGCTGGCCAGCGGCGTGATTCCGCAGATCAGCGCCATCATGGGCCCTTGCGCGGGCGGGGCGGTCTATTCGCCGGCGATCACTGATTTCATTTTAATGACGCGCGAGACTTCGTACATGTTCGTCACAGGTCCCGACGTGATCAAGACGGTGACCCACGAGGAAGTGACCAAGCAGGAACTCGGCGGCGCGATGACGCACAACGCCACCAGCGGGGTGGCTCATTTCGTATCCACCGATGACGCCGACTGCCTGGCGATGATTCGCGAACTGATGAGTTTTCTGCCTGCCAATAACCTGGAAGATCCGCCGCGGCGCGTGACTTCCGATCCCGTCGAGCGACGCGATGAATCGCTGAATGCACTGGTTCCGGAAGATCCGCAGAAACCTTACGACATCAAGGATGCGATTCATTCCGTCGTTGACGAGGGGTACTTTTTTGAAGTTCACGAACATTTCGCGAAGAATCTGGTCGTCGGGTTCGCCAGGCTGGATGGGCGTCCCGTGGGCATCGTAGCGAACCAGCCCGCTTTCCTGGCTGGGGTGCTGGATATCAATGCGAGCGTGAAGGGCGCGCGCTTTGTGCGTTTCTGCGATGCGTTCAACATTCCGCTGATCACGTTTGAGGATGTCCCCGGCTTTCTTCCGGGCACACAGCAGGAGTTCGGCGGCATCATCAAGCACGGCGCGAAGCTCTTGTTTGCGTTTGCTGAAGCTACCGTGCCGAAAATTACCGTCATCACTCGCAAAGCGTACGGCGGAGCTTATTGTGTCATGGCCTCGAAGCACATTCGCACCGATGCCAATTTCGCCTGGCCCTGCGGGGAAATCGCGGTTATGGGTCCGGAGAGCGCGGTCAACATCGTTTACAAGCGTGACATCGAACGCGCGCCCGAGCGCGAGCGGGAAGGTCTGCGGCGGGATAAAATCGCGGAGTTCCGAGATCGCTTCGCCAATCCTTTTGTGGCCGCCGAACGCGGTTACATTGATGCGGTGATCGAGCCGGCGGACACTCGTTTCAAGGTGATCACTGCGCTGCGCTCGCTGGAGAACAAAAAAGACGTTAACCCCAAAAAGAAGCACGGCAACATCCCGTTGTAACAAGTAGTTGCAGCAGCCGTTTTCTCGACCGGGCGGATTTGGCCTGGGCGCCCAGGCAGCATTTCTTCCAACCCCCCTGTTTTCCTTGACCGGGGGCTGCTTGCGGCCTAAATTAGGGGTCCCCATACTACGCGCCAAAGGCCGTAGTACATTCGCGATTTTGAAAAAGAGGTTCGCAATGGCCACGCCCGGAAGAGAACTTTCTCTGGATTATCATCTGTTGGAACGACTGAAATACAGCGGGATCGATCCTCAAAACCTCGCTGATCTCGTTGCTATTGCGGTCAGTCTCAAAAATAAGTACGGCATCGTGCCATTTGCGGCCGTCGCGCAAGGGCACCCGGTTCCCAACGCGCTTGCCGTCAGTTATCTCATGGAGGGGATGACGGTCAATAAAATCGTCAGCGTTGTCCTGGATGTTCCCAGGCTCAGCGCGCTGAAGATTATGCCGCGGGGAATCCCCAAGTCGGCCCAGTTCGAGGTGGAGATCACTCTCGGCGGCTAACTTCGTTATTGCAGCAAGTACCGACGCAAGAATTCCACCGTGGCGTAGAACTGGAAGTCCTGGTTCGACTTCTTGCGGTAGCCGTGACCTTCTTCTTTCGCGATCAATAGCCAAACCGGGGTTCCTTGCTTTTTCAGGGCGTCGGCGATCTGCTGCGATTCGCTAACAGGCACGCGCGGATCGTTCTTTCCGGCGATCACGAACATGGGCTTTTTGATCTTTTCGATGTTGTTCATGGGCGCGATCTTTTCGAGATACTCGCGCATCTTCGGATCCCGCTCGTCGCCATATTCGACGCGGCGCAAGTCGCGCCGATACGCCTCGGTGTGTTCGAGGAAAGTCACCAAGTTCGACATGCCGACGATGTCGACGGAGCAACGAATGCGGTCGCTGTAAAACGTCGAGACTGCGAGCGTCATGTGGCCGCCGTAGCTTCCGCCGGTGACGGCAATGCGATCCGCATCGAGGTCGGCCCGCGACGCGATCCAGTCGAATAGCGCGTTGATGTCTTTGTAGGTGTCGTCGCGCTTGAAGCCGTTGTCGAGCAGCGTGAAGGTCTTGCCGTATCCGGTGGATCCGCGGACGTTGGGCACAATCAGGGCGATGCCCATCTCATTGAGGTAATAATTCGCGCGTCCGAGAAATGTTGGCTGCGACTGGCCTTCGGGTCCGCCATGAATCACTATCAGAACGGGCCGCTTGCCTGAGTATTTGGCCGCGGGTTTGTACAAAAATCCAGAGATCATTTTTCCGTCGAAACTCTTCCAGTGCACGAGTTCCGCTTCGGGAAAATTGTCCGTTTTCACCGCGGTTTCGCTGGCTGTCCATCGCTCCACTTTTCCGCTTGTGACATCCACCGAGTAGCAATCACCAGGACTACGCGCGTTGTTTAGCGAAAAGCCAAATTCGCGGCCGTTCTTGTGCCATCGCAGGGCGCCGATCACGCCCACAGGGAGTTTGGGTAGCGGCACCTCTCTCTCTGTGGCGGTGTCCATTACTCGCAAAACGCTCACACCCTCTTCGTCGGTCACAAATGCGATCCGCTTGCCATCCTGCGTGAGATCAAACTGCTGCACGTCCCACGGGATCTTACTGGTCAGATATTTGGATTGCTTCGTGGCCAGATCGAGATAGGACGAGCCGTTGAAACTCGGATTCCCTGTCCGTGGTGACGTAGGCGCCCTTGCCATCTTTGCTGAATTGGGCGCCACCGTAAAAGATCTTCTCCTTTGCGTCGCGCGGCGTCAGCTCGGTCTTGGCTCCGGTGGTGGTGTCCACGAGCCATAGATAGCTCTCGTTAATGGAAATCTCCTCGGTCAGCAGAATTTTCTTGTCATCCGGTGACCAGTCCTGCGGCTGCCAGCCGCCTCCGGCCAATTGCGTGAGCAAATGATCACTCTTCGGATCGGCCGGATTCATCACCCACAAATCAGTGTCCTTCCCGGTCCTGCGCGTGGACATATACGCGATCTGGTCACCGCCGGACGACCAAGGCCCGCGCAAGTTCCGCGACTTGCCGTCCGTCAGCAGGGTCACGTCGCCGGTCGTCACGTCGTAGCGGTAGAGCTGAAACCATTCGCCGCCGCCGATATCCTTAGAGAACACGATGTAGTCGCCGCCCTTTGGGTGAAACGATCCGTTGGCGACGGCATCGACGAAAAAGGTAAGTTGCTGCCGTTCACCGCCCGGCATCCTCACAAGGTGAAGCTGCGGCGTATCACCGAAGCGAGTCGCAATTAGCATCTCGCGCCGCGACGGATGCCAGTCGGCGAGTGTGGCCCCGCGATAGGACGAGTATCGGCCTGCGGTATCCGCCAGCGAAGCAGGAATCGCCGGCACGCCATCCACCACCAAGTTTTCCCCAGGCGCAAGCGCTGGCTCCTGCGCATGCGCTGGCCTGCTCGCAACAGCGAACAACGCCAAAACTACAACCAGCTTGCATCTGTTAGTCATGCTTCTCTCCGTTCTCACCCGGTGTCCCTGCGGCCAGTGCACTCGGCCTTTAGCGAATTCGCCGCACCTTCTTACACCCGAAGCGATTGGACACGCAACTTGCCTCCCTCGCCAGCCTTACCGCACGTGCATGCTAAGAATTTCCCCGCGTCGCAAAGATGGCATGTTCAAGAAAATCCTGATCGCCAACCGCGGCGAAATCGCCGTCCGCATCCTTCGCGCCTGCCGGGAACTCGGCATTCGATCCGCTGCTGTGTTTAGCGAGGTCGACCGCAAATCACTGCACGTCCGCCTGGCCGACGAAGCTTATCCGATCGGCGCTGCTCCCGCTCGCGAAAGCTATCTCAATATCGAAAAAATTGTCGGCGTGGCGCGGCGGGCTGGTTGCGACGCCATCCATCCCGGCTATGGCTTCCTCGCTGAAAACGCGGCGCTACCGCGTGCTTGTATCGAAGCTGGCATCACGTTTATCGGACCTTCCGCCGAAGCGATGGAGGCGCTGGGATCAAAAACCGCAGGGCGGCAGATTGCGCGGCGCTCTGACGTTCCCATCGTTCCGGGCACCAATGATCCGATTGAGAAGCCCGATGAAGCGCACGCCCTCGCGGAGTCGATGGGGTTTCCGGTTTTGCTGAAAGCGGTCGCGGGTGGCGGCGGAAAAGGCATGCGGTTGGTGTTGAGTGGCGCTGAATTCGCTTCCGCTTATCGCGACGCCTCTTCTGAAGCGATGAATGCGTTTGGCGACCCGCGGTTGTACCTTGAAAAATATTTGGAGAAGCCGCGGCACATCGAAATCCAGATTCTCGCCGATTCTCACGGCCGTGTGGTTTCACTCGGCGAGCGCGAATGCTCCGTGCAGCGACGCCACCAGAAGGTAATCGAGGAAGCGCCTTCGCCGGTGGTCACCCCCGACCTGCGCAAGAAAATGGGTGACGCGGCGGTGCGCCTGGCGCGGGCGGGACGCTATACCAACGCCGGTACCGTGGAGTTTCTTGTGGATGCGCATCTGAATTTTTATTTTTTGGAGGTCAACACGCGACTGCAGGTCGAGCATCCCGTCACCGAACAGGTTACTGGGCTCGATCTGGTTAAGCTCCAGATCGCGATAGCGGCGGGCCATCGACTTCCTTTCGCGTGGGAGACGATCACGCCGCGGGGACATGCCATGGAAGTGCGCCTCTACGCGGAAGATCCTGACAACAATTTTTTCCCATCGCCAGGAAAGATTCTTTCGCGTCACGCGCCTAGCGGACCCGGCATTCGGCTGGACGACGGCGTGTATGAAGGATGGACCGTCCCCAACGACTACGATCCACTGCTGGCCAAGCTGATTGCCTGGGGCAACAGCCGCGAAGAGACGATCGCACGCCTTCGACGGGCGCTTGAAGAATCCACCATCACCGGTATTAAGACCAACATTGCGCTGTTCCTCCGCGTGCTGACGGAGCCCGATTTCCTTCGCAACGAGATCCATACGAAATGGCTCGACGAGCTCCTGGCGCGCAAACGTCCCGGTGTCGCCGCGGACGAAAGCGTCAGCGCCAGCGCGGATGCCGTTGCGATCGCCGCCGCATTGTGGCAGGCAAACGAAGAGGGGAAAACGACCGCGTCGTCGCGTAGTAGGCCGGAAGCTGGTGAGGAGTCGCGCTGGAAGATCGAAGGCCGGCGCGCGCAAGTGGACCGCACGCCATGAAATTCGATGTCCGCATATTGGGCAAGACGCGCACGGTTGAGCTGCAACGCGAAGGCTCCGGGTGGCATGTCGCGCTCGATGGCGTTTCTGCCGATGTAGACGCGGTCGAGATCGCGCCGAGTGTTTTCTCCATCCTGCTGAACGGCGAATCGCACGAGGTGCGGATCGCTGAAACGGGCAATGGCACGCTGACGCTGCAGGACGGCCATCACGAATTCATGGCCGAAGTCGTGGATCCGCGGGCGTGGCGAGGTCGGCGGCACGGCGCTGTCGAGGCGGAAGGGCGCCAGCAGATCGTCGCACCGATGCCGGGGAAAGTAGTGCGATGGCTCGTTCAGGCAGGCGATAGGGTTGAGGCGGGACAGGGGTTGCTCGTAGTGGAAGCGATGAAGATGCAAAATGAAGTGCGCTCGCCGAAGACCGGCACCGTCGAGCGGCTCCTCGCGAAAGAAGGCCAGGCGGTCTATGCCGGCGATATTTTAGCCTGGATCGACTAATTTACACGGACTCGTAGCAGTGGGCTTGCTCGGCCCGGCCTCAAACGAGGCGCTGCTGCTGGCAGATCACGCCACGACTACCCTGACGAATTTCTTCTTTCCGGCGCGCAACAAAAACTCGCCGGGCTTGCTCATGTCGATCTCTTTGCGCGCATCGTCAACACGGGCGCCATCGATTTCCACGCCGCCTTGCTCGATCAAACGGATCGCTTCACTCTTCGACGGCACTAACTGCAACTCAACGAGCAGCGCCGTCAATTTGTGGGCCGGACCCTGGCGAACTTTCTTTGTTGGCGCTTCCTCCGGTGCTTGACGGTCGCGAAAAATGCGCTGGAAGTTTTCGGCGGCCTTGCGCGCGGCGTCTTCACCCTGGAACCCAGCGATCACCTCCCGGGCTAACCGCATTTTCGCGTCCATCGGATGCAACGCTCCAGCATTGACCTCCTTCTTCAGGGCCTCAATCTCGCCTGGCGTGCGATCCGTTACTAATTCGTAGTAGGTCCACATCAAGTCGTCGGGAATCGACATGATCTTGCCAAAGATTTCGTTGGGAGCTTCCGTGATGCCGATATAGTTGCCGAGGCTCTTGGACATTTTGCGCTGGCCGTCGAGCCCGACGAGTATTGGCATAGTCAAGATGGCTTGCCCGGGCAATCCGTATTCGCGCTGGATTTCGCGATGCACAAGCAAATTGAATTTTTGTTCGGTCGCGCCCAGTTCGACGTCGGATTTCAAGGAAACGGCGTCGAACGCCGTCAGCAGCGGATAGAGCAGCTCGTGCACGGAAATGGGATGGCCATTCTCCAGGCGCGAACGAAAGTCCTCGCGTTCCAGCATGCGCGCCAGCCGGTAGTGCGAGGATAGCCTGACAACGTCTCCGGCCGACATCTTGCCGAGCCACTCGCTGTTGTAACGAACTTCGGTTTTATTTCGGTCCAGAATCTTGAACACTTGATCGAGATACGTTTTCGCATTGGCATCGACCTGTTCGCTCGTCAGTGACGGCCGCGTTTCCGAAACGCCCGTTGGATCACCAATCATGGCGGAAAAGTCACCGATCAGGAAGACCGCCGTGTGCCCCAAATCCTGAAAGTGTTTTAGTTTGCGCAGGACGACGGTGTGTCCGAGGTGAAGATCGGGCGCCGTGGGGTCCACTCCTAGATAAACGCGCAGAGGATTTCCGGTTTTCAGGGAGTTGACGAGCTTCGCCTTCAGCTCGTCCTCGGGAACAATTTCCGCCGTACCTTTTTTCAGGTAGGCCAGCTGCTCATCTACCGATTTGAATTTGGTTTCGCTCATGGTCTCCGAATCGCGCTCGCTCGTGTGTTACGCCCTCACTACGCGGCGTCCTGCGATTTTGTATTTTCCTTCCAGCACGATCTTTACCGCTTCGGAATAGATGCGGTGTTCTTCCGCCAAAATGCGCTCGGCAAGAGTCGCTTCAGTGTCCGCATCGTGCACGGGAATCGCGGCTTGGAGCACGATCGGGCCTGCGTCAAGATTCTCATCGACAAAATGTACGGTGCATCCCGCGATTTTCACGCCATACTCCAAAGCCTGGCGCTGCGATTCCAGTCCGGGAAACGAGGGCAGCAGCGACGGGTGAATATTTAAGATGCGATTCGGAAACGACGCGACGAAATAGGGCGACAGCAGTCGCATATATCCGGCCAGGCAGATCAAATCCACTTTGTGCTCGTTCAGAACCGATGCAACCTGGCGGTCATAGGCCTCCCGTTCCAACCCCTTCGACGGAATCACCCGCGTTGTAATCCCGCGCTCTTTGGCCTTGTCGATTCCCGGTGCGCCTTCACGATTACTGACGACGATGGCGACCTCCGCGCCGGGAATTCGCCCGGCCGCCACGTTCTCCGCCAGCGCCACAAAGTTCGACCCGCGACCGCTCAACAGCACGCCTATGCGCCTTTTCATAAACTCGAAACGTTAGCATATCTGTTCGAAAGCTCGAAACGCGCGATCCCCGCGAACCCGCGCCGTCAACGGGCATCTTCATGCGGCGCTTGGCGCTTGTTCTTGGTGGAAGGCGTATATTTGTGGCCGCCGACAAGCCGATACGCCCAGGAGGTCCGATGACGCCGACAAACGAACGCCCTCGAAGCTTGACCGATCTGCCCGAATGCTGGCCCTCTCTGCCGCTCGAATCCTGGGAGGAGACGCGCGCGACGCTCCACATGTGGACGCAGATCGTCGGCAAGGTGCGGCTCGCAGTCACTCCCTTGGTCAATCATTGGTGGAACGTGCCGCTGTATGTGAGTGCCCGCGGCTTGACCACCTCTTCTATGTCCTATGAAACGATGGTTTTCGAGTTGGAGTTCGATTTCGTCGATCATCAGCTGGCGCTGAGAAAGAACGACGGCGCAGTCAAGAAGCTTGCGCTGGTAGCACGCAGTGTCGCCGATTTCCATAAAGAGTTCGCGAGCATGCTGCGGTCGGAAGGCATCAACGTGCAAATCTGGAAGATGCCGGTCGAAATCCCGAATCCGATTCCTTTCGATCAGGACAAGGTTCACAAGTCGTACGATCCGGAAGCAGTCCGCAAATTCTGGCGCATTTTGGCCTCCACTGACGCAGTGCTCAAGGATTTCCGTTCGCGCTTCATCGGCAAGAGCAGCCCGGTGCACTTTTTCTGGGGCAGCTTCGACCTGGCAGTAACGCGATTTTCGGGACGGCGTGCGCCGGAGCGTCCCGGCGCCGACAGCATTACCAGGGAGGCATACTCGCACGAAGTAAGCAGCATTGGATGGTGGCCGGGCAGCGGCGACGTCAAGGAGCCCGCGTTCTATTCCTACGCCAGCCCGGAACCCGAAGGTTTCAAGGAATATCGGGCGCGCCCCGACGCCGCGTCCTATCAAAAACAACTCGGCGAATTTCTCTTGTCATATGAAGATGTGCGTCGCGCTACGTCTCCGAGCCAGGCGCTGCTCGATTTCTGCCAAAGCACGTACGAGGCTGCCGCCATCCTCGGCAAATGGGATCGCTCTGCCCTGGAGAAAGCCTCCGACGAATCCGCCGCCACCGCTAGGTGAGACGCTAGCTTAGAAACTGCCGAAACGGTGCTGAAAGGTGTGTCGACTGACAATCATTTCTTTGCTGAGCGTGCTGTCGGCAAGAATGGCGCACGTTCCATCCGATGCCGACGGAGATGGAGGGCCGACCCATTCCCGGTACGACGAAGAAGTAGGAGTGGAGGGAAGACAGCAAGCCAGAACGGGGCCGTCGACTCCTGGTCTATCTACTTCGTTACGTCATTACTTCATTAATTCACTTCTTCCCGGAAATCTTGGCGCCCCAGGAATCGGGGCTCAGGTCTTTGGCGTGTTGCGAGAAGAGCCAATGGTGCCCATCGAGATCGAACACCCCGTACTGCAGTTCGCCGTAGACGGTTTGGTTTAGCTGTTCGGCAATGCGGGCACCGCTTGATTTCACCTTCCGGTAGTGCGCGTCCACATCGTTCACAAAGATCGTCAAGCTCTGCGTTCCGTAGCCGAGCTGGGCAGGGCTGGAAGAGCCTGGTTTCGCCGCCTTCACCATGATCCACGCGTCGCCAAGATGCATCTGTGCGCCGCTGACGGTTCCGTTGGGCTCGCCGTAGCGGTAGTGCTCGACGAAGCCGAACGTCTTGCTCAGCCAGTCGATTGCGGCAACGACGTCCTTATAGAGGACGTGCGGCAGGACCGTGTCGACTGGGACGGAGCGGTTCTTCATGGCTCGCATCATCCTACAACGATTCGCCCAGCAACTCTAACGCGAGCCATTCCGCGATTTAGTGAGCGGCGGCGACCGCTTGGGCGAAGGTGATGAAGTGGCCGGCAGGATCTTGGTAGCCGACTTCGCGCATGCCGTAGAACGCGGTGCGCTCCGGCTGCACAATTTTGGAGCTCTTCAGGGCCGTCAGGACCGCATCCAGGTTATCGACTTCGATGTAGAGGAACGTCGGGCCTTTTCTCGCGGCTTCTGAGATGAGCGGCATATCTTCGCCGAGGCTCGAGTAGGTCTGGTACATCACCTCCGTCGATTCTTTTTGCAATGCGACGAAGCCCAATTTGTCACCGTGTGGGACTTCGATGGTCCTAGCAAAGCCGAGTGCGTCCACCCAGAAGGGAAGAACGGGTTCGATTTCCTTGACGAAGAGAACCGGGGTAATGCGCTTAACGTTCATCATTTCCTCCATTGGATTCGCGGGGATTGCTCTTAGACGAAAGATCAAAGCCTGAGCGACGAAACGACAAGGAAGTGTCGGAAAAATGCCAAGAGCACATTTTACTTGTGTCGTTCACGTAGTCTAAGTTAGACTAGTTGGAGTTTAATTGTTCGCTTGCACGGTGTCAAGCGAGTTCGTTGGGGAAAAGGAGCCAGATAGCCCATGGAAAAAGTCCTGATCGATAAATTCATCGTTCCCGAAACCTCCAAAGCCGCGTTCCTCGAGAGTGCGCATAGGGTACAGCGCTTTCTCAAAACCCTACCCGGATTCGTTGAAGGATTTCTCTATGAGAAGAAAGAGGGAGAAGGCCAATACAACTACATGACGACAGCTGTGTGGAAAAGCGAAAGAGCTTTCAATGATGCAAAGAGGGCGGTAGCCATGGAATTCGGCAAGGAAGGCAACGATCCGCAGAAAGGAATGAACGAACTCAAGATTGAACGTGAGCGGGCGGTGTTCGAAAGATCGGAATGTTAGTATGCACTGACAAGAATTGAGTTAAGGAGGAGTGATGCGAAGAGACACAAGACGACTTCAGGATTTGATCTCGATTGGTCCGGCGATGCTGCGGGATTTTGAGTTGTTGCGTGTCCGCAGCGTGGCGGACCTGGCTCGTCGAAGCCCCGAGCGGCTTTATCGTCAACTTGGGCGCGTGGCGAAACAGCATCAGGACATTTGCGTGCTCGATACGTTCTGCGCGGCAGTGGCGCAGGCCCGCGATCCGCGCTTGCCCGCCGAACAATGCGTCTGGTGGTGGTGGAGCAACAAGCGGAAAAGGGAAAGCGCTTGATGATGCGGAAAGGAAAGCGAGCGGAGTGGACCACACCGGATCTGGTGATTTTAAGTTTGCTGGCGGAGCGAGGCATGCATGGGTATGAGGTGAATCTTGAATTGGAACGCCGATGCGTGCGGGACTGGGCGGGGATTTCGCGGCCGCAAGTCTATTATTCGCTCGAGAAGTTGGCTGCGGCGGGGTTGATTCGCGCGGGCGAGAGCAATGAGCCTGCGGCCGGGCCAGAGCGGCGTGTCTTTGAGACAACCGCGAAGGGAAGACACGCTTTGGGCGATGCCTTGGAACGGGAAGACTGGACGACCCAGCGAGATCGGCCAGCGTTCCTGACGTGGGTGGCGTTGTCCTGGCAGGCGCGCGGCGGTGTGTTTCAGACGCAGATCGCGAGGCGACAAAAATTCCTGGAGAGCGAACTGGCGCGAGAGGAAGGAACGTTGCAGTCGATCCTGAAGGAAGTCGGGCATCCGTATCATGAGGCCGTTTGGATGGTGAGTTTGATGATCGAGCAGTTCAAGACGGAGTTGCGGTGGCTTCGCAAGGTGGCGCGCGAATTGCCGCGACGGGCGAGCGCGAACAATCCCGAGTATGCGACCGCGCAGGAAGTAATGACACTGCGCTAGCGCGCGGGAATCATCTTAGGTACTCCGGGCTCCGTCCAGATGGCGTCTCCATTGCTATCGTAGAACTGTAGCGCGGGGCCCATCGGTACATTCATGTTGACCTCAGGACCGCTCAAATCCTTCCTTATCTTGACTTGCGGATTCAGGGTTAGGCGGGCGCGGATTTGGCCATCTTCGTCTTTCACGACGAAGTCTTGCGCTTCCACGGTACGGGCGTGGATTACGGCGGAGTCGACGTGGTCGGCGGGCTTGGCCGCGATCAATACCAGGGAGGTGCTTGAGAGCGCGAGCAGGATCGCTGCTAATTTCCATCGGCGGTTCTGAGTTTTCGAGCCTGTCAAGGCGGGCGGCTAGGGCTTGCAAATCGTTATTTTTGGATTGCATGCATTGCCTCCGAGTGAATTGAAGTGGGGTGGAAGTCCGTTCACGTTAGACGCGGGAGCGATTCTTTAGTGAGCGGTTGATGCTTGCCCGTGACGCCGCGGCTGCGGATCGTTCAACACAGGCAGGAGTGCCTGTGCTACTGGAGATGCAGCGACCCGTGTAGGTTACCCGGGCTTTGCCGGAATCGCCGCGCTCGATGCGTCCGATGCGGAAGAATTTTTCGCGGCGGCGCTTAGATCGGCTTCGACGGACTGCACGCGGGCTTGCGGGACGACTAATATCATTCCGACGCCGAGGTTGAACGATTGCAGAAGTTCATCGGTTTCGATTTTT